>CAWFSI010000006.1:0-99281 GCA_963818545.1 uncultured Solirubrobacterales bacterium | reverse complement strand
TGCTGAGCACAACGCTTCGCCGCTTTGGTCAGATCCTCGACTTCGCCCCGCAGTACGACGCGATCTATCTGCAGTGGATGCTCGCGCTGTACTCATTTGACCACGACCCCGCTCTGTACGCGCTCGCCGCCGAGAACGCCCGCGAGGCCCAGGCGCACGCACTGAACAACGAAGGGCTCTACCTGCTGGCCTGGAACGGCGAAATGCTGCCCACGGCCTACGACCTGCCGGGAAGCCTGCAGACGCAGGCTGCCACCACCAGCCTGTTCGCTTGGCTGGCGGTGTATCCGCCGCCCGCCTAAATGCGGGCGCTGCCCAGAGGCTGAGCCGCGGTCCAGGCCTTCGTCCTCGGCGACCGTCGGCTGGGCCGCGCTCAAACCCCCACCGCCCTGCGCAGCAGGCGATCAAACAGAAGGTCCGGGAGCATGCGACTTGCCCACCCCATCGCGTGCGCGTCGCGGCCGATGAGATAACGCGCTCGCATCCGCCTGGCGGTCAGCGCTCGCTCGATCGTCTGCGCCACCCGCTCGGGTGGGATGCCGCGGCGGGCGGTGTTGTGAAGCGCCTTGGCCATCGCCGCCGGCACGTGGCCGTACTGCTCGCGAACTCCGCGGGGACGCTGAAGCTCGTCGCCCTGGCCGCGATTCTTGTCCCAGATCGGCGTCGCGACCGACCCCGGCTCGATCAGCGCCACCTGGATGTGAGAGCGGGCAGCTCCACGCGCAGCGAGTTGCCGCCGCCTCCAGCGCGTGCTTGGAGGCGTGATAGGGCGCAGTATGGCGATGGTGAGCATCCGCCGACGGAGGAGATCAGCACGATTCTCCCGCGCGCGCGACGCAGCGCCGGAATCAGCGCCTGAGTCACGGCGACGTGCCCGAAGAAGTTCACGTCGAACTGGCGGCGAAGATCGTTCATGGAGATCAGCTCCAACGGCCCGCCGACGGCGCTGCCGGCGTTGTTGACCAGTGCGTTGACCCGCCGGGCGCGACTCGCCCACCCGCTCAGCGGCCTGCTCGATCTGCGCAGAGTCAGTCACGTCGAGCTGCAGCGGAATCACCCGCTCACCCCCCCGGTTCGCAGTGCCTCGCCGTCCGCGGTCTTGCGTACCCCGGCGAGCACAGTCCAGTCAGACGCCGCCAGCCGCAGCGCCGTCGCACGGCCGATGCCCGTCGAGGCGCCGGTGATCAGAGCGGTGGACACCTCATCGAGTATGGCCTGCCAGCAGCCGTCCAGCCTTAGGATGTGCTTGGGTGATCTCGCGTGTCGTCACATACCTAAACGCCAAGCGCGTGGCGGTGCTTGCGTTGCTCGTTTTTGCGCTCGCCGCCGGCTATGTGTTCCAGTCTCGGAGAGGCTCACCCGCTCATGCGAGCGTCGATCCCCTGCCCAGCGGGAGTTCCGGCGCCTGTGGCCCGACCGTGCTCGAAGCGCTCAACCAAGTGACGCAACACGTGTACGACGAGGGCGTCTCCAGTGAACGCACCGAAATCGCGATGCGCCTGATCAAGGGGTCACGCGCGTTGCGCGAAGCTGTCGAAAATGGCGACGCCGGGGCCACGCGTACGGCCGCACAGGCACTGCTCGCGAGCGGACATCTGACCAGCCTTACGGTTATCCGCGGCACCCAGACCCTCGCCGACCTCGGCTCCGAAGGCGCGCTCGCACCGCTGCACGGTTCGATCCTCAGCGCCACGGGTGTCCCGATCGCAAGCTTCGTGACGAGCGTGTGGGCGGATCGCGGCTTCCTCTCGGAGCTGAAGGGCGTCGTCGAGGGCGATGTCGCCCTGCGTGAGGGCAACCACAGCATCGCCGGCTCGTTTGCGATGCCGGCCGGCACGCTGCCGCCGGCCGGCACGCTGACCGAGCACGGGACCGTCTTTCAATACGCCTCGTTTCCCGGCTCGGTCTACCCCTCCGGCTCGCTGCGCGTCTACCTCCTGAGGTCTGTTAGCTCGACCGCGCGCATCTGCGGGGCGAGCACCCAGGACACGCTCGTCAACACGCTCGGTCGCGTGGCGGCGCTGATCTATGCCGGCGAGGGCGGTCCGCATGCGCTGACCCAGGTCCACAACGCTCAGCAGAACAGCGCCCTGCTGCAGGCGGTCGCGGAACGCAACCCCGTCGCCGCCCGCAAGGCCGTCGTCGGCCTAGTCTACGACCACAGCCACATCGTACGCCTGCGCGTGAGCGCCGGCGGACACCTGCTCGCCGACGTCGGTGGCCCGTACGTGCTCGCGCCCGTAAGCGCG
Organism: uncultured Solirubrobacterales bacterium; assembly: GCA_963818545.1. Classification (GTDB taxonomy): domain Bacteria; phylum Actinomycetota; class Thermoleophilia; order Solirubrobacterales; family Solirubrobacteraceae; genus Palsa-744. The sequence continues at coordinate 97,032 of CAWFSI010000006.1, read as the reverse complement.
CCGCTGCGCCTGCACGGCAAGCGGATCGGGGAGCTCGTGCTCTCAATCCAGGACGACGAAGGCTACCTGCGCCTCGCCAGGCGCCTGGTCGGTCTCAACGTGCTCATGTACATGAATCCCACCACCCATCCAGAACTGGTGAAGAACAGCCTCGGCCCCGGGGTGGGCGGGTTCTCATCCGTCCCGGCAAGCGGCACCTATCACTATCGCGGTCACACCTTCCGCGTGTTCACGCTCGACGCCCGCGCGTTCCCCACGGGAGCGCTGCGGATCCGCGTGCTGATCCCGATTCCCTACACCTGAGCCTAGGTAAGCGCGGCCTGCTTCTCGCCGAGCGCCTGCCGCAGCTCATCGAACGAAGCGGAGAATTTCTCGACGCCCTCGCGCTCGAGCGTGTCCGTCAGATCGTCGTAGTCGACGCCGGCAGCGGCAAGCTGATCGAGCAGCCGGCGTGCTTCGGCGAGCCCCAACTCCAGACGGGGCGCCGGCTTGCCGTGGTCCTGGAAGTCGCGGATAGTCTCCTCGGGCATCGTGTTCACTGTGTCGGCCCCGATCAGCTCCTCGACGTAGATCGTGTCGCGATAGTTCGGGTTCTTCGTCGAGGTGCTCGCCCACAGCACCCGCTGCGGCGTGGCGCCCTTGCCATCGAGGTACTCCCAGCGCGGGCCCGCGAACGCGCGCTTGAAGTGCTGGTAGGCGAGCTTCGCGTTCGCGATCGCGAGCTTGCCCTTGAGCTCGTCGTGCCCGCCGATCTCATCCAGCCGCCTGTCGGCCTCGGTGTCGATCCTCGAGACAAAGAAGCTCGCCACCGATGCCACCTTGCTCGGGTCGCCGCCTGCGGCGATCAGCCGCTCGATCCCGCGCGTGTAGGACTCGGCGACATCCGCGTATCGTTGCAGCGAGAAGATCAGCGTCACGTTGATCGAGTGCCCCTGCGCGATCACGTCCTCGATCGCGGCCAGCCCCGGCTTGGTCGCGGGGATCTTCACCATCAGGTTCGGTCGGTCGACGGCCTTGTGTATTCGAATCGCTTCGCGGTAGGTCGCGAGCGTGTCGTAGGCGAGGCCCGGGTCGACCTCCAGCGAGACGTACCCGTCGCGGCCGGCGCCCCCGTCCCAGACCGGGCGGAACAGGTCGCAGGCGTCTGCGACGTCGCGCCCGGCCAGCGCCCAGAACGTCTCCGTAGCGTTGCTACCCCGCCCGGCCTCTTTGCGCAGTTGCTCGTCATAGGCGTTCCCTGCCGTCATCGCCTTCTGGAAGATCGTCGGGTTCGATGTCGGCTCCGACCACGGAGTCCTCGTCGATCAGCTTCTGCAGGTGACCCTCGCGGATCGATTCGCGCGAGAGGAAGTCGATCCACACGCTCTGGCCGAGCGCGGAGAGGTGACCGAGGGGTGAGAGTCCCATCAGCAGATCAGCCCTTTCGCTCCAGCAGCGCGGCGGCGCGCGCGGCGATGTTCTCGACGCTGAAGCCGAGCTCCTCGAGCACCTTCGTCCCCGGCGCCGAGGCGCCGAAGCGGTCGAGCCCGAGCACGTCTCCATCCGTGCCGACCCACTTCCACCAGCTCATGCTCGCGCCCGGCTCCACCGCCAGCCGGGCCGTCGTGGCGGGAGGGAGCACGCCGTCGCGGTACTCCTGCGTCTGGGCTTCGAACAGCTCGATGCAGGGCATCGAGACCACGCGCACGCTCGCTTGCGTCTCCTCAGCCAGCTTCCGTGCGGCCGCGAGCGTCGGCGGCACCTCGGCGCCGGTCGAGATCAGGATCAGCTCGGGCGCGACCGAGGAACCGCCCCCCTCTCGATCGGTGGGCCCGGTGGTGCCGGATGAATCCCACAGCACGTACCCGCCGCGCTCGAGCTCCTCCGCGCCCCCGAGCTCGGCGCGGTCGAGCGTCTCGACACCCTGGCGTGAGAGCAGCAGCGCCACCGGGCCGTCCTCGCGTTCGAGCGCCACGCGCCACGCCTGGCTGGTCTCGTTCGCATCGCCCGGACGGATCACCCACAGCTCGGGGATCGCACGCAGCGACGCGTAGTGCTCGATCGGCTGGTGCGTCGGCCCGTCCTCGCCGAGACCGACCGAATCGTGTGTCCAGACCCAAACCACCGGCAGTCCCATCAACGCCGACAGCCGCACCGCACCGCGCATGTAGTCGGAGAACATCAGGAACGTCGCGCCGTACGGCTTCACGACCCCGCCGTGGGCGGCGGCGCCATTGACGATCGCTCCCATCGCGTGCTCGCGGATGCCGAACGGCACGTTGCGCCCGGCATGGACCTTCGAGAACTCACCGGCGCCCTCGAACAGGGTCTTCGTCGACTCAACCAAGTCCGCCGCGCCGCCGATCATCGTCGGGGCGTATGCGTTGAAGGCCGCCATCGCCTGCTGCCCGGCCGCGCGGGTGGCGAGCTTCTCGCCGGCTTCAAAGCTCGGCAGCGTCTGGAGCCAGCCGTCGCGCAGGCGCCCCGCCCAGGCGAGGTCCCAGTCAGCGGCCAGCTCGGGGGAGGCATTCCGCCAGGCCTCGAAACGCTCCTGCCACTCGCCGCGCGCCTTTGCGCCGGAGTCGCGCAGGCCCATGTGCTCGTACACGCGCTCGTCCACCCAGAAGTGCTTGTCGGGATCGAAGCCCATCACCTCCTTCGTCGCGCGCACCTCCTCCTCGCCCAGCGCCGACCCGTGCGAGGCGGCGGTATCGACCGCGTGCGGCGCCGGGTAGGCGATGTGCGAGCGGATCGCGATGAACGAGGGGCGCTCGGCTTCGTCGCGCCCCGCCGCCAGCGCCGCCTCGAGCGCGTCGAGATCCTCGGAGTCCTCGACCCGCTGCACGTGCCAGCCGTCGGCTTCCATACGCGCGGTGTGGTTCTCGCCGTCGAAGCTGATCGTCGTCGAGCCGTCGATCGTGATGCGGTTGTCGTCGTAGCAGACGACGAGCTTGCCGAGCCCGAAGTGCCCGGCGATCGAGGCGGCCTCCTGGCTGATGCCCTCCATCAGGTCCCCGTCGGAGCAGATCACATACGTGTGGTGATCGACGATCTTCTGCCCCGGACGGTTGAAGCGCTCGGCGAGAAAGCGCTCGGCGATCGCCATGCCGACGGCGTTCGCGAAGCCCTGTCCAAGCGGGCCGGTCGTAACCTCGATCCCGGGTGTGTGCCCGCGCTCGGGATGGCCCGGCGTGCGCGAGCCCCACTGGCGAAACTGCTTCAGATCCTCGATGCTCAGCTCGTAGCCGGTGAGATGCAGCAGCGAGTACTGCAGCATGCACGCGTGACCGGAGCTCAGCACGAAGCGATCGCGGTCGGGCCAGTCCGTCGCGGCCGGGTCGGCGTGGAGGAAGCGCTTGAAGATCGTGTACGCCAGCGGCGCGAGCGCCATCGCGGTGCCGGGGTGGCCCGCGTTGGCCTTCTGCACGGCGTCCATCGCGAGACCGCGAATCGTGTCGATCGACAGCTTGCTGATCTCGGGCTGCTCCACCGACTCGATCCTAGCGCCGCGCGGCGCCGGCGGGCAGGAAAGTCATGACGCCGCAACACCGGGCTTCGCCTGTCGACCTCCCGTGCCATCAGAGCCTCTCGCATCGCTAGGATCGATGGTTGTGCCCGAGTTCTTCTGCGACGTGGGCGGTGGGATCACCCTCTGCTACGAGACCTTCGGCGACACCTCCGATCCGACGGCGCTGCTGATCATGGGCCTGGGCGCCCAGATGGTCGCCTGGCAGGAGGATTTCTGCGAAGCGCTCGCCGCACGCGGGCTTTGTGTGATCCGCTTCGATAACCGCGACATCGGACGCTCCACCCATCTGCAGGGTCCGCCGCCGTCGCTGCACCAGCTGCTGCGCTACTCGGTTCCCGCGCGCTACACGCTCGCGGATATGGCCCAGGACACAGTGGGCCTGCTGGACGAGCTGGAAATCGCTCAGGCGCACGTGATCGGCGCCTCGATGGGCGGGATGATCGCGCAGAGCATCGCGGCGCGACACCCTACGCGGGTGCGCTCGCTGGTGTCGATGATGTCCAGCACGGGCGGCCGCTGGGTCGGGCGGCCGGCGCTCTCGAGCTACCCGATCTTCCTGCGTAAAGCTCCCCGCGAGCGCGAGGCATTCATCGAGCATGCCGCGCGCCTGTTCGCCAAGGTCGGCTCCCGTGGCATCCCCCAGGACATTGACGGCACGCGCCGGATCGCAGCGCTGTCCTTCGACCGCGAGCTCGACCGCACCGGCGCCGGACGTCAGCTCGCCGCGATCATCGCCTCCGGCGATCGCACCGCGGAGCTGGGGCGCATCACCGCGCCGACGCTCGTGATCCACGGCGGCGTCGATCCGCTGGTCTCACCCTCGGGGGGCAGAGCGACGGCGCGCGCGATTCCAGACGCGGAGTTGATGATGATCGAGGGCATGGGCCACGACCTGCCGCGCGTGCTCTGGCCGAGGTTGATCGATGCCCTCGCCACACATGCCACCGGGGCCGATCGGCTCGCCGAGAGCCACTCGGTGCTCCAGCAGCGAGTTTAGACATCGATCGATAGCCCAAGCCTTCGTCACATATCAATTGGCTCGAGTTCCTCATATCGGGACTTTGATTCCTCATATTCAAACTGGGCTGCCACCGGTCCAAGGATTTCCCTCTTCATAAAGTAAAAATAAGAAGGAACCGAGATCCTCGCCATGGCCCTGCTCGAAGGCACGGTTGCGATCGAGAGCGACGACCACATCCTGCGGGCACGCCGGACCGCGGCTATCACGCGCGCAACCGTCGGGCTGGCGGGCATCACGCTGATCCTCGTCCAGCCGGGCTTGCTGGTCCATCCGGCGTTTGGAATCGCCGGCTTCCTCACGATCACGCTGACCGCAATGGTGCATCTGTGGGCGCCCCGGATGCGCTGGCTGAGAATCGAGGAGTCGCTTGCGGGGGCAGCGGCAATTCTGATCATCGGCCTGCAGGACCAGCGGGTGACGGCGCTGAGCCTGCTCTGGCTGGCGGCGATCGGCAGCGGCGTGATGGCGCGAGGCGGGCGCGTGCACTGGATCGGTCGCACGGTCGTACTCGCCGCGCTGGCGCTACCGGTGATCCTGCAGGGTCAATTGAGCGCCGAACACGTAGCGCTGTGCTTGGCCTCACTGGGGCTACTGTTGACGAGTGGGCGACTCACGCGCGAGCTCAACCACCTGCTTCGACAAGCCCGCCACGACGCCGACAACGCCGAGACGCTGCTGCTGGCCGGGGACATAGCCTCACGCGTGGCCAAGCGCGGCGACGCGGCCGGCGAGCGCATGCAGGGACAGCCGGGAGGAACACTGAGCGCGCAGGAGAAAACGCTCGCTGAAGAGGCGCTAGCTCGCTTCATCGCGGGGGATGGCCTGGCGATGGCGGTGCAGCCGATCGTCGACGTGCATACGGGGTCGGTGCACGCCTACGAGGCGCTCGCCCGCTTTGCCGGGAGCACCGAAGGTCCGCTGCACTGGTTCTCGATGGCCACCACGCTCGGCGAACGCGATGCACTGGAGCGCGCCTGCCTGCGCGCGGCGCTCGAGTTGTTTGGAGAGCGCCCCGCGGGCGTGAACCTGTCGGTCAACCTCTCGGCGCCCGTGCTGCTCGATCCGCTGACCCTGCAGATGCTCGACGAGCAGCGTGACCTGCAGGGGTTGATCGTCGAGATCACCGAGGAGACGCTCGTGCAGAGCGACAGGGAGCTACGGACGGTGATCGCCCCGCTGCAGGAGCGCGGCGCGCGCTTGGCAGTCGACGACATGGGAGCCGGCTACTCAGGTCTGCGCCAGATCACAACCGTGCACCCCAGCTATCTGAAGCTCGATCGCTCGCTGATCAGCGGCATCGACCACGACTCCGACCGCGCCGCGCTGGTTGGAGCGCTCGTCGGCTACTCCAAGCAGGTCGGCAGCCTGCTGGTGGCCGAGGGCATCGAGCACAGCGCCGAGCTACGGGTACTCGGCGAGCTCGGCGTACCGCTCGCGCAGGGCTTCTATACCGGACGCCCAGGCCGGCCGTGGCCCGACGTAAGGGTCGCGCGGCCCGCAGGGCAGTTGGATAGGGCGCTCCTCGCCCTCGACACGACGCCCGCGGCCACAGCGGGCTCGCTGCTGCCCGCTTGAGTCGCTCGGCTGAAAAATGCGCCCGGCGGGAATCGAACCCGCGGCCTGCGGCTTGAAAGACCGCTGCTCTTTGGCTCCCCGAAGAGAACCGTTGACCACTGAGCTACGGGCGCGCGCTGCGGGTATCTAAGCACGCGGCCGCCACGGTCGCGGCGAGGCGCGGGGTGAGAGGTCGCACGCTAACGCCCCAGCAGGCGCACGAACTGACGGGCTCGGCCCGGAACCTCGCCGAGGAGCGTGCGCACCTCCTCCAGGCCGGCACGCAGCTCGGGGTCGCCGACCTCAATCGGCAGCATCGAATCCTGGAGCGTCGCGAGCGCGCCATCCGCCCTGGCGAGACCATCCATCGCGCTGTCGAGGAAGCCCTTTACACCGTGCGAGGGAGCGCCTGAAGGCGCCGGGCCGAACTTTTGGCGCGGGAGGTCGTGACGTGCGGCGAACTCGTTGTATGTGCGCTGCGCACGTCCGTAGGCCAGCTGCACGGGCCTGAACAGCTCCTGCTCCAGCCGGTCGGCGCTCTGTTCGTCGAGCTGCTCGTAGGCCTCGCCCAGCGAGGCGAGGGCGAAGGCGATCTCATCGATCGCCTGGGCAACGCGCTGCAGCAGCTGCTCTCTGGCCTGGGCGGTCGTGTACGTCATCGCTACCAGATTATTCATAGGACCGGCCGATCTCGGACACTCCCGTCCGAGCTCCCCAGCTCAGCGGCGCCTGCGGCTGGGGACTCCCGGCAGAGGGCGCACAGACGATTCGATCTCGGTGCGATCGGCTCATGTACTCGGGTAGAGTCCCGCTGCACAAACAAACCGAATATGGCGTGGGGGGGTCAGCGAACGGGGACAGACGGAACCTTCGACGACACATATTCCCGATGGCGCATCGGCGTCCGGCGCGGCGCAGGCAGGCGCGCCCGGCGGCGACTCCGAGCCGCACGGCGCCCCAGCGCCCGGCAGCTACGAGCACTGGACGGGCCATGTGATCGTGTGCGGCCTGGAGGGCGTCGGACTGCGCACCGTCGAGCAGCTGCGGGTCGCGGAGGTGCAGGTGGTGGTGCTCGACGACGACCCCTCCGCGCGGATGGCGGCGCTCGTGGAGAGCTGGGGCGCCCCGCACATGAAGAGCGATGGCGATCCCGTGGTGCAGCTGCGCGCGGCCGGCCTGGCCGGGGCGCGCGCGGTGGTGTGCACGCAGGCGAGCGACCTGCGCAACGTGGAGACGGCGCTGATGGTGCGCGACATGCGCGAGGACATCTCGGTCGTCGTCCATCTCGACAACCCGACCGTCGGACGCGCGGTGGAAGACGCCACCGGCGCCGGCAGCGCACTGGACGTCGCCGGGCTGTTCGCGCCCTCTGTGGTGGACGCCTGCATGGGACGCACGAGCTACGACGTGATGCTCGGCGAGGAGTTGTTCGTCGCCGCCGAGGTCGCAGTGTCAGAGACCGGGACGCTGCGGACTCTGTTTGGCGACCTCGCCCCAGTCGGCATCATCACAGTGGAAGGCGAGCTCGTGATCTGCCCGGGCCGCGATCACGAGGTGGGCGTTGGCGACCGCGTAACGGTGCTGGGCAAGCCCGAGGAACTCGGGGGCGCAGGTTTGGCCCAGGCGAAGGCATCCAGACAGACGCACAACAACCACTCGCCACGCCGAGTCGCCCGCCGCATCTCGCGCACGCTCGCCGAGGAGGCCGATCGCGCGCTGATCATCACGCTCCTGCTCGGCCTGCTGCTGCTGATCGTCTCCACCGTGGTGCTGGCGCTCGGATATCACCAAACGACCGTTCCCCACCATCTGTCGGTCGAGGACGCCATGTACTTCACGGTGGAGACCGTCGCGACCGTTGGCTTCGGCGACTTCTCCTTCGCGAGCCAGCCGGCCTGGCTCGAGGCCTTTGGCATCCTTCTGATCGTCGCGGGGACGACGCTCGTGACGACGATCTTCGCGCTGCTCACGAACGTGCTCGTCAGCCGCCGGATCGAGCAGTCGCTCGGGCAGGGGAGCATCCGCGGGATGGAGGGCCACGTGGTGCTAGTCGGTCTCGGTGCCGTCGGCCTGCGCGTGCTCGAAGGGCTACGGGCGCTCGGCCGCGACGTGGTCGTGATCGAGTACGACGAGCGCAACCGCTATGTCCAGCACGCGCGCTCGCTCGGCGTCCCGATCATGCACGGCGACGCGACGCTCGGCCAGACACTGCGCTCGGTCAACATCGCCGACGCGGGCGCCGTCGCGATCCTGACGAGCGACGACCTCGTCAACCTCGAGACCGGTCTCGCCGTGCGCGACTCGCTCGGCGAGCGCTGGACGGAGGTGCCGGTCGTGCTGCGCGTGTTCGACCGCGCGCTCGGACACCGCCTGGAGAAGACCTTCAAGTTCCACCACGTCTGGTCGACCTCGGCGCTGGCTGCCCCCTGGTTCGTCGGCGCGGTGCTCGGATTGGAGGTGCTCGCGACCTTTTACGTCCGCAACCAGCCGTTCCTCGTAGCGCGGCTCACAGTCCGTAAAGACGGCGGCCTCGTGGGGCTGGCGATGCGCGAGCTGTCGGCGCGAATCCGCGTGGTGGCGATCGTGCCCGCCGACTCGGGCGGCGCGCTGGAGCACCCCCCGCGCCGCGACACGCGCTTTGCCGCCGGCGACCAGGCCTACCTCGTCGGTCCCTACGAGGAGCTCTTACGTGTCCTCGGCCGCGAGCGCGAGACCGAGGACTCGCCGGGCTCGACGATGGTCACACCGCCGTCATAGACGCCGAACGACGATCGCTTCGTCCGGCCGCGCCTGAAGGCGTCGGCTAGCCTTACCCGATGCCCGACACGCCCCCCGAAGAGCCCACATCTCAGGACCGCTGGACGGCGGTCGACGACTACATCACCGACCTGCTCGTGCCCGCGGACGCGGCGCTGGACGCGGCGCTTGCGGACAGCGCCGCTGCGGGGCTGCCGCCGATCGCGGTCACGCCGAACCAGGGCAAGCTGCTGGGGCTGCTGGCGCGGGTACAAGGGGCGCGGGCAATTCTCGAGCTGGGGACGCTCGGCGGCTACAGCACGATCTGGCTGGCGCGGGCGCTGCCGGCAGGCGGGCGTATGGTCACGCTGGAGGCCAACGCCGCATACGCGGATCTAGCGCGGGCGAACATCGCGCGCGCCGAGCTCATGGACTCCGTCGAGCTGCGGGTCGGGCCGGCGCTGCAGACGCTGCCGCAGCTCGTCAGCGAGGGAGCGGGGCCGTTCGACTTGATCTTCATCGACGCCGACAAGAAGAACAACCCCGGCTACTTCGAGTGGTCGCTGAAGCTGTCTCGTCCCGGCACGCTGATCGTCGTCGACAACGTCGTGCGCGACGGGCGGATCGTCGACCCCGACGCCTACGACCCGGCGCTGGGGGATGAGAACATCAAGGGCATACGGCGCTTCTTCGAGTTGCTCGCCGCCGAGCGCGGGGTCGATGCGACCGCTATCCAGATGGTCGGCAGCAAGGGGTACGACGGGTTCGCGCTGGCGATCGTCAGCTGATGGAGCTAGGGGGACTCGAACCCCCGACCTCCTGGGTGCGATCCAGGCGCTCTCCCAACTGAGCTATAGCCCCGCGCGCTCGCGCCGTGGGGACAGCGCGATCGCTCAGAAGTGTAGTCGCCGGGCGCGCTTTGCGAGGCGCAGTATCGTTTGGCGGCGCTATGGGATTGCTCGACGACGCCATCCGCGAACACATGGAGCTCAAGCGCCTGCGCGGCGCCGACCCGTCAGAGCTCGCGCGCCAGGAGCAGGACGCGCTGGGGCCGGTGGTGCGGGAGGGCGAGGACGAGGAGCAGGCGTTCGAGGACGGCAGCGGCCACGGGGAGACCGCCGAGCAGGACGGAGCACTCGGCCCGGGCGACGAGGGCGAGCAGACTACGGGAGACGACGCCGACGGCGATGAGAGAGCCCACTCCGGGTATGACACATCCGGAGACGGCGACGGGGCGGGCACTCCCCCCGCCAGGGCCCCGGACTTCGCGAGCGTCGGCCAGGAGACGGCAGAGCTGGACATGCGCGCCGTGCTCGGCGAGCAACACGAAGCCGAGGATCGCGCGGACCAGGTCGACTCCGCTGGGCTGCAGGGGGACCGGAGGAGGATGTGGAGCCGGTCGAGGACGTGCTGGAAGAGACCCCGGAGTTCCTGCGCGATACGCCCGAGCAGGAGCGTCTGTGGTTTGAGCAGCAGGGGCCACGGGACTTCGACTTCGACGGGTAGGGTCGTTGTTGGTCGTTGTTGGTCGTGGTGTCTGCTCGGAGATGTGGGTTTACTCCTCTAAACTCGCGTTTGCTCGGGGCCATAGCTCAGCTGGGAGAGCGCCTGCTTTGCAAGCAGGAGGTCACCGGTTCGATCCCGGTTGGCTCCACTGAGACAAGTCCGAGAGTAAGGAAAGCGCCCTTCAGCAGTCGACATGCAGCGCTGGAAGCCTGTCGGGACTGATCCCTTTCTCGATGCACGCCAGGTACGCAATGCCGCGATGGATTCCGTCGATTACGAGCAAGGTGCCGTCGAACCCACCGATCCGCACGACCACATTTGAGCTCCACCGATTGCTCGCCATGTCGTCGATGAAACGGTCAATGCGCAGGTCGTCCGCTCGGTCCTCGGCCGCGTGGAGCGCCTTGCTGCGCTTCAGATAGATCGCACGCAGCTCGCCGAGCGTCTTGTATTTTGTGTCCACATAGCCCATGAAACTGGCGAACAGCGTCGGCGTTTCAGCCATTTCCTCCGCCGATAGGGGCTCGAGCGCCATGCCGGGGCCATCGTCCCGCCGGGGAGGGCACATCCATATGGTCCGCCGGCCAAAGATGCCCACTCCGGTTGTTACATCCGTCGGACCCTCATCCGATTCGCCACACGCGGCGTATGATGATCAGAGGATCTTCAGATGACCCTACTCGGCCTAGTGCTCCTGCTTGTAGGCACCGCGTTCGTGGTCGCCGAGGCGCACGCGCCCAGCGGGGCTCTCGGTGTCGCCGGGTCCGTTGCCCTGGTTGCCGGTGCGATCGTCGCGATCACCGCGCTCGGAGGCGATGCCGTGCTCGCGATCCCCGTTGGGATTGCGTTGGGGGCGGTCGCGTGCGGATGGGCGCTGATGGTGACCCGCTCCGCGTCCCGCTCGCGCGGGACACGGATCCAGGCCGGCGCGGAGGCGCTGTGCGGACGTGTCGGGGTGGTTCGTCGCTGGAGCGAGTCCGCGGGTCAGGTGTTTATCGACGGCGCACTGTGGCGCGCACGGCACGAATGGCTCCAAGACGACGAGGAAGCGTTTCACGAGGGCGAGTCGGTCGTCGTGGAACGCGTGAACGGGCTGACGCTGTCGGTGCGCCGCGCGGAGGAGTGGGAGCTGATCGGATGATCGAGGCCGTCCTGCTCCTGATCGCCTTCCTCGCGGCGAGCGTGGTCGTCTACGCGGCTGCGTCCGTGCGCGTGCTTCGCGAGTACGAGCGCGGTGTCGTATTTCGTCTCGGCCGCGTGACCAGCCAACGCGGACCGGGCATGATCTTCCTGCGGCCCGGGATCGATCGCATGGTGCGCGTGAGCCTGCGGACGGTCACGCTGGAAATTCCGGCGCAGGAGCTGATCACGCGCGACAATGTGCCCGCGCGCGTCACCGCGGTGGCCTACTACCGGATCATCGACTCCAGGAAATCGGTCGTCGAGATCGAGAACGTGCAGGCCGCCACCTCACAGATCGCCCAGACGACGTTGCGGTCGGTGCTGGGCAAGGCCGAGCTCGACGCCCTGCTGTCCGAGCGCGAGCGGCTGAACGAGCACCTGCAGCACATCATCGACGATCAGACCGAGCCGTGGGGAGTGAAGGTGACCGCGGTCGAGATCAAGGACGTGGAGATCCCGGAACGGATGCAGCACGCGATGGCCCGCCAGGCCGAGGCCGAGCGCGAGCGCCGCGCGAAGATCATCAACGCCGAGGGCGAATTCCAGGCTGCCGCCCGGTTGAACGACGCGGCCGACGTGATCAGCCGTAATCCGGTGACGATCCAGCTGCGTTACCTGCAGACGCTGATCGAGGTCAGCGGCAACCAGAGCTCCACGATCGTCTTCCCACTTCCGATCGATGTGCTCCAGCCGCTGATGAGCGCGACCCAGAACCGACGAGCCACTGTCGCTGACGGGCCCGAGAGCGAGCGCTTGGATGCCGCACTGCAAGCCGCGCGAGAGGCGCTCGACGCGACCACGCGCGATCCGACACCGGATGAATCCGCGCCGCGGGTTTCGATCCCGCGCGTAGCCGACCCGGCGACGCAACCGGTCGAGAACGGTCTCACTGCGCCCAGCCAGTTGGATCTGCCGCGTAGCTGACGCTGACGGCCACGAGGAGAAGGGGGGAAGCGAATGGGATTCATCGCTCCGGCGCCACCGCCGGTCGAGCTGGAGGAGTGGAAGCGGCTGAGCCACTTGGAGCGGATCGAACCGCTCGCGCAGGACTGGGCGGTGAACGGGTTTGGCACGCCCTATTTCGTCTACCTGCTGTACATCGTCAAGCTCTTGATCTACGCGGGCGGCGGGCTGCTGGTGATCTCCGCGACGACTCGAGGGCTCGGCGGGCTCGGGAATCTGGGCAGCTGGTGGACGGAGGAGATCGTCTTCGAGAAGGCCGTCGTCTGGACGATGTTGTGGGAGGTCCTCGGCCTCGGCGCGGGATCGATGCCGCTGACGCTGCGCTTCTCGCCGATGTTCGGCGGCTTGCTCTACTGGCTGCGCCCCGGGACGACGCGCCTGCCGCCGTGGCCGGAGCGGGTGCCGCTGACGCGCGGAACCATGCGCACACCGATCGACGTGGCGCTGTACGCAGGGCTGCTCGCCGCGGCCATCTACCTGCTCCTCGCCGACACCAGCCCGGCCGCCGGCGCAGCGGCCGGGCGGCTCGACCCGATCGCGGTAGGTGTGCTGTTGGCGTTTGGAATCGTGCTCGGGTTGCGCGACAAGGTTCCGTTTCTCGCCGCCCGCGCGGAGGTGTACGGGAACCTCGCGATCCTGTTCCTGTTTCCCCTCTCCAACATGATCGTCGGCGCGCAGATCGTGTTCGTCTGCATCTGGTGGGGCGCGGCGTCCTCGAAGCTGAACCGGCACTTCCCGTTCGTCGTCACAGTGATGATCAGCAACACGCCGTGGAACCGCTCGCGCTCGTTCAAGCGCCGACTCTGGCGCAAACATCCCGAGGACCTACTGCCCTCCTCGCTCGGCGCACTGGACGCGCACCTGGGCACGCTGATCGAGTTCACGCTGCCGTTGCTGCTGCTCGTGTCGCCGAGCGGAGCCCTTCTGACGATCGCCGTTGTCGGGATGGTGATCTTCCACGTGCACATCTTCTCGACGTTTCCTCTGGGGGTGCCTTTGGAGTGGAACGTGTTCATGATCTTCGGGATTCTCTTTCTGTTCGGCCACTACGGCGGGGTGCCGCTGTCGACGCTGAGCGATCCGCTGCTGATCGCGATCCTGGCCGTCACCTGCGTGGGGATCCCGGTGCTCGGAAACTTCCGCCCCGATCTGATCTCGTTCCTGCCCTCGATGCGCTACTACGCCGGCAACTGGGCGACGAGCCAATGGCTGTTTGCGAAGGAGTCAGGCGCCGAGGCGAAGCTCGACCGCTCGATCGTGAAGGCGGCGCCGATCGCCGTCGAGCAGCTGCTGAAATTCTACGATCGCGACACGACCGAACTGTTGATGTACAAGGGCCTCGCGTTCCGCTCGATGCACGCGCACGGTCGCGCCCTCAACGGCCTGCTGCCACGCGCCGTCGAGGACATCGAGTCCTATGACGTGCGTGAGGGCGAGGTGGTCGCGGGGGTGGTGCTCGGGTACAACTTCGGCGATGGCCACTTCCACGACGAGCAGCTGCTCGAGGCGGTGCAGGAGCGATGCGCCTTTGCGCCGGGCGAGCTGCGCGTCGTGATGATCGAGTCACAACCCGCCCATGTTCAACGCCAGCACTACCGCATCCACGACGCGGCGGAGGGTCTGATCGAGGAGGGCTACGTCAAGGTGGCGGACATGGTGAAGCGCCAGCCGTGGCTCGGCGAGAGCGGCGCGTTCCCGGTCGAGGTCATCGGCACGGGGATCCACCTCAACACGGTCATCGCCCAATGACCGAATACCTGTCTGAGGACCCTCGGCTCGTGTCCCATCGGCCGCTGGTACGCTCCCGGGTCCCCGGGTGATCCCCAGGTGAGCGAGGCGATCGTCGTCGGGGCCGGCCCGAACGGGCTGGTGTGCGCCGCGCTGCTCGCGCGCGCGGGCGTGCGAGTGACGGTGCTGGAGGCGCAGGAGCGGATCGGCGGTGGCACCACGACCAGCGAACTGACCCTGCCGGGCCTGCTGCACGACGACTGCTCCGCCGTGCACGTGATGGCGGTCGGCGCGCCGTCGCTGAGCGGGCTCGGCCTGGAGCGGCATGGACTTCAGTGGTGCTGGCCCGAGGTCGATCTCGCGCACCCGCTCGACGGCGGCAGCGCCGGCGTGGTGTTGCGCTGCATCGAGGACACGGCGCGAGGACTCGGCGAGGACGGCCGCACGTGGGAACGCATCTTCGGGGCCCCCGCGCGGGGCTTTGGGGGGCTGAGCGAGGACATCATGCGACCGATCCTGCACGTGCCACGGCATCCGCTGCGCCTTGCGCGCTTCGGACTCCCGGCGGCGACGCCGGCGACCCTGCTCGCGCGCAAGTTCAGGACCGAGCAGGCGCGGGCGCTGTGGGGCGGCTGTGCCGCGCACGCGTTCAGGCCGCTGACGCAGCCGATGACCTCGTCGGTGGGGATGGCGCTGATCTGCGCCGGGCATGCCTACGGCTGGCCGGTCGCGCGCGGCGGCTCGCGCGCGATCAGCGACGCTCTGGCCGCAGTCGTGGAAGGAGCACGGCGGGCGGATCGAGACCGGCCGGCGGGTGAGCTCGCTGGCAGAGCTTCCGGAGGCCGACGCTGTCGTGCTCGACCTCGCGCCCGGCGCGGTCGCCGAGATCGCAGGTGCGCGGTTACCGGGGCGCGTCGCGACGGGCGTACCGTCGTTACAAACACGGCCCGGGCGCATTCAAGGTCGACCTCGCCGTCGCGGGCGGCGTGCCGTGGACGAGCCAGGCAGCACGCAAGGCGGGCACGGTGCATGCTGGCCGGGTCGTTCGCGGAGATCGTCGCGGGGGAGCGGCTCGTCAACCGCGGCCTGATGCCGGAGCGCCCGTTCGTGCTCGTCTGCCAACAGTCGCTCGCCGACCCGACGCGCGCGCAGGACGACGTCCACCCGGTGTGGGCCTACGCGCATGTGCCGAGCGGCTATACGGGCGACGCGACGGAGGCGCTGCTCGACCAGATCGAACGCTTCGCGCCGGGCCTGCGCGAGCGGGTCGTCGGTAAAGCCGTGCGCACGACGGCGGAGATCGAGCGCGACAACGCGAACTACTTCGGCGGCGACATCATCACCGGCGCGAACACGCCGTGGCAAACCGTGATCCGCCCGCGACTGGCGCTCGACCCCTACAGCACCGGCATTCCGGGCGTCTTCATCTGCTCCGCGGCGACTCCCCCGGGAGCAGGAGCCCACGGGATGAACGGTTACAACGCGGCTAATCGGTCTGCAGACCTCGGGGCAGGTGAGGACGAACAGCGCGGACGGACATCGAAGGTGCAGAATCGCTTTCGACACGAGCCGATACCCGATGCACCGAGGTAGGGTTTAGACGTGGCCAGCGGATCGCTGATCCCGCGCTTTCGCCGAGCGAGGCGAGACCCCGACGCTGGCGGTGCTCGAAGGGTTTCATGCGCTCAAGCACGCGCTGCGCTTCGACGCTCCGCTGCTGGAGGTCGTCGTCTCCAACGATGCGCCGCTGGAGCGCTTGCGAGGCGCTCGCTCCCGATCTGAGTGCGCGCCTGCGCGCGCTCGCGCAACCGGTGGAGCCGTCCATCTTTGCCCAGCTCGCCCCGCTGCCACCGCCCACGGGCGTGATCGCGCTGGCCGAGCGGCGCTCGGTCGATCCCGCCGCGGTGCTCGCCGACTCGCGCGGGGCGCCGGTGATCCTGCTCGAGGACCCGCGCGACCTCGGCAACATGGGCGCCTGTGTGCGCGTCGCCGCCGCGGCCGACGCCGCCGGCGTGCTCACCACGGGCAGCCACGACCCCTGGCATCCCGACGCGCTGCGCGGCGCCGCCGGGCTGCACTACGCGCTGCCCGTCGCGCGACTGCAGGAAATCCCAGCGCAGCTCGGTCGACCGCTGCTCGCGATCGATCCCGAGGGCGAGCCGCTGGCCCCCGCCGCGCTGCCACCGCGGGCGGTGCTCGCGTTCGGCACCGAGCGCTACGGCCTCAGCGAGGAGCTGAGCGCGCCGCGCCGACGCGCGGGTCAGCATCCCGATGCGCCCGGGGGTCTCCAGCCTGAACCTCGCGACGTCGGTCGCCGCCGTCCTGTTCGCCTGGCGGCTGTCCCTGTCCGGCTGAGCCCGGCGCGTCCTGACTGCGGACCGCACCACGAACGCCTCGCTTACGCGGACGGCGCCCTGCAACCCCGTCGAGCAGGCGCCAGTTCCCCGACAACGCCTCGCGTGCCCGCGCGAGCATCCTGTCGGCCTGCGCCTCGGCGTCGTCGTGCTCGGCGAGCAGCTCTTCGATCAGCGCTCCGGCGGCGCGGGCGTGCTCCACGTCGCGCAGCTCGTGAACCTTGAAGTACTCAAGCGCCGGGCCTTCCTCGCTGTAGCCATAGTGCTTGCGTCAGGCCGTCGAGCTTCGTCGTCGAGATCTCCGGCTGGCCCGCCTCGATCGCGTACAGCACCGCCAGGTGCTCGAGCAGATCCTCTCCCGCCGTCCACGCCCGCACGCATGCCTGCGTCTCGCGTCCAGCGTCGTTGCCGTCCGCCGGCGCGGATGCTCCAGCTGCCCGGGCGAAGTCGTCCCACAGCTCGACGTGCGCCGTCTCCTCCGCGGCGTGAGCGCCCAGCCCGCTCGCGTGCTTCGGTCCAGCCTTCGCGGCCGCCGCCTGCGAGGCCGCCGCCGCAGGCCGCCGCCAGCGCCACCACCGCGTGGCGGTACTCGCCCGCGTAGCAGGCCAGCTCCGCGGCGCTCAAGCTCGCCCGCGCTCCAGCGCTCGTAAAACGGGTGCTCCAGCACGCTGCATTCAGCGCGGGCTTGGTCCAGTCTGGCAAGGACATCCATGAAGATCGTTCCTCTCTCGCGAGCCTCTCTTGTGGCCTGGTGTAGGGCTCGGGAGTCTAGAGTCGTGGGCGGAGAGACGGTTCACGCGAAGGCCGGCGATCGACACGACGGCGCTCGAATAGGCTCGTTGTCAATGACCGACGCGGTGCGCACCCCGGACGAGGTGCTTCAGGGATTGCCCGACTTCCCGTTCGAACCCCACTACCGCGAGGTGGAGGGTCTGCGCCTGGCACACCTCGACGAGGGCGACGGCGCGCCCGTGATCTTCCTCCACGGCGAGCCCACGTGGTCGTTTCTGTGGCGCAAGGTGATCCCGCCCGTGCGCGACGCCGGCTTCCGCTGCATCGTCCCCGACCTGGCCGGCTTCGGCCGCTCGGACAAGCCGATCGACATCGGCTGGTACTCCTTCGAGCGCCACTGCGCGATGACGGCCACGCTGCTGGAGGACCTCGACCTGCGCGGCGCAACCGTCGTGGTGCACGACTGGGGCGGAGGGATCGGGCTGAACATGGCGGTCGAGCACGCGCAGCTGATCGATCGCATGGTGATCCTCGACACCGGCCTGTTCACCGGACGCCAGCGGATGAGCGACGCCTGGCTCGCCTTCCACGACTTCGTAGCAGCGCACCGAGGACCTGCCCGTCGGCATGCTCGTGCGGCGTGCCTGCAAGGTCGACCCGGGCGACGAGGTCGCCGGCGCGTACGAGGCGCCCTACCCCAGCCCCGCCTCCAAGGCCGGCGCGCGCGCGTTCCCGCTGATGATGCCCCGCTCACCGGATGATCCAGGTGCAGCGATAGGCCAGCGTGTGCAGGACGCGCTGGAAGCCGACCACCGCCCGAAGCTGTTCCTGTGGGCCGACTCCGACCCGATCATCCCGCTGAAGGCCGGCGAGCGCATGGCGGAAAAGTTCGGCGCGCCACCGCCGCGTGTGATCGAGAACGCCAGCACTTCCTGCAGGAGGACCAGGGACCGCTGATCGGGCAACTGATCGCGGAGTGGCTCGTCCAGAGCTGAGCGCTACTGAGCCGCGCGCTCGGGGATCTGCGCCTGCTCGGGCGCCGGCGGCAACCCCGGCTCGGACTGCGCGGCGCGCAGCTCGTACTCGCGGCGCGCCGTGCTCGACATCGGACAGCACGCGGTCGGCCTTGATCGCGCGGCCCAGGCCCTCCGCGACGAGCGCGGCAGCAGTGCGCCGCAGCTGATAGGTGCGCTTGGCAGCCTTGGGCACGCACACTTCGACGGTCCCGCGCTGGAGGGCCTCCACGATCGCGTCGGCCACCTCTGGGGCTCGAGCTTGCGCAGGCCGCGCGGCTCGGCCAGGCCGCCACCGAGCTCGGTGTTGACGACGTACGGGCATCACGTAGCTCAGATCGATGTGCGCCCCCATCAGGCGCAGTTCCCCGCGCACCGCCTCGGCTAAGGCCGACCACCGCGTGCTTGCTGGCGCAGTAGGTGGCGCCGCCGGGCAAGCCGAACTTGCCGGCCTGCGAGGCGATGTTGACGACGTGCCCGCGATCGCGCGGGACCATCCGCGCGAGCGCGAGCTTCATGCCGATGATCACCCCGAGGAGGTTGATGTCGATGATGCGCCGCGCCGTCAGGTCGTCCTCGTCGACGAACCGACCGAGCGGCATGATGCCGGCGTTGTTGACCAGCATGTCGAGCGGGCCGAGCTGCTCCTCGGCCCCATCCAAGAACCTCGAGAACGACTCGCGCTCGGTCACGTCGAGTCCCAGCGCGACCGTGCTCGCGGTGGGCGGGGCCTCCGATCTCTGCCGCAGTCTGCTGAGCCGCCCGCAGGTCGACGTCGCCGATCGCCACCCTCATGCCCTGGCGCAGACACGCCTGCGCGATTACACGGCCGATGCCGCGCGCGCCGCCGGTGATCGCGGCGGTCTGTCCGGCGAGGATACGGGGCTGCTTGGCCATGAATCTCCTCCTGGTGTGCTGGCGATGTGCCCGGCGAGGTGCCGACGGATGAAAGTCTCATCCAAACCTAGCGCGCGTCACGACAGGGTCTAACGCAGCGCTGAGCGGGTCAGGCTCGTTTTCGCGAGACAGCGCATCTTTCGCTGTAGCTCGCGGGTTTATAGAGGAGGTCGTCCGTCCGGACGGTTACCTGCAAACCATCCGGCAGAAGACCACCGGAGAGGGACGGGGAGGGATACCACCGAGCCCGGGCGATCCACGGAACCGCCCGGGCTCGGGTGTACCTGGGGGCATCGTGCCGAGATCTCTTCTCCAGCGCCCCGCAGAACTGCACTTCCGGACACACGACCGTCGAGCTCGCCGTAGGCCCGGCCGTGTGGGTGACCACCCGGGCGCGGGGGAGATAAAGTAGAAGCCCGATGCCATCCTTCCGCTTTCAGAAGCCACCGCATCGCCTACACCGAATACGGCGGCGGCCCGGCGGCGATCACCCGAGGGGCGCGCGCGGGCGAACCGCGAAGAGCGCGCCGGCGGCGAGCAGGCCGATGATCCTCGTCCATGGGCTGCTGCTCTCGCAGGAGATGCACCGCCCGCTCGCCGAAGATCTCGCGGCGCGCGGGAACCGCGTGATCACGATCGACCTGCTCGGCCACGGCGAATCCGATCGCCCGCGCGACATGTGGCGCTATTCGATGAGCATCTTCGGCGAGCAGGTGGTTGGGTTGATGGACCATCTGGGAATCGAGCAGGCGGTCGTGATGGGCACCTCGTTGGGCGCCAACACGGCGCTGGAGATCGCCTCGACGGCGCCGGAGCGCTTGCGCGGGATGGTGATCGAGATGCCGGTGCTGGACAACGGACTGCTCGCAAGCGCGCTGACATTCACCCCGCTGCTGGTCGCGCTGACGTTCGGCGAGCCGCTGATGAAGCTGCTCGCGCAGGGCACGCGCGCGGTGCCGCGGGGACTGCTGCCCCACTACGGCAACGTCGTGCTCGATCTCGTGCGCCAAGACCCCGGCCCCAGCGGCGCGGTGATCCAGGGCCTGTTCTTCGGGCGCATCGCCCCGCACCGCAGCGAGCGACACACCTTCCAGACGCCCGCGCTCATGCTCGGGCATCACCGCGATCCCGTACACCCCTTCTCCGACGCCGGCATGCTCGCGAAAGAGCTGCCGAACGGTCGCCTGCTGGAAGCCGACTCGCTCGTGGAGCTGCGCGTGCAGCCCGAGCGGCTGACGGACGAGATCGCCGCGTTCCTCGACGAGGTCTGGGGTTCGCCGCAAGCGGTCGCTAAACGCCGCGCGGCTAAACGGCCGGCGCAAAACGCCCGGCACGGCAAAACGCGCGCCCGCCGAAACGCCCCGCAAAGCGCGCGGGCTGAACAGCTACTTCGCGGGGAACAGTTCGAGTTCGTTCACGCTCACGTGTCCGGGTTCCGAGGGGGTTCCCACCGACGCCGGCGGGGGCCTTGCTGATCCATAGCGTGATGAAGCGAAACGCTTTCGTGGAGTCCTTCAGTTTGATGCGCTCGTGGCGCTTCTTCACGATCAGGTAGGGGCTCAGCTGAACCCACGCGGGGTCGGTGATCGAGGTGGGCACGGTTTGGCTGCTCGCGCCGTAGATCTGAATGCTCATCCCGGGAGTGGATGTGACCAGCTCGACCGCCGACACCCGCTGAGCGCTCTTCAGATCGATCGCGAGCCCCTCCGCCATCTTCGGGGCCACGGCCGGGTTGAGGGGCGGTCCATTCGGTCGAGGTGTCGCCGTCGATCGCGAGACTCGGGTCGCCGAATCCGCTCGCCGGATAGTTGTAGGGGTTGTAGGTCGAGGCCGCATCGGGGTCGAGCACGATCGCGGTGGGGGCCGGTTCTGTGGCGGCACCACCGCCGGTTTCATTGCCGCTCGAGGGGGTGGTGCTCGTCGGGCGCCGTTGTCCTTCGCGGGGTGGTGCTCGTGCTTGTGGATTTCGGAGTGGGCGTCGTGAGCGGGATTTTCGGCGGGCTGGCGGTGCCTGTGGGGGCCAGCGGGTTGGTGGCGGGCAACCCGGGGGCTTTCGGCGTGGGCGTTACCCCTCCCGGCGTGCTCGGCGTGGGCGTTACCGGCGTCGTGGGCGTGGGAGTCACAGCAGCGGGGGTCGTCGTCGGGGCGACCGCGACGATCGTCGGGTGGGGTTTGGGGGCGCCTGCCTTGTTCAGCGCGGCATACGCGGCCGCGGCCGCGCCGAGCACGAGGACTGCCGTGGCGGTGAGGATCGCCGCGGCCGAACGCCAGCTCGGACCGCCCGCATCGAGACTTCCGGGCGCACCGGCGCCGCACTGCAGACACCAGTCCTGGCAGGACTCCATCGGGGCACCGCATTTCGCGCAGGTCGGCCCCGGAGCGGCTTGCGTCGAATCGGGCGACTCCGGCGAAGTGCCGGGGGGCGGCGAGGCGTCTGGCGCCTCGGGAGACGGCTGCTCGGGGTTTGCGAGCAGCCGGCGGATCGGCGAGCAATGTGTCCACAGACGGTTGATTCTAGCTCCAGCGTCACTCACCTTGGCGCGGTTGGGCCGCCGGGGACGATCTCGCGGCCGGTCGGTCGCAGCTGCTCGTCGAGCTCCAGCTGCCAGTAATAGCGCGTGAACGTGGTGCCGGCGCGGAACTCGCCGACGTGCGGCTCCACGTGCTCGCCGGCGGCCATGCGCACGATCAGCTCCGGATAGGTGCGACCGGGCAGAGCGGCGTAGACGGGCGCGGGAAAGGCACCGCCAAAGCGCATGTTGACGTCGGTGATGCCCACGCCGATCTCAGGATCGCGGAACACCTGGATCGTCGCCGGCCCGCGAACGTGCAGGCGCCTCCACGACGCGCCGCGCCCGAGCTCGATCAGCTCCTCGTCGTGGATCACCTGGCCCTTGATCGACTCGCCTCCGCGCGACTCGAGCATCGTGCGCGGAATCGCGTTCAGGCAGCGACCGTCGAGATCGCCCAGGCAGTCGATCGAGAGCTCGTCGCCTCCGATCGCACGTTGGACCATCACGGGCTCAGGCGCCGGCACGCTCTTTGGGCGCGTCGCGGCGATCGGCCCGTTCTGCACGTAGTCGATGAAGAAGCGTGCCTGCGCCGGATCGTGGGCGAGGTGGATCGAGCGCGAACCCGAGCCGCGGCGCGGCTTGACCATCACGGGATAGTGCAGCGTGTCCAGATCCTGCCCGGGCAGAACCGTCGGCGGGGAGGGCAGGCCAAGGCGCTCGAGCAAGAGATGGGTCTCGTACTTGTCGAAGGTCGCGCGGGCGATCTCCGGGGCGGGCACCAGCGCGGGCAACAGCCCTTCGGCGTGAGCGCGGGCGAGCACCTCGATGTCGAGATCCATAAGTGGCAGCACCGCGCCGACGTCGTGCTCAGCGCAAAGCGCCACCAGCGCGGGCACGTATCCGGGATCATCGATCCTCGGCACGGCGACGCGCACATGGGCGGCATACTGGGCGGGCGCGAGCGGCGATGGGCTCGGCGGCGATCGTCTTGGTGAGCGCCGCAAAGCACGAGACGATGTCGAAGCGCTTGCCCGCGCCCGTCAGCAGCACGGCGGGGGAGCCGCTCGGAGGCTCGGCTGGCTGAACGCCGGCGGGGCGACTCACAGCTCGCCCTCCCAGCCACCGGCGTGGCCCTTGTACATGCCGGAGCCGCCGAGCACGATCGCGACCGTGCGCCAGAGAATCCTCAGGTCGAGCAGCAGCGAGCGGTTGGCGATGTAGTACAGGTCGAGCTCGATCCGCTCGCTCCACGGCAACGACGTGCGGCCGTTGACCTGCGCCCAGCCGGTGATGCCCGGCTTGACCAGCAGCCGACCACGCTGCCGGGCGGTGTACTGCTCGACCTGCACCGGCAGCGTCGGGCGCGGACCGATCAGCGACATCTCGCCGCGCAGCACGTTGAGCAGGTTGGGAAGCTCGTCGAGCGAGGTCCGGCGCAGGAATGCCCCGACGCGGGTGATGCGCGAATCGTTCGCGTTGAGCGCCAGCCCGGCGCCGATGTGCTCGGCACCGTCGACCATCGTGCGCAGCTTCAACACGTCAAACGGCCGTCCCGTCCAGCCCAGCGCGGCGCTGGCGATAGATCGGATGCCCGGCGGACTCGAGGCGGATCGCGATCGCTGCGAGGGCGAGCAACGGGGAGGCGAGCAGGAGCACGGAGGCGGAGATCACGATGTCGACCGTGCGGCGGATCATCTCAGCGCGTCCCCTCGGCCGCATCCCATGATGCCTCTGTCCCGTGCCGCAACCAATCCCACAGGCCGGCCACGAGCGAGGTGGTGGTGAGCACGTAATAGCGCGCGAGCAGCAGCGGGCGCGCACGCACCACGCCTCCGAGGCCGGCGGCGACGAGCAGCGCGAGCTGCAGTGCGAATGTGATCCCGTAGAGCACGCCGGCTCCTTCGATCACGAGCAGCAGGTTCGCGACCAGGGCGATCGCGTGGAGGGCCGGGGTGGCGTAGCGCAGGATTCGGTGGGAGAAGATCATCAGGCCGTAGCCGAGACCGTAGCCGCGCGGGGAGAGCAGGCCACCGCGAAAGACGATCGGCCAAGTGTGGCTCATCATCCGCCGCTTGCGCGCGAACTCCCCCTCGATCGAGGGCACCATCTTCTCCTCGGCGCGTGCGGACGAAACATACACGGCCCGCCAGCCGCGCTTGACCATGTTGAACGGGAACGACAAATCGTGGCCCATGATCGGGTCGACCTCAGGTAGGCCTCTCGCCGTGTGGCGTAGATCGCGCCGTTGCCGGCGGTGATCGAGCGCAGGCGCGACTCGTAATGAACGAACGGACATCTCGTAGCGCCAGTACAGGCCCTCCTGGTTGGTGGCGGCCTCGCCGCGGGCGCGGCTTGCACGAAGCGCACCTGGCCGCAGGCATAACCCACGTGTGGATCCGCGAAGGCGCCGACGAGCGAGCGAGCGGCGGCAGGCTCCCACAGCGCGTTCGCGTCGGAGAACGCGACGATCTCTCCCGCGCGCCTGCGCACGGCGGCGTCCTGCGCGCAGATCTTGCCGCCGCGGGGCAGCTCCAGCACGACGTCGGCGCCGGCCTCCCTGGCCCGCTCCGCCGTCGCATCCGAGCACCCGTCGCACGCCACGATCAGCTCCAGCAGCTCGCGCGGGTAGTCGAGCGCCAGCGCGTTCTCGACCTTCGCGGCGATCACCGACTGCTCGTCGTGTGCGGCGACGATCAGAGGACAGGGGCGGGAGCGGGGCAGACGGATGATCCCGGCGGTTGGGGCGGGCGAACCGAGCGCAGAACAGCGAGCGCCAGGGCATAGCCGAGCTGGGTCCACACGATCAGCGCGCCGACAGCCAGAAGAGGATCGCAAGGACGAGCCTACCGAGACCTAGGTCGCCTGCGCCGAGAGAGCGATCAAGCATCGAGCAGCGATCGAGTCGTGCGCTGGCGGCGATCGTGCCCCACGCGTACTCTCCCTCCGCCGCCTCCCGTGCCCGGGAGGCCATCGCCGCCAGGGCGGCTGGGTCGCCGAGCAGCTCCTGCAGCGCCCCGCGCAACGCGGCGGAGTCGCCGGCGGGGACCGTGCGCGCCGCGCCCGTGGCGGCGACCTCGGGAAACCCGCCGACGTCGCTCAGCAGCAGCGGCTTGCCAAACGCGAGCGCCGTAAACAGCGACGCCCGACTGGTCGATCTCGCGGTATGGCAACACGACCAGGTCGGCACGCTGGAAGTAGGCGGGCAGCTCCGAATCGGTGATGAAGCGGGGCACAAACCGGACGTTGGGTGGGGCGATGGCGCGCAGGTGAGAGATGTCCATTCTGGGCATCCCGGCGATCCACAGCTCGGCGTCGTCGATCCCGCGCCATGCGTCGAGCAACACATCGATCCCCTTATACGGACGCATCAGCCCGAAGCAGAGCACGACCGGGCTGCTCGGTCTGAAACGGAGCCCGCCCACCCCTGCGAGCGGGGCGTCGGCGAGGTGCGCGAACACGCCGTGGGGAATCACGTGGACCCGATCCGACGCGATCCCAAGCTCGCCGGTGAGACGTTCGCGGCCGTGCTCGGAGTGGACGACCACCGCGTCGAAGCGCTCGTACAGGCGCCGCTGCGCCGAGAGCTGCCCTGGGCGGGGCTCGCGCGGGAGGACGTCGTGGGCGGTGAGCACGAGGGGCCGCCGCCCGCCGGACGCCGAACGGCGCTTGGGGAGCAGGTGACCGTCGACGTGCTGAACCGGAAGCCATTGGAAATGCACGACATCCGCCGTCCGCGCGGCGCGACGGTAGGCGAGCATGTCCGGGACGTGCTCGGCGAGCTTGGCGACCGTTGTGCGCGTCGGCGAGCTCCGGAGCGAAGCGCGCTGAGCGATAGAACAGCTCACGCCGCCGATACCCCTCAGCCGAGCGCCACGGGGCCGTAGGCGAAGCGGCTCGTGAACAGCTCGACCTCCGCCCCGCCGACGCCAGCGCGCGGCACAGCGCGTGGTCATACGGAGGTGTGTAGGCCGAGGGATCGACGACGTGGACGCGCACCGCAAGGACAATAGGCGCGCCTGCGGAGACAATGCTCGGATGACGCGCGACGAGCCCACCGGAGCAAACCTGTCAGTGGACCGCGAGCCCGAGACGGCAGAGGTCCGCGATACCGGGCCGGCGAAGGCGCGAGATCGAGCTGACGTACTGCGTCGTGAACACCTCCCAGCGGGAGCTGCTGCTGCGCGGGCTGGACGCGATCGCGCGCGAGCGGAAGAACCTGCCGTTCGCGACCGAGGTGCTCGTGCTCGACAACGGCTCGCGCGACGGCTCGGCCGAGGCCGCGCGGGCGCACCCGGCGGTGGACGAGGTGATCGCGCTCCCCGAACGCCGCGGCAAGGCGCTCAACGACTCCGAGCTGCTGCGCCGCGCGCGCGGGCGCTACGCGCTGCTCCTGAACGAGGACTCCGAGCTGCTGCCCGGGTGCGACGCTCGCCCTTTACGAGGCGCTCCAGGAACGTCCCGACGCGCGCCTGCGCGGGGCGCGGCACTGCGACGCCCCGATGGGAGCGGCCAGCCGTCCGCGTGGGCGCTTCCCCACGGTCGCGACGGCCTTCGCCGGGAGCGCTGTTCCTGCACCGCCTCTTCACCGTGCAGAGCAAGGGCGATCAGACCCGCGAAGTCGACTGGTGCCAGTCCGCCGCGCTGCTCGTCGCGGTGCAGCGCCGCCGCGCAGGTCGGCTACCTCGACCCGGACTTCTTCGTCTACTCCGACGAGGTCGACTTCGCTCGGCGGCTGCGCGATCGCGGCTGGCACAGCGTCTACGTGCCGGCGGCGCGTCGCGATCCATCACGAGCAGCTCTCGACCGACGCGGTCCCCGAGCGGCGGATCGTGGAAATGTCGCGCAATCGCGACCTCTACATGCGCAAGCACCACTCCCCGCCGCCGCGCGTGCGGTGCGCTGGCTGACCGCCTGGACCTACGCGCTGCGCGCACTCGCCGCGCTCGTGCTTCCCGGACACTCGCCGCGGCGCTACTGGCGGCACGTGACCGCGACGCTGCATCCCGCCCGCGGGGAGGGGCCTGCGCGAGGCCGCCGCGGAGTACAACCGGCGCTCGGACGCCCTCGTAGGCGCTCTACCCCTCCGCGAGCTCCAGCCCGAGCGCCGCACGGCGCGCTCGTCGAGCTGCGTGCCCGCGACGCGCGCGAGCTCTGCGAGCGCCTCTCCCGAGGTGCGCCCCGGGCGGTATGGGCGATCGGTGATGATCGCGTCGTAGGTGTCGCAGGCCGCGATGATCCTGGCCGCGAGCGGGATCTCCTCGCCCGCCAGGCCGTCCGGATAGCCGCCGCCGTCCCAGCGCTCGTGGCTGGCGCGTACGGCCGGCGCGAGGTGCGCGAAGGCGTCGATCCGGCTCACCAGCTCGCCGCCGACCGCGGCGTGGCTGCGCATGATCACCCACTCCTCGTCGTTCAGCGGCCCGGGCTTCAGCAGGATCTCGCTCGGCACCGCGATCTTGCCGATGTCGTGCAGCATCGCGGCATAGCGCACGTCGCGGACCTCGGTGCCGGCGAGCCCCATTCTCAGCGCGACGCGCTCGGCCATCCCCGCCACATCCTCGCCGTGGGCGGAGGTGTAGTCGTCCTTCGCCTCGACCGTGCTCGTCAGCGCCGCCAGTGTTGTCGTGAAGGCGCTCTCGAGGTTGTCGATCAGCTCCGCGCGGTGCACGGCGCAACCGAGGCTGGCGACGATCGTCTCGACGAGTACCGCGTCGGCCTCGTGGAACGCCTCCGGCTCGACGGCCTCGATGTTCAGCACACCCCACACGCGGCCGTCGACGACGATCGCCACGCTCAGCTCCGAGCGCGGGTCCGTCTGCGGGTCGCGCGCGATGTAGTCGCCGTCTTGCGCGCGTGTCCAGCACGAGCGCGGTGGTGCCCGTGCGCGCCACCCGCCCGTTGACGCCCTCGCTGACCGGCTGCTCGACGAGCAGGAACTCCGTCATCACATCCGCGAGCGGGCCCCTGCCGGCGACCAGGCGCAGCAAGCCATCGTCATCCAGTCTCTGAATCGCGGCTAGGTAGAACGCGAACGTGCTGTGCAGCTCGTCGACCACCAGGCTGACCATGTCGTCGACGTCGCGCATCGCCGCCAGCCTCGCCGTGAGGCGCCCGGCGACGCGCAGTTGCGCGCGCAGATAGGCCAGCTCGCCGGCACTCGCCATCTTTTGGGCGCGTTTATCGGAGCGATGTAGGCGCAGCGCCTCGGCACGACGCTCGCGCTCATGGCTACCGGGTGGGCGTGCGGGCTTGACGGACAGCTCTGGCATCTCCCTGGCGTAATCGGCTCACTCGGTGTCCTGCTTGAGCCTTACGGGATCGGCTCGACACCCGCGCAGGCGTCCGCAACATCAGAGATCTTTCAAAGGGTCCTCGGCGTACTCCTCGACCTCGCCCCCCCCGTGCCGGAAGTCGGCCACGCGCGGCGGCCGTCGGTCACGAGCGCGCGCGCCTGGTCCCACTCGTGCGGGGCAAAGAATTTCGTGCCCAGCAGCAGCGCCGGCACCAGCGCCGAGCCACGCCGCGCGCAGCGCCAGCCCGGCGAAACCGCTCGTCGGCAGCAGCAGCTCGCCGGAGACCGCCACGGCGGTGAGGATCGCCGCCAGCTGGGCCAGCCGCCGCCATTGAAAGCCGACGCGGAACAGGTTCCTCGTGAGCGTGTACATGACCGCGAGCATCACCGCATAGGCGCCGCACAGCGCCAGCCCGGCGCCCGCGATGCCGAGGTTCGCGCCGCCGTGGGGGACGAGCAGCACGAGCAGCGCCACGTTCACCGCCAGCCCGGCGGCGGCGGCGGGGAAGTTGCGCGAGGTCACGCGCGCGCGGCCGGCGATCACGATGAACACGAGGTACAGCCCGTACAGCGCCCAGCCGAGCGCCAGCCACGGCAGCGCTTTGTAGGCGCCGAAGAATTCCGGGCCCGCCAGCAGGCGCACCATCCAGCGTCCGAGCAGCGCCACGCCGCACACGACCACGCCGGTCGCGAGCGCGTAGTAGGTCGTCACGAGCGAGTACAGCTTCGCCGCCTCTTCGTCGCTCTCGATCGAGTACGCCAGCGGCGGCCACGCGTACTGGAAGCCGCGCACCGCCACGAACACGACCGTCGCGAGCTTCAGCGCGACCGCGTACAGCCCCGCCGCGCTCGCGCTGTAGAAGCGCAGCAGGTAGAAGCGATCGGCCACCTGCAGCGCGTACACGCTCGCGTCCGCCGGCACCGTCGGCAGCCCGAAGCGCAGCATCGCTCGGAGGTCGACTCGGTTCACACGCAGCGAGAAGCGCCTGCGCAACACCACACCACAGCCCGAGCACGACCAGCGCCGAGGCGCCGAAGTTGCCAAGCAGCAGCCCCCGCGCGCCCTGCCCGGCGAACACCACGAGCGCGACCGTGAACGTGACCGACATCACCACGTTCGCGCCCGACGCGTACACGTAGGTGCGCGTGCGTTCGTCGACGCGCAGTTGCGCGTAGACCATCTCCAGGTTCGTGAACGCCCACAGCCCCAGAATCGCGCAGTCGATCAGTTCGGGTCGTCGTAGCCGAGCAACAGTTTCGACAGGTCGGCGGCGAACGCCACCGCCACCAGCGAGGCGAGCGTCGTGGTCCACGCCACGGCCGCGATCGCGGTGCGCGTCATGCGGTCGCGCCGCTGCCTCGTCCTCGTCGTCGAAATAGAAGCGGATGAACGCCTCCCCCACGCCGGCGCGCAGCACGATGCTCGCCAGGATCACCGCCGTCAGCAGCGATTCGGCGGCGCCGTAGGACTTCGGCTCACGTGGCGCGTGTACAGCGGCAGCGTGATCAGCGCCAGGCCCTTGGCGAGGATGTCCCCGAACTGATACGCCGCGCCGGTCGTGACGAGGCGCTTCAGGTAGTCGCGCACTGCTCAGAACCTACCTTCCCCCCTGCTCCCTGCGCGCGGGCGAGTGCCACCCCGATGCCGAGCAAAGTCCACGTGATCGGGTCCTCGAGGAAGTCGGCGTACGTCCAGGTGTGCAGGACGAGCGCCGCGAAGCACGCCGCGATCGCAATCCTAGGCGGCGATCTGCCGGCGCCGCTGAACAGCACGCCGAACGCGGCGATCAGCAGCGCGACGTAGACCGCCAAGCCGATCACGCCCTGCTCGGCGGCGACCGTGATCGGGATCGTGTGCGAGGCCGAGGTCGCGTTCGCCGTGCTCGCGTTGCCGTGGCGCTTGTACTCGGTTTCGAACGAGCCCGCCCCGTACCCGTACAACGGTCTGTCGACGAACAGTTCCAGGCCGCCGTCGATCAGCTTCGTGCGCCCGCTGGTGGCGTTGCTGGTCGAGCCGCCCGTGCCCTTCAGGCCGAAGTGCAGGCTCGGCGGCGCCAGCAGCACGACCACGGGCGCGATCGCGACCAGCGCGCCCGTCACGTACACGGTCGCGAGCACGTCCCATCGGTAGGCCGCGAGCACCGCCAGCCCCAGCAGCAGCGCCGCGATGCTCGACTGCGAGAAGCTCGTGATCAACCCCGCCAGCAGCCACGCGAGCACGCCCGCGCCGATCAGCACGTCGCGCCGGCGACTGGTCCACAGCACCACCGTCGTGACCCCGATCATCACCATCGCCAGAAACCTTCCGTAAATACTCGGGTCGAAGAACAGTGAATTGACGCGAAAATAATTGTCGTACTGATCGGCCGCGACGACCTTTGGGTTGAGGAACAGCGTCTTGCGGTAATACTCGACAAACCCAACCCCCGCGAACACGACCGCCAGCACAACAGCGACCCCCAGGCACTTGAGGATCAGCTCGCGCGTCCAGCACACGTCCCGCAGCAACATGAACAGCAGACCGAACGGGATATAAAAGAATGCGACGTTCTCCGCTGCCTTTGCATGATCTGTCGAATAGATTCCCTGTAGTGCATACAGCAAGACGGCGCCGAGCAGCAGCCATTCCACACCGCGCGGAGACAGCCAGTTGGATGATCCGCCGCCTCCCCCGGCCGGTCTCCCCTCCCCACTGCGGGCGAGCTCGCCGTCAGGTTCTACTTCTCCGTTATCGCGCCCGAGCCACTTCGGCAAGAGGTGGGTGAGCGTCCCCGCGGCCACGACCAGATAAAGGGGGATCAACAGGTTGACTGTCCTGCCGTCTGTGGAGATCGGCAGCCTGAAGGGAAGTGCAAATATCGCCAGCAGCGGAAACGCATCCGGGCGGCGGCGCATCACCATGGCGAGCAGCACCGATGACCACCGCAATGCGACCGAACAGCTCGCCAGATGACAGTAAAGATCATGGCCTCACCAACGTGAAGCTGCTCGGTGAAAGCACTGAGCGGTGCTGTTCGCGCAGGCTCACCTTCACGCGATATTCGCCCGCGGGCGCGGGCCTGCCGGTGTTGACGGGCACGACGATCGTCGTGCCGTCGGCGCCTGCGAGCACCGTGTAGGTGTGCGCCTCGCCCTCGCGGCCGTTCCAGCGCAGCGAGAACTGTTTGTAGCGCGTCACCGGGCCGTCGCGCACGAGCGTGGCGATCTCGTTTTCGCCGGAGTCGAGGATCGTCACGGTCACCTCGTCGGCTTTCGCGAGCTTGAACGAGATCCGCTCTGCTTTGATGTGCCCCGTCGGATTCGGCGAGAAGATCGGCGTCAGCTTGAAGCTCTGCACCGCCGTGGGCGTGTGCTTGAGGCGCTGCGTGACGATGAACGCGGCGAAGCAGGCGAGCACGAGCGCCGCGAACACGACGCGGGCCAGTGGGTCTGTCCTGGTCAATCCTCTGCGCCCAGCGCGAAGCGCTCGACCGTGTCCGAGCGCAACCCCAGCCGCAGCGTCTCCAGCGAGAGCACGTCGCCGGGCACGATGTTGCCGAGGTTGCACTCCGTCCCGAACTTGTTCAGCAGCCACACCTGCTGCTCGCGCTGGGGCGCCTCGAAGATCAGCTTGTCGGCGTCGATCGCGTGCACGATCTCGTCGATCAGGCCGGTCCGCACCTCGCCGTCGGCGCGGTAGATGCCGGCGGTGCCCGACTCGCGCGCCTCGGCGATCACCTTCCACGCGCCCGCCTGCAGGTCGCGTTCGATCTGCTCCACCCACACGTACGGGGCCATGATGAAGTCCGCGTCCTTGCTGCCGACCTCCGACAGCACGACGAACTCGTTCGCGACGAGCGAGCGAATCAGGTGGCTCTTGACCTCGCCATCCAGCGCGATCGTGCCGTCGGAGACCTCGACGTGGCGCAGGCCCAGCTCTTTCAACCACGCGATCAACCCCTCGACCCTGCCCTGCCTGATCGCCAGCTCGGTGAGCGTGCCCCCCAGCACGACCGGAATCCCATGCGCCGCGTAGCGCTCCAGCTTTGCCTTCAGGTTCGCGCTCACCAGCGCCGTGCCCCAGCCGAGCTTGACGATGTCCACAGCCGCTGCCAGCCACCTCCAGCAGACCGTCCACCTCGGCGACCGACAGCCCCCGGTCGATCACGTGCGTCAGGCCCCGCTCGCGCGGCTTCTGCGAGCGCTCGGGGAGGTCGAGGAAGCTGGCTACCGGCACGGGTTCACCTTCGGCTTGGGGTCACGGCGATTACTGGCCCGTCGACCACTGCGCACCGCCGCCTCCCGCCCCCGATGTTTCGCCGACCGCCGAGGCCTTGTCTTCGCCGGCGATCACCACCACCGTCGCCGTGCCGGCGAGCGAGGAGACCGCCGTTTCCATCGGCTGCACCTGGGTGACGCTGAGCGCGCTCGCCACGCCCTGCGCTTCGGCGTGGTGGCCGCTCGAGTACTCGACGATCGTGGTCGGGTGAGATCCCGGTGGGGTCCCGTTCAGCGCGTTCGCCTGCACATAGCCGCTCTGCTGCAGGTCTTTCGACAGGCTGTGGGCGAGGCCGTTGATGCTCGTGCCGTTCAATACCGCCACCGTCGTCGACGCGTGGCTCGCCGCCGGGGCGGAGCTTTCGCCGTGATTGGGACTGGTCTGCGTGTGGTGGGTGTGGTGCGTGGCGGTGGCGGTGCCCTGTCCGCTGCTCTGTCCGGCGGTCGAACCCTGCACGCTCGATTTGCCGCCGCCGCCCGAGCTGAGCACCAGCACGACCGCCACCACGACGACGGCGATCACACCCCCGACGATCAGGATCGTCGGGCGCGCCGTGGATCGGCCGGCGCGTGACGGAGGGACCTTCGTATCCGTGCGCCGGGCGCGCGACTCGGCGCTCAAGCGCTCCGCCTGTCGAGCTGCGGCAGTGGTGCCGACCACGGCCCCAGCGCCGGCCACCTCTGCGCTGCCGCGGCGCGGGTCGGTTGGGGCGGGTGGGCGTGACGGAGGGGCGGGTGGGCTCCGTCGGGGAGCTGCGGCGGCTGAGGCATCTCCGGCGGAAGCGGCGGTCGCGCGGGAGCGTCGGTCGCGGCGGAAGCGTCTGGAGAGACCGTGCCCGCAGGTGGTGTCGGTGAACGTGGAGTCGCGGTGGCGGGACCGACACGCGCGGCCGCCGCGGCGGTGGCGGGGGGAGCATGGCAGCAGTGGCGGGGGTGCCCGACCCTGGAGCCGGCACAGCGCCCGGCGGCGGCGAACCCACCGGTGCTCCAGGCGCCCCTGGCGACGGAGTGGCGCCCCGAGGCGGTGCGGAAGACATGCCGGCGCCCGCCTCAGACGCGCCGGTTGCGGGGGCGCTCGCGGGAGCCGTACCCGCGGGCGTCGCGGGAGCGAACATGCCGGCGGCCACAGGGATGACGGAATCCGGCGTCGTGGGGGGTGGCGTCGCCTGGCTCGGGGCGGAGGGAGTGGCCTGCTGTCCCTGGGCGGGCGGCACGGGCTGATGAGCGGTTGCGGGCGCCGTACCGGTGGGAGGGTGGGGTGTGCCCTGGCCAGGGACTGCGGCGGGGGTGCCTCCAGCACCAACACCAGGGGTAACTTGGCCGGGCGCCGCCGGGACGGCTTGGCCTGGGACGGCTTGGGCGGCGCCCTCTCCGGGCGCGGCGGTTGGGCTCGTTACCACACGCGTCACCGCCCCAGCCGCGGCAGCAGCGGCGACCGGGCGGGCGACCACCGGCGAGGTGCGTGGCACCTGGCGCACGGGCGGCACGGGGGCACAGGCGGGGGTGTCTGCTGTACGCGCGCGGCGGCCCCGGCGCTCACGCGCTGCTCCAGTTCGGTCGCGCGCTCCGGCGCGCGGCCGGCCCACTCGCGCAGGCGCTTGAGCTCGCGCGCCTGCGAGAAGACGAGCAACGCAAGGATCGCGATCCCGGCCAGCGCAGCGAAGGCCGCGACCGCACCGATCTTCGTGAACGTGTCCGAAAGCGATAGCGCTACAGGCAAAGCCGTCATGAATCCCGGGAGTGTATGAGGGGCGCAGGCGCACCGTGTCGCTCGCCCTCGCCGTCGGCGCCATTCGTCTCCACGCCGGAAGAGTCCGGCGCTTGCAGAGCCTCAGACTGCTCACGTGTCGCGGACAGCTCGGATACCTTCGCCGCCAGTCCCGCCGCATCGCCCTCCAGCACCAGCAGCCCGATCTCGTCGAACATCGCCTCGACCGTCTCCACCGCCAGCGGCTCGCGCTCGGCGAGCAGGATCTTCTCGGCGACCGTCGGCGTCGAGTGCTCATACGAATTGAACAGCTGCTCGTGCAGCTTCTCTCCGCCGCGCGCCCCGACGATCTCGATATCGATGTCGTGGTCGGGGTCGAGGCCTGAAAGCTCGATCATCGCCCGCGCCAGCTCGACGATCCGTACCGGCTCACCCATGTCGAGCACGAACACCTCGGCGCGAGTAGATCGGGACCCGTCGCCCTTGCCGATCCCCGAGCGATCCAGAACGGATGATCAGCTGTACAGCCTCGGGGATCGTCATGAAGTAGCGCGTCATCCGCTCGTCGGTCACGGTCACCGGGCCGCCGCGCGCGATCTGGCGGCGGAAGATCGGCACGACGCTGCCCGAGGAGCCGAGCACGTTGCCGAAGCGCACCGCGTTGTAATGAGTGTCAGGCCAGCGCGCCGACGCGGCCTCCAGCGCGAACTCGGCGAGCGCCTTCGACGCTCCCATCACGGTCGCCGGCGCCACCGCCTTATCGGTCGAGACGAGCACGAACCGCCCCGCGTCGAGTTGGCCCGCCACATGCGCCACGACGCGCGTGGCGAGCGCGTTGTTGCGCACCGCCTCCACGGGGTTGGACTCCATCAGCCCGACATGCTTGTACGCGGCCGCGTGGAACACGACGGTTGGCCGGTGCTCGGTGAAGACCTCGCGCATGCGCTCCTCTTCCTTGCAATCCGCCAGCACCGCGACGAGCATCGTGCCCGGCACGTGGCGCTCGTCCTGCAGCTCGCGCTGGATCTGGAACAGGTTGTCCTCGGCGTGGTCCACCAGCACGATCTTGTGCGGCTCCACCCGTGCGATCTGCCGGCACAGCTCGGAGCCGATCGAGCCACCGGCGCCCGTCACGAGCACCGTCTCCCCGGCCAGATAGGCGCCCACCCGCTCCAGCTCCATCAGCACCGGCTCGCGGCCGAGCACGTCCTCGACGCGCACCTCGCGCATCTGCCGCGCGAGCGTTCCCGCACCGCCGCTCTGCAGCAGCTCGAACACGGTCGGCAGCGTCCGCACCGGGATGCCGCGCAAACGACACTCGCGCACGACGCGCGCGCGTGTGGATCCTGGGGCGGAGGGAATCGCGATGATCACCTCGTCGGGCTCGGTCTCGCCGAGCACACGGGGCAGCTCCTCTTCGGTGTTGCCACGTACCTTCACCCCTTCGATCCGCAGACCGCGCTTGCGCGGGTCGTCGTCGAGGAAGCCCACCGGCTGCAGGCCCAGCCCACGATTGCGCACGATCTCGCGCAGCACCAGACGCCCGCCGTCGCCGGCGCCGACGATCAGGACGCTGCGCTCGCCCTTGCGTCCCCCGCGGAAGGCGGCCAACGGGCGACGCTCGTAGATCGCGCGTGCGAGCATCCGCACGCCGCACAGGAACAGCATGCACAGCAGGCCGAACAGCACCACCACCCCGATCGGCAGCACCACGGCCACGGTGATCCCGTGCGGGTAACGGTGCACGGGGCGCGCCAGCTCGATGCCGACGACGCTCAGCAGGACGATCAGCACGACCGCGCGCAGAACCGCCTCGTAGTCCCGCTGGCCGGCGTAGCGCCAGCGGCGCTGATAGACCCGCGCGAGCACGAGCACGAGCAGGCTTCCCCCCAACACCCACCAGATCGTCCGTTCGAGCAGCAGCCGATAGTCGTGCGGCAGCTGCGAGCTGCCGTTTCCACCGTCCTCGAAGCGCAGCTCGAACGCCAGGTAGTACGCGAGCGCGACCAGCGCCCCGTCCACCGCCAGATGGGGCAGAGAGTGTCGGTGTATGGGCAGGGCCGCCGCGCGGATCCGTCGGCGCATTGGCACGATTGTACGGGCTGCTCAGTCGCCCAGCGGGCTCAGCAACAGGTCCACCAGAACCCTCGGGTCGCGGCGCATGCGCGGCGGGAGAGGAGTGGGCGCTTCGATCGACGGATCGGCGGAGGCCGGGGATGCGCCGACGGGGGTCCGCGAGAGATCGACCGGCGCTGAGCCTGCCGCGCGTTTACCCAGATCGAGCTCCTCCGGGCGCGCCAGCATCCTCAGCCGGCCTTCTTCGATCAGTCGCTCGTCGACCGCGCCGAGCCGCCCCTCGAACGTCGTGTACACAGGTGTCCCGAGCGCGACCGCCTCGCGATTCATCGTCCCTCCCGCGGAGATCACGAGATCCGCGTAGGAGATCAGCGACTGCGCGTCGATCGCGCGCTCCGGCACGACGAAGCCCGGCACGTTCACGAGCTCCGCGCGCTGAGACTCCACCCGCGGCAGCAGCACCGGCTGCACGCCGTCCTCGCGCGCCGCCTGCCTCAGGCGCTCGAGCACCCGCGCGAACAGATCGTTCTCGAAGCGGTGGTAAAGCGACACCTCCGGCGGCGTTCTCACCACGACGATCGGCCTTCCTCGATCTAGACCCAGCTCCTCGAGCACGCCCTCCTCGGGCTCGAAGTCCGCGAGGTAGTACTCCTCCTTCAGGCCCTCGTACGCACACACCTTGCCCTTCGCGCCGTATCGCCTCAATCGCTGCAGCGGGATCGCATCCGGCACCACCACCGCACGCGCCAGGCGGCAGTTGACGTTGTGCTGCACGGTCGCCCACTCGTAGTCGAACATCGTCGCGCTCGGGATCCTCAGCAGTGCTGCCGCCACGCTCACGTCGTTGGAGCCATGGCCGAGCGCGATGTCGAAGCGTCGTGGCCGCGCCCAGCGCACGAGCGCCGGCGGAGCGCGAGGAAAGCCCCGTCGCCTTGGCGCTCAACCGCTCGCCCCGATGGCGTCCGATCGCGGTGTGGGCAATCCCGAAGCGCTCGCACAGCGCGAGCGTCTGGGCGAAGTCGCGCGCGGTCACCTCCACCTCGTGGCCCTCCGCGCTCCAGGCGCTCGATCACCGGCCGCATGACCAGCACGTGCGGGCTGTTCGTCAGATCGATCCAAACGCGCATCTGCGCGGCACGGTAACGCCCAGGTGCGGGCGACCGTCGCTCCACCAGCCTGCCCGCCCACCCGCCTGCCCTATAAACGACGGTATCGTTGCCCGGCGCATGCTCGTCCTGGCATCGATCTCCGAGTCGCTGGTCAATACCACCTCGCACTTCGTACGCGACGCGGGGTTGCCTGGCGTATTCGCGTTGATGGCGATCGGCTCGGCCTGCATCCCGATCCCCTCCGAGGTGGTGATGCTGTTCGCCGGCTTTGCCGTTGCCGACCCCGGCCAGAGTGCCTCCCACCATCACATGACGATGCTCGGGATCATCCTCGCCGGGCTACTCGGCACGATGGTCGGCTCCTGGATCACCTACGCGATCGGTCGGGGAGGGCGCTTGGAGCTGCTCGAACGTCACGGCTCGAAGACAAAATGGATCCCCACCCCACCCCGCTCAGATCGGCCGGGCCGAAAGCTGGTTCGAGCGCTATGGAGAGCCGGTCGTCTTCTTTGGGCGCATGGTCCCGCTCGTCCGCGCGTTCGTCTCGTTGCCCGCAGGCGTCGCGCGGATGCCGTTCTGGCGCTTCACCGTGCTCTCCCTGCTCGGCTCGATTCCGTGGGTGGTGGCGCTGGCGTTCGCCGGGCACGCGCTCGGGAACGACTGGACCAGCGTACGCAAGGGCTTTCAATACGTCGACTACCTGATCCTCGTGCTCGCCGTGACCGCGATCGCCTATGCGATCGTGCGCAGACGTCGTGGTGGCCCAGCCGATGAGGACACCGACGCGGCCACCGACGCGGCCTGACACACGCAATGGGGCCCTCCGCACGGCTCTCCCTCCGCCACGCCCTGACGCTCGGGTTGGCGCACGGCCCAACCGAGCTACTGCCGATCTCCTCCTCGGCCCATACGATCCTGATCCCGTTCCTTGCCGGCTGGCCCTACGGCGAGCTCGACCCGGAGCTGCGTAAGTCCTTCGAGGTGGCGCTCCACGCCGGGACCGCCGCGGCGCTGCTCGTCGATCTGCGCTCGATCGAGTCTCACCCCGCTCTCGGCGCTGCTCTAAAGCGGCTCACTGCGCCTCGCGCGAGGCGCAGCGGCTCGGATCATCCAGCGTCCGGGCTCCCAGGCTCAGCCACCCCACCGACCGACTTTTCCACCCGCCAAGCGCTGCTCGTCGCACTCTCTTTCATACCGCCGGCCGTGGTCGGCTACACCTTTGAGCAGCCGCTCCAACGCCGTCTCAGCGGACCCTCGCCGATCGTCGCCGGCCTGGTCCTCGGGGGATTGGCGATGGCGCTCGCCGATGCTCGCATCGCGGACGGGACACGCACGCTGGAGCAGGCGGGCGCGCTCGACGGCCTGCTGTTCGGCCTGGCCCAAACCCTCTCGCTGATCCCCGGCGTCTCGCGCAGCGGCGCCGTGCTCACCGCGGCGCGAGCGCGCGGATTCAGCCGCTCCGACTCCCATATGCTCGCTCGTCGCACCGGCCTTCCCGTGATCCTCGGCGCCGGCGCGCTCAAGACGGCGCACCTGCTCCACGATCGCGCGGCGGGTGGGACACCGATCTCCGGTGAGAGCGCACTGCTCCTCGGCGGCGGCGCGTCCTTCCTATCGACGCTCGCGGCAACCCGGTTGCTTCGCCGTGCTCGCCGCGCGCAGCCCGCGCCGGCGCTGCTGCCCTACGCGCTCTACCGCGGCCTGCTCGCGTCGCTGGTAATTCGTCGTCGACGCTCGTTGTCCAACAGCGCGCACACGCCGCCTGCGCCCAGCGCACAATAGGAGCGCATGACGACGCTCGGGACACTGCTCGGTGGACGCTACCGCCTCGACGCCCAGATCGGGCGAGGCGGGATGTCGACGGTGTATCGCGCTTTCGACACGGTGCTCGAGCGCCCGGTCGCGATCAAGCTGATGCACCGCGAGATCGCCTCGGACTCGGCCCAGCTGGAGCGCTTTCGCCGCGAGGCACGGTCGGTGGCGCGCCTCAACCATCCCCACATCGTCACGGTGATCGACGCGGGCGAGGAGCCATCGTCCGATGGCGCGCGCGGCGATCCGGACGGGACGGAGGGCGAGATCGTGGGCGTGGGAACTCCGTACATCGTGCTCGAGTACGTCGAAGGCGAGACGCTCAAGGCGCTGATCCGCCGCGACGGGCCGCTCGAGATCCCCAGTGCGATCGCTTACGCGATCGAGCTCGCGCGAGCGCTCGGCGCCGCCCACGAGCGCCTGATCGTGCACCGCGACGTCAAGCCTCAGAACGTTCTGATCGGGGTCGAAGGCGGCGCCAAGATCACCGACTTCGGGATTGCCCGCACGCTGACCGAGGAGGGCCTGACGATGGACGGGCGCGTGCTCGGCACGACCGACTACGTCTCCCCCGAGCAGGCGCTAGGGCAGTCGGTAACGGGTCAATCCGACCTCTACTCGCTCGGCATCGTCTTCTACGAGATGCTCACCGGCGTCGTGCCGTTCACCGGCGAGAGCCCCGTCGCCGTGGCGATGAAGCACGTGCGCGAGGACGTCCCCGACGTACAGCTGGCCCGGCCCGAGGTCTCCGCCGCGACCGCCGCGGTCGTCGATCGCGCGACCGCCAAGGATCTGTCGCTGCGCTATCCCGACGCCGCAAGCATGGTCGCCGATCTCGAGGAGGCGCTCGCGATCGAGGCCTCTCGCACGGGACAGGCCACCGGGGAGGTCACGACCGTGCTGCGCACGCTGCCCGGTCGCACCCGCCGGCGCCTGCCCTGGCGCATGCGCCATCCCGTGCGCTGGATCGTCTCACTTGCGCTGCTCGCGGCGCTCGTCGCGCTGGCGCTGATCATCGCCGCCGACGGCGCGCACCGCGGCGTCACGCCGGACGTCGCCGCGCAGCCCGGGCTGACCGCGGTTCCACTCGCGCAGACGGCGGCCCACGACTACAACCCGTTCGGCACCGGCCCCGAAAATCGCGAAGACGACCAGAACGCCGTCGACGGCGACCCGAACACCAGCTGGAGCACCGAGCACTACTACGACGGCACGCTCGAGAAGGCCGGCGGCACCGGCGTCGGCCTGTACGTGGACGCGGCTCCCAACGTCGCCGGCAGGCAGATCGAAATCCAGACGCCCACCCCCGGTTTCGCGATCCAGGCTTATGTCGCCAACCACATCGACCTCTCCTTGCCCTATGGCGACTCGGCCCCGCTGACCGCGCGCGGCTGGCGCGGCCCGGTCGGGACCGACCCCGACGTCCACGACAGCGCCCACATCTCGCTCGCCCTGGGCGGAGCGCGCTACCGCTACTACCTCGTCTGGATCACCAAGCTGCCGCCCGGCATGGAGTTCGCGTCGATCGCCGAAATCACGCTGTTTCGTTGAGCGGCGCCTGGCGCTCGTGGCGCTCGATCGCCAGCCGGCAGAGTTGGTCCAACAGCTCCGGGTAGGCAATCCCGGAGGCGCCCATCAGCTTTGCGTACACGCTCGTCGGCGTGAAGCCGGGCATCGTGTTCAGCTCGTTCACCAGCACTTCTTCGCCGTCGACAAAGAAGTCCACCCGTGCCAAGCCCTCGCAGCCGGCGTGTTCGAATGCCTCTACCGCGAGCTCCTTCACCCGCTTTCGCGCGCCCTCGGTAATCCGCGCGGGCAACCTCAGCTCCATGCCGCCGGGCGTGTACTTCGCGGTGTAGTCATACCAATCTCCCTTGAAAACGATCTCTCCCGGCTCACTCGCAAAGGCCGGGGCGAGCACGCCGCACTCGACCTCCGACACCTTCCCCCAGCGCCTCCGACGATCACCAACGCGTCGTGTTCAAACGCCTGCTCGAGCGCCTCCCCGAGCTTCTCCGTCTCGAGCACCTTGACAATGCCGACCGAGGAGCCAAGGTGCGCCGGCTTGACGAACACGGGCAGTCCCAGCCCAGCGATCTCTCCGAGCACCTGCGCTCGCGCCGTGCGCCACCGCCGCTCGCGCACACCCACGTACTCGACCTGCTCTACGCCCGCCGCTCCCATCAGCTGCTTGAACAGCACCTTGTCCATGCACAACGCCGACGCCGCCACCCCGGCCCCGACATATGCCACATCGAGCGTCTCGAGCATCCCCTGCACGGTGCCGTCCTCCCCGAACGGACCGTGCAGCGCCCCGAACACGACGTCCACGCCGAGCAGCCCCGCTCCCGGGCACACGCTCAGCCGCTCGCCCTCGTAACGCCACGCGCCGTCGCGCTCGATCTGCACCCACAGCACCTCGTGCCCAGCCCGCTGCAGACCCTCTCGCACGGCGCGTCCGGAGGCCAGCGACACATCGTGCTCGGCCGAGCGTCCTCCGGCGAGCACCGCCACTCGTAGTGGCGCCTCTGCGCTCACTGGGGTGGGGTTGGGGTCGGTGTGAGTGGCGGGGTGGCCGCGGGCGCCGTGGTGGTCGGCGTAGTGGGCGCAGGCGTGGTGGTGGTCGGCGTAGTCGGAGTCGTTTCGCTCGCCATGCCGATCCAGATCGTCACCGTGGCGCCCTTGCGCGCTTTTGCCCCGGCGGACGGGTTCTGCTTCAGGACGTGCCCGACCTGTGCCGCCACGCTCGTCGGTTCTGTGACCGTCTTGACCGTGAAGCCCGACTTTTCGAGCTCCGCCGCCGCGGCTACTTCGGTCTTGCCCGCGACCCCTGGGACAGCCACTTCCTTCGGCGCCTGCGCCACCACCAGGTTCACCTTCCCTCCGGCGGGCAACGTCGCGGGTGGGGAGGGCGACTGCGAGAGCACCGTTTCCGGCGTCTGGCTGGCCGAGACTTGGGGGGTGATCGCGCCGACCGTCAAGCCCGCGGTAGTCAGGGCCGCTTCGGCGGCCGTCTGTGTTTGGCCAGTCAAGTCCGGGACATGCACCTGGGCGGGGCCGCTGGAGACGAAGACCGTCACGGGGCTGCCGACCTGCACGACGATCCCGGCGGATGGGTCGGTCGAGACCACGTGCCCCAGCGCGACCTTCGCGCTCGACTGTTCCTGCGTCGTCGGTTTGAAGCCGGCCTTGCGCAGCTTGCTCTCTGCCGAGGCGGCAGTCAGCCCTTCGACGGCCGGCAGCGCGGCGGTGCCGGGACCGGCGGAGACCAGGATGCTGACGCGAGCGCCCTTCCCGACCTCGCTGCCGCTCGACGGCGCCTGGCTGACCACCGTGCCGCTGGGGACGGTGGCACTGGCGGTCGTCGCGGCGACCGGGTCGAGATTCGCGGCCCGCAGCCGGGCGAGCGCCACCGCTTCGGTCTGCCCGACGACGTTCGGCGTCGTCACCTTTCCTGCGGAGGACTCGAGCAGCAGACCGAGCACCACCAGCGCGGCCACCAGCAGCAGCCCACTTCCCCACAACAGCCAGCGCCGGCGGGTGTCCGCGTCCTCGGGCGGTCTGCCATTCTCATCGCCCAGGCCGCCGGCGGGTGCCAACAGCAGCGCGCCCGACTCCGGGAACGGCACAGCCGCGCGCCGGCGCCCGTGGCCGGCGCGGCGGCGCCATAGGGCTCTTCGGTGGCCAGCGCGGTGCCGGCGATCGCGCCCGCGAACGCCGTGCCAGCGCTGATCGGCAGCGCCGCGCGCGCCTGTTGGAGAGCCGCGATGAACTCCTCGGCATCGGCGAAACGTTGCGCCGGGTCCTTGGCGAGCGCGCGCAGCACGACCGCGTCGAGTGCTGCCGGCACGCCCGGCTGGCGCTCGCTCGGCGCCCGCGGCTCGGCTGAGACCTGCTTGAACGCGATCGCCACCGCGGTCTCACCGTCGAACGGGACCGACCCGGTCAGCAGCTCGTACAGGATGATCCCCACGGCGTACAGGTCAGAGCGCCCGCTCACCGTCTGCCCCTGAGCCTGCTCCGGGGAGAGGTATTGGGCGGTGCCCATGATCGAGCCCGTCAGCGTCATGTCCGAGGCGCCCGCCTTGGCGATCCCGAAGTCCGTGACCCGCGCGCGGCCCTCCTCGTCGAGGATCACGTTGTGGGGCTTCAGATCGCGGTGGATCACCCCGCGCTTGTGCGCAAAGCGCGCAGCGCGCAGGATCTGCGTGACGATGTCGATCGCAGCGGCGGGGTCGAGTGCTCCCTGCTCGTGCACGACCGTCTTCAGCGAGCGTCCGGCGACATACTCCATCGCGATGTAGTAGGTCCCGTTCCACTCACCTCGGTCGAAGATCGCAACGATGTTCGGATGCGAGAGCGCGGCGGCACTGGATGCCTCGCGGCGAAAGCGCTCGACGAACTCCTGGTCTTCGGCGAAATGGTGGTGCAGCACCTTCACCGCGAGCTGGCGGCCGAGCAGCTGGTCTTCGGCGAGGTACACGTCGGCCATCCCCCCCGAGCCCAATCGCGAGATCACCCGGTAACGCCCATCGATGATCGTCTCCGGCTCAATCATGCGGCAACTCCTCGCTGTCTGTGCGTGGTGGGCGGCAGCGTCGAGCACATGCAGTGACACGCGCGATCGGCAGTCGGCAGGCGGATATCAATCATGGAGCAGCACTTCCATCACTTCTCTGGCGACCGGTGCCGCAAAGGCGGCGCCCTGGCCCGGGACGTGTTCGAGGGTCACGGCGATCGCCACGCGCGGGTTGG
Organism: uncultured Solirubrobacterales bacterium; assembly: GCA_963818545.1. Classification (GTDB taxonomy): domain Bacteria; phylum Actinomycetota; class Thermoleophilia; order Solirubrobacterales; family Solirubrobacteraceae; genus Palsa-744. The sequence goes on along the minus strand of CAWFSI010000006.1, from coordinate 53,319 downwards.
AGGCGGGCGCGAAGGCGATGAACCACACGTTGTTTATCGCCGTGCCGATCTGCGTCTCGGCGGTGCCGGTCTTACCCGCCACCTGCACCCCGGGAATCTGCGCCTCGGTGCCGGTGCCTTCGTTTACGACCGCCTCCATCATGCCCGTCACTGCGGTCGCGGTCGAGGGCTTCATCACGACCGACTGCACCCGTGGAGAGATCTGCTGCACGGTGCGCCCTTCGGGATCGACGATCCGTTCGGTCAGATGCGGCGCCATCAGCCGGCCGTGGTTCGCCACGGCAGCGGCGACCTCCGCCATCTGCAGCGGGACCACCGCGAGTTTGTCCTGTCCGATCCCCATGCGACCGACATCCACGCGCGGGCTCGTGGGCGGCAGGATCCTTTCTCCGAGATACTCGCCGCTGGCGGACATTTCTTCGGCCGGGTAGTCGAGCTCGGGCTTGCGGTCGAAGCCGAAGCGGTTCATGTAGCGCGCCATCGTTCGCTTACCCAGCTGCTCAGCCACCTGAGCCCACACGGTGTTGACCGATTTCGTCAGCGCTTCGGTGAGGGTGATCTGTCCGTAGCTCTCGCCGTCGTCGTTTCCCAGCGGCACGCCGGAGATCGGCACGTCGTTGCGCCCGCTCAATGTCGACTGCGGGGTGAACTGCCCCGTGTCGATCGCCGCGGTGGCCGTCACCACCTTGAAGGTCGAGCCCGGGGCATAGCCGAACTGGACGGCGCGGTTGACCAAAGGATTGCCCTGCGTGTCCTTCGTGAGCTTGTTGTACACGCCCCGCGATGGACAGCCTGTTCGGGTCAAAGCCCGGCGTCGAGACCATTACCTTCACCGCCCCGTCGCGCGGATCGAGCGCGACCACCGCGCCCTGGTGTTCCCCCAAGGCCGTGATCGCCTTCTGCTGCGCATTTGGATCGAGCGCAGTGATGACTTCATCGCCCTGCGGGCGCTTGCCCTGAAGCTGGTTGAGGATCGTCTGCAGGTTCGTGCCGGTCTGACCGTTCAGCGCGGTGTTGCGGAAGCGCTCCAGCCCGGTTTGGCCCAGATCGGTGTAGGAGTAACCGATCGCGTTAGCGAACTCTTCACCCCTCGGATAGGTACGTTCGATAGGTACCTTCGGAGCCGCGCACGCTGCGCGCGAGCACGGTGCCGTCCGCGGCGAGGATCGGCCCGCGGGCAATGCGTTCCTGCTCGAGCAGCGCGCGTGCGTTGAGCGGGTTGCTGCGCAGCGAGGAGGCTTCGAAGATCGTCCAGCGCGAGGTAAACGCGATCAGCAGCGCGAACAGCAGGACGACGAGTCCGTACAGACGAACGATTGGCCGGTTCATCGGAGAGCGCCTCATTCGAGCTCGCCCCGTTCGAGACTGCGCACCAGTTCTGTCGCGTTGCCTTCCGAGCGCAGCGAATGATCGAGCAGCGTCCGCCGCCGCTGGGCGCTCAGCGTCGAGGCGCTCACCCCGGTGACGAAATCTTTGCTGTAGAGCTTTACGCCGCCGGGCAGTTCGTATGGAAAGCCGCTGAACAGCGTCACCAGCCCGCGGCTGTTCGTGCCGATGAAGTAGACCGACTGCGCGCCCACATACACCCCGGCGGCGAGCAGAGCCAGCACCCCGAACACGACTGCGGCCACGCCGGCGCGTCGCAGACGCCGCCTTCGACGAGCGCTCTGGCGGGGCGCCCGGGGATGGACGGCGTGGCGTGCGTGGGCTGACGCGAGCAGCGGGCGGTGTCGCTGGCGGAGTCGTTCGCGACCGACCGCCGGCTTCAGACCCATTCGCTCCCACCGATGGAATGCCGGTCAATGTGGCTGGGTCATCTGTCGAGCGAGGCGGCGGCGGCCATTGCAACCTCCTCGACGCGCAGTAGCAGCACCGTGATGTTGTCCCGTCCTCCCGCCTCGTTCGCCGCCGCGATCAGCGCCTCGCCGGCGTCGCGCAGGCGCGGATGGCCGAGCAGGATCTCGACGAGCTGCGCATCGGGGACCATCGTCGTAAGGCCGTCGCTGCACAGCAGGTACACGTCCCCGTCGCGAGCGCGGTAGGAGCGGGTGTCGATCTCAACCTCCGGCTCAGGTCCCAGCGCGCGCGTGATGACCGAGCGCTGGGGATGCTCGATCGCCTCCTCGGGGGTGAGCTTGCCCTGGCGTATGAGCTCGTCGACGAGCGAATGGTCGTCGGTCAGGCGCAGCAGTTCCCCATCGCGCAGGCAGTAAGCGCGACTGTCGCCGACATGCGCGATCGCCACCTCCTCGGCGCCAACGTACACGGCGGTGAGCGTCGTGCCCATGCCCGCGTGCTCGGCGCTTGCCTGGGAGCGCTCGTGAATGCTGACGTTCGCGGCCTGCGCGTATTGCGGCGAGCGCGCCCTCGGCGTCGTGTCGTGTCCTGCAGGCCATCCAGGAAGGACTCGACGGCCAGCCGCGAGGCGACCTCTCCCGCCTGCGCGCCGCCCATGCCGTCCGCCACCACGAACAATGGCGAGCGGGCAAGCATCGAGTCCTCGTTTGCGCGGCGCTGGCGCCCCGTGTCGGTTCCGGCGTACTGCTCAGCCACGCGCAACATCAGCTCGGGTCCACCTCGAAAGTGAATTCGCTGTCGCCGATGCGCACGCGGTCGCCCGGGTGCAGCGGCCTGGGCTGTCTCCAGCAGCTCCTCGTTGAGGTAGGTGCCGTTGGTTGAGCCGAGGTCCTCGATGACCACTATGTTGCCCTGCTCGTACACCCGCGCGTGCCGCGAGGAGGCAAACGGGTCCTGGAGGCGTATCTCCACCCGCTCCCCGCGGCCGAGCACGATGTCGCCGTCGAGGTCGTAGATCATCCCGGGGTCGTGCCCGGGCGCCCGCTCCACGACCAGCTTCGGGGCCCGGTGGGCGATGTCGGCGCTTCCAAGCGTGGACGCCGAGTACAACCCCGTCGCGTCGGGTGCGATCGCCTCGCCTTTACCGGGAACCCCGCCCGGGTGGGTGGGGATCCGATCCCCCGCGCCGCGCAGATCCTTCAGCGCACTGCGCGCCACCCACAGCAGGAACAGATAGAGCACGGCGAGGAAGCCGAACTTCAAAGCCACCGATACGGGCGCGAGCGTGGTCATCCGAGTTCGAAGACGATCTCCGTCGAGCCGATCTCGACACGGTCTCCTTGGCGCAATTGCTGCGAGCCGTGGACCGGCCGGCCGTTGACGCGCACGCCGTTGGTCGAGTCGAGATCGCGGAGCGTCCAGCCGTCCGCGTGGGGGAAACCTCGGCGTGCCGGCGTGACGCGCCGGAGTCCTCCAGGACGACGTCACAGTCCCGGCTGCGGCCGATCGTGCCGCCGCCAGGCGGAACTATCAGGCGGCGACCGCCGACTGCGAGCAGTGCCCGAGCGCCGCGGCGCGTATGGGCTTCCTGCAGCGGCTGCCCGCTCCGCGCCGAAGTGCTGTAGATCATCGTCTGCCCATGTTCGTCCCCCGAGGCCCGTCGACTGAAATCATCCGCCGCGCCGGCGGCGAATCAGGCTGCTCGCCGCTTGGCTCGGGCGGACGCACCAAACGCGCCTGGATGCCGAATTCTCCGAGCGACAGGGCCTCGTCTGTGTAAAAGGCGATCGACGGCGACGAGGCGAGGATCAGATCCTCACGGCGCGCGTGCTCGAGCAGGTAACCGCACAGCTCGTCGATCACCTCGTGCTCGACCCCCTCGTAGCGGGCTCGGTCCTCCGAGGAGAGCCAGACCGAGTACTCGTTGGGCGCGTACACCCGCGAGACCGAGGCGGTGCGGTGCTCGTCCATCTCCCGCGCGAGCTTGCGCGCGAGCTCCATCGGACGCACCTCGGTGCGGAACAGCCGTCCGAACCCGCCTTCGACGAGGCTGGCGATGTGGTCTCGAGGCTCTTCAGTGGGTTCATCACATGGGTGGACGAGGTCCGTGCCGCGGGCATGCCTGCCCCACTTTAAGGACCCGCTTCGATGGGAGCGTACGGTGCCGAGGGGATCGCAGACGGGGAGGTGCGCTCAGACGGGCCCACGCAGCGCCCGGGCCAGCACCGCAAGCACGCCGCCGAGCAGCGCTCCGAAGGCCACGCCATGCGGAGTTATTGACATTACGTGCTTTGAAAGACCCACATAACGCGGCGAGAAGGCGAGCAGCAATGCCACCGACCAGGCAATCGCCGCCACCAGATCGAGCACAGCGCTGCGGCCACGTACCACCAGGGGAAGCAGCGCCGCGGCCACTGCCCAGACGATCGCGCCGAACAGCACTCCAAGGCTCAAGCTGGGACCGATCACGTGCGTGGCGGCGCTGCTCAGCGACCCCTCCCAGACCGCATGGGCGGGCATCCCAGTGGGTACGCCCAGCCACAGGTGCTCCTGCAGCAGCGGCGTGGCGAGGATCAGCCACCAATAGCCGAGGGCCGCGAGAGCCGCCCGCTCGACGGTGCGCGCACGCTGCCCGGCGAGTGCTGGGAAGGCGCCGGCCAAGCCCGCCAGGCCGAGTACCGGCGCAAGCGCGGCCGCGAGCCAGCTCGGCCCTGCTTTTCGTGGCAGCAGCATCAGCGGTGCGGCGGCGGCAAACAGCAGCAGCGCCGTGCCGGGCTGGCCCACCCAGAGGAGCCAGAGGATCCCCGCCAGCGCGCACCCCAACCAGATCGCTCGAGGCAGGGCGAGACGACGGGTGCTCGGCGAGAGCTCCTCCCCCTCCGACAAATCCTCAACGGGCGCAGCCACCTCACACGGGGCGATGCTCCGCGCTGCGGCGATCCGCCCGCGCCTCGAGCCTCGAACCAGTGCTTCCTCGATCGCCAGATGCAGATCCTCGACGGTTCCACGCCGCTCAGGCTCGGGGGTGAGCGCGAGGTCGATCGCACGCGTCAGCGAGCGGGGCAGATCTCCGCGCCGGCGCTCCAGCGCAGCGTGCTGGGCGCCGATTCGCCGCGCGGTGGCCGCCGGCGTCGATCCACGGACGGGGTTCACGCCGGAGAAACCCTCATAGAGGACCAGGGCCAGCGCATACAGGTCAGCCGGCTCGGCGACCTCCCGCCCCTCGCTCTGCTCGGGCGCCATGTACGCAAGCGTGCCGAGCACGTCGCCGGTGCGCGTGAGCGCATCTTCGCCGGTGAGCCGCGCGCCACCGAAGTCGGCCAGCTTTGCCACCGCTCCGCGCTCGTCGGGCCGGTGGGGGACGAGCACGTTCTGCGGCTTGACGTCCCGATGAATCACGCCGCGCGCGTGAGCGTGGGCGAGAGCGTCGGTGAGCGCGAGGCCGATCTCGAGCAGTTCCTCGTCGCCGAGCGCGCATGCAGTGAAGAGCTCGGCGAGGGTGTCGCCCACAACCAGCTCGGAGATCAGGTAGAACGCGTCTTCGGAGGCGCACGCCTCGTGCAGGACGACGATCGCGGGGTGCGCCAGGCGCGCGCCGGCGAGGGCCTCGCGGCTCGCGCGCTCGCTGTCGATCGGATCCCCACCCGCCCCGAGCGGGATTCGCTTGATGGCCACTTCGCGATGAAGCAGCTCGTCGTGGGCCCGCCACACCACCCCGAAACCACCGGCGCCGAGGTGTTCGAGCAGCCTGTAGCGACCGAGCACCACCGCCTGCTCAGATGACGCCGCTCCGCTCTGCCCAGCAAAGAGCACATCCGGCGAGGAGGGACTACGCCGGCGTGTTCCGGGGCCTCCAGGACCTGGCCCGAGTCGGCTGTGGACGAGGGTGTCGAGCGAGTCCACCGACTTCTGCATTCGCCGCCCGCAGGCTCACTCCCTGCTGGACCACGCAGGAAAAGACGCCGTGGCGGAGAAGTTGCAGGATCACGGTACAGGGTCTCGCCAGTCATACTTGGCCCTCCGATAACCCCTGCAAAGAGGAGTGATTGGCTTTTGTCGTTCTTCGACGATGGCGAGGAGACAGCGTCGCGGCCGCAGGCTCGAGTGCCCCGCACGCCGCAGCGACCCCGGCCCCGCCGTACCCAGCACGGTGAGGGATCGTCTCCGAGCGACGAGCACACGCTGATGGTGCGTCGGCGCGTGGCCGCGGGCATCGGCGTGGTGCTGCTGATCGTGATCGTGCTGGTCGTGAACGGCTGCTTGAAAAGCCAGGCCAAGCAGTCGCTGGAAACCTATAACCGCGATGTCAGTCGGATCGCACAGGAATCCGAACAGCAGGTCGCAAAGCCGTTCTTCTCGGAACTCTCGGACGCCAACTCCAAGTCGGCGCTCGACGTCGAGAACCAGCTCGACCAACTGCACATCCAGGCACAGAGCCAGGCGTCAGGCGCAAAGGGCCTGAGCGTGCCCGGCTCGATGTCGGGCGCCCAGCGCGATCTGCTGCTGGTGCTCGACTTCCGCGCCGAAGGCGTCGCCAAGGTGGCGAGCCTCGTCCGCACCGCGCTCGGCGGGCAGGCCAAACAGGCGAGCACTCTGATCGCCGGTGACATGGAGATCTTCCTGGCCTCCGACGTGATCTACTCCCAGCGCGTCGCGCCGCTGATTCAGCAGACGCTTTCAGAAAACGGCATCCATGGGCAGAGCACCACTCCCAGCCGCTTCCTGGAAAACATCGGCTGGCTCGAACCAACGACCGTCTACGCGCGCCTCACCGGGCAGCCGGCCAGCTCCGGCCAGGGCGGGGAAACCCTCAGCGGCCATCACGGCAGTGCCCTGAAGGGAGTGAGCGTTGCGACCAACAAGCTGGAAGAAGAACCGGCGCTCAACCACATCAGTGGCGGCGGCAACCCGACCTTCACCGCCCAGGTCGAAAACGCCGGCGAATTCCCGGAGACCGACGTCAAGGTCGATGTCACGATCACCGCCGGTGGCAAACAGTTCAAGGCCTCTCACGTGATCGACAAGACCGAACCGGGAAAGACAGTCAACGCTGAAATTCCTGTCAACGGGGTTCCGCTTGGGGTGGCCTCGAAGGTCGAAGTCCAGGTCGAGCCGGTGCCGGGCGAAACCAACCACGAAGGCACGAAGGGCACCTACCTGGCGATCTTTGGATCGTAGGGGCCTGCCGGCGGGGCAGCCCAGCCAGAGCCCACCCACGACGATCGAGGCTCGTGCGGACTAAAGGACTCTGGCAAGCCGGCGGCACGAGCGGCTAAGTTGTGCCGATGGCGAGCACGCTCACCGACACACAGGGCATTGTGGCGCTCGGTGCCGCGGCCGTAGCCGTGATCGCGCTCTTGGCGTGCCTCGGGTTGACGCTCTCGATGCGGCGCCTACGGCGCGCCCAGCGACTCGTGCTCGGCGAGCAGGGCGAGCGCGACCTGGTCGCCCATGCAGCCGCAATGCAGGACGCCTTCGCGGGGCTGCACGAATACGTCGAGGATGTTGCCGCGCGGCTGGATGGGCGCTTGGCGGGCACCGAGCTGGCCCTGCGCGGCGCGATCGCCCACCGGGCGCTGGTGCGCTACGACGCCTACAACGAGCTCTCCGGCCAGCAGTCGATGTCGATTGCGCTACTCGATGCCGAACAGTCGGGGATCGTTCTCTCCTGTATCCACCACCGCGACCAGGCACGCGTCTATGCCAAGCAGGTGTATGGCGGCCGGGGGGAGCTGGAGCTTTCGCCCGAGGAGGTCGAAGCCGTGCGCCTGGCGCTGTCCCCGCCGGCGGGCGGCGGCGGTGTCTGAGGACCCGTCCGCAAGCCGCTCGGCGCGCGGATCGGTGACAGGCGTGCAGCGCCCTGGGGATTCTCAGACAGTCCCCAGGGTCGCCTACCTCGGGCCGGAGGGGACCTTTAGTGAGGAGGCGCTGCTCGCCGGCGCCGCGCCGGACTCAGTCGAGCCCGTGCCGCGCGCAAGCATCTACGACACGGTCGCATCGCTGCGCGAAGGAGACGTGGAGCGGGCGATCGTGCCGATCGAGAACTCGCTCGACGGCTCGATCAGCGTCACGCTCGACCTGCTCGCCGAGGAGGCCGGTGCGCTGCAGATCGTGGGAGAGACCCTGCTGACGGTGAGGCATTCGCTGATCGCGGCACAGCGGGTTGGGTTGGGCGAGATCGACACCGTCCTCACCCATCCCCAGGTCCCAGGGCAGTGCGCGCGGTTTTTGCGTAGTGAGCTCTCACACGCGCGCGTCCTTTCCGCCGGCTCGACCGCAGAGGCAGTGAGGGAGGTAGTGGAGGATGCGCGGCCCGGACGGGCGGCGCTGGGCACGCGGCTGGCGGCCGATATCTATGGTGGGACCGTCCTGCGCGAGGGCGTGCAGGATCGAGACGACAACGAGACGCGCTTCGTCTGGCTGGCGCGGGCGGGAGAGGGAGCGCCGAGGCCCGCGCCGCTACACCGAGGAGATCGCCACCTCGAGCAGCCTTGGAAGACCTCACTCGTGTTCTGGGGAGCCGGGGCGGAGCGCCCCGGTTGGCTGGTGCGGTGCCTCAACGAGTTCGCCCGACGCGACATCAACCTCACAAAGATCGAGTCCCGCCCGCGGCGGGAGCGGCTCGGGCATTACATGTTCTTCGTGGACCTCGACGGCGGCTTGGCGGGGGAGGGAGATGTGAGCGACGCGGTGGCGGACGTGAGCGAGATGTGCGAGGAGGTACGCGTGCTGGGGTCCTACCCGGCGGCCTCATAGACCGGCGGCGGCGGGGCGCTCGATACACTCGCGGCGCAGTGGATACCACCGTTCCACCAGTATCACTCCGGTCCGTGTCGCTTTCCGAGCACCAGCGACGCGGGCCTGACGGTGGCCGGGTGCTCGTTCTCAACGCGACCTTCGAGCCGATCAACGTCTGCTCGGTTCGCCGCGCGGTGGTGCTGCTGTTGAAGGACAAGGCCGAGCTGCTGGAGCGAGGTGGATGGGAGCTGCACTCCGAGAACGCCACGCTCGCACGGCCGGTCGTGATCCGCCTCGTCAGCTACGTCCACGTCCCCCGCGATGCCCACCGACGCAAGATCACTCGCCGGGCGGTCTTCGCCCGCGACTCCTGGACCTGCCAGTACTGCGGTTCGCACTCGAACCTCACGGTCGACCACGTGATCCCTCGCTCCAAGGGCGGTACCTCCAGCTGGGAGAACATCGTCGCCTCCTGCGCTCCCTGCAACCGCCGCAAGGGCGATCGTTTGCCCAAGCAGGCGGGGATGCACCCGCGGCACGTCCCGCGCACCCCGCGCGCGGAGATCTTCATCCACGTCGCCTCACCGACGATCCCGGCGGCCTGGCTGCAGTACCTGCCGCAGGCCGCTTAAGGTCCGCTGGCACGGCGCCACGCGGCGTCCTCAGTTGCTCGTGTGCAGAGCACACTTCGCTCCTTGCGTCCTTGCCTGGCTTGGCCATCGAACCTTAGGTCGACGCGGCGTTTAAACGACGGGGAGCGCCCTCGAAAAGGCGCCCCCCGTGCACTGCTCTGACTGGAAAGCCGAGACGACTTGGACAAGGCTGCCGGAGGGACCAGAACCAGCGGACGTCTCGGGGTGTCCCGGGTGGATTCCGCTAAGCGGTCCAGCCTTTCCGACCTAGCGGCCGGTCACCTCCAGGGTCCCGCAAAGACTGTCAACTAACGTACGGACCACCTCCTTTCTCTGGTCTCACCAGAGTAGCGGACGGCCCTGACGCGCGTGACCGGCGCTGGCCGAAACGGGGATGCGAGCCGAAGGCGAGTGTCGCCCGGCTTCGGTCTGCGTCCTCGCTCGCTCGTGTGCAAAGCACACTTCGCTCACTACGTCCTTGACCTGCTTGGTCACGCGCGTCAGGTCGCTCTAGTCAGACGGCGAGGACTCCTCAGCAGAAGTGTCCGCTATCGAACCGTCGTCGTTCGCGGGCAACTCGCCCGGCTCGACGGCCTCGTCGTCGACGACGAGCGCGATCGCACTGACGACGTCGTCCTCCTTGAGGTTCATCACGCGCACGCCGGTCGCCGAGCGCCCCTGCTGGGAGATGCCGCCGGCCGATGTCCGCTGGACCATCCCGCCGACCGAGATGAACACCAGCTCCTGATGCTCTCGCACGACCAGCGCACCGGCCAGGCCGCCCTTTTTCTCGGTGAGCTTGATCGTCTTCACGCCTTTCGCCCCACGGTTGGTTTTGCGGTACTGGCTGACCTGGGTGCGCTTGCCGTAGCCGTTCTCGGTGACCACCAGCAGATCCATGTCGTCGCGGGCGACGTCCATCGCGATCACCTTCCCGTCCTTGCCGACGTCCATCCCGCGCACGCCGGTGGTGTCGCGGCCCATCGAACGGGCATCGGACTCGGCGAAACGCACGGTCAGGCCGGCGCGCGAGGTCATGATCACCTCGTCCTCGGGATCGACCGCGCGGACGCCGAGCAGTTCGTCCTCGTCGCGGATCTTGATCGCGATGATGCCGTCGGCTTTCATCGGCGTGTTGTAGGCCAGCAGCTCGGTCTTCTTGACGGTGCCATTGCGTGTGGCGAACACGAGGTACTTCGTCTCGGTGAAGTCCCGTGTCGAGAGCACCGCCTGGATCCGCTCGCCCTCGCGCAGCGGCAGGATGTTGACCAGCGCCCGTCCCTTCGCGGTTCGCTGCGCCTCGGGCAGCTCGTAGACCTTCGAGCGGTAGATCTTACCGCGGTTGGAGAAGAACAGCAGGTAGTCGTGCGAGGAGCACACGAACAGGTGCTCGATGAAGTCGCCGTCCTTCATGTCCATCCCGGTCACGCCGCGCCCGCCGCGAGCCTGCTGGCGGTAGGTGGCCAGCGGTAGCGACTTGATGTAGCCGGTCTGGGTGATCGTGATCACCATCTGCTGGTCGGCGATCAGGTCCTCGATGTCGATCTCGTCCTCGGAATGGCTGATCTCGGTGCGGCGCTCGTCGCCGAAGCGCTCCTCGATCTCCGTCAGCTCCTCCTTGATCACGGCCAGCACGCGTGTCTCGTCGCCGAGGATCGCGCGCAGCTCGGCGATCCGCTCGGTCACGTCCGCGTGCTCCTGCTTGATCCCGTCGGCTTCGAGCGCGGTCAGCTGCGAGAGGCGCAGGTCGAGGATCGCCGTCGCCTGGATCGTCGAGAGCTCGAAGCGCGCGACCAGCTGCTCACGGGCGCTGTCGCGGTCGCGCGAGGCGCGGATCAGCTCGATGATTTCGTCCAGGTGCTCGAGTGCCGTCAGCAGCCCCTCGAGGATGTGGGCGCGGTCTTCCTTCTCGGACAGCTCGTGCTTGGTGCGGCGGACGATCACCTCGCGCTGGTGGCGAACGTAGTTCTCGATCACGTCGAGCAGGCTCAGCGTGCGCGGCACGTTGTCGACCAGCGCCACCATGTTCACGCCGAAGGTGGTCTGCATCGGCGTGTGCTTGTACAGCTTGTTGAGCACGACCTTGGGGATCGCGTCACGCTTGAGCTCGATCACGAGCCGCATGCCGCGCTTGTCGGACTGGTCGATCAGATCCGATATCTCCGGGATCCGTTTGTCGTTGACCAGTTCGGCGATCTTGGTCATCAGGTTGCCTTCGCCACCCTTCTTGACCATGAACGGCAGCTCGGTGACGACGATCGCCTCTTTGCCGTGGCTGAGCGGCTCGATGTGGGCACGGGCCTGGACGCGGACGCGGCCGCGGCCGGTCTCGTAGGCGTCCCTGATGCCGCCGTGCCCGAGGATGATCCCGCCGGTAGGGAAGTCGGGGCCTTTGATGTGCGCCATCAGACCATCGGTGTCGATGCCGGGATCGTCGATGTAGGCGATCGTCGCGTCGATCACCTCGCGCAAGTTGTGGGGCGGGATGTTGGTCGCCATGCCGACGGCGATGCCCGAGGAGCCGTTGACGAGCAGGTTCGGGAAGCGCGCGGGCAGCACCAACGGTTCGCGCCGCGAGCCGTCGTAGTTGGCGGCGAAGTCGACAGTGTCCATGTCGAGGTCGCGCAGCATCTCGGTCGCGATCCGTGCCAGGCGCGCCTCCGTGTAGCGCATCGCGGCAGCGGGGTCGTCGTCGACGGAGCCGAAATTGCCCTGGCCGTCGACCAGCTCGTTGCGCATCGAGAACTCCTGCGCCATCCGCACGAGCGTGTCGTAGATCGCGGAGTCGCCGTGGGGGTGATAGTTGCCCATCACCTCGCCGACGATCTTGGCGCACTTGGCGTAGGAGCGGGTCGGGCCGAGACCGAGCTCGTTCATCGCGTACAGCACCCGGCGGTGCACCGGCTTCAGGCCGTCGCGTACGTCGGGCAGCGCGCGCCCGACGATCACCGACATCGCATAGTCGAGGTACGCGGTGCGCATCTCCTCCTCGAGCGCCCGCGGTTCGATGCTGCCGCCGCTTATGACGTCAGCGCTAGCGATGCTGGATCACCTCCTCACACATCCAGGTTGACGACGGCGCGGGCGTTCTCCTCGATGAAGGCGCGGCGAGGCTCCACCTGATCGCCCATCAGCATCGAGAAGATACGGTCGGCGGCGAAGGCGTCCTCGAGCGTCACCTGGGCGAGCGTGCGCGTCTCTTGCGCCATCGTGGTTTCGCCGAGCTGCTCGGCATTCATCTCGCCAAGGCCCTTGAAGCGCTGGAGTTTGATGCCCTTCTGCGCGACGGCCATGACAGCCGGGTGCAGATCCTCGAACGACGGCGCAAGCTCGCGGGCGTCCCCGAGCCTCACTTCGAAGGCGGGGGTTCCGATCAGTTCGATCAGCTGCGTGTGCACGCGAGCGAGCTGGCGGTACTCCTGGGAGTCGAACAGGCTGCGCTTGATCGTGTGAATCCGAGCGAATCCGGTCTTGACTTCGATCGCCTTGATGCGCAGCTCCAATGGATCGGACTCGAGCAGCTCGGTCGTGTGCATGTCGCCGGCGACATCGCCCCGCTGGAGCACCTCGATCGCGGCCTCGCCCGTCAGTGCCTGCTCGCCGAGCAGGGCGGACTCCTCCAGAAACTGCACCACGTCGTGTCCATGGGCGGCCTTCAGCGAGGAGGACCAGCCCTCGTACTGCTTGAGCAGGCGGGTGAACTTCTGCCAGCGGGCCTCGGTCAGCTTGAACTGGGTCGCATGCCGGTCGAACACCTCGAGCTTCTCCCACTTGTCCGACAGCAGGATCTCCTCGAGCTCCGAGTCCTTCTCGATGTAACGCTCGCGGCTGCCCTGCTTGAGCTTGTAAAGAGGCGGCTTGGCGATGTAGACATAGCCTTCCTCGATCAGCTCCTTCATCTCTCTGAACAGGAGCGTGAGCACGAGCGTGCGGATGTGCGCGCCGTCGACATCCGCGTCGGTCATCAGCACGATCTTGTGGTAGCGGGCGTTCTCGATGTTGAACTCGTCGCGCACGCCCGTGCCGATCGCGGTGATCAGCGCCTGCACCTCGGTGTTCTGCAGCACCTTGTCGATGCGGCTCTTCTCGACGTTCAGGATCTTGCCGCGCAGCGGCAGCACGGCCTGGGTTTCACGGTCGCGGCCCTGCTTGGCCGAGCCCCCGGCGGAGTCGCCCTCGACCACGAACAGCTCGGCCAGCGAGGGGTCCTTGATCGAGCAGTCGGCGAGCTTGCCGGGCAGCGTCGAGTTCTCGAGCGCCGACTTGCGGCGGGTCAGATCGCGCGCCTTGCGGGCGGCCTCGCGGGCGCGCTGGGCCTGGACCGACTTCATGATCACCGCGCGTGCCTCGCTCGGATTCTCCTCGAGGAACTCGCCCAGGCCCGTGTTGACGATCGACTCGACGAATCCCGCCATGCCCGGGTTGCCGAGCTTGGTCTTCGTCTGACCCTCGAACTGCGGGTCGCGCAACTTGACCGAGATCACCGCCGTGAGCCCCTCTCGCACGTCCTCACCCGAGAGGTTGTCCTCTTTCTCCTTCAACAGGCCCTTCTCGCGCGCGTAGCGGTTCAGCGTGCGTGTGAGCGCCGAGCGGAAGCCCGACATGTGCGAGCCACCCTCGCGGGTGTTGATGTTGTTGGCGAACGAATGGATCGACTCCTGGTAGGAGGAGTTCCACTGCATCGCGACCTCAGCCGCGCCTTCGTCTCCCTCGCCGGCGAAGAAGATCACCTTGCGATGGACGGTTTCCTTGTTCTCGTTCAGGTAGGCGACAAAGTCCTCGATACCACCCTCGTATTGAAACTCGGCGGCGTGCCCCTCGCCCCGCTCGTCGACGATCGAGATCTTCAGTCCGCGCGTGAGGAACGCGGTCTCGCGCAGGCGCTCTTCGAGCGTGTGGAAGTCGAAATCGAGCGACTCGAAGATATCCGCGTCGGGGAGGAAGGTGACGGTTGTCCCGGTGACCCCGTCGTCAGGTAGCTTCTCGCCCTTCTGAAGCTCGTTTTGGGGCGCACCGCGCGAGTACTCCTGCGACCAGTTGTGACCATCGCGGCGGATCTCCACGAGCAGCCGCTCGGACAGCGCGTTGACGACGGATACGCCGACCCCGTGCAGGCCGCCGGAGACCTTGTAGCCGCCGCCGTCGCCGAACTTGCCCCCGGAGTGCAGCACCGTGAGCACGACCTCGACCGCCGGGCGGCCCTCTTTCTCGTGCATCGCGACGGGAATCCCGCGGCCGTTGTCGACGACCGTCACCGAGTTGTCGGGGTGGATCCTCACGGCAACCTCGGTGCAGTAGCCGGCGAGCGCCTCGTCGACGGAGTTGTCGACGACCTCGTAGACGAGGTGGTGCAGACCCATCACGCCGGTCGAGCCGATGTACATGCCGGGGCGCTTGCGGACCGCCTCGAGGCCTTCGAGCACCGTGATGTCCTGTGCGTCGTAGCCGGCGTTTGCCTCCGTCATCGACGGGTCGTTGACGCCGCCTTTCACGGCTCCACCGTGCTCAGAGCTCTCGTTGCCCGCCGTGCTGTCGCTACCTGTGGTCAATTGTCCCTCGATGACGTCAGAACGCCCCGGAATCCCGAGTCCGAAGACCGCGGGCCGGGGCGAGAAAAGTGTTTACAGAACAATAGCACATCTAGGCCCTGAAATCGCGTCCTAAATCAGAAAAAATCCCTGCAAATCGCCGAAAAATGGGTTACGTCCAGACCTCTGCCGCGCAACCGGGGAGACGCGGGTTCAGACTCGGCCCGTGAGCATCGCCGGCGCAGGCTCAACCGGTGCGGCAGCGCAGCTCGCGGATCGCGTCCTCGCCAAGCGCCGCGTTGAGGCTCGGGACGCAGCTCGACGGCCATCAAATCGAGCTCCTGGGCCCACACGGCAGCGGCGCAGGTCACCGTGAGAATGCCGTCACGCTCAGCGGTGGGTCTCGCTGCGGAGGAGATCGCCGCGCCGGTGATCGGCGCCCAGATCTCCTGCACACGAGCGAGTGTGGTTGCCGGCGCGATCGTGGCCGTGAGCGCTCCAATGGCAGTGGAAAGAGGACGTGGAGCGATTCTCACGCTGCCAGCGCCTCCTGGAGAATCGCGCCCGGAGACACGCGCAGTCGCGTGACCTCTGGAGCGCCGGCGCCGGGGACATGGGCCAGGTCGGTGGTCGCAATCACGCTCTGCCCACCCGTGGAGAGCTCCCGAGCGAGTAGCTCACGTCGCTGTGAGTCGAGCTCACTCATCACGTCGTCGAGCAGCATCAACGGCACGCGCCGGCGCTCGCGGGCGAGCACCGTGCGCTCGGCGAGCAGCAGTGCAAGCAGGGCGAGACGCTGCTCGCCCTGCGAACCGTAGAGACGTAGCTCGCGGCCGTCACGCAGCAGGGCCAGCTCGTCGCGATGTGGTCCGTGGGTCGAGAAGCCTCGCTCGAGATCGCCGGGGAAGCGGGCTTGCAGCTCGGCGACAAACTCGTCCTCGGCGAGGGCACGCGAGCGAGGGCGGTAGTCGAGGCTCGCCTCGCCGGTCAAACCGAGTTGAGATGCACGCTCGGCAAACGGGGTGGCGAGCAGGTCCACAGCGCCGGAGCGGTGCTCGCGCAGCAGCAGCGCGTGGCGGGCAAGCTGCCGATCCCAGGTGGAGATGCCGGTGCGTGAGGCGCGGCCGGCGCGGATGCCTCCGAGCAGCGCATTGCGTTGCGAGAGCACCCGCGAGTAAGCGAGCCGCTCGGCGGCACGAGCAGGCCAGACGGCGGCGACGAACTGGTCGAGATGTGAGCGGCGGACAGAGGGCGCACCCTTGAGTAGCTCCAGGCGGTCGGGGACGAACACGCTCAGCAGCGGGCGGCTATCGACGTCGAGCAGGCGTTCGACAGGCGCCCCGTCAGCAGCCATGCGCTTCGGTTGACCAGGTTCGAATCCGACGCTCAGCTCGTGTGCGTCGGCGCCATCGGCGAGGCTCACGACGATCCGCGTGGCCTGGGCGCCGAAGCGCACCAGCTCACGCTCGTTGCGGGTCCGCGGCGAACGGCCGGTGCAGCCAAAGTAGAGCGCCTCGAGCAGGTTCGACTTACCGACGCCGTTGGGCCCGTGCACCACTGTGAGACCCTCGCCGAGATGGGCCTCTGCGCGGGAGTAGGTGCGGAAGTCGCGCAGCTGCACGCTGACCACGCGCACTTTAGTAGCTCAGAAAACTTGACCTGACCTCAGGGTCAAGCAGATCAAGGACGCAGGAAGCGTGGCGTGCTTGGCACGCGAGCGACCGAGGACGCCGAGATGCGCAGGCCATGGGGTCAGGCGTTCAGCCGGATCGGCATGATCAGGTAGACGAAGTCCTCGGAGTCTGGAGACTCGATCAGTCCAGGTCGCAAAGGGCTGATCAGCTTCAGGACGAGCTCGTCTGACTCGACGCTCTCCAGCCCGTCGCGCAGGAACTCGGGGTTGAAGCCGATCTCGAACGGCTCGCGGTCGAAGGCAACGGGGATCGTCTCCGAGGCCTCGCCGACGTCGGGGGTCTGGGCCGAGACGGTCAGCTCGCCCTCGCGAAAGCTCAACCGCAGCGGCGCGTTCTTCTGCGCTAACAGGCTTATCCGCCGCGCCACACCGGTGATCTCCGCGCTGGAGAGGCGCAGTTCGTGCTCGACGGACTCCGGCAGCAGCTGGCGATAGTTGGGAAACTGACCGTCGATCAACCGCGAGGACAGCACAATGTCGCCGAGCTCGAAGACGACCTGGTTCTGCCCGACGCTGACGGCCAGCGACTCATTCTCGGCCTGCCCGGCGATCCGCGCGAGCTCCTGCAGGGCGCGCGCGGGCACGTTCGCCTCGAGGCTGCCCTGCAGCGGCGCCTCGAGTGCCGTCTGCTTGACGCTGAGGCGATAGGAATCGGTCGCAACCATCCGCAACTCCTGCCCGGAGGCCGACATCAGGATGCCTGTGAGCACCGGGCGAGTCTCATCGCGGGAGGCCGAGCGGGCAACGCGGGAGATCGTCTGAACAAAAGCCTCGGCCGGCAGCGCGATACGAGTGTCCGGCGATGGATCTGGAAGGGTCGGGAAGTCCTCGGCACGGAGTGTGCGCAGGTGGAAGGTGGCGGGGCCGGAGATCAACTCGACATCCTGCTCGGCGGTGCGCAGCTCGAGCGTCAGCTGATCGGCGGGCAGCGACCGCGCTACGTCGAGCAGCAGGCGCGCCGGTAGAACCACGCTGCCCGGGCTGGCTATCTCCGCGTCGAGCGGAACGCGCAGGCCGATCTCCATATCGGTCGCGAGCAGCTCGGCAGCCGAGCCCTCCCGCGCCGAGATCATCACGCCGGACAGCGCTTGGACAGCGCTCCGGGTCGACGCAACACGGGTGACGGTTTGCAGTTGGTTGAGCAGCTCGGCTGCTGAGAGGGACAGCTTCATAAGACACCTTCAGAGAACAGTAAGGGGTAGTAGGGACTGTGAAGTTGTGGGTTTGGCCTGCTTGCAGGCGAATCTCTACAAAGGTTGTCGATCGGGTTGTGGATAGCTTCCCGGGAGTCTCTCAGGAAGCTCGGTCGGGGAGCGTGGGTTGTGGTTGTCGGCGCTCGCAGCCTAGCTGTCCACACAGCTTCTCCACAGCCTCACGTGAGGCCTCGTCGGCGGCGATCCGCGCGGTCGTTCGCCGCCAGGCGTGGAGGACCGTGGTGTGATCGCGCCCGCCAAAATGTCGTCCGATCGAGGGAAGGGACTCGCCGGTGAGCTCACGGGACAGATACATGGCGACCTGCCGTGGCCATGCGATCCGCGCGGTGCGGGTGGTGGAGAGTAGCTCTTCGGTCGAGACTCCGAAGTGCTCGCACGCCGCCGCCTGGATCTCGCCGACCGAGGTGGGACCCCTGCGCTGGTGTCCGGTGCTCACGGGGTAGAGGCCGTCGAGCACCTCCCTGGCGAGCTCTACGGTCAATGGCCGCCCGGTGAGTGAGCTGAAGGCCACAACTCGAATCAGGGCTCCCTCGAGCGCACGGACATTGAGCGTCACCCGTTCGGCAATCGCTTCGAGGACCCGCGGATCGGCAAGCTCGATGCGATCGTGGTGGGCTCGCTTGCGTAGGATCGCCAACCGGGTTGCGAGCTCGGGTGGTTTGATATCGGCGACGAGACCGGCCTCGAAGCGCTCGCGCAGCCGGTCCTCCAGGGCTTGGAGATCTTGCGGCGGTCGGTCGGAGCTGAGCACGATCTGCCGACCGGAGTCGTAAAGGGCATTGAACGTGTGGAAGAACTCCTCCTCGGTCCTGGTCTTGCGCTCGAGGAACTGAACATCGTCGACGAGCAGCACGTCTAGGTGGCGAAAGCTCGTCTTGAAGCCGTCGGTGCGCCCGCCCGAGAGAGCGCCGAGGAACTCGTTGGTGAAGGTCTCCCCGGTCGTGCAACGCACGACGAGCCCTGGGTTGTGGGAGAGCAGTAGGCCTGCGATCGAGCTCAGTAGGTGTGTCTTGCCGACGCCGGGTGGTCCGCATATGAACAGGGGGTTGTAGGCCTGGGCGGGCAGCTCGGCGACCGTCAGCGCGGCGGCATGGGCCAGGCGGTTTGAGTCGCCGATCACGAACTGGTCGAAGCTGAGCTTTGGGTTGCCCAGGTCATCGCTCGATTGGGTTGGGTTGGCGCAGATCTCTGCTCTATCGCCAGAATCGCCACTTACGAGCTCGAGTGTCACGTCCGGGCCGACGATGGTCGCGACGCAGGACTGGATAACCCTGCCGAAGCGATCGTGGATCCATCCGCGGGC
The DNA here is from genome assembly GCA_963818545.1 of uncultured Solirubrobacterales bacterium. GTDB lineage: Bacteria > Actinomycetota > Thermoleophilia > Solirubrobacterales > Solirubrobacteraceae > Palsa-744. Next base: position 34,414 of record CAWFSI010000006.1, on the reverse strand, counting down.
CTGGGGCGGGGCTTCGACCACGAGGCGTCCTCTGGAGAGATCGCGCGCGCGGAGCGCATCGAGCCAGATGCGGTAGGCCGACTCGTCGACGGCCACGGCAAGCTCGTCCTGTACGCGTGACCATATGTGCTCGAGCTCGTCGTTCACGGCAGCGTCAACCCGCTCCTCCCAGGGAGAAAGTGATGGCAGCTATTCAAGGAGGGTCACGAATGACCCGGTCTGGCGACTATAACCCACGTCTGTGGAGCTATCGTGGTGGCTACCCGCAATTGGCGGGAAAATTTCAGCGAGCAGTCCACCGGCCTATCCCACCGGCCTATACTGGACGAGTTGGGCGAGCACTCCTCGCCGGATCGAGCAGGAATAGGGCCGAGAGCGGAGAACCAGACCATGAAGCGCACCTACCAGCCCAAGAAGCGCAAGCGAGCCCGTGCCCACGGGTTCCGCGGCCGTATGCGCACGCGCGCGGGACGGCTCACGCTGAAGCGCCGCCGCGACAAGGGCCGCAAGCGCCTGTCCACCTGAGCCTGGTCCTCCGCGCGATGAACCCGCGAGCACCCGGCCGTGGCCGACTTTCGCGCAGCGCCGAGTTCGAGCGTGTCTACCGGCAGGGACGCTCGACCGCCAACCGCCACCTCGTGCTCTACACGTTCCCCAATGCTCGAGCCAAGCGACCGCGGCTGGGACTGTCGGTCTCCCGCAAGGTCGGTGGAGCCGTCGAGCGCAATCGCGTGAAGCGGCTGTTGCGCGAGGCGTTTGCGCAGTCCGAGGCCGATTTGAGCCCCGGACAGGACATCGTCGTCGTGGCTCGCCTGCAGGCACGCGAGCTGGCCGAGCGCGAGGGCTTGGCCGGAATCGCGGCTTCGCTCGGCGAGTTGATTGCCCGCGCGGGGCTACGCCCGGGCACGACGGCGCTGCAGGAGCCGTTGTGAGCCGAGCGGCGCCACATGAGGGCCAACCGCCCACCCCGACGGCTGTTGCGCGAATCGCTCGCGCCGTGGTGCTCGCGCCGATCGTCGTTTACCGGCGCGTGCTGTCGCCCGCCCTGCCGCAGCGCTGCAAGTACGAGCCGACGTGCTCGCGCTATGCGGTCGATGCGATTGGGGGATACGGCATACTCAGGGGCTCGGTGCTCGCCGTGTGGCGGCTGCTCAGGTGCAACCCGTGGAGCCATGGCGGGTACGATCCGGTGGAGGACCAACGTTTATTCAAGACTGGTCCCCATCCAGGCTGAGAACGCGCGCGACTCCCAGGAAAGGTAGCCCAGTCGCCCGCTTCGACAGCTTCAACAGTCAAGCCTAGAGTCGCACAAGCCGCACCATCGCAGTCACGCGAGTACAGAGAGAACCAAGCCACCAAGACCGTATGCCGATCTCCGCGAACATCATCCAACAGGCGTTCTCGCCGCTGATCACCGTATTCGAAGAAATCCTGGTGTTCATCCACGCGCATCTCGTGGGGTCCAGCTGGGGGCTTGCGATCGTGATGTTGACCGTGCTGATCCGCGCGATTCTGGTGCCTGTGACCTACAGGCAGCTGAAGTCGATGCAAGAGATGCAGCGCCTCGCGCCGGAGATGAAGGCGATCAAAGACAAGTACGCCGAGGACAAACAGCGCCAGCAGCAGGAGATCATGAAGTTCTACAAGGAGAACAAGATCAACCCGCTTGCCTCCTGCCTACCGTTCGCCCTGCAGCTGCCGGTGTTCATCTCGCTTTTCTACATGCTGCGGACCGATCTGAAGTTCGATATCTGCGGCCCGCAGCTGCGGGAGTACTACACACGGGAACTGCATCGCCCGATCACCTCGAACAGCCAGATCCCCGAACATGCGGTCAAGGTCATGGGCCACACGGTCAAGGGTCTGACGGAAACCGGCTGCAACGTCGTCTACCCGGGCTCGGCCAAGTTCCTGTTCATCCCCGATATCACCTCCAAGGCGACCGGCGTGGTGCTGGTGGTGCTGATCGCTCTCTATATCGCCTCGCAGATCATCTCGACGCTGATGGCGACCGCCTCGGCCGACCCGAACCAGCGCCGCCTGATGCTGGCTTTGCCGCTGGTGATCGTCGCCTTCCTGTTCAGGTATCCCGCCGGGTTGCTGGTGTACTGGATCACCACGAACTGCTGGACGATCGGCCAGCAGTACTTCATTCGACGGCATATCGGCCCAGCTCCGCCAGTGCCCGGCAAAGAGCCTGGGAGCGGTGGTATCGGAGGCCTCTTCGGTCGTAAACCCGATCAACCCCTGAACGGGGGGCCAAAGGGCGAGCCGGCGCTGGTGGGAGCCGGCGGTGGCACAAACGGCGCCTCCGCGGTGGCGCCCCCGCGCTCGCCGCGTAAGAAGAAGAAGCGTTCAGGCCGGCGGCGATGAGCGGCGAGGATTCCACCGAGTCGTCCGCCGGCGATGCCGACGCGGAGGAGCTGGAGCCGGCGGAGGCGCTCGAAGAGCTGCTCGAGGAGATCGCGGACGGGCTGGGACTCGACGTCGAGATCGAGGTGCAGGAGGGTGACGGGGTGCTTGCGAGGCTCACTGCGAGGTGAGGATGTCGGCCTGTTCATCGGCCGCCGCGGACAGACGATCGACGCCGTCCAGCACCTGGCCCAGCGGATCGTGTTCCCCGAAGGCCCTTCGCCGATCCGCGTGGTGGTTGACGCCGATGGCTATCGGGAGCGGCGTGCGGAGACGCTGCAGGCCGAGGCCGAGGAGGCAGCCGAAGAGGCGCCAGCGCTCGGGTAGGCCCGGTCGAGCTCGAGCCGATGCCGGCCTCGGAGCGGAGGATCGTCCACGAGTACCTGCGCGAGCGCGGCGGTGTGGAGACCCACAGCGAGGGCGACGAGCCCGAGCGGCGGTTGGTTGTCTCTCCGCTTGGAGGGCTGAGCCTCGTCTAAAAGTGTTTCACGTGAAACATCTTCTCCGGAGCACCGCTCCTTGTATGGCGGCGTTCCCATGAGACGCAAGGTCGCTGACGTCGCTGGCCGAGCGCTATGCATTGGAACAGCTCATCAGTTGAGCCAGCTGGATGCGGTGCTTGATGCGTTGGCGGAGAACGAGCGCGCCCCGACGACCGTGCGCGACCCCGAGGAGGCCGTGGACGTTCATATCGCCGACTCACTTGCAGCGCTCGAGTTGGGCGCCTCCGATCGGCAAGACGGATCGCCGACCTCGGGCGCGGGCGCGGGCTTCCCGGGGCTGCCGCTGGCGGTCGCGCTGCCGGTGAGCGAGGTCCGCCTCGTGGAGAGCCAGCGCGCAAGTGCGAGTTCCTGCGCGCGTGCTCGCCGGCGGCGGGGATCGACAACGCGCGCGTGGTGTGCGCGCGGGTCGAGGAGTGGGCGGAGGGGCTGGGCGCACACGACGCTGGTGATCGCCCGGGCGCTCGCGCCGCAGCCGGTGGTGCTCGAGTACGCGGCGCCGCTGCTGCGAGCTCGGCGGGAAGCTGGTCGACTGGCGCGGGCGGCGCGACCGCGAGCGAGGAGGAGGCGGCTGAGCGAGGCGGCCGGCGAGCTGGGCCTGGCGCTGGTCGGAGGTCCGCCGCGTCGAGCCCTTCGAGGGCGCGCACGAGCACCACCTGCACGTGTTCGAGAAGGTCGCCGAGACGCCCGAGCGCTTCCCCAGGCGTGCCGGCGTGGCGCGCAAGCGCCCGCTCGGTTGCTAGCCGCAGCGGCACGGTCTGACCGCAGATCGGTCGTCGTAGCTGCTGCGTGCAGGCGATCGATGGGCACGGTTTACGCGATCGCCAACCAGAAGGGCGGCGTCGGCAAGACGACGACGGCGGTGAACGTGGCCGCGTGCATCGCCGAGGCCGGGCTACGAGACGCTGCTGGTCGACGTCGACCCGCAGGCGAACGCGACCGTCGGCCTGGGGCTCGCGCGGTCGCAGGCGCCGGGGCTGTACGAGGTGCTGACGGGCGAGGCGTCGGCGCGCGCGAGGCGCTCGACGGACACGGCGATCGCCCGGCCTGCGGGTGCTGCCGGCGGGGCCGGGGCTGGCGGGCGCGAACGTCGAGCTGCCGCGCATCGAGGGCTTCGAGCAGCGCCTGCGCGAGTGCCTCGAGCCGGTGCGGGGCGATGTTCGAGTACATCCTGCTCGACTGCCCGCCGTCGCTCGGCCCGCTGACGGTGAGCGCGCTGGTGGCGGCCGACCGCGTGATCGTGCCGGTGCAGACGGAGTACTTCGCGCTCGAGGGGCTGGCCGGGCTGCTCGAGACGCTGGCGCTGGTGCAGCGCGAGCTGAACCCGCGGCTGACGGTCGCGGGGATGCTGCTGACGATGCACGACGCGCGCACGCGGCTGGGCCGGGACGTCGAGCGCGAGGTGCGCGAGCACTTCCCGGAGCTCGTGTTCGAGACGGTGATCCCGCGCAACGTGCGCGTGGGCGAGGCGCCGAGCTACGGCCTGCCGGTGACCCACCACGACCCCCACAGCGCGGGCGCGGAGGCCTACTTCGAGCTGGCCAAGGAGGTGGCGGCGCGTGGCTAAGCCGAAGCCGCGGGATGGGCAGGGGCCTGGACGCGATCCTGTCGGTCTCGGGCGGAGGGGCGGACGGCGCGCGCGGACGAGCTGCGCGAGCTGCCGGTCGAGCTGATCGTCGCCCAACCCGAAGCAGCCGCGCCGGCGCTTTGACGAGGAGGCGCTGCAGGCGCTCGCGGGCTCGCTCGGCGAGCGCGGGGTGCTGCAGCCGGTGCTCGTGCGCCCGCAGCCCGGCGGGCACCTACGAGCTGTCGCCGGCGAGCGCCGCTGGCGCGCGGCGCAGATCGCGGGCATGGAGACGATCCCGGCGCTCGTGCGCGCGCGCGAGGACGCCGAGGCGCTCGAGCTGGCGCTGATCGAGAACATGGCGCGCGAGGACCTCAACCCGTCGAGGAGGCGCGCGCGTGCGCGGCGCTGGTCGAGGAGCTGGGGCTGACGCGCGAGGAGGTGGGCCGGCGCGTGGGCCGCAGCCGCGTGGCGGTGAGCAACCTGCTGCGCCTGCTCGACCTGCCCGACGAGGTGCTCGAGCTGCTCGAGGCAGGGGACGCTGAGCGAGGGCCACGGCCGGGCGCTGCTGCTGGCCGAGGACCACGGCGCGCGCCGAAGCCTCGCGCGCGAGGCCGCGCGAGGAGGGCTGGTCGGTGAGGGTCGTCGAAGAGCGCGCGCGGGAGAGCAACGCGCGTGGCGGCGCTGGCGCGCAGGGCGCGCCGAGGGCAGCCGGGCGTCGCGCGCGCCGCACCCCGACCAGCTGCAGGCGGCGCGCGAGATCGCGGAGGCGCTCGGCGGGGCGCTCGGCGCGGAGGTGCGGGTGCGCCGTCGACGCGCCGGCGGCTACCGCGCGGAGCTGCGTTCGCGACGCCCGAGGAGGCGCTCGAGCTGGCGCGGCGTCTGCGGCCGCGCGCGGTGGCGTAGGTGGCGCCGCGACGCCGCGTCGCTGGGCTGAACACGCCGGCCGGGCGGGTGCGCCCGGCCGGAGGCGGCCCGGGGCCGGCCGCTAGAATCCGGCGGCCGCGGGCGATTAGCTCAGTTGGTTAGAGCGCTTCTCTGATAAGGAAGAGGTCCCAGGTTCGAGTCCTGGATCGCCCACTCGAGACATTTAAAGGACGCCCGACGTCGGCGACGGTCCCTTCCACGCGGGCCAGTCCGCGTGGGTGACCCAGGCCGGGCTCCCAACGCGCCGCACGAGTACGTCGGCGGGGCTGAGACCGAGCACGTGGTTCGAGGGATCGCCGACGGTGTTCGTCCCCTATCCGGATCGCCGGCCGGTGAGGCCGCCGTGGTCGACCGCGTGAGCCCGCGCGCGCGCAACGCGCGTCGGCAACAACAATCCCCGACCCGCCCCGCCCGTGCACCACACCCCGCAGCCCTACACGAACCTGCCGGCGGCCAGCCGCGGGCGGCCTACCCGACGTCAGCTTGCCCCGGTAGCCGTCCTGCAAGGCCTCGTCCGCAGAGGCTAAGGCATCGGGCGACAGCTGCCGATGATGGGCTCGTGACTTCACTCTCGCTCGCTCTCCCGGTTGGCTGGTCTCAGCTCCGCCTTCACGCGACGCTGGCCCTCGACCTCGCCTCGATCGCCGCCCCGTCGATCCTGGCGGCCCCTGCTCGCGGCCGCGCCGGCCAGGGCGTTTATCAGCGGAGAATTTGGACTGCAACGGCGCAAGCCCGTGTTCGCCAGGAACGGCCCGCTTCAGTACCACGGCGGCCCGGTGATCCACGCATCCGACTCCTACGCGATCTACTGGGATCCGCTGGAACTCTACAACTCCGCAATGGATGCAGTTGATCGACAATACTTCCGTAATGTCGGGACGGTCAGCGGTGCGCCGGGAACGTGTTTGCCCTGAACTCGCAATATGGCGAAACCGGTTACAGCACCGCACCGTCGGCATCGGAAAAAGCCAAAGAAGCGCATGCGTCCAACCAGTCGACCTTCCGGGGCGCTTATTCGGTCACCGATCCCTACCCCTCGAGCGGACTGCACTGAAGCGGCCGAAATCGCCTGCCTAACCGACGCTCAAATCAAAACAGAGCTGCAAAGAATCATCGGATCCGGCAAGCTGCCGGGCGCCACGGGTACGGTTCCCGGCGCGAAAACCACCCCTGTCTATTACATCCTGACCCCCCCGGGGGTGACCGTCTGTGCCGGGCCTGAAGCCCCAACACCTGCTCCAACTCGACCAAGCCTGGAAAACGAATCGCAAGAAATCAAAGAACAAAAGATCACCCATCCCGCCGAAACGGGAATCTGCGGATACCACTCGACGATCGAATCCGCAACAGCCAACGCCGTCGTCTACGCGGTGCAGCCGTGGATTGCAGGGTACGCCGGCCTGTCATTCGAATCCTTCTCCCCAGAATAAAGACCACGGGTGTCTCGGCCGACGTTCTCGCCTGTCAGGACGATGCCACGTCCTGGAGGAGCCGAACCAGCTGAACGGTCTCAATCCGTTCGCCGCCTACGGCGCAGGCTCGGCGACGTGATCGTCGGCGATCTCGCGAACGAGCAGAGCAACATCGTCGTGGACCCTCTCCTGAACGGCTGGTATCAGAACGCGTCGGCGGTGGAGGGCGGGTACCCGGAGCAGGGCGATATGTGCCAGTTCAACTTCGGCCCGCCGCCGGAAACGCTCCCGGCACCGAACCCTGACACGCATGCGGCAACCCTGTCAGACGAGGAAATCGGCTCCAACATTACTATCTCCACTGGGCGTTCAACAGCTCCGCCGCGTTCACCGGTGAGCACAAAGTCGACTTCGATTGCTGGCAGGGAGCCGACTCCTCCGCACATCACCGCTCCAACCCCGGTGAAAGTGGGAGACGTCATCGGTCTCGACGCAAACGAGTCGGGTATAACGCTGGACGCCGCGCCGTTGGACCTCCGTCAAGGAAAAGAAGAAACAAGGCTTGCGGAAGAAGCGCCCGAACTTGTCGCCGAGGAAGCCGTCTCGACCACCGAAATTCAAAAATGGGCGAAGCCAACGTAGAACTCGACGGCAAGAGCTCCGCGCTCACGGGCAAGATAACAACGTTAGGCGAAGAAATAGAATCGTTGGAAGAAGAAGAAGAAGTCCTCGCAGAAGCAGAAGCGAAACTGAGGAGCGAACGAAGGCATGCAGAAGAAAAAGGCCCGCTCAGCGTAGCGGAAGAAAAGGAATACGCAGAAAAGGAAGAACGGCTGGCCGCCAGAAACAAGAAGGCAGCCGAAGCCAAGGTCGTCGCCGAAAAGACCAAGAAAGCGGATACAGAAAGCAAGAGTACCGACGAAGCAGAAGCGCGAAATGACGGAGACCACAAGCAGGCGCTCGAAAAAGACAAGCTGATTGTCGCGGGCGACAAGACGATCTCCGAAGAAGAAAAGAAACTCGCCGACGAACACAAGCTGATCAAAGAACGTGAGCCCCTCGTCGCCCCAATCTACAAATGGGACTTTGGCTATCAGGAAAATGGCAAAGAGGTGACCGAAGAAGGGGAAGAAAAGGCGAGCGTCTTTCACACCTTCCCCTGCGCCAAGACCTACACCGTCGAGCTCACGGTGGTGGACGGTGGCGGCAACGAAGAAAGCCTTCCCCTGCTTGTTGCAAAGGAAATCACGGTCGACGGTAAACCTTGCGAAGAAAAAGGCTCCGAAGAAGCAGGCTCCGGTGGCACTACTCCGGGCACAACCACCGCGGCCGCCTCTGGTTCGTCCGGTGCGGCAGGCTCCTCCGCTGCTACGGCCGCTCCCATCAAACCGCCGATCCCCGGCCCGGTGGCGAGCGCCGCGGTCGTCTCGCGATCCCTGTCGAGCGTCCTGAAGAAGGGCCTCGTGATCGGCTACTCGGTCAACGAGCAGGTCGCCGGCCAGATCCAGGTGCTGCTCGCGTCCTCGATCGCCAAGCGCATCGGCCTGCACGGCGCGCCGGCCACAGACATGCCCGCGGGCTCTGTACCGTCGATCGTGATCGGCAAAGCGATCCTGGTCACGACCAGGGGCGGACGCGGCACGCTAAAGATCCAGTTCGGCAAGAAGACCGCGGCGAAACTGCGCAAACTGCGCTCGGTTACGCTGACGATCAGGCTCGTCGTCCGCAACGCGTCCTCGCACAGCCCGCTGAGCACGACGGTGATCAGCACCGTCACCCTGACCCACTGACGCTGCTTTACAGCCCCTGCGGGTGGCGCACGGCATAGCCTTCCAGCGGCGGCGTCGCCACCAGCCAGCGCGAAGCGTAAGGCCCGGAGCGCCCGGCGGTGTCGAACCAGATGCCGTCGACGTCCATGAACGTGTGACCGGCGTTGGCGTAGATCGTGATCCAGCGTCCCGGGCCTGGTTCTCCCCAGGTGGCCAGGTCACCTGAGACGAGCGGCGCGCTGAGCAGACCACCCGCTGCCAACGCATAGCTGACCGAGCCCGAGCAGTCGTAGCCGTTGGCGACAAACGACGCGTGCCCGCCGCCCCAGATGTAGGGGAAGTCGGCGATCGCGTTGCCGCCGGCGATCACCTTCTGTACGACTTCCGGCACGCCCGATGGGATCGGGATCGTGCCGTTCCCGCCGACCGACTCACCGCCGGGAACGGGGGTCAGCTCCTGACGTTGCGTCTGCGCCGCCGCGCGTTCGACAGCGTGCATCTCATTCAACTCCCGCTTCACTTCGGCGTCAGAAGGCGCGCCCGGCGCCACCGCGGCTTCGCCGGCCACGCTCGGTGAGCTGGCGGACCGATGGTTCACCGACGCCGGCAGAGGAAAGCTCTTGGCTTCTTCGGGGTCGCGGACCTCGGCGACCTCTACGGGGCCGTGGGGGGTCTTCACCGTCGCTGTCTTTACCTTCGTCGTCCCGTCTTTTGAGCCGGGAGGGTCTGTCTTCGAGGTGGTGGATTTGCTCTGGGGGGCCGGCGGGTCTGTCTTTGTCGTGGGGGGATCCGTCTTGGCGTCCGGCGCTTTCGTGCCGGCCGGCGCCGTGGATGCGCCCGAGCCGGCGTTCCCGGCTGAGCCGCCGCAGCTCGAGAGGATTGTCACGAGCAGCAGGCAGCCACAACCGGCGAGCCGCCGGCGCGCCAATCCAGTCGAACCCGACCGAAGAGATCTCATCCGAACAAGGCTAGCGGCAGCGTACGCGTAGGAGTGCCGCTACCCTGCAAGCATGCGCGACGAGGCGACCGCCGTGGAGATTCGCACGCACATTCGCCTCCTGCACGGGATGCGCAAGCCGGCGAACTGGTTGCAGCTCGTCCGCTTCGGCGTGGTGGGCGGTGTGGGCTTCGCGGTCAACCTGATCGTGTACGCCCTGTGCGTGCACTACGCGAAGATCGACTACCGCGCTGCGAACGTGCTCGCGTGGCTGGTCGCGGTGGTCAACAACTTCGTGCTCAACCGCCACTGGACGTTCGACGCGCGCGCCGGCCGCGCGCACTTCCAGGCGATGCGCTTCTTCGTGGTGAGCCTCGCGGCCGAGGGCTTCAGCCTGCTGCTGCTCACCGGGCTCGTCGAGGGGGTGGGCGTCGCCAAGCTTCCCGCCCAGGCGCTGGCGGTGGCGGCGTCGATGCCGCTGAACTTCCTGGGCAACAAGCTCTGGAGCTTTCGCTGAGCCGGCCGATGGGCTGCGCGATGCGGCGTCCTCGATCGCTCGCGTGCTAGCGCACGCCACGCTCACTGCGTCCTTGCCTCGCTTGCCCATCGGCCGGCTCAGAACCGTAGACCGCGACACGCGCCTACCCAATCGGCCCGCGGCGGGTACTTATACTCTGGCTACCCCCCTCTGGAGGATTTCGTGCAGGAGATGGTGATCTACGGCGTGAGCTTCGACATGGTCGGCAAGCAGCCGATCGTGCTGCTGAAGACCGCCGACGGCAACAAGTTCCTGCCGATCTGGATCGGCCACCCCGAGGCCGCCTCGATCCTGATGAAGCTGCAGGGCGCCGGCACCCCCCGGCCGATGACCCACGACCTGCTGTGCGACATCCTCGGCGAGCTCGACGTCAAGTGCACCCAGGTCGCCGTGACCGAGCTGCGCGAGAACACGTTCTTCGCCTCGATCACCCTGTCCGTGGCCGGCCGCGAGCTCGAGATCGACTCCCGCCCGAGCGACGCGATCGCCCTCGCCGTGCGCTCCGGCGCCCCGATCTACGCCGCTGAGGAGGTGCTCGCCGAGTCCGCGATCGAGTTCGAGCACAACGTCGACGAGTCGGAGGACGTCGTCGAGAAGTTCAAGGAGTTTCTCGACCACGTCTCTCCGGAGGACTTTGCCGCGGGCGATTCCTAATACTGGGGGAGGGCAGGCCCTCCCCCAGTACCCCTCCTCCCGCTGTGTAGGGCTCAGGCGCCGGGCCGGCAAAGCCGGCCCTCGTGGCAGGGGACGAGGTTAGTGGGGGACTTGAATCGTCATTTTGGGTCGCATCCGCGCAGGTGCTCCTAACCCCCGAGGTGGGTGGGGTGGGGCCTCCGTGCCCCACGACGGAGCGCTGATTCCCTACCGGGTGAAGGCGCTTGCGAGGATCCGGCTCACCAGCTCGTCGAAGTCGATTCCCGCGGCGTCTGCCGCCAATGGCAGCAGGCTTGTTTCCGTCAGACCCGGGCCGACGTTCGTCTCCAGCACGGTCAGCTCGCCACTCTGCTCCTCGAGCATCAGGTCGACTCGTGCGACGCCGTGGCAGCCGAGCAGTTTGTATGTCGCAAGGGCCAGTTCCTGCGCGCGCTCGGTGACGCGATCTCCCAGCTCGGCCGGGCAGACAAACGTGGTCATGCCGATTTCGTAGCGCGACTCGTAGTTGTAGAACTCCTCTTCGCGTGGAATCGCCTCCACGACGGGTAGCGCCGCGGGCTCTGTGCCCGGCCCATCGGCGGGCGAGCTTGCGTCCAGCACCGACACGGCCAGGTCGCGTCCCTTGATGTAGCGCTCGATCACGACCTTGCGGTCGTATGAGAGCGCCCCCACGATCGCGCCCGGCAGCTCCTGCGCCGAGCGTGCGAACTTCACGCCCAGCGCCGAGCCCTGGCTCGACGGCTTGACGACCATCGGAAACCCGAGCCGGCGCTCGACGTCCCCGAGCGCCGCCGCCACACCGAGGTTCTTGATCGCGCTCTCCTTGAAGGCGCTGAAGTCCGGCGTCGGAATGCCGGCCTCGCGCATCAGGTACTTCGCGAGCGCCTTGTCGGTGGCGCGCAGGCACGCCGACGGTCCGGAGCCTGTGTACGGAACGCCGATCGTCTCCAGCAGCCCCTGCACGGTCCCGTCCTCTCCGTCGCGGCCGTGCAGGGCGATGAACGCCGCGTCGGGCTCGCAATCGTGCAGCTGCGTGACGAGCTCGGGACCGGCGTCGATCGCGATCACCTCGTGCCCGAGCCGCCCGAGCGCGCTCTGCGCGCGGGCGCCCGAGCGCAACGAGACGGTGCGCTCCAGCGATCCTCCGCCCTTGAGCACGGCGACCTTCTTCGGTTCGCTCATCGACCCTGCTCGCGCGCTCGGCCTCGATCGGGCCTGCTCGGCAGCTCGAGAACGTCCGCCAGCTCTGGGCGCGGCTCGTCCATTACACCCTCTTCTGGCGCTTTGGCGCGGGCGGGCGGAGATCCGGTCAACGTCCCGAGCAGCCCGGTATCCGGGCCGAGGGTCCTACCGATCCGGCGGATGCCCTCGCGGATGTCATCGTCGGGAACCCCGGCGAAGTTCAGGCGCATCGAGGAGCTCCCCCGCCCCCCGTCCATGTACGCGGCGCGCCCCGGCACGAAGGCGACGCCCTCGCTGCGCGCCAGCAGGTCGGTCGTGTCGACCCCGTCGAGCGTTGCCCAGATGAACAGCCCGCCCTCGGGATGTGTCCAGCTCGCGCGCCCACCAAAGTGCTCTCCAAGCGCTTGGAGCATCACGTCGCGGCGGCGCCGGTAGAGATCCTTCAGACGCTCGACGTACTCGATCCAGGCCGGGCCGCCTGCGGCGGCGCGCTCGGCGAAGTAGGCGACGACGAATAGCTGGGTCATCGGCGAGCTGCACAGGTCGGTGCCCTGTTTGCCGAGGTTCAGCTTTTCCAACACCGCGCGCGGTGCGACCGACCAGCCGAGCCGCAGCCCCGGGGAGAGGATCTTCGAGAACGTGCCCAGGTAGATCACCAGGTCCGAGGAGACCCCATCGCCGCCAGCCCCGAGCGAGGCGTCCAGCGAGTACAGCGTCGGCAGCGCCTCGCCCTCATAGCGCAGCAGGCCGTAGGGGTTGTCCTCGAGCACCAGCAGCTCGCGCTCGCGCGCAACCTCGACCAGCCGCCGCCGGCGCGGCAGCGACATCGTCACCCCGCCCGGGTTCTGGAAGTTGGGGATCGTGTAGATGAACTTCGGCCGCCGCCCTTCCCCGTGCAGGCGGTCCAAGGTGCGCTCCAGCTCGTCGATCGGCATCCCGTCCGAGTCCATCTCGATCTGCACGACATCGGCCTGATAGGCGCCGAACGTAGGCACCGCCCCCGGGTAGGTCGGCGCCTCCGCGACGATCACGTCGCCGGGATCGATCAGCGCCTTGCACACGAGGTCGATCACCTGCTGCCCGCCGGTCGTGACGATCACGTTCGCGGGGTCGACCGCCGTGCCCTCGGCGGCCATCACCTCGACGATGCAGTCGACCGTCGCCGCCATCCCCTCGGTCGGCCCGTACTGCAGCGCGCGCGCGGTGGACTCCGCCGCCACCTGGCTCATCAGCTTCGCGTAGAGATCCGGCGCGAACGTGCTCGTATCGGGCAGGCCCCCCGCGAGCGAGATCACGTCGGGACGCTCGGTCAGCGCCATCATCTCGCGCATCGCCGAGCTTTTCATCCCGCGCGTGCGTGCGGCGAACAGCGCCTCGTAGCGCGCGAGCTCGTGCGCGGTCTCGCGGCCACGCCGCCCGCCGTGAGATCCACCGATCGATCGATCCATTTCCCTGAGCCTCTATTCGGCGCCGCGCCCGTGGGACCTTGCGCCACGATCGACCGAACCCTCGGGTGCGTGGGCTATCGTCATGGCGCCTCGCACGGTAGCGCACGATTGAGGCAGCCATTCCGCGGCGTCAGCCGCCACCCGCGATGCTCGACGTGCCACCAGCACGCCTGCGCTCGCGTGCGTCGTCTGCCATCCACGGCCTGGCTCCCTCAAGTCACCCTCTATTCTGGCGCGAACCTCATGCACGGTCTCTTCTTCTATATCGGTCTCGGCATCGGACTCGCAGCCGCCTGCGGCCTGCGCCCGTTTTTGCCGCTGCTGCTCGCAGGTGTCCTAGCCTCCACCTCCGCGCTCGGCGTCAGCTTCGCCGACGCTCCGTTTCGTTTCCTGATGTCGGGCTGGTGGCTGGCGATCGTCGCCGTGACATTGATCCTCGCCTACGTCTTGCAGCTCCGTCTCCACCTTGCGCCGACACTCGACCCAAGCGATCGATCCAGCCGCGCCGATCCGCTCGCCGCTTCGCTCACCGGCCTGGCGTTCGGCGCCGGCGCCCTGCTGTTCGGAGGCACGCTCGCCGCGCACGGCGACAGCGCCTGGCCGGGCTTGCTCGGCGGATTCCTGGTCGTGGGCATAGCCCAACGCGCATCGGCGCCGATCATCCTCGGTGCCCGCAAGCGCCTGCCCGACCGCGCCGCCCGCGAAGCGCTCACGATCTACCTGGACGGGGTCGCACTGCTGTTTGCGGCGCTTGTCTGCCTCTTACACCCACTCGGCTATGTGCTCCTGGCGTTTCTCGCCTTGCTTCTGGAGCGCACCCGGCAACGCGCCGGTGAGAAGTACGCCGGCCTGCGCATCCTGCGCCGGTGACTCCCCCCAAGCTCGTGCTGTGCGTGATCGACGCGATGGCGCCCGCGATGCTCGAGCGAGCGGTCGCCGAGGGGGTCGCGCCGATGCTTGCGACGCTGATCGAGCGCGGGCGGTATGTCCCCGACTGCGTGGCCGCGTTCCCGTCCGTGACCCCCGTGTGCGCGGCCTCGATCGTCACCGGAGTCGCGCAGGACGAGCATCTGATTCCCGGCATGAACTGGTTTCACCGCGAGGAGCACCGCTACGTCGAGTACGGCTCGAGCCTTCGCGCCGCACAGCGCTTTGGGATCGTGCGCCAGTTGACGGACACGGTCTACAACATGAACCGCGCGCACCTCTCTGCAGAGACGCCGACCGTGTTCGAGACCCTCGACGACGCCGATCTGCGCACGGCCGGCACGACCTACCTGATGTACCGCGGCCGCCACCGCCACGAGCCGCAGAAAGACACCGCCCTCACTCGCTTTGCCACACGCCTGATGCGCCATCCGGTGATGGGCCCGCGCGAGCTGTTCTACGCCGATATCTTCGCTTCGCGACCCACCGGCTGCCGCTCTGGCCTGGGTATGCCCGGCGTGCGCGACCGCCACACCGGCTGTGTCAGCGCCTATATGGTCGAGCACGACCTGTTCGACTTCCTGCTGCTCTCGCTGCCCGACAACGACTGGTACTCCCACAAGCACGGTCCGGACGGTCAGCTGCACTCGATCGCCCAGGCCGACCTGCAGCTCGCGCGGGTGTTCAACGCCGCCGGCGGGATCGATCGCTTCCTGGAGGAGCACGCGGTGATCGCGATGGCCGACCACTCCCAGGCGCTCGTCACCGACACGATCGACCTCCAGCACGAGCTCGCCGATCTGGGTGTGCTCGGCCCCAAGGGCGGGGTGCAGGGCGGCGAGGGCATGGCGGGGATGGGTGGGGCTCATATCGCCGTGTGTCCCTCTCAGCGTGGGGCGATGGTCTACGCGTTGCACGAAGCAGAGCGCGACGCGATGCGCGCGTCCGTCGTCACCCGCGCGCTGGCGCTCGACGGCGTTGACCTCGTCATCTGGCTCGAGCGCGACGCGCGCGGCGCCCCCCGCGAGGCGGTGATCGCGACCCCCGACCGCGGCGAGTTGCGCTTCGCGCCGGAGGGCGCCGTCTCCGACGCGCGGGGGTGCACGTGGAGCATCGAGGGTCAGCTTGCTGCACTGCACGCGCGGGTGCGGGACGGTTTGCTCCTGGCCCCCGACTACCCCGACGCGCTCGCCCGCGTGTGGTCATCGCTGATCTGTCCCACCTCGGGCGAGATCCTGCTCAGCGCCGCCCCCGGCTTCGAGTTCCTCGACTGGGGCGGCGCCGCCCATGTCGGCGGCGGCAGTCACGGATCGCTGCACGCCTCGGACTCGCTCGGCGCGCTCGTCCTCTGCGGCGTTGCCCCTGCCGAGGAGCGCGCCCAGTGGGCGATCCGCGATATCGCTTCGATGGTGCGCCAGCATTTCGGCCTCGCCTCCGTCTGAGCAACTCAAACCGCCGCTGGAGCCCGCGTCGAACCCTTACCCTCGGCAGATGCGCATTCGGGTACTCCTCGCGGTTGCCGCCTCGCTTGCACTTCTCACCCTCCTCGCGTCCTCGGCAACCGCGGCCAAGACGGTGAGGACTGCCTCTGCCTCCCAGGCGACGATCGCCGAAGCTCCGGTCCCCGTCCCCGCGTCGACGATCCCGCCCGCCGGGCGCCATCTGTCCGCCGACCGCGTTCTGGAAATCGCCGAAGCGCTCCCGAAGATGCGTGCCGTGCGCAGGAAATACCGCGGCTCCTACGGAGGCACGTATTTCAAGGGCCCATTGCGCTGGCAGGTGAGCTTCTTCTCCGTGAAGGGAACGAAAGAGATCGGCCAGGTGATCATCGCCGACAGCACCGGCCGTGTGCTCGAACAGTGGACCGGATTCCAGGTCGCCTGGACGATGGCGCGCGGCTACCGTGGCGCGTTCGGTGAGCATGTCAATGCCCTATATGTGTGGCTGCCGCTCTGTGTGCTGTTCCTGCTTCCGTTTATCGACTGGCGCCGGCCCTGCTCGCTGCTGCACCTCGATCTGCTCGTGCTGCTCTCGTTCTCGGTCTCGCTCGCGTTCTTCAACCACGCGCACATCTACGCCTCGGTGCCGCTCAGCTACCCGCCGCTGCTGTACCTGCTCGCGCGGATGCTCGCGCTGTTGCGCCGCCGACCCAGATCCCACTCATCCGACGGGCGATCGACACCGCCCCTGCGCCTGCTGATCCCGGCCCCCTGGCTGGCGCTCGGCGTCGTCTCGCTGCTCGGCTTTCGGATCGCACTCAACGTGACCGACGCGAACGTGATCGACGTCGGCTACGCGGGCGTGATCGGAGCGCAGCGGATCGTCCACGGGGAGGCCCTCTACGGTGGCTATCCGGCTGACAACGAACACGGTGACACCTACGGTCCCGTCAACTACGAGGCCTATGTTCCATTCGAGCAGATCTTCGGCTGGAGCGGGACCTGGGACGACCTGCCGGCCGCGCATGGCGCAGCGGTCTCCTTCGACCTGCTCGCGGTAGCGCTCCTGTTCCTGATCGGGCGCCGCATGCGTGGCCCGACCCTTGGCGTCGCGCTCGCCTACGCCTGGGTTTCCTTCCCCTTCACGCTGTTCGCGCTGGAGAGCGACTCCAACGACACGCTCGTCGCGGTGATGATCCTCGCCGCGCTCTACTTCGCCGGCACGCCACCCGTACGGGGTGTGTTCGCGGCGCTCGCCGGCCTGACCAAGTTCGCGCCGCTCCCGCTCGTGCCGCTGCTGGCGACGCACGGCCTGCGCGACCGCGAAGGATGGGTGGGTGTCGCGGCGCTGCGCTCGCGCGCGTTGGGGCTGTTCCTGCTCGCGTTCGTTGCCACTGCCGCGCTCGTGTCGATCCCTGCGCTCACCCACGATTCGCCGCACACGATCTTCGAGCGCACGCTCGTCTACCAGGCCAATCGCGGCTCGCCGTTCTCCGTATGGGGCCTCTACGGCCTACCCGGACTCCAGCGGGTGGTGCAGCTCGCCGCGGTCACGCTCGCCCTCGCGCTGGCGGCGATCCCCCGCCGCGATGATCTGGTCGGCCTCGCGGCGGCGTGCGCCGCGGTTCTGATCGCGGTGCAGCTCGGGATCGACCACTGGTTCTATCTCTACATTCCGTGGTTCTTCCCGCTCGTGATGATCGCGCTGCTGGGACGCTTCAGCGAGTCCCCGGAGCCGCCGGCGGCTGGGGCATCAGGACCTGCTCGATCGAATCCGCTCGCAGCCGCTCGGTGGCCGAGCAGCGGATCAGCACGGCCATCAGCCACGGGTCCTCCACGGAGGTCTCAAAGCGCACCGGCATCTGTGTCAGCAGCGACTCGATCGCCTGCTCACGCTTGACCCCGATCACGCCGCCGCGCGGTCCGGTCATGCCGACGTCGGTGATATAGGCGGTGCCTCCGGGAAGTACGCGCGCGTCTGCAGTCGGCACGTGCGTGTGGGTGCCGACGACGGCTGTCACGCGCCCGTCCAGATGCCAGCCCATCGCGACCTTCTCCGAGGTCGCCTCGGCGTGCATGTCCACGAGGATCTGATCGACCCCCTCGAGCTCGCCCAGCGCGGTCTCGATCTCCGTGAACGCGGACCGCCCCGCGCGTAGGTACAGGTTCCCGCTCAGGTTGACGACGCCCAGACGCGCCCCCTGAGCGCTCTCCACCACACACGTGCCGTGCCCGGGCTGGCTGCGCAGGAAGTTGGCCGGGCGCAGGATCCGCGGCTCGGATTCCAGGTACGGGTAGATCTCACGGCGGTGGTAGGTGTGATTGCCGAGTGTGATCGCGTCAACCCCCCCCGCAAACAGCTGGTCGGCAGCCTTTGGCGTGATTCCCAGACCGCCCGCGACGTTCTCGCCGTTGACCACGACGAAGGTCGGATCGAAACGCTCGCGCAGTAGCGGCAGGCACTCGAGCAACGTGCGCCGGCCGATGCCGCCGACGAGATCGCCCACGAACAGGATGCCCATCCCTTTGCTGGCCTGTACCTCAGCCATACTCTGGCGATGGCGGGAGGCAGATGATCGGCGAGACCAAACGTGCTTCCGAGGCAACTCCGCCGCAGGAGAAGGGGTCCACGCCGGTGAACGGCGGCTCCCAACCGGAGGCAGCCCCGCCGAAGCAGGAGGAGCGCGAGCTTCTCGACGACGTCACCCCGGCGATCGTGGGACCACCGCGCGTGCTCGTTCCGCGCTGGATCCAGTTGGTGCTGCTGCCAGTGGCGCTCTTCGCGCTGTGGGCACTCGCGAAAGCGGCCGGGAAAGTGCTGCTGATCTTCATCGTGGCGGGGGTCATCGCGCTGATCCTCAACCCGGCCGTCCACCTCTTGCAGCGCTCGCGGTTTCCACGCGGCCTGGCGGTGTTCACCGTGTACCTCGCATTCTTCCTCGCGCTCGCCGGGATCGGCGTGCTGCTGGCCAATCCGATCTCCAACCAGGTGAAGTCATTCACGCACAGCCTTCCACACCTCGTCAACGAAGCCAAATGTCACGATCGTCACCTTCGAAGGAGACCTCCATCGCCTCGGTATCCACGCCCGGCTCGCCGAGCAGGGCAAGACGGCGCTGCAGACGCTCTCGGACAAGCTCTCCAAGAGCGGCGGCTCGATCGCCTCGTTCGGCGGCTCGCTGCTGACCGAAGCCGCGAGCGCGATCTTCGATCTCGTGCTCGTGTTCGTGCTCTCGATCTACATGCTGGTCTACGGCGAGCGGATCGGCAAGCTCGTGCGTCGCGCGATGCCCGCCGGCGATGGCACGCGCGCGGACGATTACCCGACGCTCGTCCAGCGGGCGGTCTCCCACTACGTGCAGGGCCAACTCCTGTTCAGCGTGATCATGGGCACCACCGCGGGTGTCGCGCTGTATCTGTTCGGCGTGATCGGGATCTTCCCCGACGGCCGCAAGTATGCGGTTGTGTTCGCGATCATCTTTGGCTTCATGGAGCTGATCCCCTACCTCGGGCCGTTCCTCGGCGCGCTCCCACCGATCCTCGTGGCGCTGCTGACCGACCCGATCACCGCGGTCTGGGTCGCGCTGCTGTTCGTCGGCATCCAGCAGCTCGAGGGCCACATCGTCGCGCCGCAGATCTTCGGCCACTCGCTGCGCATCAACCCCCTGCTGGTGATCTTCGCGCTGCTGTTCGGCCAGCATCTATACGGGCTCGTCGGCGCGCTGCTCGCGCTGCCGATCCTCTCGATCCTGCGCGAGACCGCGCTCTACCTCAGCCGCCATCTGACGTTCGAGCCGTGGGAGCGCACGCGAGACGGAGTGCTGTGAGCGAGACCGCCGGCGCTCGGCGCGGATCTCGGCCAAGCGTTCTCGGCGTGTCGAGATCTGGCGATGCGCTACGGCGAGCGCGAGGCGCTGCGCGACGTCAGCTTCGATGCCGCTGCGGGCGAGCTGGTGGCGGTCATCGGCCCCAACGGCGCGGGCAAGACGACGCTGCTGTCGATCCTCGCCGGCATCCAGCGCCCCAGCGCCGGCAGCGTGAACCGGGCCCCCAGCGAAGTCGGCTGGGTGCCCCAGCAGCCGGCGCTCTACTCCAAGCTCTCGGTCGCCGAGAACCTCGCGCTGTTCGCGCGCCTGGAGCGCGTCGCCGATCCGCGATGGCGCGGTCGAGCGGATGCTCGAGCAGACCGGCCTGCGCGAGCGCGCCGCCGAGCAGTCGGCGCGTCTCTCGGGCGGCAACCGCCAGCGCGTCAACGTCGCGATCGGCCTGCTCTCCCGCCCGCCCGGTGCTCGCGCTCGACGAGCCCTCCACCGCGCTCGACCCCGGCCAGCGCGAGCGGCTCTGGAGCTTCATCCGCGGCCTGGCGGCGGAAGGCACGAGCGTCGTGTTCTCCACGCATGACGTCAACGAGGTGCAGCGTTACGCCGCGCGCGCGCTTGTGCTCGCCGATGGCGCGCTGCTGTTCGACGGCTCGCCCGCGGCGTTCCTCGCGGTGGCCGGGACGGCTGGCACGGGCGAGGGACTTCGAGGACGCGTTCGTCTCGTTCCTGCGGCGCGCGGGGTCACCGATGAGCTCGCTGCTGCGCAAGGACCTCCTGATCCTCCGCCGCTCGCGCCTGACGGTCGCGCTGCTCGTGATCTACCCCGTCGCGATCGCGCTGCTGATCGGGCTGGCCCTCTCGCGCGGCCCCACCAAGCCACGCGTCGCGATCGTCAACGAAACCACCCCGGGCGCGAGCGTCCAGGTCGGCGGGCGCAGCGTCGAGGTCAGTGAGTACGCCTCGCAGCTCTTCAACCAGGTCGAAGCCGTGCCGACCGCCACGCGCGCGCAGGCCGTCGCGAAGATCCAGTCGGGCGACGTGCTCGCCGCCGTGGTGATCCCCCACGACATCGCCGCGCGGCTCTCCTCCGATATCTCCAAAGCACATCTGGAAGTGCTCTACAACGGCGACGCGCTCGAGCAGTCGCTCGTGCAGTCCTCGCTGAACTCCGCGCTCGCGCAGGCGAACCTCGGCTTCTCCGAACAGATCCAGCAGGCCGCCGCCCAGGCGATCGGCCTGCTGCTGCGAGGGCGGCAACCTCGGCGTGCTCGGAGCGCCCGCCAAACCTCGTCGGGCTCAGCCAGATCCCGCCGCTGCTGCGCGGCGTGATCGCCCGCCAGCCGCCCGGCCCCGACCGCGCCGCGCTGGAACGAACGCTCGCCTTCGCCACCTTCGCCGCTCAGAACCTCGACGCTCTCGAAGACCGTCCTCTCGACGATCAGCCAGCCGATCGCCGTCCACACCACGCTGCTGCACGGTCGCCGCACCCCGCTGAACACGTTCGCCGTCGTGGTCGCCGTCACCGTGTCGCTGATGTTCATCTGCGCTGCTCCTCGCCGCCGGGGCCGTCGCGCTCGAGCGCGAAGAGCACGCGCTCGGTCGCCTGCTCCGCGTGGCCTGGTCTCACGCGAGGGGCTGCTCGCCGAGAAGGCGCTGCTCGCCGCCGCCTGCTCGTTTGTCGTCGCGCTTCGCGATGCTCGCCGGGATCGGCGCGTTCGTGCACCTCGACTGGACGCGTCTGCCCTTGTGGCTGGCCGCGCTCGGCCCTCGGTGCGCTCGCGTTTGGCGCGCTCGGCGTCTCGATCGGCGCGCTCGCGCGAGAGGTGCGCGCCGCCTCGCTGCTCGCCTTCCTGCTCTCGCTGCCGCTCGCCTTCCTCGCGCTCGTCCCCTCGGGGTCGGTCGGGCCGTGGCCTCTACGACGCGATCTCCGCGATCTCGTTCGTATTCCCCTTCAAGGCAGCGCTCCAGGCGCTCGACGCCGCGGTCAACCAGTCCTCCCCGGCGCTCTGCCGGATCTCGCTCGTGCACCTCGCGGCTCTCACCGTGCTGTTCGGCGCGCTCGCGCGCGTCGGGCCTGCGACGCTGGATTGACCAGCGGTATCCTGGGAGGAGCGATGGCCTTTCCTCAAACGCGCATGCGTCGCCTGCGCTCGACCGCTCGCCTGCGGGGGCTCGTGCGCGAGACCGAGCTGCGCGCCGGCCAGCTTGTGCTGCCGCTGTTCGTTTCCGAGGCGGAGCCCGCCCACCGCGCGAGCCGATCGCGACGCTGCCCGGTATCGAGCGCCTGTCGATCTCCGCCGCGCTGGAGGAGGCCCGCGAGGTTGCCGCGCTCGGGATCGGCGGCGTGATGCTGTTCGGGATCCCGGCCGCCAAGGATCCTGAAGGCTCGGGCGCATGGGACGAGGAGGGCGTGATCCAGACCGCCGTCCGCGCGCTCAAGGGCGCGCTGCCCGAGCTGCTCGTGCTCACCGACGTGTGCCTCTGCGAGTACACCGACCATGGCCACTGCGGCGTGCTGCGTGAGGACCGGCACGCCCGTCGTCGACAACGACGCATCCGTCGAGCTGCTCGCGCGCGTCGCGGTCAGCCACGCCCGCGCCGGCGCCGACCTGGTCGCCCCCTCGGACATGATGGACGGCCGCGTCGGCGCGATCCGCTCCGCGCTCGACGAGGAGGGCTTCGCCGACACTCCGATCCTCGCCTACTCCGCCAAGTTCGCCTCCGCCTTCTACGGTCCCTTTCGCGAGGCCGCCGGCTCGACGCCCGCGTTCGGCGACCGCCGCGGCTATCAGATGGACCCCGCCAACGGCCGCGAGGCCGTGCGCGAGGCGCTGCTCGACGTGGCAGGAGGGCGCGGACATGGTGATGGTCAAGCCCGCGCTCGCCTACGGCGATCTGATCCGCGCGGTCAAGCGCGCCACGCGCCTGCCGGTGGCGGCCTACAACGTCAGCGGCGAGTATGCGATGGTCAAGGCCGCCGCCGCCGCCGGCTACCTCGACGAGCGGGCCGCGGTTCTGGAGATACTCACCTCTCTTCGCCGCGCCGGCGCCGACACGATCATCTCCTACCACTCCAAGGATGCCGCCCAATGGCTAGCCGAGTAGAGCTGACAGACCAGCAGGCCGACGTGCCGCCCGCCGTGAGTGCAAACGACGACATCGCGAGCACCGCGGCTCGCGACCGTGCGAGCGCCGCGATCCCGAAGACCCGCTCGCGCAAGGACGGCGCGGCGATCGCGCTCGACGATCTCGACCGCAAGCTGCTCAACCTGATGCAGGGCTCCTTTCCGCTGCAGCCCCGTCCCTTCGCGGCGGTCGCCGCCGCCGCCGAGGTGTCCGAGCTCGGAGGTGCTCACCCGCGTTCAGCGCCTGCTCGACGAGCGCATCATCCGCCAGGTCACACCGATCTACGACACCCGTGCGCTGGGCTACTGGCTCGATGCTCGTGGCGGCCAAGGTCGACCCCGAGAACCCGTGGCAGGCGGCGAAGATCGTCAACTCACACCCCGGGGTCTCGCACAACTACCTGCGCAACCACGACTTCAACATGTGGTTCACGCTCGCCGTCGAGCCGGACTCGCGCGCTCGGCCTGGACGGCACGCTGGACGTGCTCCAGCGGCTCACCGGCGCCGAGTCGATCCGCCAGCTGCCGACGCTCAAACTGTTCAAGATCCGCATGGACCTCGAAATGGAGGGCGGCACCAAGGCGCTCACCAGCGAGGGCGTCGCCGTCGAGCCCGTCGACCTCGAGCCCGTCGCCTACGACGAGCTCGACAGGGATGTGATCCGCGCCACCCAGGGCGACATGCCGGTGATCTCCGAGCCCTACGCTCCCGCCGCCGCAGCGCCTGGGGATGGACACCGCCACGCTGCTCGAGCACATGCAGGGCATGCGCGAGCGCGGCCTGCTGCGCCGCGTAGCCGCGATCCTCTATCACCGCCGCGCCGGGTTCTCCGCCAACGGGATGGGCGTCTGGAAGGTCGCCCCGGATCAGATCTCAGAGCTCGGCCCGCGGATGGCGTCCTTCCGCGGGATCTCCCACTGCTACGAGCGCCCCACCTACGAGGACTGGCCCTACTCCGTCTTCACGATGGCCCACGGTCGCTCCAAGGAGGAGTGCGACGCGGTGCTCGACGCGATCGCCGAGCAGACCGGCATCCACGAGCGCGCGACGCTGTACTCCTCGACCGAGTTCAAGAAGATCCGGCTGCTCTACTTCACCGATGACTTCAAGAACTGGGAGTCCGAGCACGCGTGATGCGCACATGGCCCGTGAGCACCTCACTCGCTGACACGCGCTCGGCGGAGCTCTACCGCCGCGCGCTGGAGGTGCTGCCCGGCGGTGTCAACTCGCCCGTGCGCGCGATGGGAGCGATCGGCCGCTCCCCGATCTTCGTCGATCGCGGCGAGGGTGCGGAACTGATCGACGTCGACGGCAATCGCTTCATCGACTACGTCTGCTCCTGGGGTCCTCTGATCCACGGGCACGCCCACCCGGTCGTACTCGACGCGGTGGCCTCCGCGGCGGCGAAGGGCACCAGCTTCGGGGCGCCCACCGCCGCCGAGGTCGAGCTGGCGGTGGAGGTGACGCGCCGGATCGAGGGCGTCGACGATGCTGCGCATGACCTCCTCGGGGACCGAGGCGACGATGACCGCCGTCCGGCTCGCGCGCGCGGCCACCGGGCGCGAGCGGCTGCTCAAGTTCGCCGGCGCCTACCACGGGCATCTCGATCCGCTGCTCGCGCAGGCGGGCTCCGGTCTTGCCACCCAGGCGCTCCCCTCGAGCCCGGGTGTGCCCGCCGAGCGCGGCCGCCGGCACGGTCGTGGTGCCCTGGAACGACCCCGACGCGCTGCGCGCCGCCGTGGAGCAGTCGAGCCGGCCGGCACGAGCTCGCGGCGATCATCGCCGAGCCGTTTCCCGCCAACATGGGCCTCGTCCCGCCGCGCGCGGGCTTCCTCGAGCTCCTGCGCGAGCACGCCGACGCCTGTGGGGCGCTGCTGATCCTCGACGAGGTGATCACGGGCTTTCGCGTCGCCCGCGGCGGCGCGCAGGAGCTGACGGGTGTGCGGGGCGACCTCACGATCCTCGGCAAGGTCCTCGGCGGCGGCCTCCCCGCCGCCGCGGTCGGCCGGTCGCGCCGAGCTGATGCGCCTGCTCGCCCCTGCCGGCGAGGTCTACCAAGCCGGCACGCTCTCGGGCAATCCGCTCGCCGTCGCTGCCGGCCTCGCCACGCTCTCCCTGCTCGACGAGCCCGCCTACCTGCGCCTCGCATCCATCACCGATCAGCTCGCCGCGGGCCTGCGCTCGGCGGCCGCCTGCGCGGGCGCGATCCGGTTCAGGTCGTCTCCGTCCCCGGCCTCTTGACCGTCTTCTTCTGCGACCGTCCCGTCCTCTGCTTCGACGATGCCCGCGCGTGTGACCTGGACGCTCATGCCGCCTGGTGCCGTGAGCTGCTCTCGCGTGGCGTCTATCCGCCGCCCTCGCAGTTCGAGGCGTGGTTTCCCTCGCTGGCGCACACCCCCGAGCACATCGAACGCACCGTCGCCGTCGCCGCCGCCGCCTTCGCGGAGCTTCCGTGAGCGCCCCTCCGAGTCATCCGCGCCGCCTGGCGGGGATCCTCCCTGCGAGCGGCTACGCGCGCTCCTGCTCGGTGAGGGAGGTCTGATGGCGAGCCTCGTGGATTCGCCGGCCGCCGCTGACGGTGGCGGCGGGGTCCCGGCGGGAGCGCTCGACGAAGCTGTGAGCGATGGCGAAGGCTCGGCGGCCCGGCGCAGCTAGCCGCCTCGGGCCCGCGCGCCGAGGGCAGCCGTGAGGACTACGAGCTCTTGATCGAGACGATCTACGAGGGCTACCTGCTCCACTACGGAACGCCGCGCGTGGCGCTCACAGCGGATGCACGACCTCGGCCTGCTGGCGGGCGACCGGCTGTACGCGCTCGGGCTGGCTCGGCTGGTCGCGCTCGGCGACGCCGAGGCCGTGGTCGAGCTCGCCGACACGATCACGCTCAGCTCGCTCGCGCAGGGCGCAGGCGAGCCGGAGCTGGCCGACGCCGTCTGGGCGGCCGGCGCGCGCGCGATCGGCTGGGGGTCGAGCGAGGCCCATCGCCGCGCCAAGAACCTCGTGCTTGCGGGCTCCTCCAAAGCGATCGAGGCGATGCGCACAAGCGCCGCGGGCCTCGCCGCGCCGCGCTGAATCGCGCCTCGATATTGTTTGTGCGCCGTGCCAGACAAGCACACCCAACACAAGTCCAAGTACACCGTCGACCGGATGATCCCCGGCGCCTTCGAGGGCGAGACGGTCACGCGGCGACGGTTTATGACCGTGAGCTCCCAGGCGGTGGGCGGGATCGCCGCCGCCTCGTTCCTGCTGCCGGCGCTCGGCTTTGCGATCGGGCCGATCTTCAAACAGCCGCCGCACTTCTGGGAGGACATCGGCTCCACCGAAGACTTCACCAACAACAACTACGTACCGGTGGTCATCACGATGGCCCAGGGGATCGGCGAGGCCGGCAAGACGACCGCCTACGTGCGCCAGCACAACGATGCGATCGACACGGACATCTACGACCGCACCACTCCGTACATCGCGATCTCGACACGCTGCGCGCACCTCGGTTGCCCGGTGCGCTGGGTCGACGCCGCGGAGCGCTTCATCTGCCCCTGCCACGGCGGCGTCTACGACCTGCTCGGGCGCAGGGTGAGCGGGCCGCCCGTCAGGCCGCTCGACCGCTTCCCCACGCGTGTGAAAGACGGCCGGGTCGAACTGTGGAGCGGGCGTTTCAGCGTCAACAGTGAGCTGAAACGCTTCTCACCGCGCGACCCCGGAGAGACCGTGGACGGCATCGGCCAGTACCTCTACCCGTCGCGCCCTCCGCGCGCAAGCCCTTCTAGAATGCACCGCCGCCCAAGCTGCCCAAGCTCCCCGCACCCCCCGCTACCCGCCCCCCTGAAGGCGCCTCCCCCGCGCCCGGGCGAGGACAACGGCAAGGGCGGCGTGGCCGAGGGCGCGAAGGCGGCCGGGATCAACGTCGTCGACTGGGTCGACGAGCGCACCTCGCTGAGCGGCGGCGCCCGCTGGATGATGTTCCGCAAGGTCCCAAGGGCACCAACTGGTTCTACACGCTCGGCTCGGCCACGATGTTCGCCTTCCTCTCGCAGGCGGTCACGGGGGTCTTCCTCGCGATGTATTACCGCCCCGATCCCGCGGGCGGCGCGTATGAATCGATTCGCTACGTGACCAACGATGTGTTCCTCGGGCAGTTCGTGCGCGGGATGCACAAGTGGGGATCGAGCGTGATGGTGATCCTCGTGTTCCTGCACATGGGCCGCACGTTCTTCTTCGGCGCCTACAAGTACCCGCGCGAGCTGAACTGGGTGATCGGCGTGGTGTTTCTGATCCTGACGATGGTGATGTCCTTCACCGGCTACCTGCTGCCGTTCGACCAGCGCGCCTACTGGGCGACGATCGTGGGCGTCAACATCAACGGCACCGGCCCCCTGATCGGCCCCTACCTGAGTGACTTCCTCAGAGCCGGCCCCGAATTCGGGGCCACCACGCTGTCGCGCTTCTATGCGATCCACATGCTGCTCGTGCCCGGAGCGCTGATCGCACTGATCAGCGCCCATCTGTACCTCGTGGCAAAGCTCGGCACGACTGCGCCGCCGTGGATCAAAGCTGAGCAGCCCTCCGAGCTGCGTAAGGCGGAGGCGTAGTGGCCCCGGAGCACCCTACGGCAGTCTGCCCCCGGGCGCGCCGCCACCCCAATCCCGCACCCTCGCGCGATGAACCAGCGCGAGAAGGAGGAGTACCTCCGCGAGTACGCGATCCTGAAGTCGCAGGGCAAGCCGTTCTTCCCCTATGCGGTGGCCAAGGACGCGGCGATGGCGTGCGTCGTGATGGCGTGCATCATCGCGATGTCGCTGATCCTCGGCGCGGAGCTCGGCTCCAAGGCGAACCCGACGACGACCACCTACGTGCCACGTCCGGAGTGGTACTTCTTCTTCCTGTTCGAGGTCCTGCGCGTGATCAAGCCGCCGAGCCTCGTGCCGCTGGCCACGATCGGCGTTCCCACGATCGGCATGATCCTGCTGTTCCTGCTCCCGTTCTACGATCGTGGCCCCGAGCGCCGTCCCGAGCACCGTCCGATCGCGACCGTCACGGCGCTCTTCGTGATCGGGGCGATGGCGTTTCTCACATACCAGGGCGCCAACGCCGGATCGCCGACGGCGATCGAAATGTCAACGCCCACCGCCGTCACGCAGGCGGGCGGTAGCGCGACTTGCCGAATACGAAGCCGGCAAGGCGGTGGTCGCCCAGTCGGGATGCCTGGCATGTCACAAGATCGGCGACAACGGCAACAACGGACCGGGGCCGGAACTGACGCATATCGGCGGACGATTGCCCGCGCAGGCGATCGCCCGCACGCTCGTAAACCCGACGGCGCCGATGCCTTCGTTCAAGAACCTGCCGCCGCAGAAGTTCACCGCGGTCGTCTCGTTCCTCTCGCAGCTGAAGTAGCTGGCGAGCCATGCCAGCTGCGAGCCCCACAGGCGCCGGGCGGCGAGGGCTTCCTGGGCTGACGACGGAGTCCCACCCGCCATCAGCCTCTTCCTCCATCGCCGGACGCTCGAGGCGGGGGAGGTGCGGGCGATGTTCGACCGTATCGCGAAGGTCTACGACCTGCTGAACACCGTGATGACGGCCGGTCTGCATCACCGCTGGCGCGAGCGGGCGGTGGACTTTGCGCGGTTGGTCCGGGCTCCCGCGTGCTCGACGTCGCCACCGGCACGGGCGACCTGGCGATCGAGCTGGCGCGGCGTGTCGCTCCCGGCGGGGAGGTGGTGGGCAGCGACTTCTCCGAGGCGATGCTCGCACGGGCGCGCGCCAAGCCCAAGCCCGCGGGCGCCGAGCTGAGCTTCGAGTGGGGCGACGCGCTCGAGCTGCCCTACGCGGATGGGACCTTCGATGCCGCCACGGTCGGCTTTGGCGCGCGCAACTTCTCAGACCTAGCACGCGGTCTCGCCGAGATGGTCCGTGTCGTGCGCCCCGGCGGGCGCGTGGTCGTGCTCGAGTTCACCTCCCCCACACGCGCCCCGCTGTCGCTCTTCTACAGCCTGTGGTTCGACCGCGTCGTGCCGCTGCTGGGTGCTCTGGCGGGAGACTCCGACGCCTACTCCTACCTCCCCAACTCGGTCAAGCGCTTCCCTGCGCCCGCCGGGCTTGGCGGCGGAGCTGGAGCGGGCAGGCCTGCGCGAGATCGGCTATCTGCTCACCGCCGGCGGCATCGTCGTGATCCACTTCGGCACGGTGCCCTGGAGAGGGTGTGAGTACCGCGGTGGGCGATCCCGCCGCCGACAGCCTTCCGTCGCCGAGCCCGCCGGAGACACAGATGCTGTCGAGGCGCTGATCCACAGCGGCGGCGAGCGGCTGCTCGAGCGGATGGCTTGCATCGAGCTGCAGCTGGAGCGTGTGACGGCGGCCGCGGGTGCTCCGCTCGCCGAGCACGCCAACGCGACGATCATGGCCGGTGGCAAGCGGTTGCGTCCGCTGCTCGTCGTGCTCGCCGCCGAGTCCGCCGGCTCCGATCTTCTCCCGTCCGTCCCGACCGCCGATCCCCCGCGACCCCCCTCGTCTGGGCGCAGCGCCCCGCTCGATGCCGGCGCGGGAGAAGAACGCCTGATCCGCGCGGCGGTCGCGGTCGAGCTCGTCCATTCGGCGACGCTTGTGCACGACGATGTGATCGATGGCGCTCAGCTACGCCGTGGGCGCCCCACCGTGGCTGCCGGAGCCGGGCGCCAGGTTGCGATCGCCACCGGTGACCTGCTGTTCTCGCGCGCGTTTGCGGAGCTCGCGCGTAACGAGGATCAGGCCCAGCTGCGCGCGCTCTCGGACGCCAGCTCCGCCCTCGCCGCGGGTGAGCTGCTGCAGCGGGAGGACGCCTACGCGCCAGACGTGACGATCGAGCGCTATCTGAGGCGCTGCGAGCTGAAGACCGCCGCGCTGTTCGAAGCCGCCTGCCGCCTCGGCGCGCTGTGCGGCGGGAGCGCGGGGGCCGTTCAACGAATCTCGCGGATGCGCTCGGTGTTTTCGCCCGGAGGATTGGGTTGGCTTTCCAGATCCTGGACGACGTGCTCGACGTGTCCGGGCCTGTCGAGCGAACCGGCAAGTCACGCGGGACGGACCTGCTCGACGGCACCGTCACGCTGCCTTTGATCCTCGCGCGCGAGCGTGACGACGAGCTTGCCGGCGTCGACCTCGCGGCCCTTCGCGGCGCGCGCCAGGCCGAGGAGCTGTGCGAGCGGATCGCCGCCACCGGCGCGCTCGAGCAGGCCAGAGAGCGGGCGCTCGCGCTCGTCGCCGAGGCCAAGGAGGCGCTCCCGGCGAGCCCGCCCGCCGGCCGATCGGCGCTGCTGGACAGGTGGCCGACGCGGTCGTCGGCGCTACCGGTGAGTCGAGCGCGGAGCTCAGCCTAGAAATCCGAGGGGACGATCAAGTCCGCATCGAGCGCGCGAATGAAGAACTCGACCTCGTCCTCCATGTTCGCCTGCGTGAGCTGCTTGAGATCGCTCAGCAGCGCGCTGGTGGCCTGGTCCAACTGTTCGTCGAGCTCCTCGACGACGGACTGCTCGAACACCCCCTCACGGCGTGCCTCGCACTCGGGACAGCGCAGCACGATTCGCCAGTGGCGGGGGCCTTCCTCGACCCAGTCCAGCGGATATGCGAGCTCACAGGCGCAGTGGAAGCAGACGTGCAGCGGATCGGGAACACGCACGCTGTCCGGAGCCTCGGCGGCGGCGCGCTGCTGATCGCGATAGACGACGTCGATCTGCTTACCGCTGGGGAGCCGCACGCGATGACGGGTGTGATGGCTTCTGTCGGGGTGCATGGTCTGATCACGAACTCATCGACTTCCGAGGTCCGCTGCCTTTAGCGCGCCGGCCGCGGTTAGGAGGTTTGCGTAGTGCCGATCACAGCCCACGAGGCGCTCGGATCTGGCGATGCCGCCGCCGCTGGCGAGTACGCAGGCCTCCGGGCCGAGGCTCGTTACGCAGAGCGCGGGCGGTGGCGGTGGTAGGTTCATATGGGCCATGGCCACCACGATCCGCGCGATCGGCCACGAGGACAGGCTCAGCCTCGTGGACCATCTCGACGAGCTGCGCACCCGCCTGATCGTCAGCGCGGTGGCGCTCGCGATCGCGTTTGGGTTCTGCCTATGGCAGAACCACGCGTTGCTGCACCTGATCAATGCGCCGCTAGCAAGCAGACCGAGAAACAGGTCGCCAAAGGCAACGGCCCGCTCGGTCAGACCGCGCTCGCCCAGCAGGCGGTGTTGAAAATCGCTCACAGCACTGAGGCGATCGTGCTCGCGCTGAGCGCCCCGCACAGCGGCCTCCCGGCCGCCACGCGGGCCGAGCTCGCGGGCGAGATCCCCAGCCTGCGCGCGGCTGTCGCGAAGGTCCCCCATACCCCGGAAGGCAACAAGCCCGTGACGCTGGGCATCGGCGAGCCCTTCACGACGACGATCACCGTGACCCTGCTGTTCGCGTTGGTGATCTCGCTGCCGGTGATCCTGTTCGAGCTGTACGGGTTCGTGCTGCCCGCGTTCAGCCCGCGGGAGCGACGGATCGCGATGCCGTTGCTCGTCGCGATTCCCTTCCTGTTCGTGATCGGGCGTCGCGTTCGGCTACTTCGTCGTGCTACCCGCCGCGTTGCGGTTCTTTCAGAACTTCAACAGTAGTGAGTTCAACGTGCTCGTGCAGGCCGCCCCGTATTACAAATTTGTCGCGACCATCCTGCTGGCGATGGGGCTGGTCTTTCAGGTGCCCGTGGCGATCCTCGCCGCGACACGGGTCGGGATCGTCACGCCCAAGCAGCTGCGTCACAACCGCCGCTACGCGGTCGCTCGCGTGCGCCGCGATGGCGGCCTTCCTGCCGGGCGACGCGGTGACGCTGCTCCTGGAGACCATCCCGCTGTACATCCTCTACGAGCTGAGCATCCTCGTCGCGTCGTTCGTTGCGCACCGCGACGCGAAGCGGGAGCGGGCCGAGGCGGCGCTCGCGGCGCGGGCGGGGGTGCTCCACCCGGAGGTCGTGCTGGTTCCCGGCGGTGTGGCGGCGCCGAGCCCTCCCCCGCCGCCGGTCCGGCCCACTCCTGGCGACGAGGTGGAGCCGGACGTGAAACAGATCATCGACCACATCGACCGCGAGCTTTCCTAGGTTCCGGCGACGGGGGCGATCGGCTAGCGACGCCGTCGGGGTTGCCAAGGGGCTCAACCGGGTGAGCCACCGGGAGCCCGCTGTCCGTAGAATCATCACCCCGATGCTTTTCGACCTCAGAGGACGCGGCCGTCGCCGCACGGTTCAAGTGATCTACGTCGGCCTCGCCCTGCTGTTCGGCGTGGGCTTCGTCGGTTTCGGCGTTGGCGTGGGTGGCGGCGGCGGGGGAATCCTGAACGCGTCTGACCGGGGAAAGCGGCGCTCCCAGCGCGAGCTTCGCCGGCCAGGTCAAGAAGTACCAGAAGCTGCTGCCAAGGAGCCAAAAAACGTGAGCGCGTGGGAAAATCTGACCACCGCCCAGCTGCACGAAGCCGGCGGCGAAGCGCTACGTCAGCAACGGCAAGCTGACGAGCAAGGGCAAAGAACTGTTCTCCCAGACCGCGCAGTCGTGGAACGGCTATCTCGCGCTGAACCCGCCCAAGCCCAACGTCACGCTGGCGAAGGAGATGGTGCGGGTCTTCGGCGAAGAAGGGCTCAACGAGCCGGCCGCCGCGGTGGAGGTGCTGCAGATCGTGGTCGCCTCCGAGCCCCAGAGCGCCTCCCTGTTCGGCGCACTCGCCGAGTACGCCTACAAGGCCCACAACGATCGCCAGGGCGACCTCGCCTCGGCCAAGGCGGTCAGCCTCGCTCCGGCCGCCGATCGGGCGCGGCTGAAGAAAGAGCTGGCGGAACTGAAGAAGAGCTCCGCGGCGGCCGCCACCTCATCGAGCGGTGCTCCTCTGGTCCACGAGAACGGCGCCGTTCCGACCGGGGCATAGGGTCCACAGGTACGGGCGCCTCGACCGGCGAATCGGGCAACGCCACGATCACCGTCGGCGGCAAGAGCTACAAAGTCAGCCAGAAGGTCAAGGAACAGCTCGAAAGCAGCGAAAAAAAATAGCGCCGGTCCGGGAAGAACCGCCGGCGCCCTCTCCGGAGGCCGCTTCGGAACCGTGGCGGAGGCCACCCCTTCAGGATCGGTCGCACTGGGCTAAATCGCGGGCTCACCCGGCCCGCACGGCCGGTGCCCTCACGGGCCGTTAGCTCAACCGGCAGAGCAGGGGCCTCTTAAGCCCAAGGTTGCAGGTTCGATTCCTGCACGGCCCATTTTCGGGAAGTCGAAGTCAATCCGACCAGCGCCTCCGCGACCGGCGCGCCCCGCCCCCGAGGCTGCGTTCGCTCGCCGGCCTTCGTCCAGATCACCTGCTCGCGCCCGGGGCCGACCCCGAGCAGCGTCACGGGCGCGCCGATCTGCTCGGCGATGAACTGCAGGTACTCCCGTGCGGCCTCGGGCAGGTCGGAGTACGTGCGGCACTCGCCGAGGTCCTCCTCCCAGCCGCGCAGCTCGGTCAGCTCGGCCGTCGTGTGGTGCAGAACCGTCTGGTGGTAGGGGAAGTCCTCGAACTCGGCCCCCTCGGCGCCGCGGTAGCTCGTGCACACCTGGATGCGGTCGAGGCCCGAGAGCACGTCGAGCTTGGTGATCACGAGCGCCGTCAGCGTGTTCAGGCGGGCTGCGTAGCGTAGGGCGACGAGGTCCAGCCAGCCAGTCCGGCGCGGGCGCCCGGTGGTCGTGCCGAACTCGCCGCCGCGCTTACGGATCAGCTCGCCCATCTCTTCGTGCAGCTCGCTCGGGAATGGGCCTGCGCCCACGCGCGTGGTGTACGCCTTCGACACGCCCCAGACCTCGTCGATGTCCTTTGGCCCCACCCCGGTCCCCACCGTGGCCGCGCCCGATAAAGGATTGGAGGAGGTGACGAACGGATAGGTGCCGTGGTCGATGTCGAGCATCGCCCCCTGGGCACCCTCGAAGATCACCTTCTCGCCGGCGTCGAGCAGTTCCCACATCAGTTTCGCGGTGTCGGCGATGTGCTGCTCCAGGCGATGGCCGTAGGTCAGGTACTCCTCGGTCATCGCGTGCAGGTCGAGCGCCGGTTCCTTCTCGAACGGGCGCAGCGACAGGCGCTTGGGCTCCATCGCGGCGACGATCTTCTTCTTCAGGATCTTCTCGTCGAGCAGGTCCTGCACGCGGATCCCCAGCCGCGCGGCCTTGTCGGCATAGCAGGGACCGATACCACGGCGGGTCGTGCCGATCTGGCGGCTGCCGAGTTTGGTCTCGCCGGCCGAGTCCAGCAGCAGGTGGTAGGGCATGATCAGGTGCGCGTTTGAGGAGATCCGCAGGCCGCTGACGTCCACGCGTCGCGCGCGCAGGCCGTCGAGCTCCTCGATCAGGACCTTCGGGTCGATCACGACGCCGTTGCCGATCACGCAGCGCTTGCCGGGGTAGAGGATGCCGGAGGGGATCAGGTGCAGCTTCCACTCGGTCTCGCCGCGCACGATCGTGTGGCCGGCGTTGTTCCCGCCCTGGAAGCGCACGACCGCGCCCGCGCGCTCGGCGAGCAGATCGGTGATCTTCCCCTTCCCCTCATCGCCCCACTGGGCACCGAC
Source organism: uncultured Solirubrobacterales bacterium (assembly GCA_963818545.1). GTDB lineage: Bacteria > Actinomycetota > Thermoleophilia > Solirubrobacterales > Solirubrobacteraceae > Palsa-744. Next base: position 181 of record CAWFSI010000006.1, on the reverse strand, counting down.
GATGACTATTCCTGGCATGCCGAATGCAGTTTACGAGGGCCGGGAGTGACGTCTCACTGCGCGTAGCGCTCGCCGGCGTAATTGAGGAACTTCGGGTACTCCTTCTGGAAGGTCAGCGTGACTTTGCCCACCGCCCCGTTGCGGTGCTTGGCGATGATCAGGTCGGCCTCGCCCGGGCGCT
>CAWFSI010000005.1:0-76460 GCA_963818545.1 uncultured Solirubrobacterales bacterium | reverse complement strand
CAGGTGGTACCCGTCGTCCCCTGATCGATCGCAAGAATCATCTCGGCGCGAGCCTACCGGCGGGCGAAGTACACCCGCACGAAATCGACGAGCTGGCGCCCGCGATGCGCGAAGCCGGAGAGCGTGCGGCCGGTGGCGCGATGAGAGAGGTCGAGCTCGACCTCGGCGATGCGGTGCCCGGCGCGGACGGCGTCGATCGTCATCCCGATCTCCATGCCGAAGCCGGCCGCGAACGGCAGCACGTCGGCGAGCACGCTCGCGCGCAACGCTCGCTGTCCGGAGATCGGCGCTTGGGTCTCCAGGCCGCACCGCCGGCGGATCGCCCAGCGCGCGAACGCGACCGCGAGACCGACCCCTCCGCCGACGCGCGTGGCGAAGACCGCGACCGCCATGTCCGCGTCGCCGCGTCGCACGGCGTCGGCGAGCGCGCCCAGCCTGCTCGCGGACTCGGCGAGGTCACCGTCGCAGAGGATGAAGATCGGCTCGCGTCTGGTCGTTGCCGATCCGGCATCCGCTTTGCAGGGCCTCCCGCGCGGCAAGCGTGGCGGCCCCGCCCTTGCCGATCATGCGCTCGCTGCGCACGACCCGCGCGCCGGCCCGGCGAGCAAGCTGAGCCGTGGCGTCGGTGGAGCCGTCGTCGGCCACCCACACCGGCGCGCCGGGGAACGCGGCGGCCAGCGCGGCGAGCGTTGCCTCGATCCGGGGGGCCTCGTTGTAGGCGGCAACGATCACGTGGATCTCGAGGCCGGGGGTTTGGGGAGTGTCGGCGGTATTGGTCGCTCATCGGTCGATCGGCGCCGGAGGCTATTGTCCGGAGCCGTCATCGATCAACCAGGAGGCTGCGAAATGGCTGAGGTAGAGGCCCATATCACCGGCACCGTATGGAAAATCGAGTGCGCCGTCGGCGACACGATCGAGGAGGGCGACACGGTGGCGATCCTCGAGTCGATGAAGATGGAGATGCCCGTCGAGGCCGAGGACCCCGGAACCGTCACGGAGATCCTCTGCGAGGAGGGCCAGGCGGTCAACGAGGGAGACACGCTGGTCGTGCTCGGGTAGCGCCAGTGTCCCCGAGCGCCACCCCACGTGAGCTCGCCGGCGGCAAGCTCCTGGTCGACGAGCCCGCCGGCTGGCGTCGTCCGTCTGACGATCTCCAACCCGGCCAAGCGCAACGCGCTGGATCACCCGATTCTCGACGCGATCACCGGGATGCTCACCGAGCTGGCGCGCGGAGAGTCCGGCGCGCGCTGCGTGGTGATCACCGGCGCGCACGGGATGTTCTCGGCCGGGTATGACATCGGCGAGATTCCCGGACGAGGAGTTCGAGGAGCGCGCCGAGCGGCTCGTGGCGCACCCCTTCACCGAAGCGATCGATGCGCTGCAGGCCTTCCCCTACCCCACGCTGGCGGTCCTCCCCGGCCATACGATCGGCGGCGGCCTGGAGCTGGCGCTGGCCTGCGATCTGCGCGTGGCGCAGGACACCATCAAGCTGGGGATGCCGCCGGCGAAGCTCGGGCTGGTCTACTCGCACACCGGCCTGCGCCGCTTCATCGACGCGATCGGCGCGCCGCGCACGCGCGAGCTGTTTCTGCTCGGCCGCTACATCGACGCGCCCACAGCGCTTGAGTGGGGACTCGTCAACCAGGTTGCCCCGGCTGAGGAGCTGGAGGCGGTCGCGCTGGAGGTGGCGGGCGAGCTCGCGGGCAACGCGCCGCTGTCGCAGCTGGGCAACAAGCGGGTGATCGCCGAGCTGCTGGACGCCGAGGGGGAGCTGCTCGCGGAGGTCGAGGAGGAGCTGATCGAGCTGCGCCGCGCCTCGTTCGCCTCGCAGGACATGCGCGAGGGAATGAAGGCCTTCGCCGAGAAACGCCCCGCCGCGCTGGCGCGGGGAATAGCCGTCCGCCGCTAGTCATAACGTGCGGCGCATGCCGCCGCTGATCACCCGCGAGGAAGCTCTCGCACTGGGCGAGATCGAGGACCACGCCGAGATCGAGGCGCTGATCGGACGCGCCTGGGAAGCGCGCGTGGAGCGCTTTGCCGACTCGACCGACATGTGCTCGCTGGTAAACGCCAAGTCGGGTGGCTGCGCCGAGGACTGCGGCTTCTGCGCGCAGTCGCGCTTCGCCGAGGCGGAGACGCCGCTGCACGCGATGATGGAGCCCGAGCAGGTGCTCGAGCACGCGCGCGCCGCCGAGGCCGCGGGGGCGCATCGCTTCTGCATGGTCACCCAGGGCCAGGGCCTGTCCAAGCGCGACTTCGAGAAGTACCTGGAAGGCGTCCGCCTGGTCTCCGAGCACACCAACCTGAAGCGCTGCGCCTCGGTCGGGCACATGTCCGCCGCGCGCGCGCAGGCGCTGAAGCAGGCGGGCATCCAGCGCGTGCACCACAACGTCGAGACGGCCGCGAGCTACTACGACGAGGTCTCCACGACCGTCCGCTACGAGGGTCGTCTGCGCACGATCGAGGCGGTACGCGAGTCGGGACTGGAGACGTGCGTGGGCGGCATCCTGAACCTCGGCGAGAGTCGCGAGCAGCGCGTGGAGATGGCCTTCGAGCTGGCCGCGATCGACCCGACGAGCGTGCCGATCAACATGCTCAACCCACGCCCCGGCACGAAGTTCGGCGACCGCGAGTTCATGGACCCGTGGGAGGCGGTCAAGTGGATCGCGATCTTCCGCCTGATCCTGCCCGAGGCGCTGTTCCGGCTGTGCGGCGGGCGCGTGGAGAACCTCGGCGAGCTGCAGGCCTTGGCGGTGAAGGCGGGGATCAACGGCGTGATGATGGGCAACTTCCTGACGACGCTCGGCAACGAGCCCGAGCAGGACCGGGCGATGTTCGAGGAGCACGGCCTGAACGTCGCGCGCCAGGCCGACAACGGCACAAACCCGCGTCCGGACAACCGCTCGGGGTGGCTGGAGGGCGAGACGCCGGATGTCGTGGAGGAGCTGCTCGACAGCACCGACCCCGCCGCGCCGATCGAGCTGGACGTAAAGCTGTGGGATCCGTCCAGCCAGCTGCGGTTCCGCGCCAAGCGCACGGTGCCGCCTCGTCCCGACGGAGCCGCCAATCGGAAACCCCGCCCAGCCCCGGTCGGCTAGGCGGACTGCCGGATGAGCGAGATCGAGGAGCGCCTGGAGGAACTGGAGCGACTCGGCCTGCACCGCCGCCTGCGGATGGTGAGCGGACCGCAGGGTCCGCGCGTGCTGCTCGACGGCAGGCCGGTGCTGCTGCTGTGCTCGAACAACTACCTCGGGCTCGCCGACCACCCGCGCGTGCGCGAGGCGGCGGCGGATGCGGCGATGCGCTGGGGCGTCGGCGCGGGCGCCTCGCGGCTGGTGTCCGGGACGATGACGATCCACCGCCGCCTGGAGGAGCGTCTGGCGGCGTGGGAGGGCAGCGAGGCATGCCTGCTGTTCGGATCCGGCTACCTCGCGAACCTCGGCACGATCGGCGCGCTCGCCGGCGCCGGGCGACACGGTCTTCTCCGACGAGCTGAACCACGCCTCGATCGTCGACGGCTGCCGCCTCTCGCGGGCGGAGGTGGTCGTTTACAAGCACTGCGACGTGGACGATCTCGACCGGCTGATGCGCCGTCACGGCGGCGGCGGCCGCCGGGTGATCGTCACCGACTCGGTGTTCTCGATGGACGGCGACGTCGCGCCACTGGCGGAGATCGTCGAGCTCGCGAAGGAATACGGCGCGCGCACGATCGTCGACGAGGCGCACGCCACCGGCGTGCTCGGCCCGGGCGGACGCGGGGCGGTGGCGCAGGCCGGGCTGGAGGGCGAGGTGGATGTGGTCGTGGGCACGCTCGGCAAGGCGCTCGGCTCCTACGGCGCCTACGTGTGCGCCGATGAGGAGATGATCCGCTACCTGATCAACACCGCCCGCTCGCTGATCTTCTCGACCGCGCCCGGACCGCCCGCCGTGGCCGGAGCGCTGGCAGCGCTCGAGTTGCTGCAAGAACGCCCGCACCGCGTGCAGCGGCTGCGCTCGGCCGCGCGCACCCTGCGCGGCGCCCTCGCGCACGAGGGCTTTCCAGTGGTCGACGAGGAGATGCAGATCGTGCCGCTGCTCGTGGGCGACGCGCACGCGGCGATGCGCCTGTGTGAGGAGGCGCTGCAGCGGGGCGTGTTCGCCCAGGCGATCCGCCCACCGACCGTTCGCCGCAGGCACCTCGCGGCTGCGGTTGGCCGTGATGGCCATCGCACACCGCCGAGGAGCTGAAGATGGCGGCGCGCGCGCTCGGCGAGGCCGCGCGCGCGATCGGACTGGACCCGGCCGCGATGGGTCCACGCGTGATCGCGAATCGCACGAGGGCAGACGAGCGCGAAACCGAGGAGCCCTATCTGCCGGCGGCTGCAGGAGAGCACCAGGGAGACGCGCCGTTTGACGTGGAGCGACGAAGTGGCCGCCCGTTCGACGTGGAGCGCGAAAGGTCCGTCGCCCGCGCGGCGTAGTCGATCAACAAACGTAAAGCACGCATGCGAGGGCTCCTCGTCACCGCGACCGACACCGGCGTCGGCAAGACGGTCCTGAGCGCCGCCCTGCTCGCGGCGATGGCCGCCGACGGCGAGTCGGTATGCGCGCACAAGCCGGTGGTGACCGGCCTCGACGAGGCATCGGAGATCGGCCAGCCCGGCGCGTGGCCGCCGATCACGAGCTGCTGGGCCGCGCGGCGGGCATGACCGCAGAGCAGGTCGCGCCGCTGCGTTACGGCCCCGCCGTCTCCCCCCATCTGGCGGCGCAGCTCGCGGGCGAGCGATCGACCCAGCGCAACTCCTCGCCGCGGCCCGATCAGCGGCGGCACGAGCAGAACACCCTGATAGTCGAGGGCGTCGGGGGCCTGCTGGCGCCGCTTGCCGAGGACTACACCGTGCGCGACTTCGCCGTGGCGCTGGAACTGCCCCTGCTGATCGCCGCACGTCCGGGGCTCGGCACGATCAACCACACGCTGCTGACACTCGAGGCCGCACGCGCCGCCGGGCTGGACGTGCTCGCGGTCGTGCTCACACCATGGCCCCAGAAGCCCAACGAGATCGAGCGCTCCAACCGCGAGACGATCGCGCGCCTCGGCGAGATCGAGGTAGCGACGCTCGGCCATGTGCGGAGCCCGAACGTGGCCGATCTGGCACGGGCGGGCGAGGAGCTCCCGTGGCGGCGCTGGCTCCGATAGCGCCCTTCCTAACGCTCCGATGCCGCCTTCGGAAAAACATCTTCACAGCCACTTCACACGATGATTCCCGGCTCGTCACAAAAAACCGGACTTTGCGGGGAAATCTGTAAGCACGATAAATAGAGATCAACCAGAGGAGCAACGATGACTCTCGATACAACGACCACCCGGGTCGACATGCACTGCCACTCGACCGCTTCGCAGATATCCAAGCTCGGCGTGCAGCGCGCCCTCGGACTTCCGGAGTGCGCCACCCCGCCCGAGGAGGTCTACGCCCTCGCCAAGCGACGAGGCATGGACTTCGTCACGATCACCGACCACGACACGATCGCGGGAGTCCTGGAGATCGCGGACCGCCCCGACGTGTTCGTCTCGGAGGAGCTCACCGCCCACTTCCGCGGCGAGCCCCAGGCGGTCCATGTCCTCTGCTACGGGATCACCGGCGACGATCACGCCTGGCTGCAGGCCCATTCCGGCGACGTCGAGCTGTGCGCCGCCTACCTCTACGAACGGGAGATCGCATGCGCCCTAGCGCATCCCTACTACAACGTCGGCGCACCCCTCACCGCGCGCCACCGTCGGCGCCTGGCAGAGCTGTTCAGCGTCTGGGAGGTCCGCAACGGCGCGCGCGCCCGCGAGCTCAACCAGCCCGCCGCGACCTACGTCGCCACCCGCGACTGCATCGGCATCGGCGGCTCGGACGATCACGCCGGCGTTGACATCGGGCGCACGTTCACCGAAGCACCCCTCGCGCGCACCCCGGTCGAGTTCCTCGACCACATGCGCGCTGGGCGCGTCTCCGCGCACGGCAAGCAGGGCAGCGCGGCGAAGTGGGCGCACGCGGCGATCGCGATCGCCGCGCGTTCGCTCGGCCCCGCGGCGCGGGACGGGGACGCGGCCTCACGCCCAGACCCGCGCACGGTGCTGAACATGGTCCAGCGTCTGCTCCGCGAGGGCGATGCCCGCCATGGCGCCACCGGCGCGGATCTCTCCCCCGCCGACGCACGCTGCCTGCTACGTGCATGGCTGGCCGCGGTCGAGCTCGACCAGCTCGACGAGCGCGGACTGATCGACCTCATGCAGGCCGATGATTTCAGCCACTCCAGCCTCTTCCGCCGCGCCTGCCGCCTGCACGAGCGCAAGCTGCGCGCCGCAGTCGACGTCGCCGTGCGCGCGGCCTCGGAGAGAGCCCGGCGGGCGCCGAGGTGCTCACAGCCGCCGAGGGCCTATTCGAGAGCTGCATCGCCGCGATTCCCTACGCCCCCGCCGTCGCCTTCCTCGCCAACGAGCGCGCCAAGCTCGACGGACGCTCCGGCGACGATGGCGAGACCCCGCGCGTGGCGATCCTCGCCGACGGGATCGGCTCGATGCACGGGGTGACACACACGATCGAAGAGATCCGCCAGCGTGGCGTCCCGGGTTTTGAGATCGAGGTCGTCGGCACCGACCCCGACGTAGATCTACGCCTGCCCGCCGTCGCCGAGATCGACGTGCCCTACTACCCGGGCCTTCGATCGGCGTCCCCAGCCTCCCCGCCGCTGTGCAGACACTCTCAGACGGCGCCTTCGACGCGATCCACGTCTGCTCGCCCGGCCCCGCCGGGATCGCGGGCGTGCTCGTCGCCCGCGCGCTCGGTCTTCCCCTGGTAGGCAGCTACCACACCGAGCTCACCGCCTACGCCGATCTGCGCTCCGGGCAACGGCACGTGGCCGACGCGATGGCGCTGGCCGTCAGCGCGTTCTATAACGCCTGCGACATCGTCCTCTCCCCCAGCCTCGCCTCCGACGCAGCGCTCGCCGGGATCGGGATGGGAGCCGAGAAGGTGCTGCGCTGGGATCGCGGTGTGGACACTTCGCGCTTTGACCCCTCACTGCGCAGAACCGGCCTGTTGCCTGACGGCAAGTTCAACGTCCTCTACTCCGGTCGCATCACCCGCGAGAAGGGAGTCGAGGTGCTCGCCGAATCGTTCCTGCTCGCGCGCGAGCGCATGAGCGCCGGCAACTCCGCCGCCGGCGAAGGCAGAGTCGACCTGCACCTCGTGCTCGCAGGCGGCGGCCCCGAGCAGGAGCGCCTCCAGGAGCGCCTCGGCGAGCACGCCACGTTCCTCGGCTGGCTCTCCGGCGCCGAGCTGGCGCGCGCCTATGCGAGCGCCGAGCTGTTTCTGTTCCCGTCCGCGACCGACACCTTCGGCCAGGTGATCCTCGAGGCCCAGGCCTCCGGCCTGCCCGTGATCGCCGTCGCCGAGGGTGGCCCGCTGTCGCTGATCGAAGACCGCGTCACCGGGCTGCTCTGCGAGGCCTCCGCCCCCGCGCTGGCGGACGCGCTGCTCGAGCTCGCCTCCTCGCCACTGTTGCGCGAAAGCCTCTCCCGGGCGGCGCTCGCCTCCGTGCGTGAGCGCACCTGGGAGCGGGCGCTGGAGCGGCTGGGCGAGGGGTACCGGCAGGTGGTTTCGCCGGATGCCATGGATCTCAGCGCACGCGCTGCCTGAGATCTGATCGTCCGTCCGAGCCCGTCCGCAAATAGCGTATTTCTCCTGTGAACATTCTGTGACCATTTGCGCAACCCCACACAAGGGTCGGCAAGGTCCCCTAGACTGACGCTCGATGACGGACAGCATCAGCGCCACGGAGGAGGCGGCACCGTCGAGCACTTCGAGCGCAGCCTCAATGCGCATCGCCGTGCTCGACCGCGACAGCGGGTTCATCCAGGTGCTGAGCAAGCGCTTGGATCGTCTCGGCTGGGAGCATCGCGTACTCGGCAGCCCGGTTCCCACCGATGCGATTGCCTCGATGCGGCTGAGCGCGCTCGTCGTCGACCTCGCTGTGCTCGGCCCGCAGGCTTGGGAGTGGCTCGAGCGACTGTGCGGCGCGCTGCCTGAATTGGGCGTCGTCGTCTGCACCGGGCCTTCGACCGTGGCCCAGCGGGTGCGCGGGCTGCGTCTCGGGGCCGACGACTGGATCACCAAGCCCTGCCACCCCGAGGAAGTCATCGCCCGCGTGCAGGGTGTCGCGCGTCGTCGGCGGCGCTCAACCAGCCGCACAGAGTCAAAGCCGCTGATGGCGGGCGAGGTCGAGATCCGCTCCGACCAGTTCCAGGCGTTCGTCGGGGATCACGGCCTCGATCTGACCAGACGTGAGTTCGAGCTGATCGAGCTGCTCGCCGCCGCCGAGGGGCGCGTGCTGGAGCGCGAGGAGATCTACTCGCGCCTGTGGGGCTATGCGATGGTGCGCGGCGACCGCTCGGTCGACGTGTTCGTACGCAAGCTCCGCCAGAAGCTCGAGAAGGCCTCACCGCAGTGGCGCTACATCCACACCCACTTCGGCATCGGCTACCGCTTCGCCGCCGAATCGCTCGAGGTGGTCGGCATCGATGACGTTCCGTCCTCAGTCCCCGTCGACTGGAATCCCGCCCACCCCGCCCACCCCGCCGGCGATCAGGGCAAGCTCACGGGGGCGCAGCAGGACCGCGAGCTCGCCGACCACGCCGTCGTGTCCTAGGCGCGGTGCCCCGCCCTCTAGCCTGAGGACCGCCAAGCCGCCCTTCTTGAGATCCGGCTTGGCGCCCGTCAGGTCCCGTACAACGCTCGACAGGTCTGGCTCGTGGCCGACGAGCAGCAGACGCCCATCGGCCGGCAGGCCGGCCAGCTCGGCGAGCGCCTGGCGAGCGTCGAAGTCGCCTGCCAGCGGCGGATGCGCCGCCAGCAGACTCGCGCTGCTGCACGCTCCAGTGCTCGGCGGCCAGCTCGGCGGTCTGACGCGCGCGTGTCTTGGGGCTGAACAGGATCGCATCGAAGCTCACCTGCAGCCGCTCCAGCGCGATCCCGGCCGCATGCGCCTGGCCTTCACCGCGCTCGGTCAGACGGCGCTCGGCGTCCGCGCGTGTGCCGTGGGGCTCGGCGTCTCCGTGACGTAGCAACCAGAGTTGACGAGCCATAAGTTCCCGAACCTTAATCGATCGCCCCTGCGATCCCACCATCACGATCGGTCGCCGAATCGCCACGCGCTTACAAAGCGATGTAGCGTTGAGTAAGACGATGAGCCAACCATCCACCCACGAGCACGCTCACCACGAGCACCAAGCCGATCGAACATCACAAGCTGCACGACCCGGCGCTCTACCTGAACCGCGAGCTGTCCTGGCTGGACTTCAACGAGCGCGTGCTGCAGCTGGCCGAGGACGAGCGGATCCCGCTGCTGGAGCGCGTGAAGTTCTGCGCGATCTACACGACGAACCTCGACGAGTACTACATGGTGCGCGTCGCCGGCCTGCGCGACCAGATCGACGCGGGCGTGGAGAACCCCGGCCACGACGGCCGCACCCCCTCGGAGACGATCGCGCTGATCCGCGAGCGCGTGCTGGAGCTGGGCGTGCGGCTGACCGACTGCTTCGAAGGGCGCCTGCGCCCCGCCCTGGCCGAGCACGACATCCGCGTGGTCGCCGTGAACGAGCTCGACGACGAGCAGCGCGCGGAGCTGGCCAGGCACTTCCAGAAGGTGATCTTCCCGGCGCTGACGCCGCTGGCGGTGGCTCCCGGACGGCCGTTTCCGTACATCTCCAACCTGTCTCTCAGCCTGGCCGTGCTCGTGCGCGATCCCGTGACCGACCAGACGGTGTTCGCGCGCGTGAAGGTGCCGACCGAGATCCTGCCGCGCTTCGTCGCGCTGAAGGGGCCGGGGTCGGCGGGATCGGGTCCGGGCACGATCACGCTGCTGGCGCTGGAGGACGTGATCGCCTGCCATCTCGACTCGCTGTTCCCCGGGATGGAGATCGCCGACTACGACGCGTTCCGCGTCACCCGCGACGCCGACCTGGAGGTCTCCGACGACGCCGCCGACCTGCTTGCAGGCGGTCGAGGACGAGCTGCGCCGCCGGCGCTTCGGCGAGGTGGTGCGCGTCGAGGTGGGCACCGACTGCTCAGAGCGCCTGCGCGATGAGCTGGCCGCGCTGCTGGGAGTGCAGGAGGACGAGGTCTACCCGGTCGACGGGCTGCTCGACATGGGCGCGCTGTGGCAGATCGTCAAACTGCCCGGCTACGGCGAGCTGCGCGAGGAGCCGCTGCTGGGCCACACCCACCCGCGGCTGCTGCGCCACGAGGGCGAGCGGCCCGACGTGCTCGGCGCGATGCGCGAAGGCGACGTGCTCGTGCACCACCCCTACGACTCGTTCTCGACCTCCGTCGAGCGCTTCGTCGAGCAGGCCGTGGCCGACCCGAACGTGCTCGCGATCAAGCAGACCGTGTACCGCACGAGCGACGACTCGCCGCTCGTGCCGGCGCTGATCGACGCCACCGAGCGCGGCAAGCAGGCGGTCGCGCTGGTCGAGCTGCAGGCGCGCTTTGACGAGCGCATGAACATCCACTGGGCCAAGGCGATGGAGGAGGCCGGCGTGCACGTGGTCTACGGCCAGCCATCGCTGAAGACGCACGCCAAGTGCGTGCTCGTGGTGCGCCGCGAGGGCGACGGAGTTCGCAACTACGTGCACATCGGCACCGGCAACTACCACTCCGCGACCGCGCGGCTGTACACCGACTTCGGGCTGTTCACGACCGACGAGCAGATCGGCGCCGACGTCGCCGACATGTTCAACTACCTCACCGGCTACGGCCGCCCGCTGCACTACCGCAAGGTGCTGACCGCGCCCAACCAGCTGCGCGACGGCCTGATCGACCAGATCGATCGGACGATCGCCGCACATTCGCCGCAGTCCCCGGGGCGGATCGCGATGAAGATGAACGCGCTCGTCGACGGGCGCTGCATCCGCGCGCTCTACAAGGCCTCGCAGGCGGGGGTGCGAGTCGATCTGAACGTGCGCGGGATCTGCTGCCTGCGGCCGGGCATCGAGGGGATCTCCGAGAACATCCGCGTCGTCTCGATCGTCGGGCGGCTGCTGGAGCACTCGCGCGTGTACGCCTTCGAGCGCGACGGCGAGTACACGATCTACATCTCCTCGGCCGACCTGATGCCGCGCAACCTCGACCACCGCGTCGAGCTCGCGGCGCCGATCGAGACCCCGGAACTGCGCGCCGAGCTGCTCGACACGCTGGAACGCGCGTTCGCCGACAACCAGAGCTCTTGGGAGCTGGACGGCGAGGGGATCTGGCATCGGCGCTCGCCGGGGCCGGGCGAAAGACCGCGCAACCTGCAGCTGGAGCTCTCAGAGCTGCACGCGCGTCGCGCCGGCGAGGGTAGACCCGACGGCGAGCGGGATCTGGGCACGCCGCTCAGCCGCTGAAACTACGCGGCGGCGGCGGGCAGCTCGTCGAGCATCGCCTTGAGCTCGTCGACCGACTGGTAGTCGAGCCCGAGCAGGTGGTCGTGGCGGTGACGGACGATCCCGTCCTCGTCGATCACGATCACCGCGCGCTTGATCCCGAGACGTGGAGAGAACGCGCTGTAGCTGATCGCGACCTGCCGATCGACGTCTGAGAGCAGCGGGACGTTGAGGCCGTGCTTGGCGATGAAGCCCTCGTGCGAGGCGAGATCCTGCGAGGAGATGCCCACGACAGTGGCGTCAAGCCCGGCGAAGTCTGCCGCCCGGTCGCGGTAGGAGCAGAACTGTTTCGTGCAGACCATCGTGTTGTCGCCTGGGTAGAACAGCAGCACGACGCGCTCGCCGCGGTGCTCGGAGAGCTTGAAGGGACCATCCGTGCCGGGCAGCTCGAAATCGGGCGCCTGCTCGCCCACCTGCGGGGTCTTCGCCATGTTCGCTCACGTTTCCATGTTACATGCCATACCCTTCGAGCAGATCGAGCAGCTCCTTGTTGGCTGAGGGGTATACGAGCGGTAGCCTGAAGTAGATCATGGTGCAATCGCTCTGCGGCCAGCTGCTGCTCGCCTCACCGGCGCTGATGGACCCCAACTTCAGGCGCGCGGTGGTGCTGATCGGCGTGCACAGCGAGGAGGGCGCGATGGGCGTCGTGCTGAACCGCCCCTCGGAGGTGACGGTGGGCGAGGCGGTGCCGCAGCTGGAGCAGACCGTCGCCGAGCATGGAGCCGGTGTATGTCGGCGGCCCGGTGCAGCCGAGCTCGATCGTGTTCCTGGCCGAGTTCCTGGACCCCACCCCGGCCGGGCTGCTGGTGCTCGGCCGGATCGGCTTCCCCGCTCCGGACGCCGGCATCGACGAGCTGACCGAGGCGACCGCGCGCAGGCGCGTGTTCGCCGGCTACGCGGGCTGGGGCGAGGGTCAGCTCGACGCCGAGGCTCGACCAGGGCGACTGGATCGCGCACAGCGCCGTGCCCGACGACGTCTTCACCGAGGTTCCCGAGGAGCTGTGGAGCAGCGTGCTCACGCGCATGGGCGGCAGCTACGCGCTGATCGCGCGGATGCCTTCGGACCCGAGCGTCAACTGACTAGGATCACATGAGTGCTCAAGCTCGCCCGCTGGTCGACAACCCATCGCAAGTACGTGCTGCTCGGCTGGATCGTGCTGCTGTTCGGGGTGAATGTGATCGCGCAGTCGGCGGGGACCAGCTACTCGAACAACTTCACGCTGCCCAACTCCGACGCGCAGCGCGCCGCCGACCTGCTGCAGCGGAGCTTCCCCGCGCAGGCGGGCGACCGCGACACGATCGTCTACAAGGTCAGCTCGGGGACCGTGCTCGACCCGGCGGTAAAGGCGCGGATGAGCGCGATGTTCGCCGAAGTCGACAAGCTGCCGCACGTCACGACGGTGATCAGCCCGTACGCGGGCGCCGCCGCGGGCAAGTCGATCTCCGCGGACGGCCAGATCGCGTTCGCGACGGTCGTGTTCGACGAAAAAGCGAACCTCCTGCCCAAAAGCGCCGCCGAACGCGTCGTCAAGGTTGCCCGCGCAGCGGGCCAGCCTGGCCTGCAGGTGGAGCTCGGCGGGCAGGCGATCGAGGCGACCGAGCAGGCGGGCTTCGGGCTGTCCACGGCCGTCGGCCTGCTCGCGGCGATCGTCGTGCTGCTGCTGACGTTCGGCTCGGTGGTCGCGATGGGCCTGCCGATCGTCACGGCGCTGTTCGGCCTCGGCACGGGCCTCGGCGCGATTGCGCTGTTCACGCACGTCGTCGACACGCCCAACTTCTCCTCCGAGCTCGCCGCGATGATCGGGCTCGGCGTCGGGATCGACTACGCGCTGTTCATCCTCACGCGCTTCCGCGAGGCCTACGCCACGCCCGGACCGACGTTCGAGAACCCCCGCGAGTCCGTCGTGCAGGCGCTCGACACCGCCGGGCGCGCCGTGCTGTTCGCGGGCTGCACGGTCGTGATCGCGCTGCTCGGGATGATGCTGCTCGGCGTCAGCTTCCTCTACGGCGTGGCGATCTCCGCCTCGATCGGCGTGCTGCTGGTGATGCTCGCATCGCTGACGCTGCTGCCGGCGCTGCTCACCACCTTCGGCGCCCGCGTCGCGCGGCCGAGCCGCCGGGCACGACGCCGCGCCGCCAAGGCACAGATGGCCATGTCGGCGCAGGTGCCGGCACAGAGCGCCGCGAGCATCGCCACGAGCCAGCCGCTCCCGGTCGCTGCCGCCACGACCGACGCACGGCACGGGCATCGTCGAGGGCGGCATGTGGCTGCGCTGGAGCAAGTTCGTGCAGCGCAAACCGTGGAGCATCGCGATCGTCTCGACGCTGGTGATGCTCGCGATCGCGGCGCCGGCCGACCGCGCTGCGGCTCGGCTCCAGCGACGCCTCGAACGACCCCGCGAGCCAGACGACCCACCGCGCCTACGAGCTGCTTGCGGAAGGCTTCGGCCAGGGCTTCAACGGGCCGCTGCTGGTCGTGGCGAAGGTGCCGCCGAGCCCGACGCAAGCAAGCCGCCGCGACAGGGCATGCTGCCCAGGCGTCGAGCGTCGGCGTGAAGGCAAGGCTCCGCGTCGGAACAGCTCCGCGCGGCGATCGCCGCCACGCCCGGCGTCGTGGCCGTCGCCCCGGCCAAGCTCAACCCAGCGGGCGAACGTCGCGACGATCACGGTCTACCCGCACTCCTCGCCGCAGGCGTACGCGACCACCCAGCTCGTAGAACGCCTGCGCGACAGCGTGATCCCGCCGCTGCAGGCGCACACGGGCATGACCGTCTACGTCGGCGGCGTGACCGCCGGCGCCGTCGACTTCGCCACCACGCTCGGGCACAAGCTGCCGCTGTTCATCGGCGTCGTCGTGCTGCTCAGCGCGCTGCTGCTGATGATCGTGTTCCGCTCGCTCGTGATCCCGCTGCAGGCCGCGGTGATGAACCTGCTCAGCATCGGCGCCTCGCTCGGCGTGATCGTGGCGATCTTCCAGTGGGGCTGGTTCGGCGGCCTGTTCGGCGTCCAGCAGGGCCCGATCGAGTCGTTCATCCCGGTGATGCTGTTCGCGATCGTGTTCGGCCTGTCGATGGACTACGAGGTGTTCCTGATCTCGCGCATGCACGAGCGCTGGGTGCAGACCGGCGACGATCAACGCGCGGTGCAGGAGGGCCTGGCGCTGACCGGACGGGTCGTCACCGCGGCCGCCGCGATCATGGTGTGCGTGTTCCTGTCGTTCATGCTCGGCGAAGACCGCATCATCAAGGAGTTCGGGCTGAGCCTCGCCAGCGCCGTGTTCCTCGACGCGCTGGTGATCCGCTGCCTGCTGCTGCCCGCGGTGCTCACGCTCGTCGGAGCGCGCACGTGGCAGATCCCCGCCTGGCTCGACCGGGTGCTGCCGCGCGTGAACATCGAGGGCGGCGCGATCTCCGAGCACCGGAGCGCACGAGCGAGGGATGCCACCGCACAGCTCGCGGCGCGCGCGGCGCGAGGTGGCCACCGAGGGAGCGGACGGCTGAGCCGACTCCGCGGGGGGGCATCGGCCGCGCTGGCCTGCGCGGCGCTGCTGCTGATCTGGCCCGCCGGGTATGCGTCCGCCGCCGGCCGATCTCCGATCGCGTCGCCCCTCTGCGGTGGTCCTCTTCCTGTCCCCGCGACGCGACCAGTCGAGCAGCTCGCGAGCGTGCCCTCCCTTTCCACGGGGATCATGAGCGCCGCGCAGGGCTCCTACACGACCGCCCAGCTGCTGCTCGACATCACCCAAGGCTCGCGTGTCTCCACCTCGGCCTACAGCCCCGCGCGCCCGCCCGCCCTGTCGCTGCAGCCGCGCGGCGCGGGCGCAGTGGTCGAGGAATGGCAGGCGGTGCTCGAACGCGCGCACGACGCGCCGCAGGTCCTCGAACCGGGGCTGCTCGCATCGCAGATCCCCGGCGGCGCCGGCTACGCGGGGATCGCCGGGGGAAGCGACTGTGGACGGAGTTGCGGCAGCCGACCAACACGGCCAGATTGCGGCGTTCTCGCTCGGGTCGGCGGCCACGCTGCCGGCGCGCATCGCCGCAGTGAGCGCCCGCGAGCAGCTGGTCGTAGCCGACCTACCCGCCGGCGCTGGCGGATTGAGCGAGCTGCGCGCTCTGAGCGCGGCGCGGCGCGCGCAGGAGCTCGAGATCGTCGTGCAGCGCGCGCCCGATGCGCCCGGCAACGAACTGCTGTGGGTGGCCGTCGGCGGGCTCGGTGGAGGACATACGATCACCTCGCAGAGCACCAACCAGCGCGGCCTGATCTCCGCGGTCGATCTCGCGCCGACGATCCTCCGCCACCTCGGCCTGACCGTTCCCGCTGCGATGCGCGGCAAGCCGATCGAGCTGGACGGCTCCTTCGACGGCGCCTACCTGCGCTCGTTCAAAGCCCGCCTGCAGCGTCATCTACGGCCGCCGGCTGGGAGCGCTGGCCTGCCTGTTCGGCGCCTGGGCGCTGCTGATGCTCGCCGCGCTTGCGCTGCGACGCCGCAGAGCCCGTGCATGGGCGGCGCGCGTGGGGGGCCTGGCGCTGCTGTGGACGCCGGTGGCGGTGCTCGTCCCGGCGGCGTTCGCGCCCGGGCGCGGCGTCGAATACGCGCTGCTCGTGCTGATCTGCTTCGCCCTCGGCGCGCTCAGCCGACCGGCTGCTGGCATGGCCGCGCGCGCCGCTCGCGCCCGCGGTCGTCGCGGTCGTGGCGCTCACCGTCGACGCGCTCGCCGGCACGCAGCTGCTCGTGCGCTCGCTGCTCGGACCCAACCCGGAGCTCGGCGTGCGCTTCTACGGGATCGGCAACGAGCTCAAGTCGGGCCTCGCCGTGCTCGTGTTCGCCGCTGTGGCCGCCGCGCTGTATCCAGCGGTGCGCGGTCGCCGCGCGGCCACGACGATGGCCGTGTGCGGGATCGTGCTCGCGGTGATCGAGGGCTCGGCGCGGATCGGCGCGGGCGTCGGCGGCGTGATCCTCGTGAGCGCCGGCACGGCCGTCGCCACCGTGCTGCTGCTGCCCGGCCGGCTCACCCGCCGTCGCGGGCTGATCGTGCTGATCAGCCCGGTCGTGGGGCTGGTGGCGCTCGCGGCGCTCGACCTCACCACCGCGCACGGCACCGGCCACTACACCGGCAGCGTCCTGCACGCCCACTCGGCCGGCGAAATACGCGACATCATCGTCCGCCGCTACACCGCCGCCTACGACGAGCTCAAGCACGGCGCGATGCCGTTCGCGACCGCGCTCGCGCTGGTGCTCTCCGCGCTCGGCGTGCGCCACCACCGGCGCCTGCTCGCGCCCGTCGACTGCGACCCCGCCTGGCTTGCCGCGCTCGCCGGCGGTCTGACCGCGGGCGTGATCGGAGCGCTCTCCGAGGACTCCGGCCCGGTGCTGCTCGTGGTCGCCGTCGGTGTGCTCGGCTGCGTGCTCAGCTACCTGTGGAGCCGGCCGCCGGACAGCGTCACGCCGCGCAGTCCTGACACGACCCATGCAGAACGATCTCGTGCTCGGACACCTTCAGGGGGACGCGCTCGCTGAGCGTCTCGATCGCGCTCTCCAGCGCCTTGTCGGAGAAGGGCATCACCACCCGCACTCGTCGCACACCAGATGGTGGTGGTGCTCCTCGTGCTCGCACACGCGCTCGTATCTGACCATCGCCTGGCCGGTCTCCACGCGCTGCACGAGCCGCAGCCGCTCCAGCTCGTCGAGGATCCTGTAGACGCTCGCGCGGCTCACCCTGCGCTGCTCCTGCCGACGCAGCGCGTCCTCGATCTCGACCGCCGTCAGCGCGCACTGCTGACCGTCGAGCAGCTCCACCACCGCGCGGCGCGCGCCGCCGCGCTTGTGGCCGGCCGCGGCCAGCGTCGCCTCGGCGCGCTCCACCCAGCTGTCGGTGCGGCGTGGCTACTCATGCGATTCCCTCGGATGCGCAAGATGCTACGGGGAGTGCTCATGCCACAAGGGTAGAGACGTAGTAGATGCCGACGGCGATCGTCACGATCGCCGTGCTCGGCGGCAGCCCCGGCACGGCGTAGCCGAGCGCCAGACCACCCCACATCGCCACCACCGCGAGCAGCCCTCGCGAGCGCGATCCCCACGTACGGGTTGCCCGCGAGCCTGTGCGCGGCAGCCGCCGGGGCGGCGAGCAAACCGAGCAGCAGCAGCGCTCCCACCGCCTGGGTCGCCTCGGCCGCGACGACCCCCAGCAGCACGACGAAGCCGATGCCGAGCAGCCTCGTCGGCACGCCCCGCGCCCCGGCCACGTCGGGGGAGACCGAGGCGAACAGCAGCGGGCGGGCGATCGCGAGCGTCAGCAGCACCGCCGCGAGCCCGATCACCGCGGCCAGGCGCGCTTCGCCTGAGCCGAGACCGAAGATCGAGCCGAACAGCGTGTGTGCGGCCTGGATACCCGAGCCGCCGCCGGAGCTCGTGCTGAACAGCGTCAGGAAGAACACGCCCAGGCCGAGCACGAACGTGAACACGGCGCCGATCGCCGTGTCGTCGGCCGGCGCCGCCCCCACCGTCCCGCGGCCGCCGGCGAACGAGCGCTGCCCGAGCAGGCCGATCCCGGCGCCCACCGCGATCGTCGCCCCGAACAGCCCGACGCGCTCGTCCACCCCCGCGGCGGCGGCGGCCAGCGCGCCCGGGAACGCGACGTGGCTGAGCGCGTCGCCGGCGAACACCTGGCCGCGCAGCACCACGAACCAGCCGCTCACCCCGCAGGCCAGCGCGATGAACGTGCCGGCGAGCAACGCGTTGCGCATGAATTCCTGGGAGAACATCAGGCGTTCCCCCCGCTCGGACGCCGCGGCGGGCGCGCTGCCGTCGCGCGCGTGGTGGACGCGAACGCAGCGCATCAGGCGATCACGCCCTCGGCCGGTGGCTCGGACGTCTGGAGCTCCCTCCGCGCTGTGCTCCGCGCCCACGCCCCGACCTGGACGCCCACGTAGATCGCGAACGAGATGCTCGTCACGAAGAACCCCGCCGGATACACCGAGAAGTAGGCGATCCCCAGCCCCAGCCACACGACCACCAGGCCGATCGCGACCGTCAGCGCGAGGCTCAGCCCCGGCCGGGCGGTCATCGCCTGGGCGCTCGCCGCCGGCATCAGCGAGCAGCGCGAACACGAGCAGCACCCCCGTGATCTGGCTCGTCGCCGCCACCGCCAGACCCAGCAGCACCAGGAACGCGATCCCCAGCGCCCGCACCGGCACGCCCCTCGCGCTCGCCACGTCCGCGTCGACCGAGGCGAACAGCAACGGGCGACCCAACGCCGCGAGCGCCGCCACCGCGACGACCGCGACCGCCAGCAGGACGAGCACCTGCCCGTCGGAGATGCCCAAGAACGTGCCGAACAGCAGGTTGTCGAGGTCGCCGAGCACGCCTCCGTACAGGCTCACGAACAGAAAGCCCAGCCCGAGCGCGAGCGCCTGAACGGCAGCCGATCACCGCCGACTGCTCGCTCCACGACCGTCTCCCGCCCGCCGGAGAAGCGGCCGATCGCCAGCCCCCCCGCGACGCAGAACACGAAATAGCCCCACGTCGCCGGCACGCCGATCAGCGCCGCGCCGGCCGCGCCGGGGAAGGCCATCATCGACAGCGTGTGCCCGGCGAACGTCTCCCTGCGCAGAACCATCAGCCAGCCCAGCAGCCCCGCCATCACCGCGACCACGCTGCCCGCGAGCAGCGCGTTGACCATGAAGTGGTATTCGAGCACCTCGCTCAGGTCGTGCACGAGGTTCCAGGTCAGGTGCGGGTGACAATCGCAGCGACATGGTTCCACGTCGTCCCTGATCGGCTCCAGTGCGCCGCCTTCGAGCGTGCCGTCATGGCCATGATCTCCATGCCCGCCGTGATCGTGGGAATGACGGTCGTGGTGATGCGCCGGCGCCTCGGGCTGCCCCACGACGACCAGCCGCCCGTCGCTCGCTTTCAGCACCTCCACGGGCAGCCCGTACAGCCCCGTCAGCGTCTCGCCCGTGATCACCTGCTCGACCGGCCCGGCGACCGCGTGCCCGCCCGCGAGGTATACGACCCTGTCCAGGTAGGGCAGCAGCGGGTTCACGTCGTGGGCGACCAGCAGCACGGCCACGCCCTCGCCTTTGCAGATCTCGTGCACGAGCGCAGCCACGACCGCCTGGTTGGGCAGGTCGAGGCTGTCGAGCGGCTCGTCCAGCAGCAGCAGCTTCGGGCGGCGCACGAGCGCCTGGGCGATCAACAGCCGTTGCTGCTCGCCGCCCGAGAGCTCCCCGATCGGGCGGTCCGCGTACTCGCGCGCGCCGACCAGCTCGATCACCTCCTCGATCCGCTCGCCTGGCCCGTCCCCGGCGCGAGTCGGGCCCCGCGCGAGGAGAACGGCAGCGGCAGTCCCCAGCGGTCGCCGTCCAGACCCAGCCGCACCACGTCTGAGCCGCGCAGCCGCGTGCCGGAGTCGAACGAGCGCCGCTGCGGCAGATACCCGATCCCCGCGTTCTCGCGCCCCGCCGGCCCCCCCAGCACGCTCACCTCGCCCGCCGCCAGCGGCAGCGCGCCGAGCACCGTCTTCAGCAGCGTCGACTTGCCCGATCCGTTCGCTCCCAGCACCGCCACGAACTCGCCGTCCTGCACGGCGACGTCCACCCCGCTCCAGATCGTCCTCCCGCCCAGCCGGACCGCCGCGCCGCTCAGCTTCACCGCCGGACAGAGAGGGGTCGCGAGGGAGACGGGGTCGCGGGGGATGAAGGGGTGGTAGTCACGGCTACCGACCCGTCGCCTCTTGCAGCGCCCGCAGCAGCCCTTCCAGCTCCGCCACCTGCCACTGCTCGAACGTGTCGCCCGCCGGGTCGAGCGTCTCGGTGACCGTCGCGATCGGGATGCCCGCGGCTTTCGCGAGTTCGTTCACGCGCTGCACGTCCGGCGTCACGTTCTGGCTGTTGAACACCCACACCTTTATCTGCCGGTCTTCCGCCTGGCGGTCGACGGTCCGCTTGTCTTCGCGCGGTCACGTCGGTCCCCTCGGCGACCGCCTTCGCGAAGCTGTATGGGGTCAGCAGCCTCAGGCCGAGATCTTCGCCGAGCGGCCGGAAGATGCTCTCGCTGTAGCCCACCGGGGTGCCCGCGTACCTCGCCCTGATCTCCTTGCGCAGCTGGTCGTAGGACGCGAGATCCACCGTCTCGAACGTGCGCTCGCGCTGCGGCGTAGTAGGCGGCGCCGGCCGGATCGAGCCGGTCGTAGTCGGCGACGATCTGCGCGATCACCCGCTGCACGCTCGCCGGCGAGTACCACTGGTGCGGGTTGTCCCCTTCCTTCAATCCGAGCAACTGCCCGACGTTCAGCACCTTCCGCCCCGCCAGCGGACTCGCGGCCAGCAGCTTCGGCGCCCAGTTGTCGTAGCCGATCCCGTTCACGATCGCCAGCTTCGCCCCCGCGATCGTGCGCGCGTCCTGGCGGACGGTTCGTAGCTGTGCGGGTCGGTGCTCGGGTTGACGATGATGCTGCTCACGTCGCACCCGATCGCCGCCGAGCTGCGCGGCGATGCTGCCCCAGAAGTTCTCCGCCGCGACGACCCGCAGCCGGCCGCCGGTCGCCGGTGCTGCCGGCCGGATCGCTCTTGTCGCAACCGGCCATGCACGCGGCCCCCAGCACGAGGAGCAACCAACGCGGTACGTGGACGCCTGTACGCAAGCACCTTCCCTGTTGAGCGGGAGCTCCTCACCGACTTCGTTGACCCATCACGCACGGCAAAGTATCATAAGACTGAGTCTTATTCTTGGCCTGATGGAGACGGCGACGTCTCGTCCCGACCCTCAGGTGGTCAAAGGTCGGGAGCGAAGGCCCGGAGAGGGCTACTGCGAAGGCTGGCTCTGCGTCGGAGGGGGCGTGTCGCCGCCCTCTTCGCTGAGCTTCCTACGGCGATCCACGAGCAGCACGGCCGCGACCACGACGATCACGAGCACCAGGATCCCGCCCGCGACGTAGCGCAGGGTGTGGTGCGCCGGTTTCGCGGCGGCTTTCGGCTTGGCCACCGCGACCGCCACCGGCGTGCCGTCCGCGCGCGCCAGCGCGACGAACTGCGCTTCTTCGCCGGCGGCGTAGACGACGGTGAAGTGCCGCCCGTCGTTCAGCGAAACGTGCACGTGCCCCGGCGCGGGCGTCGGGTGGAAGGTCAGCGCGTGGACTTCGTGATGGTGCAGCTGCACCGTCAGCGCGGACGTGCTCTCGGGCTGAAAGTGGATCACGGTCGCGGCGCTCGCGGTGACGGCGCTCAGGGCCATCGTCAGCACCGCGGCCAGCAGGGCGACCCGGCCCGTTTTCATTGCACTGCTCACGCGCGAGAGCCTATCGACCTCACCCGAAACATGCGCCTCACTTGCGCGCCTGGCGCGCCGTCTTCACGCGCTCGGTCTTCCCCAGCTCGACCTTGCGCATCCGCACGTTCTCCGGCGTGACCTCCACGCACTCGTCCTCGCGCACGAACTCCAGCGCCTCGTCGAGCGTCAGTTTGCGGTGCGCGTCCAAGCGCACCAGCACGTCGGAGGTCGAGGAGCGCATGTTCGTCAGGTGCTTCTCCTTCACCGGGTTCACGTCGAGGTCCTCCGAGCGCGCGTTCTCGCCGATGATCATCCCCTCGTAGACCTCCTCCCCCGGACCGACGAACAGCGAGCCCCGCTCCTGCAGGGTGAACAGCGAGAAGGTCACCGTCTCGCCGCGGCGGTCGGCCACGAGCACGCCGCTTTGGCGCGTCAACAGCTCGCCCGCCCACGGCTCCCAGCGGTCGAACACGTGGTGCATGATTCCCGTCCCGCGCGTCTCCGTCAAAAACTCCGTGCTAAAGCCGATCAACCCCCGCGCGGGCACCAGGTACTCCAGTCGCACCCAGCCCGTGCCGTGGTTGATCATGTGCTCCATCCGCCCTTTCCTCGCGGCCAGCAGCTGCGTGACCGTGCCGACGTGCTCCTCGGGCACGTCGACCGACAGGCGCTCGACGGGCTCGTGGCGCTTGCCGTCGATCTGATGCTCGACCACGTGTGGCTGGCCGACCGTCATCTCGAAGCCCTCCCTGCGCATGATCTCCACGAGCACCGCCAGCTGCAACTCGCCGCGGCCCTGCACCTCGTACGTGTCCGGACGGGCGGTCTCGTTGACGCGCAGGGAGACGTTGCCGACGAGCTCCTGCTGCAAGCGCGCCTCGATCTGCCTGGCCGTCAGCTTGCTCCCATCTTTCCCCGCCAGCGGCGAGGTGTTCGCGCCGATCGTGATCGACATCGCCGGTTCGTCGACCGTGATCACCGGCAGCGGCCGTGGGTCGTCCGGATCGGCCAGCGTCTCGCCGATCGTCACCTCGGCGATCCCGGCCACGGCGATGATCTCGCCCGGCCCCGCTTCCTCGGCGTCGACGCGGTCGAGCGCGTCGGTCACGTACAGCTCCGCAACCTGCGCTTTCTGGATCGTCCCGTCGGCGCGGCACCACGCGATCTGCTGACCCTTTTTGATGTTTCCGTGCCTGACGCGACACAGCGCCAGGCGGCCGACGTAAGGCGAGGCGTCGAGGTTCGTCACGAGCGCCTGCAGCGGGTGCTCGGGGTCGTATAGCGGCGCTGGAATCCGCTCCAGCAACAGGTCCAGCAGCGGGCTCAGGTCGCGCTCCTCGATCGCATGCACAGGGTCGTACTTCAGCGACGCCACACCGGCCTTTGCGTTGCAGTACACGATCGGGAAGTCGATCTGCTGCTCGTCGGCGTCGAGGTCGAGGAACAGCTCATATACCTCGTCGACGACCTCCGCCACGCGCGCGTCCGGCCGGTCGACCTTGTTGATCACGAGGATCACCGGCAGCTTCGCCTCCAGCGCCTTGCGCAGCACGAAGCGGGTCTGCGGCAGCGGCCCCTCGGACGCGTCCACCAGCAGCAGCACCCCGTCGACCATCGTCAACCCGCGCTCGACCTCGCCGCCGAAGTCCGCGTGCCCGGGCGTGTCGATGATGTTCAGCTTGACGTCCCTGTAGCGCAGCGACGTGTTCTTCGCGAGGATCGTGATCCCCTTCTCGCGCTCCAGGTCCATCGAGTCGAGCACCCGTGTGGCCACGTCCTGGCCGACCCTGAACGCGCCCGACTGCCACAGCATCGCGTCGACCAGAGTCGTCTTGCCATGGTCGACGTGCGCGACGATCGCGACGTTCCTGATGTCATCTCTGGGTACGAGCACGGCCCGACAGGCTAGCGGTGTGAGGCGGCAGGCCCGGATGGGGGGGTCAAACAGTTGCGCGGGAGCCGCGCAGCGGGGTGAGGACACCTGACGGCATGACCGACGAAGGCGAGCCGAGTTCGCCGCCCTGGCCACCCTGGATGATCGTGTCGACGTAGAGGTCTTGCACGTCGATCGAGCGCAGGAACCTCAGCGTCTCCTCGTCTTCGACGCCCTCGGCGATCACGAACGAGCCGGTCTGGCGCGCGAACGTCGCCATCGCGAGGAGTACCGCACGGGCGCTCGGATCGGTCGGGGCGGCGATCACGATCGAGGGGTCGAGCTTCACGAACTCGGCCTCGACCTTGCGCAGCATCTCCAGGCCCGAGTTGCCCGTGCCGACGTTGTCGAGCGCGATCTTGAACCCATGCTTGCGTAGCCGCTGCAGGCACTTGATGACCGCCGCGGTGCGCCCGCCGAAGCGCTCGGTTACCTCGATCACGACCTGCGACGGCGACAGCCCAGCCCCCTGCACCGCCAAGCGCACCCAGTCGTTATGAGCCGCGTCGAGGTCGAGCGTGTGCGGGGAGAGGTTGATGAACAGCAGTACGCCATCGGCGAGCTCGCCCACCGAGCGCAGCGCGTTCTCGACGCACAGCATGTCGAGCTGGTGGACGCGCCCGAGCTGCTCGGCGACGTCGAACGCCTCCGCCGACCCGGACAGTCCGTAGGCGGGGTCGGGACGCATCAGCGCCTCCACCCCCAGCAGGGTCTCCGCCGCGAAGTCCCAGATCGGCTGGAATACGGTCGTCAAGCCTCCCTCATCGATCAACGCGCGAACGGCTTCCTTCTTCGCGGTGCTGGTCACGACCACGCGCTCGCGAATGTCGTCGAAGTGCGCGCTGCGGTGGCCGCCCTGGCGCTTGGCCTCGTACAGCGCGGCGTCGGCCTCGGCGCGCAGCGTGTCGGCCCGGCCCGCCGCGGCCAATTCCCGGCCTCCGCAGGCGATTCCAGTCCCCCGGAGCGCAGCGCGCTCACGCCGACGCTGACCTCGACGCCGGCCTCGGTGAAGCTGCGACTCAGCCGGCGTGCGAGCGTGCGAGCGCCGTCAGAGTCCGTGTGCGCCAAGAGCAACGCGAACTCGTCGCCCCCGATCCGGTAGGGGCGGTCTCCGGGCCTGGCCTCGCGCAACACCTCGGCCACACGCCTCAGCACCGAATCGCCGTGCGGATGGCCGTGATGGTCGTTGATGAACTTGAAGTCGTCGACGTCGAGCACGACCAACGCCAGAGGGTCCTGGTAGCGCGCCGCGGAGGCGACCGCCTGGGGGAGCTCGTCCTGGAAGGCGCGCTGGTTGGGCAGGTCGGTCAGCCCATCGCGCGTGGCGCGCTGCAAAGCGCGGCGATGGTCGCGCATCAACGCGCGCCCACCGACCACGTAGAAGACGGCGCCGCCACCGAACAGCGCGAGCAGGCCGACCAGCAAGAGCACCATGCGCATGTCGTGCAGCTGTGCGTCGTAGGTGCGGTGGTCGTATGTGACCTCGTAGGCGTAGCGGCCGCCCGGCAGGTTGACGGGCACGACGAACTCGAAGTTCTCGCGGTCCTCCGTTCGGTCGCCCTCGCGGCCGGCGTATGCCCTCCCATGCTCCAGCGCGGCGTCGATCCGGGGGTCGACGTCTTCAGTCCCGATCACGCGATCCTCGCCCGCCGCCGCGATCACGTGCCGCTGGTCGATCAGGACCGCCTCCAGCGTGCCGGGACGCCGGGCGATCGCGTCGAGCAGCCGATCGACCTGGGCGATCGCCTCCGCCGGTGAATCCGCATGGGCGGCGACGTCTTCGAAGCCCTGGGCGTCCGCCCGCTGAGCGGCGGCGTAGTTCTGGATCTGCCGGTGCTCGAGATTGCGGTCGATGAGCACGTAGCCGACCACGCCGATCAGCGCAAAGGTGAGCGCGACCGCCGCGAACAGGCGGGCGCCGAAGGCAAAGGCCGAGTCGTTCTCTCGTGCGCGAAAACGCGCGTGCGCGAGGCGTCGCGGGTGCAGCGCGCGGCGCAGCCGAAGCCCGAACCCAGGTGCGGCGGGCACCGTCAAGTCGTCCATATTGAACACCTGAGCTATATCGGCACAAACCTACTTCCGATGAACATACCTATGTCCGGGGCTTCATGGCTATGCCCGACGGAGCTCGACCGCAGTCGCGTCGTGGACGCCAACGACCGCGTGCGCACGATCCGCCGCGTCGGCTCGCTGGCGGTCGGTATCGCGCTCGTGATCTCCGCACCGTGGATCGGCTGGTGGACGCTGATCCTGTTCGCAGCCTCAGCGCTCAATTTCGCGGTCGTCGACCGGCTGATTGGCAAGAGCCCCCATCCCGAGCGTGTGAGCGCCACCGCAATCGTGATCACGATGCTGATAATCGGCACGGGGATCGCGCTCAGCGGAGGCCCGCGCAGTCCGGTGCTGTCCTGGATGGTGCTGCCCGCCGGGATGGTCGCGGCGCGCTTTCGTCCCCGGGTCGTGATCGCGGCGCTCGTTTTGACGATCGTCATCACGCTCGTGGCCTCGATCGGCGTGCACCCTGAGTGGGCGCTCGAGGATCCCGTGCCGCTGATCGCCGCCCTCGCGCTGCTGGCGGGGGTCGTCTCGATCGTCTGGGCCCTGCAAGCAGCCGAGCTGCACCATCGCGACGAGGCGATCCTCGATCCCCTGACGGGACTGCTCAACCGTCATGCGCTCGTCCCCCGCTTCCTCGAGATCTCCCATCAGGCGCGGCTCACCGGCCAGCCCGTGTGCCTCGTGCTCTGTGATGTCGACGGCTTCAAGCAGATCAACGACGAGCACGGCCACGACTGTGGGGACGCGGTCCTGCGCGACATCGCCTATGAGTTGCGCAAGCGGTTGCGCTCATTCGAGCTCGTCTATCGCCTGGGTGGCGAGGAGTTCCTGACCGTGCTCCCCGGCATCGGCCTGCAGGCCGGCCAAGAAGTCGCCGAGCGGCTGCGCGAGGCCGTCGAGCAGGCACGGCCAACCGACATCCCGATCACGATCTCCCTCGGCGTGAGCGCGGCGCGCGGCGCACAGGTCGACTACGACTCGCTGTTCAAGGCGGCAGACGAGGCCCTGTACGAGGCCAAGCGTACGGGCCGCAACCGCGTGGTGGCCGCGCCGGAGCAGTCGCGGATCGAGGTCGAGACGCCAGTCGAGACAGCCGAGCCTCGCCTTGGCGCCACAGCTCGTCGGGTAGTCCGCCGCGTCCTTCACACCTACGGCAGGTAGCGCGCGAAATCCGCGACCGGCGCTCGCTCGGGCACGCGCTGCTCCTGGCGGGGGCGGCCGAGATGCAACAGCCCGATCGGCCGCTCGGCCGCGTCGAGCGCCAGCGCCTCCCGCCCCGCAGGCGAGTCCAGCAGCGGCACGCTGCGCCAGTAGGAGGCTAGACCGCGGCCGTGCGCGGCGAGCAGCACCAGATAGGCGGCGACCGCCGTCGCGAGCAGATCGTCCGCCTGCTGGGAGTCATCGCCCGCGCGAAGGACCGACGCGACGACGAGCGTCGGCGCGCGATCGAGCTTGCCCTGCAGAGCCGGGCGAGAGCTCCTCGGCGAGCTGCTTCAGCCGCGCAAGCGTCCGCGGTCCCAGAACCCGGAAGCGCCAGGGGTTTGTCAAGTTGTGGTTCGGCGCCCAGCGCGCCAGCTCGAATAGCTCTTCCAACACCTCCGGCGCGACCGGGTCGGGGCCGAACGCCTTGTGCGTACGCCGGCTGCGGATCGCCTGCTCTAGCTCCATGCCGAGTCAGCCTAGAAGGTGAGGCCATGCCAGCGTGAAAACGCCGCCGCAACGGAGGCGAGTCGCAGGTGCGCTCAGGCAGGCGCTTCGACGGGCAGGCCAACGAGCTGGGCGCTGTGCTCCCAGAGACCCTCGGCGAGGATCTCGTCCCGGGCCTGGCCGCTGGGCTGCAGCACCTTCTCGTCCTGGACGTACTCGCCGGTCAATTCGCCGCCTGATCGGACAGCGCGAGCCACACCAACGAGCGGGCGCCGCGCTCGGGGGAGCGGAAGAAGGGCGAGCCGAGCGTCGTCAGGACCTTCCAGATCCCGTTGTCGTTCTTGCCGAAGCCAGTCCGCACGACGCCCGGGTGAAAGCAGTTCGCGTGCAGCTGCGGCGCGCGCTTGGCCAGCTCGCGCGTGAAGAGGATGTTGCAGAGCTTCGCCGTCCCGTACACGCGCATCGCCGCGTAGGACTTCTCCGACTGCAGGTCGTCGAGATCCAGCTTGCCTGCTTTGTGGGCGTCTGACGCCGTGGTCACGACGCGCCCGCCCGCCAGGCGATCGAGCAGCAGGTTGGTGAGCAGAAACGGCGCGAGATGGTCCAGCGCGAATGTCTGCTCGAAGCCCTCGGTGGTCAGATTGCGCGAGGCGAACAGCGCCCCGGCGTTGTTCGCGAGCACGTCGATCTGCCCGTAGCGTTCGCGAACCTCCTCCGCGAGCGTGCGCACGTCGGCCATCAGCGCAAGGTCGGCGACGTGCTCGTGGACCTGCGCGTCCTCGCCACCGGCCGCCCTGGCTTCCCGCGCGACGGCCTGCACGCGCTCGGCGTCGCGGCCGACAAGCGCCAGCTCGGCGCCTTCCTTGGCCAGCTCGACCGCCGCGGCCTGGCCGATGCCGCGCGTGGCGCCGGTGAGCAGAACGAACGTCACCGCCTGGACTCTACTCACGCACCGACCCCGGCGGGCTCCAGCGTAATGACGCGGTGGGTGACGCCTCGGCCGCTCAGCGTCACGTCGAGCGGTCCGCCGCCGAGACGGGACAGCAGCGCGCGGTTCTGGGGGGAGAGCGGAGAGCTGACCGAGATGCTCGCGCCGGGCGCGATCGCGAAGTCCACATTGGCGAGCGTCACCTTGCGGATGCGCCTGGATACGATCTGCCTGCTGCCGCCGTGCCGCGCGATGAGCTCCACTCGCACCGTGACGGTCGCCTCGGCTTCGCCGCTGCAGACCCCTCCCTCGCCGTCGCAGCTGAGCACGAGCGAGAGGGCGCCACTTCCGAGACTGACCGAGCGGCCGCTGGCGACGCCGGGCAGGGTGGGCGCCGCGACGAGGCCGGCCGGCAGCGATGCCGAGGCGGGCGGAGCGCTCGCGAGCGCCTGCGCCCATCCTCTCACCCAGGCGGAGATCGCGTCGACGCGCGTGAACACGGACGGGCTGGTGGTGGCGCATTCGTTGTACACGTGGCTCGCGACGCCGATCTGCACCATGCCCCCGGCCGCCGACGGTTCCGCCACGAGCAGTGGGCCACCGCTGTCCCCGTTGCACGCGCCCGTCTGGCGGTCGGGCTCCTCGATCGCGCAGACCTCGCTCGCCGGGCTGAACGGGGAGGCTTCGCGTTCGCAGATTCCCGGGCGCTGCACGACCGTCTGCGCCCATTGCAGCCGTTCGACCAGGGTGCCCTGTTGGGAGTACGTCTTACCCCATCCGGCCAGCAGCGCCCCCGTGCCTCCATGCGGGCGTCGAGGCAAGCGTGATGGCCGGCGCAGTGGTGGGAGTGGACAGCTGCAGCAGCGCGACATCGCCGACCGCGGTGTGACGGTCGAAGCAGGGACAGGGGATCACCCTGGTGACATCTGACACCTGTTTTTCGGTTTCGGGAGCCGCCCAGTCCACGTTGCCGGTCAGGACCCGGTAGCCCGAGGCTTCGTTGACGACACCGGTCTGCATGTCCTCGGCGCAATGGCCGGCCGTCAGGACCAGGTTCGGCGCGACGACCGTCCCGGAGCACTGGCCCACCTCGTTGCCGCGAAAGTCGAGAACGTACGCCATCCACGGGAACGTGCCGGGTTCCGCGGGCTGACCGCCGATGACCGCCGCATGCGCGCGCTGGCGCCGCAGCGCACGGGATGCTCCGCTCGTCGCACCGGCGGCCGACGGCGCCGCGATCGTGGCCACGAGGACGGCGCAGGCCAGAACGGCACGCGCGCCCATGCCCCACCGGGTCGCCGCAGGGAAGCGCGCAGACGACCGCTCGAGCCGGGAAATCACCGAATCAATATCGGCACGAACCGTCGGCGGCTGAAACTGCACCACGACGCACATGGTCACCTGTAACCAGGCGCATCGCGCTTGGCGCACGCAACCGGGCACCGATAACCAATCACTACGCCGGCGGACTCCTCCCGGCCTACGCGGCGACGGACGCCCACTGCGCGTCGATCTCGCGCTCGGCTGCCGCGAGGCTCTCGGCCGCGAGCGGCTTCAGCTCGGCCATCTGTGGATTGGTGTTGGCGAGCGTCAGTTCGGCGGTGATGAAGCGCGGCTCAAGGCCCGTCAAGCTCAGTCCGTGCGGTAGCCATGGCTCGGCGTGGTCCCAGCCCTCGCGCGGCGTGCCCGGTTGGTAGCCCCCGCCTTTGGATGCCAGCACGAGCATGTCGCGACCGCCGAGCAGCCCGGCATGGGTTGCGGCGTCGATCGAGAGCCCCGGCGCGATCAGATGGTCGACCCACGACTTCACGCTGCTCGGAGGGCCGAAGTTGTAGATCGGCAGGCCGAAGCACGATCGTGTCCGCCTCGAGCACCTCTCCCACGACCTGCTCGGTCAGCTCCCACGAGGCGACCTCGGCCGGCGTGCGCTCCTGCGCCGGCACCATCCGCGCGCGGCCCGTCTCGCTGGTGAAGTGCGGCAACGGCTCGGCGCCGAGGTCGCGATAGGTGACCGTGCCGCCCGGATTGGCCGCGAGCCATACCTTCGCGGCGCGTGCCGTGAGCGCGCGGCTGACAGACAGCTCGCCCTGGACGCTCGAGTCGATCTGAAGAAGATGAGCCATGTTGTCGTCCTTTACAAGTCGTTTGCTATTTACAACTCAGTTGTAGCAGACAACAGAGTTGCCAAGTGCTCTACACTTGTAGTCATCGTTACGACCGCCTCACGCCATCGCTCCTCCGCGTTGCTCGACCACCTCGCGCGCCTCACTAGGCTGCGCGCCGAGTCGGCGCTTGCGCCGCTCGGCCTGCGCCCGCGCCACCTCGTCGCGCTGACGGTTCTGCGCGACCACGGCAGCCCCACACAGCAGGCGCTCGCGGCCGCGCTGCAGACCGATCGAACCAACCTGATCGGGCTGCTCAACCAGCTCGAGGCCGACGGGCTGATCCTGCGCCGCCGATCGACCGAGGACCGCCGCCGCCACATCGTCGAGCTGACCGAGCGACGGAGCCAGCGCCTGACGGATGCTGAGGCCGCGCTCGCCGCCGCCGAGGACGAGGTGCTGGGTGCGCTCGACGCCGAGCAGCGCGAGACTCTCTACAGCCTGCTTCAGCAGGCGACGACGAGCCACGTCGTGGACTGCGCCTCAGCCGTCGCCGACTGCACCGCTGCCGTCGTCGAGGATCCCGACGACGAGCACTGCTGATCAGAACCTCTTTTTACTCGCTCGCGGGGCTGCCTCGCGCTGCCAGATCAACAACCCTGCACATGCGGGGTTTTTTATTATCGGGGCGCCGGGATTCGAACCCGGGACCTCACCGACCCGAACGGTGCGCGCTACCAGGCTGCGCCACGCCCCGACGCACTTGCCAGTATCCCACACCGCTCGCCCGCCGTCCTGCCCGCCTTCCGCCTCGCCTGCGTCGGAGTCAGCGGCGTCGGCTCTCGCCGCCTTCCGGCCACCCGCACAGATCCTTTACCGCCGTTATCGCACAAAGAGCGCAATGAGGACTAAGATCCATCCGTTACTTCAGCCTGATCAAGGAGGAGGAGAGTCGTTATGGAGGCCACCGCCACGGTGTCGAGCGCAGGACCAAGCACGACGGGGTCGAGCACGATCGCCGACCTGATCCCGCGCACTGCCGCCGAGCACGCGGAGCACACGGCCGTGCGCTTCAAGCGCGGCGGCGCCTGGCACGACGTCAGCTACGCGGAGCTCGCCACGATCGTGCAGGAGATCGGGCTCGGGCTGATCGACCTCGGGATCGAGCCGGGCGAGCGCGTCTGCATCCTCGCCAACACGCGTCCCGAGTGGTCCTACGCCGACCTGGCGCGCAACCGCCGCGGGCGCGGTCGTCGTGCCGATCTATCAGACCAACTCCCCCGAGGAGTGCCTGTGGGTGATCTCCGACTCCGGCGCCAGCGCGATCGTCTGCGAGGACGAGGAGCAGCTCGCGAAGATCGCCGCGATCCGCGATCAGCTGCCGAACCTGCGCACCGTGATCGTGATCGATCCGGCGGATGGGTCCTCATCCGAGAAGGTCTCCGCCAACGGCGCCTCGTCCGCCGCCGAGGCGCTGCAGGCGATCACGCTCGAGCAAGTCCGCGAGCGCGGACGCACGCGCTCCTCCGAGGAGCTCGACGCGCGCCGCGCGGCCGTGCGCCCCGAGGACCCCTACACGTTCATCTACACCTCCGGCACGACCGGCCCACCGAAGGGCTGCGTGCTCACCCACGGCAACTATCGGGCGATCGTCGACATGATCGGCGATGCCGGCGAGATCACCGACGACGAGGTCGTCTACCTGTACCTGCCGCTCGCTCACTCCTTCGCGCTGCTGGTCCAGCTCGCCGTCTTCGACCTCGGCGGCACGCTCGCCTACTTCGGCGGCGACACCAAGCAGATCGTGCCCGAGCTGATGGAGGTCAAACCCACCTACCTGCCGTCGGTGCCGCGCGTATTCGAGAAGATCTACACGCTCGCGCACGGCGCGATCGAGGCCAAGCCGCCCGAGGAGCGCCAGCGTGCCCAGGAGGCGATCAAGCTCGGCGTGAAGGTGCGCGACATGATCAACCGCGGCGAACCCGTCCCCGCGGAGCTGCAGAAGCCCTTCGACGAAGCCGACGACGAGCTGTTCAAGCTCGTCCGCGGGATCTTCGGCGGGAACGTGCGCCACGCGACCAGCGGCGCCGCGCCGATCGCCAAAGAGATCCTCGAATTCTTCTGGGCCTGCGGCGTGCCGGTGCTCGAGGGCTACGGCATGACCGAGACCGCCACCGCGGCGACCGTCTCGACGGTCGAGAACCACCGCTTCGGCACCGTCGGCCGTGCCCTGCCCGGAGTCGAGCTGAAGATCGCCGAGGACGGCGAGATCCTGATCAAAGGCCCGAACATCTTCGCCGGCTACCACAACCGCGCGGAAGAGAGCTTCGGCGCGGTCGAGGACGGCTGGATGCACACCGGCGACCTCGGCTCGCTCGACGCGGACGGCTACCTCTCGATCACCGGGCCGCAAGAAGGACATCATCATCACCGCCGGCGGCAAGAACCTGACGCCCGCGAACATCGAGAACGACCTCAAGCAGTGCCGCTGGATCTCCCAGGCGGTGATGCACGGCGACCAGCGCCCCTACCCCGTCGTGCTGATCACGCTCGACGAGGAAGAGATCCCCTCCTACGCCCACGAGCACGACCTGCCGCAGGACATCCCCTCGCTCGCGCGCTCCGAGGAGGTGCGCGCGCTGATCCAGCGGGAGATCGACCGCGCGAATCAGAAATACGCGCAGGTCGAGCAGGTCAAGAAGTTCGCGATCCTCGACCACGACCTCTCGCAGGCCACCGGCGAGCTGACGCCGACGCTGAAGGTCAAGCGCAACGTCGTCAACGAGCAGTACGCCGACGCTGTTCGACGCGCTCTACGCCGGCTGACCGGTTCACGGCCACATAGCTGCGAACATAGGGAAAGATGCGCAGCGATCCATCCGACAACGGCGGCCTGTTCGTCGGGCGCCGGCCCGGCACGGCCCCGGTCCGCTTCCGCGCGCTGCCCGAGCGCGGCAGCGCGCTGCGCCAACGCTTCGACGGCTCGCTCGCCGGCATCCTGCTCGGCGCGATGATCGTCCTCAGCCTGCTCTGCTGGGGGCCGATCCCGCTCGCCTGCCTGTGGATCGGCTCGCAGGTCGACTACCTCTCGGGCAGCGTCTCCATCGGCATCCTCGTCTCGTTCGTCGGGCTGTTCGCGTTCCTGTTCGGAGCGCTCGCGATCCTGCGCCGTCTCGATCAGGCCTGGATCCTCGTGCGCCGCGCCGCCGGCCACGACCAGCGCAGCGGCGCGCTCGGGCGGATCTTCGCGACCACCGCGGCGATCTGCGCGTTGATCTTCACGTTCTGGTTCGTCGTGATCCACGGCCCGGGCGCCGAATTCTCCGGCTCCGGCACCGGCAGCGGTGGGTGAGATGAGCAGCGCTCCACCGGTTGAGCAGATGGGCCTGCTCGACTACTACCGCCAGTTCGAAGGGATGTCCGAGGAGGAGGTCAACCACGGCCTGCGCGCGCAGGCCGCCGAGCGCCGGCGCAAGGCGCTCACCCGCGTGGAGACGCTCGACCTCTCGCAGACCACCTGGCCCGAGCTCGCCCATCCGCACATCGTCTCAGCGATCACGTTCACCGCACAGCGCGGCATGCAGCGCTACCCGCACCTGCGCGGCTCCCAGCTGCACGACGAGCTGGCCGCGCGCCACGGCGTCGACTCCGGGCGCCTGATCCTCGGCAACGGCGCCGCCGAGCTGCTCAGCTCCGCCACGCGCGCGCTGATCGCGCCCGGCCAGCGGCTGATCACCTCCTGGCCCTCCTACCCCCTGTATCCGATCATGGCCCGCCGCGCCCACGGCCGCGCCGTGCCCGTGACCGGCGGCGTCGACGCGCTGCTGGAGGCCGCCGGCGAGGACGACACCCGCGTGATCGCGCTGGCCAGCCCCAACGACCCGACCGGCGAGCTGCTGTCCACCAGCCGAGCTCCCGCGGCTGCTCGACGGGCTGCCCGAGGGCGTAGCCGTGCTGCTCGACGAGTCGCTCGTCGAGTTCGCCGACGCACAGCCCATCGACAGCTCGCTGGACTGCTCGAGGACCACCCGCGGCTGCTCGTCTTTCGCAGCTTCTCCAAGGCCTGGGGCCTTGCGGGGCTGCGCATCGGCTACGCGCTCGGCGCGCCCGGCTCGGAGGAGCTGCTCGCCGAGCTCGCGCCCGACCTCGGCGTCTCCGAGGTCTCCCAGGCGGGTGCGCTGGAGGCGCTGCGCAGCTGCTCGGAGCTGGTGGCCGAGCGCGTGCGCCTGATCTCCGCCGAGCGCGTCGCGCTGACCGCCGCCCTGCGCGAGCGCCACTTCGAGGTGGCCGACAGCCAGGCCAACTTCCTGTGGGTCGCCCACCCGTCCGTCGACGGTGGCGAGCTGGTCGCGCGCCTGGCGCGCGCCGGCGTGCTCGTGGCCGGTGGCGACGCGCTCGGCGAGCCCCGTCACGTGCGGATCGGCCTGCGTGACGCAGCGTGCTCCGAGCGCCTGCTCGGCGCGCTCGACAAAGCGCTGCTTTAGCCGCTGCGTCGCCGCTGAGCCGCGATGCCTGGACCTGGCGCAGCAGCGCGCCGGTCGTGCCTCTCGAGGATCTTCCGCCAGGCGCTCGCTCCTCCTTCGCTGCTCGACCTCGAAGTGCTCGACCACTTTCTTCACGCCGTCTTGCTCGCGAGATGTCGATGCCCGTGGCGCTCGCAGATCTCGCGGTAGTGCTCGTATTCGCCCGCCAGGTGTTTCGTCACCGACTCGAACCCGTGCCGCGCGATCTCCACGCGCGAGGTGAAGTTCATCATCGATGTCTGGAACATCAGTTCGTCGGTCGGCTCGGGCTCGATCAGCACGATGTCGACGCCCGGATAGCGCTCCTCCCAGCGCTGGGCCATCTCGTGCAGGCGCTGGTGCGCGAGCAGCTTGAACGTCTGGTAGCCGATCTGCGCGAAGCCCATGTCCGAGACCCGGCGCGGACGTGTCCCGCGCAGCGTCCGCACCTGCCCGGCGAAGTCGTTCACGAACGGCACGAGCGGGTTGATCACCACCACCAGCTTCGCGCCCGCCTCGACGGCGATGTCCAGGTTCGTGGTCGACACGACGCCGCCGTCGATCAGCTCGCGACCCTTCACCTGCACCGGCGCGTACACCATCGGCAGCGCCCCCGAGGCGCGTACCGCGGTGGAGATCGGCACGTCGTCGTAGCCCTCCGCGCCGAACACGATCCGCTCGCACGTGTCCAGATCGGTGGCCGTCAGGTACAGCTCGCGCCGCAGCTCTGTGAACTCGTCGCTGCGGCCCGGCTCGCTCAGCACGCTGTGCAGGTATTTCTCGATCCCGGCGCCCGTATACGCGCCCGAGGGCAGTCCCTCCGCGAGCCCCAGCAGCACGTCCATCGCCGACACCTGGCCCCGCTGGCCCACCACCTGGCGCGCCAGCGAGACCATCCGCAGCGGCAACAGTCGCGCCCGTGCGCGCGAACTCGAGCAGGTTCAGCTGCAGCAGATCGCCGAGGTCGACGTCGCGGAACGGCGCCTTCCCCTGGTGGGTGACGACGCGCATCATCTCCTCCGGGGTCACGCCGTTGGCGCACAGCGCGGCGATGAACGACCCCGCCGAGGTCCCGACATAGACGTCGAACTGGTTGACCGTGCTGTTCGTCGCCATCAGATCGAGCGCCCGCAGCGCGCCGATCTCGTACACGCCCCCGGTGAAGCCGCCACCGCCCAGCACGAGCGCCGTCTTGTGGCTGCGCCGGCGGCGGCGGGTCGGTCGACGCGCCCGCGGTCCCGCGTTTTTTCTTCGTCGCCGCGCCCCGCTGCGCCGCAACTCGCGCCTTGGCCGTAGGTTCCAGCTTGACAACCTTGCCCATGCTCGATTCATTTTACGGTTCCTTGCCCCGGAAACCCCTTTCCCTACTCGCCATCGGCCTCCCGGCGCCTCGCGTGGCGCCGCTCGCGTCGCTGCCCCGCATGGCCCGCCTGCCCACGCTCGCGTCTGCGCCCCATGTCGTCCGCCCGCCCAAGGTCGCCCGCCTGACCCGGATCCCCCACCTGGCCAGCGTGGCCCGCCTGACGCTGCTCGCGGGTCTGCTCGTGCTCCTCGGCGCCTGCCTGCTCGCGCCCGCCGCGGCGAGCGCATCCGGCGATCTGGCCGGGCTGCAGTCCGACCTCAGCCACCAGCTCGCGCTCGCCGGCCCGGCGGACGGCGCCTACGTGTACGACCTCACCACCCACCAGGCGCTGTTCTCCGAGCGCGCCTCGACGCTGCGCCCGCCGGCCTCGGTGGAGAAGCTCTACACCGCGACCACCGCGCTGGAGCGCATGGGTCCGACCGCTCGGCTGAGCACGACCGTGTACGGCGTCGGCAGGCTCGCGCCCGGCGGCGTGTGGGAAGGCAACCTGTACCTGCGCGGCGGCGGCGACCCGACGTTCGGCTCCAGCGCGTTCATCCGCTCGCACTACGACGGCATCGGCGCGTCGGTCTCCTCGCTCGTGACCGAGCTCGTGCACACCGACGGCATCCACCGCATCACCGGCTCCGTCTACGGCGACGAGTCCTACTTCGACTCGCTCCGCGGCGAGCCCTCCAGCGACTACGCGACCCGACCCGTTCCTCGAAGGAACGCTCTCGGGGCTCGCGTTCAACCGCGGCGAGACCGGGCTCGGAGAGCCTGCTCGCCCCGCACGCGCCCGCCGCCTACGCCGCCCACGAGCTGCTGGCGGACTTGAAGAGCGACGGCGTCAGCATCGCCGGGCACAGCGGCGCGGCCACCACGCCGGCCGGGGCGACCCAGCTCGCGCAGGTGCAGTCGCCCACGGTGACCCAGCTGCTCGGCCTGATGCTGCCGCCGTCGGACAACTTCTTCGCCGAGACGCTCGTCAAGGATCTCGGCGCGCTCTACGGCGGCGCGGGGACGACGTCGGCGGGCGCGGCGGTCGTGCGTGCGACGATCGGCTCGCTGCTCGGCATCCACCCCCACGTCGTCGACGGCTCGGGCCTCTCCGAAGCCGACAAAACCTCGCCCTACGAGGTCGCCGACCTGCTCGTGGAGCTGGCCTCGACCCCGATCGGCCCGGTGCTGCGCGACAGCATGGCCGTGGCCGGGGAGACCGGCACGCTCGCCGAACGGATGCGCGACACCGGCGCCGCCGGCCGCTGTCAGGGCAAGACCGGCACGCTCACGGGCGTCTCCAACCTCGTCGGCTACTGCAACGCCGCCGACGGGCACACGCTCGCGTTCGCGATCTTCACCGACGGGATCCCGACCGAGACCGCGCACGTCTTCCAGGACCACATGACGATCACCGTCGCCGATTACTGACCGAGCACCTCGCGAAGACCCAGCTTCGTCGAGCACCCTGACCTTCAGGCGCTCGGCCTTCTCCAGCTTCGAGCCCGCGCTCTCGCCGGCGACGAGGTAGTCGGTCTTCTTCGACACCGAGGTGGTCACGCGCCCGCCGGCCGCCAGGATCTGCTCGGTGGCCTGCTCGCGCGACCAGTTCGGCATCGTCCCAGTGATCACGAGCGTCTTGCCCGCCAGCGGGCCCTCCGACGGCAGCGGCCCCTCCTCGCTGAAGCGCAGCCCGAGCCTGGCGCAGATCCGCGATCAGGCCCTGCATGCGCTCGTCGTCGAGCTGCTCTCTGATCGCTTTCGCCATCTTCTCGCCGATGCCCGGCGTCTGCTCGATCCCTCGCACGACGCATCCAGCAGCGCGTCGATGTTGCGGAAGCGCATCGCCAGGTTGCGGCCAGTCACCTCGCCGACCTCCTCGATCCCCAGCGCGAACAGCACGCGTGCGAACGGGCGCTGCTTCGAGGCCTCGATCGCCTCCGACAGGTTGCGGGCCGAGACCTCGCCAAAGCCCTCGAGCACCATCGAGTTGCTCCTCGGTCAGCCGGTAGAAGTCCGCGTCGCTCTTCAACCAGCCCCGCTTCGGCAGCATCGCGACCTGCTTCTCGCCGAGGCCGTCGATGTCCATCGCTCCTCGTGAGACGAAGTGGCTTGCAGCAGCTGCCGCGCGCGCTCCGGGCAGTCGCGGTTCGGGCACTTCGTGAATACCGCTTCCTGCGGCTTGACCGTCGGCGTGTCGCAGAACGGGCAGCGAGCCGGCGGGTGCGGGGCCGCGGGCGAGCGGAGCTGCTCGACGACGTGCGGTGCGGGCGAGACCACCTGCGGGATCACATCGCCGGCGCGCATCACGATCACGTCCTCGCCCGGCGCGGATGTCCTTGCGGACGATGTCCTCCTCGTTGTGCAGCGTCGCTTTGGCGATCATCACGCCACCCACCGCCATCGGCTCGAGCAGCGCATAGGGACGGAGGTCGCCGAACTTGCCGACATTCCACATGACCTTCTCCAGGCGCGTCACGGCGGTGGTCGGCGGAAACTTCCACGCGACCGCCCAGCGCGGGTCGCGTCCAACCGACCCCAACCTGTGCTGGAGCGCCAGATCGTCGACCTTGATCACCACGCCGTCGATCTCGAAATCCAGCTCCCCGCGGCGCTCCTGCCACTGCAGGCACTGCGCGATCACGTCCTCCTCGCTGCCGAGCAGCTTGATGTCCGGGTTGACCGGGAAATCGCGCTCGCGCAGCCACTGCAACGCCTCGGAGTGGCGCTCGAAGGCGAGGCTCTCCGTGACGCCGACCTGGTAGGCCCAGAACGACAGCGGCCGCTTGGCGGCGTCCGCCGGGTCGAGCTGACGGATCGTCCCGGCGGCCGAGTTGCGCGGGTTCATGAACGTCGACTCGCCCGCTTCCGCCCGGCGCTCGTTCAGCGCCGTGAAGTCCGCGAGCGACATGTAGACCTCGCCGCGCACCTCCACGAGCGGTGGCGCGTCGGACAGCCTCTGCGGGATCGAGCGGATCGTGCGCAGGTTGTGCGTCACGTCCTCTCCCACCTCGCCGTTCCCGCGCGTGGCTCCTCGCTCCAGCATGCCATCGCGATAGACGAGGCTGATCGCCAGGCCGTCGATCTTCGGCTCGACCACGTACTGAAAGGACGGCTCGGAGATCCCCTCGCGTGCCAGGTGATTGCGCATGCGCTCCACCCACGCTCTGCAGCTCCTCCTCGGAGCGCACGTTGTCCAACGACAGCATCGGCTCCAGGTGCTCGACCTTCTCCAGCCGCCCGATCGGCTCGCCGCCGACCCGCTGGGTCGGCGAGTCCGCGCTCAGCAGCTCGGGATGCTCCCGCTCGATCCCCCGCAGCTCGTCCAGCAGCGCGTCGTACTCCCCGTCGCCGATCGTCGGATCGTCGAGCACGTAGTAACGGTGGGCGTGCTGCTCGAGCGCGCGCTTCAGCATCTTTCACGCGCGCGCGTATCCTGCCGTCGGCCCCGGCCCGGAGGGCGGTGTTGGTGGCGGTGGCTGCGGGCCGTCGCTCACGGCGCTTGCAGGCCAGGCGACCGGGGCTAGCAGCGCCTCCAGGTCGAAGCTTCGGAGAGCCTCCAAGCCCGGTCGGTCGGTCAGGTCGAAATGGATCGGTGTCACGGCGATCCGCCCGGCCGCCACCGCTGCCAGGTCGGTGCCCGGCTCGTCGTGAAAGCCCGGGTCCGAGCCGTAGATCCAATAGCGCCTGCGCGCGGGCGGCCCATCCTCCTCGTGCTGGAGTTTCAGCTCGTCCCTGTAGATCCGCTTGCCGAGGCTCGTCACCTCGACCCCCTCGGGCGTGCCGGCGGGCACGTTCACGTTCAGCAGCGTGCTCGCCGGCAACGGCACCTCCTCGATCCGCTCCACCAAGGCCGCTACGAACCCGGCCGCGACCTCGAATCCGAAGCCGCCGTCGTAACGGAAGTCGAGCGCCCGTGCCTTCGACTGCTGGGAGACCGCGATCGCCGGGATTCCCAGCACCACCCCCTCCAGCGCCGCCGCGACCGTGCCCGAGTAGGTGATGTCATCGCCGAGGTTCGCGCCGTGGTTGATCCCGGACACGACCAGGTCGGTTGTGAACCCCTCGACCAGTCCGAGGCTCGCGAGCCGCACACAGTCGACCGGCGTGCCGTCGGTCGCATAGCCGACCGTCCCATCCGCCGCGAACGGCACCTCCTCCACCCACAACGGCCTGCGCGTCGTGATCGAGCGGGCCATCGCCGAGCGGTTGCCGTCCGGCGCGATCACCGCCAGGCGCACGCCCTGCACCGCGGCGAGCGCCGTGCGCATCGCCTGCAGGCCCTCGGCCTCGATCCCGTCGTCGTTTGTCAGCAGCACGTTCAGCATTTTTCTGCACCTTTCAGCATCTGTTTCCCCAGCATAGGGCGCGCTTCGGTCCCCCGCTGTAGCCGCCGCGTTACCCCGCCTCGCTGCTCGTCTACTCGTAGGACACGCTTGCCAGCGCGAGGCCGTGCGCCGGCGCGGTCCTGCCGGCCTCGGCCCTCGGACGGCCCTCGAGCAGGCCCTTGAACTCATCCATCGTCCGCCGTCCGCTCGCGACGTCGAGCATCGTGCCGACCAGCACGCGATTCATGTGCCTCAGGAACATGTCCGCCTCGATCCAGAACTCCAGCAGATCCCCTTTCGCCGACCACTCCGCGCGCCGCACGTCGCAGTGAAACCACGAGTGCTCCGTCTCGCTCGGCGTGAACGCCGTGAAGTCGTGCTTGCCCTGCAGCGCCGCGGCGCACTCCACGAGCACCTCGCGGTCGATCGCCCCAGGCCACCAGAAGGCGCGCTTACGCTCGAACACGCCGCGGCTGCGTCGGGCGAGCACGCGGTAGCAGTAGGTCCTGCCCGTCGCGTCGCGCCGGGCATCGAACGTCGCCGGCACCGGCTCAGCCGCGAGGATCGCGACATCGTCGTCGAGCAGGCCGTTCAAGCGCAGTGGATCGACCGCCTCGTGTCTGTAGCTCGCGACCTGTGCCCACGCGTGCACGCCGCGATCGGTGCGCCCGGCGACCGTCAGCTTCAATGGCGCGCCGTCGCGGTCCGTCTCGCCGAGCACCGTCCTCAGCGCCCGCTCGCACTCCTCCTGCACGCTTCCGCTCGCCGGGCTGGCGCGCCCAGCCGGCGAAGTCGGTTCCGTCGTACTCG
This sequence comes from uncultured Solirubrobacterales bacterium, assembly GCA_963818545.1. Taxonomy (GTDB): domain Bacteria; phylum Actinomycetota; class Thermoleophilia; order Solirubrobacterales; family Solirubrobacteraceae; genus Palsa-744. Next base: position 35,094 of record CAWFSI010000005.1, on the reverse strand, counting down.
ATCGTGAGCTTGGTGATCATCACCAACCTGTCTAGCCGCTCGATGGCCAAGCCAGGCAAGGACGCAGTGAGCGTAGCGTGCTGGCCGAAACGGGGATGCGAGCGCAGCGAGTGTCTCCCGGCTTCGGTACGTGTGCTGGCCGATCGGGGATCACATTGATCCACGATCGGTAAGGACGCAGCCTGGCGCCGTGCCAGCGGGCCGCTAGACGAGCTCGATGAAGACCATCTCGGTCGAGTCGCTTTTGCGCGGGCCGAGCTTCAGGATGCGCGTATATCCCCCGGGCCGCTCCGCGTAACGGGGCGCGACCTCCTCGAACAGCTTGTGCACGGCGAACTTGTCCTGTGCGAGCGTCGACAGCGCCTGCCTGCGCGCGTGCAGCCCTCCGCGCTTTGCCAGCGTGATCAGCTGCTCGATCTCGGGCTTGACCGCCTTCGCCTTCGCCTGGGTCGTTTCGATCCGCTCGTGCTCGATGATCTCCTTGCTCAGGTTCATCAACAGCGACTTGCGGTGCGCGCTGCTTCTGCTGAGCTTGTTTTTCGTCTTCTGGTGTCGCATGGTTCGGGGAGTTTCAGTCCTGACGCAAGTCCAGGCCGCGCGAATGGAGCGTTTCGATGACCTCGTCGATCGACTTTTTGCCGAAGTTCGGGATCGCGTTCAGCTCGGCCTCGGACTTCGAGATCAGGTCGCCCACGGTCTGGATCCCGGCCCGCTTCAGGCAGTTGTACGAGCGCACACCGAGCTCGAGCTCCTCGATCAGGATGCTCCACTCCTCGCCCTGCAGGCCCGGCCCGCCGCGCCGCCGCCGACCGCGAGGCCATGGCCGTCGAGCTGCCCCCCCGGCACCGCCCGCAGCTCCTGGATGCGATCGGCGTCGGTGAAGATCGCCAGCTGGGAGATCAGCAGCTCGGCCGCCTCGCGCAGCGCCGCCTGCGGGTCGATCGAGCCGTCGGTCTCGATGTCCAGCGTGAGCTTGTCGAAGTCCGTCTTCTGCCCGACGCGCGCGCCCTCGACCGCGTAGGCCACCCGCCTGACCGGCGAGAAGATCGAGTCGATCGGGATCACCCCGATCGGCTGATCCGCGGACTTGTTCTCCTCGGCCGGGCGGTACCCGCGGCCGCGGCCGATCGTCATGTACAGCTCGAGCTTCGTTTTCTTCTCGAGCGTCGCGATGTGCACCTCGGGGTTGAGGATCTCGACGCCCGCGGGCAGGTCGATGTCCTTCGCGGTGATCTCTCCCGGCCCGGTCACCACCAGCGGCGCCTCGACCTCGGTCGCGTCGGAGTGCATCCGGCAGACGATGCCCTTCAGATTCAGGACGATGTCCGTAACGTCCTCCTTGACGCCCGTGATCGTCGAGAACTCGTGCGCCACGCCCTCGATGCGCACGCTTGTAACGGCCGCGCCGGCCAGTGAGGACAGCAGCACGCGGCGCAGCGAGTTGCCGAACGTGTAGCCGAAGCCGCGGTCGAGCGGCTCAATCGTGAACGTGCCACGGTTCTGCTCCACGGACTCGCTTGTGATCCGGGGGATTTGGAAATCGAGCATCAGAGTCCTAACGTCGTTTTGGTGTCGCACCGACGTCGCTGGACGCCGGCTCTGAAGCGCCTACGCCACCCTCAGGCGACGCCGGCGTGGGGCAAAAGTCTTCTTACTACTTCGAGTACAGCTCGACGATGAGCTGCTCCTGCACCGGCGCGGCGACCTCGCGTCGCTCCGGCTTGCGCAGCACCTTGGCCGTGAGCGACTCGTGGTCGGCCTGTAGCCACGCGGGAATCTGTCCGGTCAGCTCGGTCGCGTCCCTGACCACCTGCGTCGCCGCGGTATCGGCCTTGATCGCGATCACCTCGCCCGAGCGCACCTGATAGCTGGGGATGTTCACCCGGCGGCCGTTGACCGTCCAGTGACCGTGGCGATCAGCTGCCGTGCCTGGCGGCGCGAGGCGGCGAAGCCCAGCCGTACCAGCACGTTGTCCAGTCGACACTCCAGCAGCGCGAGCAGGTTCTCGCCGGTGATGCCGGGCTGGCGCGAGGCCTTTTCGTAGTAGCCGTGGAACTGCTTCTCCAGCACGCCGTAATAGCGCCGCGCCTTCTGCTTCTCGCGCAACTGCAGGCGGTACTCGCTCTGTTTCTGCCGTCCACGGCCGTGCTCGCCCGGCGGATAGGCGCGGCGCTCGACGCCGCACTTGTCGGTCAGGCAGCGCTCGCCCTTGAGGAACAGCTTCTGTCCCTCGCGACGGCACTGCTTGCACTGCGGGCCGGTGTCTCTTGCCATCTCAGACTCTCCGTCGCTTGCGGGGGCGGCAGCCATTGTGGGCCTGCGGGGTTACGTCCTTGACGCCGGTCACCTCGAGCCCGGCGGCCTGCAGCGAGCGGATCGCGGTCTCGCGGCCCGAGCCCGGGCCCTTGACGTAGACCTCGACCTTCTGCAGCCCCTGCTCGAGGCCCTTGCGCGCGGCCGCGTCGGCGGTCACCTGGGCGGCGAACGGAGTCGACTTGCGCGAGCCCTTGAAGCCGGCGCCGCCGGCCGACTCCCAGGCGATCACGTTGCCGGTGGTGTCCGTCAGCGAGACGATCGTGTTGTTGAACGAAGTCTTGATGTGCGCCTGGCCGATCGGGATGTTCTTCTTCGGCTTGCGCCTCCCGCGGCCGGGTCGTTTCGGTGCGGGCGGCACTACTTCTTACCCGCTTTCTTCTTCCCGGCCACCTGCATCCGCTTCGGCCCCTTGCGCGTGCGCGCGTTGGTCTTCGTCTTCTGCCCCCGCACCGGCAGGCCGCGGCGGTGGCGCAGGCCGCGATAGCAGCCGATCTCCTGCAGTCGCTTGATGTCCTGGGACTGCTCGCGCCGCAGATCTCCCTCGACCGTTAGCTCCCGGTCGATCGCGTCGCGTAGCTTGGAGACCTCGTCCTCGGTCAGGTCGCGTACGTAGGTGTCGGCGCTGACCCCCGTCTCCGCAAGCAGCTTGTTCGACTGTCGCGCGCCCGATCCCGAAGATGTAGGTCAGGCCGATCTCAGCGCGCTTGTTCAGGGGTAGGTTGACTCCGGCGATTCTTGCCATGCGTGCGCTAGCCCTGCCTCTGCTTGTGGCGCTTGTTCTGGCAGATGACCAGAACCGCTCCGTGGCGGCGGATGATCTTGCACTTCTCGCACATCGGCTTGACCGACGGTCTTACCTTCATGATCCCTTTCGGCGGCTCTGTTCCGGCGGCTCGGCTCTGGCTGCCGTGATGGCCGCCGCTACCGGGTCGTGGATGTGCCCTCACGCGCGCAAACCACCTCGCGTTTGAGCAGGACTCCGGATGGTAGCAACTTCGGGCTCGAGAGTGGCTCGCGCCTTACCCTATAGAGGCCTCGCGGGTTCGGCCGGGCTCTCCTGTCTCTCTCAGCCCGCGCCCGCCGCGCCCTGTGGGACCGGCTCCGCCGTCCGGTCCTCGGGCGCGAGGTGCCAAGGCGTGAGAATCTTCGGCCCGTCGCCAGTGATCGCGACCGTGAACTCGAAGTGGGCCGCCGGGGAGCCATCCTGGGAGAAGATCGCCCAGCCGTCACCCCCCACGCGCACCGCGGGGCGCCCCGCGGTCGTCATCGGCTCGATCGCGAGCACCATGCCCTCCTCCAGCAACGGGCCCCTTCCCCGGCTTGCCGTAGTTGGGCACCTGCGGATCCTCGTGCATGCTGCGCCCGACTCCATGCCCCACGAGCGAGCGCACGACCGACAGCCCAGCGCCCTCGGCAACCCGTTGGATCGCGCTCGACACGTCGCCCAGGCGATTGCCGGCGAGTGCACTGGGCCACCCCGGCGTACAGCGACTCCTCGGTCGCGCTCAACAGATCCCGCGCCTGCTTGCTCACCTCCTCCACGGCGAAGGTGCGCGCGGCGTCCGCCACCCACCCGTCGAGCGTCACGCCCACGTCGATCGAGATGATGTCGCCGCGCTTCAGTCTGTAGGTCCCGGGAATCCCGTGCACGATCATCCCGTTCGGCGAGGCGCAGATCGAGCCGGGAAAGCCGCGATAGCCCTTGAACGTCGGCTTTGCGCCCTGCGAGCGGATGAAGCGCTCGGCCGCCTGGTCGAGCTCGGCGGTGCTCACGCCCGCGCGGATCTTGCCCTCCAGCAGGTCCAGCGTGGCGGCGAGGATCGCGCCCGCCTTCGCCATCTTCTCGATCTCCTCGGGACTCTTCTTGATGATCACCCGCGGAGCTTAGCTGTGGCAGGGCTTGCGAGCGGAGTCTCGGCTGGTCAGAGGTTTTCCTCGAGGCGCAGGGTGGCCAGCGCCGCGCGGATGTGGGCATGCACCTCGTCGGCGCCCCGTTGACCGTCGAAGCGGCGCAGCAGACCCACCCGCTCGTAGTAGCCGACCAGCGGCTCGGTCTGCTCGTGGTAGACCGCCAAGCGGTTACGAATCGTCTCCTCGGCGTCGTCCTTGCGCTGCTGCAGTCGCGCTCCGTCCTGGTCGCACACGCCCTCGTGCTTGGGCGGATCGAAGTCCACGTGGTAGATGTGGCTCGGGTTCTTCACGCACACCCTGCGCCCGGCGAGGCGGCGCACGACCTCCTCGTCAGGCACCTCGATCAAGAGCGCGGCTGTCAACCGCCGCTCGAGCCCCTTCAGCGCCTCGCCCAGGGCGTCGGCCTGATCCTCGTTGCGGGGAAAGCCGTCGAGCAGGAACCCGTCGCGCGCATCCCCGCCGCCGACGCGGTCGATGATCATGCCGATGATCACCTCGTCGGGCACCAGCTCGCCCGCGTCCATGTACTCCTTGGCCTTGCGCCCCAGCTCGGTGCCGTCGGTCACCTGGGCGCGGAGCATGTCCCCGGCGGAAATGTGGGGCAGCGCGAAGTCCTCGCGCAGGCGCTCGGCCTGTGTCCCCTTGCCCGCGCCCGGCGGGCCGAGCAGTATCAGATTCAGCTCGGACACGTTTCCAGCCTACCCGCTCGCAGCCGACAGGGAACCCCTGCGGTAAACCCGCCTACTTCAGGAAGCCCTCGCACTAGCGCGGGAGAGGGTCAAGCCCCCCTCCCGACCACCCCACCTACTTCAGGAAGCCCTCGCACTAGCGCGGGAGGGGGTCGAGCCCCTCCCGACCACCCCTACTTCGGAAGCCCTCGCACTAGCGCGGGAGAGGGTCAAGCCCCCCTCCCGACCACCCCCTCTACTTCAGGAAGCCCTCGTAACTTCGCATCATCAGCTGCGCCTCGAGCTGCTTCATCGTTTCCAGCGCCACGCCGATCACGATCAGGATCGAGGTCCCCCCGAGCTGGGATGTTCTGGTGGGTGCGCGCGATCAGGATCGTCGGCAGCGCCGCCACGGCGGCCAAGAACAGCGCGCCGGGGAAGGTCAACCGCGCGAGGATCCGGTCGAGGAATTCAGCCGTCGGGCGCCCCGGCCTGCACACCGGGGATGAAGCCCCCGTACTTCTTCAGGTTGTCCGCCTGATCGACCGGGTTGAACGTGACCGCGGTGTAGAAGTAGGTGAAGATCACGATGAAGATCGACTCGCCGACCACGTAGTGCCAGCCGTCGGGCGAGAAGAAGTCGGAGATCGACTGACCCCAGTGGGTTTTCACGAGCTGCCCGACCGTCGGCGGGAAGGCCATGATGCTGGCGGCGAAGATCACCGGGATCACGCCGGCCATGTTCACGCGCAGCGGCAGGTAGGTCTGCCCGCCCTCTGACATGCGCCGCCCGATCACGCGCTTGGCGTACTGCACGGGGATCCGCCGCTGGCCCTCCTGCACGAACACGATCCCGGCCACGACGGCGAGCACGAGGAACGGCATCATCACCTTGAAGACCTGATCGTTGGTGGTCCACCAAGCCTGGATGCCCGCCGGCAGGCGCGAGACGATCGAGGCGAAGATCAGCAGCGAGATGCCGTTGCCGATCCCCCGCTGGGTGATCAGCTCGCCGATCCACATCAACATCACGCAGCCGGTCGTCAGGCAGATCACGATCAGGAAGATGTGCGGCGCGTCGAAGTGCGTGACGACCGATTCGCCGGCTTTCGCCTGCAGCGAGTGGAACAGGAACACGTAGCCGATCGACTGGGCGAACGCCAGGCCGACCGTCAGGTAGCGCGTGTACTGCGTGATCCGCGCCTGCCCGACCTCGCCTTCCTTTGACAGCTTCTCCAGCGACGGCACCGCCACCTGCAGCAGCTGCAGGATGATCGAGGAGGTGATGTAGGGCATGATGCCCAGCGCGAACAGCGCGAGCCGCGACAGGCCGCCGCCGGAGAACAGGTTCAGCAGGCCCAGGATGTTCGAGCCACCGAAGGACTTCTGGATGCTGTTGACCGCCGTCAGGTTGACGCCCGGCACGGGGATGTGCGAGCCGAGGCGATAGATCAGCAGCATCGCCGCCGTGAAGGCGAGCTTCTTGCGGATGTCCGCTACCTGGAAGGCGTTGAGGATCGTTGCGAGCATGAGTTTGAGGCCGCTGGACGAGCGTCGTCCGCGGAGCGCCCGATTCTAGCTCTCGACGATGTGGCAGGTGCCGCCTGCGGCCTCGATCCGCTCGCGGGCGCTGGCGCTGAAGGCGTGGGCGTGCACGGTCAGCGGCCTTGCTCAGCTCGCCCTTGGCGAGGATCTTGATCGGGATGTCCTTGCGGGTACCGAGACCCTTCTCCTTGAGTCCCTCGACGTGACCTCGGCGCCGGACATCGAAGCGGGCGTCCAGGTCGCCGATGTTCACCGGCTGGGTATGCGTGCGGAACATCTCGAACGGCATCGACTTCTTCATGTGCGGACCGCGCAGCTTTCGCATGCGCATGTGGATCGGCATCTGCCCACCCTCGAAGCGCGCCCTGCGCTTGGAGCCCGAGCGCGAGCCCGCGCCCTTCTGCCCGCGACCGGAGGTCTTGCCGGTGCCGGAGCCTTCGCCGCGGCCGACGCGCTTGCGCGGGCGGCGGCTGCCCGGGGAGGGCTTCAGGTTGTGCAGCCCGATGCGCTCCTGCTCGTCTTTGTCGCTCGCGGGGCTCACTTGCCCTCCTGCACCTCGACGAGATGGCGCACCGCGTGCAGCATCCCTCTGGCCTGCTCGCAGTCCTTGACCTCCACCGTATGGCCGATCCTCCTCAGCCCGAGCGAGCGCAGGGTGTCGAGCTGTTTCTTGTTCGCGCCGTTGCGCGAACGGCGCTGCGTAACGCTCAGTGGGTCATCAGGCCGGGGTCTCCTCGGCGGCCGGGGTCTCCTCGGCGGCCGGGGGCTCTGCTGCGGAGCCGGCGTCTCCTCGCCGGACGCGTTCGCTGCGGCTGCCTCTGCTCGTCCGCTGTGGCCGCCTCGGGCTCCGCGCTCTCCGTCGGAGCGGCGCCATTGATGATCTCGGTGGCAACCTCGGTCTGCTTGTCGGCGAGACCGAGCACCTGGTTGATCGTCAACCCGCGCAGCTTCGCGACCTCCTCGGGGGTCCGCAACCCGCGCAGCCCGGCAACCGTCGCCTTGACGAGGTTGATCGGGTTCTGCGTCCCGAGGCTCTTGGAAAGAATGTCGTGAATCCCCGCGAGCTCGAGCACCGCGCGGACGCCGCCGCCGGCGATCACGCCGGTACCGGGCGAAGCCGGCTTCAGGAACACCCGTCCGGCGCCGAACACGCCGGTCGTCTGGTGGGTGATCGTCGAGCCGTGCTTGGGCACCCGGAAGAGATCCTTCTTCGCCCGCTCGACGCCCTTCTGAATCGCCAGCGGCACCTCGTTGGCCTTGCCGTAGCCGACGCCCACGACTTCGCGCTCGTCGCCGACGACCACCAGCGCGGTGAACGAGAAGCGCCGGCCGCCCTTGACCACCTTGGCGACGCGGTTGATCTCGACGACGCGCTCCTGGAGGTCGAGGCCGGACTGACTGACTGAGCGATCTTGGGTTATTGCCATAGGGAAGTGGAGGGTAGCGGTAGGAAGAAGGTCTGGGGAAAGGAGGTCTGGGGAAACGTGTCTAGACGGTGAGGCCGGCCTCGCGGATCGCCTCGGCGAAGGCGCGTACGTGGCCGTGGTAGCGGTAGCCGCCGCGGTCGAACACCGCTTCTGTGACGCCTGCCGCCTTCGCGCGCTCGGCGAGCGCCTCGCCGGTGCGCTTGGTGCGCTCCTCTTTCGCAAGCTTGCTCAGCTCGGGCTCGAACCAATTGACCGCCGCGAGCGTCGTGCCCGCCACGTCGTCGATCAGCTGGGCCGACAGGCCCTTGTTCGAGCGGAACACGGAGATCCGCGGTCGCGCCGGGTGCCCGAGATCTTCGCGCGCACCCGGCGGCGGCGCTTGAGCCGGCGATCGCCCTTGGTGATGACGCTCATGCGCGCTTGCCGACCTTTCTAGCCACGTACTCGCCCTCGTAGCGGATGCCCTTGCCCTTGTAGGGCTCCGGCGGGCGCTGCTTGCGGATGATCGCGGCGGTCTCGCCGACGAGCTGCTTTGAAATCCCCTTCACGACCACCCTCGTCGGCTGGGGAACTTCGAACTCGATGCCCGCGGGCGCCGGGATCGGCACGGGGTGCGAGTAGCCGACCGCGAGCTCGAGGTTCTTGCCCTTCAGCTGTGCCCTGTAGCCGACCCCCTGGATCTCCAAGCGCTTCTCGTAGCCCGCGGTCACGCCCTGAACCATGTTCGCCACGAGCGAGCGTGTCAGCCCGTGCAGCGCGCGGTGCTCGCCGCGGTCCGTCGGCCGCGAGACGAGCAGCTGCTCGCCGTCCTGGACGACCTCGATGTCGCGGGAGATGCGCTCGGACAGCTCGCCTTTCGGGCCGTTCACGCGCACCGCCTCGGGCTCGATCGCGACGGTCACGCCGGCGGGCACGGGGATGGGCTGTCTTCCGATTCTCGACATCTCGTTTCGCCTACCAGACCTGCGCCAGGACCTCGCCGCCGACGCCCGCCGCGCGCGCGTCGTGGCCGGTCATCACGCCATGCGAAGTCGACACGATCGACGTGCCCATGCCACCGAGCACCTTCGGGATGTGCTTCGCGTCGACGTAGGTGCGCCGGCCCGGACGGGACACGCGCCGCAGCCCGGAGATCGCCGAACGGCGGTCCTCGGTGTACTTCAGCCGGATCTCGATCAGCTGTCCGGCCGCTCCCTCGGGGGCGGGCACGACCGACCACGAATCGATGTATCCCTGCTCGGCGAGGATCCGCGCCAGCTCGGCCTTCGTTTTCGACGCGGGAACCTCGACCGTCTCGTGCGCGGCGTGGATCGCGTTGCGCACGCGCGTGAGGAAGTCGGCTATGGGATCGGTCATGGACATGGTTCAGTAGCTATTCGTAGTCATCTGTTCGAGGCCTACCAGGAGGACTTCGTCATCCCGGGGATCTGGCCGTTGTGGGCGAGCTCGCGCAAGCAGATGCGGCACACCCCGAACTTCTTGTAAACCGCGCGTGGCCGACCGCAGCGGTTGCAACGAGTATAGGCGCGCGTCTTGAACTTTGGCGGGCGAGCCTGCTTGACGCGCATCGAAGTCTTGGCCATCAGTCGGTGCTCTCCTCATCCTCGGCAGTGGATGTTCCGAACTCCTTCGGCCGGCCCTGGGTGGCGAACGGCATGCCGAACGCCTCCAGCAGCGCGAACGCCTCGGCGTCGGTCTTTGCGGACGTGGTGATCGTGATGTCCAGTCCCCGCACCTGATCGATCCCGTCGTAGTCGATCTCGGGGAAGATGATCTGCTCCTTGACGCCCAGCGTGTAGTTGCCGCGGCCGTCGAACGAGCGCGGGCTCAAGCCGCGGAAGTCGCGGATCCGGGGGATCGCGATCGAGACCAGCCGGTCGAGGAACTCGTAGCCGCGCTCGGCCCGCAGTGTCACCGCGACGCCCGACCGGCATGCCCTCGCGCAGTTTGAACGCGGCGATCGACTTGCGCGCGCGGCGCACGCTCGGCTGCTGGCCGGCGATCGTCGCGAGCTGGTCCTGGGCCGCTTTCAGCATTTTCGAGTCCTGCTTGGCCAGGCCGACGCCCATGTTCAGCGTGATCTTCTCGAGCTTCGGCGCCTGCATCACCGAGGAGTAGCCGAAGCGCTCGATCAGCGCCGGGCGGATCTCCTCCAGGTAGCGGGTCTTCAGGCGGGCTTTGGTGGCGGTCTCGGTCATCGTCCTATCACTCAGTCGATTCTCGTGCCCGTGCGCTTGGCGACGCGCAGCGGCTTGCCGTTCTCGCGCTCGATCCGCACGCGCGTCGGCTGGCCGCCTTTGGGGTCGATCAGCATCACGTTCGAGACGTGGATCGGGCCCTCGCGGCTGATCACGCCGCCGACCGTCTGTTCGCGGTTGGTGTCGCGCACCTGCTGGGGCTTCATGTGGCGCTTGACCATGTTCAGGCCCTCGACGTACAGACGCTCCTTCGTCGGCTCGACGCGCATCACCCTGCCGGTCTTGCCGCGGTCCTTGCCGGCGATCACCTTCACCTGATCGCCGGAGTGGATCTTCAGCGAGCGGCGCTTGGGGGCTGTCGCGGTACGGGTAGGGGCCATCACAGCACCTCGGGCGCGAGCGAGACGATCTTCATGAAGTTGCGCTCGCGCAGTTCGCGCGCCACCGGCCCGAACACGCGCGTGCCGCGCGGGTTGTTCTGGTCGTCGATGATCACCGCGGCGTTCTCGTCGAAGGCGATGTAGGTCCCGTCCTCGCGGCCGATCGGCTTCTTCGTGCGCACGACCACGGCGGTCACGACCTCGCCCTTCTTCACGGCTCCCTGCGGGTTGGCCTGCTTGACGGTCGCGGTGATCACATCGCCGACGAACGCGTACCGGCGCCGGGAGCCGCCCTTCACGCGGATGCAGAGGATCTCGCGCGCGCCGGTGTTGTCGGCCACGCGCAGCCTGGTCTCGTTCTGGATCATCGCGCGCGCTCCAGCACGTCGACGAGCTTCCAGCGCTTGTTCTTCGACAGCGGCCGGCTCTCGATCACGCGCACCGTGTCGCCCTCGTGCGCGTCGTTGTGCTCGTCGTGCGCGTGCAGCGTGCTCGAGCTGCGCACGATCTTCTCGTAGCGCCGGTGCCGGCGGGCGAAGTCGATCCTGACGGTGATCGTCTTGTCGGCCTTGTCCGAGACGACGATCCCCTGGCGCACGCGTGCGCTTGCCCTCGACGGCGGCGTGCACGGGCGCGAGCTCCTGCGCCGCGGGCGGCCGTGGCGCTCTCGCGCTTGGCGGCCCTTTTCGCGCGTTCCTGCAGCCGCCGCGCGCTGCGGCGCGTCGCCTTCGCGCGGCGCTCGGCCAGGCGCTCGGCGTGACGGTCCTCCGGTGAGCGGGTCGGGCGCGCCTCGCCGGAGTGAGTGAGCGCGCCTTGCGGCGGCGCTCCTTCGACGAGAGCTGCTCCGCGGGCTCGGCCGGGGCTGGCGCGGCGGCCGCAGCCTCGGGGGTCTCGGCTCGGGGACATCCGCCGCGGGAGCCTCGGGGGCCTCGGGAGCCTCGGCTCGGGAGCCTCGGGAGCTCTCGGCCTGCCGGGGTCTCTGCCTCGCGGGGCCTCGGGCCTCAGCCTCGGCGTCTCGGGTGTCTCGTTCTCTGTCTCGTCAGCCATTTTGCTCTTCGTCTCACGTTCTCGCGACTGTCAGCGCTCGGGCCAGATCGCGCCGCGCACGGCCGATCCCGGCGGTGTTCTCGAGCTCTCCGGTCGCGTTTGCGAAACGCAGGCCGAACAGGTCCTTACGCAGCGTCGCGACCCGCGCGGCGAGTTCCTGCTCGGTCAGATCCCGTATCTCCTTGGCGTTCATCGCCCCTAGTCCTCACGCATCACGAACTTGGACTTCAACGGCAGCTTGTGCGCGGCCAGCCGGATCGCGTCGCGGGCGAGCGGCTCGGGCACGCCGGCCAGCTCGAACATCACGCGGCCGGGCTTGACCACCGCCACCCACCCTTCCGGGTTGCCCTTGCCGGAGCCCATCCGCGTCTCGGCCGGCTTCTTCGTGACCGGCTTGTCCGGGAACACGTTGATCCAGACCTTGCCACCACGCTTGATCTTGCGCGTCATCGCGATTCTCGCCGCCTCGATCTGGCGGTTGGTCAGCCAGCCCTGCTCGAGCGACTTCAGCCCGTACTCGCCGAACTGGACCTTGACCTGGCCGCGCGACATCCCACGACGGCGGCCGCGGTGCTGCTTGCGGTGCTTGACACGCTTCGGAGAGAGCATCAGCGCGGCCCTCCGCCGGATCCGCCTGGCCGCGGACCACCACGTCCGCCGCCGCCGCGGACCACCTGGACCGCGTCCACCGCCGCCGCCGCCCGGACCCGACCGCCGCCCGGGACCGCCGCGGGCGCCCTGACCGCCAAATGATCCGGGCCCACCCGCCCCACGTCCACCGCCGCCCTGGCCGCCGCCGCGTCCGCCGCGGCCTCCACCGCCGCCGCCACCGCCACGGCCACGGTCGCGCCCGTCGCGGCCACCGCGGCCGTCGCGGTCGTTACCGGGGGGCGCCGGCGCGGTCATGTCGGTGAGGTCGGCGCCGGTGTAGCCCTCGGGCATGATTTCGCCCTTGTTCACCCAGCACTTCACGCCGATCCGCCCGAACGTCGTGCGCGCCTCGTAGAAGCCGTAGTCGATGTCGGCGCGCATCGTGTGCAGCGGCACGCGACCGTCGGAGTAGCTTTCGGTGCGCGCCATCTCGGCGCCTCCCAAGCGCCCTGAGACCTGCACCTTCACGCCCTTCGCGCCCGAGCGCATCGCGCTCGTCAGCGCGCGCTTCATCGCGCGGCGGAAGGCGACGCGGTTCTGCAGCTGCTCGGCGATCGACTGCGCCACGAGCGACGCGTCGAGCTCGGGACGCTTGATCTCGAGGATGTTGACCTTGATCTGCTTGTTGGTCATCTTGTGCAGATCGCGGCGCAGCGCGTCGACTTCTGAGCCGGACTTGCCGATCACGATGCCCGGGCCGCGCCGTGTGGATGTTGACCTCGAGCTCCTGCGCATCCTTACGGATCGTGATGTTCGCCAGGCCGGCATGGGCGAGCTTGCGCAATGATGTGCTCGCGGACCTTGATGTCCTCGTCGAGGTACTCCGCGAAGTTTTTCTCGTTGAACCAGTTCGACTTCCAGTCGTGGATGTAACCCACGCGCATAGCCTCTGGATGAACCTTCTGTCCCATTCTCGCTCTTGCTCTTCTCTCTCTATCTCAGTCTTTTGTCTGTGTCCCGGGCTCGCGCTCAGGCGTCCGGTGTCAGCGTGATCGTCAGGTGGCTCGTGCGCTTGCGGATCGGCGTCGCCCGTCCCATCGCGCGCGGGCGGAAGCGCTTGATCGTCGGCCCTTCGTCGGCGTAGGCCTCGCGGACGATCAGGTCGTCCTCGAGCAGTTCGTGGTTGATCTCGGCGTTCGCCACCGCCGACTCCAGCAGCTTGCTCCAGTCGCGCGCCACCTCACGAGGGGTGAACTCGAGGATAGCGCGTGCCTCCGGAATCGACTTGCCCCGCAAGTGCCCGCACACCATCCGCGCCTTGCGCGCGGACGTTCTCACGTAGCGCGCCTGGGCGCGCACGACGCGGCGTCGCGGTTTCGGCTCGGCGGCTTTGCCGGCGCGTCTTCGCGGGTTTCTTCTCAGGCTGTTTGGACTCCTTGGCGGCAGCGGGCTCTTTTGCGGCCGGTGCTTTTTTGGCGGCTGGAGCCTTTTTCTCGGCGGGCACTTTGCGGCACTCGGCAACTGGCTCTTTGGCTGCAGCCTCTTTTGCGGCCGGAGCTTTTTTCTCGGCAGGCCCTTTCGGCAAACGGCTCTTTCGGCGACAGGCTCTTTGGCAGCTGGTTTTTCCGCGGCGGCTTTTTTCGCGGCCGGTTTTTTCGCCGCGGCTTTCGCGGGCGCCTCGTCCTTGACGTCCTCCTGCGGGTCCTTCTCCTCGTCGGCGGCGGTCATCGGACCCTCCCCGACCCGACATGCCCGCGATAGGTCCGCGTCGGCGCGAACTCGCCGAGCTTGTGCCCGACCATCGACTCGCTCACGAACACCGGCACGTGCTTTTTGCCGTCGTGCACCGCGATCGTGTGCCCGACCATCTCCGGAAAGATCGTCGAAGCCCGTGACCACGTCCGCAGCATTTTTTTGTTGTTCTCCGCGTTCAGCGCCTCGATCCGCTTCATCAAACGCTCTTCGACCCACGGGCCCTTCTTGCTCGAGCGACTCATTCTGATCCCTCCACGGGCACGCAGGGCAAGCTGGGCAAGGACGCAGGAGCGTGGCGTGCTTCGCACGCGAGCGACCGAGGACGCCGATCCAGCGCCGCCATGCGTGTTCGTGGACTCATCTGCTCCTGCCCTTTCCACGCCTACGGCCGCGGACGATGTACCGGTCGAAGTCTTGTTTTTCTTGCGCGTGCGATACCCCAACGTCGGCACGCCCCACGGCGTCACCGGATGGCGGCCGGCCGTCGTCGAGCCCTCGCCGCCGCCGTGCGGGTGATCGACCGGGTTCATCGCCACGCCACGCGTCTGCGGGCGCACGCCCATGTGGCGCTTGCGGCCGGCCTTGCCGACCTTCACGTTCTGGTGCTCGGCGTTGCCGATCGTGCCGACCGTCGCCCTGCACTCGGCGCGCACGAGGCGCATCTCGCCGGAGGGCAGGCGCAGCGTCGCCATCTCGCCGTCCTTTGCCATCAGCTGCACCGACGCCCCCGCCGAGCGCGCCAGCTGGCCGCCGCGACCGGGCTGCAGCTCGACGTTGTGCACGACCGTGCCGACCGGCATCCGCGCCAGCTCCATGCAGTTGCCCGTCGCGATGTCGGCGCCGTCACCGGAGGCGACCGTCGCCCCCACGGCCAAACGCTGCGGCGCGAGGATGTAGCGCTTCTCGCCGTCGGCGTAGTGCAGCAGTGCGATATAGGCGGAGCGGTTGGGGTCGTACTCGATCGCCGCGACCTTCGCGGGAACGCCGTCCTTGCGGCGCTTGAAGTCCACCCGCCGGTAGGCGCGTTTGGCGCCGCCGCCGCGATGGCGCGAGGTCTTGCGCCCGTGCGCGTTGCGCCCGCCGCTCTTCTTCAGACCTTCGATCAGAGTCTTCTCGGGCTCTGACTTCGTGATCTCGGCGAAGTCCGGGTAGGACACGAAACGCATACCTGGGCTCGTGGGCTTTGGCTTACGGATGGGCATGGTCGTCTATCTAACTCTCTCTCTCTGCCTCTACTAGTCCAGCGCCTGCAGGCCTTGGAAGATCGGGATGCTCTCGCCGGCGCGGATCTGCACGATCGCCTTCTTCCACACGCGCGTACGACCGGCGATACCGCCGCGGCGCTTGGGCTTGGACTTGACGCTCAGCGTCCGCACCTCGACGACGTGCACCTCGAACAGCGCCTCCACCGCCTGACGGATCTGCGTCTTGTGCGCGTCGGGGTGTACGCTGAACGTGTACCTGTTCGCGGCCGACAGAACGTAGCTCTTCTCGGACACGACCGGCCGGAGGATCACCTGTGAATGCTCCATCAGGCCTTCGCCTCCTCGGCGGCTGTGGTGGCCGATCCGGCAGCGCGCGCGGTCAGCGCATCGAGCGCCGGTCGAGAGATCACCAGCGAGGCCGCGCCCAGCAGATCGGCGACGCCGACGTTCTCGTGCGTCAGCACCGCCACGCCCGCGAGGTTGCGGAATGACAGCGCCGCGTTCGCGTCCTCGGCGGCGAGCACCACCAGTGTCGAGCCGGACGGACGGGCAGACGAATCCCAATCGTCGAGCAGCTCAAACGCCTGCTTGGTCTTCGGCGCGCTGAACGCAGAAGTGTCGAGTACCGCCAGCGAACCGCGCTCGGCGTGCAGCGACAGCGCGCTGCGCAGCGCGGCGCGCTGCTCCTTGCGGTTGACCTTGAACGTATATGAACGCGGCTGCGGCCCGAACACGACGCCGCCGCCCGTCCAGATCGGCGAGCGGTTCGAGCCCGCACGCGCGCGTCCGGTCCCCTTCTGCCGCCACGGCTTGGCGCCGCCGCCTGAGACCATGCCGCGTGTCTTCGTCGCAGCCGTTCCGCGCCGGCGCGCGGCCTGCTCGGCGCGCACGCTCTGGTGCACGAGCGCTTCGTTGAAGCGGGCCGTGAAGATGCCCTCGTCGAGCTTTACCTTCTTGGTCGCTTTCGGCTCCGAGTATCGGGGCGTCAGGCATCTGTTCGCACCTCCACCAACGCGCCCGTCGCCCCGGGTACCGAGCCGCGCACCATCAACAGGTTCTCCTTCGCGTCCACCGCGACGACCTCGAGGCCCTTCTGCGAGGCGCGCTTGTTGCCCATCTGCCCTGGGCCGCGGATGCCCTTGAACACGCGCGAGGGCGTCGCCGAAGCGCCGATCGAGCCCGGCGCGCGAACGTTGTGCGAGCCGTGCGACTTCGGGCCGCTGGCGAAGTTGTGACGCTTGATCGTTCCCTGAAAACCCTTCCCCTTGGAGGTCCCCGCGACCTTCACGCGCGCGCCCACCTCGAAGGACTCGACGGTCACCGTCTCGCCCATTTGCAGCTCTGCCGGCCTCGTCGCGGAACTCGACCAGGTGGCGCATCGGCGCCGCGTCGGCCTTCTTCAGATGCCCGAGCTCGGCTTTCGTCAGGTGCTTCTCCTTGGTCTGCGCCGAACGCCAGCTGGACCGCCTCGTAGCCGTCGCGCTCGAGCGTGCGGATCGCGGTCACCGGACACGGCCCGGCCTGCAGCACGGTTACACGCGCGACGCGCCCATCCTCCTGGAAGACCTGGGTCATGCCGAGCTTCTTTGCGAGGATCGCCGCCATCGATCAGTCTCAGGTCGCGAGACGAATCTCGATGTCGACGCCCGCCGGCAGGTGATCCAAGCGCTGCAGCGAGTCGACCGTCTTCGGCGTTGGCTGGTGAATGTCGATCAGCCGCTTGTGCGTGCGGATCTCGAAGTGCTCGCGCGAATCCTTGTCCTTGAACGGCGATCTGATCACGCAGTACACGTTCTTCTCGGTCGGCAACGGCACCGGCCCGGAAACGCTCGCGCCGGTGCGCGTCGCGGTCTCCACGATCTCCTTCGCCGCCGACTCGATCGCGGACGTGTCGTACGCCTTCAGTCGGATGCGGATCTTGTTCTGGGTGGTGGCTGCCATTTTCGTTCTCTCGGATCTCTATCTGCGTCTTGGTTTGTTGCGGTCGATGCGACCTTCATACGGCGGGGACTCCCCACCGGGCCCACCCCTGAGGACGTAGAAAGGGCGGGTCCGTGCGGGCATTCCGTCCCCTCGCCTTGCAGGCGGGGCTCACTTCGTCGTATCGGACTACCAAATGGGCGTGCGCCCCGGCGATCTCCTAAGGGCGCACGTGTACTACTCGATGATCTCGCTGACCACGCCCGAGCCGACCGTGCGACCACCCTCGCGGATGGCGAAACGCAGGCCCTGATCCATCGCGATCGGCTGGATCAGCTCGATCTCCATCTGGACGTTGTCGCCGGGCATGACCATCTCGACGCCATCGGGCAGCTTCGCCTGCCCGGTCACGTCGGTGGTACGGAAATAGAACTGCGGCCTGTAGCCCGTGAAGAACGGCGTGTGACGGCCGCCCTCCTCCTTCTTGAGCACGTAGACCTCGGACTTGAACTTGGTGTGCGGCGTGATCGATCCGGGCTTGCACAGCACCTGGCCGCGCTCGATCTCCTCGCGCTTGGTGCCGCGCAAGAGGCAGCCGACGTTGTCGCCCGCCTGGCCCTGGTCGAGGATCTTGCGGAACATCTCCACGCCGGTGACGACCGTGTTGCTGGTGTCGTGGACACCCACGATCTCCACAGTGTCGCCGGTGTTGACGATGCCCTGCTCCACGCGACCGGTGGCCACGGTGCCGCGGCCGGTGATCGAGAAGACGTCCTCGACCGGCATCAAAAACGGCTTGTCGAGCTCGCGCACGGGCTCGGGGATGTAGGAGTCGAGCGCCGCTGCCAGCTCGACGATCTTCTCCTTGTAGGCGTCGTCACCTTCCAGCGCCTTCAGCGCCGAACCGGTGATGAACGGGATGTCATCGCCCGGGAAGTCGTACTCGGAGAGCAGCTCGCGAACCTCGACCTCGACGAGCTCCATCAGCTCCTCGTCGTCGACCATGTCGGCCTTGTTGAGAAACACGACGATGTAGGGGACGCCCACCTGGCGAGCCAGCAGGATGTGCTCGCGCGTCTGCGGCATCGGGCCATCGGCGGCGGATACCACCAGGATCGCGCCGTCCATCTGCGCGGCGCCCGTGATCATGTTCTTCACGTAGTCGGCGTGCCCCGGGCAGTCGACGTGCGCGTAGTGGCGGTTCTCCGTCTGATACTCGACGTGCGAGGTGGCGATCGTGATGCCGCGCTCCTTCTCCTCCGGCGCGTTGTCGATCTCCTCGAAGCTACGGGCTTCGCCGCCCATCTTCTCCGCCAGCACCGTCGTGATGGCAGCGGTCAGCGTCGTCTTGCCATGGTCGATGTGACCGATGGTCCCGACGTTGACGTGCGGCTTGTCGCGCTCGAACTTCTCCTTCGCCACTTTTACTCGCTCCTCAATCAGCTTGTTTAGGCTCGCCTTCGAGGGCGAACCGGGGAAATCTATCTAACTGCGGTGTTTCGTGTTTGCTGGGTGCTGTGATCAGGCTGGTCTAGGCCGGACCGTTCGCCGGTGCGTTGTTCGACGACCTTCTCGGCGATATTCGGAGGCACCTCTTCGTAGCTCTCGAACTGCATCGTGTAGTTGGCGCGCCCCTGCGTATTCGACCGCAGGTCGGTGGCGTAGCCGAACATCTCTGACAGCGGCACCCGTGCGGTGACCGCCAGCGCATTGCCCTGGCGCTCCTGTCCTTCGACGCGCCCGCGGCGACGGCTCAAATCGCCGATCACCTCGCCCAGGAAATCCTCGGGCGTGACGACCTCGACGGCGAAGATCGGCTCCAGCAGCACCGGCTTGGCGCGGCGAGCGGCCTCCTTGAAGGCGATCGAGCCCGCGACCTTGAAGGCGATCTCCGAGGAATCCACGTCGTGGTACTTGCCGTCGACGAGCGTGACGCGCATGTCGACCATCGGATAGCCGGCCTTGACGCCGTTCTCGAGCGCCTCTTCGACGCCCTTCTTGACGGCGGGAATGTATTCGGAGGGGATGTTTCCACCCTTGATCTTGTTGATGAACTCAAAGCCCTCACCGGGCGCCGGCTCGAGGTCGATGAAGACGACCCCGAACTGGCCCGAACCGCCGGTCTGGCGGACGAACTTGCCTTCGATCTTCTCGACCGTGCCCCTGACCGTCTCGCGATAGGAGACCTGCGGGCGGCCGACGTTCGCTTCGACGCCGAACTCGCGCTTCATGCGGTCGACGAGCACCTCGAGGTGCAACTCGCCCATGCCCGAGATCTCGGTCTGGCCGGTCTCCTCGTTGGTGCGCACCTGGAAGGTGGGGTCCTCCTCGGCCAGACGGCCGAGCGCGACCGACATCTTCTCCTGGTCGACCTTCGTCTTCGGCTCGACGGCGACCTTGATGACGGGCTCGGGGAAGACGATGTTCTCGAGGTGGATCGGATGGGCTGGATCGGCGAGCGTGTCGCCGGTGACCACCTGCTTGATGCCCACCGCAGCGGCGATGTCGCCGGCGTAGACCTCCTCGACCTCCTCGCGCTCGTTGGCGTGCATCATCAGGATTCGCCCGATCCGCTCGGTGCGCCCGCTGCCGACGTTGAGGATCTTGGCGCCCGCCTCGAGGTGACCCGAGTAGACGCGAAAGTAGGTGAGCTTGCCGACGTAGGGGTCGGCCGCGATCTTGAAGGCAAGCGCCGCGAACGGCTCTGAGTCGTCGGCGTGGCGCTGCACCTCGCGCTCCTCCTCCTCGCCTCTGATCAGTTCGGTGCCGAGCACCGCCGGCACGTCGAGCGGTGACGGGAGATAGTCGATGACCGCGTCCAGCAGCGGCTGCACGCCCTTGTTCTTGAACGAGGAGCCGCACAGCACCGGTGTCAGCTTGGTCGAGAGCGTCGCCTTACGGATCGCGTTCTTGAGTACGTCCTCGGGCACCTCGGCCTCCTCGAGCAGCAGCTCGAGCAGCGCGTCGTCGTAGTGAGAGACCTCCTCGAGCAGATGCTCGCGGGCGGCCTGAGCGCCTTCGGAGAGGTTCTCGGGGATCTCGACTTCGTCCTGTTCCTTGCCCATCTCATCCTTGTAGACGATCGCCCTCATCGCGACGAGATCAACCACGCCGAGGAAGTCGCCCTCGGCGCCGATCGGCAGCTGGATCGGCACCGGATGCGCGCCGAGGCGGTCGATCATCGTCTGCACGCCCTTCTCGAAGTCCGCGCCAATCCGGTCCATCTTGTTGATGTAGGCGATCCGCGGCACGTGGTACTTGTCGGCCTGGCGCCACACGGTCTCCGACTGCGGCTCCACGCCCGCGACGGAGTCAAACAGCGCAATCGCACCGTCGAGCACTCGCAGTGAGCGCTCGACCTCGACGGTGAAGTCGACGTGCCCGGGCGTGTCGATGATGTTGATGCGGTGGTCCTTCCACTGCGCGGTCGTCGCGGCGGAGGTGATCGTGATGCCGCGCTCCTGCTCCTGCTCCATCCAGTCCATCACGGCCGCACCCTCGTGGACCTCACCGATCTTGTAGGTGCGCCCGGTGTAGTAGAGGATGCGCTCGGTCGTCGTCGTCTTACCGGCGTCGATGTGCGCCATGATCCCGATGTTCCGGGTGTTTTGGAGGGTGAACTTACGTGGCATGGCTCAGGTGGGAATGCTCGTGTGATGTCTCGGGCCAGCTTTTGAGCGCTGGCTGGAACTGCGGCTGGCTGTTTTCAAGCAAAAAAATGGGCCCCTCGGGCCCACGCGCGCGCTGCTGGTCTGATCTGGACCGGTTCGCGTCGTTATCTGCTCGAGGTCTCCATCTTGGTCGGTTCGCTCCGTGGGACATGCTCGCACGACTGCTCCGCCCGCGAAGCGAGGGACGACTATAGCAGAGCAATCGGGGCATTTCGCGGGCGTTTCGGGAGTTCCCGCCCGCCCTCAGGACCCAGATGCTCGCCCTAGCGGAGCGGATCGCGATCCTCGGCCGAAGGGGCGTCCTCGAACACTGTGCCGAGACGCTCGAGCACGCGCGTGGCGGCGCGCAGATCGTCGGTATCCACGTCCTGGAGCGCCTGTTCCCAGCGGATCTGCCAGGCCTTGCGCTTGGCCTCGATCTTGCGCCGTCCCTGGGCCGTCAGTCGCGAGACCACAACCCGCCGGTCGGTCTCCGAGCGAACCCGTTCGACGTGGCCGGCATCGGCCAGGTGGTCGAGCATCTGCGTGACCGTTCCCGGCGCCATGCGCGCGGCGAGCGCCAGCTCCCCAGCCTGCAGCTCACCGCGCTCGTCGAGCTCGATCAGCAGCTCGAACTGGGCATGGCTCAGCTCAGAGCCGCCGAGGTGCGTATCGCGCCCGCGCAGACGGCTGAGGGTGCGAAACACGCGGCGGAAGGCCAGGCCCAGGGCGGTCAGCTCATCGGTCCACTGCGGCTCGTCCTCGGTGGCCACCTTGGCCGGGCGTGTGAGGTCCGGGGCGGAGCTCATCGCACTCCCTACGCACCCGCCGGCTCGAGCGCGGCGTCGGTGCCCGACGCCTCACGAGCGAGCTTTGCCTGCTGTGGTTTCTCAGCCCGCAACAGCACCACGCAGGGAATCAGCGACAGCGCGGCGATCCCGAACGCCCACCAGTAGGCGGTATCGAACGCGCTCGCGAGCTCCGCCGGGGAGTGCGCGCCCGCTCCCGCGCGCTGCAGCACCACCGCGAGGACCGCGGTGCCGATCGCGCCACCGGTTCGCTGCAGCACGGTGATCTGCGGGGTGGCATCGGAGATCTGCTCGGGGCGCATCGCCGAGAAGGCGGCGCTCATCGCGGGCATGAAGCACATCCCGATGCTCAGCCCGCGCACGACGAGCACGAGCGAGATCGCCACGATCGAGGTGTCCGCGCCGATGAACGTGAACGGGATCGTGCTGACACAGAGGAGCAAGATCCCGCCGAGCGCGACGCGGCCGCCGCTGAAGCGCTGCGTCAGGCGGCTGGCGAGCGGCATCGCGATCAGCGCACCGATCCCCTGCGGGCCGGTCAGCAGGCCGGTGTTGATCACGCTCTGGCCGCGCACCTCCTGGTAATACAGCGGCACGAGGATCATCGCCCCGAACAGCGCGGCGCCGAGGCCGAAGTTGACGAACGCGGCGCCGGCGAAGACGCGGTTGACGTACAGGCGGATGTCGAGCAACGGGCGCTCGATGCGTAGGGCGTGAAAGCAGAACAGCACGATCAGCACGGCGCCGGCAATCGTCGGCAGGATCACCTTGCCCGAGCCCAAAGCCGAGCCGGATGCCGAGCTCGCTGATGCCGTAGATGACCGCCGCGCAGCCCGTGGGAAGCAGCGCCAGGCCGAGCACGTCCAGGCGCCCGGCGACTCCGGAGTCGGTGCTGCGGCAGTATCCGCCAGCCGAGCGCGAACGCGATCATGCCGATCGGGACGTTGACGAAGAAGATCCACGACCAGTGCAGGTTCTCGAGGATCAGCCCGCCGACGACCGGCCCGAGGATCGGGGCGATCATCGCGGGCATCGATACGAACCCCATCACCCTGCCCATCCGCTGCGGACCGGCGACCTGGGCCATGATCATCATCGCGACCGGCATGATCATCCCGCCGCCGGCGCCCTGCAGGATGCGGAAGATCACCAGCGAGTGACCGAGTTGGCGAGCCACACAGCGCCGAACCGGCGGTGAACAGCACCAACGAGGTCATGTAGACCTGCTTGGCTCCGAACCGGCGGGCCGCCCAGCCCGTCACGGGAATCACGGCGGCGAGCGAGAGCAGGTAGCCGGTGATCACCCACTGGACCTGAGAGAGCGGGCTGTGCAGATCCTTCGAAAGGGTGTTCAGCGCGACGTTGACGATCGTCGTGTCGAGGATCGACATGATCATCCCGAGGATCACCACGCAGCAGACGACCCACACGTGGCGCTCGATGTGATCGGACGCGGCTGGGTTGAACTCGGTGTCTGGGGCCTGGGAAGACATTTGGTACCGAAAGGTTAGGTACCGAAGCTTCCTTCTTCAAGGCCTCTACGATCCGTCACACAGGCTTCTGTACCTGCGCTCTCGGAAGTTCCGCCCACCAAGTAGCGGTGCGAGGACCAAGCGAGACAAGGACGCAGTGAGCGAAGTGTGCCGCACCGTCGGACGCAGTGCGCCGTGGCCCCGCTACCAGCGGTAGTGGGCGAAGGCCTTGTTGGCCTGCGCCATGCGATAGATGTCGTCCTTGCGCTTGTAGGCGCCACCCTGCTGGGAGAGCGCGTCTGAGAGCTCGTTCGCGAGACGCTGGGCCATCGTCTTCTCGCGCCGATTGCGGGCGAACTCGACCAGCCAGCGGACCGCCAGCGTACGCGCGCGGCGCGGGGCGACCTCGACCGGCACCTGGTAGGTGGCGCCGCCGACCCGCCTCGATTTGACCTCGAGCGTCGGCGTCAGCGCTTTGATCGAAGCCTCGAGCGTCTCCACCGGGTCTTTGTCCGAGCGCTCGGCGACCAGCGCGAGCGCGTCGTAGACGATCCGCTCGGCCGTCGACTTCTTGCCGTCGAGCATCACCTTGTTGATGACCTGCTGCACGAGTTTCGAGCGGTGGATTGCGTCCGCCTCGACTGGGCGGATCTGGGCGGCTGCGCGGCGGGGCATAGGCTATTTTTTCTTCACGCCGTACTGCGAGCGCGCCTTCTTGCGGTCGCTCACGCCGGCGGCGTCGAGCGTTCCGCGCACAACCTTGTAGCGAACACCCGGAAGATCCTTGACGCGGCCACCGCGGACGAGCACGACGGAGTGCTCCTGCAGGTTGTGGCCCTCGCCGGGAATGTAGGCGGTCACCTCGATCGAGCCTGAGATCCGCACACGGGCGACCTTGCGCAGCGCGGAGTTAGGCTTCTTCGGGGTCGTCGTATACACGCGGGTGCACACGCCGCGTCGCTGTGGGGCGGCCGTCTTCTTCTTGCGCCCTTTCCCGGACTTCAAGCCCGGGGTGGCGAGCTTCTTCTTGGGAGTGACGCGGCCCTTGCGCACGAGCTGTGAGGTAGTTGGCATTCGGCGCGGATGGTAGCAGCGCCAGGCGCTCTAGGCCTGCGCGACGCGCGCACGCCGGCCGAGCGCACCGGCGCCGGCATCAGCGCGGCGGCGACCACGACCAGCACGAACGCGGTGGCCTGCAGCACCACACCCAGCGGGCTGGCCGCCATCGGATCGCCGAACACGACGATCCCCCCGGCGATCCCGGCGATGTTCGCGGCGGTGCCGGTCACGGCGATCACCGGAACTGCCTCGCCGTCCTGCAGACCGCGCGCGGACGCATAGAACGCGACGATCGACGCGAGCACCGCCACCAGCAGCCACGGGCTCAGCAACAGTCCGCTCACGCCGTGCGCATGGGTGATGCCAGTGAGCGCCTTGATCGCGGTGTCCGAGACGCCGAACAGGATCCCCGCCGCGGCGCCCAGCATCACGCCGTGGTGCTCGACCCGGCCGCCCATGCGCGGACCCATGATCAAAAGCGCGCCAAGCCCGAACAGACCGGCCTCGAAGGAGATCATCGCCGCCTGGGAGAACTGCGAGTGCGCGCCGTGCATCGCCGGCAGCGTCAGCCCGAGCAGCACCAGCCCGACCGCGGTCAGCGACAGGCCGATCCACTGGCGCGGGCCGACGTCGAAGCCGAACAGCCGGTCGGCCATCACCGCGATGAATACCATTCCGCCCGCCAGCGCGACCTGGATCACCGACATCGGCGCCAGCGCCAGCGCGATCACGTGCAGGCCCCAGCTCGCCGTCGCGACGATCATGCCCAGCGCGAACCAGCCCGAGGAGAACAGCGCCCTGAGGCTGCGTAGCGGGTGGCGAACGTCGACCTTTGCCACGGCGTTCGCGCCCCTGTACTTGTAGAAGAAGCCGAGGTTGGCCACGAACGCACACGCGAGCGCCAACAGGATGCCGAGCTCGAGTTTCATCGCTCTGCGAGTCCGTTCTCGGGGCGGGCGATTTGAGAGGTGGGCTTGTTCATTATTGAAGGTAGGTCAAAGCGTTGGTCTCGGGACTGCTCTGTGGGCCGTCCTGCTCGGTCCCACTGCTGTCAGAGGCCCATCGGCGGCGGGGCCTCGGTGCTTTACTTGCCGCGATCGATTCAGGCAGATTACCTGGCCCAACCTGTATGCGAGCTAAAGAACCCTTGTGCGATTGCGCATCCGCCGGTCCGGGTGCAGTCAGGCCGCTGCTGATGGTTGACATCGACGGGGTGATCTCGCTGTTCGGCGGAGTCAGGGCAGGGATCGGGAGCCAGATCGACTCGTCCACCCGTCCAGACGGGGTCTTCCATTCGATCGACGGCATCCCGCACTTCCTTTCACTGCGGCGGCCACGCATCTGCTGGCCCTAGCCGCGGACTTCGACCTGGTCTGGGCCAGCGGCTGGGAGGAGAAGGCCGAGGAGTACCTGCCGCACCTGCTCGGCCTGCCCGCGGGCCTGCCGTTCCTGCGCTTCGAGCGTGGACAGGGCGCGGGCCGCTCGACTAGGCGGCCACTGGAAGCTCGACGCGATCGACGCCTATGCCGGCGCGCGGCCGCTGGCCTGGATCGACGACGCGTTCGATGCGTCCTGCCACGCGTGGGCGGCCGCGCGCCCGGCCCCGACGCTCCTGGTAGAGACCGAGCCGGCGGTTGGCCTTACGTCGATCCAGGCGGAGTGTGCTCGGACGACGAGCTGGGCGCAAGCCCTCCCCATCAGCCTAGCCAGGGCGGAGAGGCTTCACTCCCCGGCGGGCTCCGGGACCTCGAGGTCGACGAGCTCCTCGACAAAGCCCGGGTCGGTCCCGCCCGCGCCGATCTTCTCCAGCGAGGCCAGGTCCGCATCGAACTCCTGCCCGTAGCCACCATTCAAGCCGCCCGGAGAGGCCGAGCTCGGCGGCGATCTCGTCCTGATCGAGCAGGCCGACATCGTCGATCGCGCGAGGTAGTGGCTCAGAGGGCTCGATCTCGATCCGCCGGTAGCGCTTCAGACCCGTGGCGGCCGGGATCAGCTTGCCGATGATCACGTTCTCCTTGAGCCCGTTGAGCCGGTCGGTCTTGCCCTCGAGCGCGGCGTCGGTGAGAACCTTCGTCGTCTCCTGGAAGGACGCGGCCGACAGGAACGAGTCGGTGTTCAGCGACGCCTTCGTGATCCCGAGGATGATGTCCTCGAACTGGGCGGCTTCGCCGTCCTTTGCGATCACCTCGTCGTTGATCTTCGCGAAGTCGAAGCGGTCCACGAACTGCCCTGGCAGGTAGTCGGTGTCGCCCTTCTGGTCGACGCGCACCTTCTTCAGCATCTGGCGCACGATCAACTCGATGTGCTTGTCGTTGATGTCCACGCCCTGGGACTTGTAGACCTCCTGGACCTCCTTGACCAGATACTGCTCGGTCTCGGTGCGTCCGCGGATCGCCAGCAGCTCGTGCGGGTAGACCGACCCCTCGTTGAGCTGCTTGCCTGCCGTGATCTTCTCGCCCGCGCCGACGAACAGCCGCGTGCGCCGCGGGAATGCATGTTTGTGCTCCTCGCCGGCCTCGTCGGTGATCGTCACGGTCAGCGCCTTCTCGGTCTCCTCGATCGACACGACGCCATCCTGCTCGGCGATCTTCGCCAGGCCCTTCGGCTTGCGCGCCTCGAACAGCTCGACCACGCGCGGCAGACCGTGCGTGATGTCCGCCCCGGCGACACCGCCGGTGTGGAACGTGCGCATCGTCAGCTGCGTGCCCGGCTCGCCGATCGACTGTGCCGCGACGATCCCGACCGCGTCGCCGATCTGCGCGAGTGCACCGGTCGCCATCGCCCGCCCGTAGCAGGCCTGGCACACACCACTGGGCGCGCGGCACTTGAGCACCGAGCGCACCGGCACAACGACCCTGGAACCCTTCTCGTGGTCGTCCTTGAACGCCTCGACGATCTCGGCGAACTCGGCGCGGCCAATCTCCGCGCCCTGTTCGGCGAGCATCCGCCCGCGCTTGGTCGTAACCGGCAGCGCCGCGATCCGCCCGACGAGATCGTCGTTGGGCTCACCGCCCGCCTTGAAGGCGGCCATCTCGATGTACTCCTCCGCGCCACAGTCGGCTTCGCGGATGATCACATCCTGCGCGACGTCCACCAGACGCCTCGTCAGATAGCCCGAGTCGGCCGTCCGCAGTGCGGTATCCGCCAATCCCTTTCGCGCGCCGTGTGTGGAGATGAAGTACTCCAGCACCGACAGGCCCTCCATGAAGTTGGCCTTGATCGGGCGCTCGATGATTTCGCCCTTCGGGTTGGCCATCAGCCCGCGCATCCCCGCCAGCTGGCGGATCTGCTTGAACGAGCCACGCGCACCCGAGTTGGCCATCATGAAGATCGGGTTCAGGACGTCGAGGTTCTCGATCATCGCCTCCGCCACCTCGTCGGTCGCCGCGTTCCACTTCTCGACCACAGCCTCGTGACGCTCCTCCTGGGTGATCAAGCCGTCGTCGTACTGATCGGTGATCGCCCCCACGAGCTTGTCGTACTTGTCGAGGATGCCCTGCTTCTCGGGCGGGATCACGACGTCGTTCTTGGAGATCGTGATGCCCGCCTGAGTGGCGTACTTGAAGCCGAGGTCCTTGAACGCGTCGAGCACCAGCGAGATCGTCGTCGCACCGTAGGTCTGCACGAGCGCGTCGATCAGCCGGGTGGTGTCGCGCTTCTTCATCGACTGGTTGACGAACACGTACTTGCGCGCGTCGAACTCGTCGCCCAGCGCCTCGGCCAGCGCCCGCTCGATGCGGTCGTTGTAGATGATCCGCCCGATCGTCGTCAGCACGTGGCCGCCCTCGCGTCCGAACGGACGGAACTCGGCGATGTCGTGCAGCTTCACCACGCCGCCCTCGTAGGACAGCTCGGCCTCCTGCGCGGTGCGGAACACGTGCGGGCGCGGCTCGTACGTCGCGCGGTCGATCTTCGCCAGCTCCTCGGCCTCCGGACCATAGGTCAGGTAGTAGGCGCCGAGGATCATGTCCTGCGTCGGGGTCGCCAGCGGCGCTCCGTGCGCGGGGGACAGGATGTTGTTGGAGGACAGCATCAGGATGCGTGCCTCTGCCTGCGCCTCGGCCGACAGCGGCAGGTGCACAGCCATCTGGTCGCCGTCGAAGTCGGCGTTGAACGCGTGGCAGACCAGCGGATGGACCTGGATCGCCTTGCCCTCGACCAGCAGCGGCTCGAACGCCTGGATGCCGAGGCGGTGAAGCGTCGGCGCGCGGTTCAGCAGCACGGGGTGCTCGTGGATGACCTCCTCCAGCACGTCCCACACCTCGCCGATCCCCGAGTCGACCATCTTCTTGGCCGCCTTGATGTTCTGCGCGGACTTGCGCTCGACCAAGCGCGCCATGATGAACGGCTTGAACAGCTCGAGCGCCATGATCTTCGGCAGTCCGCACTGGTGCAGCTTCAGGTACGGGCCGGCCACGATCACCGAGCGCCCGGAGTAGTCCACGCGCTTGCCGAGCAGGTTCTGGCGGAAGCGTCCCTGCTTGCCCTTGAGCATGTCCGAGAGGCTCTTCAGCGGCCGGTTGCCCGGTCCGGTGACAGGACGCCCACGACGGCCGTTGTCGAACAGCGCGTCGACGGCCTCCTGCAGCATCCGCTTCTCGTTGTTGACGATGATCTCCGGCGCGCCGAGGTCCAGCAGTCGCTTGAGGCGGTTGTTGCGGTTGATCACGCGGCGATACAGGTCGTTCAGATCGGAGGTCGCGAAGCGCCCACCGTCCAGCTGCACCATCGGGCGCAGCTCCGGCGGGATCACCGGCACGGCGTCCAGCACCATCATCTCCGGCTTGTTCCCTGATTGCAAGAAGGCCGAGACGACCTTCAACCGCTTGACCGCGCGGGCCTGCTTCTGGCCTTTGCCGGTCTTCACCTGATCCTCCAGCTCCACACGTTCGTCCTGGAGATCGACCTGCTGGAGCAGGTCGCGGATCGCTTCCGCGCCCATCCCGCCGCGGAAGTACTCGCCGAATCCATAGGAGGAGCCAAAGCGCTCCTTCAGCTCGCGGAACGTCGTCTCGTCGTGCTCGATCTGCTTCGGTTCCATCGTCTTGAACAGCTCCCAGACGCTGCGCATCCGCTCGGCGCCGTCCTCGATGTAGGCCTCGGTGTCGGCGATGTCGGCGTCGAAGGACTTGCGCAGCTCTTTGACGAGCTTCTCGCGCTCCTCCTCGGAGATCTTCGCCAGGTTGATGTCGAGCGAGTCCGCCCACAGGTGATCTTCGTCTGAGAAGTGAGTCTGTTTGCCGTTTGAGAGGTACTTCTCCCGGCGCTTGAGCGACTCGCGCAGCTCGAGCACCCGCTCCTCGCGTTCGGCCGCGTAGGCGTCGAGGACCTTGTTGACCTCCTTCTCGAGCGAGTCGAGATCCTTCGTGCGGGCCTCCTCGTCGACCCAGGTGATGATCGACGCGGCGAAGTACAGAACCTTCTCCAGTTCCTTCGGCGCCATGTCGAGCAGGTAGCCGATCCGGCTCGGCACGCCCTTGAAGAACCAGATGTGACTGACGGGGGCGGCCAGGTCGACGTGGCCCATGCGCTCGCGGCGCACCTTCGAGCGCGTGACCTCCACGCCGCAGCGCTCGCACACGATGCCCTTGTAGCGCACCCGCTTGTACTTGCCGCAGTAGCACTCCCAGTCCTTCGTCGGACCGAAGATACGCTCGCAGAAGAGGCCGTCCTTCTCCGGCTTGAGCGTGCGGTAGTTGATCGTCTCGGGCTTGATGACCTCGCCCGAGCTCCAGCTGCGAATCTGCTTGGAGGACGCGAGGCTGATCTCTATGGCGTCAAAATTATTAATGTCAATCATGGAATGTGAGCCTTTGTAATGGGTCGAACATGGATGTGAGACTTGGTGTCTGGGGGTTAGGCGGGACGCCGTAAGGGGGCGACGCCCCCTTAGTCCTCCACAGTCTCGTCAGTTGCAAGTGCGTCGTCATCGAGCGCCGCGGCCTCTCCGAGCAGCTCCTCGACGTCGAGCTCCTCCACGGTGTCCTCCTCCTCGTCCTGCACCGGCATCTCCCCGACGGTCTCCTCCACGCCGCTCGCCTCCGTCGTCTCGGCGGCCGCGTCGCACCCTCCTCGTCCTCCGCGGGCGCGTCGGTCGCCGCCGGCGCACGCACGCCGGAGAGGTCGATGCCGAGCTCCTCGGCGGCGCGCAGCAGGTCGTCGTCTTCGTCACGCATCTCCGTGCGCTGGCCTTCCTCGGAGACCACGTTCACGTCGAGCGCCAGGGACTGCATCTCCTTCAGCAGCACCTTGAAGGACTCCGGAATCGACGGCTCGGCGATGTTCTCGCCCTTGACGATCGCCTCGTAAGCCTTCACGCGCCCGACGGTGTCGTCGGACTTGATCGTCAGCATCTCCTGCAGCGTGTAAGCGGCGCCGAACGCCTCCAGCGCCCACACCTCCATCTCACCGAAGCGCTGACCGCCGAACTGCGCCTTGCCGCCCAGCGGCTGCTGGGTGACCAGCGAGTAGGGGCCGGTCGAGCGCGCGTGGATCTTGTCGTCGACGAGGTGCAACAGCTTCAGGATGTACATGTAGCCGACCGTCACCTGTTCGGCGAACGGCTCGCCCGTGCGGCCATTGAACAGTGTCATCTTGCCCGAGGCCTGCTCGCCCGGACGACGGCTCTTGTCGACGTCCATGCGAATCCGGCCCTTGTGCTCGTCCTGCCAGCGCACGAGCGCCTCGTCGACGTCCGCCACAGTGGCACCGTCGAACACCGGCGTCGATACATACACGCGCGCGGAGACGTGGCCCCGCCGTTATGCCCGTTGCCCTCGTGGGCTTCCTTGTAGGCGTCCGAGCCGTCGTCGTACCAACCCTGCGCGGCGGCCCAACCGAGATGCGTCTCGAGGATCTGCCCGACGTTCATGCGCGAAGGCACGCCCAGCGGGTTGAGGATCACGTCGACCGGCGTGCCGTCCTCGAGGAACGGCATGTCCTGCTCGTCGACGATCTTCGAGATCACACCCTTGTTGCCGTGGCGTCCCGCGAGCTTGTCGCCCTCGGAGATCTTGCGCTTCTTCGCGACGAACACGCGCACCAGGTCGTTCACGCCCGGCGGCAAATCGTCGCCCGCGTCGCGGCTGAAGGTCATCACGTCGATCACCACGCCGCCCTCACCGTGGGGCACCTTCAACGAGGTGTCGCGCACCTCGCGCGCCTTCTCCTTGAAGATCGCGCGGATCAGCTTCTCCTCGGCGGTCAGCTCGGTCTCGCCCTTTGGCGTGACCTTGCCAACGAGCAGGTCGCCCGACTGCACCTCGGCGCCGACGCGCACGATCCCGCGGTCGTCGAGGTTGCGCAGCGACTCCTCCGAGCGGTTGGGGATGTCGCGTGTGACCTCCTCCTCGCCGAGCTTGGTCGTGCGCGCGTCGATCTCGTACTCCTCGATGTGGATCGAGGTCAGCTCGTCGTCCTTGACCAAGCGCTTTGAGAGGATGATCGCGTCCTCGAAGTTGTAGCCCTCCCAGGACATGAACGCCACCATCAGGTTCTTGCCGAGCGCCATCTCGCCCTTGTCGGTCGAGGAGCCGTCGGCCAGCACGTCGCCCGCCTTCAGCTTCTGTCCCGTCTTCACCCGCGGCTTCTGGTGGATCAGCGTGCCCTGGTTTGAGCGCATGAACTTCTGCAGCTCGTACTCGTCCTTCTTGCCATCGGTCGTCTCGATCACGATCTGGTTGGCGTCGACGAAATCGATCGTCCCGGCGTTCTTGGTCAGCAGCACATCGCCGGTGTCGAGCGCCGCGCGGCGCTCCATACCGGTGCCGACCAGCGGCGCGTCCGCCTTCAGCAGCGGCACCGCCTGGCGCTGCATGTTTGAGCCCATCAGCGCCCGGTTGGCGTCGTCGTGCTCGAGGAACGGGATCATCGCCGTGGCCACCGACCAGATCTGCTCCGGCGAGACATCGAGCAGGTCGACGTCCTTGGGCCCGACCGTCACATACTGACCGGCCTGGGTCCGGCATAGGATCTCGGTGCCCTTCAGCTTGCCGGTCTTGGGGTCGACCGGCGTGTTCGCCTGGGCGATCACCAACTCCTCTTCCTGGGTAGCGTCCAGACGCTGCACCTTATCCGTCAGCACACCGTCCTTGACCACGCGGTAGGGCGTGGTTACGAAGCCGTACTCAGACACCTCGGCGAACGAGCTGAGCGAGCCGATCAGGCCGATGTTCGGACCCTCCGGCGTCTCGATCGGGCACATCCGCCCGTAGTGCGTCGGGTGCACGTCGCGCACCTCGATCGGCGCGCGCTCGCGTGTGAGACCGCCAGCGCCCAGCGCCGAGAGGCGCCGGCGATGTGTCAGGCCCGCCAGCGAGTTGGTCTGGTCCATGAACTGCGAGAGCTGCGAGGAGCCGAAGAACTCCTTCAGCGCCGCCACCACCGGCCGGATGTTGATGATCGTCTGCGGCGTGATCGTGTCCGCGTCCTCGGTCGTCAACCGCTCGCGCACGACGCGCTCCATCCGGTAGAGCCCGATCCGGAAGGCCTCCTGGATCAGCTCGCCGACCGTGCGCAGACGGCGGTTGCCGAAGTGCTCGTACTCGTCCAGGTGATCGGCGACCGGCTCGCGCGGCATGCTCATCGCCTCGGCCGCATAGTCCTTGATCTCGAGCTCGCCGTCCTCGGGGATGCCGAGGCGCTTGGGCAGCGAGACGAGCTCGCGCACCAGCGCGAGGATGTCGTCGTGCGTCAGCGTGCGCGTGTCGATGTCGATCTCGAGACCCAACCGTGAGTTGAGCTTGTAGCGCCCGACGCGCGTCAGGTCATAGCGCTTGGGGTCGAAGAACAGCTGGTTCAAGAGCGCCTTGGCGTTGTCGACCGACGGCGGCTCGCCGGGGCGCTGCTTCTTGAACAACTCCACCAGCGCGCCCTCTTCGGTGCGCGTGATCTCGGTGTCGGACTCGATCGTGTTGCGGATGTACAGGGAGTTGTCGAACAGCCTGAGGATCTCCTCGTCGGTCGCGTAGCCCATGGCACGCAGCAGCACCGTCACCGGCAGCTTGCGCTTGCGATCGATGCGGACGAAGACCTTGCCCTTCTTGTCGATCTCGAGCTCCAGCCACGACCCGCGTGCGGGCATCAGGTTGGCGATGAAGACCTGCTTCTCGCGATCCTTCGGCTCCATCAGATACGCCCCGGGGGAGCGCACGAGCTGCGTGACGACGACGCGCTCGGTGCCGTTGATCACGAACGTGCCGCGCTCGGTCATCCACGGGAAGTCGCCCATGAACACGGACTGCTCGCGGATCTCTCCGGTCTCGCG
The DNA here is from genome assembly GCA_963818545.1 of uncultured Solirubrobacterales bacterium. Lineage (GTDB taxonomy): Bacteria > Actinomycetota > Thermoleophilia > Solirubrobacterales > Solirubrobacteraceae > Palsa-744. The sequence continues at coordinate 1,876 of CAWFSI010000005.1, read as the reverse complement.
GTTGATGAACGCCACGGTCACGGTCAGCGGGCGCGCGTATGTCAGGTCCTTCTCGCGGCACTGCTCGAGGTTGGCGACCGGCTCGTCGAACACGAACTCGCCGAACTGCACGGCGAGGTTGCCGGTGTAGTCCTCGATCGGGGAGATGTCGTCAATCGTCTCGCGCAGACCCCCCGTCTTCGGGTCGGTCAGCCACGTAAACGAGCGGCGCTGGATATCGATCAGGTTCGGTACGTCGACAGACTTGGGTAGACGCGCGAAAGTCCGGCGCGTCCGGAGAGCATCAACAGCAGCCAAGAAACGACTCCTTCGGGGAACGATGAAACGGGCAGAGGAGGGCGCCGAAAGCGCGACCAGCAAAGATAGCACAGACCATCGGCACCCTTAAGTGGGCAGCCAACGCTCACGGACCCCGCCCTCTCGATCGCCGCGTATGTGGCGCGAGATCGTGCTGCTAGGAGCGGCTACGACTATTGGTCAGCGACGAGCACTTTACCGGAAACTCGGGTGCTTTTGTTAGGCGCAGGTAAAGAAGAAGGCTCGGTGGCCATGATAGCCAAGTGGGTCCGGACTTCGGGCCGACCGGCCCGCGAAGCGGTTTTCCGGTCGGGGCCGAACCGGATCCGCGCTACTTCAGCTCGACTGTGGCGCCGGCCTCCTCCAGTTCCTGCTTGAGCTTGCCGGCCTCCTCCTTCTCGATGCCCTCCTTGACGGGCTTGGGGCCTCGTCGACGAGCGCCTTGGCCTCTTTCAGCCCGAGGCCCGTGGCGGCGCGCACGACCTTGATCACCTGGATCTTCTTGTCGCCGGCAGCCGTCAGAATCACGTTGGCCGTGCTGCTCTCTTCCTCCTCGGCGGCGGCATCGCCTCCGCCGCCGCCCGCGGGCGCAGCGGCGGCCGGCGCGGCCATCGCCGCCGCCGAGACGCCGAACTCCTCCTCGAGCGCCTTGATCCGCTCGGCGAGCTCTAGCACCGAAATGCCCTTAGCTCCTCGATCCACTTCTCTGTGCTTGTTGCTGTTGCCATGTCAGTCAGTCTCCTGTCGTCTTGCGCCGGCTTCCTGCTCCGGCTCAGTTTTTTGCCGGGCTCGTCAGCGCGCGCGCCTCGTCCTGTGGCTCGTCCGCTGGCGCCCTCGTCCTGCGGGGCTCTGAGGCAGGGGCCTCAGCCGCGTCTCCTCGGCCGCGGGGGCGGCCTCGGTGGCAGGCGCTCGCCGGCGGGGATCTCTCCCGACTCCTTCTTCTCGCGCACCTGACCAAGGGCGACAGCGAGGCCGCCGAGCAGCCCGCCGAGAGTGCGCACGAGGCCGCCGATCGGCGAGGCCCACCACGCCGACGAGCTGGCCGTAGAGGACATCGCGCGAGGGCAGGCGCGAGAGCGAGCGGATCTGCTCGGGGTCGGGCGCCGCGCCGTCCATCAGGCCGCCCTTGAACGGCAGCAGTTGCGTCGCGCGGCCGTAGTCGGCGACGGCCTTGGCGGCGGTGGCGATGTCGCCGCGCCGAACGTCAGCGCGGTCGGTCCTACGAGCAGCGCCTTCAGCGTCTCGGCGCCCACCTCGTCGGCAGCGCGTCGGTCAGCGAGTTCTTGACGACCTTGAAGGTCGCGTCGGACTCGCGCAGCTTGGCGCGCAGCTCGGCCACCTGGGGCGCGGAAATACCACGGTAATCGACCACGAAGACCGCCTGGGACTCATCGATGTTGGCGGCGATCTCGGCGATCGCCGTGGCCTTCTGGTCTCGGTTCATTCGTGGCTTCTCTGCCGGACTTCTGCCTGCCGATCGTCTGAGATCGGCGGGCCGGAGTCTTCGGTTGCCTCTTGAGGTGTTGACGCTAAGCGGCGATCGTAGCCGCGGGCGCCTCCTCGAGGATTTCACGTGTGC
>CAWFSI010000004.1:0-303474 GCA_963818545.1 uncultured Solirubrobacterales bacterium | reverse complement strand
TGTTTATGTTGACGCCTTTGCGACCGTATTGCTGCTCCTGCGGCGGTATTCAGCATGGCATTCAGCAGGGGCCAGTCGGCGATGGCGTCCGAGCCGTCCTTCATGCTTTCGGTTTCGCGAAATGGCGACGCAACTGAACCGCAGTCGAGATGATCGCGCCCCATCACCATCGGCGCCTTGATCTTTCCGCTCTTCACCAGTTCGTTGATCGCCAGGCCGAACTGCGCCCGCTCGCCATAACCGAGCCAGCAGATGCGAGCCGGCAACCCCTGAAACTTGATCGCTTGCGCGCCAGTTTGATCCAGCGCCGAAGATCCGATTCTCGGGAAACATCTCCAGCACCAGATCGTCGGTGACGTAAATATCCGAAGGATCGCCGGAAAGGGCCACCCAGCGAAACGGTCCGCGTCCCTCGCAGAAGAGTGGACGAATGTATTCCGGCACAAAACCGGGAAAATCGTATGCATTCTTTACTCCGTGCTGAAAGGCAAAAGTGCGGATGTTGTTGCCGTAATCGAAGGTCACGGATCCCATCTTCTGCAGTTGCAGCATGCCTTCCACGTGCCGCGCTATGCGAATCGAGCGACCGCTCCGTATAGCCCTTGGGGTCGCGCTGCCGCATCTCGCAACTTCCGCCAGGGTCATGCCGTGCGCCACGTAGCCGTTGAGCGGATCGTGAGCCGAAGTCTGATCAGTGAGGATGTCCGGCACCACGCCTCGCTCCGCCAGTTCCGGAATGATGTCGGCGCAATTGCCTACCAAGCCGACGGAGATGTTTTCCTTCTTGCGCACGGCATTCTTGAGGATGCGCAGGGCCTCATCGAGTGGTAACCATGAAATCGCAATAGCCTGTCTTAAGGCGCTTCTTGATCCGCTCCGGATCGACTTCGATTCCGAGGTATGTTGCTCCGGTCATGGTGGCCGCCAGCGGCTGCGCGCCGCCCATGCCGCCCATTCCGCCGGAGACGATCAGCTTGCCCGCCAGTTCGCCGCCCAAATGCTTGTCACCCGCGGCGGAAAAGGTTTCAAATGTCCCTTGGATGATTCCCTGCGAGCCGATATAAATCCACGAACCCGCCGTCATCTGGCCGTACATGATCAGGCCCGGCGCGCTCCAGTTCGTTGAACTTCTCCCAGTTGTACCAATGGCCCACCAGGTTCGAATTAGCGATCAGGACGCGGGGCGCGTACTCATGCGTCCGGAAAACGCCGACGGGCTTGCCCGACTGCACCAGCAAGGTCTCGTCGTTCTCCAGGTTTTCAGGGAGCGACAATGGCGTGGTAGCAATCCCAGTTGCGAGCGGCCTCCCGTACCGCCATATACCACCAGGTCGTGCGGACGCTCGGCAACCTCGTCATCGAGGTTGTTCATGAGCATGCGCATGGCAGCTTCCTGCTGCCAGCCTTTGCACGTGATGGAGTTCCCGCGGGGTGCGCGGATGGAAGCGTTGTCCTGGGTAAGTTCCGTTTCAACCGGCATGATTAGATGTTAGTGCCTGATCGGATCGCGCGCAACGCACGACGGCCTGCCAAGCGAATAAAGCACGCTTTCCGCCATAAGAACGGCATTCGTGCCGTGAGTACGAGCCCGTGGTTATAGGTATGGAACTGCGAAGTCGCAACTTGCATTCCTCCGCCCACGACCGAGCGCGAGACGGTTGCGAGGATCGCGTTCTATTTTGAACTTGCTTAACATCAACCCGGGAGTAACAAAGTTTTGTACACGGCCATGACCGCGCCCTCTTTGGTGCACGACGATAAGGGTTGCGCCCCGTCGTAGCACTCGACCTTGCCGATAGAGGCCCAAGATCGCCCAGTCCAGGTGATATCTCTGCCCCGCCTGCTGGTGAGTAGCGCAGGTATTCAGCCCAGGGATTTCCGCCTTCGCCAGTGGTGATACGCCATCCGCTTCAAAGCCCGCCCCCTCGGACACTCCCCCCAGACCGCTCACCCCGGCGATCGTCATCAGGGTCGTGACGATCAACAGCGCGACGATCAGAGCACCTCCGCCCACCACCAGCACAGCGAGCCCCAGCGGCCAGCGCAGCGGGCGAAGAATGCGGGGCAGGCGGGGTGCGTGGGCGACGCTGGATCGGTGGGGCAGGCGAGGTGCGTGGGGCAGATGGGGCGCGTGGGGCAACTGAGGCACGCGAGGCAGGCGGGACGATTTGGCTCCACCCACACCGATCGTCCCTGATCCGGTGATCGATTCCGAGGCTTCACCGCCGTCCCTCCCGACCCAACTGACGCCTGCGGTGCGCGGCCACCTCGCGGGCATCGCGCACTGGGCTGGACTCCCCGGCGCCGGCTGATCTGCGCTCGGTCCGGGAGTTGTGCCGGGAGGAACCCCGACGCAGAGCCGGACCCAGAACCCTTCAAGCGGGGGGAGGGCGCGCTGGGACCGCCGGCACCCACCTGCTCGAGCTTGCGATTGAGGAACAGACATTGACTGCCTCGCGTTCCTCGTGGGTGGGCGGCGAGGATGTGTGGCGAGCCGCCACATCCCTGGCGGCCACACTCGCTTCCTTGCGCGCCGTCAATCGCAGTCGATCTTCAATCGCGCCGCCCGTTGGCCATTGGAGCTGAGCACTTCAAATTCTTTGCGCTCGTATTCCGCAAGGCTCGCCAACCTTGCATAGTCGCGTTTCTCTCCCCCAGGTGCAGCTCTGCCCCGAGTGGTCCGGCAACTCCGCTTGAGCATCGAGGAACTGCGCGTGCGCCGCAAACTGCTTGGGCGTATCTACGCTACCCGTCGTCCGCTCTTTGCCCTATCACCCTCATCCACCGTCTGCCGCGCGGCGGTAAGCGAGTTCTGCTCGCCCGCGATCTCCCCCTGGAGGCGATCCATGCCGGCCTTTAAAGTTGCGGCGCGCTGCCGCTCAGACTTCTCCTCGTCGCCAAAACGAGCAGCCGCCTTTTTACGGTCTAGGGACGAGCGCACCTTGGGATCGGTCAACGCCGCTTTACCTGCGTGCTTTGCCTTTTCTGCCTTGGCCTGCGCGGCAGCGTGCTCGCGTTGCATGTCGGCCAGCTGAGTCTGTTTGGCGCCGATACCCGCCTGAATCGCCGGCGCGTTCTGCACGCGGGCCTGAGCCTCGCGGTAATCGTGCTCGAGGCTCCTCCCCACCTGTTTGTCTTCGAGGGCTTTGGCCCTCCCGCGTGCGGCGGTAGCGATCTGATGTCGCTTCTCGGCGCTGGGCGCAGGAGGTGAGAGCTTGCGTTTAACCATTCCTCCCACGCGTCCCAGCTCACGTGCGGCCATCAACCTCGAGGCCAGCCGCAGCCCGCCGATGCCATGTCCGCCTACTCCGCGCGAGCCGGGATGGGTGCCGTGGGCAAAGCCCAGCACTTGATGGCGCTTCATGAACAGTCCCCACCACATCGCCGAGACGAACAACCACTGCGCCGCCCAACCGAACGCGCTGAAGGTCAGCAGCGTCCGCTGCATCAGCAACACGATGCCGAGCAGAAACGAGTAGATCAGCTTCGAGCACACCGCCCCGAGCAGCTTCGTCACCCAGCCCCTGAACGCCGCGCGGCCGCCATCGCCGAGCGCGGGGCGATCACCGCCGCGGGCGCCAGCAGCAGCAGAAACACAGTGAAGACCGCCGCACCGAGGAGGCGCAGCGCAATGAAGCCGAGCAGCAGCAGCATCCCCAGCACACCGATCCAGAACAGAAAGAGCCCGGCAACACGCCAGATGGTCCCGCTTCCGGTGCGGAACTCCGCCTCGGCGGCCGTCGGCCCCTGGCATGGTTCTTTGCTCGATCCACACAGCACGTTGAACAACGAGCCGGATTGGTTGATCGCGTTGCGCGCCGGCCCGTTCGCCGGTAGCGCGAGGAACAGTTCGCCGTTCGTATGCGCGGTGTCCAGTAGTTCCGCACTCTGATCGAGTGCCCGCGCTTGCGCGCTCCCGGGCGCAGCGCAAATCGAGATCAGGCTGTTCTTCAGCTTGCATCCGATCAGCAACTGCTCGCCCGCAGCGATCTTCGAGGCAGCCGCGCGCAGTCGCGGGTCCAAGTGCGCCGGGTCGTTGCACCACCGCACATTGCCGAACTCCATGAAGCACCACGGTCCGCCGATCGCGCCGTTGAAGATGCTCCCCATGCCGTTTGCGAGCGTGCGCTCGGGATGAGCGGGCGTGCCCGCGATCACGGAGCCCAGCGTGTCGAGACTCGCTTGGTTGGCCCATGCGCCGAGCGCTCCTACGGTGCCTAGCGGGTTGAGGATCACCCAGAAGCCTCCCAGCATCATCGCCCCCATCATCAGCGTCTGGCCGAGCGTCTCGGTCACCTGCCGGCGCACGATCCCGTGATACATGGCGAGCACCGCCGCCACCGCCAGCGCCAGCACGAGCCACGGCTGGGTAAACGTCGCCTGGGTCTCACGCAGCCCGCTCGTCACGCTTCTCATCGCGGGGCTTTGGAGCAGATCGATCGTGAAGCACCACTCGAGCATCACGACCACGCCATGCACAAGCGCCACGAGCAATGTCCAGCTCCACTGGACCATGCTCAACACCCTCGCATCCACGTCGTTTGCCACATCCGTCACGCCGGTGTTGATGTGCACGTCGAATCCGTAGTTGCCCGTCGGCGCCTGCGCCGCCTCGAAGCCCGAGATTCGACAGTTGCGCTCGCTCGCCGAGGACAGTTCGGCGCCCGCCCCCTCGCGGCAGAGCGGACTGCTCAACCCGTTGTCCACGAGCGGGTCGCCGCCGCTCGAGGACACCGAGGCCGAGGCTTCTTCTTCGGGGCTCAGAGAGGCAGTTCCACCCGAGCTCAGCGGCGGTTCGCTGGGCGCGCGGGCCGGAGCTCGCGCGGTCGTGGAAGGCGCGGCGGGCGCCTTGGGCCGAGCAGCTGAGTGGCGAGCGGAGACGGCTCGAGCACCGGGCGCCGCCACCGCCATGAGGAGCGCCGCGAAGACCGCCAGAGCAACCGCTGTGGCGCGCCTTCCAGGCACCGTCAGGTAGCCACGGGAGTCGTCGAGAAGGCGCGTAGCAGCGAAGGCAGTACGACATCTACCTGGATCGCCTCCACCCGCCCGCTGTGATCGCGAAACAGACAGCGGCCCGCCTCGAACTCGAGCAGGCTCTGGCGCATCCTTCGATCCTCCGGATCGAGCCCGAGCAGCTGCAGCGCGCGCGCCGCCTCCGCCTCCGAGCGCATCCCGAACACGAACGTCGCCCCGAGTAGGTTCTCGAGTGACTCGCGCTCACCGATCAGCGCGTCGGTCACGAGCTGCGTGCTAATAATCGGCACCGCAAGCTCGGAGCGACCCATGCGTTGTAGCGACGCCAGCAGCTGACGGCCGACCGGGTCGCCCAGCAGACGCCATCCCTCGTCGAAGGAGAACAGCTTCAGTCGCTCGCGCTCGGTGCCCATCAGTTGCATCGCGAACATCGCGATCAGCCGCACGATCTGCTCGCCCACGCGCTCGGCCTGCGAGTACTCCGAACGGCGCATCCCCGGCTCAGGTCCCGGCAGGTCGCGGATCGGCAGGTAGGTCACCTGGCTCTGCCCGACCGGCGGCAGCTTCACAGCGGGATCCGCGAAGCCAAGCTGGGTCAGGCCCGAGCGAGCGTAAACCTCGAGCGTCTTTGCAACCTGCGCGTCGATCTCATCACCCTCGCCCAGCGCGCGCACGACCTCCAAGCAGGTCGGCTCGCGCGAGCGCCGCAGAACGCGGTCGACAGCGCCGACCACCGCGGTCTCCCACGCCGGCTCGGCTCTCCCCGGCAGCAGGTCACGAAGGAACGACACGGTAGCGTCCTGGCGCAGGTGCTCCGGCGCCACGCGCAGCGGGTCGAGCACACCCCGCAACGCCGGGTCGGGGCGCAGCGTCACACACTCCGTATGGGGCGCCACCTCCTCGAGCAGGTGAAAGCGGTGGTCACCCTTCGGGTCGCAGTCGATCACGCGCGCACCCTGCAGAAAGGCCTCGTACTTGAGCTTCTGGTCGAGCGTTGTCTTACCCGAGCCGAGCGCACCGACGCTGAGGATCGTCGTGTTGCGGTCGCTGTCAGACCCCTCTCTGAGGTTGAAGCGGACCGGCTGCCTCGACCCCGACAGGGTGTGCCCGAGATAGAAGCCCGCGCGCGAGCCCGCCACATGGGCAGCAGTGGGCATCATCGCCGCCACCTGCTCCGGCGTGAGCGTGTCGTCGTAGCCCGCCACCCGCGTGCGTTGTCCGGGCAGGTGCTGCAGGAACAACGACAGCTGATCGCCGAGCGGCCGGTGCAGGCGGATCTCCCCGTAGGCGCGCCTGCACATCTCAACGCGCTGCTCGAGCTCCTCCTCACTCGGCGCCCCGACCGCGACCGCCAGCGTCGCTCGCAGCAACGGCGGACGACTAGACGACTGAAGGTAGGCAAGCAGGTCGCGCGCCTCCTGCGTGCGCTGATAGCCGAGGTCGGTGACACCCTGCTCGCCGTCAGACTCCGCGCGCACGATCTGGTCGGCGTCCTGAATCCTGCGCCGCGCGATCCTCAGCGCCAGCCCATTGGGCAAGAAGCGCGCGTTCAAGGACAGGTCGATACCGAACGGCAGACTCTCCGGTGGCGCGAACATGAGCTCCACGCGAGCACCCGGAAATTGCGCCTGCTCGGGCAGCGCGCCCAAGACCAACTGCGCCTGCCAGCTCGTGCCGGTCTCCGACTCGATCCGCAGCGCCCGACCGCGGTGCTCGACGTAACCGTCCATCCAGCGCATAACGTCGCCCTCCAGCGGCGCCAGCACCGCCTCGCCGTTGCGCTCGAACACCAGTGCTCGTGGCTCGTGCAGCCCATCGACCTGTGGCTCGCCCAGACCCCGACAGAAAGCCCTGCGCACGAGCCACTGCAGCTGCACCCCGCGCGCTTGGCTGACCGGGAGGAAGTCCGCCAAGCGCGCGTGGGCCTGGTCGGCGCGCACCCGCGCGCGCTCCAGCTCGGCGACCTTCAGCACGCGCCGGTCCCTCACTGAGAAAGCGCGCCTGATCCCCTGCCACCACTCGCGCGGATGACGCTCGGCGGCGCTCGACACATAGGCGGCGACGTCGCGCTCAGGGTCGCGCAGGCTCACCAGCAGAAACACCTCCGGTCGAGCCGCGCCGATCTCAGTCAAGTGCTCTGGTGCTCTTCCACATAGCGTCTGCGCGATCGCGCATGGAGAGCGCCGTGCCGGCCGATCTCAGACGATCGATCGCGCGCTCGCGCCATACCCGCGGGAGAAACACCTCCGCCGCGATCCATGTCGCCGTCCAGCTCGCCGCGCGTAACGCGCCAGGTCCCAGCGCCGCCCAACACGCAGGATCTGCACGTCGGCCTCGATCGCCTCCAGTGCCGCGAGCAACGCGAGGAACCGCGAACGCTTGCCATCCTCGGAGAGCCACTCGTACGAGGCCGGCTCGAGCGCAAACGCGGCCCAGCCGTCGTCGAGCGCATCCGCGAACACGCAGTTGCCGTACACGAAGCCAATCGGCGGCTTCACCGCCTCACTCTCCCGTGACAGCAGTTCGCGCGCCCGAGCACACACGCAGTTGCGCGCCCGGGGCCAGGGCGATCACCTGGCCGCTACTCAGTGCACGCCTCCCAGGCAGCTCGCGCAAGGTCAGTGACGGCCTCCGCCGCAGACCGCTCACCGCGCCCGCACCCTCCTCGATTCGCTCGTGCGCGGTTGTGATCAGCACGGCCCCAGGCCCGGTGTAGCGCAGCCGGCGCATACTGCCATCGGAGCCGTCCGGCAGGATCAAGATCTCCTCCGGACGCCAGCGCGTGCCGGGCGCATCGCAGGCACGCCCACTCGCGAGTCTGGCGCGGTTCGGCGCGATAGCGCAACAGCGCATACGCCGCCAAGTGAAACGGCCGGCCCTCGATGCGAATTACGCTCAGCAGCGTGGCGCTCGCGATCGGCAGCGCGAGATCGCGCAGGTACCAGGGAAGCGCTCTGATCGCCTCCCCCACCAGCGGCAGGCCGCCGGCGATCAACGTGGCAAGCAGGATCGCCAGGAAGTAGACGACGCCCCGAACTGGGATCCCGCCGGGGTTCAGCCGCAGCCGGTCGACGCGATAGATGCGCCGCTCGAGGTCGAATACGGCGCGGTATGAGCGGATCTCGATCACGGCGTCTACCCGAACAACGACGTGACCGTGTGCTGCAGCAGTTCCAAGCCCGTCGGTTGCGCCAGCAGCACCGCGACGACCCCCACCGCGAACACGCCCGCCGCCTCCTTGAAGTCGCGGCGGAAAGCCAGCACGATCGAGGCGATCGCCAGCGCGAGCCCGATCAGGCTCATCGCCACGGTGCGGGCAGTGTCGCCCGCTTTCGCGGCGGCCGATTCGAGCGAGGCCCCCGTTTTTTCCGCGGAGACCGCCTGCGACGCGCCCCCTTGAATGTTCGCCTGAGCGGGCGTCTGCACCGCGGCCCGGGCGGCGGCGGGAGCGAGGAATGCCGCCGTACAGCCGAGCGCCAGGACAGCGCATCCGATCGCCACGACTCCTCGCGCCCGCCGGATGCAGTGAGGACGAGTTGAGGGTGATTGACAAGTCGGGTACGACCGATCGATCGGTCACGGCGAATCGGTTTCATTGCGGGCTCCTTTTTGCTTTGGTTGTGGCTAGTTGTCCGGGTCCATCTGGATCGCGGAGACCTCCCAGCGGCCCTGCACGCGGGCCACGTCGAGTTCGTAGGCGAGCGTGTACCGCGCGCCGCGGGCATCAGTGGCCGCCACGACGGCGATCACCGCGCCCGCGCCCTGCGCCCAGTCCAGGCGTTGCACCGATTCCAAGCTCAGCGCCGCGGTCGGCAACGAGACGTGCGCATCGGCGGTCAGATCCGAGGCGAGCTCCGAGCTCGAGGCGGCGAGGTAGTTGCGCAGGGCGCGCTCCACAACCGTCGCGAGCGTCGGTTCGTTGACTTCGCCGGCGTGCCCCTGCACCTGTGCCGGACCGCTGGCGGGCGCGCCCACGAACGCGGGGTAGCCGCCCAGCGCGAGGCTCCCACCCGCGGTGCGCACAACGCTAACCGTCAGATACTGAAGGCCCGCGTCGTCGGTCTGTGCAGCCACCGTGTACACGTGCTGGGTTGCTCCCAATTCCCGCTCCTGCACCACTTCGGCCCACTCGACGCGCTGCTCTCCGCTCGACGGCGGCTGAAACCCTGCGTCGGGGTCGATCCCCGGACCTACGAACGCGGCTAGGGCAACTTCGTGGGCCTGTGGTTCCGCGGCGTTCCAGGTCAGGTAGGTGCGCGTGAACTGCACAGCAAAGCCCTCGGCAGCGAGGTCCGGCGGCGCGGGACCGGGCGCGAGGAGTCTCGGCGTCGCCGGCCGCGGCGGGTCGATCGCAAAGCGCGCGCTTGCCGCGAGTCCTGCGACCGCTAGCGCGCTCAGCAGATAGCGAGGCCATTCGCGGGCGGCGCGAATCCGCCACAACGGTCGTGCCTCGATCCGCACCTGCGCGTTTGGAGTGCTCGTGCCCATCGCTTAGCGTTCGAATCCGAACTCGTCCCGCGTTTCGCGATCCGGGCGCGCGACTTACCGAGGCAGTCGTCGTGCCCACCTGCGTCGAGGCCGAAGCCAGCACCGCAGAGACCTCACCTGACGATGGGCGAGGCCCATAGTCGGCGAGGACCGCGACATTGGTGCGCCGGCGAACTGAGAGAGGGTGATTTAGGAGACGATTGGACCGGCGGGGATCCGGCCCCCCGAGGCTCCGTCTGACATGTACGACAGGCGAGCGCGGAGTGGCCTTGACAGAAAGCACGACCGCCGGCCGTGACGAGCCCACCTGGGCTTGAGCATCATCGACGGCGGGTGAGCGTGCGACTCGCGAGGAGTGCGTAGCCGCGAGGAGGCTCCCCCGTGTCCCAGCGCTGTCATGTGCCCGCGCTACGTTCATGAAGACCACACCGCCGACGGTGCCCACGGCCGCTGCGAGCATTGCCACCCCAGCCATGCGGTGTAGTCGACGTTCCTCCATCGCCCGACGTAGCCGGCGTTCCCCTCCTGCTCGGTGCTTCCCGGTTTCGACCGACAGCGAGGACTCACAAACCGGAGACTCGCCGAGCGGGGATTCACCAAGCTGGCATTCACCGATGCTTGCGATATCCGACTCGGCGCCGTTCAGGTACTCCTCCTCCGAGTACACGCGGTAGACCTCGCGCGGGCGCCGGTGCAGGAGCGTCATGCGATTGCCACCGCAGTCATTGCGATCACCACCGGGTCTCCAACCACGCGGACGGCCGGAAGCCAAGGCGGGGAGACACCCGGCTTCCGGCCGCTTGCGCGCGGATGGGCATCGCCGTGCGCTCGTCTGCCTGATCGAGTGCCGGCGTCCCGGGGAACACACCTATGAATGGGGGGAGTGATGTTCATAGGAGGTCCCTGTCTCTCTCTCCGACCGGTGAGCCCAAACGGGACATGCGGCGCGGAAAACTTTCTTCGCTCGCCTCCATCAGTTCCCGTAACCGTGCGCGAGCCCGCTGAGAGACCTTGCGGTACTTCTCCTTGGACCAGCCAAAGCGATCGCAGAACTGGACGCATTCCATCCCCGGATCGACGAGGCTCGAGAGGACAAGTCGCTGGTCCTCGGTCAGCCTGTGTACGACCTGACTGAGACTGCGCAGGTCCATCCGCAGCATCACGAGCTTGTCGATCTCGGCGCGGACATCAGCGATCTCGGTGTCATCGGCGTCGGCTCCCAGCCGCAGCGCGTGATCGAGCGCGGCCTTTGCGGGACTGCGCCCGCGCAGCGCGCGGCGATGGTCGTAGATGCGCGAGAGAAAGCGCTGCTCGAGCACGTTCGCCATGTGCGTGCGGGTCACGTACGCGCCTGCGCCACCCTCACGCGCCTTCGCGAGCAGCTCGAGCGTGGCCTGGCTGAAGCAGTCCTCCAGATCCTCCTTGCGCAGCCGATGACGGTGCGTGCGCAGCAGCTGCCGGCGACGCGCCTGGGCCACCAGAGCCATCTCCTGCACTTGGTCGAGGCGCTTGCGCGGATCGCCGCCGGTGGGCAGGCGATCCTCCAGCCCTCGTATTTCCACTCTGCATCGGGTAGACACACCCCATGTCGATCGCTCGCGCGCGTAGACCCCCCTCCCAATTCGCGCCCCGCCACATCGGGCGCCGGGCTCCATCGCTCGCGGCGCGCCCGCGCTCCGGGACGCCGCGATGAGCCTCAGCGACCGCCTCCACGCCCTGGACAGCATCCAGCAGCGCCACCCGCGGCTCAGCTTCATCGCCGCCGTGGTCAAGAAGTTCAGCGACGACGGGGCCGGGCAACTCGCGGCGCTGATCGCCTACTACGGCTTTGCCTCGCTGTTCCCGCTGCTGCTGCTGCTCGTGACCGTGCTCGGCTTCGTGCTCGAAGGAGATCCCAAAGACCAGGCCAGCGTGCTGCACTCGGCGCTCGGCCAGTTCCCGATCATCGGCGATCAGCTGCAGAGCAACATCCACTCGCTCAAAGGCAGCGCGGGCGCGCTGGCGATCGGTGTCCTCGGCCTGCTGCTCGGCGGCCTCGGCGTCGTCGGCGCGACCCAGAACGCCTTTCAGCAGGTCTGGCACATCCCGCGCAAGCGCCGGCCCAACTTCCTCACCTGGCGGCTGCGCGGCCTCGGTCTGCTCGCGGTGCTGGGATTGCTGCTGGTGGTCTCGACCGTCGCCGCGGGCTATGTGACCGCGCAGACGGCCGGCGCGATCGCAGTGATCGGTGGGGTCCTCCTCGCGCTGATCTTCAACCTGCTGCTGTTCTTCGCGGCGTTCCGGTTTTTGAGTCCTGAAGAGATACCCACAAAGGATCTGATCCCGGGCGTGGTCTTCGCCGCGATCCTGTGGCAGATCCTGCAGCACATCGGCGGCTACTACGTCGCCCACGTCGTGCGCCACGCGCAGGAGACCTCGGGCCTGTTCGCGTTCGTCCTGGGGCTACTCGCGTGGCTCTACCTCGGCGGCCAGGTGACGCTGCTCGCGGCCGAGATCAACGTCGTTCGGGCGCGCCGGCTGTGGCCGCGCAGCTTCTTCTCGCAGCCGCTGCTGGACGCCGACAAGCGCGCCCTGAGGTCGTCGGCGGAGACGGAGGAGCGCGTCGAGGAGGAGAACGTCGAGGTCAACTTCGACGGTCCCAATAGCTGATATCTCAAGCCCACTTCGCCGGACTCACCCGGCTGACCTTCGGGTCCACTTCTGCTTATCAAGCAGCTGATTTTGCCTCTAGCACGCCGTTTCCGGGGTGACCTCGAAACTACTTGCGCCCGCAACGACCGCGCGCTATACTAACTAAACTTTCGTAAGCACATATGGAGCTGATACCTATGCCTTCCACACCAGAGCAACCCACTTCTTCAACGCCAGAGCAGCGTCCCACACAGCCGTCCATACCGAAGCAGACCCTGAGGTTGATCCCGCTGGAGGACACGGTCGTGTTTCCCAGCATGGGCATCACGCTGACCGTCGAGGTCGGAGATGACGAGCGGGTCGTGCTCGTCCCACGGCACGAGAACGAGTTCCTCGAGGTCGGCACGATCGCCGAGGTCGGCGAGCAGCTGCGACTGCCCGGCGGCGGCCACGCGGTCGCGATCTCCGGCCAGCACCGCGCGCTGATCGGCGCCGCCCAGACCGGTCCCGAAGGTGAGCTGCGCGTGGAGGTCGACGAGCGCCCGGACGAGGAGCCGGTTGACGGCAAGACCCGTAACCTCGAGCGCGAGTACCGCGCGATCGTCGAGGAGATCCTCGAGCTGCGCGGCGACGACGGCCGCATCGCTGCCTTCCTGCGCGCGATCGCCGAGCCCGGCGCGCTGGCCGACTCGGCCGGCTATTCCCCCAATCTGACCTACGAGCAGAAGGTCGAGCTGCTGCGCACGCTCGATGTGACCGAGCGCCTGGAGCTGGCGGTGAAGCTGCAGCGCGAGTCGCTCGCCGAGCTGCAGGTGCGCAAGCGTATTCGCGAGGACGTCCAGGAGGGCGCGGAGAACCAGCAGCGCGAGTACTTCCTGCGCAAGCAGATGGAGTCGATCCGCAAGGAGCTCGGCGAGGACGAGGGCTCGGTCGCGGAGGAGTACCGCTCGAAGATCGAGGCCGCCGAGATGCCCGAGGAGGTAAACGAGCAGGCGCTGAAGGAGCTCGGCCGCCTCGAGCGGATGGGCGAGCAGACGGGCGAGTCCTCGATGATCCGCACCTACCTCGACTGGCTGATCTCCGTCCCCTGGAACAAGCGCTCGGACGAGCGCCTGGACCCGGTCGAGGCGCGCGCGGTGCTCGACGCCGACCACGCCGGCTTGGAGGACGTCAAGGACCGCATCACCGAGTACCTCGCGGTGCGCAAGCTGCGCGCCGACCGCGGGATCGAGGCCGACCCCAAGTCGGGCGCGATCCTCACGCTGATCGGGCCTCCCGGTACCGGTAAGACCTCGATCGGCGAGTCGATCGCCCGCGCCACGGGCCGCGAGTTCGTGCGCATGTCGCTCGGCGGCGTCCGCGACGAGGCGGAGATCCGCGGGCACCGGCGCACCTACATCGGCGCGCTCCCCGGCCGTCTGGTCAGAGCGCTGCAGCGACGCCGGCACGATGAACCCGGTGATCCTGCTCGACGAGGTCGACAAGGTCGGCGCGGACTGGCGCGGGGATCCCTCCGCGGCGCTGCTCGAGGTCCTCGACCCGGCGCAGAACCACTCGTTCCGCGACCACTACCTCGACGTCGAGCTCGACCTCAGCCAGGTGATGTTCCTGGCGACGGCGAACGTCGCGGACACGATCCCCGGCCCGCTGTTGGACCGGATGGAGACGATCCGTTTCGACGGGTACACCTCCGAGGAGAAGCTCGCGATCGCGAAGGGCTACCTGTGGCCGCGCCAGCGCGACCGCAACGGCCTGCGCGAGGACGAGGTCACGATCGACGACGAGATGCTGAAGACGATCATCTCCGAGTACACACGCGAGGCGGGTGTACGTAACCTGGAGCGCGAGCTGGGGACGGTGCTGCGCAAGACCGCAGACCCGGATCGCCTCCGACCAAGGCGGAGCCTGCGACGTGAAGATCGACCTGGAGATCGTGCGCGACGCGCTCGGGCGCCAGAAGTTCTTCCAGGAGTCGGCGTCGCGGACCGCCACGCCCGGTGTCGCCACCGGATTGGCAGTCACAGGGGCGGGCGGCGACGTGCTGTTCGTCGAGGCCACCGCGATGAAGGCCGGGGACTCGGCGCCGGGCAACGGCCTGGTGCTCACCGGTCAGCTGGGCGACGTGATGAAGGAGTCGGCGCGGATCGCCCTCTCCTACGTGCGTGGCCACGCCGAGGAGCTCGGCATCGAGGAGAGCGCATTCGAGGGCAAGGAGTTCCACGTGCACGTCCCCGCGGGCGCGATCCCCAAGGACGGGCCCTCGGCCGGCGTGACGATGGTCACGGCATTGGCCTCGCTGCTGAGCGGACGCCCCGTGAAGCACACGGTCGGCATGACCGGCGAGGTCACGCTACAGGGGCGGGTGCTGCCGATCGGCGGCTTCAAGCAAAAGGCGCTCGCCGCCCACGCCGCCGGGTTGACCGACGTGATCCTGCCCGAGCGCAACCGCGGCGACCTCGACGACATCCCCGAGGAGGTCCGCGAGCAGATGGCCTTCCACCCGGTGATGACCGTCCAGGAGGTCCTCGAGCAGGCGCTCGAGCCCGCCGTGGAGCCCGCCCGCGATGTTGCGCTCTCGTAGATGTGAGCCGGTCCCCGAGGAGGTCCGCCAGACCGCGGACCTCCTCGAGCGCCGCTGGCAACTGTCGATCGTCTGCGCCGCGCTGAGCGGCGCGCTGCGCTTCAACGAGTTCGCCGATGCCATCTCGGGGATCTCGCCGCGGATGCTGGCAGAGCGACTGCGCGACCTGGAGGCCGCCGGGCTGATCGACCGCACCGTGATCCCCTCCTCACCGCCTACGGTCGAGTACCGGCTGACGGCGCGCGGGCAGCGGCTCGGGCCGATCATCGACGCGATGCGCGCCTACGCGCGCGAGCCCGTGGGCTGAAAAGGGGGTTGCGCGTTCACACGGCCGAGCCGGCCGGCTCGGCCGAACGTGCTGTTAGCCCCGAGCTGGCGCCGACGAGCTGACCGCCTGGGCAGCTCTCTGCGGGGACCTCGCCCTTAGGGTTGCGGATCCCCACCACTCCCACCACGCCTCCGGCGGCGACGAGCAGGCCGGCGATCGCCATGCCGATGTGGAAGCTGTGCAGCGAAGCCTGCTCGGCGGCTTTGGTCAGCGCGCTCGCCTGGGCGCTCAGGAGACCATGGACGTCTGGGCGTCCGAGCGGGAGACGCTTGGCCTGAGCGACCGCCGCGCGCGCCGCCGGCCCGAGCGTCACGCCCGACAGGTGCTCGTCGAGCGAGGAGCCGAAGGAGCCCGCGACGGCCGCGCCGACCGCGGCGGTGCCGAGCAGACCGGCAACACGCGCGATCGCGTTGTTCACACCCGAGGCGATCCCCGCCTGGGAGGTTTCGGCGCCGGCGAGCACCGCGGCGGTGAGCGGGGCTACGGTCATCGACAGGCCCAGCGCGAATACGAGCAGGCCGGGCAGCACTTCCGAGACGTAATCGACGCTCGTGCCGATCCGCTGGAACAGCAACAGTCCGCAGGCTGCCACCAGCGGGCCGGCGCCCATGAAGAAGCGCGGACCGAAGCGGTCGGCGAGCGCGCCGAAGCGGCGGGAGAGGACGAACATGATCAGGGTCACCGGCAACGTCGCCAGGCCGCTCTGCAGCGGCGTGTAGCCGCCGATTTGCTGGAGGAAGAGGATCAGGAAGAAGAACAGCACCGCCAGACCCGCGTACATCGAGAACGTCTCCACGTTGCCGGCCGAGAAGTTGCGTCGTTTGAACAGCCCGAGCGGCAGCATCGGATCTGCGGCGCGGGCCTCGTGCCACAGAAAGGCCCCGAGCAGGATTACCCCAGCGACCAGCGGGACGATCACTGCGGGACTCGACCAGCCCAGGCGAGGCTGCTCGATCAGCGCGAACACCGGACCGGCGAGACCGGCGGCGCACAGCAGTGCGCCGGGCACATCGATTTTGCGTGCGCCGGTGCGCCGTGGCGCGGCGCGGGGCACGACGAACAGGATCAGCCAGACGCAGACGATCGCGAGCGGGATGTTGATCACGAACAGCCAGCGCCACGAGCCGATCGCGAGCAGCTCGCCGCCGGCCAGCGGCCCGAGCACGCCGGCGATCGCACCCCAGGCCGTCCAGCTGCCGATCGCTGCCCCGCGCTCGTCCTGGGGGAACGTGTTGACGATCACCGCCAGCGAGCTGGGCACCAGCAGCGCGCCGGCCACTCCCTGCAGCGCGCGCATCGCCACGAGCACGCCGATCGTGGGCGAGAGCGCACAGGCCAGCGAGGCGAGGCCGAAGCCCGAGACCCCGAGCGCGAAGATCCGCCGCTCGCCAAACAGGTCCCCCAGCGAGCCCCCCACCAGGATCAACGAGCTGAGCGTCAGCAGATAGCCGTTTACGACCCACTGCTGCGCGGCCAGGCCGCCGCCGAGCGCGCGCTGGATCGTGGGCAGCGCGACGTTCACGACCGTGCCGTCGAGTAGGACAATCCCCGAGCCCATGATGCAGGCGATCAGCGTCAGGCGCTTGGTGCGCGCGTCGGGCGAAGCGGGCATTGGCTCTACCGTAGCGGCCGTACAGATCGCCCAGAGGCGAAGGTATACAGTCGGGGCGGCCGGATTCGAACCGGCGATCCCTCGCCCCCAAAGCGAGTGCGATACCAGGCTTCGCCACGCCCCGTTTCATCTGAGGATAGGGATAGGAGCTACTCCCAGCCAGTCACGCCTCAAAAATGCCCGCCTGCGACACGGTGCTGCTCGACCCCTTTCAAGACGCCGCTCGCGGAGTACGATGTAAGAAGGAGCCGGAGGGGTGCGTGGAATGGAGGACGAGAGAGATGAACGCAACGGAGAGGCCGACAAGGATGAAAGCCACCGCGCGACGCGACGCCAACGGGACGTACAAGCACACCGTGCAGGTACGCGATCATCAGCTGATAGTCGACGAGCCGCTGGAGAAGGGCGGAGACGACACCGGGCCGAGCCCGCAGGAGCTGCTGGCAGTGAGCCTTGCGTCGTGTACGGCGATCACGATGGAGATGTACGCGGCCCGCAAGGGCTGGGATATCGGCCACGTCGAGGTCGACGTCCAGTACAAGGGCGCCGAGCGTGGCTGCCCGACGAAGTTCGAGCTGGTGATGCGCCTCCCCGAGGACCTGCCGCAGGAGCAGCTCGAACGCCTGCGCGTGATCGCCGCCAAGTGCCCCGTGCACCGCGCGCTCGACGGCGAGGTGATGTTCGAGGAGCGCGTCGAGCGCGTGCAGCTGACCGCTTGACCGATCCGGTCCCGGCGGCGGTGCTGGTGGCGCTGTTCCTCGCTCCCGCCGACGGAGAGCCACACGCGGTCTTCACCCGCCGGCGCGCAGACCTGCGCCGCCACGCGGGGGAGATCTCCTTCCCCGGCGGCCGGCGCGACCCCGAGGACGCCGACCTGCGCGAGACGGCGTTGCGCGAGGCCGAAGAGGAGATTGGCCTGCCCCGCGACCAGGTGCGCTTGCTCGGTGAGCTGCCGACCGTCTCGACGTTCGTGACCGGCTATCTGATCCACCCCCACGTCGGTGAGATCCCCTCCGGCCTCGCCTGGCGGGTCTCGGAGCGCGAGGTCGACGCGGTCTTGGAGTTCTCGCTACGAGCCCTGCGCGAAAGCCGCACGCGCACACGGATGCAGCGCCGTGGGATCTCCTTCGAGACCGACGCCTACATCGTCGACGAGCACCTGATCTGGGGTGCCACCGCGCGGATCGTCGAGCATCTGCTGGAGCGGGTGGAGGAGCTGCTGGTACTCCCCCACCCCGCCAACAACGATTGAGCTAACTCGGCTGCGGGACCAGGCGGATGTAGGGGCGTGGCTCCTCCCACCCGTCCGGGTACTTCTCCTTGGCCTCGTCGTTGGAGACCGAGCCGGCGATGATCACCTTCTCGCCCTCTTTCCAGTTGACCGGCGTGGCGACCTTGTGCTTCGCGGTCAGCTGCAGCGAGTCGATCACGCGCAGCACCTCGTCGAAGTTGCGGCCGGTCGTCATCGGGTAGATCAGGATCAGCTTGACCTTCTTGTCGGGGCCGATCACGAACACGTTGCGCACCGTCTGGTTGTCGGCCGGCGTGCGCACGAGCGGGTCTCCGGATGTGCTCGCGGGGAGCATCCCGTAGAGCTTCGAAACGTTGAAGTCGTCGTCTGAGATGATCGGGTAGTTCGGAGCCGTGCCCTGCGTCTCCTCGATGTCCTTGGCCCACGCCTCGTGGTTCTCGAGCGCGTCGACCGACAGCCCGATGATCTTCACGTTGCGCTTGTCGAACTCGGGCTTGGCGTTGGCCATGTAGCCGAGCTCGGTCGTGCAGACGGGCGTGAAGTCCTTTGGGTGCGAGAACAGCACCGCCCAGGAGTCGCCGATCCAGTCGTGGAATTTGATCCGGCCCTCGGTGGTCTCGGCCTCGAAGTCTGGTGCTGTATCGCCAAGTTGTAGCGCCATTGGTGTTCCTTTCTCGACAGCTAGCCGTAGTGGGATCAAATACGAAAGCCGCGATTCTATGAATCCCAATCGGCTTTTAGAGGATTAGCTCTGAGGATAGCGGGTCCCGCGTCAAACTACCCGTTCCTCACAGAATTAGTCAGCTACACTGAGGCGTCCCAGAGCAGCGACCTCGGCTCGGTATCCAGCCTGGCGACACGTGCCGGGCTGGTATGCCCAGGTGATGCGCCGTAGTCAGCCCTCAGGCGTCCAGCCGGAGAGCCCGGACCAGGCGCTCTCCAACTTGGCATCCGACGGGTCGCGAGAACCGAGGTTCTCCGGCCACAGCGCTCCCACGACGATCGCCGCCGAGCCGAGCAACGCCAGCCACGCGCCCTCGCGCAGCGAAAGCGCGAGGAAGCCGGGGGCCGGCGCGGGCGGGTCGACGATCCGGAAGAGCACGCACGCAACCGCGACGATTCCCAGCAGTATCAGCGGAGCGCGATGGCCGTCGGGGGCGGAGGCCGAGGAGAACCCCGCGCCCGCGAGCGCCAGCAAGGCAATCACGATCGCCACGCCGGCGAGCAACAGCAACACGATGTTCAGGTCTTTCAACGCCTGATGGGCGCTCAGCGCGATGAACTGATGACCGGCCAGCGATGACAAGTTGGCGTGGAACTCGCCCATGTAGCTCTGCAACGTGGCGTTGCCGAACTGCGCGGCCGCCTGATCGCCGGCCTGCTGGGCGAAGGCGAGGCCGGAGGCGGTGAAGCTCACGCCGTACCACGGCAGGAACACGGACACCGCGAGCACGACCGCGCCCAGCGCGGAAACCAAGAGCCCGTATCGGGGACGATCGCCGGCCATCGTCTGTTAATCATCGGCGCGATCGTCTGTTGGCTTGATCTATCGGCCCAGCAGCAAAGCATCGATCGCGGCCCGCGCGTCCTCCGACCAGAGATCCGACTCCGCGGGGTCGGCTGTGACGAACGCCGCCGGGATCTCGTTGCGTTGCGCGATCCTCTGCACAATCGCCTCACCCTCGGCAAGGGCCTCGGCGGGCACGGTCCCCGAAGCCTCGTAGACGAAGCCGCGCACGGTCGTGTCGATCACCTGGCCGAGAAAGAACTCGAGTCGAGATCCGTTCAGGGCGCGAACCTCATCCTCCGGACCCGCGACGGTGCCCAACAGCCAGCAGACGATCGTCACGCTCTCGAGCGCCGCGCGCAACGTGCCCAGACGCTCGGGGGTGCCGATCCAGCATTCGGCGCCCGCGGCCTCGATCGCCGCGCGGCCGGACTCGGCGCGCGTGGTCACGCGCACCGCGTGCCCCTCCCCCACCAGGTCTCCGGCCAGCTGTCTGCCTCGACAGCCGCCGGCGACGATCAAGATTCGCGCCACGGCGGACGATCTTACGGAGCGCTTGCCTGCCCCGTAACACGCCTCCTGCTCGGCTCAGGGAGCCGTCCAATAGCATCAGGCGACGATGAGCGGGGACGTGGTCACGATGGAGAAGATTGTCGCGCTGTGCAAGCGACGCGGGTTCATTTTCCCTTCCTCTGAGATCTACGGTGGGGTCGGGTCCACTTACGACTACGGGCATTACGGCGTGCTGCTGAAGACGAATGTCAAGAACGAGTGGTGGCGCGCGATGCTGCAAGAGCGCGACGACATCGTGGCGATCGACTCGGCGATCCTGCAACACCCGCGCGTGTGGGAGGCCTCAGGCCACCTCGCGGGGTTCACGGATCCACTGGTGGACTGCAAGACATGCGGCCAGCGCTTTCGCGCCGACCATCTCGGCGAGCTCGCGTGCGGGCGTAAACCTTCGAAGCACCCGGGCGAGACCGACGAGTGCGAGCTGACCGGCGCGCGTGACTTCAACCTGATGTTCGAGACCACCGTCGGCCCAGTCAAGGAGTCCGGCTCGGTGGCCTACCTGCGGCCGGAGACCGCGCAGGGGATCTTCATCAACTTCAAGAACGTCCTGCAGTTCTCCCGCAAGCAGCCTCCGTTCGGGATCGCTCAGGTGGGCAAGTCCTTCCGCAACGAGATCACCCCCGGCAACTTCATCTTCCGCACCCGCGAGTTCGAGCAGATGGAGATGGAGTTCTTCGTCCCACCCGACGACGCGCCGCAGTGGTTCGAGCACTGGTTGAAAGAGCGCGAGCGCTGGTATGTGGACCTGGGAATTCAACCCAAGCAACTGCGCCTGCGCGCGCACGACCCCGACGAGCTCTCCCACTACTCCTCGGGCACAAGCGACGTGGAATACCTCTTCCCGATCGGTTGGTCCGAGCTCGAGGGGATCGCCAACCGCGGAGACTTCGACCTCACCCAGCACGCCGAGTTCTCCGGCGAGAAGCTCGAATACTTCGACCAGGGCACCGGCGAGCGCTACGTGCCCCACGTGATCGAGCCCGCCGCCGGGGCGGACCGGGCGACGCTCGCGTTCTTGGTGGACGCCTACGACGAGGAAGTCGTCGAGCGCGAGGGCGCCGGTGAGGGTGAGCTGCGAACCGTCCTGCGGCTGCACCCTCGGCTGGCGCCGATCAAGGCGGCGGTGCTGCCCCTCGTAAAGAAGGACGGCCAGCCGGAGCTCGCGCGGGAGATCCATCGCGCACTGCGCGGCCGGGCGGGAGTCGGCATGGTCGAGTACGACGACGGCGGGGCGATCGGCAAGCGCTATCGCCGCCAGGACGAGATCGGCACGCCGTTTTGCCTGACGGTCGACCACCAGAGCTTGGAGGACCGAACGGTGACGCTGCGCGAGCGCGACTCGCTGACGCAGGAGCGGTTGCCGATCGAGGGGCTCGCCGAGGAGCTGGAGCGGCGTGTAAGCGCGCCGTGGCATACACCCAAGTTGACCCGAGAATAGGAGAGCAATGGACTTCGACCTGACCGACGAGCAGCAGCTGATTCAGCGGACCGCGCGTGAGTTCACCGACAACGAGATCATCGTGCAATCGCGGGAAAACGCCCGCAACCACCACTTCGACGTGGAGCTGGTCGAGAAGGTCGCCGCGCAGGGCTACCTCGGCGCGATCGTTCCGGAGGAGTACGGGGGAGCGGGTCTGGACTACTTCAGCTATGGCCTCGTCGTCGAGGAGATCGGCCGCGGCGACTCCGCGATCCGCACGGTGATCTCGGTCCAGACATCGCTTGTGTGCTCGGGGATCGTTAAGTTCGGTACCGAGGAGCAGAAGCACAAGTACCTGCCCAAGCTGTGCTCGGGCGAGTGGCTCGGCTGCTTCGGGCTGACCGAGCCGGACACGGGCTCGGACGCGGCCAACCAGAAGACGCGCGCGCGCAAGACCGACTCCGGCTGGGTGCTCAACGGCGCGAAGATGTGGATCTCGATGGGCAACTACGCGAAGGTGGCGATGATCTTCGCCCAGACCGACCCCGACGCTCGGACACAAGGGCATCGCGTGCTTCCTCGTCGACACCGATCAGCCCGGATACACGGCGCAGACGATCGAGCACAAGATGGGCCTGCACGCCTCCGACACCGCCTCGATCTCGCTGGAAGACGTGGAGGTTGCGGACGAGGACATGCTCGGCGAGGTCGGGGACGGCTTCAAAATCGCGATGTCGAACCTCGACTCCGGGCGCTATTCGGTCGCGGCCGGGTGCGTTGGCATCTGCCGGGGATGCGTCGAGGAGTCGGTCGAGTACGCCAAGGAGCGCGAGCAGTTCGGCAAACCGATCGCCTCCTTCCAGCTCGTTCAGGCGATGATCGCCGACATGGTGCTGAAGACCGACGCCTCGCGGATGCTCGTGTGGCGCGCGGGCTGGCTGAAGGACCAGGGCCGGCCGAACACGCTGGAGACCTCGATCGCCAAGCTCCACGCGACCGAGGCCTCGCTGGAGTGCGCGAACCTCGCGATCCAGATCCATGGCGGTGCCGGCTACGTCGACGACCACCCGGTCGAGCGCTATTTCCGCGATGCACGCGTGACGACGCTGTACGAGGGAACCTCGCAGATTCAGAAACTGATCATCGGGCGCGCGATGACCGGGATCAACGCGCTCGTGCCGAGCTGAGATGGCCATTCCAGGCAAGATCAGCGCCCCGCGAAGCGCCGAGGGGCGATCGTGACGCAAGTCCTCTCTGCACGAGGCGCGGCCTGAATGGCCGGCGCACGTGTGATCGGGGTGATCGGCGCCGGCACGATGGGCGCCGGTATCGCCCAACTGGCGGCGCGCTCCGGCGCGCGCACGATCCTGCACGATCCGCTACCCGAGGCCCTGGAGCGCGGGGCACAGTACGCGCGCGACGGCCTCGCCAAGGAAGCGGCCAAGGGCAAGCTGAGCGCCGTGGAGGCGGATGCGGCCGCTCGCGCGAATCGAGCCGGTGGACGAGCTGGCCGCGTTAGCGCCGTGCGAGCTCGTGATCGAGGCCGCGCCCGAGCGGATCGCGCTCAAGCACGAGCTGTACAAGCGGCTTTCGGAGGAGATCGTCAGCGAGAAATGCGTGCTGGCGACGAATACCTCGTCGCTGTTGGTCACGGCGATCGCGGCCGCCGCGAGGCACCCGGAGCGCGTTGTGGGCATGCACTTCTTCAACCCCGCGCCGCTCATGCGCCTGCTGGAGATCGTCGCCGGCGAGCAGTCCTCAGAGCAGGCCCTCGCGCTCGCCCACGCGACCGGCGAGGCGATGGGCAAGACAGTGATTCGCGCCCATGACGGCCCGGGCTTTCTCGTCAACCGCTGCAACCGGCCGTTCGGGTTGGAGGCGCTGCGCCTGTTGCAGGAGCGGATCGCGGACGTCGAGACGATCGACCGGATCGTGCGCCTCGGCGGGGGGTTTCGCATGGGGCCGTTCGAGCTGATGGATCTCGTGGGTGTCGACACCGGTTTTGAGATCTCCAAGAGCTTCTTCGAGCAGAGCTTCTACGAGCCCCGCTGGCAGCCCTCGCCGATCTCCGCGCGCTACGTCGCCGCCGGGCTGCATGGGCGCAAGACCGGGCGCGGGTACTACGACTACTCCGGCGATGGCCCCCACCGCCCTCCGGACCCCGACCCGCCCACGCCGCGCACCGCCGACGCCATCGTGCAGGGCAACGATCCCGTGGCGCAGTCCCTGCGCGACGATCGCGCCACGGCGACGGCGCGGACCGGAGATCATCGTCGATGGACTGGGCGGCACCGTCGATGGCGAACCGTTCTACGCGATCGTGCCCCTGGCGCTCGTCGAGGTCACCGGCGAGGCGGGCGAGCTGGCGTTCGAAGGCCTCGGCCTGCACACCGCGCGCGTGCAGCCCTCGCCCGTCGGCGTGCTCCCGCGGATCGTGTGCCAGGTGATCAACGAGTGCGCGTTCGCGTTCGGCGAAGGAGTCGGCAGCGCGGCGGACATCGACGCGGGGATGGTGCTCGGGCTCAGCCATCCGCGCGGCCCGCTCGCGTGGGCGGACGAGCTTGGGGTGAACAACGTGCTTGCCGTGCTTGACTCCCTCTGGGAGGAGTACCGCGAGGAGCGCTACCGCCCGGCTCCGGCGCTGCGCCGCTTGGCGCGCGCCGAGGGCGCCTTCGCTACGCCTCGGCCGTAGTGGCGGCCGGCGCCCACTGCGCCTCGGCCAAATCCCCGACCGGCATCCCCTCCGGGGTAGGAATCTGTGGCGTGTCCCTGAGGTACCACTCGGCGTCGAGCGCCGCCTGGCAGCCAGATCCGGCCGCGGTGATCGCCTGGCGGTAGGTGTGGTCGACCAGGTCCCCCGCGCCGAACACGCCCGGGCGGTTGGTCTGAGTCGAGCGACCCTCGACGGCCACGTAGCCATCCCCATCCACATCGATCTGCCCATCCACCAGCATTGACTGTGGCTCGTGGCCGACTGCGACGAACGCGCCCGAGACCTCTAACGTGCGCTCCTCGCCGGTCTCTGTGTTGACGAGCATGGCGTGCCCCAGCGCGCCGTTCTCCCCGGCCACGAACTCCTTCACCGCATACGGCGTCAGCAGCTCGATGTTCGCCTGCGCGCGCGCGCGGTCGAGCATGATCTTCGACGCGCGGAACTCCTTGCGCCGATGCACGATCGTCACCTTGGAGGAGAACTTCGACAGGAAGATCGCCTCCTCCATCGCCGAGTCGCCGCCACCGACGATCACCGTCGGGGTGTCGCGGAAGAAGGCCGCGTCGCAGGTCGCGCAGTAGCTGACCCCGCGCCCGCTCAGCTCCAGCTCGCCGGGGACCTCGAGCTTCTTGTGCTCGGCGCCCATCGCCAGGATGACTGTGCGCGCCCTGTATTCGGTGCCTCCGGCCCACACCTTGTGGATCCCGCCGGGCTCGCTGGCAAGCTCGACGCGCTCGGCATCCTCGGTGAAGTAGGCGCGCCCCGAAACGCTCGGCCTGGTCGCGCAGCTTCTGCATCATCTCCGGTCCCATGATCCCCTCGGGGAAGCCCGGGTAGTTCTCCACGTCGGTCGTCTGCTGCAGCAGGCCACCCCAGGCGAAGCCCTCGATCACGAGCGGATTGAGGTTGGCGCGCGAGGTGTACAGCGCCGCCGTGTAGCCCGCCGGGCCACTGCCGATCACGATCACGTTCTCTACGTCACTCATCTCGTCTCCTGTCGCTTTACTTTGTAAAGTATAGCGCGCCGGCGGGCGATCGGCTAGGCACGCAGGGCACCCGCCGCCGCCGCCTCCACCGCCGCCGCCGCAGCATCCTGGTCCTGCTGCGTGGACGGGGTCGCTGGATGCTCGCCACTCTGTTCCTCGCGCCAGCGCGCCACCGTGTGTCGCAGCTGGAAGTACGCCACGGCGCCCGGGATCGTGGGTAGCCAGAAGGAGATCGCGCGGTAGGACAGCACCGCCAGCACCGCCAGGTCGAGATCGACGCCGAACGCGGCGAACGCGCCGATCATGCCTCCCTCGACACCCCCCAGCCCCCCGGGCAGCGGCAGCAGATTGCCGAGCATGCCGATGAAGTAAGACATCCAGATCACGGTGAACGGCGGCGGCGTGCCGAACGCGTGGAACATCGCCCACAGCACGCAGATGTCAAACCCCCACCACGCGACCGCTCCGAGCAAGCCCGGATCGCGTTCGCGGATCAGCTCGATCGCGGTCCTCACACCGCTCGCCGCCAGTGCCGGGACGGTCACTGCCCGCGCCACCCAGTGGGCCGCACGCCCTGAGCCGGATGCCCACCGCCCCAGACGGCGCTCGACGTCTCCCGGTAGGAGCGCCATCGCGCCAACGACCGTCATCAGGACCGCCGCGACGATCGCCGGCACAAATGTGAGCGCAAACGAGCCGCCCCCCGGAAATAGACCCGTCCCAAGGCCGAGTCCGTCCAGTAGTACCGAGCCCGCATAGACGGCGTACAGCAGCACCATGAACGCGACCATCCGGCACGCCACCAGCCGCGCCTCCATCCCCGAGCGGCGCAGCGCCCACGCGGTCAGCGCCACGCCCCCCGCGCCGGCCGTAGCGAACAGGCGCGTCGCCGCCAGGCCGGCCATCGTGATCTGGTAGCTCTCGCTCCAGCCGATCGGCCCTGGCGGGTGGAGCAGGCGGGGCGGGCGGGACCTCGTCGTCACAAACACTGCGCGGAACAGCACCACATAGCCGGCGAACGACAGCAGCTCGAGCACCACCCCAAACGCGATCCACCAGCCGTCCCCGTTCTCGAGATGGTGCAGCGTCGTGCCCACCCCGGCGAGCTTGGGCAGCACGAAGTACAGGAACCCGACGACCGTGATCACGAACACGCCAAACGTGACCGCCTGCCGGCGCGTGATCACCACGCGCGGCATCTCCTCTTCGTGATGCGTCGCCTCGGTGTGCATCGGCGGCCTCGCCTCCTCTACGTCGTCTTGCGCCATCTCGCTCCCGCTCACCCCCTCATCCGCAACACGTTCTCAGCTCCCCTCGTGTGCGACCATTTCGAGCGCCGCCACGACGCGGTGCAAGCGCGCAAGCGCCGGCCTCGCGCTCGGACCAAGACGCCACACCGCCCCCGTCAACGCCGCACCCGCGAGCAGATCGACCACATAGTGCTCGCCCAGATATACAAGCGCGAAGGAGAGCGTCGCGGCATAGCCCCAGCCGAGCGCGCCCGCAAGGGGCCCCGCTTCTGCGAGCAGAAGCGCGGCCATCAGAGATGTGGCGAAGTGCAGCGAGGGCATCGCAGCCAGGGGATTGCCTCCAAGGACACTGTATAGAGGCCCCCAGCCGTCTCTCCAAAAATCCTCGCCGTACTCGACCATCATCCTCCGCACGTCCCCCGCGCCGCGGTCTTCACGCCCCGCCACTTCGCGTCCCCCTTGATTGCCCGCCACCGACGCCGCATACCAGGGCGGCGCGGTCGGCGCGAGCCAGTAGACGCTCGCGCCGATGTCGAACACGGCGTAGGTCATCACCGCAGCGCGCGGGAACAGCTTTGGCCGGCGCACCATGATGTACACGAGCGAGCCGTGAGGCACCATGAACCACGTCCAGTGAGCCCACACGAGCACCCGATCGAGCGTCCGCCAGCTCGGCGCCCCGCTCACGCCGTCGACCCGCGCAAGCGCACGCTGCAGACGCAAGGTTGGCAGCTCGCCGATACCCAACAGGCGATCGATCACGATCGGATAGTCGACGTGCACGCGCTTGACCTGCGCCTGCTCGTCGTCGTGCGGGGTCTTGTATGCCGCCAAATATGCCCACATCTGCAGCGTGCATACCGCCACGTCGCGCGTGCGCGATCGCCTCACGGCTATACACAGGGCCAGTGGCGCGGCGAACGCGACCGTCTGGGTCGCAAGCGGCGGCGCACTGACCCGCTTGCGCAGCAACGGCGCGGCGACCCCCGCCGCCACGATCCCCCAAGCGGTCGCCCTGATTACTCTCGACAGCCGCACTGTGGCGGAGTATATGGTCGGCCTCGGGCAGCCCTGGGGTTGCGCCCGGACACCTCAGCCGGCCGACACGCGCTCGGACGCACACGCGGCTTCGGCGACAAACGCGCCGATCACTTTGCTTGCCGTGTCGGCCTCCGGATGCCACTGGACCCCGAGCACGAAACGCTTGTCCGGCAACTCAATCGCCTCCGCTAGATCGTCGAGCGTCGAATGACCGCTCACCACAAGCCCTTCGCCCAAGCGGTCGATGCCCTGGTGATGATGGGAGCGGGTCTCGTGCTTACACTCCCCCGCCGCGCGCGCCGCAAGCGTTCCTCCGAGCAGACGCACATCGTGCTCGGCGCCGTCGAAGGATCCGATCACGCGCCGGTGCTCCTCGTGGCCGAAGTGCTCGGGCAGGTGCTGGCGCAGCGTGCCGCCGCGGGCGACGTTGATCAGCTGCATCCCGCGGCAGATCCCCAGCACGGGGAGGTCGCGCTCGATCGCCGCGTTCACAAGCGCGATCTCGAACTCGTCGCGCTCGGGCACCGTGTCCACCGTCTCGGCATGCGCTTGCTGCCCGTAGAACGCGGGATCGATGTCGGCGCCGCCGGTGAGCACCAGCCCGTCGATCAGGTCAAGCACCTGCTCGGGCTCCTCGATCTGACGGGAGTCCGGCGGCAGCATCGAGACCAACCCCCCGGCGCGCTGCACAGCATCGACATAGCTGCGCGCCAGCAACATCGCCGGCTGGTCCCAGACGCTCCAGTGCGCCTGCTCCAGAGCGGTGCACATACCGATCACGGGGCGGTTCATCCCCACAGAATAGGATCACCGGTCCAGCGGGATCACTGTCCCATACGAGCACGTTCCACATCGCACTGGGCGCTGGCGGCGTCCGCGGGGCGGCGTGAACGCACGAGCAGCAGCAAAGGAGAACCATGAGCGAGTCGCCCATCACCCAGCTCGAGACAGTCAACCTCCACCTCGCCGACGACGGCGTCGCCACGATCACGCTGAACCGGCCACAGGCGCTGAACGCCTGGAACAAGCAGTTCGCTCTGGATCTACTCGCGGCGCTCGAGCACCTGGCCGCAGACGACGCCATGCGAGCAGTGGTGCTCACGGGCGCCGGGCGGGCGTTTTCCTCGGGCGCCGACCTCAAGGACGCGGGCGGCGGCGACTTCACACCAGACGGGCGTCCCGACGTATACGAGGTCCTGACCGAGCGATACCACCCGATCATGCACGCGATCCGCGAGCTTGGAAAGCCGGTGATCGCATCCGTGAACGGCCCGGCGGTCGGCATCGGCTGCTCGCTGGCGCTCTGCTGCGATCTGATCGTGGCGGCGCGGAGCGCCTACTTTCTGCTTGCCTTCGTGAACATCGGGCTCGTCCCCGACGGCGGCTCCTCGCTGTTCGTGCCCTCGCGCGTCGGCATGGCGCGCGCGTCGGAGCTGGCGCTGCTCGGCGAGCGCCTTCCGGCCGAGCAGGCGTTGCAGTGGGGTCTGATCAACCGCGTCGTCGACGACGAGCTCCTGGACGAGGAGGTGGCCGCGCTTGCCGCGCGCCTGGCCGCCGGACCGACGCGCTCCTATGCCGGAGCCAAGCGTCAGCTCAACAACTGGCTGTATCCGCGGATGGCCGAGCAGCTCGAGCTGGAGGCGCAGATCCAGCGGGAGATGGCCGGCAGCGAGGACTTCGTGGAGGGCGTGATGGCGTTCGTCGAAAAGCGCCCCGCGCGCTTCTCGGGGAGGTAGAAAACCCTCGTGGCAAAAGTCATCAAGCGCTTACCGTCCGGCCCTGAATAGAATCCCGCCCGCCTTGAGTCACCTGGCCCCCACACTCCTCGCCTTCTTCACGCCCAAGTCGGGTGGCTCGCCCAACGCGGATCAGATCAACACCCTCTACAAGATCACCCTCGTGATCGCGCTGATCATCTTCTTCGCGGTCGAGGGCGCGCTCGGCTATGCGCTGTGGAAGTTCCGCGCGCGCAAGGGCGCGGAACCGCATCAGACCCACGGCAACACGCGCCTGGAGATCGGCTGGACGCTCGCCGCCGCCGTGATCCTCGTCGGGCTCGCGATCGTCACCTTCACGAAGCTCGCCTCGATCCAGGACCCCCCCAACTCCAACGCCGGCAGCGAACAGCTCGGCGCCGAAAGCGGGCTGCTGTATGCGAGCGCGGAACGCAAGCTGCCCCCGAACGGCAAATCCTTGAACATCACGGTGATCGGGCGGCAGTACATCTGGCAGTACATCTACCCGGGCGCAAACGAACGCGATGGGCTGGGCGCGCCGTACTCCTATGAGGAGATGGTGGTCCCGACCGAAACGACCGTCACGCTGAACATCGTCTCCGAGGATGTCGTCCACTCCTGGTGGGTGCCGGAACTGGGAGGCAAGTTCATGGCCGTGCCCGGCTACCACAACTACACGTGGTTCAAGATCCCCAAGCCCGGGCTCTACCGCGGCCAGTGCGCTGCGCTGTGCGGACGCGGGCACGCGCGCATGATCGCCACCGTGAAGGCCGTTCCACCCGCGCAGTTCGACGCCTGGCTCGCCTACCAGAAGCAGGAGATCAAGGAAGCCAACGTCGAAGCCGCGCTCGAGCGGGCCAAACTGAACTCCCAGGTCGGCCCCGGACGGGTCGAGAACCCGTAAAGGATCGAGATGGCCACCTACATCGCCCCAGTCCCCCAGGTAGTAGCCCACCACGTCGAGCACGAGCAGAAAGGCTGGACGAGCTGGATCACGACCACGGACCACAAGCGGATCGGGATCATGTACATGGTCCTGACGTTCATGTTCTTCTGCCTGGGCGGGGTCGAGGCGCTGATGATGCGCCTGCAACTGGGAGCGCCGAACAACACGCTGGTGACGCCCCAGACCTACAACCAGCTGTTCACGATGCACGGGACGACGATGATCTTCCTGTTCGTCGTGCCGATGATGGCAGGCCTGGCGAACTACTTCGTTCCGTTGATGATCGGTGCACGCGACATGGCCTATCCGCGTCTGAACGCGCTCTCCTTCTGGCTTTTGCTCGCCGGCGGGATCGTGTTCTACGCCTCGATCTTCTGGAACCCGCCGGAAGCCGGCTGGTCCAGCTACGCGCCGCTGTCCAGCGCGATCTACTCGCCCAGCGGCGGCCAGGACGCGTGGATCTACCTGATCCACCTGACGGGGCTGTCCTCGATCGTGGGCGCGATCAACTTCTACGCGACGATCGCGAACATGCGCGCAAAGGGTATGTCGTGGGGCCGTCTGCCGCTGTTCATCTGGGCGATCCTCACGTATTCCGTCCTGATCATCTTCGCGATGCCGGTGATCGCCGGGGCGGTGACGATGCTGCTGACAGACAGGCATTTCGGCACGCACTTCTTCGATCCATCGGAGGGTGGCTCGGCGCTCTTGTGGCAGCACCTGTTCTGGTTTTTCGGGCACCCCGAGGTCTACATCATGGTCTTACCCGGGTTCGGGTTGGTCTCGGAGATCCTGCCCGTGTTCGCGCGAAAGCCGATCTTCGGTTACAAGGCAATCGCCGCTTCGACGGTCGCGATCGCGTTCCTCGGCTTCCTCACGTGGGCGCACCACATGTTCACGACGCCCACACCCGAGGTGATCCTCGTGTTCGTGATGCTCTCCTCGTTTTTGATCGCGGTGCCGACGGGCGTGAAGATGCTCAACTGGGTCGCGACGCTGTG
Source organism: uncultured Solirubrobacterales bacterium (assembly GCA_963818545.1). Lineage (GTDB taxonomy): Bacteria > Actinomycetota > Thermoleophilia > Solirubrobacterales > Solirubrobacteraceae > Palsa-744. The sequence continues at coordinate 272,435 of CAWFSI010000004.1, read as the reverse complement.
GGATGGAGCGATCGAGTTCAAGACGCCGCTGTTGTTCTGTGTTGGCTTCCTCGCGCTGTTCCTGATCGGCGGGATCTCGGGCGTGTTTCTCGCCGTGTTCCCCGTCGACTGGCAGCTGAACGAAACCTACTTCGTCGTCGCACACCTACACTTCGTGCTCGTCGGCGGCTCGGTGTTCACGATCTTCGCCGCGATCTACTACTGGTTCCCGAAGATCACCGGGCGGATGCTCGACGAACGGCTCGGCAAGCTGAGCTTCTGGCTGATGTTCGTCGGCTTCCTCGCGACCTTCCTGATCCAGCACGTGATCGGCCTCGACGGGATGCCGCGGCGCGTGTACGAGTACGACAACGTCGGCCATCTCGCGCTGTACAACCAGATCTCCACGGTCGGCTCGTTCATCCTCGCCGCCGGCGTGCTCGTGACGATCATCAACGCCGCGCGCAGCCTCAAGCACGGCGCGATCGCCGGACCCGACCCGTGGAAGGCGAACACGCTGGAGTGGTTCACCGAGTCTCCCCCGCCCGTCAACAATTTCGACATCATCCCTGTCGTGCGCTCGGTGGAACCGATGAAGGACATCCGCCGCGAGGTGCAGCGGCGCAGCTCCGGAGCGACCGTGCCGGGTGGCGCCACCGTACCTGCGGGGGCCACCCAGGTAGGGATCTAGATGGGGGCGGCGCCCCCCACCGCCGGTGGCGCGGCGCTCGAGGCGCCCAGCCTCGGTCTCGCCCCGCGTACACGCCAGCTGCTGGGCGATTACGTCGAGCTGACCAAGCCGAAGGTCCAGTCGCTGCTGCTGCTGACGACGATCGCCACGATGTACGTGGCCGGGGATCCATCCCTGGCCCTGGTCGCGCTGACCTGCCTCGGCGGCTACCTGTCGGCGGGCGGCGCGGGAGCCGTCAACCATTGGTATGACCGTGACATCGACGCGCGCATGGCCCGCACAGCCACGCGACCGGTCCCCTCGGGACGCGTCTCTCCAAACGCTGCGCTCGCCTTCGGCTGCGTGCTCGCCGGCCTGTCGTTCCTGGAGCTCTCCCTGACCGTGAACGTGCTCGCCGCGAGCCTCTCGTTCGCCGGCTTCCTCGGTTATGTGTTTCTGTACACGGTCTGGCTGAAGCGGCGCACGCCCCAGAACATCGTGATCGGCGGCGCCGCCGGCGCGGTACCCCCGCTTGTCGGCTGGGCGGCGGTCACCGGCTCCGTGAGCGCCACGGCGGCGCTGCTGTTCTTCATCGTTTTCTTCTGGACACCCCCCCACTTCTGGGCGCTGTCACTGCTGATGAAGGACGAGTACGCGAAAGTGGACGTGCCGATGCTGCCCGTCGTGCGTGGCGAGGTGGAGACCAGACGGCAGATCCTGCTCTACACGGTCCTGCTGTACGCGGTCACGCAGCTGCCGTTCTGCGCCGGGGGCTTCGGGGGCATCTACCTGGTCGCCTCGATCGCGCTCGGTCTCGGCTTCATCGCGGGCGCCGTCAGGCTCTACCGCCGGGCCGATCGGCGCAGCGCGCTGCAGCTGTACCTCTACTCCCTGGCCTACCTTGCGCTGCTGTTCTGCGCGATGGTCGCCGACGCTCATCTGTAGAATGAGCCTCAGTGTCCCGATTCAAAAATCCGATGGCGTTTCCCGGCGCCTGCCCGCGCCTGACGCCCGCCGCCGACGGCCCACGTGCTACCGGCACGCAGACCGCCGTCGTCGAACGTCAGATCACGACCATCCACTCGGCAAACCCTCACCGAATTTGTGAATCGAGACACTAGCCCATGCACATGACCCGACGACTCGCACGCAAGAACATCCGCACCGGACTGATCGTGTCCGGGATCTGCATGTTCATGTTCGGCGTCACGTTCATCGTCGCCGCGATCTATATCTCCTCGTGAGCCCGCTGGATCCTGAGATCCCGCCCGCCGGCGAAGAGATCCACCTCCCCGGGCCGAGCATGCTGCCGATTCTCACGGCGGTGGGCATCACATTGGCGCTCGTCGGCGTGACGACCTTCATCGAGCTGACCGTCGTCGGCGTGATCATGACGGTCGTCTGCATCTGGCGCTGGATCGGCGACACGCGCCGCGAAATCGAGGAGCTCCCGCTCGACTGACTCACCCTGGTGGGCCTCGGGCCCGCTGCGTGAGTCACGGAGCGTTGGCCGGCGGGCGTTTCCGCCAGGTGCTTCGCTAGAGTTCCCGCCGTGAGCACCACGAGCCAGCGCTACCGGCTGCGTAACCCCGCCAGCGGGCGAGAGATCGTGATCGAGGCCCAGCCAGAGGAGATCTACCTGGATCGCGACACCGGCGAGCCGATGGAGGTCATGGGCAAGCTGCTGCCGCTCGCTCCCTCCAGCTCGCGGCTGCCCTGGGCGGTCGAGAACATGCGCTTCTGCACCTGGTGCGATCAGCTCGCCCAGAAGGACCTGAACGACTGCCCCACCTGCGGTCGCCGCATGGGGCCGCTCCCGGCGAAGGCGGGTTAGTTGAGGGCCTGCGGTCCGGAAACTAGTGTCCCGGCCGCCCGCGCGAACGAAGCCCTCGTCGCGCAGCCCCCGGCCCGGCCGGCGACTGAGCTTCCGTATCAACCATCGCGTCTGCCGTCCGCCCGCGTCGCAATCGCGGCGAGCGTCGTGCTGTTGTGCTCGGTGAGCCTCACCGCTTGCGGCGGGGGCAGCAACGTGAGCGACGCGGTGCCAAAGAGCACGCCCGACATCATCCCGCCCACCGACACGAGCGCCGAAAAGGCGGCCGTGCAAACAACCTCCACCTCGACGACCTCGACCGCCAAATCGAGCGAAGGCACCTCCTCGACCGGGTCCGGCGAAGAATCCAGCGGGAGCGGCGAAGCCTCCTCCAGTGGTGGCAGCAGCAGCGAAAGCGGCGCATCGGAAAGCAGCAGCGCTACCGGGGGCGCTGCCTCCAGCGAAACGGCGAAAAGCGGCGGCGCGGAACCGGCTACCAAAGCCGGCAGCGAATCGGCCGCCACCCCCAGCGGGGGCGCCAGCGCCCCTTCTGGCTAAGGCGTCAAGAGGTCTAGGGCGTTGAAATCAACGTGGCGCTATACGTCAGGCGCGCGGTGAGATACAGACAGTAGTACTGCACCGATGTGCCGGTGAGTGTCTGCGTGGTTTGCGCGCTTGTGGTCGTGCACTGGCTCTTTGGGCGGCTGGCGCGCCAGGAGGTCGCGTTTGTGAAGCCGAGCGCCAGCGCCGGCGCCCAGGAAGGGACGGTCAGCGCGATCACGTCGCCCTTTTTGACCTGCAAGGTGGTTTCCAGTGGGAACTGGGCGGTTTTGCCGAAGTAGGGTTCGAGTTTTACGAGCGGGCTTTGGGCGATCAGCTTGTAGGTCAGGTTCGGCTTCGCCTGTGGGCGCAGCACCGCGATTCCCGCCGTGGAGGGACCACCCTCGTTGGCATTGAAGAACTTGATCTGGGTCGCGTTCGGCTTGCCGAGGTCAATCGACCAGGCGACGATCGTTCCCGCACGCGGCGCCGTCTGCGGGTTGTGCGTGCTACCGACCTTCACCTGAAAACCCGTCGTGCGGCTCACGGCCAGGCAGGGACTGCTCGGACAGCTCGGCACGGTTTCGGGATTGGTGGTGGGCGGGATCACGCCGACTTCGGTGAGCGTCGCCTGGGAGCCCGCGGGCAGCACGAGCACGAGCGCGAAGCTCGCAAGGACTGCCGCTGTGGATGCACGGATCATGTGGTCATTCAACACGACTACGACGAAGATGTAGCGGTTTTGTTCGCTATTTTCGCGCGAGTTCCTGCGCCGCGGCCGCGATCTCCGCCGGATCTCCGGGCGCCGGCACCCACGGCAAGCGCAACGGATCGCCCGTATAGCGGGGGATCACGTGCATGTGGAAGTGGAAGACCGTCTGCCACGCGATCGCACCGCAGGAGTTGACCAGGTTGACCCCCTCGGCCCCCAACAGCTCCTTCGCGCGGACCGCCTGGCGTTGCGATGCGAGGGCCACCGCGCGCAGATCCTCGGGGTCGATGCTCAGCAGATCCGCGCTGTGCGCGCGCGGAATCACGAGCATGTGACCGCGCGTGGCGGGGTTGATGTCCATCAGGGCCACCGTGCGCTCGTCTTCGTCGACGATCGTCCCGGGCAGCTCGCCCGCGAGGATCTTGCAGAAGATGCAATCGGGATCGCTCATTTCCCGTCGAAGCCTAGCCGGATGTGGTCCGTGTCCGCGCGTACACGAGCGCCTGCTCGCGGGTGGTGACCTCACCTGCATACTGCGCCTCGGCCAGCTCTCCGAGCATCTGGCCAACTCGGGGCCCCGTGGGAATACCGAGACCCGCCGCCAGCTCATCGCCCCGCAGCAATGGCCGTGGCGGTCCTTCCGCCCACCAGCTCAGCGCATCCTCCAGCATCGCCCGGGCCACACGCAGGTGCGCGTCGATCGCTTTCTGGGCACTGTCCCCGCGTGTCGCCAGTCGGTCGGCGACCGACAGCAGCGTCACGTCGACCTCCACCGGATCGCAAGCATGTAAGTAGGCGTACACCGTGCGGCGTACGAGGGGCTGTGGCTCGTGGACGAGGAAGCCCAGCCGCAGGTGGTTGCGCACCAGTGCGGCGACGTGCGCGCGCAACCGCTCGCTCGTGCGGAGCCTCGCAAGCACCGTCCTGGCAAGCTCGGCGCCCCTGGCGTCGTGGCCGATGAAGGTCACGCGTCCATCCTCTGGGCGTACTCCCCTCGTCAGCGGCTTGGCCGCGTCGTGCAGCAGCGCCCCCCAGCGGAGTGCCTCTCCGCGTGTCATCTCGTCGGCCAGCGGCTCGTTCAGCAGCGCGAGCAGATCGGCCGCGTGCTGCTCGCCGAAGATCGCGCCTGGGTCGGCCTGCAGCTCGATCGTGCGGTCGAGCACCTCGAGCGTGTGACCATAGACGTCGAGGTGATGAAAGCGGTTCTGCTCGATGCCCTGCAGCGCCGCGAGCTCGGGCAGCACGACCGCCATCGCCCCCAACTCGTCCAGCAGCTCGAGTCCGTGGCGTGCCCGGGGAGAAGAGAGAATCCGGCGCAGCTCCATGAACACGCGCTCGGCCGACACTCTGCTCAGCTCACCCGCATGCGCACGGGCCGCAGCGCTGGTCTGCTCCTCGGGCTCCAGGTCCATCTCGACCGCGATCCGCACCAGGCGGAGCACCCGCAGCGGATCGTCGGCAAACGCCCCCGGACCCGCCATCCGCAGCCGGCGCGCGCTCAGATCCTCCAGGCCACCCAGCGGGTCGATCGTCTCACCTCCCTCGATCGGCTCGGCGATCGCGTTCACGGTGAAGTCACGCAATCTCAAGTCCTCCTGCAACGAGCCGCCCCGCAACCGCTCCAAGTCCGCCTGCCAGGCTCTGTCGCGCGCGACCACCCGCCAGGCGCCGAAGTCCTCGGACAGCGCAAAACACGCCGCCTTGCCGGCCGCGCGGGCGATCGCGCGCGCGGCCTGCTCGGGATCGCCGTCGACGACGAGGTCGAGGTCGGTCAGGGACCGGCCCAAGGCACGGTCGCGCACGGCTCCACCGACCAGCCAGGCGGGCTGGCCCGCGAGCGCCGCGCGGGCAACCTCCAGCCCGTCGCTCATGCCGAGCCGGCGCCCTCTACTGGACGCTCGATGCCCACGTCGTGCCGACGATTCCGATGCGATCGCCGTCCAGCGGTTCGCCGTCGCGGTGGTACAGCCGCGGAACGCGCGGCGTGAGCGCGCACGTCACCTCGTAGTTGATCGTCTCCAGTCGCTTCGCAACCTCCTCGGCGGTGATTCGCTCCGGCCCCAAGCCCTGCACACCGATCAGGATCGCCTCCTCGCCCAGCAGCTTCTCGCCCGCATCCGGACCAAGATCGACGGTGAGGTTGTCCATGCTCACCGTTCCCACGACGGGGTAGCGGCGGCCGGCGATCAGCACGTCGGCGTTATTCGAGCACCCACGCCGCCAGCCGTCGCCGTAGCCGATCGGCAGCACCGCCAGCCAGGTGTCGCGCTCGGCCACGAAGCGCCGCCCGTACCCGGCGCTCTCCCCTGCCCCGCAACGCTTCACCTCGGCAACGTAGGAGCTCAGCCCGAGCGCCGGCTCCAGCCCACGTGCGGTGGGGTCATCGTCGAACGGATCCATCCCATAGACGGCGATTCCGCAGCGCGCCATGTCGAGCTGGGCGTCCGCCTCGCGCAGCAGCGCGGCACTGTTCGCGGCGTGCACGATCAGCTCCGACTGCTCGGCCTTGACCGCTGCCGCCCACTCGACGAACCTGGCGAGCTGCATTGCGAAGAACCCGTCGTCGTTCGGCTCATCGGCGGTGGCGAAATGCGTCATCAGCCCCACCAGCTCCACCCCGTCGGCGTCTCTCGCCGCCGCCACCGTACGGGAGGCCTGCGCCGGATCGCGTGTGCCGAGCCGCCCCATGCCGGAATCGAGCTTTACGTGCACCCTGCCACCTCCCGCCGAGCGGACCGCCTGCACCTGCCGTTCGCTCCACACGACGACATCGGCATCCGCGGCAAGCGCCTGCTCCAACTCCCCGTCGGTCAACGCTCCCATCACAAGCACACGCATATCGCTCAGGCCCGCTTCGCGCAGCTCCCGCGCCTCGCTCGCCGCCGCGACCGCCAGCCAGCTCGCGCCACCGGCGAGCGCGGCGCGCGCGCTCTGGACCGCGCCGTGGCCGTACCCGTCGGCCTTCACCACAGCGCACAATTTGGCGCCCCCGTTCAGCTCGCCACGCAGCCGCGCGCAGTTGCGCTCGATCGCTGCCACGTTCACGCGTGCCACCGCGCGGTGCGCGGTCATTGGGCCATACCTCCCCGCGCGGCCGGCAGCGCGGCGATTACGTCGGAGGCGACCACGCCCTCGGCCGAGCCCTGCCTGCGTGCTGCCTTCCGGCCGGCCTCAGCGTGCAGCGACACCCCAGCGGCTGCGGCGGTGAACGGATCGAGTCCGGCAGCGAGCAGCGCAACTATCACACCAGTCAGCACATCACCTGTTCCGGCGGTTGCCAGCGCGGGAGATCCACCCGGGTTGACGGCCACCCGACCGGAGGGCTCGACGATCAGCGTGTCATCGCCCTTCAGCACGACAACCGCCTGCGCCTGCTCGGCCGCCGCGCGTGCGTGGCGCAGGCGCTCGCGTTCGATCTCCTCGCTGCTCACCTCGAGCAGCCGGCCCAGCTCCCCCGCGTGCGGGGTCAGCACGGTTGGAGCAGTTCGTGCTGCCAGCTCACTCAGGCGTCCCGCGTGCGCGTTCAGCCCGTCGGCGTCGAGCACCAGCGCGACCTTCACCTCATGGGCGAGATCGCGGGCGAACTGGACGGCGCCGCCTGAGCGCCCGAGCCCGGGGCCCAGCGCCAGCGCACCACCACGCCTGCTTGCATCGAGCACGTCCTGCACGCCGTCGGCCGTCAACCCACCGTCTTCGTCGGGCAGCCCCCCCGTCATCAGCTCCGGTGGCCCGGCGGTTGCGAGGATCGCCTGCAGGGACTCGGGTACGAAGGCCGTCACATACCCGGCCCCAGCGCGCATCGCCGCCTCTGCGGCCATCCTCGGCGCCCCGGTCAGCCCACGTGAGCCACCCGCGAGAAGTACATGTCCACTGATGAACTTCGTCGACGCCGCTCCCCTGTGCGGGAGCAAGTCGAACACCGACGGCAGGATCAGACCGATCCTCGTGTCCTCCGGCGCGTCGCGCGGAATCCCGATCTCGATCGTCTCCACCTCGCCTGCATGCGCCTTGCCCGGCGCGATCCACAAACCCGGCTTTCCGGCGTGGAAAGTCACCGTGACCGCTGCCCGCACCGCGGCGCCCGATGCAACTCCCGTGGATGCGTCCACGCCGCTCGGTATATCCACGCTCACGACCGGTGCCCTCGCCGCGTTCACGGCCTCGATCGCCTCGCCAACCGCGCCGCGGGGCTCCCCCTGGAAGCCGGTGCCGAGCAGCGCGTCGACAATCACGCGCGCCTCGGCGAGCGCCTGCTCGACTCGCGCGCGATCCCCGCCCAGCTCCAGCGGCGCTTCGCCGGCCAGCCGCTCCAAGTTCATGCGCGCGTCGCCGGCGAAGTCACCAGGCGGCGCCGCGCACACCACAGTCACGCTCCGCGCCGCCTCACGCAGCAATCGCGCGACCACCAGCCCATCCCCGCCGTTGTTTCCCTTCCCGCACACCACCGCCACCGGCCCATCCGGAGCCAGTCGCTCGACAGCTCTCGTCACACCCGCCCCGGCGCGCTCCATCAGGTCGAGTGACGGCACGCCGCGAACGTCGATCGCCCAGCGGTCGACTGCGCGCATCGTCTCGGCGTCGAGCAGGGGGGTCAGCCAGTCGGGAAGGGGATCCACGACCAGCGATGCTAGATGACTACTCCACCGTGACGGTCTTCGCCAGGTTGCGCGGCTGGTCTACGTTCAATCCCCGCTTGCGCGCGATCTCATACGCGAGCATCTGCAGCGGGATCACCGCGAGCATCGGCTGTAGCATCCAGTCGACCACCGGCACCTCGATCACGGAGTCGGCGTGCTTGGCGATCTGCTCGTTGCCGGCGCTCGTCACCGCGACCACGTGGGCGCCGCGCGCGCGCACCTCGGCCATGTTCGAGGCCATCTTCTCGAGCACGGGCGAGTCGGTCGCCACGCACACGACCGGCGTGGACTCGTCGAGCAGCGCGATCGGGCCGTGCTTCATCTCCCCCGCCGGGTACGCGTCGGTGGCGATATAGGAGATCTCCTTCAGCTTCAACGCGCCCTCGAGCGCCACGGGCAGGCCGACGTGACGACCGATGTAGAGGAAGAACTCGCTCTGCCAGTACGCCTCGGCGACGTGCGCCACCTGCTCGCCCATGCCCTGCAGCACCTGCTCGATGGCGTGCGGCAGGCGCTTGACCTCGCCGACCAACTCCTCCAGCCGCGCGGGCTCGAGCGTGCCGCGCAGCTCGGCTAGGCGCAGCGCGAGTAGATAGACGACCGCGACCTGGCAGAGGAACGTCTTCGTCGCCGCCACCCCGATCTCCAGGCCCGCACGGGTGAACAGCACCCCGTCGGCGTCCCGCGTCGCCTGCGAGCCCATCACGTTCGTGATCGCCAGCACCGCCGCGCCGCGCTCCTTCGCCTTGCGCATCGCCGCGAGCGTGTCGGCGGTCTCGCCCGACTGGGAGATCCCGATCACGAGATCCCCCGGCCCAACCACCGGGTTGCGGTAGCGGTACTCCGAAGCGACATCCACCTCGACCGGCACGCGCGCCCACTCCTCGATCGCATAGCGCCCGATCATGCCGGCGTGGTAGGAGGTGCCGCAGGCCACCACCACGATGCGCTTCAAGTCATTGAAGATCGCCTCGTCCAAGACGCCCTGCTCGCCCAGGTCTACACCGCTCCCGCGCGCGGTACGGTCGGCAATCGTCTCGGCCACCGCATCCGCCTGTTCGTTGATCTCCTTCAGCATGAAGGTCTCGTATCCACCCTTCTCGGCGGTGTCCTCGTCCCAGTCAACCGTCTCGACCGCGCGCTGCACCGACTCGCCCTTTGGCGTCGTGATCGTCACGCCCTCGGGGGTCAGCACGACGATCTCGCCGTTGTCCACGTACTGCACCTCACGCGTCTGCGCGAGGAACGCAGGCACCGCGGAGGCGACGAACTGCTCACCCTCGCCGCGACCGACGATCAGCGGACACTCGCGTCGCGCCCCCACCAGCGTCTCGGGCTCCTGCAGGCACATCGCGACGAACGCGTAGTGACCCTCGAGCTCACCGTAAGCGCCCCGTACCGCGTCGGCCAGGTCGCCGTCGTAGTGCTCGGCGATCAGGTGCGCGATCACCTCGGCGTCGGTCTCCGAGGTGAACACGCTCCCCGCCTGAAGCAGACGCTCCTTGAGCGTCATGTAGTTCTCGACGATCCCGTTCACGACCACATGGAAGTGGTCCGCCGAGTCGTAGTGCGGATGGGCGTTCTCCTCCGTCACCCGCCCATGCGTGGCCCAGCGGGTGTGGCCGATACCGGTCGTGGGCTGACGCACGGCAACCGCCACGGCTCCCTCTGCCGCCGCCTCCTGACCTAGCGCCTGGGCCAAGCCGTCGAACTTCGCCCGCAGCGCGTCGAGATTCCCCACCGCCCGCACCGTCTCGATCCGGTCCTCGCCAATCACCGAGATCCCCGCGGAGTCATACCCGCGGTACTCGAGCTTCTTCAACCCATCGAGCAGCAGCTCGCGGACTTGGCGTCCACCCTCCCGATTACCGACGTAGCCAACGATGCCGCACACCCCGTCGAAGATATCAGCGGGTCGGGACCCAGGACAGCCGTCCGTTTGCACATGCGCGCCTGAGTCGTTCCCGGCGAGGCTGGCAAGGACGCAGGAAGCGAAATGTGCAGACGCACATGAGCGACCGAGGACGCCGCCAAACGAAGGCGGGGACGGCTCAGCCCAACTCGAGCTCGACGAGCGCGGCTAACCGCCCGCAGACCTCATCGGTCTCATCCTGGGTTGGTGCCTCGACCATCACCCTTACGAGCGGCTCGGTCCCGCTCGGGCGCACCAGCACGCGCCCGCGGCCCTCGAGCACCTTCCCCGCCGCGCTCACCGCTTCGTCGACCTCCGTGGCCGACTGAAGCGCGCCGCGCTCGCGCACGCGCACGTTCACCAGCCGCTGCGGCAGTTTCTGCATCGCGTCGCGCTCTGCCAGGTCGCGGCCGGCCAACGCCTCCAACGTCAGCAGCGCGCCTGCGATCCCGTCGCCCGTGCGGTTGAAGCTCATGTCGATAATGTGACCCGACTGCTCGCCACCGAGGATCCAGTCCCGTGCGCGCATCTCCTCCAGCACGTATCGATCGCCCACCTGCGTGATCGCCACCTCCACCCCGGCCCGCTCCATCGCGGAATGAAAGCCGTAGTTGGTCATCACCGTCACCACCACGCCCCCTCCGTTCAAACGCTCGCGCTCACGCAGGTGCAACGCCGCGAGCGCCATCAGCTCGTCGCCGTCGACCACGACCCCGGCCCGGTCCACCGCCAGCACACGGTCGCCGTCGCCGTCGAAGGCGAAGCCCACCTGGTGCCCTCCCTCGCGGACCCTGACGCCGAGCTGCTCGACGTGGGTGGAACCGCAACCGGCATTGATGTTGCGCCCATCGGGCCGATCGGCGATCACGCTCACCTTCGCCCCCAGCCGCCGGAAGATCTCCGGTGCGACGCGGTGAGTGGCGCCGTTCGCGCAGTCGAGCAGCACGTCCAACCCGCTTAGGTCGAGCTCGGCGAAGTGGCTGTGCAGCTCGCGCAGGTAGTCCTCGCCGGCGCCCCTCAAGTCGCGCACCTGGCCGATCTGAGCCGGAGGGACCTGTGCCTCTGTCCGCTCCAGGTCGCGCTCGATCTCGAGCTCGCTCTCGTCAGACAGCTTGTACCCGTCACCGGCGAAGAACTTGATCCCGTTGTCCTGGAAGGGATTGTGCGAGGCCGAGAGGACCACCGCCAGATCGAAGCCATAACGACCGATCAGCAGGGGCGCCGCCGGCGTCGGCAGCACGCCGCCCAGCAACGCATCCCCGCCCGCGGCGCTCACGCCTGCCGCAACGGCGGCCTGGAGCATCTCACCCGACTCGCGCGTGTCGCGCACGATCAGCACCTGTGGGCGCTCGACGCCCGTCTTGCGCGTCGCCGCCTGCGCGAGGCCGAGCGCGAGCTCGGCTGTGAGCAACCCCCCCGCAACCCCGCGCACACCGTCCGTCCCGAACAGCTTCCGACTCATTTAGCTACGTCCGACGACATCCAACCTCCACGGAGTGCACCTAAGGCTCGCACAATCGATCCCATCAGCCAAGCGGGTCGGACATTCTCAAACGGCCGTCCCGTCCCTAAACGGCCTCTCAACCTAACAGCAGCCTCTTTCCGGCCGTTTGAGAATGCCGATCCCGCGCCGCTACCGCTTGGAGAACTGCGGCTTCTTGCGGGCCTTCTTCAACCCGGCCTTCTTGCGCTCCTTCGCGCGCGAATCGCGCGTCAAAAAGCCGCGGCGCTTGAGCTCGCCGCGCAGGTTTGGATCGGCCTCCAGCAGCGCGCGCGAAACCCCATGACGCAGCGCCCCCGCCTGGGCGGAGATGCCGCCGCCGTGCAACCGTGCGACCACGTCCATCCGCTCCTGGTACCCCACCGTCTCCAGCGGCTGACGGATATTCCGCTGCTGGGTGATTCTGGGGAAATGCTCCTCGAGTGTTCTGCCGTTTACGAGATATGAGCCGCTGCCGGGTCGCAGCGTCACCCGAGCGACCGCCGTCTTGCGCTTGCCCGTCGCGCGGTACCGCGCGCCTGAGGCCAGATCGATCGCAGCGGTAGAGATCGGCTTGCTCAGGATCTCCTCGTGGTCCTCCTGCTGGCTGTCCGCCTCACCCTCGGGCTCCTCGCCCTCGATCGCATACGGGTCCTCGTAGGCATCGCCACGGCCAAGAGGGTCGACGCCCTCAGGGACGATGTCAACCTCGAGGTGCGCTCCTGGCACCGCAGGCTTCACGCGCGGGGCAACCTCCTCCTCTTCCTCCAACTCGGCCTCGGCCTCTGCGACTACCTCCTCGGCGATCTCCTCTGCGACGACCTCCTCGATGGCCTCCTCGAGAATCTCCTCCGCAACGGCCTCGGCGACGATCTCCTCGGCAATCTCCTCCGCAACTATCTCCTCGGCCACCGCCTCCACGACAGCCTCCTCGACGATCTCCGCCTCGGCGCGCTCCTGCGCTGCCTCCAGCGGCGCGTCCTCAGCCGAGCCGGCGATCTCGGTCGCCTCCTCGCTCGGGACGGCGTTACCGGGGATCGGCTCGAACTGTTCGGCGGACTCTGCCGACTCGGCCTGAGGATGCTCCTGGGACTCCTGCAACGCCTCCAGCGCCGCATCCTCGGCGGACCCGGCGATCTCTGCCGCGTCCTCGGTCGGGACGGCGTGCTCTGCGGGGGTCTCCTCCGCGGGAGTCTCCTGCTTGTCCTCGTCGTCGGCCATCAGGCCTCGATCTCCAAAGGTTGGGGGTTCTGGGCCACGTGCGGGTGCTCGGGGCCGGCATAGATCTTCAGCTTCGTGATCTGTTTCCGCGCCAAACGATTGCGAGGCATCATGCCTTTCACGGCCAGCCGGATGATCTCCTCGGGGCGCCGTGCCTGCATCTCCTCGAACGTTCTCGACCTCAGCCCGCCAGGGTAGCCGGAGTGACGGTAGTAGCGCTTGTCTTTGCGCTTGTTCCCCGTCACGGTGATCTTCTCCGCGTTCACAACCACGACGAAGTCGCCCGTGTCGATGTGCGGGGTGTACTCGGGCTTGCGCTTGCCTCGCAGCACATCGGCGATCTGCGTCGCCAGCCGGCCCAATGTCTTGCCGTTCGCGTCGACCACGACCCAGTTGCGCTCACGCTCGGTCGGTTTGGCCACGTACGTCCTGGCCGAAGGTGTAGATGTAGAGGGCGTCATAGCGTAAAAAAGGCCACGCTCAACCGCGCGGCGGAGCGAACATCATAGGCGAAGTATCGCCAGGACGCCCCCAGGCGAATGGATCGTCGTTCCTGGCCAGGACGCAGGGAGCGTGGCGTGCTACGCACGCGAGCGACCGAGGACGCCGCCAGGGGCGACGAGGCGCCGCCCGGCCTACTCCCACTCGATCGTTCCCGGAGGCTTGCTCGTGATGTCGAGCACCACCCGGTTGACCTCGCGCAGCTCGTTGATCATCCGCGAGGCAATCGTCTCCAACAGGTCATACGGCAGCCTCGCCCAGTCGGCGGTCATCGCATCGTCGCTTGTCACAGCGCGGACCACGACCACATAGCCATACGTTCGCTCATCGCCCTGGACACCCACCGTGCGGACGTCCGGCAGCACGCAGAACGACTGCCACAGCTCGCGGTACAGCCCCGCCTTGCGGATCTCCTCCTGCAGAATGCTGTCAGCCTCGCGCAGCACGTCTAGCCGCTCCTTCGTCGCCTCGCCGCCGACGATCCTGATCGCTAGGCCCGGCCCCGGGAACGGTTGGCGCCAAACCAGCCTTTCGGGCAACCCCAGCTCGGCGCCCACCGCGCGCACCTCGTCCTTGAACAGCGCCCTCAGTGGCTCGACCAGCTCGAACTGCAGGTCATCGGGCAGGCCGCCGACGTTGTGATGGGACTTGATCGTCGCCGCCCCCGTCCCCCCGCCCGACTCGATCACGTCTGAATACAACGTGCCCTGCACGAGATAGTGCGCCCCATCCAGCTTTGCGGCCTCCTCCTCGAAGACTCTGATGAACTCGGCGCCGATCGCCTTCCGCTTGGCCTCGGGCTCGGTCACGCCTTTCAGCTTGTCCAAGAACCTCTTCTCCGCATCCACAGCCACGAGCGGAACCTTGAACGTGTCCCGGAACGCGCTCACCACCTGCTCGCCCTCGTCCTTGCGCATCAACCCGTGATCGACGAACACGCACGTCAGCTGATCCCCGACCGCGCGGTGCACGAGCAATGCCGCCACCGAGGAGTCGACGCCGCCCGAGAGCCCGCAGATCACTTTCCCATTGCCGACCTGCTGTCGGATCCGTGCGATCTGATCCTCCACGATCCCCTTGGCAGACCATGTCCGCTCACAGCCGCACACCTCCGTCAGGAACCTCGTCAGGATCTCCTGCCCATATGGCGTGTGCACAACCTCCGGATGAAACTGGATCCCGTAGATACCGCGCTGCGCATCCTCCACTGCGGCCACCGGCGAGACGCTCGACGACGCCAGCGCGGTGAACCCCGGGGGCGGCTCGATCACCGTGTCGCGGTGGCTCATCCAGCACGTCTGCTCCTTCGGCATTCCCCTCAGCAGCGTTCCCTGCTCGATCACCGTCAGGTCCGAGCGGCCGAACTCTCCCACCTCGGCCTCCTCAACCTTCCCTCCGAGCTCGTGCACAAGCAGCTGCATCCCGTAACAGATGCCCATCACCGGCACCCCCAGCTCCAGCAGGCCCCGCTCCAATCGTGGCGCGCCCTCGGCATATACCGACGCGGGACCGCCCGAGAGGATGATCCCCCGAGGTTTCCGTCGCTCGATCTCCTCCAGCGGGGTGTGACTCGGCAGCAGCTCTGAGAACACACCACAGTCACGCACCCTGCGCGCGATCAGCTGTGAATACTGGCCCCCGTAGTCGAGGACGATGACCTCTTCATTGACCTCGGGGATCTCAGTCGGCGCGCCGCCGGTGGAGGCAGGCGTGGCGAGCGCTGACTCAGTCATTGACCAAGACTACGGAAGCCTTCCCGTTCGTGGCGCCCATCCCCACACCCTGGTCACGCTGCAACGCCTTGCCCTCGGTCTGCAATGCCGGTGCGATCACGACCTCGGCGCGGTTGAACTCGGCGAGGTCCTTGTGCCCGCAGGTCGCCATCGAGGTCCTCAGCCCGCCGAACAGGTTGAAGGTGCCGTCGTTCTCCCGCGCCGGACCGACGAGGATCTCCTCGAGCGTCCCATTCTGCGCGGTCGCCACTCGCGCGCCGCGAGGCAAGGTGGGGTGGAACGTCGCCATGCCCCAATGAAAACCCCTACCTGGGGCCTCGTACGCACGTGCGAGCGGGGAGCCGATCATCACCGCGTCGGCGCCGAGCGCGATCGCCTTCGAAACGTCGCCGCCGTTTCTCATCCCGCCGTCGGCGATCACCTGGCAGTACTCACCCGTCTCCAGCATGTGCGTGGACCGCGCGTGCGCCACATCCGCGATTGCCGTCGCCTGCGGTACGCCGATTCCCAGCACGCCGCGAGTCGTACACGCCGCACCCGGGCCCACGCCAACGAGCACCCCGGCGGCGCCTGTGCGCATCAGGTGCAAACCCGTGTGGTAGGAGGCGCAGCCGCCTACCACCACCGGCACCTCGAGCGTCGGGATGAACTCCTTCAAGTTCAGTGGCTTAGATACGGTCGACACGTGCTCTCCGGAGACGACCGTCCCCTGGATCACGAGCACGTCCAGCCCGGCCTCCAACACGAGCTCGTGGTACTTCAGCACCCGCTGCGGGGTCAGCGAGGCCGCGACGACGACCTTCTGCTCCTTGATTTCCCTGATCCTTTGGGTGATCAACTCGGGCTTGACGGGCTCCGCGTAGATCTCCTGCATCTCGCGCGTGGCCTGCTCCTTCGGCAGCTCAGAGATCCGCTCGAGCTGCTCCTCGGCGTCCTCGTAGCGGGTGAATATGCCCTCGAGGTTCAGCACCGCCAGCCCGCCGAGGTTGCCGACGATCCCGGCGGTGCGAGGCGAGACGACGCCGTCCATCGCCGAGGCCATCAGCGGCAGCTCGAACTGGTAGGGGCCGAGCTTCCACGAAAGATCGATGTCGTCGGGGTCGCGTGTCCGCCTGGAGGGGACGATCGCGATGTCGTCGAATCCGTATGCCTGGCGCGCCTTCTTGCCGCGTCCGATCTCTATCTCCATCGCTTCATCCTCACATTCGGGGCGGACATATTGGGGCCTTCAGCCGGGTGATTCGAGCATAGCAATGGCTCCCCCGGCACTTGTGCCCTCTCTCCGGTCCTTATGCCCTGGGATATGCTCGATTGACATGCCTGACCAGCTCCCAAAGCGCTATGACCCGCAGACGATCGAGGCCCGCCGGCAGGCCGCCTGGCGCGCGCGCGACGCGTTCCGCACGCCCGCCCTGACCGAGGCGCAGCCGCGCAAGTACATCAAGCCCTCCGCCCCCTTCACCTCGGGCAACATCCACATCGGCCACGTCCGCTCGTACTCGATCGGCGACGCCTATGCCCGCTTCGCCCGCGCACGCGGCGACGCGGTGCTGTTCGCGTTCGGCTTCGACGCCTTCGGCCTGCCCGCCGAGCTCGGCGCGATCGCCGGCGGTGTGCCGCCGAGCGAGTGGGTCGCGCGCTGCGCCGAGCACATGACCGGACAGCTCGAGCGTCTCGGCTTCTCGTTTGACTGGTCGCGGACGTTCATGAGCTCGGACTCGACCATGTATCGCTGGTCGCAGTGGCTGTTCCTGACACTGCTCGAGGCGGGGCTCGTCTACCGCGGAACCGGAAACGTCGACTGGTGCGACACGTGCCAGACGACGCTCGCGACGATCCAGGTCGAGGACGGCCTCTGCTGGCGCTGCCACAACCCGGTCCGCCTGATCGAGCGTCCGACCTGGTTTTTGCGCGTGAGCGCCTACACGGCCGAGAACGACCGCCGGCTCGACGAGCTCGCGGCCACCGATCAGAGATTGGCCAGCAAATGGGACGAGGTCGCACTGTCCAGCCAGCGTTTCGTGCTCGGGCGCGTCGACGGAGTCGAGGTCGAGCTGAACGCGGCCGACGGAGGGCGCTTGACCGTGTTCACGCCGCATGCGGACGCGCTCGCGCAGGCGCAGTTCGTGCTGATCTCACCGAAGCATCCGGAGATCGACACGTGGGTGTCCGATGCGGAGGTCCGTGAGCGCCTCGAGGAGCTCCGCTCGGGCGGCCTGGAGCGCAGCTCGCGCGATGCGCGCACGTTCGCGCTGGTCGATACCGGCCGCACGCTGCCGCCGCCCGCGGGTGGCCCTCCCCTGCCGGTGCTGATCTCGCCCGGCGTCGATGGGCGTTTCGGCACGACCGCCGTGTTCGGGATTCCCGAGCAGGACCGTACCGACGAGGTGATCGCCGAGCGCCTGCCCGCGCTGCTCGGCTCCTCGCGGGCGAGTGACGCGCAGGCGCCTGATACGGCGACGCCTGCCGGCGAGACCTCGGCGCCGCGGCAGGCGGTCCGTTACAAGGCCGACGACTTCTCGATCTCGCGCCAGCGCTCGTGGGGCACGCCGATCCCGATCGTCTACTGCGCGACGCACGGAGCGGTGCCGGTCGCCAAGGAGCAGCTGCCGGTACTGCTACCGCTCGACATCACCCCGACGGGCACCGGCAACCCGCTCGCGGAGCTCGAGGAGTTCGTGCAGACGACGTGCCCGCTGTGCGGTGGTCCGGCCGAGCGCGAGACGGACACGCTCGATTGCCACTTCGACGCACTGTGGCTGTGGGTGCCGGTGTGCGTGCCCCCGGAGTCGCGCGCGGAGTCGCTCGAGCAGATCCTCGCGCTCGGCGACCTGCGCCATTGGCTCCCCTCCGAGCGCGTCGTGGCGGGCTCTGACAGCGGCAATTTCGTGTTCGACCAGCGGATCGTCACCAAGGCGCTGCGCGACCTCGGCCCGCTCGCGTTCCTCGAGGACGGCGAGCCATTCGCGGGTTGTCTGTTTCACGAGATGGTCATCAGCGACGGGCGCAAGATGTCAAAGCACCTCGGCAACGTCGTCGACCCCGACGCACTCGTCGAGCGCTACGGAGCGGACACCGTGAGGCTCGCGGTGCTCTACGCCGCGCGCCCGCAGAAGACGCTCAACTGGAGCGACTCGGCGGTGCTGCGTGCCAACAGGTTCCTCAACCAGGTCTGGACGTTCTCGCAGACCCATCTGGCGAGCACGCAAGAGCTTGCGGTGGCAACAGCGGCGGCGGAGACCATCGACGGGGACGGCGAGTCTGTCAGGGATACGACCGAGCACCTGCGACGCAAACTCGCGCAGTGGTGCGAGAAGGCCGTCGAGAAGACGACCTTGGAGATGGAGAGCCTCGAGACTCACAGCGCCGTGCGCAACGTGATGCTGCTGTTCGACCGCATCAAGGACTTCGAGAAACGCGTGCTCGCGCGTCAGGCGCAGCTGAGCGCGGCCGACCGCGAGGCGCTGAACGAGGCGCTGGGGGTGCTGATCCAGATGCTCGGCCCGTTCGCGCCGCATCTCTCCGAGGAGCTCTGGATCGCGTTCGGTCACGAGGCTGACACACAGACGCCGTGGCCAGGCGTATCGTCTGCGGTACCGGCATGAGCCCGTCCAGCACCGCATCGCCTCAGCAGGGAACCCGCCAGCGGACACGCTCGTGCGCGACGGAGCTCGTCTGCCATCGCTGCGAGCACCGCTATCCGCTCACCGACACCGTGTTCGCGTGCCCGGATTGCGGCAAGGGGTTGGACATCGTCTACGACTACGAGCTCGCGGCCGGCCACTTCCGGGACTTCCCGAGCTCCGAGCGCCCGCAGAACATCTGGCACTTCGAGGAGCTGCTCCCGATCATCGACGCGAGCGCGCAGGCGCGCGTGGGCCAGCACTCCGGCTACACGCCGCTGATCCGCGCCGACCGGCTCGGCGCCGAGCTCGGCCTGAGCAACCTCTACCTGAAGGACGACTCGAGCAACCGGCCGAGCCTCTCCTACAAGGACCGCGTCGTCTCGATGTCGGTCGCGCGGCTGCTCGAGCGCGGCAAGGGAGAGATCGGCTGCGTCTCGACCGGCAACGTCGGCACGGCCGTCGCATCGCTCGCGGCCAAGGCCGGCGTCGATGCGTTCATCTTTTACCCCAACGCGCTGGAGGCCACGAAGGCCCACGCGTGCATGGCGCTCGGCGCGAAGGTCGTGCAGGTCGAGGGCAACTACGACGAAGCCAACCGCCGCTGCCGCGAAGTCGCCGAGGCGACGGGGATGGACTTCGCGAACATCACGCTGCGCCCGTTCTACGCCGAGGGCGCGAAGACCGCGGCGTTCGAGATCGTCGAGCAGCTCGAGTGGGATTCGCCCGACCACATCGTCAGCCCGGCCGCCGGCGGCACGCTCTCCTCGCGGATGCACAAGGGCCTGGGCGAGCTCCAGCTGCTTGGCCTGTCCGAGACCGACGCCACCCAGATCCACATCGCCCAGCCGAGCGGCTGCAACCCGATCGCCTCGGCGATCCTTGCCGAGGAGGCGGAGGTCGTGCCGGTGATGCCCGAGACCGCCGCGCACTCGCTCGCGATCGGCGCGCCCGGCGACGGCTATCTCGTGATCGACGCCGTCCACAAACGCGGCGGCACGGCCGCCTTCGCCTCCGACCCGGAGATCTTCGCCGGCATCGACCTGCTCGCGGCCACCGAGGGGCTGTTGACCGAGCCGGCCGGCGGCACGACGATCGCCGTGCTCGAGAAGCTCGCCGCGGCTGGGCGTTTCGCGCCCGACGACACTGTCGTCGCGCTAATCACCGGCAACGGGCTGAAGACGCTCGACGAGCACCCGCCGAAGGAGTGGCCGGCGAAGATCGACTGCGAGCTCGAGTCGATGCTCGGAGCGCTCGCCGAGCTCAAGCGCACGCCGACGCTGATGCAGACGGCGCACGAGCAGTTGCGGGCATAGAAAGGCCCCGCCAGTGGGCGGGGCCTTCCCTTAGCAAGTCGATAAGCCGGATCCTGTCGTTGAGCAGCCATCCATCTGTGCGGCCTACCTGGACCTCGGCGGGCTACCTGCAAACGGTCCTGTCTGGCCTTGCATCGGGTGGGGTTTGCCCAGCCGCCGCGTCACCGCGACGCTGGTGCGCTCTTACCGCACCATTTCACCCTTGCCTGTGAGCCGTTCACGTGGGACGGCCCCATCGGCGGTTTGTTTCTGTGGCACTTTCCCGCGGGTTTCCCCGGGTCGATTCCTCGACCACCTTGCCCTGTGATGTCCGGACTTTCCTCGAAGGCGCTCTAGCCTCCGCGGCTGCCTGGCTTGCACGAACAAAGTTCGCGCCGCGCACCTCGTGAAAGCTCTGCACAGACGTGCTCTTCAGACGCTCCTAAGCAAGCCCACCACGCGTCCCAGCACCTTGACCTCTTTGCTGCGGATCGGCTCCATCGTCTCGTTCTCCGGCTGCAGCCGGATGTGATCGGCTTCGCGGAAAAAGCGCTTCACGGTCGCCTCCTCGCCCAGCAGCGCGACCACGATATCGCCGTCCTGCGCCGTGTCCTGGGAGTGCACGACCACGTAGTCGCCGTCGAGGATCCCCGCATCCTTCATCGATTCTCCGCGGATCCGCAACAGGTACTCGCCGTCCCCGCCACCCGCCACCGCGGGCACCGAGACGTAGTCCTCGATGTTCTCCTCGGCGAGCATCGGCGCACCTGCGGCCACCGAGCCCAACAGGGGCAGGCTGTCGGCGCGCACGATCCCGCGCACGCTGTCAACGGCGCTACCCACCGCGCGGTCGAGCAGCTCGATCGCGCGCGGCTTCGAAGGATCGCGCCGAGCAGGCCGATCTTCTCCAGGTTGGCCAAGTGGGCGTGCACCGTCGAGGAGGACGCGAGTCCCACGGCCTTGCCGATGTCGCGCACCGTCGGTGGGTAGCCGTACTTGGCCGAGTACTTGTGAATGAAGTCGAATATCTCCTGCTGGCGTTTGGTCAGATCCATGTCTACTTGGCTCCCTGTTCGGGTTCGCTGTGGCCTGGAACGAACATGTGTTCGTAGACTAGCGTCGCGCGTGGACGGATGCAAGGGCCGCCGATCGCCGAGGGCCATCCGGCAGGCAGCGACCCGGGGCTATACTCGCCCACTCTGCGGCCGTGGCGGAATTGGTAGACGCGCAAGGTTGAGGGCCTTGTGGAGAATTTTCTCCGTGGTGGTTCGAGTCCACTCGGCCGCATTGTCTTGCTGATATGTCCAGTCGATGGCCTCCCAGCCTCACCCGCCCAGCTACAACGAACACCATCGAGCGCGGTGACGATGGCTAGCCACTGAGCTGCCTGGTGAAGTGATCAGCGCTCGTGCACGTCCACGACGTTCGAGGTGCCATCCAGGAACGGGAAGTCCGCCTCGTATGGCGAGAGGACACGGAAGCGGTACGTAATGGGGCCGGGGAACTTGAAGCGGTAAGACGCGCGGTAGCGGCCCTTGGCACCGGTGCTGATCGTGTCGAACTGGATCCATTCCCCACCCGAGGAGGCCTCGATCACGAGCTGCTTGCCCGGCGGGATCGGCGCGCCCTGCAGCATGCCCGTAAAGATGATGCGCCGCCCGACGCTCGTGACGTGGGGGGCGATCTGCAGCGCGATCCCGGCGTGCACGCGCAACGTCAAGCCGGCCGTGGCGACGGGGACCGGATCATCGAGGTGGCTGCGGTAGGCGAAGCGCAGTGCGCTCGAGGAGCTATCCCGGGGCAGGGTCAGAGCCCATTCACCAGTTGGTCCGGTGCGCACCCCGGGAAGGGATACGGTCTTCGCGCCCTGGTAAGTGGGCGTCTCATACACGTCGAGCGACGCGCCGGAGATGGCCTGCCCGGTGGAGGTCGTCAAACGCCCGGTAACGCGGTCGGCCGCACCGTAGCCGCTCGTGCGCGTGGTCTTTGTCGTGCTGCTCCAGCGGGCGGTGAGCTTGGCCTGGTCGGAGGCGTTTGTGCCGTTGGGGGGATTGTTGGCGGGGGTGGTTGGGCCGGCGCTCGTTGCGCCAACGACCGGAACGCTGTTCGCCGCGCGATACGCGGCCATCCCCCCGCTGACGATCTGTCCCAGCCCGCACGCGTCGAACGCCGCCGCGACGTCGAGGTTGCCGCCGACGGCGAGCGTCGAGGTGATGCATCCCTGGACCTGGGAGTAGCTGAGCGTCGGAGAGTAGGCGCGCATGCTCGCCTCCACAGCGGAGACGATCGTCGCGGCCTCGGCGGTGCCCTGCGCCCGGGCGGGCGTGCCATCGTCACCGAACGCGAATTCGATGCCGTCCCCTTCGCCGCTGTCGCACCCCGGAGCCAGCACGGCGAGACCGACGTCGGTATTCGTGAATGGACAGATCACACCCGGATTCGCCGGGTTCACATCTGAGGCGCCGACGCCGAACACACCCGGCAGATTGGCGGGCGCGAGCACATGGCCGCCTTCGTCACCGACCGCCGCGACAACTCCCACGCCGTGCGCGTTCGCGGTTTGGACATAGTTCTCCAAGACTTCACGTTCGCTGGAGATGGGCTGGTTGTCCGAGCCGAGACTGAGACTCACGACCGTGATCGGCATCGAGGCGCTCATCTCCTCGCAGCGGGAGACCGCCACCGCGTATTCGGCAAAGTTGAACGTGGTCTGGCCCGCCGCCAGCACCTTGAGGTTGAAGACGCGCACGCTGGTTGGGGCGAGACCGACCATCCCCCACCCGTTCGCGGGCGCCGCCGCGATCATCGCCATATAGGTGCCGTGCCCGTCGGGGTGCCCGCCAGGCAGCGGCGGGTCAAGCGCAGCGAGTTCGTCTTCGGTGTCCGTGTTCGGCAACAGTGCGCGGCTGCCGTCCAGGATCGGCGTCGTATCCGGGTTGGCATCCACCCCCGAGTCCACCAGACAGATAATCCCGGGGACCGGTGGCGCGGGCGCATACTGCAGGAAGAGCGCGTCCGCGGCCGCCTGCTGCACGGTTCCCGCGGGCACCCCGACCTCGCCCGAGGCCTGCCCGCACAGCGCAACGCCGGCGAGCAGCGCGACCACGACTATCACGAAACTGCGCACCTATGCCCTCCTTTCAAGAGCCTTCCCACCACCGTGCCTATCTCTTATACCGACCATTTCCGCTCAACGGGACATTTCGGCTTGCTCTGCTGCTCGTCGCATTCGTGATCGGGTCCTCGCGATAGGGGTAGAGTGACTGTCTCTACGAGGAGGCCACATGGACCAGCAACAAGAGCGCAAGGATCACATTGCCGATGCAGCTAGATCGCGGAGCCTGGCGCAGGAGCGCCGAGCCCTGCAAACCGCCGAGATCGCCGGAAAGCAAGCGCAGCTGAAGCACGAGGCACAAAAGCGACGTGAGCAGAAGCTCGAGCTCAAGCCGACATCGGCGGCCTAAATTATGTGAGGGGCTTGCGCGCGCGAAAGCGAAACGAGCGGTCGCCCCGCTCGACGAGCGGCTCGAGGAGACCGGCGTGTTCCAGGCGCGCAGATAGCCCGTCCGGAGCGACGGGAACGAGCGTGTCGCGGACGTGCAGCAGCTTGAACGCGCGGCCGGTGCCGAGGCTGTCGGTGCCGGCGAATACCCCGCCCGGGCGCAGCACCCTCGACGCCTCTGCCAGAAGCCGGTTCTGCAGCTGGAGCGATGGCACGTGGTGGAGCATCGTGAAACACACCACGCCCGAGAAACGACCGTCGGCGAACGGCATCGCGGTCGCGTCCGCCTGCACGATCTCGACCTCGCCGCCGAACTTGCGCCGCAGCCGCACGCAGTAGCTCTCGGCGAGCTCGACGACCGTCAGCGACCCCGGCCGGCGAGCGAGCACGCGGGTCGTGGCGCCGAATCCCGGGCCGATCTCGAGCACGTCATCGCCGAGGTCAACCCCGGCGAGCCCCCAGGGGAGCAGCTCGCGCTCGACGGTGCGCGCCCACCAGCCGGATGAGCAGAGGACAGCATGGGCTCGGTTCATGGTCGGAGCAATCTAACCAAGCCGGGTCTCCCTCAACGCTTCGATAACCACCCTCGCATAGATCGCCCTACCCGCGACCGACGGGTGCACTCCATCCACCAGCAGGCCTTCATTGGAATGCGAGTACCAGTTCGCGAGCACCGCCTGCGGCCAGGAGGAAACATATTCGGAGAGCGCCTTGTCGACCTCGCCCTGCCAGCTGCGCGCGACGCGCACGTTGATCAGCACGACGTGGGGCACACCAGTGAGTACGGAGCGCAACCGCTGGAGGTTGGAGTACCAGACCGGCCCGTTGTCGCCGATCTGGACGATCACCGTAGCCGGCAGGTCTCCATGCGCGCGGTATTCGGCCAGACGCGAGATCGTGTCGACCGCCTGCCGGCCAACGACCGCGTCGACGCGCAGCCGCGCGCCGAGACGCTGCTCGAGCACGGGGGCACAGCCGAGCATCACCGAGTCACCGAGCGCGAGGATCGGCCCGGTCGGGAGCGATTGACTATCAACCCCAGCAACCGCACCACCCCCGCCGCCGATGGCGCTCCCGGACAAAGTCGAGCCCGCATCCGTGCCTGCCCCGCCCCCGGGCAACGTCCCCGCGAGGCTCGATACCCGCGCGAGCGCCGCCGGGGTGGCCGTCTGTGCCGAGCCGACAGCCGAACCGGGCGCGGGCAGGCCGAGCGTCAGCCCGAGCACGAGCACAAAGCCGGCCAGCGAGCCGGCGCTCCAGCGCAGCCGCTCCCGTGGCGTGTGGCCGTCCAGCCACGTCCGCAAGCGTCGCTGCGCAGAGCCCGAGCGCACGGGCATCTCCACATAGCGATAGGAGAGCGCGGCGAGCCCGACGGTCACCGCGATCTGCGCCAAGACCACGAACGTCCCCCGCCAGGGCAGGTCGATGCCGGGCCGGGAGAGCATCATCACCGGCCAGTGCCACAGGTAGATGCCGTAGCTACGCACGCCGATCCAGCGCAACAATGCAGTCCCTAGCGCACGCCCCAAAGACGAGGCGGGATGCACGACGACCGCGATCAACACGGCCGTGCACAGCGCGACCACAAGGAACCCGCCGTGGTACAGCCCCGGGTCGTAGTCCTGGACACGCACGAACATCCCGAGCACCGCCAGCAGCGCGGCGCAGCCGACCACGTCGAGCGTGCGCGCCGCGCTGCGCGACACCTCCTCACGGAAGCCGCCAAGCGGCCAGGCGAACGCGAGCAGCGCGCCGACGAGCAGCGTCGCGGCGCGGGTGTCGGTGCCGTAGTACACGCGCGAGGGATCTTGGTTTGGGTTGTAAAGACCCCACATCAACGCGGTTGACGCGAGCGCCAAGAGGGCCGTGAGCACAACGGTCCAGCGCCGGCCGAACAGCTCGAGGCTGCCCATCAGCACGAGCGGCCAGAACAGATAGAACTGCTCCTCGACCGCCAAGGACCACAGGTGCTGGAGCAGGGAGGGGCGTCCAAAGGCATTGAAGTAGGAGTGGCTGGCGGCGATCAGGTGCCAGTTGGTCAGGTATACGAGCGAGGAGAGCGCGTCGCCGCGGGTCCGTGCGAGGTCATCGCGCGCGATCGTCGAGGTGGCGAGCAGGCAGACGAAGACGACGAGCAGCACGGCCGGCAGCAGCCTGCGCGCGCGGCGCATCCAGAACGCTTTGAAGCCGACCCGCCCCTTGCGACGGCGCTCGGCGAGCAGCAGAGAGGTGATCAGATAGCCGCTGAGCACGAAGAACACGTCGACGCCGAGAAAGCCCCCGGGCATCCAGGAGACGCCCGCGTGGTAGAGGACGACGCCGGCGACCGCGAGCGCGCGCAGGCCGTCGAGACCGGGTCGATAGGGCAGTTGAGTACCGATAGTCGGTGGCCTGCGCGCGACGGAGATGGAGGGCTCGACCGCGCGAGGAAAGAGACGCTCGCGCATCGACCCGAGTGTACTCAGCGCCACGGCACCGATGGCCCGCCTGTGGCGAGGTCAAAAAGCCGACTGTTAAAATGCTTGTAGCAAGCAACGAAAAGGAGCAGCCACCCCAAAATGACGAGCCCCAGAACGGTAGAGGCGCTCGCCGAGCAACTGCGGGGGCGACAGCTGTGACCCGCCTGATCGGCGCCGGCAAGACGACTTTCGCCTCACTGGCGATCCCCAACTACCGCCGCTATATCTCCGGACAGGCGATCTCGCTCGTCGGCACGTGGATGCAGATGGCCGCACAGTCGTGGCTGGTGCTGACGCTGACGGGCTCGGCGACGACGCTCGGCCTGATCGTGGCGCTGCAGACGCTGCCGGTGCTGCTGCTGGGGCCCTACGGCGGCGTGATCGCCGACCGCGTAGACAAGCGCCGGCTGATGGTGATCCTGCAGGCGGCGATGGGCGTACAGGCGCTGATCCTCGGCGTGCTGACGGTGACGGGCGCGATCGAACTGTGGGAGATCGGCGTGCTCGCGCTGCTGCTGGGCCTGAACAACGCGTTCGAGAACCCCGCAAGGCAGTCGTTCATGCTCGAGATGATCGGCCCGGAGAACCTCAGAAACGCGGTGAGCCTCAACTCGGTCCTGGTGAACGTCGCCCGTACGATCGGCCCGGCGGTCGCGGGAATCCTGATCGCGACCGTCGGCGAGGGGGTGTGCTTCCTCGTCAACGCCGCGAGCTTCGTCGCGGTGATCGCCTCGCTGACAATGCTCGACCGCACCGCGCTACACCCGACCAAGCCAACGCCGAGAGCGCCGGGGCAGCTGCGCGAAGGCCTTCGCTACGTGCGCCGCACCCCCGAGCTGGGGATCCCGCTACTGATGATGGCGCTCGTCGGCTGCCTCGCGTACGAGTTCCAGGTCTCGCTGCCGGTGATGGCCAAACAGGGCCTGCACCTCGGCGCGACCGGTTACGGTTTCATGACCGCGGCAATGGGCGTCGGCGCGGTGCTCGGCGGCCTACTCGTCGCCGCGAAGGGCAAAGTCGGCCTGCGCCCGCTCGTGGCGGCCGCGGGCGCGTTCGGGATCTTCCTCGCTCTGGCGGCGGTCGCGCAGAGCCTCGCAATGGAGCTCGTCGCGCTCGCGCTCGCGGGCGGCGCGAGCATCGCGTTCATGTCGACCGGCAACTCGACCCTGCAGCTCGGAGCGGCGCCAAACATGCGCGGGCGCGTGATGAGCCTGTGGTTCGTCGCCTTCCAGGGCTCGACCCCGATCGGCGGCCCGATCATCGGCTGGGTGATGGCGACGGCGGGCGCCCGCGCGGGGCTGGGCGTGGGTGCGGTCACATGTTTGCTGGTGGCGGCGCTGGGACTGTACGCCGCCAGGAGTGGGATGGAGCGGCGCGGGATCCGGATCGTTCGTCCAGCCGGGGTGGGTGGGTCTTGATCCCGGGACTTATCGGCGTGAGGAAGATCGGACCCGCTTAGCTTCGATGAACATGAGCTACCCGGGCGGAATGCGCAGATACGGCAGCGCGAAAGACATGATCTGACCGAATGCCGGTGCGGCCACGGTGCCGCCGTAGATCGAGCCCGACTGCGGTTCGTCGACGACGACCGCGCACAGCAGCTTCGGGTCCGTTGCAGGGGCGAAGCCGATGAACGAGGCGACGTAAGCGCTGTCGGAGTATTCGCCGGTTTCTTTGTCGATCTTGCTGGCCGTGCCGGTCTTGCCCGCCAGTTGATACCCAGGGATCGAAACCTCGCTCGCGGTTCCGCCCGGTGCAAGCACGCCTTCGAGCATCTTGCGCACCTCGGCGGAGGTCGTTTCGGAGATCACGCGGTGACCGGCCGGCTCTGGCTGGGGGCGGCCGTTGACGGCAGCGACGATGTGCGGCGGGCGCAGGATGCCGCCGTTGGCGATCGCAGAGTAGGCGGTCGCCATCTGCATCGGCGTGACGAGCTCGCCCTGGCCGATCGGCAGGTTGCCCATCGAAGAGCCCGAGTATTCGCTGAGCGGTAGCGGACGGCCCTGTTCCTCCCCGGGCAGGTCGACCCCGGTAGGCGCACCGAAGCCGAAGCGATGAACCCATTCGTTAAAGGAGTTAGTTCCATCGAGCGCGCCGATCTTGATGGCGCCGACGTTGCTGGAGCGGGCGAGGATTTCCGCGGTTGTGAGTGTTTCTTCGGGGTGTTCGGTGTCGTCGTGAATCGTGCGGTTGGCGACCTGGATCTGGTCGGGGATGTTGAAGGGGGTGTTCGGCGTGATCAGACCCCGTTGCAATCCGTCGGAGACCGCGACCACCTTGAACGTCGAGCCCGGTTCGTAGTTGAATCCCACCGCCCGATCCTCGATCGCGCCTTCCGGCGCGGCGGCGGGATCGTTGGCGTCGAGGAGCGGCCAGTTCGCGAGCGCAAGGATTGCGCCCGTGCGCGGGTCCATCACGATCGCGGTGGCGTCTTTCGGATCGAACACTTTGCCGACGGCGTCGAGCACGTTTTCGGTGCGCCGCTGGATGTTCGCGTCGAGCGTAAGCGACAGCGAGGCGCCCGCCTTCTCGGGGTGTACATCGTCGATCGAGACCGGCTGTCCCAGCGCGTCGCTGACCACGCGCCGTTCGCCGGCCTGCCCGTGCAGGAGAGAATTACGCGAGTACTCGAGGCCCGTCAGCCCGTTGCCTTCGGTGCCGACGAGGCCGAGCACCTGCGCCGCGAGCGTCCCGCGGGGGTACACGCGACGCATCACCGGCGTGCCGGTGATCCCGGGGATGTTCAACCCAAGCACGGTCTGCGCCGCCTTGGCGGGAACCGCACGCGCCAGATACACGAAACCCGTGTGCTCGCTCAGGCTGGCCAGGAGCGTGGCCTGGCTCTGACCCAGCAACGGCGCCAGCCGCTGTGCCACCTGTAACGGTTCCTTCACCAGATAGGGCGTGGCGGAGATGTCCTGCGCCGGCTCGGAGACCGCGAGGTCGATGCCGTTGCGATCGGTGATCGTGCCACGCTGCGCCGGCACCGTTTCATAAGTCAACTGCTGCGTGCGTGCGGCCTTGCGCAGCGCCCCGCTGTGCACCGTGCCGAGGTACATCGTGCGTCCGGCCGCAAGTACGAGCAGCAGGAAGAAGAATCCGAAGATCAGTCCGATCCGGCGCTGTACGACAGGCACCGGCTATCCCCCGGGGGTGCCGCCACCGGCGGCAGCGGCAGTTGTGCTCGGGGTTGCCGTGCTCGGGCTCTCCGCTTCGCTCGCGCCACTGGCGGAGGCCACCGTGCCGGCACCGGAGGCGGGGGCTTCGGTGCTCGTGGCCGGCGAGGACGCGGCCGGTGTCAGAGCCTGCGCCGGCGTAGCCGGCGCTTCGGTGCCGGCAGCCGTCTGAGTGCTTGCTTCCCCGGTCGAGGCGCTCGATGGCGCAGCCGCTGCTTCGCCCGCCGAAGTGGTCGAAGATGCAGTCGCTTCGCCGGTCGTGGAGGTGCCAGACCCCGTCGCTTCGCCACCTGTGGCGCTCGCCGTGGAGATCGGCGCGCTGAGTGCGGACGCGGCCTTGCTCACGTCGCTCGAGGGATGGGAGCCCAGAAAGCCGAGCGCCCCGGCGGGGATCAGTTCCATGCCCGCGTCCTCAGCCTGCGTTTCGATCTGTTCGCCCGCCGCTACTTCGGAGTTTTCGGTACTGAGCGTGGCGTTCTCGCGCTGCAGCAGCGTTTCGCGTACGAGCGAGCGGCCGATCCCGGCGTTCAACTTCAACAGAAACAGCTGCATCGTCACGATCCCAATCAGAGCGAACGCGATCACCCCAATCCACACGCGTCCGCGGATCAGGCGATCGAGCAGCCGGTGGGTCGCCACCGCCTCGGCGAGCCCCAGAGCATGCGCTGGCCCAGCCCACCCACGACCCTGAGCACGGGAAGAGCTACGGGAAGGATTACGCGCCGGATTGGTGGGGCGGGCGGGTCCGGATACTCGGCGCGGCCTGCGCGGGGCGGCGGGCGCCCTCCGTGGGCTCGTCGTGCGCCGCGGTGCAATCGCCGGGGCCGCGACGGCACTGGCTGCCGGTGGTGTCATGCCGTTTCCTCCGTGTTCGTTGCAAGCTTCCGCGCCGCCCGCAGCCGTGCCGAGCCGGCGCGCGGGTTGTGCGCGACCTCGCCGGCCGAGGGCATGATCGCGCGGCGTGCAAGCAGCGCGGCCTCGGCCTCCCGTCCACATCCGCAGACCGGCATCTCGGGCGGGCATATGCAGCCGCGCGCACGCTCGCCCAGGAAGCGCTTCACACGCCGGTCCTCCAGCGAGTGAAAGGAGATCCCCGCCAGCACGCCACCCTCGCGCAGCAGGCCCCAGGCGAGCGGCAGCCCGCGGTCGAGCTGCCCCAGCTCATCGTTGACGGCGATCCGCAACGCCTGGAAGGAGCGCTTGGCGGGATGCCCCCCCGCGAACCGAGCGGGAATCGGGATCGCGGCGTTGATCGTGTCCACAAGCTCCCCCGTCGTCTCGATCGGCGCTTGCGCGCGCCGGCGCACGATCATCCGGGCGATCGCCCCCGCGTGGCGCTCCTCGCCGAAATCGCGCAGCGCGTGCGCCAGACGGCGCTCGTCCCAACCGGCGACGATCTCGCGGGCGCTCAGCTCCTGCTCGGGGTCCATTCGCATGTCCAAAGGCGCCTGGAAGGAGTAGGAGAAGCCGCGCTCGCGCGTGTCCACCTGCATCGAGGACATGCCGAGGTCGAAGTAGGCGATGTCGGCTTGCAGTCCCTCTTCGGTGAGCTGCTCCAGCGCCTCGGCGTAGCTCGCGCGGATGAAGCGCACCGAGCAGGCGACCTCACCGGCCAGTTCCTCGAAGCGCTCTTCGGCCAGGGGATCCCGATCGATCCCGATGAACGTCCCCTCCGGCCCGAGGCGCTCGGCGATCAGCTCCGCATGCCCGCCGCCACCGAAGGTGCAGTCGATCGCGGTCTGGCCCGGACGCGGGTCGATCAGGTCGATCAGCTCCCCGGCCAGTACGGGGATGTGTGTCCTTCTCATGTCAAGCAGGATGGTCGACACGCGCGGTTATCTCTGCGACGCCGCTCAAAAGCGCCGGTCGATGGTCATTCCAACTGCCTCTGTCCCACAGCTCCAGGCGATCGCCCACTCCGACGACGACGACCTCCTTCTGAAGCCCGGCGTGCTCGCCGAGGAAGCCAGGGACCATGATCCGCCCGGCGGCGTCGAGCTCTGAGTCCTGGGATGAGCCATAGAAGAAGCGCTCCAGCTCGGTCAGCCGTGGAGACAGCGGAGGAAGCTCCGCCAGCGCGCGCTGGGTGTAGCGCTCGTAGTCCTCCGGGCGCCAGATCCCGACGCAGGGCTTCAGGTCCACGGGCATCGCGATCACGACGCCCTCGGCCAGCGTCGCGCGGTAGCGGGCCGGCACCGTAAGCCGGTTCTTCGCGTCGAGCGTGTGGTCGAAGGTGCCGCGGAAGGGGACCAAGGGGTGGCTCCAAGTTGATTACCGAGCCGAGGTGGAGGAGTGGGAGGAGCCCCTCCACCCCGGCTCGCTGTCGCGAACTTAACCCACTTTCTCCCACAATGCAACCCCAATTGCACATTTTTTCCCACTTGCCTGTTCCAGCGGCCCCGCAAACGGGAAAAATGCCCGCTCAGAAGGTCTTTTCGGGACTGCGCCCGTCCGCTCGGACGACGGACCCCAAAGTGCAAGCCCCAATGCATCGCTGCGAAGTGCCACGCTTCTTGCAGATCGCGCCCTCGCCCGACCCTCGCTCCACCCTCGCGCGATCCCCCAAGCAACCACCTGTCGATCGAGTGAGCCCCCCTTCAGATCTGTTGGTACTTGCGCGGGGCGAGCGCGCGACGACTAGGATCGCTTCATGCCGAGTCTCACTCCACGCCGCCTCACCGCAGCGCTCACCCCCATCCTCGTGCTCGCAACCGTCGCGCTCGCGGGATGTGGTTCCTCATCCTCGCCCGGCAGCTCCACCGACCCGGCCGATGTGATCCCGGCCTCCGCGCCGCTGTACCTCGGCGCGGTCGTGCACCCCAGCGGCACGCTGAAGACCGATGCGACCACCGCCGCGAGCACGCTCACCCACCAGCCCGATTCCTATGCGCGCCTCGCCTCGGTGCTCCAGGTCCCCGGCAGCCCGCCGCTCACCTACAGCGACGACATCGCGCCGTGGCTGGGCCCCAACGCCGGGATCTTCCTATCGACCCTCTCCGCCTCCCCCGCGGCGACCGGCCAGCTGCAGCAGCTGCTCACCCAGCTCCTGCATGGCGGCTCATCGGCCACGCCGAGTGCATGGCCATTCGCATCGGGAGTCCAGGGCGCGATCGTGCTCGACACCAGCAACGCCGCCAAGGCAGCCTCGTTCATCAGCACCGAGGCCCAGCACGCCGGTGCGCACGCGGCGAGCTACCGCGGCGTCAGCTACCAGGCGAGCACCGGCGGCGAGGCCTTCGGGATCGTCGATCGCCTCGCGGTGCTTGGCACCGTCACGGGCTTGCACGCCGTGATCGACACCTCGCTCGGTGGCCCCTCGCTCGCGCACGCCGCTGACTATTCGAAGCTTCTCGCGAGCGCCCCGTCAGGCGCACTCGCCCACATCTACTCGAACCCCGGAACGGCGGGCGGCGGGGGATCAAGCGGATCGGGGGCTCCTCCGGCACCTCCAGCACCGGCACGCAAGGTCTCGACAGCCTGATCGGGCTGCTCGGAGGCACCCGTACGGTGAACCTCTCGCTCGTGCCCTCCTCGAGCTCGATCGCGCTCGACGTCGACAGCCTCGGCAACTCTGCGACGGCCGGCGGCGGCCTGGCGGCCTCCGCTGCCGAAGGCGCTCAGGCGCTGAGCGAGCTGCCGGGCGAATCGTGGCTCGCCGTCGGCCTCGGCAACGTCGGCGTCACACTCGTGGGCGACGTGCGGGCGATTCACGGCCTTGCCTCGCTTCTGACCTCGCTGGGCGGCTCCTCCGGCGCGGGCGCCACGACCGAAGAAAGCTCATCGAGCGGTTTCGATATCAAGGGCGTGCTCGAAGGGGTCCTCGCTCCCCTCTCGGCGCTGAGCGCTCCCGGCGCCGAAAGCCAGCACGACTTCCTCAGCTGGATGAGCTCCGCCGGGATCTTCGCGGGTGGCAGCGGCATCGTGAACCTGCGCGGGGGGGTCGTGTTCGACTCGAAGGACCCCTCGCTCTCGAAGGCCGCGGTGGCCAAGCTCGGCGCCGCGCTTGAAAAGTCCGGCGGCTCGGTGCAATCGATCTCGATCCCCGGCACCGACGCCGCGATCTCAGCACGTGTGAGCGGTCTGCCGGTCGAACTCGACATCGCCAACGGCATCGGCTCTGACGGTCAGACCAAGTTCGTGATCGGTCTCGGCGAAGCCTCCATACAGGATGCGTTGAAACCATCGAGCACGCTTTTGACCGCGGCCTCCACGAGCACCGCCGCCGGCACGCTCGGCGAAGGCATCCGACCGAGCGTGATCGTCGAATTCGCCCCACTACTGACGCTGCTCGAAGGAGTCGGCCTCGCCGAAGACCCGAGCATCTCCCACGTCCTGCCCTACGTGCGCTCGCTCTCCACGCTCGCCGGCGGCGGCAAGAGCCTCGGCGGAGGGATCGAGCGCTTCCGGCTCATTGCCGGGCTGCAGCAGTCGGGCTGAGGCTCAGCGGACGTTCAGCACCTCGTAGAACACCGCCTGCCCGTGCTTGACCCTATCCACGCCGTAGGGTGAAAGCGTGGTTTCGCCATCTGCTTCGATCGAGTAGCGGCCGATCACCGAGTCGCGATTGCGAATCGCGAAGAACTCATCGACCACCGCCTGGCGATTATTTCCACGCGCGCCCGCGTTGCGAATCGCCAGCAGCGCGACGCTCATTGCCTCATACCCATACAGCGCATACGCCCCGCCTTCGGCGCCGAAGCGCCGGCGGTAGCGCGCGAGCACCTGCGCCGCAGGGGGCGGATACAGGCTCGTAGGGAGGATCGGTGTGGTCAGATAGGTGTTGGCCGCCGCTTCGGATCCGATTTCGGAGGTGAATTCGCCGTTGACCATGTCGCTGGAGCCGAGCAACAGCAGCTTCGGATCGGCGTCGTGCAGTTGCTTCCACAGCGCCACCGTCCCCGTCCCCGTGCCGCCGGCGAAGAACACCGCCTGCGCGTCGCTTTCGGCCAACTTTGCGACCTCGCTCTGAAAGCTCGTGGTCGCGTTCGTGTGGATCATGTCCAGGCTGTCGTGCTTTACCACGACGATCCCGGCCTTCGCGGCATCCCCAGCGACGAGTTCCGCGAGCGGAACCTCGAATGGCCCTTCGTCGTCGAGCACATACAGCCGCTTCACCCCTAGCCCCCGCAGCAGCTGCACCTGCGCTTCGGCCTGCGCCGGATCGCCCGGCTGTAGGCGTCCGAAGGTGCGTTTCCCGGAGGGATAAAAGCGTTCGGGCTCGTCCTGGCCGGCGTCCAGCGAGGAAGTCAACCCGACGTATGGACTCGACGGGCTGACCTGCAGGATGCCCGAGGCATTGATGAGCGGCAGCGAAACCGCGCTCGCACCTGAGTTGTAGTCGCCCAGGTAGGCGATCGTGGTGGTGTCCTCGGCGGCCGTCTTCGCGTTCGTCGCCGTCACGCCGGGATTCCATTCCCCGGTGCTCGTATTAGAGTCGTCCATCGAGAGGTAGCTGATCTTGAACGGCCCGATTCGCCCGCCGGCTTCGCTCAGCGCGAGCTTCTCGCCATCCACGATCTGCTGGGAGCTGCGGCCCCGATGGCCCCTGCAGCGGCAGGCTCGAGTAGATCGTCAGCTGGTTGCCGATCGCGCTGGACGCGCCCGAGACACCCACGCCCCCGCAACCGGCGACGCCGAGGGCGGTAGCCGCGAGTGCCGCCGCCGCGAGCGCCGCCGCCGATGGCCCTCCAAGCCGACGCGTGAGCGTCGAGTGCTCAGCTGCGCCGGCCAGGCGATGCTCCGCATCTGCCAATCGTGCCAGCCAGCGCGCGCGCACTGGCTGCTCAGCTGCGGCGGCCGGGAAGGTAGCCGGCGAGGATTCTGACGGTGGCTCCCGCGACGATGATCAACGTCGCGAGAATGAACGCGTCGAAGCCCGTCGTGCCGAGCGCCCAGAGCACGACCCAGACGACCAGGCCGGCGGTTACGGTGAGGACCAATCCCATGCTGGCGGAATCCTAGCGGGCCAGGGCGAGACCCGCGGCCAGTTCGCCCACAACCGCGCCGACGGCTCCCGCCGGATCTGAGGACTCACCCGCGGCGCGCACCAGCCTGGTGCCGACGATCACCCCATCCGCACCCGCCTGCGCGGCCTGCAGCGCCTGCTCGGGCGTGCTGATCCCGAAACCCAGCGCGATCGGCGCCCGCGTGCTCGCCTTCGCCCGCTCCACAACGGGCGCGAAGCGCTCGCCCAGCTCGCTGCGCTCGCCGGTCGTGCCCACAACCGAGACCGTGTACATGAAGCCTTGGGCGCTCCTGCCGATCTCCGCCAAACGCTCGAGCGTGGTCGTGGGCGCCACCAGCGGCACGAGTGCAAGGCCATGCGCTTTGCAGGCCTCCCCCACCTCGGGCGCCTCGCCGAGTGGCAGGTCGGGCACGATCAGACCGCTCGCGCCGGTCTTCTGCAGGCGCTCCACGAACGCCTCCGCGCCGGGAGCGAACACCATGTTCGCGTAACACATCAGCACCACCGGCACGCTCTGCGCCAGCGCGCGGGCCACCTCCAGCACGCCCGCGACGTTCGCTCCCGCCCGCAGTGCCTGTGTCCCCGCCGCGTGGATCACGGGTCCGTCAGCGAGCGGGTCCGAGTAGGGCATGCCCAGCTCGATGATGTCCGCGCCGGCGCTCACGCAGGCTTCGCCGATCTCGATCGAGTCCGCGAGCGTCGGATAGGAACCCATCAGATAAGGCATCAACGCGGCCCGCTTGTCCGTCTGCGCGAACGCGGTGGCGATCCGGTCGATCCCATTCAGGACGCTGCCGTTCTCGCTCACCCCCCCAGCACCTCCGCGAGATCCTTGTCCCCGCGGCCCGACAGGCACACAAGATCCAGCTCGCCGTCGTCCTGCGCGAGCGTCCACGCCAGTGCATGTGCGGTCTCGAGCGCGGGGATGATGCCCTCTAGGCGCGCTGTCTCTCTGAAGGCCGCAAGCGCCTCGCGGTCGGTCACGGCCTCATAGCGCGCGCGTCCGCTGTCACGCAGGTAAGCGTGCTGGGGCCCTGCCCCAGGGTAGTCCAGGCCCGCCGAGATCGAGTGCGCCTCGACGATCTGGCCCTCCTCGTCCTGCATCACCGCCGAGCGCGACCCGTGCAGGATGCCGACGCGCCCACCGACCGTCAGCGGGGCTCCATGTCTGGGCGTGTCGATTCCCTCACCGCCGGCCTCCACCCCGATCAGCTCTACCTCTTCGTCGTCGAGGAACGCCGCGAACGTGCCGATCGCGTTCGAGCCCCCGCCCACGCACGCGATCACGCGCCCTGGCAACCGCCCCTCTCGTTCCAGGACCTGCGCCCGCGCCTCGTCGCCGATCACGCGCTGCAGATCGCGCACGATCGCCGGGTACGGGGCGGGACCGACGACCGAACCGATCACGTAATGGGTGCTCTCCACGTTCGTCACCCAGTCCCTGATCGCGGCCGAGGTGGCCTCCTTCAGCGTCCTCGCGCCCGCGTCCACCGGCTTCACCGCCGCGCCCAACAGCTCCATCCGCTGCACGTTCGGTTTCTGGCGGCGCGTGTCCTCGGTGCCCATGTAGATGACGCAGTCCAGCCCCAGCAGCGCACACACGGTCGCGGTCGCCACCCCGTGCTGGCCGGCGCCGGTCTCGGCGATGATCCTTTTCTTGCCCATCCTTCGCGCCAGCAATGCCTGACCGAGCGCGTTGTTCAGCTTGTGCGAGCCCGTGTGGTTGAGATCCTCGCGCTTGAGGTAGATCGGCCGGCCGGCCTTCTCCGACAATCTCCTGGCCCTGTACAGCGGCGTGGGCCTGCCGCCGAAGTCGCGCAGCAGGCCGTTCAGCTCCTCTTGGTAGGCCGGGTCCTCCCGCGCCTGCACCCACGCCTGCTCCAGCTCCGCCAACGCCGGCATCAGCGTCTCCGGAACGAACTGTCCGCCGTACTGCCCAAACCGATGCTCGACGGTGCTCACGCCGCAGCGCCTTCGGTGACCGATACGTCTTCGATGACCGATGCCGTCCGCTTCACCGCCGCGAAGAAGGCCCTCAGCTTCGCCTCATCCTTCTTCCCCGGAGCGCTCTCCGTCCCGCTCGCGCTGTCCACCGCGAACGGCCGCGTCTGAGCAATCGCGTCCGCGACGTTCTCAGCATTCAGACCGCCGCTCAGGATCAGCGGGACCTTCGAGCGCCGCGCAGCGAGCAGCTTCCAGTCGAAGGTCTCGCCCGTGCCGCCCCTCAATGCCTGCTTCTCCGGGGCCTGCGAGCGCGCGTCGAGCAGATGGAAGTCCACGTGGTATCGCTCCAAATCGCGTACGTCTCCCGGGCCCGCCACCTGAGCCGCCTTGATCACCTGCGCGCCGGTTCTGCGCGGCACCTCGCCGCAGAACGCCGGGCCCTCGTCGCCGTGCAGCTGCACGATCGTCAGGCCGAGATCCTCACTCGTTTTGACCACGTGCTCCAGAGGATCGTTCACGAACACCCCGCACAGCTCGACCTTCCGCGCCAGCGCCGCCGTAATGCGCTGCGCCTCCTCGAGCGAGCAGCGGCGCGGGCTGTCCTGGAAGAAGACCATGCCAATTGCCCACGCGCCCAGCTCGACCGCCAGTTCGGCGTCGGCCAAGTTGGTAATCCCGCAGATCTTCACCTTTGGGGCTGTCTCGGACATGCCCCAACGGTAGCGGGGGAGGACCTGCTACCCTTCGGGCGTATTCGGGTTCGGCACCGAGTTGGGGCGTTCGCCGAGCTTCACGCTCACCGTCTTGTGTTCGTAGCCGCCCTTCCCGTTCGCCCGCAGCAACCCGATGCTCACCGTGTCGCCGGGCTTCTTCGCGGAGATGTCGTTCGCGAGGTCTTCCGAGCTCGCCACGGCCTCCCCGTCGATCGAGACGATGATGTCACCGCCGACCGCCACCTGACCGCCTTCGACGCTGCCGCTTATGTTGCCACCGCGGATGCCTGCTTTTTCGGCGGCGGTGCCCTTCTGCACGCTCTGCACCAGTGCGCCCTGCTGCACCGGCAGGTTGAGCGCCGACAGGGAGCCGTCGATCGTCAGCGAGGTCAGGCCGAGGTAGGCGCCGCGCACGGTGCCGCCTTTCTCGAGCTCGGAGATCTCGCTCTTGGCGGTGTTGATCGGTACGGCGAAGCCGATCCCGACGCTGCCGTCGCCCGAGCCGCCGGTCTCGATCTGCGAGTTGATACCGATCACTTCGCCCTGGATGTTCAGCAACGGCCCACCCGAGTTCCCCGGGTTGATCGGCGCGTCGGTCTGCAGCACGTTGTCGATCGTGAACCCGTTCGGCGCTGTGATCTGGCGCTGGAGCGCGGAGATGACCCCGGTCGTGAGCGTCCGTTCGAGATCGAATGGGTTGCCGATCGCCAGCACCGGGTCGCCCACCTGCACGGTGCTCGAATCGCCGAGCGTCAGCGGATGCAATGTCAGCCCGTCGGTTGAGATCCTTAGGACCGCGAGATCGTTCGAAGGATCCTTGCCCACCACCTTCGCTTCGACCGCCTTGCCCTTTTCAAAGCTCACCGTCACCTTGATCGCGTTCTCCACGACGTGGTAGTTGGTCAGGATCGTGCCGTTGGCGTCGATCACGATGCCCGAACCGGTCGCCTCGCCCCGTTTTTCGGTTTCCCCGCCGCCGAACAGGTTCAGCGCCGATTCCGATTTCTGCACGATCGTCGAGGTCACGAACGCGACCCCGGGGGCATCGCGCACGTAGATGTCGTGCGGTGTCAGCCCCGACGTCTTCTGCGAGGCGTTCGAAGGCGCGATCGGGGCGGCCTGGACCGTCGTCACAGTCTTGCTCGAGCTGTTCAGCCCACCGAACGCCGCGACCACCGCGACGACCACGGCGCCGCCGATCAGGGCAGACAGGAAGGGAATGAAGAAGGTGCGTTTCATCTGATGCAAGAGAATGACCGGTCGCGATCAAGGCGATCTAAAGCGCGGCCCCCCTATCTATAAAGCTATTGGAATCCCCGGTTTGCGCGCGCAGGTCGGCCGATTTGGCCCGTCACTCGGGCAACCTTCTCCCGGCATGGTCTCCCCGCAGTATCCGCAAAGCCGCCTCGGGGTCCGCCGAGCGCATCAGCGTCTCCCCGACGAGCACCGCGGCCACACCGGCATCCTCGAGCCGGCTCAGCTGCTCGGCTTCCGCGATCCCCGACTCCGAGACCACAGTCACGCCGGCAGGGATCTCGCCCATCAGCCGCTCGGTGCGCTCCACATCCACGCTGAAGTCCCTCAGGTCGCGATTGTTGATCCCGATCAGCTCGGCCCCGATCTTCAGCGCCATCTGCAGCTCGTCGTGATCGTGCACCTCTACCAGCACATCCAGGCCAAGTGTTCCGGCGCGCTCGTACAGCGCCCTCAGCTGCTCTGGCTCGAGCGCCGCCACGATCAGCAGCACCGCGTCCGCTCGCGCAACCTTCGCCTCGTACAGCTGGTAATCGTCGACGATGAAGTCCTTGCGCAGGATCGGCAGCTCGCAGACCGTGCGCGCCGCCCTCAGGTCCTCCAGCGTCCCATCGAAGTTCGGGCCCTCTGTCAGCACCGACAGCGCGCTCGCGCCTCCACGCTCATATGCGCCGAGCAGCTCGTGTAGATCGGGGGCCTCATGCAGCGTGCCCGCCGAGGGCGAGCGTCGCTTGAACTCGGCGATCACCGCGATCCCGGGCTCCCGCAGCGCGGCTCCGAAGCGCCGCTGGCTCATCTCCCCCGCGCCGCCGATCGCAAACGCCTGATATTCGAGCTCTTCCGAGCGGCTGCTCCCGCTTGCGACGCTCCAGCTCATCGCGCGTGCTCTGCAATATCCGCGCCAGCACGGTCGGTGCCTGTGCGCTCATCGCGCCGCCTCTGCAGGCGCGTACCGCCGGCTGGCCTCCAGGTAGCGCTCCAGGGTGCTCTCCGCGAGCCCGTCCTCGATCGCCGCGCGTGCGGCCTGCACACCGTCCGCGAGCGTCTCCGCGACGCCGGCGGCATAGATCGCGGCGCCCGCGTTGATCAGCGCCAGGTCGGTGCGCACCCCTCGCTCGCCCGCCAGGATCGCACGCGTCACCACCGCGTTCTCCTCTGGCGTTCCGCCGTCGTAGTCCGGCTCGGCAGCGAGCTCGAGTCCGACATCGCTCGGGGTCAGCGTGTACTGGCTCAGCTCTCCCTCGTTCACCTCGACCACACGCGTCGCCGCGCTGATCGAGATCTCATCCAGCCCGTCCTCCCCGGCGACGACCAGCGCTCGGTCCACTCCCAACCGCTGCCAGCGCACCGGCGATCATCTCCAGATAGCCCGAATCCGACACGCCGATCAGCTGCCTTTGTGCACCTGCCGGATTGGTCAGCGGCCCGAGCAGGTTGAAGATAGTTTTCACCGCCAGCTCGCGCCTGACGGGCACGACGAAACGGGTGGCCTGGTGGTGCGCGGGTGCGAACATGAAGCCGAAGCCCGCCTCCTCGATGCAGCGCGCCACGCCCTCCGGCGTCAGGTCGATCCGCGCGCCCAGCGCCTCCAGCAGATCGGCCGATCCCGACAGGCTCGTAGCCGAGCGATTGCCGTGCTTGGCCACTGCACACCCGGCGCCGGCGGCGATCAGCGCGGCCGTGGTCGAGACGTTGAACGTGCGCCTCCCACCCCCGGTTCCCGATGTGTCGAGCAAGTCCTCGCGCTCGGTCGGCACGTGCGCGGCCAGCGCCCGCATCGTCCGCGCCAGCCCTGCCAGCTCGTCGATCGTCTCGCCCTTCGTCCGCAGCGCGATCAGGAAGCCCGCGATCTGAATCTCCGAGACCTCGCCGCCCATGATCTCCGCCAGCACCTCCGCGGTCTCATCCTCGCTGAGATCGCGGCGCGAGGCGAGCCTGTCGATCGCTCGCGTCAGAATCGCGTTAGGCATCGGCCCGCCCCTCGAGAAAGTTCTTCAACAACTGCCTCCCTTCGTCGGTCAACACCGACTCCGGGTGAAACTGCACGCCCTCCGCGGGCAGCTCGCGGTGACGCAACGCCATCAGCACGCCGCCGCCCCGTGCGGACTCCTCCAGACAGTCGGGCAGTCCTGACTCCACCACAAGCGAGTGATAGCGCCCGACAGTCAACGGCGTTCCCAGCCCCCTGAAGATCGTGCGTCCGTCGTGCTCGATCGTCGTCGCCTTGCCGTGTACGGGCTCGTGCAGCACCACCTTGCCCCCGAATGCCTGTGCCAGCGCCTGGTGGCCAAGGCACACCCCGAGCGTCGGGATGCCGGCCTCGGGCAGCCGTCGCGCCGCCTCCAAGGAGATGCCAGCCTCGTTCGGCGTGCACGGGCCGGGTGAGATCACGCAGCGCTCGTAACCACCCTCGAGCAGCTCATCGACCGTCGCGCGGTCGTTGCGCACCGCGCGTACGTCTGACCCCAGCTCGCCCAGGTACTGGACGAGGTTGTACGTGAACGAATCGTAGTTGTCGACTACGAGCACCCTCATCGGATCACGCTCACGCTCATGGCCAATCCGTTTGCTCGCACGCCAATTCGATCGCCTGCATCACCGCGCGTGACTTCGCGACCGACTCCTCGTACTCGTACTCCGGCTTCGCATCCGCCACGGTGCCGCCTCCCGCCTGCACGTGGGCGACCCCGTCCTTGACCACCACGGTGCGAATGTGAATCGCCGTGTCGAGGTCGCCGGCGTAGCTCAGGTAGCCGATCGCGCCACCGTAGCCGCCGCGCTTGACCGGCTCGAGCTCGTCGATGATCTGCATCGCGCGCACCTTCGGCGCGCCCGAGAGGGTGCCCGCCGGCAAAACCGAACGCAACGCGTCCATCGCCCCCACCTCCTCGCGCAGCGTGCCCGAGACCGAGGAGACGATGTGCATCACGTGGCTATAGAACTCGATCTCCATCATCTCGTCCACCTTCACGCTGCCGTACTCGCACACCCTCCCCAGGTCGTTGCGCCCCAAGTCGACCAGCATCACGTGCTCGGCCCGCTCCTTCTCGTCGGCCAGTAGTTCTCCCGCGATCCGCCGGTCCTCCTCCGGGGTCGCGCCGCGCGAGCGCGTCCCGGCGATCGGCCGCGTCGACACCTGCCGTCCGTTGACGGTCAAAAGCGGCTCCGGGCTGGCGCCCACCACCTGGAAGTCACCGAAGTCGAGGAAGTACATGTACGGGCTCGGGTTGACTGCGCGCAGACCCCGGTAGATCGAGAACGGCTGCACCGGCACCTCGGCCGACCACCGTTGCGAGGGCACCACCTGAAAGGCATCACCCGCGTGGATGTACTGCACGATCCGCGCAACCATGCCTTCGAACTCGGCACGCTCCATGTTCGCTTGGAAGCTCGGCGTCTGCCTGCCCTGCCCCGCTCCATCCGTCCCACGCCCCTCCCGCGGCACGGGGCCCTCCAGCCGTGTCCGCACCTCGGCGATCGTCGCCGCCGCGGCCGCGTAGGCCCGCTCGATGTCCGGCTCGGCGTCGAGATCCGCATTTACGAGAATCGTGACCGTGTGCTTGAGATGGTCGAAGATGACCAGCAGATCAGAGAGCATCAACGCCATGTCCGGGAGCCCCAGCTCGTCCGAGTTGGGTTCCCCCAACGGCTCGACCGTGCGGACGAGGTCATATCCGAAGTAACCGACCGCGCCCCCCATGAACGGAGGCCCACCCGCCTCGTTCTGGAGTGGCGCCTGCCGATGATCGGCAACGGCCGCGGCGGCCAGGGCATAGGGATCGCCGCCGTCGGCCAAAGACCAGCGCAACACCGATCGTGGTCTGAGGCCGATGAACGAGTAGCGGCCCATCCGCTGCCCCTGCTCAGCCGACTCCAGCAGGAAGGAAGGCTGTGCCGGCTCCATGCCACGCAGCTTCAGAAAGGCCGACACCGGCGTCTCGCAGTCGGCTATGTAGCTGTGACACAACGGGATCAGGTTGTACCCCTCCGCCAGCGCGCGCGCCTCTTGCAGGCTCGGCTCGATCTGCACGGTCGTTTCCACGGTGGCCGTTGAGGGGTCGCCGGTGGAGCCGGAAGAGACCTCGGCGCTCCCAGGACTCGCGGAGGCTGCTGCCGCCCCGGAGGAGCTAGGAGCGACGCTCATCGAGCACCCGCTCGGCGTCGGCGAGCGCGCGTCCACGACTGTGCAAGAGCACAAGTAGGTGATAGATCACGTCGGCCGCCTCTTCGTCGACTCGCTCGTCGGACTCCTCGCGCGCGGCGCGCGCGACCTCCTCGGCCTCCTCTTGCACCTTCTCGCCGATCCGCCGCGGGTTCTCCAGCAGCTCGACCGTGTAGG
This sequence comes from uncultured Solirubrobacterales bacterium, assembly GCA_963818545.1. GTDB lineage: Bacteria > Actinomycetota > Thermoleophilia > Solirubrobacterales > Solirubrobacteraceae > Palsa-744. The sequence goes on along the minus strand of CAWFSI010000004.1, from coordinate 228,967 downwards.
AGCCTGCCGGGCGCTCCTTCGCGCGCGCGTCCAGCGTCCGCTCCAGAGCCGGCAACGTCTCATGCGGCGCGGGTGGCTCGAGCTCACCCCGGTGAAAGCAGGTCCGCTCGCCCGTGTGGCAGGCCGGGCCCGCCGGCTCCACCAGCGCGAGCAGCGTGTCGCCGTCGCAATCCAACCGCAGCGCCTTTACCGTCTGGATGTTGCCGCTCGTTTCGCCCTTCTTCCAAAGCTGATCGCGTGAGCGACTCCACAGGTGCAACTCACCCGTCGCGCGCGTGCGCTGCAGCGCCTGCTCGTTCATATAGGCCATCGTCAGCACCTCTCCGCTGCGCCAATCCTGGATCACGCAAGGCACGAGACCGCGCCCGTCGTAGGAGATCTGTGCATCGATAGCTTGCTCGCCGGCCGGTGTGCTCATCTGCGGGATTGTAGGTTGCATCAGGACGATGGCATCTCTCCTGGACCGCAAGCTGCTCGTGCTCACCGGCAAGGGCGGCGTCGGCAAGACGACGGTGTCCGCCGCGCTCGGCCTGCTCGCGGCCGAGCGCGGACTGCGCACAATCGTCGTCGAGATGGGTCAGCAGCGTCGGCTGGGAGAGCTGTTCGGTGTCATCCCTCCGCAGCAGGGCGCCGAGACGAAGCTGCGGCAGAACCTCTGGAGCATCTCGATCGATCCCGATCGGGCGCTACTGGAGTGGCTGCAATCGCTCGGTGGACGCGTCTCCGGCCGGGTGCTCGCCTCCAGCGGCACCTTCCAGTACTTCGCGGCAGCCGCCCCCGGCGCCAGGGAGCTGATCAGCATGGTCACGATCTGGAAGCTCACGGAGGGTAGGCGCGGCACGGGCAAGCGACCGGGTGGCTATGACCTCGTGATCCTCGACGCGCCGGCCACGGGACATGCCCTGGGGATGCTCCACTCGCCGCAGACCTTCGGCGCGATCGCGCGCGTCGGGCCGATCGCCTCCCAGACCCGGCAGGTCGGTGAGCTGCTCTCCGATCCCGCGCGCTCCGGGTATCTGGCGGTTGCGCTCCCGACCGAGATGGCCGTCACGGAGGCGCTCGAGCTGCAGGACGGCCTACGTCAACAGATCGACCGTACGCTTGACGCGGTCGTCGTCAACGGCACGCTGCCGCGGCGCTTCTCCCCCGCGGAGCTCGATCGGATCGACAACCTGGACGAAACCGACCTCGCGGACGCAAGTAACCACCTGGACGGCAGCGACTCCGTGACGCGCTCAGCCGCTTTGGCCGCGCGCGCGGTGCACGATCGCGCAAGCTTCCAGCACAACCAACTCGCCCGCCTGCGCCGTCGGGATTTCGAGGTTCATCCGGTTCCCTTTCTGTTCGTCTCAGAGCTCGATCTGGCCGCTGTCGAACGGATCGCTGGGTACCTGTCGAAGCAACTCTGAGGCACCCGAGGCCCTCAGGTGATGCCCAAGCGGTCGAGCAGTCCTTCGTCCCCGCGCCAGTCGCGACGGACTCGCACCGATAAATCGAGGTGCACCTGAGCACCCAACTCGCGCTCGAGTTCACGGCGCGCAGCCACCCCGATCGCCTTGATCATGCGCCCGCGCGCACCGACCAAGATCCCCTTCTGAGATTCGCTCTCCACCCAGATCAGCGCCCTCACCCGCACCAGGCCATCGCGCGGGTGCTCGATCTCCTCGACGATCACCTCCACGGCATGTGGCAGCTCCTGGAAGGTGCGCTTGATCACCGCCTCCCTGATCAGCTCCGCCAGCAGCACCGCCTGCGGCTGATCGGAGCTCGCGTCCTCTCCGAACATGAACGGCCCCGACGGCATCGCCGCCGTCAAATGCTCCGTGAGCGCCTCCACCCCCGCCCCGGTGCGCGCAGAGATCGGAAAGATCTCCTCAGACACCTCCAGGGCGACTGCCTGCTCCAACACATCGAGCGTCTGTGCCCGCGTCAGGCGATCGGCCTTGTTCACCGCGATCGTCACCGGCGCGCTCCCACCCACGAGCGCCTGCGCGATAAACCGGTCGCCGGGTCCCACCCCCTGCTCGCCGTTGAGCACCATCAGCGCCACATCGCAGCCCTCGAGCTCCTGGCGCACCCGCTGGGCCATCCGCTCGGTGAGCGCATCGCGCGGGCGTTGGACACCGGGCAAATCGACGAGCACCATCTGGCAGTCGCCGGCGCTGCGCACCCCGCGGATCGCTCTCCGCGTCGTCTGTGGACGGTCGGAGACAATCGCCACCTTCTCCCCGACGAGGGCGTTCACGAGCGTCGACTTACCCACGTTCGGCCGTCCGGCAAGCGCAACGAATCCGCTGCGAGTCACTCGCGCTCCCACGCCAGCAGCTCTGCCTGCAGCGTCAGCATCTCACCGCTATCGGTCTCGTGGTCCATGCCCACCAGATGCAGCACACCATGAACGATCGCCTCGCGCAGATCGAGCGTCTGCTCGGGACAGATCACCACGTCGCCCAACTCCCGTTCGGAACCGTCGTGCTCAGTAGCGCCATCGATCGGGAACGACAACACATCCGTTGGACCAGCCTTGCCGCGGTGCTCGGCGTTCAGTTGCGCGATCCGCACCGCATCGATGTACTCGATCGCCAGATGACCGTCCTCGATCCCGGCCGCCGCGGCCGCCAGCGCGCACAGGCGTCGCACCTGAGCCGGCGGGGGCGCGTCAGGAGCGAGATCCTCGCCAAAAACCTCCACCTCGAGCATCGTGCGAGGAATCTCAGGCGCGGCGGCGATCGGCTGCACGTAGCTCTGGCGCCCCACGCTGGGAGTGCTCGTCGTAGGCCTCGACGATCCGCTGCACGAGCTTGTGGCGAACCACGTCCTCGCCGCCGAAGCGCAGGAACTCGATGCCTTCGATCGCGCTCAGCACCTCGCCCACCACGATCAGCCCCGATTGCTGCTCGCGGGGCAGGTCAACCTGCGTGACGTCGCCGGTCACGACCATCCGCGAGCCGAAGCCAAGCCGTGTCAGGAACATCTTCATCTGCTCGGGCGTCGTGTTCTGGGCCTCGTCGAGGATCACGAACGAGTCGTTCAGCGAACGTCCTCGCATATACGCGAGCGGCGCGATCTCGATCACGCCGCGCTCCAGGTATTGAGAGACCTTCTCCGGGTCGAGCATGTCGTGCAACGCATCGAACAGCGGGCGCAGGTAGGGGTCGACCTTCGCCATCAGATCCCCCGGCAGGAAACCCAACCGCTCGCCGGCCTCTACCGCGGGGCGTGTGAGGATGATGCGGTTGACCTCGTGGCGCGCGAGCGCGGCGGCGGCCATCGCGACCGCCAGGAACGTCTTTCCGGTGCCCGCCGGTCCGACCCCGAAGGTGATCGTGCTCGAGCGGATCGAGTCGACGTAACGCTTTTGGTTGACGGTCTTCGGCGCCACGCGCAGACCGCGGTGCTGCCAGACGACGTCCTCCAGGACCCGCGCCGGGGACTCGTCCTGATCCAGTGCGCCCGTCACGGCGGCGATCGTCTCGGCGTCCAGATGGTGGCCGCGCTCGATCAGTTTCGCCAGCTCGCGCACGACGTGCTCACCGGCCCGCGTTTCGCGCTCATCGCCATCGAAGGTGACCAGGTTTCCCCGTAGGAACACCCCGCACTCCAGCTGCTCCTCCAGCGCGCGCAGGACCATGTCCTGGCTGCCCGCCAGCTCGGCGGCGACCTCGTTGGAGAGCTCGATCTGGGACCTCATCCGTCGAGTGCGCTCATCCGTTGAGTGAGGCTCGCACGAGCGCCGACACGCGCTTGCCGTCGGCGCGACCGTCGACGGCGGCCATCGCCCTGCCCATCGCGCGACCCATGTCCTTCACCGACTCCGCCCCGCTGTCGCGCACCGCCTGCTCCACGATCTCTTTCAGCTCTGTATCGGTGAGCTCCGGCGGCAGGTAGCCCGCGATCAGCTCGCCTTCTGCCTCCTCGCCGTTCGCGCGGTCGTCCTGACCGGCCTCGCGGTAGGCCTGCGCTGCCTCCAGGCGCCGTTTGCGCTCGCGGCGCAGCACCGCCAGTTCGTCGTCGGAGCCTTCCTTCGCGGCCTTCTGCAGCTCGGAGAGCACGAGCCGCAGCGCGCCGACCTTGTCCTTCTCGCCGGCGCGCATCGCGCCATGCAGGTCGGTCTTCACCTCGTCGAGTATCGCCATCTCAGATCAGGATACGCCGGTCAGCCGCCATCGTCGTGCAGACGCCTCGGCCGAGGTGTAACGGACACGCTCGCAGGAGCACACGGACGCGTTCGAAGCGAGCAGCCAATATCGTGCCGCCCATGAGCGCCTCATCCCTCTATGCCGATGCGTTGGCTCCGTTCCTGGCCGAGGTGCAGAACCTGCGGCCCGCCGACGCCGAGGTCTTCGACGCGCACACCCATCTCGGGCTCGACGAGGACGGGCGCTCGCTCAGCCTGCCCCAGCTGCTCTCCCAGCTCGACGCCGCCGGCGCTCGCCGGGCCTGCGTGTTCCCTCTGCACGACCCCGAGCGCGCTCCCGGCTACCGCGTGCCCAACGACCGCGTGCTCGCCTGGGCCGGGGAAAGCGACGGACGGCTGATTCCCTTCTGCCGCCTGGACCCGGCTGAAGACCCCCTGGCTGAGGGCGAGCGCTGCCTCACGGCCGGCGCGCGCGGCATCAAGCTCCACCCTCGTGCTCAGGCCTTCGGGTTCGACAGTGCCGAGATGGAGGGCATCTTCGCGCTGGCCGAAGCGGCCCGGGTGCCGATCTTGATCCACGCCGGACGCGGCCTGCCGCCGCTGGGGGATGAGCTCGTCGAGATCACGCTGCGCCACCCCGACGTGGTCCTGATCCTCGCTCATGGCGCGATCTGCGACCAGGGAATCATCACCTCGCGCTTGGCTGAGCACCCGGGCGTGCTGTACGACATCTCCTGCTTCTTCCCGCTCGACGTGATCGAGCTGCTCGCGCGTGCGCCGATCGAGCGCATCGTGTTCGCCTCCGATCCTCCCTACGGGTTGCCCGCCGCCTCGCTCTACATGGCGCTGCGTGTCGCCGCGCATGCCGGCCTGGACGAGACCGCCGTTCGCGGCCTGCTCGGCGGCACGATCGCCGGGCTCTTCGACGGCCACGGGCTGCCGCCTGTCACGGCCCCGCGCCGGGGTCCCTCGATCACGCTCTCCGGTCGACTTGCGCGGGTGTATGGCTACGCCAGCCTGGCGGGTCCCGCGATGTTCATGGGATCGGCCGAGCAGGCCCAGGCGATGCTCGACATGGCGCTCGCGGCCTGCCGCGACCCCGATCCGGGAGACGTCGGCGAGGCGCTCGAGACGATCGAGACGGCCTTGAGCGCCGCCGGTGCTCTGCTTGCACTCCAGAGCGAGGACGGCATGCGCGCGGCGATCGATCTGGTCTACCGCGCGAGCATACGCGCGGCCACCGAGCTGCCCGATCGCCTCTGATCTTCACGCGTCACCGTCCGCAAGCCACACCACCGCCCACTCTCCGCGCTCGCGCCGTTCGCGCTCGCGCATGCCGAGGCGCTCGCCGAACGCCTCCACCACCTCGTCGACCTGCTCCTTCAACAGTCCGCCGGCAAGCAGATGCGCCGGGACACGAGGCATCCCGCGCGCGAGATCGAGCAGCAGGGGACGCAGCAGGTTCGCCACCACGACAAGCGATCCCGCCAGCCCGTCCGCCGGATCGCTGTCCGCGTCCCGCTCCAGCCACGGCAGCGCCTGCGTACGCAGGTCGAAGCGGCGCACCTCGATCTCCACCCCGTTAGCCCGCGCGTTCTCCTCTGCGGCCGCGACGCTCTCGCGCTCGTGGTCGAGGCCGAGCACCGGTGCGAACCCCAGACGCGCGGCCACAATCGCCAGCACCCCCGAACCTGTGCCGACATCCAGCAACGACCCCGGCCGATGCTCGAGCGCCGCCACCTGGAGCAGCAGCTCCAGACACAGACGGGTGGTGGCGTGGGCGCCTGTCCCGAAAGCCTGCCCGGGGTCGATCACGATCTCCTCGGTGTCCTCCCGATCGCTGGGTGACTCCCACGGGGGCCGCACGTACAGGGCGGGAACGGGACTTCCCCGCGGCGGCTCGATCAGAATGGGGCGATGAAAGCGCTTCCAGCGCTCAGCCCAATCGTCGGCGACCTCAGTGCTGGAGACCTCCACCGGCGTATCGCCGACGGCGGCATTCAGATCGGGGAGCTCGGGCAACTCACCCGGCGCTCCGTACACGGCGTACTCGATCGTCCCCTCGCCGATCTCCACCTCCTCCACGCCGCCCGGCGCCAGCTCCAGTAGCTCCGCCAGGACGATCTCCGCATCCTCGCACCGCGCGCGAATCGCAAGTCGAATCACGCCGTATCGCCGCGCAGCGTGCGGCGCAGCTTGGCGAACATCGTTTCCTCCGAGCGCAGATTCTCCGCTGTCAGCGTTCCATTCAGTCGCTCCAACAGCTCACGCTGCTCCTCGTTCAGGCGGCGCGGGATCACGACGTTGACTACCACGCGCAGGTCCCCGCGCCTGCCCCGGCGTAGCCCGGGCATCCCCTCGCCCCGCAGCGTGAGCACCTCACCCGGTTGTGTACCGGGCGGCACCTCAACCGGAGCCATCCCCTCCAGCGTGGGGGTCTCGAGCGTCGCGCCGAGCGCCGCCAGCGGAGCCGCGACATCCAGGGACGCGATCAGGTCGTCGCCTTCTCGCACGAACCGCTCGTCCTCATGCACCCTCACAAGCACGTAGAGATCGCCCGCGGGAGCGCCCGCCTCGCCGGCGTGCCCGCGCTCGGAGAGCCGGATGCGCTGAGAGTCGGCGATCCCCGCCGGCACGTCGACCTCGAGCTCACGCCGCGCCGCCTTGCGTCCGCGGCCGCGACACTCGCGACACGGCTGCTTGGGCACGCGCCCGTCGCCGTGGCAGACGTCACAGAGCACCGTGCGCGCCATCTGCCCAAAGGGGGTCCTGGTTACCGCCTGTAGCTGTCCGTGCCCCGCGCAGCGCTCGCAGGTCTCGATCGGCGTGCCCGGCTCGGCGCCGTTGCCGTGGCAATGCTCACAGCGCTCGATCGCCTCGTATTCGATCTGCACCTTCGCGCCCTGCGCAGCCTGCAACAGCTCGATCTCGATCGCCACCGCCAGGTCGCCACCGGCCGCCGGACCGGAGCGCCCGCCGAACGCGCCCCCTCCCCCACCGCCGAAGAACGTCTCGAACAGATCGCTGATCGAGCCAAACGCGTCGAAGTTGGGGGCATAACCGCCAGAGCGCAGCCCCTCGTGGCCATAGCGGTCATATGTCGCCCGCCGCTCTGGGTCGGAAAGGATCTCGTTGGCCTCGGCGGCCTCCTTGAACTTCTCCTCGGCCTGCGGGTCGTGCGCGTTGACGTCGGGGTGCAACTCCATAGCCAGCGCGCGAAAGGCTTTTTTGATCTGCTGCTCGTCGGCGTCGCGCTGCACGCCGAGCACCTCATAGGGATCGCGCGGTGTGGATGTCTGGCTCATCGTCTGCTGTTTCTGTCGCGGCGCGCGGGGATCGCGAGATCCATGTCGGTTCTATGGGGGGACATCGCGGAATCCAAGTCAGTTCTCGGCGTAGGCGTCTTCGACGAAGCGCGTCAGCTCGTGCGCGGCCTCGCGCACGGTGACGATCGCACCGGCATAGTCCATCCGCACCGGCCCGATCACCGACACCGCGCCCAGATTACGTCCTCCAACCCCGTAACCGGTCGCGACCAGGGCGAGCGAGCGCATCGCGGGGATCTCGTTCTCGTGCCCGATCCTCACGTACACCCCGGATTCACCAAGCACCGCCCGCAACACTCCCAGCAGCGCGACGCGACGCTCGAGCAGGCTCATCAGCTCGTTGATCTGCACCGTGTCCTGGATCTGCCCGGCTGCGAACAGCCGCGCCGTTCCGTCGACATACAACGCGTCCTCCGCCTCGTAGGAAACCTCACTGAAGGCCGCGGCCAAGCGTGCGAGGAAGGCCAACTCCGTTGTCGACAGGCTCGGGTCGATCATACGCTGGTTGAGCATCCGCGCTCGGAGACCCAGGCCGACGAGCCGCTCGTTCAAGTACTCCCCCGCCCACGCCACGAGGCCCGGATCGACGGTGTGCTCGAACGTCACGAGCATCTTCGATACACCACCCGTTGAGGTGATGACCACCACCATCACCACCTGCGGTTGTAGCGCCAGCACCTCGATGCGCCTGATCGTCGCCGTGTGTATAGCCGGAGCGGAGACCACGGCCAGCAAGTTGGTGACCTGCGACAGCGTCTCGGTGGTCGCGCGCATTGCCTCCTCCACTTCACGGCGGATCAGCGACAGCTCCAGTCGCCGTGCCGGCACGAGACCTTTCCCGGAGGCGAGCATCCGGTCGACCACATAGCGCTGACCCGCATCCGTCGGGGTTCGGCCCGCGGAGACGTGCGGATGGGCGAGCAGGCCGTACTCCTCGAGCAACGCCAGCTCGTTTCTGATCGTCGACGGTCCGCAGTCGAGCTCCGTGTCGGTGGCGAGCGCCTTCGACGCCACCGGCTGCCCGGTCTGCAGATAATCGTCCACCACCTTGGTGAGGATCAGCTCCTGTCTGGGAGTCAGCACGGCTTTTTCCTGCCTGGAGATCAGCACGGCTTTGATTCTACGAGCCGCTTACGCCGGTACAGGACGGACTCGAGCCTGCAGCCTGTCCTTGCCGGCCGCGGAGAGCCGCCCACATAGACGCTACGGCCTATCCGAGCTCGAGCTCCGCCTCGGCGTTGCGGATGATCTGCTTGCCGGCCTGCTCGGCCACGGTATCGATGATGACCCGCCCCTGGCCCGACTCGCGCACCGTGCCACTCACAACAACCTCCTGCTCGGGCACGCCCATGCCACGGAACTGCACCTGCAGGCGCTTCAAATGCTCGGGCCCGCCCGCCGCCTCGGTCTGCGCGCGGGCCACCTGGGCCATCGTCCACAGTCCGTGCAGGATCCGCCCGGGCAGGCCGACCGCTTTGGCGAACTCCTCGTCGATGTGGATCGGGTTGAAGTCACCGGAGGCGCCGGCGTAGCGAATGGTGAGGAACTTGTCGGGGTTTACCCGAACCTCGGGGATCTGTGTCCCCACTGATAGATCTGCCATCTGACTCACACTCCCCTGACGATGTTTGTCCAGATGCCGCGGCAGACCTGCTCGCCGCGCTGGTTCACGGAAACCGACTCGAACACGTAGTACCCACGACCGTCGCTTTCGTGAATGTCCTTGACGCTGGCGACCGTCGTGATCTCATCGCCGGCCACGACCAGCGGCCCCCACTCGAACTCCTGCCCGCCGTGCACCATCATCGCGAAGTTCAGCTCGATCTCGGGATCGAAGATCGGTGGTCCCACCGACGGGGCGCTGTAGACGACGACGAACATCGGCGGCGCCACGACATCCGCGTAGCCGGCCGCGCGGGCCGCCTCGACGTCGAGGTGCACAGGGTTAGTCTCACCCACCGCACGGGCGTACTCCTTGATCTTCTCCCGGCCCACGGCGTAAAGCGTGGGCTCATAGGTCTTGCCGACCGCCTGGCTATTGACTGGCACCGGACTTTGCTCCTCATGCGCGGGGACGATTGTTTGCTTCTCGAACCGCTGCGTTGCGCTGCTGCCTCAGAACGCCGCGGCGCGCCAGTTTACGCGACCGCACGCCGAGCGACGTGCCGGCTTGGCCCAACGGTGGAGGCGCCGTTAGACGCCCCCACCGTTGCGTGAGCCACGATGCGCGCCGATCCGATCAGAAGATGAGATCGTCATCCCCGGTGCCCGCGCCGACACCGACCAGCTCGCCGGCCGCTTCCGCGTAGGCCTCCTCGTCGTCGAAGCTATCGCCCGGCTCGCCGTCTTGCGGCTGGTCGATCTCCGGGCGGTTGCCCGAACCATCCAGGAACATGATCGTGTCGGCGACGATTCTCACAGCATCGCGCTTCTGCTGGTCTGAGGTTTCCCACTCGCGCCATTGCAGCCGGCCGTCGATCGCGACGCGGCTGCCCTTGTGCATGTAGCGGCTGACGTTCTCCGCCGTGGCGCCGAAGGTGCTCACGTCGAAGTAGTTGGGCATGTCGCGATACTCGCCGTCGGTGTCGCGGCGAGACACGTTGCAGGCGACCCTGAATTGGCATACGCCCTTGCCAGAGGGCAGCGAGCGCAACTCAGGATCCTTCGTCAGGCGTGCGATCAAAACGACGCGGTTGATTGCGAAGGTGGACATTTGGGTCTCCGTTCATCGATGGTTTACCCCCCACCAAAAAAACCTACCCCGCGCTTGGGACGGTTCGCTCGATCGGGCCGTGCGAGCGGCCGAAGCTCAGATCGGCCGGTAGCGTCGTCGCGGACGGCCTAACCCCGGTACAGGTAATAGCCGACTCCCCATACGTTGACCACCCAGCGCCCGCTGCCATCCACGTTGAGCTTGCGACGCAAGCGGCAGGCGTGACTGTCGACGGTGCGAGTGGCCACGTCCGAGCGGTATCCCCAGACTGAGCGCAGCAGCTCCTGCTTGCCGAACACGCGCTCGGGAGCGCCGGCGAGTTGGACGAGTAGCTCGTATTCCAGCGGCCGCATGTCGAGGTGCCGGCCGTCCATGCTCACCGTGTGGGCATCGGTGTCGATCGCGAGCGTGCCGACCTCGATCACCTGCCCGTGCCTGGCAATAATCTCGCTGCGACGTAGAACCGCTCGCAGACGTGCCCGCAGCTCGAGATACCGAGCCGGGCGGGCGAGAAAGTCATCGGCCCCCGCCTCGAAGGCCCGCAGCATGTCCAGCTCTTGCGCTAGCGAGGAGACGACGATGACCGGCAGCTCATGTGTCCACGGGGCGCGTCTCCGATCGGCCTCGCGAATCTCTCCGAGCAGCTCCAGCCCGCCGCGCGGAGAGTCGAGATCGCCGATCACCGCCAGCTTCGGCACTCGCTCTGCAGCCAATGCCCGGGCGTGCTCGGCGGTACGAGCCAGCTCGGCATGAAAGCCGTCCGCGGCGAGCTGCTCGACGAGCACTTTGCCGATAACGGCATCGGCCTCGACTACGAGGATCGCCGCGGGTGCAGAGTCGTAGCCGTCGAAGACGCCATGTCGCGGCACCCCCGGCGGAGCGCTCACCGTTTGGCCACCGGCGTGCACGGGCGCCAGACGAGCTCCAGAGTCCCGACGCCCGATCTCACGTTCCGCTCAGGCCACGCGGCCCGTTGCCTGAGGACTCTGCTCGATGAGCGCGGCGTGGGCAGTCATCCGAGCTCCACCTCGCGCGGGCTGATCCCCAGACCGCAGCGCGCGATCAGCGCCAGCACGTCGGTGTGGATCCACGGCGTCGGCGTACTCTTGCCACTCTCCGGCGCGATCCCCAGACGTCGAGCCAGCCAGCTCGTCTCACCACTTTCCTTGCCCTTGGAGTCGTGTTTGACTTTCCCGCAACGCAGCGCGATCTCGCTCATGCTCAGATCCTGCGCCGCGGCAGTGGCGAGCGCGGCCCGTCGCAGTCCACGGTTGAGGACGATCTGGCTGGTTTCCATCCGCGCGCTGCTCGTAGCGAAGCATCGCGATCGAGATCACCGGGTCCTCGCGGTGCACGGCGAGCGCTCTGTGCGTGAGCGTACGCACCGGCTCATAGCTTTCGAGGCTCGCGATGCCTCGCGTACGCTGACGGGCTCTGCCGGCTCCCCCTCGGCAGAGGGCGAGCGTCGGTACCAGCGCAGCTCCCTGATCGACACCTCCGCAGAGCCCAGCTCGAGCCGGTATGTGCGTCCCTGCTTGTCGGTGAGCGTCCTCGCGCTCGGTGTCGCCTCCGCTTCGGAGTCCTGTTCTTCAGCCTCCGCGAACGGCACTACCTCGAGGTCCTCCGGTGTTACACGCCTGCACCAGTGGCCCGCCGAATCCCGCAGGTAGTGATCACACACGAGCGCGGCGTTCTCCGCAGGCTCGTCAGCGGCCAGATGCGCCACGAGACGACAGTCGCTGAGAGTGGTGGCGTCGCGGTCCACGACGAGCACGCTTCCCGGGCTCCGGGCAGGGCGACCACTTGCCGAAGGCGAGCCTTGGAAGTCGATATAGCGGCCCAGTACGCCAGGCTCGTCGCTCTCGGAACCACGCTCGCTGCACGCAGACGGGGCGAGCTTCGGGCGTACTCCGCGCGGCCTCGTCTGGGATGAGACACGGTTGATGGACGGCGCGCCGGCTTGCCCGGTTCGTGATCTGACGCGCGGTTCGGGACACACCTCGGCCGATCCGGCTCGCGACGAGGCGAGTGTCTTCTGCCGAGTCGCTTTGCGTACGGGGGGCGACGTGGGCGCGATGGTGAGAGTCATGGCTGGTCTCCTGGCCGGTCTGGTCCGGGCGGCTGCCCGAGGGACGTTGTGGGAGGCCTTGTAGAAGCCGATCGCAGCGCCGTCAAGTGCCGACGCTCGAACGTGAACGACGTGGCTCAGCAGTCCGAGATCCCCCTTAGGGGGGTCTCGGAAATCTTCTTTTGGCCGTGTCTCGCTCGTCAAAGTTGGCGCGAAAACGCTCACCATCGTGGCGATTGTCCAGGTGACGAGGTCCTGGCCGAGGGGATCCGGAGGGCGAGCTCAGGCGAGAGCGGATGCTCAGCTAAAGCGTTGGGTGCGAGGTTGAATTGCTCGAGGGCCAGGAGCTCCCGCGGCTCGGCCACGGCCTCACGCGCCCGTGGATCGCCGTCCGCAACGGACACGCGCACGTCAGGGGGCAACCGGGGTACGCCATACCCGCGCAGGAGCCCCTCGTGCGCGTCGCGCTCGGCAACGAACGTGACTCCCTGTCGACCCGGGTACTCCCAATCGGCGGGGTACTCGCCGGCGTAGGCGCGGCAGGCGGTCAGCATCGCGTCGGCTCTGCGCGCGCACTCCCGGGCACGGGCGCGATCGCGGCACACAAACACGACCGACGGGGGCGCGCCGAGGCGGCGGCCATAGCGGCTGGTATGTACCGACCAGCCCGCCAGGAGATGGTCGTAGCGCTCGAGCTTGCCCGCCGCCCGGCCGGTGGGCAAGCGGTCGTCGAGCTCCACGAGCAGATCGGTTACGTTGCCCACCCGCCCTCCCAGCTCGATCGTCACGTCGGGGCGCACCGTCTCAAAGCGCTCCACCGGCACCCTTGCGCCTGTCGGATCGGTCTCAAAAACTCGTGCGGCGAGCGTCCGCCCGGCAGTGTCAGGTCAGCCGGTCCGAGCGCCGTGCGCCCTTCCGGAGTCGAGCGCGACGGCGGCGAGAGCACCGACTCCCCCGCTCCGCGCAGGGCGAGCGGCGCGCCGTCCACAGCGTGCTCCAGCGCCAGCACCCAGCCGGTCACGTGCACGTCGTGGCGCGCTTGGCGCAGCAGCCGATCGCCCTCGATCGGGGCAGCCGGCGATGGGGGCCGGACAGTGTGTCGACGTCCCCCTCCCCGAGCGCCGTCAGCCGGTCGTGTGAATGCAACAACTCCAGGCCCGCGGCGGTGATCGCGTAACACATCGGCACACCTCCCCCGTCACGGCGATGGAACTGGAAGCGACGCACGAGTCCGGCATCCGACAGGCGCTTCAGGCGCCGCTGCGTCGTCGTGGCCGCCCGGCTGGGATTGAACCGGCGGTGGATCTGGCTGCTCAGCACGTGACGCATGCACGCCACGAGCGCGAGGATCTCCAGGTCCAGCGCCTCGGGCTTCAGCGACCGTGGCTGCAATACCTGCTTGGCCCAGCGCACGTTGTACGCCCCGTCGAGCTCGACGAGCCGCGGTAGCTGTCCGGGGTACTCCAGGTCCGGTCGAGCCTGCATCCGCCTGCTGCTGGATTGCGGGCTGGCGAGACCCGTTCGACTCAGGTGCGATGCGCTCGGTTGGGGCTCGGTCGGGCTGCTTCTGCTCAGGTGTGGCTAGCTCGGCTAAAGCTCGCTCGGATCGATTTTCCGCAGGTGTCATTGGTTGGGTTGAACCCGATCTAGCGTGCTCGGGTCTGCCGCCGCCGTTGCCGTCGCCGTCGCCGTTGCCCCGGCGCTCGCGGTCCCAGTGCGGCTGGCGCAGGTCGGTGCGGAAGCGCCCACCGCGCTCGGCCTGGCGCGCGGCGTGCAGCGCGACCCGCTCGGCGTCTACGCGCAACGGGATCGTTTCGGCGACGAATGGCGCCTGCCGGCCCTCGGGGGTGCTCCAGCTGACGATCGCGTGGTGGCGGGGCAGATGCAGCCGCGCGTCGGGGTGGCCGAGCGTGGAGATGTGCTCGACGCCAGGACGCACCGAGTCGGCAAACTCGGCCATCGTCAGCCCGACCGACGCGCGCGCGTCGCGCACGGAGGCCGTCGCGAAGTACACGCGATGAGCGAACAGCGCGTCGAGCTGCTCGCGCACCTCGCGCTCTGTCCATTGCGCCTCGGTCTGCCAGCAGGCCACCGTCTCCAAGCCCGCCGAACGCTTCAAGGCCATCGTTTCCGCGAAGCCGCGGTTGAGCACGAGCGGCGCCTCGTCGACCTTCAGCGCGACCGCTATACGCTGCGCCTCTGCAACGAGGTCCTGCTGGCGGGCCAGCGCCGCGTCGAGCATGCCGACGAGCAGTTGCATCAGCACAGAGGTGTTCCCCGCACCCATCACGCCCAGCGCGCCCTTCACGACGAGGACCTCTCCCTGAGAGATCACGCGATCGAGGTCGACCCGCAGCGAGTCGTTGAGCAGCACGCGCTTGATCGACTGCGAGTTGAGCAGCCGCGCGAGCTTGTTGACGGGCGCATCGAGCTTGGCGGTCGTCATACTGCGCGCGTCGGCCAGTTGGGCGGTGCGCTCGGCGGTGAAGAACTCGGAGATCTCCTTGAACTCGGGCAGCGCCCTCACGTGCGCCCCGACGCGAGCGCGGTAGGAGTAGCCCTCCTCCCCGACCGACAGCAGCCGCGCCGCGTCCCACAGCGTCGAGGCGCGGTCGTGCGCGAGCACCGCGATGATCGCGTTGCGCAGATACCTGTCCGACGATGCCCTGATATCTGCATCGGACGACGTGATTTAGCGCGTAGTGGGCGCCGCTTCGCGACTATTCGCCTGGAGAGCTGAGCGTCTTGGCTGCGGTGATCTTTATATCGAGCAGCTCGGCGGCCTTGAGTAGATCCGGGTCCTCGCTGCTTATCGAGCGTGCCTGCTCGTCGGAGAGCTGGAGGCGATCTTGCCAGATGGCCCAGCAGGTCTGCTCGGCGGCGATGCGGCTCTCGTAGCGCAGGCCGGCGATCGGGCCTTCCTCGTGGAGATCGCTGTCGGTGTATTCGCGCAGGAAGCCCGCGATCTGACGGGTCACGCGCCGGTCTTGGCTCATCACCACGCCCCGATCGAACTGGTGGGCGCCCAGATAGCGCAGCAGGTGGGGAAGGCGCTCACCGAGGAGGTTGTGGATCTGGGGGCTTGCCATGTCGATGAACAGAGGTCCTTGCGCGGCGTTCGCGCTGGCAAGGCAGCGGTCGGCGAGGAACTCCTGCGGCAGCACGCCGGCACGCAGCGCGGGATCGAGCCGTGGGTCTGGACTGTCTTCGCCGGTGGCCTGCAGAATCTCGGCGACGATGCCCTCGCCGCCGGAGCGCAGCTGCGCGAGGACTTCGAGAAAGGCGGCCAGCGGGGTGCTGGCGCAATACAGTGTGGCCGTCTCCCCGTCGGGGTCATCCCAGCGGTTGCCCTCGAGGCGGGGCCGCTCATCGCTTGCGAGCAGCTCGCGATCTTTGGGCAGGCGCCACGCGAAGACGTCCGGCTGCCTTCCCACCCGCCAGAGCACCGACGGGCCTTCTACGAGCGCAACGGGCATCGATGCTACGTCGTGGCTTCGATGAAGTTGATCGCCGCGTGCAGCACCGCCACGGAGTCCCCGTCGCGCAGCTGCTCGATCGGAGCGCGGTCGCCCAGCTGCGGATTGCTCGCCAACAGCCATGCTCGAATCGTCTCCGGGTGCTCGCTCTCGGCCAGCGTGATGACCACCCGGTAAAGGTCGCGCACACGCTGCTCGACCTCAAACCGTTGAGGGCTGCTCTGCCCCGTAGCCCAGCGACCCGTCGCCCGCGGCGAGCGTACGCCAGCTACGTAGACCACAAGGCGCTGACCCAGGATCTCTTGAAGCTCCTGCGCGATCTCCTGGAATGGCGCCTGGATCGCTCGCCGGTGAGTCGTCTCGGTCGTACTCATGCCATCACCCCTGATTCTGCTCGCGAGGCTCGCCACCGATACCGGCCAGAAGCACGTGCGCGATCTCCGTTGACCATAGGGTTCCGTACCTCATGCATACCTCCTTATAGCACGCTATAGCCCTCTAATGTGACGTAGATCGACAACTTTTGTCATTACTTTAGACATTTGTTTGGACCTCGTTTAGTACACACGATCGCCTGCCTCGCTCAACTAGTCGACGAGCTGGGGCGTGGAGACGTAGTCCAGGGTGACGCCCAGTGGAGCGCCGAGCGTCTGCAGCGTTGCGGCGGTGGGGTTGATCTGGCCCCGCTCGATGCGGCTGATGTCGGCTTGAGCGATTCCGGACGCCACGGCGAGCTGCTGTTGGGAGAAGCCCGCAGCTAGGCGCTGCTGCAGAAGACGAGCGCCGATCTTGAAGCGAGCACGCGCTGCGTCCAGCTCGCGGCGCTCCTTCTCGGTGCTGCCGTCTTCGACCTCGTGGACGTAGTCGTCAAATTTGGTCGTCATGCGGTCTCCTTGCAACTGGTCATCCATAGGCTATAGCCCATATCGGTAGTCGTGAAGTGTCAACTGTGTTGTCGCGCTGCGCTGTCCAGCGATCACTCGCGGGCCGGCTGACGGCCCCGGTCGTCCTCGAAGAACTCAATCGTCCAAGTCATCAGCGGAGCAGCCTATCCGGATTGATGCGAATGTCTGAACCCTCTGCTTTTCTCCATTCAAAAAACAAAAAAAGGTCTCGCAAGAGACCGACCTTTTTTTGTTTCCCCGTAACTCGGCTGTTTCCACCCCCATCAGACTGGCTCCCTGTGCACCCGCGGGCGGCCAGTACGGCCCCGGAGCTACGCGGTCGCTGGGAGCGCGGCATCGATGGTCAGGTCATGGGTCTTCATCCTGAGACGGTCGATGCGTAGCTCTGAGGGTGGGTGGGTGTGCTCGGTGAGCCAGAGGAACGGGATCGGGTTGTCGTGGATCAACGCGTGGGTTTCCAGGAAGTCCGCGAGCTCCTCTGCCTGGCCGAGCCCGGCGGCGTACTGGTCGGCTTGATACTCACGCTCCCTCCAGTACCGCCCCCAGATCGGGCCGGTTAGCCATAGCCCGAGCCCGCCTTTGGCGAACAGCGATGTGATGAACAGGAACCGCGCGAACCCGAACAGGGCCTGTGTGAGCGCCGGGTTCGAGATCGAATACGTCGCTCGCCGGACGCGGGGTGTACTGCAGCCGGGGAAGCAGCTCGATCTGGGGTCGTGCGCGGCCCTTTTCCACGCCGGCGCGGAATGGTGTGGAGAACACGATCAGCCGGTTGATTGCCGTGGTCAACCGGGCGTCGGGGCTACCGAGGTGCCCCAGCTCGTGCGCGAGCACCGCCGGGAGATGATCCGTCTCGAACAGGCCGCGGGAGATCATCAACGCGTCGCCGCAAACCGCGGCGTCGGGCTGGGGGCTGTCGATCACGAACCAGTGCGCCGGCAACGGCAACGGTCTCGAAGCGTTGCTCTGCAGCAGCTCGACGGCGTCATGGTATGCGAGTTGCTCGCGTTTGGAGGGTTCCCGGCCGCCGGCGCGGGTGCGCCACCACCACGCGCCACCCGCCGGGTTGAACAGCGCAAGCACCGACCACGCCGTCGGAATTAACGCGACCAGCGCCCAAGTCGGGCTTCCTTCCGGGTTGCGTTCGATCAGCAGCACCGCGTAGGCCACCAGCAGCGCGAGTAAGAACCGCGCCACGATCACCGGCGCTTCCGCGATCAGCGCGAGGGTGTACATCGACAGCGCGCCGGGCGAGAAGAACGGCCGTTCCCGGTCGAGGATCACGGCGGCTTGGTCGCGGGTGCTCCGTAGAAAGCTATGCATCTGAAATCACTCCTTGGTTGTTCAGAATGGGAGCGTCCCTGCTCCCTTTTCCGACGCACCACCCCCCAACGGGACATCCTCCTCGGAAGTTTTTTCTCTGCGCCACCCCGGCCTGCCCGCTGCGGGCACCGGCTCGGGTGTCTGCGGTGCGGGCGCTTGGGAGGCGATCTCGGGCAGCGGCGCGCGGACGCGTCGGCGCGCGGGGGACCTGGATCTTCATCGCGCGGCCGCGGCTGATCAGGAACGCCATCCCGGGGTCCAGGCCCCGGACCTTGTTCGGGTCCACCTTGAACTGATGCTGCGCCCGGGCCGAGCCGGCGCCGGTCGCGCCGTCGCTCGCGAACTGTGTGCTGTACTCCATCCCCTGCCTCGTGCCCGCGAGCGCGATGATCGCCTCGGGGGTGTTCACGCGGTGGCAGATCACGCTCTCCACCGACCCGATGATGCGCGCGGCCTCCGTCTCGTCGCCCATGCCCGCCACGACCTGCGGCGCGAGCACCAGACCCGTGTTGAAGCCCCGCGCCTGCTCGACCCTCGCGGCCATCCCCGAGCTCGACGCGAGCGCGGAGAACTCGTCGACGATCAACAAACAGAACTGCGCGCTTGGGCTTGCGGCCGGTGAAGTAGTGCGCGAAATCCTCGAACAAGAACCTGGCGATACCGGTCGCCTCCTCCCGCAACGCAAGACTGTCGAGCAACAGGTACGCCGCGTTCGTGTCCTCCCACGCCCACTCCGCCGTCGAGCGCGCCTCGGGTCTGGCCGAAGAACGCCTCGTACCGGAGCCTGACCTGCCCGACCTGCGCCGGCGTCAACGCAGCGACCGCACTTGAGCCCTTGTGCGCCGCGGCAAGCAACGCATGATTCATCCGCGCGAGCACCACCCCGGACGATCGCGGTGGACCGTCGGGGTGCTCGCACACCAACCTGAGCGTGGTCTTCGCGACATCCCTGTACCACGCCGCCGGGCCCTCGCTTGTGTAGTCGATGATCTCCATCAGCCGACCCTGGATCTCATGCGCCTCCCCACGCCAGCCATCGAACGGCTCGTTCGGGAACACCCTCGTCTTCCTGCCCGCGTCGGCCATCAGCCCACAGAAGCGCTCCGCTGTGTCCCGGTCGCCCTTCCCATCGAGATAGAACACCGGGGCGTCGCTCTCCTTCGCGACCGTCCACGCAAGCCGCATCACCGTCTCCGTCTTCCCGCTAGCCCGTCGCGCCGCACACCAAAACATGCCTGCACATACGCTCTTGGGAGAGCAGCACCTTCGTCCCGCGACGGGCAGCGCGCGCTCACCGGAGAGGCGGTGCGCGATCACGAACCCGCGCTCCCCTTCAGCCTCACCAACCAAGCGGCTCGGGTCCACGAGCGGGGACACTCCGCTGAGGCGGGCGGCTACGGCCGCTCCCGAAGATCCCCCGCTCGGGTATGCCAGTGGCGCTCATCGTGGTCTCCGCGCTTCCGCGCCGCCTCAGCGATACCGGTAGCTCGCGTACCCCCAAGGCAGGCCAGCGACCGCTCTCGGCCAGCTCTGTGAGCTGCCGGTGCGGCCCCGCAGCGCAGAAATACAGCACCGCGTCAAAACGACCCGCCAGCTCGTCGAGGATCGCGGTGACGCGCTCCCGGCTCTTGACCGTCAACTCCACCTCGATCGCGACCCGCCGGCCCTCCGTGATCGCCACCCCATCGGGCAAGTGCTCACCGGCGCGACGATCGCGTGCCAGCACACGCTCCGGCACCCACTCCGTCCCCGGGGCGCGACCCTGGACATGCAAGCGCACATCGTTCACGGCCGCGACATGCGCGAGCAACCCAACCCGGGGACGCCACACGTACCAAACCCCGACGCGCACTCCGCCATCCCCGCCCCGGTCGGCGTCACCCACGCGGGCTCGCCCACGAGCATCCGCTGGGTGCGCACGAGCCCCGCCACGCGCAGACGGGCGACGGTGCGCTGCACCGTCCGCGGGCCGCAGCCCATCAGCACCTCCAGCTGGTCGACGCGGGCGCCGTACTGCTCCGCCAGCCAGGCCAGCGACCTCCAGATCGCGACGGCGCAGCGCCTCATGCATCGGACGGGCCGCCGTCCGGGAGGCGTGCGCTCACACCCGGCGTGCTGAACGACGCCCGTTGTGGACGGGCGCTCGTGGCTTCCTCCGTCATGCTTCCTTTCGGTTAGAAGGGGGTCCATTCCCTTCTCCGACGGGCACGCGCGAACGGGACAGCCCCACGGAAGATTCTTCTGCAGGGTTCCCCCAGGCACACCACGCGAACGATCAGACACAACCAAGAGCATCACGAGCCCGAAGACGCGCCAACACAAGCCGCCGCAACTACACACGACTACGCAGCTCGCCGCCGGCACGCCGTCACCACCCGGAATCTGCCCAGCCCAGATTCCCAGCCCGCCAGGCCGCCCGAGTCGCACTCCCCGTTGCTGTTGTTGTTTGTCTTTTTTCTCTCTCTTTCTCTTCCTTCCTTTCTGGTCCCGGTCCCACTCCTCTACTTCTCTATCCATCCTCTCTGCCTACCCCTCTCCACCTACCTACCTATGGTCATTGACCACCACCCTCTCCCATATCAATCAGCAAAGCTGAGAGGGGGGTGGTCAATGACCATCCCCCACCAAACCCCGGTAATCCCGGGGTAGGCAGATTCCGCGTCCCAGAGCCAAAACCCGGGGTGGGACCGGGACCAGAAGCTGACGCGAAACCTGACGCGCTGTAAGACAGCTTTTGCGACAGGTTGCACGACACGCTTTCTGGGTGCCTTCAGGGATCGAGGTGCCCAAGCTCCGGGGACAACCCGGCCACTCATCTTGTTCGAGGTCGGCGTGAAGGGGTGCCGCGTAGCCCGTACACGGCGGGTGCGTGGCGGATGAGCACGGGTGAGGAGGCGAGGTAGAGGGTCATGGTGTGGGGGTTGACGCCCCTCTCATGCAACACGATCCGCTGCAGATCAGCCAAAGGCATAATCGGCCCGTGGTCGATTAGCGCTTCGACGATGATGGCCTCGTTCTCGCCGAGCGTCTGCCTCCAGTGGGGGTGTCCGGGTTTTGCGTGGATCCGCCCGTCGTGGTGTTCGTAGAGCCCGGTGTCCTCGCATATCCTCCCAAGGACGCGGCGCGGGAGCCACAGGTCGCTGATGCGGTAATGGCGCGCGATCCCTTCTTGTAGATCCCTGATCGAGATCGATGGCGTGACGGACATGATCTTCGCGACCTGGTTCAACAGCCGGTTTTTGCGGGTTGGGTAAAGCCAGAACCAGCCATCCCGGCGATCCAGCCAGCGCAAGTGCTCGTGCGTCTCCAACAGGAGCACGGCGAGCCGCGCGGATACTTCGAGGGAGGTCTCTTCAGTCAGCAGAACGCGCACGTCCTCGATCGTCGTGGCACCCCAGTGCGATACCGACCGTGCAGCGATCTCACCGATCAGCTCCGGCGTGACAGCCACCGGACGCCCTGATATCAGACCATGCTCGGCATAAACCTGGACCGGCTTCCCCAGCACCCTCCCGGCCGCCAGCACCGAGCTGACCGAGAAGCCCTCTGGGATCAGCCCCCTGCCAGACAGTCTCGCTTGCAGCTGCGCTTCGGTGACGAGACCCGTCCGGCGGATAGCCCGCAGCGCCCTGTCGAGCGCCGGCGCCCACACACCCCCAGCCTCCAGTGCGGACGCGATCGCTTCGTGGAAGCGTTTCTCGATCTGGCGCACCGTCTCAGGCGTCACCCCGGCCGTCCGCCCGGCCGCTGCCAACGTCACAGGCGGCCGGCCCCCGAGCCCCAGACGCGCAAGCGCCGCGACCCGAGAACGAGGCGAGGCGATCACCGCATCCACGATCCCCCGCAGCTCCAGATCCAACGGCCGATCGCGAAGGTGGCCCACTTCGCGGGTGAGAGCAGGCAACGACCGCGGCGGCGTGCTCGCCACCGGGCACACCGACGCCAACCGCGACGACGGGACCCGCTTCGCGACCGACAGCACCTCCAACAGACACTCCACACCGAACCCCGGGATCAACGCGAGCTCCGACACCGTCACATCCCTCAGCGGCACCTCCGCGCTCCCCGCCCCAGTCTGGTCGAGGCGCAGCAGATGCTTAAACGCACGGGTCGAGAGATCCAATTCAAGGGCGCTCCTGCCACCAAAGGACACCATCACCTCAAGCCCAACAATCCGCGTCCACCGACCCCGCGCACAACGAGCCACCTCACGCGCGAGAACAGTCGCCGCATAAGGGTCAACGAGACCAGCGACCTGCTCGTCGAGCTGCCCAAGCCGCAACCTCCGCGGCAACCCAAGCTCAGAGCTCACCGACGGCAACAACAACTCATTCCCCACCGCCCCCACCAACACCTCAGGAACCAAACGTGCACCAACCCTCGGATACATACCAAAGAGATACCGAAACTCGCACGATTCTGAACCGTGGACGCCCCCGCCGGACTGGTGTCGAGATGATCGTCGCCTTGTTTGCGCTCATTGCGCAGGGTGGTGTCCCAGTTTGAATCCTTCAGGAAGCCGTGGACGCTGCCGATAAGAGTCGTGTGCGGATTCTACGTTTCCCGCTGCTCTTTCTCGTCGTGGTCCCCGCTTTTGGTGCACTCGTCCAAGCTTTCTGGGGAGCAGTTGGTAGCATGGCCAGCATGCCGGGGGTCATGGCGTCAGTACGATTGGGCATACGGTCGTTGCTGCTGGGAGCGGTGCTGGTGCTGGGCTTGGTGATCGCGCCGGCGGCGCAGGCCGGCTGGCTTGCGCCGGTCGCGATCTCGCAAGGGGGTGAGGTTCCGCAGGTGGTGCTCGACGCGCAGGGCAACGCGACGGCCGTGTGGCAGAGCTGGAACGGGGAAGACACCGTCGTCGAGAGCGCCTACCGGCCGGCGGGCGGGGGCTGGCAGGCCCCTGTCGATCTCTCGCAGGCGAGCGGTGAAGGCACGCTCGTGGCGGGCGAACACGATGCCGGATCGCCGCGTATCGCCGTCGATGGCAAAGGTGACACGACGGTCGTGTGGGAACGCTATGCCGGCACCAACAGAATCATCGTCGAAGTCGCCTACCGGCCCGCGGGCGGCAGCTGGCAGGCGCCGGTCAACGTTGGGGAAGTTCACACCGAGTGGGATCCGGCACCGTGGGTCGCGGTCGATGAGCGGGGGGACACGACCGTCGTATGGAACGACGAGGGAGTCATCGAGAGCGCCTACCAGCCGGCCGGTGGAAGCTGGGGAGCCCCGGTCGCGGTTTCGGGTGCTGACGAAGCGTTCGTGCCGCAGGCGGCCGTTGACGCGCAGGGCGACGCGACCGTCGTGTGGATGTCCTATAACGGCTCCAGGTATGTCGTGCAGAGCGCCTACCGGCCGGCGGGAGGCAGCTGGGAAACGCCCACCGAACTCTCCGAAGCTGGCGAAAACGGCGGTGATCCGGAGATCGCGCTCGACTCGAGCAGCGACACGATGGTCGTGTGGGACGGGCACTCTGGTGAAAACGGGACGACCGAAGTCGTGCGCGCGGCCTATCGTCCCGCCGGCGGGACATGGCAGGAGCCCGCTGACCTCTCGGCTGCGGGCGTGCTCATTGAAGGCAACGGGCTGCGCGTCGCGCTTGGCGCCCACGGTGAAGCGATCGTCACGTGGTCTGCCTATGGCGGCTCGCTCGGCGGCTATGACATCGTGCAGGCGGCATACCGCCCGGCGGGCGGGAGTTGGCAGGCGCCCGTCGACCTGTCGGAAAACGGTGGGAACGCTTTTCCGACGGACATCACGTTCGATCAGGAGGGCAACACGGTGGTCGTGTGGGAGCGAGAAAGCGTTGTGCAGGCCGATTACCGCCCGGCCGGAGGGGAATGGCAGCAACCAACAAGCCTGGGAGATGGGGATGACGCGGTGGTCGTTCTGGACGCGCCAGGGGACTCGACCGCGGCGGACGGGGACGCTACCGCCGTGTGGGCGAGCGGCGGCACCATCCAGGCGGTAGGCTATGACGCGGTCGAACCCCCGCAGACCGTCGAAGCGCCCGCGACCGGCGAAGCCGGCACACCGGTTTCGGTCGCGGTCCCGGCGACGTCCCCACTGGAGGTGTACTCCCCGCTGCTGAGCTTTGGCGACGGGACGAGCGCTTCCGCCACCAGCGCCACGCACACATATGCCGCGCCCGGCAAGTACACCGTCACGTTCTCGAGCACGGACGTGCTCGGATACCGGAGTAGCACGCGGCAGACGATCGTGATCGGCCCCCACACGAGCAAAGCCCCACCTCCTGAAACGGGGACGACTGAAACAGCAACGACCGACACGACCGGCCCCGCGTCCTCGACCGACGACGCGACCGGCTCGGTGGCCGCGGATACGCTCACTCAGCCATCCACGTCGCCGAAGCCGCCACCGCTAGGGCTCGAGCTCGGACTGGCCAAGCAGACGCTCCGCGCGATCCTGCGAACAAAGGCGATCCACATCGTCTGCCATCTGAACACCCCTGGCACGTGCACGGTGCACACGCCGGCTGGTGCCGGTCACACGACGCTGAAGACCGCGGGAAAGAAGATCGTCACGATCCAGCTCACCCGCAAGGCGCTCGCGCAGCTGCGCGACACCGGCAAGCTCGAGTTCACCCTGACCGCGACCGCGAGCACGACCGGTCACCGGACAGCTACGACGACGGTCACGCTCCTGGTGTGAGTAAACACCAGGACCACTAGACTTCCCCTTTTGGTGCGCTCGTCCCAAGTCTCATCAGGATCGCCTTTCTGGGGAGCAGCCGCCACGCGCTGCTCGGACTTATCATGGTGTCGCGGCTTCGCTGGCGAGCCGCTGCCCCGGTCAGCATCCGTGTTGCGCCCCTCGCTGGTTAGGAATGCCGGCCCCTCTTCGTTTGTACTGGCTCCTGCTTGAGCGCCACCGTACTTGGTAGGCGTTCCTCCACCAGTGTTGCGATCTCGCTCCACGGCAACGAAAGTCCGTCGATCGTACCGATGACCATCTGACTCAATCCATCTGGTCCTGGCGCCGTCGCAGAGCGGTCAATGATTTTACGAGCTGTTGATGTACGGTCCACCACTCCCTTAATGAACAGTTCATGATTGGTAAATCCAAATAGACCTCGCGACTCACGCACGTACGCATCCACTACAGAATCCCAGCGCATAGCCTTCTCTTTACTAGCGTAAACGAGCCTCGCAGGCTCGACGACTAGGACAGGAACTTGCCGGATCGCTCGCCGGAAATAGAATGTGAACGTTGGCACCACCAAGACGAGCAGAACCAAGGCCACGGCGGTGGTTCTCCCGGTTACCACTCCCCCGATAATGGAGACTATTATTAGGCCGAACAACACCGCGGCAGGGCCAGCCCTACGACGATTCGCATACACCCATATTGGCTGACTCGTCATTCGCCCAACAACGCTTCGGTGAACCATGAGCCTGCCAAGCCGCCCGCTGAAGACGTTGCCGCCCTACTCGGGGTGTAGACGAAGCTCCCCGCCACGTTCCCTGTGACGCCACCCACACCACCTGCCAGGATCCCAGCGGCAAGTTGAGCTGGACTGACCTGGCCACCTTTCGACACGACTGTGGCGAGTCCACCAGTCGTCATACCGCCAAGGATGGGACTCCAAGCCGGCCCGAACTCCGCTGCCGCGAAGCGGGCCTCGATCTCAGGTCCTGCAGCGACCCCAACCTCTGCGCCAGCCGTTATTCCACCGATGTCGTACGACGCTCCAAGGACGCCTCCACAGAACGGCTGCGGTATCGTCACGTTACCGAATGTGACGGTCGAAGTGACCGCGTTTGCGAGCCCAGCCGCGAAGTTGACGCCCCCCTCTAGACCAGCTACGGGATGAAAGCCCAGGCAATATCCAAAGGCACACAAAAGTCCCGTAGGATCACTCTCGTTGAGCGGGTTATCACCGCTGTATGTGTAGGGCGCTTCGGTGATCGGCTCTAGCGGGTCGACGGTGAGAAACTGCCCCGTGGTTGGGTCGTAGACCCGTGCTCGCATGTAGATGAGACCGGTGTCGGAGCTGGTGTATTGGCCGTCGTATCCGAGCGGTGTCGTCGAGGTGCCTGTGTGTTCCTGCACGCCGCCATAGGGGGTGTAGGTATAGGCGCCTTCGTTTTTGCCGGTGGAGCCAGTGAGCAGACGGGTGGAACCCTGCTGATCGTGATGCAGGTATAGGATGGTGCCTGTGCTGTTGTTGATTTGCTCGACCGGCAGTCCGTCTGGCCCATAGATGTAGCTGTTGGTGCCATCGTTGAGGATCAGTGGGAGTTCTTCAGCCATGTCCCACGCCATGTAGGCGGTCGTACCCGAGATGGTCTGCGACGTGCGTAGGTTTTCGCCATTGTAGGCATAGGTATCTTCGATTTCTGGGCTCGAGGCTCCTTCGGCGCGACGTTCAATGGCGGTCAGGTTGCCTGCCTGATCGTACCCATATGTGGTGGTGGACGGCTGCGGCAGACTCTCCTGTATGCGGTTGTTGTTGGTGTCGGCGACCCAGACGTCCCCGGAGCTGGTGGCGATGCCTTCGGGTTTGTTGAACTGGCCGTTTTCGTTGCCGGCCTTGCCGACCTGGCTCAAATACGACCCTTCGTCGGTGAACCGCTGCACCCTGTTGTTGGCGCTGTCCGCGACCCACACATCGCCTTCGGAGTCAAACGCCAGCCCGACCGGCGTCTTGAAATCACCATTCCCGGTGCCTTCAACACCGAACGTCCGCACCCATTCCCCAGTCGATTTGAACTCCTGAACACGGTTGTTGCCCGAGTCGGCGACCCACACATCGCCTTTGGAATCAACCGCGATCCCTTTCGGCTCTATGAATTCACCTTTTTCTTTTCCTTCTTTGCCGAACTGTTTCATGAACACGCCTTCCGCGGAGAACTCCTCCACACGCGGCACATATCCAAAGAGTTCTTCACCCTCATCGAGCGCCCACACATGCCCTTCACTATCCACCGCCACACCAACCAATTTCTCGAACTCGCCTTCCCCCGTGCCTTTACTGCCAAACGCACGGATGAATTCCCCTTTCGAGCCGAACTCCTCTATCCGGCGATTCCCATCATCAGCAACATAAACATCACCCGAGGAGCTCACCGCAATACCCCGCGGGCCGCTGAACTCACCATTTTCTTTACCTTCAGCGCCAAACTCCCGCACGAATTCACCTTTAGAATTGAACTCCTGAACACGATCATGACCAGTATCAGCAACCCACACATCACCAGAAGAATCAGTAGCCACACCCGCTGGCTTTTCCAACTGACCTTCGCCCGAGCCCGAGCCGCCAAACTTGCGCACGAATTCGCTCCCGGTCAGCTCCTGCACCCTGTTGTTGTTGGTGTCGGCGACCCACACGTTCCCGGAGCTGGTGGCGATCCCTTCGGGTCTGTTGAACTGGCCGTTTTCGTTGCCGACCTTGCCGACCTGGCTCAAATACGACCCTTCGTCGGTGAACCGCTGCACCCTGTTGTTGGCGCTGTCCGCGACCCACACATCGCCTTCGGAGTCAAACGCCAGCCCGACCGGCGTCTTGAAATCACCATTCCCGGTGCCTTCAACACCGAACGTCCGCACCCATTCCCCAGTCGATTTGAACTCCTGAACACGGTTGTTGCCCGAGTCGGCGACCCACACATCGCCTTTGGAATCAACCGCGATCCCTTTCGGCTCTATGAATTCACCTTTTTCTTTTCCTTCTTTGCCGAACTGTTTCATGAACACGCCTTCCGCGGAGAACTCCTCCACACGCGGCACATATCCAAAGAGTTCTTCACCCTCATCGAGCGCCCACACATGCCCTTCACTATCCACCGCCACACCAACCAATTTCTCGAACTCGCCTTCCCCCGTGCCTTTACTGCCAAACGCACGGATGAATTCCCCTTTCGAGCCGAACTCCTCTATCCGGCGATTCCCATCATCAGCAACATAAACATCACCCGAGGAGCTCACCGCAATACCCCGCGGGCCGCTGAACTCACCATTTTCTTTACCTTCAGCGCCAAACTCCCGCACGAATTCACCTTTAGAATTGAACTCCTGAACACGATCATGACCAGTATCAGCAACCCACACATCACCAGAAGAATCAGTAGCCACACCCGCTGGCTTTTCCAACTGACCTTCGCCCGAGCCCGAGCCGCCAAACTTGCGCACGAATTCGCTCCCGGTCAGCTCCTGCACCCTGTTGTTGTTGGTGTCGGCGACCCACACGTTCCCGGAGCTGGTGGCGATCCCTTCGGGTCTGTTGAACTGGCCGTTTTCGTTGCCGACCTTGCCGACCTGGCTCAAATACGACCCTTCGTCGGTGAACCGCTGCACCCTGTTGTTGGCGCTGTCCGCGACCCACACATCGCCTTCGGAGTCAAACGCCAGCCCGACCGGTGTTTTGAAATCACCATTCCCGGTGCCTTCAACACCGAACGTCCGCACCCATTCCCCAGTCGATTTGAACTCCTGAACACGGTTGTTGCCCGAGTCGGCGACCCACACATCGCCTTTGGAATCAACCGCGATCCCTTTCGGCTCTATGAATTCACCTTTTTCTTTTCCTTCTTTGCCGAACTGTTTCATGAACACGCCTTCCGCGGAGAACTCCTCCACACGCGGCACATATCCAAAGAGTTCTTCACCCTCATCGAGCGCCCACACATGCCCTTCACTATCCACCGCCACACCAACCAATTTCTCGAACTCGCCTTCCCCCGTGCCTTTACTGCCAAACGCACGGATGAATTCCCCTTTCGAGCCGAACTCCTCTATCCGGCGATTCCCATCATCAGCAACATAAACATCACCCGAGGAGCTCACCGCAATACCCCGCGGGCCGCTGAAGTCACCATTCCCCGAGCCCGCAGCACCAAACTCCCGCACAAATTCACCTTTAGAATTGAACTCCTGCACACGATCATGACCCGTATCCGCCACCCACACATCACCAGAAGAATCAGTAGCCACACCAACCGGTTCGTCCAACTGGCCAGCACCAGAACCAGAACCACCAAACGAAAGTTTGAACGAGTGTCCTTCGGTCAACGACACTGCCGCGGTACGCTCTCCGAGTTCGTCATAGGAGTACGTCGTGCCTGTGCCTTTTTCGAGCTCGTCGCCTTCGTTGTAGGTGTTCGTGCGCGACCCCTCCGTGGTGGGGTTGTTTGCGGCGTCATATTTGTATTCAGTGCTGCCGTATTTTGTGAGCCGGTTATTTGCGTCGTAGGTGTTTTCCGTGACTTCCGCGCCTGGCAAGCCTTTGGAAGTGGTTTCTTTGATCTGGCCGTCGTTATCGCGCGTGTAGACGAGTGACGCCAGCGTTTCCGTGCTTTTGGCCATCTTGACTTCGCTCGTCTGG
This sequence comes from uncultured Solirubrobacterales bacterium, assembly GCA_963818545.1. GTDB lineage: Bacteria > Actinomycetota > Thermoleophilia > Solirubrobacterales > Solirubrobacteraceae > Palsa-744. The sequence goes on along the minus strand of CAWFSI010000004.1, from coordinate 199,677 downwards.
TCCGCATCGTTATAGGCGTTAGTGTCTTCGTCTTTGGTTTCGCTGGGGAACGTCGTCTTTTCGAGCTCAGAGTCCGCGTTGTAGGAGAATTTCGTCACCTTTGAGTTCCAGTCCGTGATCTTTTCCAGCCGACCGTCTTTGTCGAAGGCGCGTTCGACGGCTTTGGTGTTGGGGTAGGTGATCTTGGTCTGCTGGTTGCCGAGGTTGTATTCGTATTTGACGACTTCTTTGTGACCGTTTTCGCTTCCGGTCCTCCGGTCCAACTGGTCAAGGGTGTACGTGGTAGTGCCCGTCCCGTCGGTCATCTTTGTGCGGTCGCCGTCTTTGTTGTATTCATATTTGATCGTCGCGGGTTTGCCGCTGGAATAGCTGACTTCTTCGAGACGGTTCGCCGGATCGTATTTGTTGGTAGTCGTGCGTTTGGCTGGGTCGGTTAGTTTGATGGGGTTGCCGGCCGCATCGTATTCCTTGAGCGTTTTCTTCCCGAGTGGATTGACGACTTCTTCGACCTCCTCCAGGAGGTTCCGCACGTATTTGGTTACGTGTTTGTTCCCGTCGGTTTGACTTTTGACCTGCCCCATCGAGTCGTATTCCGTTTCGGTGACCGTTTTGTTGGGTTCTTCGGTCTTGGTGAGCTCGTTATCGGCATCGTAAGTGTATTTCGTCGTGTGCGAGTTGCCGTCGATCGCCGTTTCGACGTTGCCGTCGCCGTCATACGCGTATTTGGTGGTGTGCGCGAGGGGATCGGTGATCTTCAGTGGACGGCCCTGCGCGTCGCGTTCGATTTTGGTCGTGAATTCGCTGGCTTTCGCGCCTGTAGCATTCCCGCGAGGACTGACCGTCGCGGTCTCCTGGGAGTCTTCGTTGTATTCCCAGGTGCGCTTGTTGCCTTCAGGATCCGTTTCGGCCTTACGGTCGCCGTAGGAGTCGTATTCGTATTTCCACGTGCGTTCCAGCGGGTTCGTCATGCTTTCCACGTCGCCGTTGCTGGCGTATTTGTAGGTTGTCTTCTGCGTTGTGCTACCCGGCGCTGGCCGTTCGATTACTTCCGGATCGCCTTTGCTGTTGCGTTTGATCGTCGTGGTCTCGCCACCGGGGGTCGTTTCCGTTTCGATGTCGTGCGTGCTGTCGTATTTCCATTTCTTTTCGTCGCTGTCGGCGTTCTTTTCGCTCGTCTTGTTGCCAGCGGAGTCGTAGCCGTATTCGGTCCTGTGTTTGTTGGGGTCGGTGAGGATGACTAGCTCATCGGAGCCGTTGTATTCGGAGGTGGTTGTAGCCGCGATAGAGGTTCCCGACGCGTGCGTGACGCTCGTCGGCAAGGCATGTTCGTTGAACTTCTCGACCGTGGTCGCACCGTTGGGTTCGGTTATCGTTGTTTCGGTGCCGCCTGTGATCGTGGCGTATTTCCATGAGCGTTTGCGTGACATCGCATCTGTCTGGGAGGAGACCTGGTGCGCTTCGTTGTATTCGGTAGTGACCGTGTGTTCACGTCCATCTGTTTCAGATGTCAGCTCGTGTTCTGAGTTGTATTTGAATTTCCACCGTATTGTAGCTTCGCCGGGCTGGGTAACGCTTCCCAGATTCCCAGATTCATAAGTGTATTTGACGGTGTGACCCATCGGGTCTTTGACGCTTTCGACCTCGCCGCTGCCGTTGTATTTGAACGTGAGTTTGCGCCCAGCGCCGTCGGTCGCCGATTCGAGTTGTTTTTCGGCGTTGTACGCGAGCGTGATCGTGTTCCCGTTGCGGTCGGCCTCGCTTTCAAGACGGCCTTCTTTATTGAAGGTGAGCTTGCTCTGGTCCGGCAGCGTATAGATATAGTTGCTGCCTTCTTCGACCAATGTAGCCTGCATCAGCGGGTTCGTGGCCACCCATTTGTTGCTGGCGGGATTCAATTCGAATCGGGCCATGCTCCCATTGTCCTGATACACCATCGCGATCTTATGCTGTGCAAAGTTTTCGGAAAAATGAATGTGAGCGCTGTAAGACCCTGTCCACCCAAATCCAAAAGGTCCGTGTTCAGTCTGGTGCGCGGCCAGCAAAGAGTTATACGTCCGCGTCAAGCTCAGTCCAAGACCCCGCCCGCCGACCGACAGATCTGCCTGAGGCACCACCTGGTTACCGGTAGCACAATTCACCGGAAATTCACCAATAAGGCACGTACGTTCTCCGGGCGCACCCGGATCATCCGTGCCTAAATGTTCGCCGATGAGTTCTTCTTCTTCCGCCGACGACGGAGTATACGTCACCAAGATCGACCCCACAGAAATTTCACCAGACTCTTTGGCGCCGGGGGCTATCGTGCCGTCGAGTTCGAGAATTATGCGGAAGGACGGATGTTCTTCACAAGAACCGGAACCAGAATAGTGGAAGGTTACACTGGACGGCAGTTTAGTTTCTTCCCTACTGCTACCGGTTTCGTAAGTTTCGTTACACGCACGCAATCCCCAGTCAACGATTCCGGTGCGTCCTTCGGCTTCCACCACCTTGGTAAAGCCAGACATGCCGAGAAATTCAACGGTCGAGAGATTAAGAGTTCTTGGCACTTCCAAAGTCCAAGAAGCTTCACCAGAGGTCGCCCCCGTTGCTTCCCCCGAGATCGACAACGAGCTGTGCGTCCAACCTATACCTTCACTTCCTGCAAACGTCCACCCTTTGCTTCCTTCGATCGACACCGTAATTTTTGGGTCGACCAAAACCGGATACGCCACATCCCGATCACGATGCGAAACACTCAATAGCAGATCATCCCCCGACACCCGCATCGAGACAGGCACCACAGAACCCTGAGCATCCCGCGCAACAGGCACCGACACGCCGCGCCAAAACAACCCCGCCACGCGAGACGACCGCGCCACCAGCATGTTCCTCCAAAGTCGCGCCCGCAGGCAACGCCACACGGTACCGAATCTCATCCGGGCTCAAGCGCGACCGCAACACCGCAAAGAGCTCCGCCCCATCAATCGTCGGCGCAACCGACGCATCCATATCAACACCAACGGAACCAAAGAAAACGCTCTGACCACCAGCCACCGGCGTACCCGCCACCGATGCTCCTTCGAGCGTCACACGTAATCCACTGCCCCCCACAGCCACACCACCGGCCGAATCCCGCGCGATCGACACCCCAGCCACAGGCGCCACAGGCACAAACGCGCCATCCGCCGCGCGCAACGCGAGATCCACCGGACGCTTCCCCGTCCCACCAACAACCTCCAACGGCGTCGTAGAACGCTCTACCCGAAGACCATGAGCACCACGCACCACCGCCTCGTACTTCCCGAGATAGCGAACAACACGACCCGAACGCGCAACCGACACCGCCGCATTCGCGCCCACGCCAGCAACAACCGAGCCATAATCATCGACCAGCAGCCGCTCCGCGCCGGCCCCCGACAAACCATGAAAAGCCATCCGCGACGCCACACGCTGCGCACGCACCCCCGGACTCTCAAGCCAACGCCGCCGCGCCGCCTCTTGCGCCTGTGCCTGCTGTCGCATACGAGCCAGCGACGCTGCATCGCGTGACGCCTCGACCCGCGACGAGTCACGCAACTGCGTCACGCGAGAACTACCAGACACAGCAGCACCAACCCCCGAACAATGCTGCCACCAGGAAGACAAGCGCTGCGAACACAGCGCCAGCTACCGCCACAGGACGCCACGGAACCGCAGCTCTGGCCCGTAGCGCCATCCGATCCGTTATCGAGAGATCAATCGCTGTCTGCGCAGAACTGGCCGGCCCGAGCATGCACACCCTTTCGTAGGTTCGTCTCGCCTTGAGTAGCTTTACGAAGGAATCGTAACCGCAAAGATCGACGGATTCTATGGTGAGGGAAGCATATGTCCCGCATTTTGCGGCGCTTTTGCTGTGCTGTTGTGGCTGCTTATGTGCTCTTGTGGCTGTTGCCTGACTGGCTACGGATCTAGACGATGGCAGCTTGCCGCCAACTTCAGACCCCGAGCTTGCCGAGCCACTGTCCCGTTTCGCCGCGAACCTCCGGCGCGCTCGACTGAGCGCCGACATGAGCCAAGAAGCGCTCGCCTACGAAGCGGACATGCACCGCACCGCCCTCTCACGCCTTGAGACATGCGAGCGCGCCCCAGAGTTTCGTACGCTCATACGGCTAGCTCGCGCTCTGGAGATGAGCCCTGCGAGCCTGCTGCGAGGCGTGCGCTGAGCGCAAACGGCGAGTCTCACGTTGCCCAGTAGCTGCCGGTAGATCACGCGCGTCTAGCGCCGCCGGCTCAAGGCCAAGCTGCCCGTCGAGGGAGCGCGCGAGTTCGTCGTAGCGACGGGTAATCGACTCGCGGAGTCCGAGAGAGGCTCGCCCCGCCAGAGCGCGAGGGCGCTTTCGAGGGCTACGGGCTCGGCGTCGCCGCCGCTTGTCGCCGAGAGAGGAAGCGGTTGAGTCGTCGAGGTCCACGCGCACCTAGAGCGGTCGAGTTGGTAGCCGTCGGCTTGGTAGGGCCAGGCGTCGCCGATGGCCTTGCGTGCCTCGGATCCGAGGGTGATTTTTTGGGTGGGTGGGTGGGTGGGATTTCCTCTCCCCGCGCGCTCTGCGCGCGGGGAGCGCCCGTGCGCCTTGCGCGCCAGCCCGGCACACGTCTCGAGAGGCGCCGCAAGGGTCGCGGTCGAGGTGGGTGCACGCCGCCGAGCAGCCTGAGCGGTGGATGCTCAGGCTGCTCGAACGCTCAAGCGGCGATGTCCAGGACCAACCCCTCCCCCTCCCCTTCCTCGACCGCCAGCTCGTCGATCCGCGCCTGCGTGTCGGCGATGAAATCCCACAACACACCAACGCGCTCATCCTCCACGTCGTATACGGACGCCAAGCCCCGCTGCTTGACCTCACCGCACACAGCTTTGCCCGCACCGTCGTCGGCGGCTAATTCGGCCGCCGCGTGAAGCGTCCGCATCAACGCCCAACAGTAGTCCTCGCGCAGGTCGATCTGCACGGCGACCGGGGAGACGGACCTGGCCCACCCAATCGTGTCGAGCAACGAGTAGGTCTGCTTCAGACTCTCCGCAGGCACTCGAAACCACTCCTGGTGCGCTTCACGATCACGGTCGAACGCAACCGCATCGAGCGCTTGCACCGCTGAGCCGATCTCCGCATACGCCGCGTCACGCAACCAGTCCACGATCCTTGCGGGAACAATCACCTGTGCCCCGCACTCCAACACGAACCCCTCACCGGCAGGGATACCCTGATCTTGCATGGGAGCTTCACCTCCTGTGCCAGACCCCCGGCTGTTAGCGCAGCGCGGGGGTCAATTTGTTGATTCTTGGTCCCCCAATTCTAGCTCCAGCACAGGGAAAACTCAAGGTTTTCGGGGGAAGTTGGCGTCAAAACACTCACGGGTTTGCGGGCATCGAGGCAAACAAACCGACGCAGGTTGTCCCGTTCGCCGCCCAGTGTCGGAGTAGAGGGTGTGGCACACCGATCTGATCCGATGCCGCGAGCCGCGGTGGACGCCGCGCTCGACACGTTCGCGCTCGTGATGCGCGAACGGCACCCGGGCATGGTGGCGGTCCCGCTACGGGATGTAGGGGCGGACAGGGCCGTTCTCGCGGCCCCTGCGGGGCAGATCATCCGGCCCTTCGCCGCGCCAGAGATCGTCGACCCGGTCCTCAATTGGAACGCGAGCGTCACCGCGCTTGACTATCACCGCGTCAATCGAGCTGCCGAGGATACGCTTACGGTCGGAGATGGTAGGTCGTCGTAGCGCTCGACATCGGCAGCGCGCGGCGCCTGAGCCATCGCTCGCTGCAGCTCGGCCTGCGTCTCGCTTACCGCCGCCGCGCGCGCTTCGAGGGCCGGGTGATAGCCGCGACCGAGCACGCGGCGGGCGGTCACGTCCTGCGCAAAGGCCGCCAGCTCCTCCTGGGCCGTGAGAGCGCGTCTGTGGCCCGCTGCAGCGCTTCGGAGTCCTGCTTGACGAGCAGGGCCTCCGCGGCCATCTGCTCGCGCCAGACGGCCTCCACGTAGGAGTCAAGCTTGGGCATGTTGATATTCGCCGGCTCCAGGCAGACGCCGGCAGCGTGCGTTTTGCGGCAACGGTAGCTAGGGGCGTACGTAGCCGGGCGATACGTGGCGGGCCGGTTGGGAGCAAGCACGTAGCGGCATGCCGCGCAGCGCACGATCCCGCCGAGCAGGTTCGGTTTTTTGCTGCGCGCGGCGGCCCTGACGGGGGCGGCGTTGGCGGCCTGCCACTCGGCGGCCGTGACGATCGGCTCGTGAGCGTTGGGGTTGACGTTCTCACCGCGATGCGCCTCACCGAGGTAGACGCGGTGTTTGACGATGCGATCGACCATCGCCGGCGTCCAGCGGCCGTCGTTCGGGCGCGGTGCGGTTTCGTCCAGGCGGTGCGCGATCTCAGTGCGAGTGCGGTGCGCGGCGCGCATCATGAACGCCTCGCGGATCGCAGGAGCGTCGGCGTTGGGTACGAGCCGCTTGTCGGCGCCCTTGCTGTACCCGGTCACCGTGAACTTGGCGATATGGATGCCGCGCGCGATCGCGCTTGCGGTCGCGATCTCCCACGATTCGCTGATGCGGTCGCGCTCGAGCTCGGCGAAGACGAGCAGGATGCGCAGGAACGCCTTGCCCATCGGCGTGGACAGGTCGAGGTTGTCGGCGACGCTGACGAGCACGGCGCCCTGGCGCTCGAATTCCTCCAAGGTGCTCAGCGCGCCGACGAGCGTGCGCGCGAAGCGATCCAGCTTGGCGACGATCACGCCGTCGGTCTGCCCGCTCCTGACGCGCTCCATGACCCGGTCGAAGACTGGGCGGCTCATCGTGCCACCGCTCACATCCAGCTCGGGCTCGTGCCAAGTCAGGGCGTGGCCGTGCGCCTTGGCCCAGGACTCGATGCGCTCGTGCTGGACATCGGGTGAGATGAAGCTCGCGCCCGTTCTGCCGGCGACTTTGGAGACACGGACGTAGGCGTCGAGGTTGAGGGGGGCTGGGCTGGTGCTTGCTGTGGTTGAGGTCATACATGCAATATAACGTTGGCATCGGTAAAGAGATTCTTGAGTGCCGCGACCACATAGTCGGCGATCACATCCGCCGGGGCGTCCACCGCCAGCGGGTTGAACCCACACGTTGGCTGGGACAGGTCCAGGAGCGTGCAAACCCGTCCCTCCGGCACGAGGCTTACGGCCGCCTCGGCCGCGTCGCCCTTTGGGTCGAGCACGATCACGCAGCAGTGCTCGCGCTGCAGATCCTCTGCGACGGTCGCGACGAGATAGCTGGACTTGCCCTGCTCGACCGTCCCCGGGACGGCCGTGTTCTGCTTGCGCATCGCCGGATGGATCGATACGGGGCCCAACGCGTCACGCAGCGTGCCCACCCCATCCGCGGGGCGCAAGATCGCCGGTGGCGCCGGCGCCACCGGCAGGACGCCGCGCGCAAATGGAACGGCCGAATAGTCGATCGACGGCAGATGCCAGACGGCCGCGAGCTCGGTGGATGCGAACACGCCCTTGTGAAAGGACGGCAGCGGATTGCCCTCCCCTCGTCGCACGCGGCGGGAATACAGACCGAACAGGCCGTGCCGCACAGCGGTGCCGCGCTCGACCAACCGGTTCTCCGCCTCTTCGGCGCGCAGCTCGGAGGCGATCCGCTCGCACTGATCGCGACTGGAAGCGATCACACGCAGGTCGGCGAAGAACAGCGGACGGTGCTGCACGTCCAGACCGCCGCGCAGCTCGATGTCCTCGACCAAGGACCGGTCGCGCATCACCAGGCGATCGTGGCGCTCGCGCGACAGGCGATCCTCGTGGCGCTTGAAAAGGCGCTTGGCGTGGCGCTCGAAGGACGCCGGCGTGGGCGTCATCGCGACCTGCACGAACGCCTCACTGCCGCTCGCGCCCAGCACCGTCATCAGCCGGTTCATCCGCGGTTCGCGCTCGTGCTCGAAGCGGTCGAGCACCTTCGCTCGCTTGATGAACTCGGCGTGCTTCTTCAGCCGCAGGACCGATGGGGCAAACCCAACCAACTGCCGCTCTGCCGTCAGCCGGCAGTTCGGGTAGGCGGTCCGTAACGCGGCCTGCACCATCTCCTCATATCCGGCCGGAGCGCTCACCGCCAGCCAGACCGTCCCGCGCGCGTAGTGCACCTCCAGCGCGAGTGAGGGTTGGCCCCGGAGCAGGCGCCGCCACCAGCGGCACAGCAGGCGCTTGTGCAGCGCCTCGAACATTCCCACGATCGCTTCGGCGCTGGCCTTGTCGGTGCGGTAGGTCTGCACTCTCAGCCGGATGTACTCTCGTCGCCGCCGCGCCCAGAGGCGCATGACCGCGAGGAGCGCTCCGAACAGGAGGGCCGCCCCAACGAGGAACCTTGCCGGAAAGACCCCGACCGGATCCCAGTTCCAGGCCGCGCCCACCTCCGCGGAGAGGACGTTGGGCAGAGAGTCGAGCTCATTTTGCCCCATCCTCGCGGCCGCGGTCTCATGCAACGCCGGGGTCAACGCCGTTGACCCCGTTGCGGCGGTTGACGCCGTGGATCCGGAACCGCGCAGCGCAGCGCCAAGCCCGCCGTCGAGCAGCCAGCCGGTCAGGGCAAGGGCCAGTAGGACGGCGAGCAGGCCCAGGGCTCGCCACAGAAAGAAGCGGAGCACCTCATCTTCCTGCTCCGACCGCGCGCGGCAAACGGGACAACAACCATTGAAGGAACTTCATACTCGAGCGGGACATTCCAGCGGGACATAGTTGGTCCCAGCGGAACCTGGTTGGAGCTATGTATCCCCCGGCCACGCTCGATGTAGACTCGCCCTCACGATGACGTCAAAGCGGATCGAGCGTCAGATTGACGATGCACTCCTGGCGACAGCGATGGGTGCAGGATTCCTCTACGTGCGCCGACGGGTTCGGCGTCTGCTCTCCCGCGCCGCGGTCGCTGCGGCTGCTGGCACCGCAACCGCCGCCTTGGGAGCGCTCGGGGCGGCCGGCTTGGTGGCGGCTTGGCAGCGAAACCGCGCGCAGCGCTCCTAATACCGCTACCGGGATTCGAACCCGGGTTTCCGCCATGAGAGGGCGGCGTCCTAGTCCCCTGGACGATAGCGGCGCGCAATCTACGGCTGCCGAGGCTAGCAAAGCGCTCGACACGAGCCCCTTCGGCGGTCTCTCCCGGCCCGATCCGGCGACCGCTCCAGTCCTACGTGATGGCCGCCCTCGTGACCGATCGACTCGGCCTCGGGTCGGTGCGATATCTTCGCCTTCTCACGGCACGCGGCTGTGGCGGAATTGGTAGACGCGCACGGTTCAGGTCCGTGTCTGGGAAACCAGGTGGAGGTTCGAGTCCTCTCAGCCGCATCCGCAGTCCTGCGGGTGTCGGCGGGCTATGAGACCGCCTACGTGAGGTCGTAGACCGTCTGCCCACCAATCGTGACGGACTTGAAGTTCGCCTTGACCCAACTGGCGATCGAGCTACCACCCGACACACCCGAGCCCCCGCCCGGGCCACCGCCTCCCGGACCGGCCGCGCCGCTGCCAGAGGCGATGTAGTAGTGGATCTCACCTTTGGCGACGTATGCCTTGAACTGCGCCAGCGTCAGGTTGCCGCCCTGATTGTTGAAGCCGCCGATCGCCATCACCGGCTCGCCGCCGGTGCCGAGCTCGAACGAGGCCGCGGTCTGCGATCCCGACACGGCCGCCACCCAGCGGAAGTGGCCGGCGTCGCTCTCGAGCGCCTTCTTCAGCGCGCTGCTCACGGTGGTCTGGCCCGCACCCGCGCCGCCGCCACCACCGCCGAGCGACGGAGGGCCACCGGCCGAGGGAAACTCTCCAGCGGCAGTCGACGAAGTCCCGCCCGATCGCTTCGCGCCCGCAGAACCGAACAACTGGACACCACCGGCTTCCGCGCTGCTCGATGAGGATGACGACCCCGCGCTGGAACCGCCGCCGCGGGATCGGAGGTGCGCCTGACGCCGTGGCGCCCCGAGCACTGGATACGCCGGACGTCGAGTCCCCAAGCTGCCCGGGGAGCCAAAGGCGTGGCCCCCCGCGCGTCCGACCGGGTCCGCCTGTCCCTCCCGGCCCCATGCCGCCGCCCATGCCCGCGCTCCCCGGTCCCGCGGAGGGGATCGATCCCGTGTGCGCAGTCGTGATCGTCTGCGCGGAGTAGGCGACGGGCCCGGCGAGACAGGCCAACACGGCGAACACAGCCACAGCGACCGGGACTCGGCGCCCGAGCCGTCGCAGCGCCGGGGCCGCCAGCAGGCCGATCACCGCGAGCGCGGCGCTCACGAGGATCAGCGGGCGCAGCCAGGCTTCCCAGTGCGGCGTGCGATCCAGCAGCACGTAGGACCAGGCGGTCGTGATCGCACCGCGACCGCCGCAGTGATCCTCGCACCGGCCGTCTCGCGTGCCCGCCACAGAACCGAGCCCGTGATCGCGATCAGCGCGGCGATCGCCGGGACCAGAGCAACCGTGTAGTAGGTGTGGATCACGCCCTGCCCAAAGCTGAACATGGCCGCCGTGACGAGCAGCCAGCCGCCCCACAGCAGCAGCGCCGCGCGGGTGCGATCGGTGCGGGGCGCGCGCCGGGAATGCCACAGGCCGACGATCAGCGCCAACAACGCGGCGGGCAACAGCCAGGACGCCTGCGCGCCCATCAGTTCGTCGAACAGGCGCAGCAACCCGGTCGCTCCGCTGAAGCCCGTGCCGCCTCCACCACCCGGACCACCGCCCCCACCTGGGCCGCTCGGAGCCGAAGATCCGCCCGAGGCCGTTGTAGCCGAAGATCAAATTGAAGATGTTGTTGTCGGGCGAGCCGTCGATCAACGGACGCGAGTTCGCCGGCCACAGCGCCACGATCGCCACCCACCAACCGCAGCTGACGACGATCGCCAGCGCACCGGCGAGCAGTTGCGCCAGACGCCGGCGCAGTCCGGTGGGGGCCGCCACCAGGTAGACCAGCCCGAACGCGGGCAGCACGAGGAACGCCTGCATCATCTTCGCCAGGAACGCGAAGCCGATCATCGTCCCGGCCATGATCACCCACCTGGTGCCCGCCCTCTCGATCGCCCTGGTCAGGCAGTACGGCGCTCGCGACGAGCAGGCACACGAGCAGCGCGTCCGGATTGTTGAAGCGGAACATCAACGCGGCCACCGGCGTGATCGCCAGCAGCGTCCCCGCCAAGAGGCCGGCGCCCGCGCCGAACCAGCGCTTGATCGCTGCGTACAGCAGCGCCACCGCCGCGACGCCCTCCAGCGCCTGCGGAACCAGCATGCTCCAGCTGCTGAAGCCGAAGATCCGCCCGGACAGCTCCATCACCCACAACGACGCCGGGCGGCTTGTCCACGGTGATGAAGCTCGACGAGTCGATCGACCCGAAGAACATCGCCTTCCAGCTTTTCGTCCCCGCCTGCACCGCCGCCGCGTAGAAGCTGTTCGCGTAGCCCGAGGCGCTGAGGTCCCAGATGTAGGCGATCGCCGTGCACAGCAGCAGCGCGATCAGCGCCGGGCGCACCCATCCGGGCTCTGTTCGGCGCTTCCGGCCCCGATGGCGCTCCCCCTCATGGCGCTCCTGGACATCGGTGACGGAGCTCGACCGTGGCTCGTCGGCATCTGCGACGCGCGCGTCAGGGTGATCGTGTGACAGGGGACCGGACGGACGGTGGAGAAGGTATGAGGAGTTCATGCCGCCCACTCTGCCCGCCGACCATAAGACGAACGTGGCGCGAAAGTAGGAACATCCTAAGGACGGCGGCCAACGAGATATGAGGAGCAACATGGACAGACCTGTGAAGCGGCGCTGGGAGATCCTGATCGGGCGCTACACCGCCAACCCTGCGATGCGGGGCCTGTTCAAGCTCGGGATCACCCCTCCCGGAATGGCGCTCGTGGAGACGATTGGCCGGCGTTCGGGCACCGTGCGGCACACGCCCGTCGCCTACACGCCCGGCAACGACGACACGCTGTGGCTGATCGCCCAACACGGCGAGCACGCCGGCTGGGTGCGCAACTTCCAGGCCAGCCCTCAGATACGTGTGCGCCTCGGTCGCCGCTGGCGCACGGGCACCGCGGAGCTGCTCCCCGACGACGACGTCAAGGCCCGGATTCGCACGTTCTCCGACAGCGCGGTCGGCCGCGCGGTCACCGCCGCGACGTTCCGCGCGCTCGAGAGCCAGCCGGTGACGGTGCGGATTCAACTCGAGGGCTGAACAGTCTGAGCAGCATCCTCGAAACGATCTGGCACGGCATCTCGAACGCTTTCCTGATGGCCTGGGCGGTGTGGTGGGCGCTGGTGCTCGGCTTTGCGATCTCCGCGATCGTCCAGGCCTGGGTCCCCCGCGAACGGATCGAGCGGGCGCTGGGCGGCGGCGGCTTTCGCCCGATCGCCGTCGCCACCGGGCTGGGCGCCGCTTCCTCGTCCTGCTCCTACGCGGCGGTCGCGATCGCCAAGTCGCTCTTTCAGAAGGGCGCCTCGGCGGCCTCGGCTTTGGCCTTCCAGTTTGCCTCCACCAACCTCGTCGTGGAGCTCGGCGTCGTGATCTGGGTCCTGCTCGGCTGGCAGTTCACGCTCGCCGAGTTCGTCGGCGGCCTCGTTTTGATTCTCGTGATGAGCCTGCTCCTGCGCCTGTTCGTCTCCAAGCGTCTGGAAGAGGAGGCCCGCAGCCATGCCCAGCAGGCCGACAGCGGCCACCAGCACCGCTCCGCCGGCACGTCGATGTCCCTGCGTGAGCGCCTGAGATCGGCCTCCGCCTGGTCGGATGTTGCGCACAACTTCCGTAACGACTGGTCGATGGTCTACAAGGAGATCCTCGCCGGGTTCTTCCTCGCCGGGTTCATCGGGCTGCTTCCCAACAGCTTCTTCAACAGCCTGTTCCTCACCGACGCCCCCGCACCGCTGCGACTGCTCGAGAACGTGATCGTAGGCCCGATCGTCGCGATCCTCAGCTTCGTCTGCTCGGTCGGCAACATCCCCCTCGCCGCAGTCCTCTGGTCGGGCGGGATCGGCTTTGCCGGGGTGATCGCATTCATCTTCGCCGACCTGCTCGTGCTGCCGATCGTCGCGATCTACCGCAAGTACTACGGCACGCCCTTCACCGTACGGATCGTCGCGCTGATGTTCGTCACGATCGTCCTCGCGGCGCTCGCCGTCGACGGGCTGTTCAGCGCCGCCGGCCTGATCCCGCAGACGCGCCCCTCACGCGCGGACATCTTCGGCTCGGTCTCGCTGAACTACAAGCTCTTCACCAACATCCTCGGCCTCGCGGTCTTCGCCGCCCTGTTCGCGTTGACGTTCCGCCGCGGCGCCACCGACCCCGTGTGCGGGATGCAGGTCGACCGCGCGAAGGCCGTGAGGGTCGAGCAGGACGGGCAGACCTACTACTTCTGCTCGGAGCACTGCGCCCACGAGCTCGCCGCTCAGGGACGCGCCCCACTCAGAGGACGCGCCCGCCGGCGTAAATCAGCCCCCGGCGGGCGCGTGTCGCGTGTCGTTTTACATCCTCAGATCTGCTGTGGCCTACAGCCCGCTGCCGTCGCGGCGCTGACGGCGCTGCATCACCATGATCGAGCCGCCTGCGCACACCAGCAGCAACCCACCGCCAACCATCCAGGTGAGGTTGAAGCCCGTGAACGGCAAGGTGCTCGCTTTCGCGGGTTCCGTCGCCGTCGTCGGTGTGCTGCTCGTGCTCGCGGGCGATTTTGGCCGTGCTCGACGGCGTCTTCGTCGATTTCGACGGCGACGTGCCGCTGTTCGGCGTCGGCTTTTTGGCACCTGGTTCAGCGTAGCCGGTCGTGCCCGTCGCGGCGAGAGCCGGCGCCGCGGGCGCCAGACCCAGCGCCAGGACGACCGGCAGGATCACGAGCCTGCGTCGCGCACGGGACGATCCGCTCCTCGTCGCTGTTGTTCCTGCTGTCTGTGGCCTGCTCGAGGCCATGACGTTGGTCCGAGTCATGCCAACCTCCCGTTCGTGGTCTGGTGTACTGCGGCCCGTGGGGCCGATTGCGGTGAGTTGCCCGCTAATGCTATTGCCAAAACGTCTTCTTTGCCTGTGATTCGCCATTTTCCGGTGGCTCCCTCCCTCAAACCCGCACGCGCCCTTCCAGCGTCCCCTCGGCCAGCTCCCCCCGCAGCACCTTCTTGTCGAACTTGCCGACGCTCGTCTTCGGGACCTCCCCGATGAACGCGAACTCGTCCGGCAGCCACCATTTGGCCACGCGCCCGCTCAGGTGCTCGACCAACTCATCCGCGCTCGTGTTCGCCCCCTCGCGCAGCACCACGCAGCACAGCGGGCGCTCGGCCCAGCGCTCGTCGGGCTTGGCGATCACCGCCGCCTCGACCACGTCTGGGTGGGCCATCACCTCGTTCTCGAGCTCGACCGATGAGATCCACTCGCCGCCGGACTTGATCACGTCCTTCGACCGGTCGGTGATCTGCACCGATCCCTCCCTGTCCACGGCGGCGATGTCGCCGGTGCGCAGCCAGCCGGCGTCGAACTTTCGGGATCGTCTTCCTGGAAGTACCGCGCCGCGACCCACGGCCCGCGCACCTCGATCTCGCCGGTGGACTCGCCGTCCCAGACGACCTCCTGCCCGTCGTCTCCGATCAGCCTCAACTCCACCCACGGCAGCGGCTTGCCCTGCTTGGCGCGTCCGTCCCAGTACTCCTCGTCCGTGATCGCCGCTCTCATCGGGGCGTGAGTAGGTCGCCACCGGGCTCGTCTCGGTCATGCCCCAGGCCTGGAAGATCCTTACGCCGTGGCGCTCCTCGAAGTCCTTCATCAGCTGCTTTGGCACCGCCGAGCCGCCGCAGGCGGCGTTGACGAGCGAGGAGAGATCGACCTCGGGGTGCTCGTCGGCGTAGCGCAGCATGTCGGCGAAGATCGTCGGCACGCAGCCCATCAGCGTCGGGCGCTCGGCCGCGATCAGCTGCGCCAGCGGCTCCGCCTGCAAGAACCGATCCGGCAAGATCAGGTCGGCCCCGGCGAGCGCCGCGCCGTGCGGCAGGCCCCAGGCGTTGGCATGGAACATCGGCACAACCGCCAGCACCCGGTCGACGTTCGACAGGCCGAGCGCGTCCTTCATCAACGTCGCCGTCGAGTGCAGACAGATCGAGCGGTGCGAGTACAGCACCCCCTTCGGGTTGCCGGTCGTGCCGCTCGTGTAACACAGCGCGGCGGCCTGGCGCTCGTCGACCTCGGGGTAGTCGAACGCCGGGTGGGCGGGATCCACATCCTCCTCCGCCAGCAGCTCCTCGTAGTGCAGCGCGTTCGGCAAGGTCGTCGGTGGGGAGCCCGCGTCCTCGCTTGCCTCTGCGGAATGCCCCATCACAACGTAATGACGGACGTTCTGAAAGCTCGGCGCGAGCTTCTCCAGCAGCGGCACGAGCGAATCGTCGACGAAGATCACCTTGTCGTCGGCGTGGTTGACGATGTAGGTGAGCTGCTCCTCGAACAACCTGATGTTGAGCGTGTGCAGCACCGCCCCGACGCACGGGACCGCCATGTACAGCTCGAAGTGGCGCTGGTTGTTCCAGGCGAACGTCCCCACGCGGTCGCCGGGCTCGACACCGAGCTTGCCGAGCACGCGCGCGAGACGGTCGACGCGCTCTGCCACCTCACCGAAGCTCGCGCGCTGCACCTTGCCGGGCGCGGTCAGCGTCACGACCTCGGCGTCCGGATGAACGTCGCGCATCCTGCGCCGGATGTGGTGCAGATTCAGCGGAAAATCATCCTGCATAAGACCCATCAGCGGCTTGGTCATGCGCGCCTCACCTCTTCCTCTCGAGTTTTCGTGCGCGGGCCTTGCTCCCGCGTCCCCCCTCGCACCTGCCCTCGTGCGCTCTGCACCCGCGCCTGCCCACGTGGACCCCGGCGGGGCGCCAGCTCGCCGTAGATCCCGCGCGTGCGCCGGGCGATGTCGTCCCAGTCGAAGCTCAGCACGTGCTCGGAGGCCTCCGCCACCAGCCGATCGCGCAGCTCGCCGTCGACGAGCAGCCGCTCGATCATCGTGCCCAGATGCTCGGCGTCGCCGCCGTTGAAGCGCAGCCCCACGCGCTCGCCCTCCGGCACGACCTCGCGCAGGCCCCCGGTGTCGGCGACGATGCACGGGCAGCCCGAGGCCATCGCCTCGAGCGCCACCAAACCGAACGGCTCGTAGATCGACGGCACCACGCACAAGTCGGCGATCCGGTAGAGCGAGTGCAGCGCGTCGTCGCCGATCCAGCCGAGGAAGGTTCCGCGCTCGCTCAGCCCCAACCGCTGCGCCTGGGCCTTCAGCTCGGCCTCGTGCGTGCCGCTACCGGCGACGAGGAAGCGCACGTTCTCGACCCGCTCGATCACGCCCGGCAGGGCGTCGAGCGCGAGCTGGAAGCCCTTCTCGTAGACCAAGCGCCCGACGAGCAGCACGAGCTTCTCCCCGGGCTCTGCGAACTCTGCTCGCAGCGCCTTCAGGTCGCCCACCGGTCGCAGTTCGTCCGGATCAATCCCGTTGGGAATCACCGCGATCCGGCCCTCGTCGATGTCGAAGATGTCCGCCGTGTGCCCGCGCATGTAGTAGGAGCACACGATCACCGCATCCGCGCGCTGGGCCATCCAGCGCTCGACGGAATGAATATGCGCCTGCGGCTCGTCCTGCACCCAGCCCTGATGGCGTCCGTGCTCGGTCGCATGGATCGTCGTCGCGTATCCCACCCCCAGCCTGTCGGCGAGCGCGGCGGAGGCGTTCGCGACAAGCCAGTCGTGGCCGTGCACGAGGTCGTAGGCGTGCTGCTCGGCGAGCGCTTCCCCCGCCGCGAGCATGTCCTCGTTCATGTGCTCCACCCAAGCCACGAAGCGGTCGAGGTCGCGCGGCCAGCTCGGCTCGGCCACGCGATAGACGTTCACGCCGCCTCGCACTTCTGAGGCCTGAGCATCCGAACCCGCGGCCTCGAGGGCCGGATCGGCGGCGGCCCCGCGCGTGAGCACATCCACCGCGACTCCCTGCCGCACGAGCGCCTCGGCGAGCTTGCAAACGTGCCGCGCCAGGCCACCCTCGATCACGGGCGGGTACTCCCAGGAGAGGAGCAGCACGCGATTCTCGCTCATCCCAGCACCCTATCTTCCCCGGCCCCACACCGTCCCCGCGCGGCAGCTCGCCGCGCGGCGGCTCACACAGCGATCAGGCCCAGCTCATCCAGGCGCCGCGTCGCATTCGACGCCCACGCCTGATGCTCTGACATGCCGAGCACACCCTCTCGCTCCAGCCGTCTCAATGCATCCCTTACCGCCTGCCGGCGGATCTCCGCCTGGTCGGATTCCAGCTCAGGTTCCAGCTCGATCGCCAATTGCGCGTGGGACCACATCCGCCCGTGATCGTCGCGCAGCAGTTGCAGGACGATCGCTCGTTCGAGCCCCGCGTGATCCGAGGCTCGCGATCCTTTCGATTCTCTGTCCATTGCAGCCACAATCCCTTCGTGCCGGGCTCCTTCGTCTGAAGTTGCGCCGGGCCAACCGTTTTTCAGTCGATCCGACGATACAGACAGCTTGGAACGGTTCAGCGTGACGGACCCGCGAGCCTGCCCGCTCAGGCCCCTGCCCCGGCCCCTGCTCCGGCGATATCGGATGAGCTGCCCTCCGGAAAACTGCTCTCCGCGTCCTGCGCCTCGGTCCCCACCACTTCCTCCTGCACCCCCGCGCGCAACCCGATCATGCCCGCGATCGCCGCGGCCGCCATGATCGCCGCCATCACGTAGAGCACCGTCTGCGTCGCTTCGGCGAAGTCGAGCCGGATGAAGTGGGGAATCTGCGCGGCGCTGCCCCCTGCCCCCTGGGACTGTTGCGCGATGCTCGACGCGCGGGCATGTGCCTGGGCGCTCGTCAGGCCGAGGTGCATCAGTGAGGTGGTGGTGTGCGAGCGCAGCTGCGAGACGAGGATCGAACCGAGGATCGCCAGGCCCAGGCTGGCGGCGTAGTTGCGAACCGTCTGGGTGATGCCGCTCGCCTCGCCGTAGGACAGCCTGGAGGCGCGGTTGACGGCGTCGGTCGAGGCCGGACCCAGCATCATCCCCATGCCGGCCCCGGCGAGGATGATGTACCACTGCTGGGTGTTGAAGTCCAGGCCCGTGACCTTGCCCGCCCACAGGTAGAAGCCGACGGCTGAGATCGCGCAGCCGAGCACGACGGGGCGCTTGGCGCCGATCCGGTCGAGCATCCGCCCGCCGATCTGCGCGGCGATCACGAAGCCGATGAAGAAGTACAGGATGTAGACGCCGGCGTTCGAAGGCGTCTTGCCGAGCGCGATCTGGGCGTACTCCGAGGCGAAGAAGAACACCGGGATGAACACGAGCATCGCGATCCCCAGCACGACGTTCTCGACCAGGAACGGGCGGATCTTGAAGATGCGCACTTCGATCAAGGGCGACTCGGTGCGCAGCTGGACGAAGTAGAACACGACCAGCAGCGCCGCGCCGACGACGATGCAGGCCCACGTGCCCGGGTCGCTCCAGCCCCAGATCGAGGACTGCTGGAAGCCGAACACGCTCAGCGCCACGCCGCTGGCGATCAGGGCGAGGCCTTTGTAGTCCATGCGCGCCGGCCGGTGCAACGTCGACGGTTTGGAGATCACGATCAGGATCAAGGCGATCGATCGCGACGGGGATGTTGACCCAGAAGATCGCCCGCCAGGTCCATTGCGTCAGGTAGCCGCCGAGGATCGGGCCGATCGCGGTGAGCCCGCCGGCGATGCCGAAGAAGATCGCGAGCGCCTTGCCGCGTTCGCGGAGCTCGAACGTCTGCACGACGATCGCGAGCGCGGCCGGGAACATGATCGCGCCGCCCGCCCCCTGGATCACGCGGAACGTCACGATCCACGCCTCGGCGAGACTACCCTTCGGCGTCAGCCCGCACATCGCCGAGGCGCCGGCGAACAGGATCACGCCGAGCGTCACCATCTTGCGGTGCCCGACCGTGTCGGCGAGCCGTCCGCCGAAGGCGAACAGCGCGGCCAGCGACAGCAGGTAGGCGTTGATCGCCCACTGCGTGCCGGTGCTCGTCAGGTGCAGCTGCTTCTGGATTTCGGGCGCGGCGATCGAGACGATCGTCTGGTCGATGAACGTCATCGCGACCGCGAAGATCATCGCCGCGAGGATCAGGTTCCTCGACCCTCCCCCCGTGTCGCCGCCTCCCATACCGAAGCAGCCTAGCTCGCCATGGGTCTCGGGGCAGAGCACTTTCCGAAGCAGCCTAGCTCGCCATGGGTCTCGGGGCAGAGCACTTTCCCGCCAATAACCCTAAGCCTTTGGTTGAGGTTGAATACACATGAGCCTTGGTCGAGACCCCGGAGTCTCGGACGCTCATTCGCTGGCCTTGACAGCCGACGCGTTCGCGTCCCGCAGGGTGACGTTCAGGATCGCCTCGTTGCGTCCCGCGGCAAGCGGCACCCCGAGCTCGGCGTTGACCGCCGGATCGATCAGAAACGACAGGATCCCGCCGCAACCCTCCGCTCTCGGCGCCGCGAAAGAGTCGTTTAGCAACGAGTCTTCTTTGATCGTGACGAGATTGTATTCGTCCTTGAACTGCGCATGACCAGGTTTACCCGTCGCCGCCTTGTGCGATGACGATGGTTTGGCGGACCCGGTTGTGAGCGGTATCGAGATCGGGTTCGCGTCTGAGCCGACATAACAGCTTTCGCCGAGCAGCGGGTTGCTCAGCTTCACCTTCACCGGCAGCGACAGCCCGATCCCCTTCGCTTCGATCAGATCCTGCGTGTCGATCCCGATCGAGCTTGCCGGCCCGGCGAGTTCGGTTGTGGCCATCACATTCGTCGGTTGTCTTTGATTAATAAATTCATCGAAGATCTCCTGCACGAACACCGGTAAGGACTTCGGAGCCACGACCGTGAAGAGCGTTCCGGGGATGACCTGAGGTGTTCTCGAAAGAGTTTCGCCGCCTTCTGAGGGGATGAACTCCTGCTCGCCAGACGCTTCGTCTTCGTGGACGCCGCCCTGCAGCGTCATCGTCCGCGCGAGCGGGATCGTCCTGGAGCCGATCGCCAGCTCGCCGCTTTCGGTCTGAGCGAAGATGCACACACCCGTCTTCGAGTTACTCAGGGGACAGCCGGCAAACGGGGCGTAATCCCCCTTGGGGTGACGGCCGGCCGCCGGCGCCGGCGAGGGAACTCCAAGCGCGACCCACGCCGCCACGAGCGCGACCCACACGGCGGGTCGGATTGAGATCAGCCGCCAGAGCACCCCACCAACGCTACCGCCCTGCAGCCGGCGGGATGCCCCGCGGGAGAGTCGGCGCCAGGTTGCCGTCAGTCCTCAGGCTCCCTTCTCATACCAGCCGCGGCCTTTCTTCTGCAGCTTGCCTTCCTGCTCCAGGCCCGGAAGCACCCTGTAGAGGTAGTTCTGCTTGATCCCCATCTTCACCGCCAGCTCAGGAATCGTGATACCCGGCTGACCCCGCACCAGCGACAGAGTCTCCAACGCACGCGTGCCACCACCTTTACGACGACCCACTTTGCCCTTAGGACGACCAACTTTGCCTTTGGGACGACCTACTTTTTTCCCGGAACCGGGAGGACGACCCACTTTTTTCCCGCTTCCTTTGGGACGACCCGGCCCTTTGCGCCCCACCACAGGAGCCGCCGCCTCAGGCGCCGCCGTGGCCGCCAAGGCGCTCACGGCCCGCGTACCGGCCCGAGTCGCTTTGCGCGCACGCCTGCCCGAGCCGCGCGGACGCCCCGGTCCTTTTTTGCCCGTACCCGAACCACGCGGACGCCCGGGCCCACGCCGACGGGTGACGGTCGCGACGGCGGCCGAGCCGGCCTCAGACGCAGCCGAACCGATCACACCCGCCAACGCCTCCACAGCAGCCTCGAGCCTGTTGAACTCATCCACCACCGGCTTCAGCTCCTTCAACCGCTCCGTGATCTCCTTACGCCTATCCTCAAGGAAGTCAGACACAATTACTCCTCACTCGTCGGGGGACACAAACACGAACATACACGACACTCTCACGCGCTCTGAGAGACTCAGCGTCACAATCCATCACAAAGACAACGGCGAATTGTCTCAATACCACCGAAGGAGCCACGAGCATGAGGGTAATAGGAGCAGGCCTGCCCCGCACCGGCACGCTGACGCAGAAGGTGGCGCTCGAGACGCTCGGCTTCGAGCCGTGCTACCACTGGGTCAACGTCATCGGCGACCTCGACCAGGTTGACGTCTGGAATCGCGCACTCGACGGCGCCGAACCTTGGGATGAGGTGTTCGGCGACTCCCAGGCTACGGTGGACTGGCCCGGTGGCTACTTCTGGCGCGAGCTGATGGACTTCTACCCGGACGCCAAGGTTCTGCTGAGCGTGCGCGACCCCGAGAAGTGGGAGCCCAGCTTCCGCGAGACGATTTGGAACATGTGTTACGGCGAGTCCCTGATCCGACTGCTCTCGAGCGCCCGCGGCCAGGTCGATCCGCGCTGGGCTCGCTATCTGAAGCTGGTCGAGCGCATGTTCTGGATCGAGCAGGCGCCGTTCGCCGCCGGCCACGAGCTACCCGAGCAGCTGATCGCCGGGTTCGAGCGCCACAACGAGCTGGTCGAGGCGACCGTGGCGCCCGAGCGCTTGCTCGTGTGGAACGTGAGCGAAGGCTGGGAGCCGCTGTGCGAGTTCCTCGAGGTGCCCGTGCCGGCTGAGCCACTGCCGCACGTCAACGACCGCGAGACCTTCCTCGGACGCGTGATCGATGGCGCACTCGGGGCGCTGCAGACGTGGCGCGAGAGCTCCTCATCGGAGGGCTGAGCGCGCCTCTTTGCGTGACCCGCTCGTTCCCGTGGTCCACAAAAGGGCGCGGGGGCACTCCACTTCCGCTACGCCGCGAACCTGCGCCGACCGATGCTCGCGGGACGATAGATCGTTTCGTCTCGGCGCCCAGTGCATCGCCCCACACGCCTACGGTCGAGCGAACAAAAAACAGGCGCCGCGGCGGGGTCAAAGCGCCGCGACGCCCACGATCAGGAAGCCAGGCTGGAGAGTACTACGCCCTGAAGCGGGCAACAACCTTTTTACGGCTCCCCTTGGCGCCGCCCCGCAGGGGATGCGGAAACGGCACTCAAGCTATATAAAGAAGAGCCTCTTGGAGATCCTCTTGCCGGATAATGGCGAGATTTGAGGAACCACGTAAGCACTTTGTGAACGTTTACTTTGTGAATATTCACAAAACGCACACCCCTCAGATTCAAGTCGAAAACCCCCACCGACGAGCATCACCGGATTGGAGTGCACCCTCCAGGTGACGCTCCCAGGCCCAAACAGGCCACGGTCGACAGACCGCCTCGCGGGCGCGCCGTCCCACGCTTAGTCGCGGTCATCGCTCCCCCAACGCCGACGCGCGCTCCCGAGCATCAGCCGTGCGCCCCTCGGTATCAACCGTGCGCGCCTCCAACATCAGGCCGGCCGGCCGCCGCTGTGCCCAGCGCTCGACCCCTTCGAGCTGGGCCGCGAGCGCGAGCAAGGTCACCTCGCCGTTGGCGCGGCCGAGCAACTGCGCGCCGATCGGCAGGCCCGTCGTGCTCAGTCCGGCGGGGACGCTGATCCCCGGCCAGCCGAGCACGTTCCACGGCCACGCGTACGGGCAAGCGCTCGCCATGATCCGATCGGTCTGCCAACCACCCAGGCCGGCGGTGGCTCCAACTCGCAACGGCGGGCTCGCGGTGGTCGGCGTGAGGACCACGTCGACATCGTCGAAGATCGATCCGACACGCCGGCGCAGCCACGGCTCCGCGCCCCTTGCGAGGCTCACCAGCGGCCCGGCGCAGAGCCGCCCCACGCGAGCGGCCTCGCGCGTGCGCGGATCCAACGCGGCAGGGTCGGGGACGTTTGTGCGGACCCATTCGTGGACGCCGGCCTGGCCACGGGCGACGAGCGTCAGGCCCATCAGGCCGTAACGCGGGTCGGCCTCGATCACGTCGTGGCCGAGCTCGCCCAGCACGCCCGCGACGCGTACGATCGCGGCGCGGATCTCGGGGTCTAGCTCAACCGGCGCGGCGCTGAACGGCGCGCGCAGCGAGAGCGCGATCCGCAACGTGCCCGGGTCTCTGGAGGCCGCCTGCGCAAACGGCTCGCTCGGCGGTGGCGGGGTGTGCACATCCCCCGGGTGAGGGCCACTGAGAAGGTCGAGCAGCAGCGCCGCGTCGGCGACGGTGTGGGTCAGCGGTCCGAGACAGGAAAGACCGTTGAAGGCCTCCGCTTCCGGCCAGTTCGAGATCCGCCCGCGCTGGGGCTTGACCCCCACGAGACCCGTCCACGCCGCCGGGACACGCACCGACCCCGCACCGTCGGAGCCGATCGCGGCAGCGACGATGCCCGCGGCCACGGCCGCCGCCGCGCCACCGCTCGATCCCCCCGGCGTGTGGTTGAGGTTCCAAGGGTTGCGTGTGACACCGAACGCGAGTCCCTCGGTGAACGGGTACAGGCCGACCTCGGGCGTGTTCGTCTTCCCAACGATCACCGCGCCCGCCGCACGCAACCGCCGCACCAGCTCGCTGTCGGCCGTCTTGCGAGGAAAGTCCCCCGCACACCCGAACGCGGTCGGCTGACCCTCCAGATCGACATCGTCCTTGATCGCAAACGGCACACCCAACAGCGGCACGCGCTCCCCGGCGGCCAATCGCTCGTCGGCACGCACGGCCTCCGCCAGGGCCTGCTCGGCAAGAACCACGCGGAAGGCCCCAAGCAGCGGCTGAAGCTCCCGCGCACGCTCGAGCGCCCGCTCCACCAGCACGACCGAGGACACCTCGCCCGCCGCGAGTCGCCCAGCCTGACCGGCCAGCGAGTCAGGCGCGGGCGAATCCATCGTGAAACCGTATCGCACCGCGGTCCTACGCGCCGATCGTGAACGCCTTGGAGGCGGTTCTCTTTTGTCAGTATTCACGAAGTAAATAGACGCCGGAGCGCCGTACTGTCTTGCGCGCTCCGGCGCCCTGCTTCATCTCATTTGTTGTGACACCGTCCTACCTTTGCGCTCGGCGCCAGCGTCACTATCTTCACGATCCCCGGCCGGTTGCGCCATGGGCAATGTGACTACCTCCGCGCCGGGAAGATACGCATGTTGCTACGGCGACACGTCACCATTTCCCGCCCACGCCTCCTAGGAGAGAATTTTACCTTTTATTGGAACCTCTGGCACTCCACGGGCAGGTGTGGGCCGGCCCTCCGGGGCCACAGAGAGCTCATCCAACAGCAACGCCACCTCGAGCTCCGCGGGACAGGGGTGCAGCGTTCGGCCGAGTTTTTCTTCGATCGTACGTAACCGACTTTCGACGGTCTTGCGGACCACTCCCAGCGCGACCGCCGCGGAAGAGACACTGCGCTCCGCGGCGAGATAGGCACGCAATGTTCGGCGCAACATCGGTCCACTGCCCCGGGAATCTTCCAGGGGCGAGAGATAGATCTCGATCAGTGCCCTGGCCAGCACGTCGTCTTTGAGCGTACTCGCGAGCAGCGCGACATCGGCGTAACGCGTAATTCGTCGAGGACGCCGCAACGCGACCACGAGCGCCGACTGCGCCTGCTGATGGGTTAGACGCCACCCCTGCAGACCCCGCGCCGGCTCGCCCACCGTGAGCACCACACCCCCGCTCGCCGGCACGCCCGCGAGCGCCCGCTCGACCTCTCTCGCCGCCAACCTCTCTCTCCCGCCGAGCCACGCCCATACGCTCTGCGCTCCCTGTGGGACGTTCAACAGCCGGCAATTCACTCCCGCTGCCAGCCCCCCGACGGCCTGCGCCGCCCTACCGCCGACGGCGATCACGCCGAGATGCCACCCATCGAGGTCGTAGTCGAGCTCTGAGCCCTCGGTCGTCCCACCCTCGAGCAGTCTGCGCACCCGTTCGGCGCGCCGTTGCTCGGGCGAGTGGCCCACACGCTCGAGCTCGTCCCCGTACTCGATCGTGATCGCCTGAAGCAGACGATCGAGCACCGAGGACTGCACGCGCAACGCTCCCCGCCACGCATCCCGCTGGGTGGGTGGGGTCCAATCGCCCGTGCCGCGATCGGCCTCCTCCATGATCAGCTCGCTCAGCAGCGCGCTGCCCACGACATAGCGACGAAGAACGGTTTCCAGAGGCACCCCGACACGCGCGGCGCGGCGCGCCTGCTCTGAGGCCACCAGCGGAATCTGGCGCTCCCCCTCCTGCTCGCGCTCGATCCCCTCGAGCACATACTCCACCGCCGCCACGACCGTCGCACGCAACCCCGCCACGTACTCGGCGTCCTGATCGCCGGCGCGATCGAACGCATCGCCGCGCACCCGCGCAAAGATCGTCGCGACAAGCTCCTCCCGACGCGCACGCAACCGCGCAACCACGACAGCACGAGCATCGTCGATCGACCCGACATCGAATTGCATCTGCTAGAATACTTCCTGTCTCATTCGGTGTCGGGGCGTCGTCTCTTCGAAAAATGACGCCCCGGCATCGGCCTTTAAGGAGGCGCCCATAATCCCGGCCCGCGGCCAGGGGTCGTAAGCACCTTGTGAAGGTTCTCTTTGTGAGCAGCGCAGGATCGGACTTCATTTTTTCGACCGCACGAAGCCGCTTTGCGGCTCGGTCGAAAAAATGAAGACCCGACCTGCTTGGCGAGGAGCGCTGCCCTCCCGGGGCCCGCACCCTACGACACGGTGGCTGAGTCCTCCAGCTGGTGTGCCGACCCGGCCCGGTGCCGCCCACAGCGCCGTGCGCAGCGGGTTCCCTGCCACTCCTGTAGAGCAACCGAAGACATGACCGAGCACGCTACTCAGCCCCTTGGACGGTGCGTTACTGCTCGTGGTCGGGGTGACGGTTGAAGACGTGCGCAGCGAGATCCTCGATGACACGCGCATCGTTACGCCAAGAGGTAACCGCAAGGACGATCAACAATGGGATAACCAGCGCCAACACCCATGTGGGTCCTTGGACGATCGCAATTATAGAAACGCCGACCGTGAGAATATCGATGGTGAGACGACCGTAGCGGGCCAGCCGGATGCGTAGGATCGGAAAGACCGGAGGACAAGCGCCGGGCCGGTCACGATTGGGGTGCAGGTGCGGTGCGAGGAAGATGAAGGGTCCACCGACGACGGCGAAGAGGACCATCAATCCAATCACGAGACCCGTGGCGAGCGCGTCGGAGAAGCCGACGATCTGCTTCAGGAGACCGATCAGCAGCGTACACGCGATCCCGATCACGTACACGACCATGAAGCGCCGGGCGGTAGGGCTCCGGCGGAGGCGAGCTGGGCTATATTCGCTGACGGTCATCATGGGAATCCTAGCCAGGCAGTCTGGGTGGCCGGGTCCGCAGCGTCGCGGCACAGACGGTTGACGGCCTTCAGCGCGACGCAGAACCATCCGCAGGCGAGAACGCCGGCCGCCGGCACGACCGTCAGCCAGAACTCGATCGGATGGCCACCACTGGCCGCGGCGACATGAGGCCCGATCGGTCCGTGCAGCCGGCCGTCCGCCAACGAGCGCAAGCCGTCGGCGAGCCCGGGTGTGGTCCCGTGCATGAACATGACCGGCGAAGCTACTCAGCCCCTTGGACGGGAGGCTCGATTGCGAGCCAGATCGCAAGCCTCAACCCCCGGTTTTACTGGGGCATCCCGTCCAAAACTTGGCGCGAGAACGCTCTCGGCCAGGCATCGCCCGGCGGGTCCAGCGGCGCGGATCCGGACTTTGGGACGGCCGCGAGAGCGGCCGGGCCGAAGGTCCGGGATCCGCGGAGCCACTCAGCCGATCAGCACCGTGGTGCTCGTCGTCAGCCTCCCGCCCCTCTTCGGCGCGAAGCTCAGCTTGACCTTCGCCGCCAGCTTGCGGCCCTTGTGGGTTTTGAGGGTTGCTTGCTCGGCGGTCGTTAGGTGGAGCTTGACCGTTACCGTGCCCGCGCCGGCCGTCTTCTTTGAGCCCTTCGACAGGCCCTTGGCGGTTGCCGTGAGCTTGCCCGCCGAGGGGACGCTGACCTGGATCGTTGCGGTGTTGCCCTTGACTTTGTGGCTCGTCACGTGGATCGAGGGGGCGCAGCCGGTTACGGTCACGGGCGAGTCGTTCTTCAGCGGGGCTCCATTTTGACCGACCCATTCGTTGGGGAGGACCAGTTTCTGGGCACATAGGTTTCCGTTGGCTGCCAAAGCCGAATACGGACCTTGGGGGAGGACCAATTCAAATGAGCTAAATGGGTCGTCCGGCACCGTCTTGAAGGTGGTCGACGTGATGCCTGATTTGGAGATAAACGTAGTACCCACCAAATCCACCGTCACTCCATCTCCTTGCAGAACCATCGTGAGCGAGGGAAAAGCTTCTCCTCCGTGACTCACAAAGATCGCCGGCCCTTCCAATGGAACCGGGAGCAGGGGCGTATGGACGACCGCGTGGCCGATGTCCGAGGCCGCCGGGCAGCCGGCCGGGTTGGCTTCGAACTGCTTCTGCGTGCAGGCTTTTTGGAGGGTGGTCAGCCTGCTTGGCAGGGCCTTTGGCAGTTCGACTTTCACATAGCCGATGTCCGCGTACGTGCCCTGGGGGGCGCTTGGATAGGTCAACTTCGTGATCAGATCGGCTCCGTCCGCTTTAGACGTTTTGCCATTTGTCGAGAAGGCGATGCTGGGGGCAAATTTCAATGCCTGACAGGCGCCGACGCCGAAATGACTGCTGATTGGGGCCGTCGTGTTTGGTTCGTTCTGGCCGGGAGGGGCTGTTCCGTAGGCTGTGCCGGAGAATTCGCTTGGCGTGCAGTTGGTCGGGTTGACCATGAATTCGGGGCGTTCGATGACCGCGTCGATCTCACGCAGATCCGTGGGGACGCCCGCTACCTCCTGGGGCAGTGGGTTGGTCGTGATCGTCAATGCGGAGGTCGTCGGGTTGACTTCGATCTTCGCCCTGACCCTTTGTGTCGGCAGCGTGAATGGGCCGACGTGCAACGGGACGACGATCGCCAGGCCGAAGGGCGCGCCGTCGTAGGATTCGGTCAGGTAGATCGGCGCCGGTTCCTGACCTGGTTCCGGCACCACCAGCGGATACGGTCCCGGGCCGGACTCCACGACCGTGTGGCCGATCTTCGATGCCGCGGGGCACGCGTTGGCTTCGGCCTGGGCATTCGTGCAGAGCGGGACCTTCGAGAGGAACCCGGTCAGGCCCTCGGGGGCTTTGAACTGCAACCCGTCGATTCGCTGCTGGCCGTCCCCGCGTTGCAACAGCAGGCTGAAGTCGGTGTAGCCACCGGCCTGGTCGGTCGTCGCGCCCGCGGTCAGTTCGGGATGGAACGGCAACGGCGAGGACGAGCAGGCGCCGCCGCCCGGGCCGTGTTCGATCGCGAATTCCGCGGTCGGGAAGACGTCGGCGTCGAACGGGCTCGACCACGGCGTGAAGTCCGCGAAAAAGCCCTGTTCGGACCCGTACGAGCCGCATTGCGTCGGAGTGTCGAGCGCGGCCTGCGCGCCACCGGAGAAAGACAGCTTGAAGTCCGTGAACGGCAGCTCGGGGGTGCCCTGGAACGTGGTCGTCAGCTGGCCGGTCTGTTCGCTGAGATGCACCGTCCCGATCAGCTTCGTGTTGACGCCATCGCCGGAGGCCGTGACGAGCAGCTTGATTTCCGGGGGCTCGGATTCGAGCACGAAGACGTTGCCTTCGAGCTGCTTTTCCGCGCCGCCTTCGATCAGCGGCGTTTTGATGACCACCGTTCCGATTTTGGAGGCGCCTGGGCATTTCGCGGGGCCGGCGAAGCGTTCTTCTTCACCGTTTTCCCCAGGCAGAGGGAGATCGTCGCCGCCTTCGAGATCCCCGGTTTTGCAGGCCTGCAACCCCGCCGCCTGGCCGGGGTTGATCACGAGCCCCCGCGGCAACGTCACGGTCGTGTCCTGGATATCCGCGGCCGAGAGGCCTTCCTCAATGGAGAGCCCGCCGACGGGCGGCTTGACTTCGACGGTCAACCCCGCCGGGCTGTCCGCGTCGACCGTGTCGGGCTGCGTGGAAATCGACGGACCAAAGCTGAGCCGTTCGCAGCCGGTGAACCCGGTAGCGGTCGGTTCGCTTGGGCTAGCCGCGGGGCCGCTGCTGTTGTGCAGGTACACGGTCTTGGCGGCGGTGACGCTTTCGTGACCCCACTCGTTGACTTCGACCGAGACCGGCTGCGGCGCGCCGCACGCAGTCGGCAGCGTCAACAACGGCGCGGTGCCCGCCCCGCTCGTGCATTCGTGCAGATGGCTCTTAAAGGCGCAGCGCGTGGGGTCGTGGCTGGGGTCGCCCGGCGTACCCCACAACGTGACCACGGCGCCCAGCACGCCGCGGCCCGTCGGGTTGTTGTCGGTGTGCGTGACGATCCCGCTGTCGCCGCCGCTGCGCACGCCGGAATCGAGAAAGGTCGACTCGCCTTCGATCGTGAACGCGAACTCCGCCGCGACGCCCGGCGGCGGCACCAGATTATAAATCGGTTCGGAAAGGAAGCCTATCGCCAGGGTGTTGCTCGTCGCGAACCCGACGACGGTGCTCGGAGGACAGGCAGATTCGGCGACGCTATTCGCGTCGAAGTCTTCGCGCGGGCACTGCGGCACGGCGGTCGGGTTGCCGACAAACCCCGGCGGCAGATCGACCGTCACATCGCGGAATTCGCCACCGGCCGGACGCTCGAAATGCTGGGAGTCCAAGACAGGTTCAGACACCCCTTTCGAGACTTCTACAGTCTGATATTCAGGATAATTTGAGGCTACTTCCGAGCTCACTTCGAAGTCGAACGTCGCCTCATACGGGTGCGATCCGGCCTGCGTGTCGAGCGTGCCGTTCGCGTTCGAGAACCATCCGTCCCAGTTGGCGACGCCGAACGGCGCGGGCTGGGAGCTGATGTGCAGCGGCTGGCTCGTCGCGGCGAATACCGAGGGGCGAGCGCCGCCACCGCCGACGCTCGCCTGATTCGTCAGCGTGTGCGGCGGTTGGCCAGGCGTGCCCGCGACGGCGACTTCGAGAGAGATCGGGTGCGGCTCCTGAAGCACAGCCGTGCCGAATGGGACAATGCCCTGACTCCCGAGCGGAGCGCCCCCACCGAGGAACGTGGACACGCTCAACAGGTTCGGCGTGCATGTTACGACGGTCGCGGGCTGTTCGAACTTGTCGAGCAGACGCGGCGATTCGCCGACAGCGTTGCCGGTGCAATCCCAAAACTGGGATTGCTGTTCTGGATGCGACGGTTCACCGGCATATAGCGCAGTGACGCCCGCGGGCAGCACGTCGGTGACCGTCACGGGATCGCCCGCCACGCTGTTCGCGCCACCCACATTGAACACGTACAGGTTGATGTACCCATGTCCGCCGGGCGCGATGTCGGTGGGGTTGGAGTGCGAGGTGATCTCCCAGCCGGGCTGGCAAACCCCGCTCGGAGTACGGACCGTTTCCTGGACCGTTTCCGGCTTTCCATTCACTTCCTTGACCACGTCCTTGATCTGTTCGGAGCTAAAGCATTCCCCATACTGCCCCGCGGCGCGTGCGGGTGTTGGGGCGAAGGCGAGGGTAAACAGGAGAGCGGCGATGGGCGCGAGGCATAGTAAGACGCGCGTGCGTGTAATTAAGCGCGGGGTCATCGGCCTGGCCTCCGGTCGTAGCTGGATTTCTTGTGCTTCGTGCGGATGCATTTATTGTGTTTCTTGGTAAATCCTTTTTTACAGGTGACAGTCTTCTTCGTGACCTTCTTCGGTGGCGGCGGTGGAGCCGGGGGGAAGTTTCCGGTGCCGTTGAAGGTGACGCTCGCGGGGGTGGCGAAGGTTGGGGGGGCCGGGGGGACGCCCTGGCAGCCTGTGCCTTCGCAGGCCGTGCTCGGATGGGGGAAGCCGCCGTCGACGCGCGCGTCGTAGAGATCGACGAGCTGGTTCTTGTCTTCGGGGACGAGCTGCGCGCGGGTCGTGAAGAAAACGTTGTTCCCCGTTTCATCGGTGTCGAGGAACACCGCCGGTTCGTCGCTGACGCCCGAGAGCAGGTACGTGCAGCCGCCAGTTACGGGCGAGGCCGCCTGTTCGGTGCAGCCGCCTTCGCCGGGGCGCTCCCACTCATACACGGCTTCGACACCCTTGATCGCCGGCTTGACGAGCGCTTCGGGGCTGTCGAAGAACACGCGACCGCCGGAGGCGGAGAGCACCCGCAGCTGATACGTGGGCGACTCCGACCAGTTCGGCAGGTAGCCGGCGTCTTCGCTCGGCGCCGCGCCGACGGGACTGCACGACGCGCACGCCAATGAGCCGGCCCCGCCCGATCCGGCGTCGTACACATACACCTCGCTGCACGCTCCCGCGGTGTGCTTCGCTGCACCACTCTGAATGATCGGTGGCACGCAATGCGGACCGTTGTTGTCAAAGCCGGTCAACGGGCGCGTGGACTGGAACACGACCGCGCCACCGTCCGGGCTGACCTCGGCCGTGCGCTCGGCCAGACCGGCGCGCCAGTCGTGTTCGTCACCCGGCGCGAGTGTCGCGATGAAGCTGGTCGCACCTTCATGCCACAGATACAGGTCCGGCTGGCCCGAGACGGCGCCCGCGGCCAAGTCACCGTCGGCGACGAAATAGACATAAGACCCGTCAACGCTGGAGCCGAGGACACCCTGCACGTCCGCGCCAAGCGTGTCTCCCGCGTTGTGATCGACCGTGAGGTCGGTGAGGCGTTCGCCCACGGGCCTGTCGAAGTCGTATTCGTAGAGATCGTCGCCGGTGAACACGTAGTTGTATTCTTCGGATTTTGTCGGTTCCGCATGAGAGCAGCCCGCGCCCGTCGTGACCGCGGTCGAGCCTGCGGTCAGTCGATGGCAGTCCATGAACAGCACGCGCGAACCGTCGCCGCTCGCGCCGCGGAACTCTCCGCCGCCGCCTTTTTCTGCTTTTTCCTTCACGGACCCCGGAAGCGTAGAAGCATCGAGCTGCACCGTACACGCGTCGGCGGGACGCGTGCATTCGCCGCTTTCGCTGACGGGGCTCTGGCGCTTGGCCGGGTTGACGCGCGCGTACAGGGCCTTCACGCGATTCTTGGCGCCATGCTTCTCGGTGAGGCCAAGTCCACTCTTCACCGGTTCGAGTGAGGACCAGAACATGCGCGACCCGTCCCCCGCGACAGCGCCCGCGAGATCCCCTTCGGCCGATTCTGCCCCGGAATGGCCTTGGACTTCTAGTCCCGCCCCTGACCCCTTTTCCACCGTTTCCGCCGCGGGACCGCCGAACATCGCGTCCGGCGTCGATTCCGCTTCGCCTTCGGCGCCGACGTTGACCTGCTGCACACGACCGCCGGACGAGGCGTAGAGATTCAGCGTTCCCTGGTATTTGTTGGTACTTGTCGCGCTTTCGCGTGTGCTATTACGATGCCCCGCGACCGCTTCCGGAGTCAAAGCCCCTTCGGACTCGAACGCGACGGCCGACCCATCGGCGGACGCTCCCGCCAAAATCTCATTGGGCCCCGACGCAGCTTCGCTGCCTTGGCAGCCCCCTTCGAACACGCTCGTGAACTGCGGACGGTATTCGCCATCGGCATAGGAATAGAGCACCAAGCAGCCGGCGAGCGCTGCCTGCGTCTGCGCAGGATCAACCACCGTCAGGAACGCCTGCGAGAGATTCGGCGTGAACCCCCCATAGACGTTGTACGCGTTTTCGACGGTCGGCGTGATGTCGACCGGTTCCCAACCGTGCGCGCCGCGCCGCGCCAGGAACGTGTCCCCATACCCATTGCCGAAATCGCCGGCTCCGCCGCCGGCGGCGGCCTGCACTTCACCGGCATACGCGACGGCTTCGCCACCGGCCGCCGCCCGGATCGAGTCGCCGGTATACGTCTGCCGGTCATTTTTGACTTCATGTTCCGTGTAGGGCGGGAACACTTCACCATCAGCCGACGCGGGCAACGACACCGGCTCGTAGATACGGCCGTCAGGCAGCGACGAGGAGGTCGGCGGGGCCGCGAGCAACGTCGTGAAGGTGACCGGCGCACCCACGGTCGCAGCGGCGACGATGCGCAACACGTAATCGGTGCCGGGCCTCAACCCGCTCAAGCGCGCTTCGACGGGAATCACCGCTTCGCCTTCACCCGCGCTCGCTTCGGATGTCTTGGCGCAGCTTTCGCTCGCAAAACAGCCTTCTTCGCCGCTTACCGCGTATTCCACGCGATACGTTGTGGGTTCACCCTCGGGATTTATGTTGGCGGTGACGATCGCCCCGGTCGCGCTTATTTCACTGACGGCCTCAGCTTCGACGTGCGCTTTGGGGAACTCCGGCGGGCCCCAGATGTTGGCTTGGCCGCCGTCGGACACGTAGACATCGCCCGAAGCGCCGTCCACCGCGACGCCGCTCGCGCCCGCACCCGCGCCTTCGAGGGCAAACGGCGCACCGATCACGTCGCCCGCTTCGTCGAACTGGAGGATAAAGGGACGCGCACCAGGTTCATCAAAATTGGTAAGGCCCACAACGTAGAGGTCATTGGTGACAGGTTCGACCGCTATCGCTTTGGGTTCTGGGACAAACTCATTCAGGGGCGCGGCGACTTCGGTGTACGTCGTCGCCGCCGTGACCGGAGGAAGCGACGAAGGCGTTAACGCGATTACGTGCGGGTCGCCTCCTTGGTCGCCGGCAGTTTCCCCGACGGTGTAGATCACGCCGTTGGAGTTGACGGCCAGCGCGCCTTTGTGCCGCGGATCTCTCACCTTGCATCCCGTGCCTTTCCCGGTGAGACCCGAGGGGTCGCAACCGAGCGCCGGGACGATCGTGTGCGCAGGGGCGCCCTTGAATACGATCGACAGATGGTCTACATCCCCCTCACCTGCTTCTTCGGAGACCTCAACGTTATGGGCACCGATCTTCGGGAGTGCTTCCAGTGCGGCCTGAGCAGCTTCCGCATCCGGACCTTTGTGATTTGCACAGGATTCACAGGCATTCCTGGTGAATTCGATCGGCATCGTCGTTTCGCCTTCGAACGTGAGCGTATACGTACCACCAATGTTTACAAAGGGTTCGAGTTCTAGGAACTGCGCTCCGGTCACGGGAAAAGAGCCGATCGGCGCTCCTGTCGGGGCGTAGACCTCGCCAGTGCTGCCTGAGACATAGATGTCGCCGTTGGCACCGACCGCGACAGCTGAGCATTCCCCACAAGACGCGAGCACGTTCGTGCCCGCACCCGAGCCTTCGCTGAAAACAACCGGTTCGCCGCTCTGCGTAAACGCCTCCACCCGGGAGCGTTCGGCGTTGACCACATACAGATCGCCGACGGAGGGATCTTCCAGCAACGCCGAGCACGGTTGTGTCAGGCTGTTCTCGCAGTCGTCGACCGCGAGCTTGTTTCCAGACCCATTGCCGGATTTGAACCCGGTCAGTTCGTTTTCGTTGATATTGGCGCCATGTCCGCCGAAGTCCGCTTTTTCGCCCGCCAAGTTGAACCGCTCGATCTTCGTTCCGCTTTCATCGACATAGACATAGCCGCCGCCTTCGTCAACCGCGACCGCATCCGCGTCCTGGAAACTGGACGTCGAGTGCGGGCCTTCAGGCCCAAACGTGGAAAGGAGGCTGTGCTGGGCGGTCCTCGCCATGGCGGGCGCGGCGAATAGGAGACTTAAAGAGGTTATTAATATTATTGCGCTAAGTAGCTTGTGGTTACCCACGGTTTGCTTGGCTTGCCTGCCGCTGGTAGTGGTTGCATTGAGGTTTACGATTAAGGCCCGCCCGCCGATTTTTGGCGTGGTGGCGCCTTTGGCACGGAGCACGTTCGAGAGCAGCGCGAAGCGACCGGTCCTCGGCGTGGAAGCGGACTTCGCGTTGTTCTCTGTGCTGGTCATGGTCGTGCCTTTCGTGGGGTTGCGATATCTGTGGTGGGCGCTAGACTTGGGCCTATGACGACACGTGAGAAGGCCCAGAAACTGCTTGACGAGACGCCCGAGGAGGAGCTCGACACGTTCGTTGAGATCCTCGCCTCGCGAGGAACGAGCGGCGCCGAGCCCGACGACGCAGTCGATGACTGGGGAGACGAGACCTCGGCGCCCAGACCAACGCGGCGGCCGGAGACTTGATGGCGCGCCTCGACGAGGAGGAAATCGCAGAGTTCGGCGAGACGATCTCCCAGGCTTGGGGATACGAGAGCGCCAAGTGAGGCGCGCTGAGATCTGGCTGTACGAGCGGCCCGACGACAAGCGCCGCCCGGCCCTGATCCTCACTCGCGACGAGCACATCGCCACGCTCGACTCCGTACGGATGTCCGAAGTCTGTCGCATGCTCGCCTACGCGACCGGTTGCTGAGACGCGCTCGTGCGGCGGGGCGAGGTTCTCTTTTCCCCGCTCCAGATGTTTTTTGGATGAGTCATTGTTCGTACCTTTGCTGGCTACCTACTAGTGCTTGCAAGCCAGCGGTTCTCCTTTTGGCAGAGCGGGATTGCAGCCCGTCACCGCCCACGTTCCGTGAGCGAGGAACTGTCCCTTGATCGCTCCGCTGAGGATCTGGACAGTAAAGCCAGCGATGGGGTGCCCTTCCGCATTGTCATCGAGGGGTCCGACTGCTGAAACGTTGCTTTCTTCCTCGGCGAAAATGCATAGATAGCCTGCTACGGCGCCGGGTTCTTCCGCACTGCCAGTGCAATGTTCGGGCAATGCTCCGCCTTCCTTGATGTATTCCATATGTTCGTTTTCTGCGATCTTGGGGTTATCGATCGGGTCCGCGAAACTGGTAGCCGTCCATGTCGCTATGCCTTCTTTTTCGGCATAACTATTCCCGGCCCATACCCCGGTCAGCGTCTGCCCCGGGGGCAGCGGTTCGCTGCCGAACGTGCCGTTCTTGCCTTCATGGCCGTTGCAGGCATAGGTTTTGGCGGAGCCGACGCTAATTTCTGAGCCGCCTTCTTTGCAGTGCCCTTCGATTTCACCTGTGAATTCTTTGCTCGTGACGGGCCTGGCGCTGGTGCCTTTGGGGCCTTCTTCGCCTTCCTTGCCCTGTTCGCCGGCGGCGCCGGTTTCGCCTTTCGCCCCAGCGGGACCCTGCGCTCCGGTCGCGCCGGCCGCACCCGTCGCGCCGTTCTTACCCGCGGGGCCCGCAGGACCAGCCGGCCCCCTCGCGCCTCTTGGGCCCTTGGCGCCTTTGGACTTGGACTTGGCGGCGGAGGCGGTAAGGGAATGGGTGTTAGAACCACCATTACTCCCGCCCCCCGTGGCGGCAAAGGCTCCACCGGTTAGGGCGAAGATTAGTGCTAGGAGAGCAATCAATGTGGATGGGGTTATGTGTTTTCTCATATTTTTTAGGAAATCAGACATTGGTTGGTCTCCTTAGGGGGTGGGGGTGGTTGGAGGTGGGGTGTAGAGACAAAGAGGTTGCTTATTTCCAGCTACGCTAAGTTGGTTCCCAGTGACCGACGGTTTGCTTGGCTTGCCTGCCGTTGGGGGTGGTTGCAGACAGTTCCGGTCTTGGTCGATGCCGAGGTTGTGGCCCGCTTCGCGGGAGGTTGCGGGACCCGTTGAGGGCAGCCAGGCGGTGGTGATACAAAGTCCTGAACGGGCGCTACAATCCGTGCATATGGCCGGGAAGCCGAAAGACAAGCCGTGCGGGCCGTGGACGCCCGCGGAGATCGCCCGCAACGAGCGGGCCGAGCAGACACGTGCCTTGCGCGACCGCGAGAAGACCCCCCAGCAATGCCTGGAGGAGACGCTGCGCCTGAGCCGATTCGTCAGCGAGCTTCCAGCAGGGCCTGCCCGACGATGTTCGAACCTGACGACCTGCTGCTCGCACTGACGGGCGCACAGGTCGAGTTCGTGGTGATCGGGGGAGTCGCCGTCGGCGTGCACGGCTTCATCCGTGCCACCAAAGACCTCGACATCGTTCCCGATCCGTCCCCGGAGAACTTGGAGCGGCTTGCGCGCCTGTTGAAAGAGATCAATGCCCAGCACGTCGGCTTGGAGGACTTCTCGCCCGAGGAGTTCCCCTACGACCCGACCGACCCGGTCGGACTCGCCGAAGGAGCCAACTTCCGTCTGGAGACCAGCCTCGGCCCGCTGGACATCATGCAATGGGTGCAGGGAATCGATCAGGACCTCGCCTACACCGAGCTCGCACCGCGTGCCATCCCCGTGACGTTCAGAGATACTCAGGTCCAGGTCTGCGCGCTCGAGGACCTGCGCACGATGAAGCGCGCCGCCGGCCGGCCGGAAGATCTCAAGGACCTGGAGCGGCTCGGGGAAGGCTTGTGAGGATTTTTTGTGGTGGTGTGTGGTGTTCATGTGAATAAAGAGAGTTGGAGGGCGGGACGGGAGGGCGGGACGGGAGGGCGGGACACCCATTCGGCGTCCCGCCCCCTCTTCGTTTAACCTAATTCTCGCTTCATCAGAGCTTCTAGATGCTCCACTTCTTGCCCGAGGTGAGCTTGACTTCCATGGTCAGCGCGAACTTCGCCCCGTGACCGCTGGATTTCAATTCGTTCCCCGACGGTTCGCATTTCAAGAGGTGCGTGACGGCTTCGACGGTGCTTTCCGGCAGCTGGCACTTCGCATTGCCTTTGACGATCTCTTCGTAGGAAGCAGAGCACGTCCCACCGCTGCTTACGACTTCATACTTGGTCCACTTTTCGCCCGTGCCGCCGCCGAGCAGGGTCACTTCGGAGGCTTTGGTCAGAGCGGCCGAGAGCCCCGGCCCGGTGCCGAGTCCTTCGCCACCATCGACCAGCAAGCTGCCGCCCTTCACCGCACAGTGTTCGGGTTCCACGACTCGGCATTTCGGATATTCGAGATACAACCCCGAGACCTCCATTTTGCCGTTGCTGCCCGCTATGATGTTCCCTTTCGAGAGGTTGACCGACCCACAGCTAATTTCCAGGGAAGTAGCGAATTCCAGGTTGAAGACATCCTTGTAGCTACCTTCCTTCTGCTGGCCCGTCAACGCGAACGTGCCTTCTTTCTGCAGCTGCCCTTCGACGCAGAGTTCGACGCTTTCACCCCGTTTACTTGTGCACGGCGAGGCCAAAGCCGAGGCCGGTCCAATGGCGCTAAGGGCGGTCATCAGGCATGCTCCGGTTAGGGTTAGTCTTATTACCTGCTTCATTTAGTTTCCTTCGTCTCATTCGGCGCTGGGGAGCGTCACCCGTGTGGGTGCGCTCCCCAGTTGCGGTCATAGGCGAGGCCGGGCGCATTCGGGCATCGCGGGATGACAAATGAGATGAAGGGTGTTGCTTTCCTGTTTGGAGGAAAGTTTGTGAAAAGGCGTGTGGGGTCCCAGCTACGCCACGTTGGGCGTGGTTACCCCGAGCGTCGTGAGCTTGCCGGCCGCTGGGGGTGGGGACCGCTTGGTGAAGGACAAAGGGTTGGGGGGATATAGCTACGCCACTGAGCGGGTGGTGACCCCGAGCGTCGTGAGCTTGCCGGCCGCTGGTTGTGGGGACCGCTTGGTTTTGGTTTTGTTCGTGACCTGGCGGGTGGCCGGGGACGGGCCGGGTCGCGAAATGCACCAACTTTGCGCCAACTCTGTGCCAATTTTGCGATGGGCCTTGAGGACGAACGTGTGTTCGCCTATGGTTGCCTGAGATGCCCACTGCACCCCACCGAGAACCGCCGTACCGCCTCGCCCGCTGGGTGCAGAGAACCCTGCCCTGGGTAGCGGTCAGCGCGGCCGTGGCCGGCATCCTGATCACCGCGCTATCCGGCATCCCCGAGCGCCTGCCCGGGATCGCCCTGTCCTCCACGCCGCTGTTCCTCGTCGAGCGCGGCGGCACCGTCATCGCAGCACTGATCGTGGTCACGACGCTCGTGGGCCGCACGCTCGGACGCCAGCTACCGACCGGCCTATCCACCCCGACCGGGTCGATCACGTACGCACAGACCCTGGCGGAGGCCGCGAGCTCCCCAACGCCACCCTGGAGGCGAGCCTCGAGGAGCGCGAGCAGTCCTGCGCCGGCACGGCAAAGAGATCAGCGAACTGGGAGAGATCGTGGCCGCGGTGAATCGCCGCGGAGAACCCCCGGAAGGCGAAGAACCGGCCGAGAGATGAGCTAGGATACGACCATGCCAGACGATCACAAAAGCCCCACGCTCACCGCCGAGGATGTCCGCAGATGGCGACTCGAAGCCGACCTCCACGCCGAGCGATGGCAGCGCCTGAGGCTCGAACGCAAGCTCGCATTCGAGCGACAGCGCCAAGCCCTGCTCGCGCTGCAATCGCTGGTCGGCGCCGCGCGGTAGCTTTCTCTCGAGGTCGTCGACCGGCGAGCGCTCGTGAAGGCTTGGCCCGACCCCCCGCGGTCCAGCCCGTCCGGCCGGAAGAAGCGGCCCTGAGGCTAAAGGCGATATTTTTTCTATAAATACTTCCTGCCCCAAAACCCTCATGCGATCCTTCCCCGCTCCCGTTTTGTTACACACATTTGCTCTGCGCCCCTGCTAACACGGCTCTGGCCCGAAAGTCTTGTGGCCCTCTCCCCCATCCGCCGTGCATTTGGCAGCGTATGCCGGGTTTTCCTTGATTTACAAGCACTTTGTGAATGTTCACTTTGTGAGGGTTTACTTTGGGAATAATTTCTAGACGCAGTGAAGAAATGGACGTCGCGGCCGGGATGTGACCGCGACGCCCTCGAGGCCGGGCAGGAGAGGGCTACAGCGCCCGAACCTCTTCAGAGCGCCACCGGAGAGGGACCCGTGACGCTCGAAGGAGAGCCCCCACATCTCGACGATCCCGCGTGAGGGCCCATGTGCGGGCCCATGCGAGGGCCCATGTGCGGGCCCAGCCTCGGCGGTGCCCGCACGCCCAGCGCCGGCACTCGCACCGGCAGTATCCTGCCGTGCGGCGCCTGCTCCCAGATCCTGCATCCCGAATCCCAGCACTTGCCCGATCTCCTGATTCCCATCTTCGCCTCCCCGGCGCAGACGGAAGTAGCCCTCTTGATTCCTCCTCCGTCATTGTGGCGCGATTTGGCTGACTCCGTAAGCACTTTGTGAAGGTTTACTTTGTGAATAATCGCGCTAGAATGCTCTTGCTGGTGAGGACAGGGCCCTCCGGGGTCGGCGCGGGTTTTTGGCGAATCCTTCCATCACCTAAAATCAGCTCGAGGGCAGCCCCATAGGCACTTTGTGAAGGTTCACCTCGTGACTTCACTTTGTGACTATTCTCGATGTGAATAAATGAGGTCCGCGGATTCGCTTGAAAACGGGGCCAGACTTGGGGTACGCTCTGCTCGGGATGGGAAGCGGGTCGCCACACAGGGCAGTGCCTTCGCGATGCGATCGCCGATCGGTTGGGGGGTGCTTGGCCTGCTGATCGAGCGCACGGGCTACGGCTATGACCTCGTCCACCGCTTCGAGCGCACCTATGGCGATGCGATCGAGCTCTCCAGCCCCTCACAGGTCTATAAAGCGCTCACCGCGTTGGAGGAACGTGGGCTGATCGAGAAGGTCCCGCAACAGGAGTCGGCGCTCGAGGAGCTGCGCCAGCCCAAGCCCCACTACCGGCCCACAGTCGAGGGTCTGTGCGGCTACCAGGAGTGGCTGATCGCCCAGGTCACCCAGGAACGCCAGCGCTCGAGCCTGTTCGCGATTCAACTCGCGATACTCGAGCCCGAGGCGGCGCTCGTCCTGCTCGACCGCTGCGAGCGCGGCCTGCTCGCAGAGCGCAAGGCGGCTGCGAACGCTCCCGCGCTCGACGGCGCCTCTCCCCTCGCTCGACGGCTGGTCGAGGAGGTCAAGCGCCTGGAAGCCGGGCAAACCCTCAAATGGACCGAGTACGCACGCGGCGAGCTCGAAGCGGCGATCGGCGCGCGGGACCGGCAGGGCGGGCAGGTCCCGGATCAGCCGGGCGGGCAGGGCAGGCAGGGCAGGCAGGGCAGGCAGGGATCGCAGCCGATGACGCTGCT
Source organism: uncultured Solirubrobacterales bacterium (assembly GCA_963818545.1). GTDB lineage: Bacteria > Actinomycetota > Thermoleophilia > Solirubrobacterales > Solirubrobacteraceae > Palsa-744. The sequence continues at coordinate 158,905 of CAWFSI010000004.1, read as the reverse complement.
CGCCCTGGAGCGGGTCGGCAAGCGCTACAAGGCGGGACGCTTGGAGCGCGTGGTGCTCGACGACGTGTCGCTGTCGCTCGAAGCCGGCGAACTGGTCGCGATCTGGGGCATGCCACGCTCGGGCCGCTCCACGCTGCTGCGCATCGCCGCCGGCATCGAGCCACCCGACACAGGCGTTGTGCGCTTTCAAGGACGCGATCTGAGCACCCGCGGCGGCAGGCGTTGGGCAACGGGATCGGCTACTGCCGCTCCGCCCCGCGCGACCGCGAAGGCAGGCGTCGTGCTCGACGAGCTGTGCTCGGCCCGCGCGCGCGCGGCGCAAGCCACTCAGCCGCCGAGCGCGCCGCGCCCACGCGGCGCTCGAGCGCGTCGGCGCAGGCGAGTGCGCCGCGCCACACCGATCAACGAGCTCGACAGCGCCGAGGCCGTGCGCGTCAACGTCGCTCGCGCGCTCGTGCTGGACCCGGCGCTGCTCGTGATCGACGAGCCCGTCACCGGCGTCGACCTACGTCAGCGCGACGAATCTGCTCTCGCTCCTGCGCTCGCTCGCCGACGAGGGCATCGCGGTCCTGATGACCGTCGGCGAGTCCACCGCGCTCGCCGGCTGCCGACCGCGCGCTGCGGATCGGCGGCGGCGGGCTGGGCGGCAGCACCGACCCCGAGCTCGCCACGGTCGTGCCGATCCACCGGCAGGCGAGCGCGTGAGTCGAGGCTCCGCCGGTGCACGGCGAGCCGCAGCAGGAGATGCTTGAGCTGGAGGAGGTGGTCAAGCACTACCCGGCGGCCACAGAAGAGGTGCGCGCGGTCGACGGGGTCAGCCTCGAGATCGCGCCGGGTGAGATCGTCGCTCTGCATGGGCCCTCGGGCTCCGGCAAGACGACGCTGCTGCTGCTGATCGCCGGGCTGCTGAAACCCGAACGCGGGCACGATCCGCTTCGACGGACGCGATCTCTCCGCCTTCTCCGAGAAGCAGGCGTCCGACTACCTGCTTCGGCGAAGTCGGCTTCATCTACCAGAACGCCGCGGCTGATGCCCCACGTCTCGGCGCTGGAGAACGCGGCGAGCAAGCTGATCTCCGGCGGGCGTGGCACGCGCGAGGCCCACGCGCGCGCGCTGCCGTGGCTGGCAGCGCGTCGGCCTCGGCGATCGCGTGCAGCAGAACACCGAGCAGCTCTCCGGCGGCGAGCGCCAGCGCGTCGCGATCGCCAAGGCGCTCGCCGGCGACCCGAAGCTGATCCTCGCCGACGAGCCGACCGGCAACCTCGACAGCGCCCGCAGCCACGAGATCGTGGCGCTGCTCGCGCTCGGTCGCGCACGAGCGCGGCGCCTGCGTGCTGCTCGTCACCCACGACATCGAGGCGGCGGCGCTCGCCGACCGGCGCCTGACGCTGCGCGACGGGACGCTCGAGCGATCCTCCTCAGAGGACGGCGCCCACGCCCTCGACGCGCCCTCGCGGCGCAGCAGCGACCGCCGTAGGAGCCGGCGAGCACTACGCCCCGAGCCCCTCAAGGCCCGCGCCCTGATGCGCCCCGACGCGCTCGCTCTACTTCTACCGCCGCCGACTGCGCGTGCATGCCGTCCAGGAGCTGCTCGCCGGCCTCGGCGTGGCGATCGCCGTCGCGCTCGTGCTCGCCACCACGATCGCCTCTCACAGCATCGCGGGCTCCGCCGGCGAAGTCGTCCACGCGGTCATCGGGCCCGCGAGCCTGCAAGTTCGCGCGCGCGGCACCGACGGCTTCGACGAACGCCTGCTCGAGACGCGTCGAACGCCTGCCCGGCGTCGAGCAGGCCGCGCCGCTGCTCGAACAGACCGCGACGATTCGCGCGCCGCAAGGCAGCTACGCTGACGGTCGATCTCGCCGGGCGCCGACACCAGCCTCGTCGTCCTCGACGGCCTCGCCCACACGCTCCCGATCGCGACCCTCTCCCCGGGCGGCCTCGGGCTGTCGAGCACGACCGCACGGGCCCTCGGGCTCGCCTACGCAACGGCGCGGCGCAGCGAGGTCTGCGCTCGACTTGCGCGGACGCGCCATCGCCGATCAGGGTCTCCGCCGTGCTCGGGCCGAAACGTTCGGCGCGCTCTCCCAAGCCCGAGGTCGCCGTGATGCCGCTGGCGGACCTGCAGCGGCTCGCGCGGCCTGCACGGGCGGGTCTCCCGCATCCTCGTGCAGGCGCGCCCCGGCCGCGAAGCCGCTGTGCGCGAGCGAGCTCGCGGCGACTCGCCGGCGGGGCGCGCTGGACGTCGCCGCGGCCGACCAGGACGTCGCGGCGCTGCAAGCAGGCGCTGCGCCCCTCGAACCAGGCGAGCGACTTCTTCGCGGCGATCAGCGCGCTGCTCGGCTTCCTGTTCGCTTTCAACGCGCTGCTGCTGACCGTCCCCGAGCGCCGCCAGACGATCGCCGAGCTGCGCCTGAACGGCACGAAGCGCTCGGCGATCGTGCAGATGTTCGCCTTCCAGGCGATCGTGCCTGGGCCTGCTCGCCTCGCTCGTCGGGCTGCTCGGCGGCTACCTGCTCTCGCTCGGCGTCTTTCACCAGTCCACCGGCTACCTCGCCGCGGCGTTCACGCTCGGCACCCGCACCGTCGTCGGGCGCGGTCCGCTGCTCTGGCGCCTGCTCGGCGGGGTGCTCGCCACCTGCCTGGCCTCCGCCATCCCCCTGCTCGACCTGCGCCGCGGCCGCGCCCTGGACGCCGTCTACGCACGAGGCCGGCGTGCCGGGCAACGCGCTCAGCTCCCGCGCACAGCGCCGTCTCGCGCTCGCCGCCGCGATCCTTGTGGCCGCCGCCACCGCGATGTTCGTGCTCGCACCCTCGCTCGCGCTGCTCGCCTGCGCGGTGCTCGCGCTCGCATCCGTCTGCACCGTGCCGCTCGACTTCGTGGGCGTGCTGCGCGCCGCCAGCGCGCTCACCGAGCGCTACGAGCACCTCTCGATCCTGTCGAGCGCCGCTCACCTCGCTACGAGGCACCACGTTGCGCTCGCTCGCGCTGGCGGCCACCGGCGCGGTCGCGCTGTTCGGCAGCGTCGCGCTGGGCGGCGCCCGCGAACGACCTGCTGCGCGGAATCCACGGCTTTGCGCACAGCTACTCCGCCGACGCGAGCATCTGGGTCTCCAACCCGGGCGATAACCAGGCCGTCAGCGACTTCTCGCGCTGACGGACAGGCCGCGCGCATCGCCCGGCGTCCCAGGCGTCGCCGGCGTCGGCAAGTTCCAGGGTGGATTCCTGGAATTGGTCGACCGCCGGCGCGTGTGGGTGATCGCACGCCCCCCGGGCGCCAACCGCAATGTGCTCGAGAGCCAGATCTCCAGGGGCAACGCGGCTACCGCTGTCGCGCGCCTGGGCGAAGGTGGCTGGATCGCAGTCTCCAAGCAGATCGCGGAAGCTCGACCACGTGGGCGTCGGCGGCACGCTCACGCTGCCCACCCCGAGCGGCGAGCGCCGCTTCCGGATCGCCGCCACCACGACCAACCTCGCATGGCCCCCGGGCGTGATCTTCATGAGCACCGCCGACTACAGCCGGTTTTGGAGCAATCAGCGCCCACCGCGCTCGGTGTCGAGCTCCGCCCCGGCGCGAACGTCGAGGCGGCGAGGCGTGCAATCGCGCGAGCGCTCGGGCCCGCGAGCGGGCTGGAAGTGGCCACCGCCGCCACCCGGGAAGCGAGCATCGACTCCCTGGCCGGCGAAGGGCTCGGCCAGCTCGGGGAGATATCGACGCTGTTGCTGCTCGCGGCGATCCTCGCGCTCGCCGCGGCGCCGGCACCTCGGCCGTGTGGCAGCGGCGATCGTCGCTCGCGGAACTGCGCCTCGACGGGGTCAGAGCCGCCGCGGCTGCGACGCATCCTGCTCGTCGAATCGGCGCTGATGCTCGGCGCGGGCTGCGTCACCGGCGCCGTCGCCGGGATCTACGGTCAAGTCGATCATCGACGGCTATCTCGAAGCAGTCACGGGCTTCCCCGTCGCGAGCCTCGCCGCGAGCTTCGCCCGCTGGAGATCTTCGCGTTCGTGATCGTCGTGGTGCTCGCACTCGTAACCATTCCCGGCTGGTTTGCCTCACGCGTCTCTCCGATGCTGGCACTCAATGACTAATCGCCGGTTGGCGGCACGAGCCAGTGGCGCGCTCGTCGCTCGCGAACGTTCGCTACTGGAGCACGGTCGCGCCGATCGTGCGCGCCCAGCTCACCCGTTGGGAGCGAGCGGCCCGGGCGATTGGAGATCCTGTGCTGCGAGGGCTGGCGAGCGGCAAGCTGCGCGACGAGCACTTCAACGCGCAGGCCGCGGCGACGCTCGCGACGCTCGCGCCTCGCCGCACCGCGCGCGCGTGGTCGAGGCGATCGTCGCGCTGCAGGTTCTCTACGACTACCTCGACGTGCTGAGCGAGCAGCCGACGGCTGACCCCCTGATGACAAGCGCCGGTCTGTTCGCCGCCCTGAGCGACGCAGTCTCGGTGCCTGCCGACGGCAGCGAGCAACTCTTTCGCCAGCTACCGCAAAACAACGACGGCGGCTATCTCGCAAGACTTGTCGTGCCGGTCGACCTCGCGCTTGCGCGATTGCCTGGCGCGGCCGCGATCACTGCGGTCACGCAGGGGGCCGCTGAGCGCTGTGCCGAGGCGCAGATCCTTCACCACGCGGCGTCTCGCTCGAGATCGCCCCTTGGGATCGCCGAGCCTGCGGGATTGGGCCACTCCGCGAACCGTCGGGCACGGGCCTTGGATGGCAGGAGTTCCTCGCCGGCGTCGACGGCCTCGGTGCTTGCGATCCATGCGCTGATCGCCGCCGCGGCCGATCCGGCGCACGACCTCCAAGGACGCCGGAGGCGCTCGACGCGCTCTACCTCTCGATCGGCGCGCTGACCATGCTCGACAGCCTCGTGGACCGCGCGCAGGACATCGCCACCGGACGAGCTCGGCTACGTGCAGTCTCTACGACGAGCCCGAGGCGATGGCGAGCGGGCTCGCGAGCGTCGCTCGCGACGCGGATCGCGCGCGCGCACGAGCTGCCCAACGGGGCGCACCACATCATGACGCTCGTCGGCGTCGTCGGCCTACTACGCCTCCGCCCCAACCGCCGACGACGACGCCTTTGCGCAGCCGGTGATCGCCCGCGTGCAGCGAGAGCTTCAGCCGCTGATCACGCCGACGCTCGCGCTGATGCACGGCTGGCGCCTGCAAAGCAGGTGCGCCGCCGGGGGCGCCACGAGGTGCTCCATGCCTAACGCCGCCAACGGCCGGCCCGAAGGCGCTCGCCACGGGTCGGCGCGGTACGTCGCGATCATCACCGATGGCAACGGCCGTTGGGCGCGCGGGAGGGGCCTGCCGGTCACCGATGGTCACGACGCCGGCGCCGACACGCTCAAGGCACGTTTGCGGGACGCCGCCGAGCTCGGTGTGCAGGAGCTCACCGTGTACTCGTTCTCGACCGAGAACTGGTGTCGCCCGCGAGAGGAGGTCGACGGCCTGATCTCGATGATGGCCACGCGCATCGCGAAAGAGACCCCGGAGCTGCACGAGGAGGGCGTGCGGATGCGCTTCATCGGCCGCCGCGAGGGCGTTCCAGATCGGCTCACCGAGCAGATGGACCGCGCTGAAGCGCTCACAGGGTCAAACCGCCGGATCACGCTGTGCGTCGCCTTCAACTACGGTGGCCGCGCGGAGATCCTCGACGCTGCTCGACGCTTTACTGGCGAGACCGAGGAGGAGCTCAGCCGGCTGCTGTACGCCCCCGACATGCACGATCCCGAGCTGATCATCCGGACCGGCGGAGAGCGCAGGCTGTCCAATTTCGTGCTCTGGCAAGCCGCCTACGCGGAGCTCGTGTTCCGCGACGAGCTCTGGCCCGACTTCAGCCGCGAGGCGCTCGAGGAGTCGCTGCAGGAGTTCTCGGAGCGCCAACGGCGCTTCGGCGGACGCACGCCGGACACACCCCAACCGCACCATGACGCGGCCGACGGTGTTACAACTGTTTCCAGGAGAGAGGAGTAGAGCATGATGGTAGATCTGAAGCGCTGGAGGATCGGGGCAGCGACGGGCCTCGCCCTGCTCGCCGCGCTTGCGAGCACGACGCTACTCGCGTCGGCCTCCGCGGCGGCGGCCAATGCCTCCACGCGCCCGCCGGCCGCCCACGCGGCGCGCGCGCTGAAGGCGACCGACACGGCCAAGCTGCACTACGTGTCGGCCGCGGGGTCGAACTGCTCGAGCAGGGCAAGACCACCGGCACGATCCCCGGCAGCATGCGCGCCCTGGTCGAAATCGGCGCCACGATCAGCGGCAACTTCACGATCTACACGAAGGGCGGCTCGATCAAGGGGCACGGCGTGGCCACGCCACACGGCGCCGGCATCTACGAAAGCTTCGCCGGCACGGTGACGGTCACCGGCGGCAGCGGCCGCTTCGTCCACGCACACGGGCACACCGGCCTCTACGGCACCTTCGACCGCAACACCTACGCGCTGACGATCCAAACCACCGGCACGCTCTCCTACTGAGAGTCGCGGGTGAGCGCAACGACATTCGTGCGCCGAAGGACCCTCCCGGCGGCAGTCCCGCTCGGCCTCTGCCTGGTCACCGCGGCGCTCGTCAGCTGCCCCGCAGGCACGGCGTCCGCTGCGCCTGCGGTCCGCTCGAGTGCGGCGGCGGACGCGGCGTCTCAGCACCGGTCGAGCGCGGCGGCGGATGCGCCACCGTCGGCGACGCTTGCCGCCGCATTCGAGCCCGAGAGCCTTGGCCAGCGAACAACGCTCTCCTTTGTCTTCCACATCACCGGTGCAGCCGGCGTGGTTCCCCCCGCGCTTCAGACGATCGACCTGAGCTACCCGCGTAAGCTCGGAATCGCCCTGAGCGGCCTCGGCCTGGCCACCTGCACGGCCGCCGCGCTCGAAACATCCGGGCTGCCGGGCTGCCAGGCCGATTCGATCATGGGCTTCGGCGACGCCACCGCCGAGATCTCCCTCGGCTCGGACGTCGTCGCCGAGAGCGTCCCGATCACGATCCTGCGCGCCCCCGACGAAGAACACCACATCGCGCTGCTGTTCAACGCGGTCGGCACCGCTCCTCTGAACACAACCGCCGTATTCGGAGGAGCCCTGCTCCCCGCCGCCTCGCCATTCGGCGGGCAGATCAGCATCAACGCTCCATTGATCCCAAGCCTCCCCGGCGCCCCAGACGTCGCGATCGTGGCCCTGCACGCCACGATCGGCCCGAACGGGGTCACCTACTACGAACACATCCCGGGCGAAACCCTGGGCTATCAGCCCCCGGGCATCCTGCTCCCCCCCATCTGTCCGAAGGGCGGCTTCCCGTTCGCCGCACAGTTCAGCTTCCTCGACGGCGCCCACACCAGCGCACGGGCCACGGAGCCCTGTCCGGCGCAGGCGGCGCGGCGCGGGTCGGCCGTGGGTAAACGGCGGCGCTAAAGCAATGTGCAGGCGGCCGGATACTCCGGCGAGACACGGGCGGCCGCGCCTGCTCGGTGCTTGGCGATTACCGGCCTGACCCAGCCTGCCTCGGTTCGCCCCTCCAGCACCAATCACGCGACCGTCCATTCCCCAGCCCCTCTGTCCCGATTGTATCTGGCACGATTGGGATAAGTCAAGGATTGTGCGGGAATGCGCGATCCACTCGACACGTTCGCCTCGAACCTCCGGCGAGCGCGCCTGCAGCGCGGGCTCAGCCAGGAGCGACTGGCGCATGCGGCCAGCCTCAACATGACCCACGTCGCGAAGATCGAGCGCTCAGAGCGCGAGCCGGGAGTGCGCACCGTCTCCAAGCTCGCCGGCGCACTCAGGGTCTCCGCCGCAGAGCTGTTCGAGGGAATCGACGGGCGGTAGACCCCGGTGATCGATGAGACTTTTGATCTTTTCATAAGTCAACAAGCAAAATGTGTGTCAAGACTGCGCCGAGTTTGCATCAACTCTGCGAAGGCCCTTGATGCTTGGTGGTCTCGTCCTATCGTGGTTCGCGATGATGAGTACAGTTGTCATAGGAGCCGATGTGCTCGACCTGCTGCGCGACGGGCTGCGTAGCCAGATCGCGTTGGCTGGACAACACGTCGCCGGCGCCGACGAGCAACCGGATGGACAGAGGTATCCAGAGCGCTACCAAGACCCACTGCGCTGCCAGGATGCCCTGCGTGCGCTCCTGGATGAGATCGGCTGGAGCACACCCCCGAGCGAGCTCGAGGCCGACCTGCCAAGCGACCTAAAAGTCGACCTGGACACGCACGGATGGGCGCTGCTCGAGGCGCTACAGGACCAACTCAGCGACCACGCCGACAAGCTCCGCGACATCGCCGGCGACGACGAGCGGGACAAGGAGCAGCGAAACATCGTGATGCGCGACATGAACGCACTGAGCAGCCTGGCGCTGATCGTCCTGCTGAGGACGCAGGCGGGCGTTTTGCGGGCCGGGGCACTGCCGGCCGCCTCGGACCAGGCCAGCGGCCAGCCCCACCTCTACCCGCACCCGGGTGCGGGGCGGCTCGGTGGGCGCAATGCACCACGTACGTGACAGTTGGATTCATGACCTCTACCTCACGGATCACCAGCAATACACCAGACACCACCAGCATCCCAGCCCCAGTACAAACGCCACCGCGCGTGTAGTCATTGCTATCGGGCCGTCAGGCTTGGGTTACACGTTGTGGGTGATATCCGTAGGATGTGATGCATGGTGCAGGTCGCGCCGGCCAACGAGGAGGCGATCCGGGCGTGGGACGGACCGCTGTTTGACGCGTTCGTTCGTTTTCGGCATGTCATGACGACTGGGCTCGGAGCGCATGGCGAGGAAGCGTTGCGCCTGGCTCCGCCGCGCCCAGGTCAGCGGGTGCTGGATATCGGCTGCGGCTTCGGTGACAGCACCCAGCGGATCGCGGGCCTCGTCGGAGCCACCGGGGAGGTCCTGGGTGTTGACGCCGCACCGCGCTTCGTCGAGACCGCGAGTGAGGAGGCACAGGAGGCGGGGGTCGGCAACGTGCGCTTCGCGGTCGCCGATATCGAGACCACCACCTTCACTGAGCATTTCGACCTGGCGTTCTCGCGGATGGGGACGATGTTCTTCGCCAATCCGGTCGCGGCGCTGCGCAACGTACGCCAGGCACTGCACCCGGGCGGTGGGCTGGTGATGGTCGTCTGGCGAGCAAAGGTCGAGAACGATTGGCTCTATCGCGCGCAGACGATCACGGAGCGGTTCCTCACCAAGCCCGACGAATACGACGAGCCGACCTGCGGCCCCGGGCCATTCTCGATGGCCAACGCCGACACGACGAGCGGAATCCTGCTGAGTGCCGGCTTCCAAGACGTCGCGCTGCGGCGCTGTGACATTCCGATCATGATCGGCCGTGACATCGACGAGGCCGTCGAGATGGTCATGAGCATCGGCCCGGCCGGCGAGATCCTGCGCCTCGCCGGTGAGCGAGCCGCACACCTACACGAGCCGGTTGCACAAGCGCTGCGCGAAGGTCTGGCCGACTGGGCCGGACCGGACGGCGTCATCGCCCCCGCTTCTACATGGATCGTTACCGCGAGCGCGCCGTCATGAGACGCGACCAGATCATCAGCGCCCTGCTGCCGCGCCGGTGAACCAAACCGACGCGGCCCCGGGCCGCTCGAGGAACCCTTTGCCGCGCTCGCCGCCGCGATCGGCCGCGGCGTCGCGGGATCCGCGCGCGCTCAACGCCGCGAGCGCAGCCACCGCGCGGCGGCTGCGGCGCGTGATCCACAGCAACGGGCGCAGGCCAGCACCCGCGGCCGTCCGATCGGGCTCGGCGTGAGATCAGCAAACAGATCAAAGGGTCGCTCACCAAGAGCAACGCGACGCGCTGTAGACGATCGCCGGGCTAGGTGGGACCGCGGGGCCAGGTGTTTTTCTTGTATCGGGGAGACAGGTGCCGCACGGCCAGGGTACAGGCCGGCGGACATGGCGTGGGCGGTTTCGCGGGCGGTCCGCAGCTGCTGTCAACCGGCAGCGACGAGCAGCGATGCGCCAGCGTAGATGTGCGCCGGTGTGTTCTTTACAGCCTTACCGACTAGCTTCGGCTCCTGACCGACGGGTGTGATGTCGATCGCGAACTCGAGACCAGTGGCTGCTGAGATCTTCACGAGGGTCTCGATCTGCGGATTCTTCTCGCCGGACTCCAGCTCGACCACGCGTGGCTGGCTCACGCCGAGGCGCTTGGCCAGCTCACGCTGCGAGAGGCCGTGATCGGAGCGGTAGCCGATCAGCCGGGCGGCGACCATGCGTGCCAGCGCCAGACGTTCCCATTCCACGGCGAACTCTGGGTCGTCCTCCAACGCGGACGCCAGCACCTCGTCAGCCATCTTGATGCCCTTCGGCCAGTGGCTCGGTATCTCGATCATAGCTGCATGATAGGTCATGGCTTATCGGATTTCAATGGTCTGTCGTATCGCTCGGCGCGAGCCTGTGCACGCTCGATCAGCGCGGCGAAGTTCTTGTGCCGATCGATGGCGAGGATCGCGTAGAAGTCGCCGGCTCGGCGGTAGATCGCACGCCAATCGCTTTGTCCCTGCCTCGGACGCAGCTCGCGCAGGGCCGCCGCACGCTCCCCCTTCAGCGGCTTCATGTGAGGCGGGCCAAGCTGCTCTCCGAGTTCGCCCAGCTTCCGCACCGCGTTGAGCAGCGCGCGGTGCTCCTCCTTGGACTTCATCGCCAACAACTCCACGACCGCCTCGGGGTCGTAGATAACTGTATGGGGCCACGGCTTCGCAGCTGAAGTCATCGACGAAACCTACTCACGGGTTGGGATGGCATTGTTTGTCTACACCAACCTCATCTGCGTGAAGCTCGCCGTGCGCTCGTAGGCGGCCGTCACGCGATCGAGGGCGCGCTCCCGGTCGCGGTGCCCGTAGAGCTTGCGGACCCAGCTCGCCGCCGTCGGTGTGCCCGAGCGCGATCGCTACGTCCTCGGAAGGCAGTTCGAGCTCGTTGACCATGTACCAGCCGGCGAAGTGCCGCGTGGCGAGGTAGAGGCTGCCGCTCCAGCCGGCTCCGACCCAAGTGGCCATCTCAGGACGGCTCCACCAGCAGCCGCCCTATTCGACCGCCCACGCCCTCTCCCACGTGGGCGGTTTGTGGGCGGTCGTGCCCGAAATCTGCACCTCGCGGCCAATAGGCGCCCGCCAACGCCGCAGCCCACACCCCCGATCGCAAAGCCAATCCCCGCGCTTCGGGCGGCCCGCAGCTCCCACCAGCATCCACCAGCACTTCTATCGGGGAGACAGGATTTGAACCTGCGACCGCCCGGCCCCCAGCCGGGTGCGCTACCAGACTGCGCCACTCCCCGTGGCTAATCCAGAGCCTACCCGGGGACAGAGCGGGCGACGGGAATCGAACCCGCCCTAGAAGCTTGGAAGGCTCCTGTGCAACCACAACACCTCGCCCGCAAAGCGGCTTCATGTTACCGGCGACTTTCGTCAGAGCGATGCGTTACCCAGAGGGCCGCACCCCTTTCCGCTCCTCCGTCGGCACCTCCCCCGACTCGTCCGCCAACCCCGGCGGCGGCCACGGGCCGAACCAGTTATCGCGCGCGCCGTCCAGCGTGACCGTCGAGCCGCTGAACGCCCTCCCCAGCGGCGAGGCGAGCAGCGCCACGAGCCAGGCGTGCTCCCGCACCGTGCCGAGTCGCTGCAGCGGGACCGTGCGCGCCATCCCCGCGCGCAGGCTCGTCGGGTACTTCTCCAGCGCCTCCGTATCGAAGTGCCCCGCCGCGACCGCCGTCACAGCGATGCCATCCCCCGCCCACCGTACGCGCCAGTTCGCGCGTCAGCTCCTCGACCGCGGCGCGGGCCGCGCCTGAGTGGGCCATGCCCGGCATGCCGTGGTGGGGGGACAGCGTCACGTTCACGATCGTCCCTCTCCCGGCCGGCCCCAGCGCCAGCTCGCACGCCGCTTCGGCCATGTTCAGCATTCCGTCGACGTTCAGCCGCCACACCGCCTGCCAGCCCTTCGCCGCGATCCCCTCCGCCGGCGTGAAGTACTGGCCGCCCGCGTTGTTCACGAGCAGGTCGAGCCTGCCGTGACGCTCCAGCACGGTCGCCACCAGCCGCTCGGCGTCCTCGCGCTCGCGGATGTCCCCCGCGATCCAGTCCGCGGCAGGCCCCGATCTCCGCCACCGCTCCCTCCAGCACCTCCGCGCGGCGCCCGGCGATCACGACGGTCGCGCCGCAGCGCGCCAGCTCGTGCGCGGTCGCCTTGCCCAGGCCGGTGCCGCCGCCGGTGACGAGCGCCACCTGCCCGTTCAGCAGGCTGGGCGCGAAGATCTCGGATTCGACGGTGGGGTGGTTCGTCATGCACGCGATCATATGCCCGTCGTCCCCGCTGCCATCGCACCCACGATCGGCCCATCCGTCGCGGCACCCGACTAGGGTCTGAGCGCATCGGACGCCTCTCCCTCCGCTCCAGACGAGTCCTCGCGGGCTTGGCGGCGCTGCTCGTGCTGCTGCTCGCCGTCGTGCTCGGCGCCTATCTGTACGAGCGCCACCGCACCGGCAACATCTACCACCCGCACGCGCGCTTCGTGCCGCAGAGCCGACGCCGCGCCTGCCGGCGAGCGGGCCGGACCGCTTCGCCTGGCCGTTCTACGGCTACACCAAGGACCACACGCGCTTCTTCCCCGCCCCCTCGCGCCTGCACCCGCCGTTCAAGCGGCTGTGGGTCCACAACGGCGGCGCGCTGCTCGAGTTCCCGCCCGTGATCTGCGGCGATCACATCTTCCAGCTCGCCGACGACGGCCTGCTCGAGGCGATCAGCAAGCACACCGGCCACACCTTCTGGATCAGGAGCCTGGGCTCGCTCTCGGCCTCCTCCCCCGCGGCCGTCGGCAACACCGTCTACGCGACCGTGCTCGCGCGCACCGACGGCGTCAAAAAGGGCGCTCGTCGCCGCGGTCGACTACACCACCGGCGCGGTCATGCTGGTCGCGCGCGCTGCCGAGCCCGAGCGAGTCCTCGCCGCTGGTCGACCACGGGATGGTCTTCTTCGGCTCCCAGAACGGGACCGTGTACGCGCTCAACACCCACAACGGCAGCGCCGATCTGGACCTACCACGCCGCGGGCGCGGTCAAGGCCAGCCCGACGCTGTCCGGCGGGGTGCTCTACTTCGGCGACTACTCCGGGCATCGTGCAGGCGATCTCCGAGCGGACCGGCCGGCGGCTGTGGCGTCTCGGGCTCCGAAGGCGCGCTGCTCGGCAGCGGCACCTTCTACTCGACCGCCGCCGTCGATCTACGGGCGCGTGTTCCTCGGCAACACCGACGGGCGCATCTACGCCTACGACGCCTCCACCGGCAGGCTCGACTGGGCCGTGCAGACCGGCGCCTACGTGTACGCCTCGCCCGCCGTCACCAACGCCCCCGGCCTCGGCCCGACGATCTATCTCGGCTCCTACAGCGGGACCTTCTACGCGCTGAACGCCCGCTCGGGTCAGGTCGCCTGGAAGTTCAACGCGCACGGGCGGATCTCCGGCTCGGCGACGATCGTCGGGCGCACCGTCTACTTCTCCGACCTCGGCAGCACCGCACCTACGGCCTCGGCATCTCCACCGGGCGGGTCCTGTTCGAGCTCGGCACCGGGGCCTTCGATCCGGCGATCAGCGACGGGCAGGACCTCTACCTCGACCGGCTACACGGGCCTGTACGCGTTCGCGCCTACCGGCTGAGTCGGGTCACCCCAGCGCGCGAGCAAGCGAGAAGCGGGCCGTGACGCGCAGCTGTTGGCCGGGTCGATTCGCGGTCACGTAGGTCCACCCCCCGGGCGCTTCCGCGACGTGGCCGCTGCCGGCGGTGAGCGTCCAGTAGCGCGTGAAGCGCACGCGCACGAGGAACCTCCCCGGCGCAGTGGCGCGCAGCGCGAAGGAGTCGTGCCCGAGCGACGTCAGCCGCCCGGGGCCTTCCAGCAGCGGCGTCGGGTCGCGCACCGCGTACACGGTCCAGTGCCTGCTTCTGAACACCGCGCGCAGGTACGGCAGCCCGCGGCGGATCAGCCGGCCCTCCTGGGCGCTCGAGGATCGAGCGGGGTGTCGGGGAGCGCGACGTAGCTCACCGCCTGCTCGTGCAGCCAGCGCGCAGTACCCGGCGGCGGTCAGCCCGGATCGAGCAGCACGCCGTCGTAGCGCTCGTCCAGCTGCTTCTCCCAGCCGCGCGCGAGCGAGACCGTCGGCGCCATCAGCGCGGCCTCCCAGTGCGAGCGCGTGAGCGGCACCTCGACCCGCACCGAGCGCGCCGCCGTGGCTGCGCCAGGAATCGAGGACGGGCGCGTAGTAGGAGGCGCTCGTCGATTCGTTACCCGCCACCGCCTTCGTCTCGCGCACCGGGCCCCAGACGGTGAAGACGGCGATGCCCATCAGCGCGATCGCCAGTGCCGGGGTCGATGCGCCCACCCGAGACCCGTGGCGTCCGCGCCCGGCGAAGTCGGGCCCTTGACGCAAGCGCACAGCAGCAACGGCCCGGCCAGCAGCACCGCGTAGCGCTCGATGTTGCTGCCCATCGGGGTGTGGACAGCAGCGCGAGGACGCACGCCAGCAGATACAGGACCCCCCCGGTTCGCAGCAGGCGCTCGCCCCGCGGGAGCGCCCAGAGGAACAGGAGCGTCACGAGCGCGATCGCCGCGAACGAGCTGATCGGGAACGGCTCGTAGCCGCCTTCGGCAAACAGCAGCGCGAGCGGCACGACGACCACCGCCGCCGGCAGCGCGAGCACCACCAGCGCGCGGGGCGAGCGCCGCGCGAGCGCATGGGTGAGCGCGGCGAGCCCCAGCAGGACGCCCGCGACCGGACTCGCGGCCGCGCACAGCGCCGCCAGCAGCGCCGCCCAGCGGGGATGGCCGCGCACGAGCGCGAGCACGGCGGCGACGGCGAAGGTGACGCCCAGCGCGAACGTCAGCCGCCCGAGCCAGATGTCGCCGACGGCCGCGACCGCGAACCAGACGGCGCCCCAGCGCGCGGCCGGGCCGTATACGCCGAGCACCAGCCGCTCGAACAGCGCGGCGGAGGCGAGCACCGACAGGGCCGCGACCACGCGCAGGCCGAGCAGCGAGGCGAGCGGCGGAAACAGCAGGCTGTAGCCGGGCAGCGCGTGACCGGCATACCAGTGCTCGTCCCAGACGGCGAACCCGAGGTGTTCGAACAGGCCGACGCGATAGACCTGCGCCGCGAGATCGGGGGTGCGCGGATCGACGAGCAGCCAGACCGCCACCAGCGCGGCGGCTGATGCCCGTCGCGAGGAACCGCACTCATAAAAACGGCCGGCGTCCGGGGAGCTACCGCCCCGGACCCCGGCCGACCCGCCGCGAGATGCGACGGACATGTACTCATAGGAACCCCCGGGCGACTCGGAAGTAGCTCTCGATCGCAGACGCTCGATAATCGGCACGTGGAGATCATGACGAGCACGCCTACGGCAGTGCGACACGGCGCTGCGCACGATGCCCTCGTGCGCTGCGCGGCGCTTGCGCCGCGCTCGCGGCCGGCGGTTGCGCGACCGGCCATCCGCAGCCGCTCGCCGCGGGGACGCTCGCCGAAGCCGAGACGTTCCCCTACTTCCGCGTCTACTGGGCGGGACCCGGTTCGCCGGTCAGCCGCTCGCCGCGGCCGACGGCCAGAAGAACTACGACAGCGGCATCGGCGACAGCGTCTACTACGGCGACTGCGTCCATCGCAAGGGCATCTTCGGCGGCGGCAACTGCCTGCTGCCGCTGCAGGTCACGACCGTGATCTACGGCCTGCACTCCAACGTCGACGCTCGGCCCGCAGCGCAACACGGTGATCCGCGGGGTCCCGGCCGTCGTTTACGACGAAGGGCGCTCGATCGAGCTCTACAGCGGGCGCACTGGCGATCGACATCTTCTCCGACACCTTCGCCCACGCTCACCGGGCGGCGCTGGAACTGCGTCCGCTCAACGCGCCCGGCTCAGCCACCGGGAAGCTGCCGCCCCCGTCTTCTGCCCGGGCCTGTCCGGCGCGATGAGCGCGGAGCTGAGCCACGTGATGGCAAGCCTGCCGGGGCACGCCTGCCAGCGCGCGGCCGCCGCCGAAGCCGAAGCCAAGCGCCTGTCTGGGCACCGCCTGAGCGACTTGCCGGTTGCGGGCCGGCGACCCCTTCGCGGCGACTCGTGGGTCAGGAGCCCGCGGCGCCCACGGGTCCGGGCTTCAGCGGCTTGCCGATCTCGCGGCGCAGGCTGAGGAACGCCAGCGAGCCGATCAACGCCGGGATCCACAGCGAGATCGCGCGGTAGATGAGCACCGCCGCCACGACGACCGAGGCCGGGCGGACGCCGAACAGGACGAGCATCCCCACGAGCCCTCCTTCGACCGCGACGAAGCCCCCGGGGATCGGCAGCGAGTTGGCGAGCATCCCCACCAGGTAGGCCATCGCCACCACCCACACGGCGGGCGTGGCGCCGAAGGCCGCCAGGCACGCGTACAGCGCGAGGTTGTCGAACAGCCAGTAGCCGACCGCGCCGAGCACCCGCCAGTCGTGCTCGCGGATCAGCCGCAGCGCGTCCTCCACCCCGCCGCTCAGCGCCACGAGCGTGACCGCCCAGCGCCCCTGCTCCAGCGGCCTGCGCGCGGCCGCGCGGCGCGCCCACGCCGCGAGCGCGAGCGTGCCGACGATCGTCGCCAGCGCCGCCGCGGCCGGCAGCAGCGTGAGCAGCGGGTTGCGCGAGCCGGGGAGCAGGCCCAGCCACATCGGCACGCCGATCACGACCACGGCGCCGACGTTCACGGCGCTGGTGAGCACGAAGATCAGGACCGATCGCTTCGCGATCCGCTCCACCGAGATGCCCTTGCTGCGCAGCACCCAGGCCCCCAGCGCGAGGCCCGCCAGCCCGCTGACCGAGACGACCGAGTTGACCGCCAGCTCCGACAGCGACAGGCGCGAGACCAGGCGTTTGCCGAGCATCCCGAAGACGAGCCCGAACAGCACCACGTAGCCGGCGCAGGAGAGCAGCTCCAGGCCGATCCCGGCGGCCACCCACCAGCGAGTTCGCGTCGGAGATGCGCTCTCGGCCACCGAGTGCAGGCCCGGCACAGCGAGCAGCAGCGCGACGACGAGCCCGAAGAAGACGGCGAGGCTGATGACGCTGTTGCGCAGCGTGCGCGACTGGGCCGCCAGTTCCTCGGGGGTCTCGTCGATCGGGGTCTCGTCCGCTCAAGGTCTTGCTCGCTTTGGATGCTTTGCCCCATCGGCGTAATCCGGGTACCTGGCACGGTAGCCTCAAAAGCAGACCTTCCCGCCCCTTCCCGCAAAACAGCAGCAATCCATATTGGTAGATACCGAAAATGGCCGAGCAACAACCACGAGTCCTGGTCGTCGACGACGAGCCCGCCGTCCAGACCGCGCTGTCGCGGGCGCTGAAGCTGGAGCGCTACGAGGTCGCCCAGGCGGCCGACGGGCGCGAGGCGCTCGAGCGCCTCGGCGCGATGGCCTACGAGGTCGTGATCCTCGACGTCTCGATGCCCCATGTCGACGGCCTGGAGGTCTGCCGGCGACTGCGCGACGGGCGGCGACAGGACGCCCGTGCTGATGCTCACCGCGCGCGAAGGGGTCGACGACCGCGTCGCCGGCCTCGACGCCGGCGCCGACGACTACCTCGTCAAGCCGTTCGCTCTGCGCGAGCTGCTCGCGCGCGTACGGGCGCTGCTGCGCCGGGCAGGCGAGGACGACGAGCAGGACGACATGCTCACCTTCGAGGATCTGCGCCTCGACCGCCTCGCCCACGAGGCCTGGCGCGGCGAGCGTCTGCTGCCGCTCACGCGCACCGAGTTCCTGCTGCTGGAGATGTTCCTGCGCCATCCCCGCCAGGTGCTGACCCGCTCGGCGATCTTCGAGCACGTGTGGGGCTATGACTTCGGCTCGACCTCCAACTCGCTCGGCGTCTACATGGGCTACCTGCGCCGCAAGACCGAGGCCGGGGACGAGCCCCGCCTGCTGCACACGGTCCGCGGCGTCGGCTACGTATTGCGCGGGTCCTCGGCGTGAGCTTTCGCAGGCGCATCACGCTCGTCTCGGCCGCCGCGGTGGCGGTCGCGGTGGTGCTCGCGTCGCTGCTCACCTACCTGCTCACCTCCCACCAGCTGCACAGCCAGGTCGACGCGCAGCTGAGCAGCCGCGCCGACAGCCTGAGGTTCGTCGCGCGCAACCCCACGCATAGCTCGCGGCGGCTCGCTGCTGGATCTGATCAACGGGCAGGATTCGGACCAGGCGCCGGCGCAGGGCGCCACGACAGCGGAGGGCGCCACGACGGCGCAGGGCGTCTCCCCGCTGGGCAACCTGCCGCCGCGACCCGGCCAGGTGCGCGGCTATCAGCAGCTCGTCGACAGCCATGGTCACATCCTGTTCCGGTCCTCCGGCAACGTCACGCTGCCGGTCGACGCCCGCACCCGGGCGCTGGCGCTCCACGAGGGCAAGCGGTCCTTCTCGGACGCCGAGGTCAACGGCCTGCACGTGCGCATCCTCGCCGAGCACATCGCGCCCGGGCGCGCGGTTCAGGTCGCCCAGCAGCTCACCGAAGTCGACAACCTGCTCAGCCGCCTGCGCCTGATCCTCGCGCTGCTCGACATCGGCGGCATCGCGCTTGCGGCGCTGCTCGGGCGGCTGGTCGCCGGCGCCGCCGTGCTGCCATTGAAGCGCCTCACCCAGGCCACCGAGCACGTCGCGCTCACACAGGACCTCAGCGGGCGGATCGAGCTCACAGGTGACGACGAGATCGGGCGCCTGGCGTCGAGCTTCAACGCGATGCTCGACGCGCTCGAGCGCTCGATGAGCGCGCTCGACGCCTCCGTTCACGCGCAGCGCCAGCTCGTCGCCGACGCCTCGCACGAGCTGCGCACGCCCGTCACCAGCCTGCGCACGAACATCGAGATCCTGCAGCAGGCGCAGGACATGGAGCCCGACGAACGCCAGCGCCTGCTGGCCGACGTGGTCGAGCAGATCGGCGAGCTGACGCTGCTGATGAACGACCTGATCGAACTCGCCCGCGGCGAGGAGCCGAGCACCGATACCGAGGATCTGCGCCTGGACGTGCTGGTGGGCGACGTCGTCGAACGCACGCGCCGGCACTCGCCCGGCACCCCCCTGCAGCTCGAGCTTGCAGCCGACGATCGTCGCCGGCGTGCCCGCGCGCCTGGAGCGCGCCGTGGCGAACCTGCTCGACAACGCCGTCAAGTACAGCCCCCCCGGCGAGCCGGTCGAGATCGTGCTGGCCGATCGAGGATCGCCCGGATCGTCGATCGGTGGCGTCGAGCTGACCGTGCGCGACCACGGGCCGGGAATCTCCGCCGAGGATCTCGCGTATGTGTTCGACCGCTTCTACCGCGGCGCCGAGGCGCGCGGGCGTCCCGGCTCGGGCCTGGGCCTGGCGATCGTGCGCCAGGTCGTGCGCCAGCACGGCGGCACCGTCGCCGCCGAGCGGGCGGCGGGGGGCGGAACGCTGATGCGCCTGCGCCTGCCCAGCGCCGAAGTCGTCGCACCGGAGCCCCCTACGCAGGGAGCGAGCGTCGGAGCACTGTCTTTTAATTGTTGATCACAACATCCGCGCTCTTTATCTTTCGCTCACGCCGCGGCGCCTGTTCGCGAAAGCCCGCCGGAGAGAGGCCGTAGCGGCGACGGAACGCCGCGGCGAAGTGAGGCGGCTGGCGATAGCCCACCAGTCGCGCGACATCGCGCACCGGGATCGCCCGCTGCTCGATCAGCAGCTCGGCAGCGGCGGACATCCGCCGCGCGCGCAGATCCTCCGCGAAGGTGGTCTCACCGAACTGCGCGTATGCGCGCTGCAGCTGGCGGGGCGAGCTGGACAGGGCCTCGGCCACACCGACGAGCGTTAGCGGCTGGCGATAGTGGCGCGCGACCACCACACGCGCGAGCAGGTACAGCCGGCGACGCGTGTCGAGCGTTCCGGAGCGCATATCTTCTTACTCCGACCGCTCGCCCCAAACGGGACAAAGCCCTCACCTCGCTCAACCGGAGTAGCGATACGCGATCTGCTCGGCCGCAGCCCGGTAGGAGCCGCCGAACAGCACGGCATGGACCAGCAAAGGCAGGAGCTGCCACAGCTGTACCCGATCCTCCCACCCCTCTGGGAGCGGCGCGACCTCGGCGTAGGCCGCGAACACACGCTCGGAGGGCGCGCCGAAGAGCCTCAGCATCGCCAGATCGACCTCGCGATGCCCGCCGTAGGCCGAGGGGTCGATCAGCCACGGGCGCCCCTCCGCGTCGGCCATCACGTTGCCGCCCCACAGGTCTCCGTGCAGCCGGGCCGGGGGCTCCGGCGGACCCGTCAGCTCGGCGATCTTCACACACCTGCTCGACCGCACGGACTCCTGCATCCGACAGGGCGCCGCGCTCCTGGGCGAGAGCCGCCAGCGGTCGCAGGCGCCGCTCGGCATAGAACGAAGGCCAGTCCGCGGTCGGCTCGTTGGGCAGGCTGAGCGAGCCGAAGCGCGACGGCACGCCCGTCTGCGAGCCACCGCCAAATTGAGGATCGCCGAAGTCTGGGGCGCCCGCGGCATGGGTGAGGGCCAGTCCGCGCCCGAGCTCCTCAGCTCCCGCCGCGTCCAGACGACCGGCGGGCTCGATCCACTCCAGCGCGAGGTAATCCTCACCGACCTCGATCACGCGCGGCGTCCGCAGCGCGCCGGGCTCGGCGAGCCAGGCCAGTCCCTCGGCCTCGGCCGCGTACTCCCCAGGGCCGGCGTCCGCTCGCGTCTTCACGAACGCCGTGGCGCCGTCGGCGAGCGTGACGCGCCACGCCTCGTTGATGTCCCCGCCGCCGACGCGCCGGGCACCGGTCGCTCCCGACGGCAGGCTCACGCGGATTCGACGTTCCGGGGTTGAAAATCCTTCAATTGAGCCCCAACAACCTCCTCACGACCGTCCCCACGACTGCCGCAGGACTCCCGCGGTCGCTCGCGCACCTCCTCGAGCAGGCCGGCACAGGCCGCCTGGACGAGGTCGAGCACATCCTCGAATCCTCGCGGCCCTCCGTAGTAGGGATCGGGCACATCGAGATCGTCAACGCCGGCGCCCGCCGGATCGAACTCGCGCAGCAGCCTGATCCGCGAGCGTGCCCGCTCGTCGGGAGCGAGGCGCCGCAGGTCGGCGAGGTTTTTGCGGTCCATCGCGAGGACGAGGTCGAAGTCCTCGAAGTCCTCACGCCGCACCTCGCGGGCAGCGCCCTCGAGGACGATCCCCCGGCCGCGCGCGGTCTCGGTGGCACGCTCGTCGGGAGGGCTGCCGACGTGCCAGGCGCCGGTGCCGGCGGAGTCGAGCTCGATCTTCTCCTCCAGGCCCGCTTCGCGCACCAGCACCCGCATCACGCCCTCGGCCGTCGGCGAGCGGCAGATGTTGCCGAGACAGACGAACAAGATTCTCACCGGGCGGAGGGTTGGAATCGAATCACTCCTCGCCCAGTTCCAGTACCGCCAGGAAAGCCTCCTGCGGAACCTCCACGCGGCCCACCTGCTTCATCCGCTTCTTGCCCTCCTTCTGTTTCGCCAGCAGCTTTTTCTTGCGCGTGATGTCGCCGCCGTAGCAACCGGCGATCACGTCCTTGCGGAACGCCTTGACGGTCTCGCGCGCGATCACGTTCGCGCCGATCGCCGCCTGGATCGGGACGTCGTACTGCTGGCGGGGAATCCGCTTGCGCAGCTTCTCGGTGAGGGTGCGTCCCATCTCGTAGGCCTTCTCGCGATGCACGACCATCGACAGCGCGTCGACCGGGTCGCCGGCGAGCAGCACGTCGAGCTTGACGAGGTCCGACTCCTTCATCCCGCTCAGCTCGTAGTCGAGCGAGGCGTAGCCTTTGGTGCGCGACTTCAGCTGGTCGAAGAAGTCGAGCACGATTTCCGCCAGCGGCAGCTCGTAGTTCATCTGCACCCGCTCGGGGGATAGATAATGCATGCCCGAGTGCACGCCGCGGCGCTCCTGGCAGAGCTCCATCACCGCGCCGACGAACTCTTTCGGCGCGATGATCGACGCCGTGATGAACGGCTCGCGGATTTCCTCGATCGTGCCCGGGATCGGGCATATCCGAGGGGTTGTGCACCTCCAGCTCCTCCCCGTTGGTCAGCGTCACGTCGAACTCGCACCGACGGCATCGTCGCCAGCAGCTCCAGGTCGTACTCGCGCTCCAGTCGCTCCCTGCACGATGTCCATGTGCAGCAGGCCGAGGAACCCGCACCTGAACCCGAAGCCGAGCGCGTCCGAGGTCTCCGGCTCCCACGACGAGCGCGGCGTCGTTGAGGACCAGCTTCTCCAGCGCGTCTCTGAGGTCGGGGTAGTCGTCGGAGTCGATCGGAAACAGCCCGCAGAAGACCATCGGCTTGACCTCGCGATAGCCCGGCAGCGCCTCCGTGGCCTCGGGCGGGTGGGCTCCCGACCCCCGCTGCCCGGGCCGGACGTTCTCCTGCGCGTGGTCAGCGTGTCGCCGACCCGCAGCAGCGTGACGTCCTTCAACCCGGTGATCAGGTACCCGACCTCGCCCGCCGCGAGCTGGTCGGTCGGCATCATCTGCGGGCTGAACACGCCGATGTCGTCGATGTCCGCCTCGGTCGCGGTCGCCATCGCGCGGATCGCCTCGCCCTTCTTGAAGACCCCGTCCACGACCCTGATGTAGGCGATCACGCCGCGGTACTGGTCGAACTCGGAATCGAAGATCAGCGCCCGCGGCGGCGCCTGCGGGTCGCCCGACGGCGGCGGCACGCGCGCGATCAGCTCCTCCAGCACCTCCGGGCACGCCGGCGCCGGTCTTGCCGCTGATCTGCAGGATTCCCTCGGTCGGCTCGCCGATCAGATCGCTCACTTCCGCCGCCACGCGCTCGGGCTCGGCCCCGGGCAGGTCGATCTTGTTCAGGCAGGGGATCAGCTCGAGGCCGGATTCGACCGCCAGGTAGGTGTTCGCGACCGTCTGCGCCTCGACCCCTTGCGCTGCGTCCACAACCAACAGCGCGCCCTCGCACGCCGCCAGCGAGCGGGAGACCTCGTAGGTGAAGTCGACGTGCCCGGGGGTGTCGATCAGGTGCAGCTGGTAGGTCTCCCCGTCCTTGGCGGTATAGAACACGCGCACCGCCTGCGCCTTGATCGTGATCCCGCGCTCGCGCTCGAGGTCCATCGAGTCGAGCAGCTGCGCGCGCATCTCGCGGGCAGAGACCGTGTGGGTGAGCTCCAGGATGCGATCGGCGAGCGTCGACTTGCCGTGGTCGATGTGCGCGATGATCGAGAAGTTGCGGATCTTTGCCTGGTCCATTGCGGGCTACAGCGTAGACGCGCTAGCCTTGATGGTCCGGCGGATCGCCAACTCGACGAGGATTCATTCAGCCGCGGCTACGCGCCGGTCTTCGGACCGGCGGCCTGTCCAGGTGTCGAGAGTGTTAAGCCGCCCAGGCGAAACACACAGTCCTGGGACGTATGTAGTAAGCGGCGATCTATGTTCGGGCGCAGGCCGAGGTGGGCCCTTCGGGGTCTCCCCAATCGGTCGGGTGGGCTGCTGGCCGATCGAAGATCCCAGATCTTCGATCGGTCACCCGGCCTCTGCTCGCCTACGCGCGCCCGAGCCGCGCGCGGATCAGGCGGTTGACCTGGTGAGCCTCGGGTATGTGCATCGTGAGCACCGCGCGCGTGTAGATCCACACACCCGCGCCACCCGCGGCGGCCATGCTGAGGATCTGCGCGATCAGCGACTGCCCGAGGGCTGCGTGCAGCGCGTACCACACCACCCAGGACACGCCCGCCAGCAGCACCGAGGCGACGAGGATCCTGGCTGTGATCATCGTCGTCTGTCCTCCCTCCAGGCGACCGTTGAAGCCGATCCGCAGCCGGTGCAGCTGCAACGCGGCCATCACCGCGTTGGCGGCGACCGTGCCGATCACCAGCCCGGCGATCCCCAGCGGCTTGTACAGACCGACGCTGACGATGATGTCGACGACGATGTTCATCGCCGCCAGCCGTGTCGGAATCCACGGCCGCTGCAGGGCGAAGAAGGTGCGCGTCAGCAGCAGGTTGATGCCCGCGAAGGGCAGGCTGAAAGCGAACCAGAACAGCGCTTCGGATACTAGGCTCGGTTGACTCGGCGTCGAAGTGGCCGCGTTCGAACACGAGCCGGGTGATCGGGGTGGCGAGCACGATCATGAACGCCGCCGAGGGGATCAACAGCAGGTTGATCTGGCGCATCCCGGTGCCCACCGTGCTGCGCAGCGACGCCGCATCGCGACGTGCGGCGAGGCGGCTGAGAACCGGGAACAGGACCGTCGCGACCGCCACGCTGAACATGCCCTGAGGCAGCATGTAGATGCGAAAGGCCTGATCGATCGCCCGCGGGGCCTGTTCGGAGACGAGGCCGCCGAAGACAGAATTGATCAGCTGGTCGAGGTTGACGATCCCCAGGCCGATCGTCACCGGCAGCATCAGCATGAACACCTGCTTGATGCGAGGGTCGTGCCAGTCCAGGCTGAACTGCAGGCGGAAGTCGATGCGCCCTAGCGCGCCCAATGCCAGCGCCACCTGCACGACGGTGGCCGCCAGGATCCCGATCGCGTAGGCGTAGATCTCTTCTTCGCCGTGGAAGTGCGGCGCGAGCACGACCAGCAGCACGATGATCACCATGTTCCACACCGCCGGCGAGATCGCCGGGATCGTGAATTCGTCGTAGGACTGCAGGATGCCCACGAGCAGACCGGTCAGCCCCTGCAGCAGCACAACCGGAAACAACACCTGCGAGAGACCGATCGTCAGGTCAGTCCATGGCACGAGCTTCGAACCGATGAACAGAGGCATGATCACCCCGGCGGCGAGGATGAAGAACGACGGTGATCGCGCCCAGGACGATCAGCATGATCCAGAACAGCGTCGAGGCCAGTCGCACCGCCTCTTTGCGGCGCCCCTGCTGGAGCAGATCGGTGAACACCGGCACGAACGCCGCCGACAGGGCGGCGTTCGCGAACAGGTTGCTGACCAGGTTCGGCACCTGGAAGGCGATCGTGAAGGCGGAGGCCGGACCGCTCGTGCCGAAGTAGCCGGCGGCGAC
Organism: uncultured Solirubrobacterales bacterium; assembly: GCA_963818545.1. Classification (GTDB taxonomy): domain Bacteria; phylum Actinomycetota; class Thermoleophilia; order Solirubrobacterales; family Solirubrobacteraceae; genus Palsa-744. Next base: position 133,877 of record CAWFSI010000004.1, on the reverse strand, counting down.
GATTTCCCGCCCCAGTCCGGCGACCCGCGAGATGCCGGTGCCGATCGAGAAGATCGCCGTGTTGCGCGCCACGCCACGGGCCGCAGGAGCGCCTGTGTCCCCGGCTTCGTCGTCCGGCTCGCCCGGGATCGGCGGCTCCGCGGGGGCGGGGGGTTCTCCGGGGGGGACAAGGCCGCTATAGTACGGCGACCGATCAAAGATCGGCCAGCGGTGCGCCCCGCAGCTTCTCTGCGACGCCCTGCGGCAGCTGACTATGGCCAACATTCATTCCCAGAAGAAGCGGATCCTTCGCACCGAGCGCGAGCGCTTGGAGAACCGGCGCTACACCTCGGCGATCAAGACCTACTTCCGTCGTCTGGAGACGACGATGGAGAGTGGCGACACGGCAAACGCCGACGCCGAGCATCGTGAGCTCGTCAGCACGATCGACAAGGCCGTCAAGCGCGGCGCGATGCACAAGAACACCGGCGCACACCGCAAGTCTCGCGCGGCCCGCCTCCGCGCCGGCGCCAACACGTCCGCCTAGCCTCAGACGGCCGATAGGCAAGCGATACAAGGACGCAGGGAGCGTGGCGTGCTTATGCACGCGAGCGACCGAGGACGCCGTAGCGCGCCGCCTAGCGGCCGTCTGTGATCGTCTCGATCGCGTGCAGCGCGATCGTGTCCTCGTCGAGCGTCGCATACGGTGATCTGGATGAGGCGATCGCGGCCCCTCCGCGGGAGTCGATCTCCATGTCCGCGAGCGCGCCGAGCGCCTTGCGCAGACGGTCGGGATCAGCTTTGGCGATGTCCGCCACGAAGCGCTCGGCGGCGCGCGGTGGCATACGCAGACCGCGGCGCACGTCGGCCACCGACTCGCCGGCCTGTAGCCGTAGTGCGATCGCGAGCGCCTCGCGCACGCGCTGGGCCATCAGGTACGTCAGCCCGGCCAGGCGCTCGCCCTGGCGGCGCACGCGCAGGTAGGTGAGGGTCGCCTGCGCAGCGTCGCCCCCGACGAGCGCGTCGGCCAAGGCGAAGGAGCGCCACTCAGCGGAGTGGGCGGCGCGGCTTTCGATGTCCTGCACGCTCACGCGCTGCGTCCCTCCCTCGATCTCGACTTCCAGCGCGAGCTTCTCCAGCTCTCGCAACAGCCGCTGCTGGCGTCCTCCGACCTGGGCCACCAGCGCGTTCGCGGCGGCAGTGTCGAGCGAGATCCCCATCCGCTCGGCCTGCGCGCGCGCCCACTTGCCGAGCTCCCATGGCTTGACCGTCGCCTGCGCGACGACCTGGCCGCCCGCGCGCTCGACCGCGTCGTGGACCGCCGCCGGCGCCTTGCTGCGGTTCTCCTCGCGCGCGAACAATGCGACCGTCGTCTCGGGCGGCATCTGCGCCATCGCGGGTGCGAGGTGCTGCTCGACCTCCGCCTGTTTCCAGCGCTCCACGCCATCTACGAGGATCACCCGCCGACCGATCGCGAACGTCATGGCGCTCAGCGCCAGCGCCACACCGGCCGGAGTGCCCGCCTCACCGTCGAGCACCTCGACGCTGGCGGCGTCTCCCTGCTGCTCGGCCAGCGCCTTCAGGCCCGCTCGGCGCTCGGCGACCGCGCCGTGGTCGTCGCCGTGAATCAGATAGGCGGGCTTCAGCTCCGCCATCAGCGCACCACGAGATTTACGAGCTTGCCGGGGACCACGATCTCCTTGACGATCTCCTTGCCGTCGAGGTGCGCCTTCACGTTCGGCGCCGCCTTGCACAGCTCCTTCAACTCCTCCGCGTCCGCGCCCGTCGCCGCCTGCACGCGGTCGCGCAGCTTGCCGTTGACCTGGCACACGAGCTCGTACTCGTCACGTTCCAGCAGCGCCGGATCGGCATGCGGCCAGGGCTGCTCCCACACACGCTCGCCCGTCAGCCGGTCGTAGATGTCCGCCGCCACGTGCGGGGCGAACGGGAACAGTAGCGAGGCCGCCGTCGCAAGCGCGAAGCGCTTGGTATCGGCGCTCGTATCTTCCCGTAGCCGCGAGCATTCGTTCAGCAGCTCCATCACCGCGGCGATCGCCGTGTTGAACGCGAACCGACGCAGGTCGCCCGAGACCTTGTCGATCGCCCAATGCGCCTTGCGCAGAAGCTCCTCCTCAGCGTCGGCGTCTGTCTGGGTATCGACGCGCTCTGCCGTCTCCACCGCCAGACGCCACAGCCGGCTCAAAAAACGGTGGACGCCCTCCATGCCCTCGTCAGACCAGTCCGCATCCTGATCGGGAGGCCCGATGAATAGGATGTAGCAGCGCGCGGTGTCGGCACCGTAGCGCTCGATGATCGCCGCGGGTGAGACCACGTTGCCCCTGGACTTACTCATCTTCGCGCCGTCCTTCGTCACCATCCCCTGCGTGAACAGGGCCTTGAATGGCTCTTCGAAGTCGAGGTGGCCGAGGTCGGCGAGCGCCTTGCAGAAGAAGCGCGCGTACATCAGATGCAGGATCGCGTGCTCGACCCCGCCGATGTACTGGTCGACCGGCATCCATTCCCTCAGCGCCGAGGGGTCCCATGCGGCCTGTTCGTTGGATGCGTCGCAGTAGCGCAGGAAATACCACGACGAATCCACGAACGTGTCCATCGTGTCCGTCTCCCTGCGCGCCGCCCCCCCACACTCGGGGCACTTCGTTTTGACCCAATCCTCGGCCGCCTCCAGCGGCGAGCGGCCCTTCGGCGTGTAGTCCTCGATGTCCGGCAGCTCCACCGGGAGCTCGTCTTCGGGCACGGGCACGATCCCGCAGCGCTCACAGTTGACGATCGGGATCGGGCAACCCCAGTAGCGCTGCCTGGAGACAAGCCAGTCGCGCAGCCGGTAGTTGACCGACGCGTGGCCCTTGCCCTCGCGGTCCAGCCAGCCCACGATCGCGCTCAGGGCCTCGCGATTGGGCATGCCGTCGAAGTCCGGATGCGAGTTGACGAGCAGACCGTCGCCCGAGTATGGAAGGCCCTCCTCGGTGGTCTCGGCCGCGCTCGGGTCGGCCTCCGGCGCGGCGCTGGCCGGGCCTTCGATCACGCGGCGGATCGGCAACCCGTACGCGCGCGCGAAGGCGTAGTCGCGCTCGTCGTGCCCGGGCACCGCCATGATCGCGCCGGTGCCGTACTCCATCAGCACGTAGTCGGCAACATACATCGGGATCTGCTCGCCGTTGACGGGGTTCGTGACCGTCCTGCCGAGCGGCACGCCCGTCTTCGGTTTCTCGGCGTTACCGCGCTCCTCGTTCGACTCGTTCAGCGCGTGGTTGACGTAGTCGCGTACATCGCTTTCGTAAGGGGTGCCCTCCGCGAGCCGCGCCACATCGGGGTGCTCGGGCGCCATCACGAAGAACGTCGCCCCAAACAGCGTGTCCGGCCTGGTCGTGAACACGGGATAGTCGATTGGGTGGGCGGGATCCAAGTCCTCGCAGCGGAATGTCACCTCTGCCCCCTCCGAGCGCCCGATCCAGTTGCGCTGCATCGTCTTCACGTGCTCGGGCCACTCGATCCCGTCGAGGTCGTTCAACAGCCGCTCGGCGTAGTCGGTGATCCGCAGGAACCACTGCTCCAGCTGTCTGACCTCCACGAGCGCCCCGCAGCGCTCGCAGTGACCCTCTGCGTCGACCTGCTCGTTGGCGAGCACCGTCTGGTCTTTTGGACACCACTTCACGGCCGCCTCTTTGCGGTACGCCAGCCCGGCACCGAACAATTGCAGGAAGATCCACTGGGTCCAGCGGTAGTAGCGCGGGTCGTGCGTGGCCAGCTCGCGCGACCAGTCGATCGAGATGCCCCAGCGCCTGAACTCGCGCTGGAAAGACGCGATCGAGGCGGCCGTCGAATCACGTGGGTGCACGCCCGTCTTGATCGCGTGGTTCTCCGCGGGCAACCCGAACGCGTCGTAGCCCATCGGGTGCAGCACCCTGTGGCCTGTGCGGCGATGGTAGTGGGCGATCGCGTCGCCGACCGAGTAGACCTTCAGGTGTCCGATGTGCGGCTCGCCGCTCGGGTAGGGCAGCATCTCCAGAACATAGGAATTAGATGTCCGCCCACCCGCCTGGGCGTCCTCACGACGCCCTTCAGCGACGCTGTCGTTCGAGACCTCCCAGGTGCGCTCGCGTGCCCACAGTGCCTGCCAGCGGGGCTCGATCTCCTGGGGGTCGTAGCGATCCTCGATCATCTGACTCGGAGGTTATCGTCCGCTCCGGGGATGGATTTCCCACATTCATACGGATGCACACCGCAAACTTCGCGTCATCCCCCTGGATGCGAGTGCGTCAGCGGCCGCCGAAGATCCGCAGCAACGTGAGGAAGATGTTGATCACGTTGATGAACACCCCCGTCGCGATCCAGATCACATCGCGCTCGGTCGCCTTGCGGCGGATGATCTGGAAGTAGATCGCCAGGTAGGCGCTCACGATCACGTAGATCGCGAGGTTCAGCAGGAAGCTTTCGCCGGAGCCGATCAGGATCAACACGATCGCAAGCCCGAAGACCCCCAACAGCGCGAAGAACAGCGGACGCATCCAGCGGATCAAGTCGCGCGAGGTGGCAAAGCCGTAGGAGCCCATCACCCCAACCGTCAGCGCCGTGCCGCCCGCGGCCTGGTAGATCGCGCTCTGATCGACCGTTGCGTACTCGTTGATCACCGGCCCGAGCCCCACCCCGAGTAGCAACGCGAGCGCAAACATCCAGGTCATCCCCGTCGGGCCTTCGCGCAACCTGGGGACGAACATCTGCACGATCAGCATCCCGAATGCGCCGAGCTCGCAGATCAACGCCGTGCCGTAGGGCACGTTGCGCCCGATGTAGGTACCGGCCGCGGTGAAGGCGAGCGCGACGGCGACCAGGAACATCACCTGGCCGAGCAGAAACGTCGAGCTGGCTTCGCGGTCGGCGGCGCGCGGCTCGAATACGCTCAGCCCACTCCGCTTCGACGTGGTGGTTGCGAACGGGTTGTCGGACATCCGCTCAATCTTACGTCAGCGCGTCTGTTCAGGCAGTAAAGCGCGAGTAGGCGAGCACCGCGTCGACGATCTCCGCCGGCGCCTTCTCCGGCGAGCCGGCGTCGAACGGTGGCTGCGGGTCGTACTCGATCCCCAGCTGAATCGCCTGCGCGACCTGCTCGTTCGCGATCAGTGCGGCGAGCGTAAGCGCCATGTCGATTCCGGCCGTCACCCCAGCTGCGGTCGCGAGCTTGCCGTCGAACACCACGCGCTCGGGAATCACCTCGACGCCGAACGTGCCCAGCTTCTCCAGCGCCTGCCAGTTGCTCGTCGCGCGCTTGCCCTCGAGCAGGCCCGCGGCCGCGAGGATCAGCGAGCCGGTGCAGACCGACGTCGTCCACTGCGCGGTTTCGTGCGCTCCGCGCAGCCAGTCGTGAACCGGGCCGTCCTCCATCAGCGCCACCTGGCCGGGGCCGCCCGGAACGAGCACGACCTCGGGGTGGGCCAGTTCCGCGAGCGAGGCGTCGGCCACAAGCGCCAGCTGTCCGGTGTCGGTGCGCTTCGGGCCCACCTGCTCGGCGACGAACGTGACCTTCGCGCCCGGCAAGCGACTGAGCACTTCGTAGGGACCGACGGCATCGAGCGCGGCCAGCCGGTCGAAGATCAGGATCGCGATGTCCATTGCACTGTCTCCTTTGGGTGGGAATAAAAGCGGCGGCGGTACTCGGCCGGCCCGACGTCGAGCGCGCGGAGGAACGCACGGCGCATCGTCTCTGCGGTGCCAAAGCCACAGGCAAGCGCAACGGCCCCGATTGGCTCCGCGGTGTCCTCCAGCCGCCGGCGGGCAGCCTCCAGACGCACCTGCTCGACGTAGCGCGCGGGCGTGACACCGGACTCGGCGTGAAACGCGCGGGCGAAGTTACGCGGGCTCATGCAGGCGCGGTCGGCCAGCGCCTCGACGGACAGATCGCCCGCAGGATGCTCGATCACATGGCGTTGCACCTCGCGCAGCGGCTCGCGCGCGGGCGCCTGCGCAGACAGCGTGGCGCTGAACTGCGACTGGTTACCGGGGCGGCGCAGGAACAGCACGAGGTGGCGCGCGATCGTCAGCGCGGCGTCGCGATCGAGATCCTCCTCGACGAGCGCCAGCGCGAGGTCCATCCCCGCGGTGACACCGGCCGAGGTCCAGATCGGCCCGTCGCGCGTGAAGATCGGCTCGGGGTCGACGTCCACCGCCGGGTAGCGCGCGGCGAGCTCCCCTGCGGACGCCCAATGCGTGGTCGCGCGCCGGCCGTCGAGCACACCGGCCGCGGCGAGCAGAAACGCGCCCGTGCAGACCGAGGCCGTGCGCCGGGCGGTGACGGAAGCCCCGGCGATCCACTCCAGCACCACGCGATCGGCGGACGCCTGCTTACGCCCGTACCCGCCCGCGACGATCAGCGTGTCGATCGCCTCAGGCGCCGCGGCGAAGCTCGCGTGCGGGGTCACGGTCAGGCCACTGGAGGTCTGCAGCGGCCGACCGTCGACGCTCAGCAGCTTGACCTCGTACCCGCGCTCGCGCCAGCCCGACTGCTCGATCAGCCGCTGGGCGCCCGCGAAAACCTCTAGCGGGCCGGTGAAGTCGAGGCTCTGCACGCCCGGGTAGACGAGGATCGCCACCTGGCGCAGAGCGGGGAAGCGGGTCCGGGAAGATCGAGCACTGTCCATTCCTCGATCATGGCCGACTCCACCATTGTCCGCAAGGACAGATTTCCAACATTTCCTGCCATCAGACACAACTCGCACGAGGATCGTCACCGCACCGCTACCGGAACTGCCGCCTGAGCAACTGAGAAGCCCGGCGGTTTACCATGGCCAGATGGAGCCTCGATCGAGTCGGCCGCGCACGCGGGATGCCGACCCCGCAGCCACCCGCGAGCAGGCCACCAGAAGCGTCGACCCCGGCGCGCTGAGCAGCGCGCCGGCAGGCGTGGAGGGCATCCTCGAGGCGGCGGAGCGTACGGCTAGAGGACTACGCGAGCGGGCCGAGGAGCGCGGTCTGCAGCGCATCGCCGAGGCCGATCGGGCGGCGGAGCACCGTGTGCAGGCGGCGGAGGAGGAGGCACAGGAGATTCTCCAAGCCGCCCGCTCCCAGGCGGAGGCCACCAGGAACGAGGCCCTGTCCACGGTGGGTGGACTGCACAGCGAGGCGGATGAGCGCCTGCGCGATGCGGAGCGCATCCGGGGCGAGGCGGTGCAAGAGGCGAGTCGCCTGCGCAGCGAGGCCCGAGAGGAGGCGGACCGCGTTCGGGGCGAGGCGCAGGAGGGCGCGACGGAGGTGCGGAGCGAGGCGCAGGCTGAGGCCGAGCAGCTACTGGCCGACAGCCGCGTCGAGGCCGAGCAGGTGCTTGCCGGCAGCCGTGAGGAATCCGACCGTGCGTTGACCGCTGGTCAGACCGGGGCCGAGCGCGCCCTCGCAGAGGCACATGCACATGCCGCTCAGGTGCTGGCAAAAGCGCAAGAGGAGGCAAACCGACTCACATCCGACACGCGTGAGCAGACCGAGCGACTCCTCGCCGCCGGCGGCGAGGATCTCACTAAGCTGCGCTCCAACGCTGAGGAACAGGCCCTCCAGGTGCGCGCGAAGGCGCGCGCCGACGCCCGCGAGATCGTCAGCGAGGCCCACGTCGCCGCGCGCGAGGTTCTGCGCGAGGGCACTGAGCTCTCCCGCAACCTGCGCGAGCTCTCGGTCTCGTTGCACAACAACGCCGAGCGTCTGATCCGCGACGTACGCCTGGCCCACGGCGGTCTGACCGCACGTTTAGACCAGGCCGGCCCGGGCGAGCCTCGGCGCGAGGACGATCTCCGCCTGCTCGGCCGCCGCGGACGTGGCGAGGACTCTGGCGACGATCTCGATGTGCCGGAGTTCATCCCGCCGGGGTAAGGGGCACCCAGCGCTCCGCGATCTCGACGGACATTCCGCGATCGGGGCGATACGATGACCTGTCTTGGGGCTATAGCTCAGCTGGGAGAGCGTCTGGCTGGCAGCCAGAAGGTCGAGGGTTCGAGCCCCTCTAGCTCCATTCTCTCGGAGGACGAAGGACACCGTGCCGGCGGAGTCGACATGGCCAACGTATCGATCAGGCCGAGAGCAGCCCCTCGCTCACGCTAGCGTACGCCCCCGTGCGAGTAGCGACCTGGAACGTGAACTCGGTCAAGCAGCGGATGCCGCGGCTGCTGTCCTGGCTCGAGCAGCGCCAGCCGGATGTCGTCTGCCTGCAGGAGACAAAGCTCTCCAAGGACGCCTTCGAGGAGCTGCTCGGCGAAGAGCTCGCCGGTCGCGGCTATGCCCTTGCCCTCAGCGACGAAGCGCAGTGGAACGGGGTGGCGATCCTCTCCCGGGTCGGCCTCGAGGAAATCGTCCTCGGAATCCCCAACGGGCCGGGCTTCCCACATCCGGAGGCGCGTGCGGTGTCAGCGACCTGCGGCGGCGTCCGCATCCACTCCGTATACGTACCGAACGGCCGCGAGCCAGATTCCGAGCATTACCACTACAAGCTCGCCTGGCTCACCGCTCTGCGCGAGATGGTTGGCGCTGGGCCGCCGGACGCGCTCGTTTGCGGGGACATGAACATCGCACCGGCCGACGCGGACGTGTTCGACCCGGACGCCTACATCGGCCAGACCCACGTCACGCCACCGGAGCGAGCGGCGCTGGCCGAGCTGGGGGCGCTGGGTCTGCGCGACGTCGTACGTGACCGCTGGCCGACCGAGCGTGTGTTCACCTACTGGGACTATCGGGCTGGCATGTTTCACCAGGATCTCGGCATGCGGATCGACCTGGTGCTGGCCAGCGCTCCCGTCGCCGACAGGGTTCGGGCGGCCTGGGTCGACCGGCAGGCCCGCAAGGGCAAGGGACCGAGTGATCACGCCCCGGTGATCGTCGATCTGGACGAGGCCCCGGACGGGGACATCGGACCGGTCGTGCCGCCGCCGTCCGCGCCGGCCCTCGAGCGGAGCTCGCGCAAGCTGCCCCAGTCACCGTGACCGGTTTCAGCCCCGCTGAACTTGACGCTGGTAGCGTTGGCGAATGATCATTTCGACGATGAACGACCTGCCGGGCTATGAGATCGAAGAGGTGCTGGGCGAGGCCTTTGGGCTGACCGTGCGTTCCCGCAACCTCGGCTCGCAGATCGGCGCCTCGTTGAAGTCGCTGGTGGGCGGAGAGTTGAAGGGGATGACGAAGATGCTCGCCGAAGGCCGCATACACGCCCAGGAAAGGCTCGTGGAGACGGCCGAAGCCAAAGGCGCCAACGCGGTCATCGCGTTCCGCTTCGACACCTCCGAGCTGGGAACCACCTGGACTGAGATCTGCGCCTACGGAACAGCGGTCAGAGCACGCAAGCTCTGACCGCCGCCCTGACGAACAACCAAGTCACTGCGGCTTCGACGCAAATCGTACCCGTGCCCTGTCTTCAACTTTCACAGGTCTCAGATCAAACCGCGGCCAGCTCACGGACCTGCGTGACACGGATGCTGTTGCCCGAGGGATCGCGGAAGCCCGAGTCGATTCCATAGGGACGATCCTCGGGCGGTTCGGTGAACTCGACGCCGCGGCCCTTCAACTCCTCGTAAGCGCCATGGCAGTCGTCGGTCGTGAGGAACACCGTCCCCGCGAAGCCCTTCGACATCAGCGCCCGTACCTGCTCTGCCGACTGGGTGAAGCTCGTGGTGAACGAACCGACGCTCTGCAGCCCGACCGCCAGACCCTCTCAAAGCAGCCATCGACGGCCCGCGGCGCCTGCGTCAGATCGCGTCGAGGTCGTCGAGGCGCGCGCCGGCAAGGTCGACCCGTCCCCCGCGGAAGGGGACCGACTCGGCTTCGAGCAGGCGCCGCTGGCGGTCTCCCTTCGCGAGCGAGCCGTCGGCACGAACGACGCGATGCCATGGCACCTCGCGCGCGCTGGCGTGGCTCAGTACGTACCCCGCCAGCCGCGGCGCGCCCGGTGAGACATCGCCGTAGGTGCGGACGTAGCCCGGTGGAATCGCGCTCACGCGCCGCAGGATCGCGGCCTGAGTGTCGTCGGCGCTGGCCTGTCGTGACATGCGCCGGATCGTGCCACAGCCCCCTCCGGAACATCGAACGCCCAGGCGTAGAAACTGCGGTCTACACCCAAAATCATTCGCTTTGATCACTGTCGGGGTCATGTTGATCGCCGGCGAGCATGTAGACAAACGAGACCACACAGACGCCCGCGACGGTCTCCAGACACAGGCCAATCACCGACAGGGCCGTGCCGTCTGACAGCGACACGAGCGGTAGGCCGAGGATGAAACACAGCAGGCCGATACCGACAAGCCGCCGGTTGCGTCGCTGCAGCTGGAGGACGTTCGCCGGCTGCTCGTCATCCGACGGGTGATCGTTCTGGCCAGAGGGCTGGTGCACGGTCGGCAGCATCCCAGACCGGCGCATGCTCCACCGCACCCGAGAGAGGGTCTGGGTCGACCGCCTCAGGTCTCTGGCGTTGATCGACTCAGAGCAGATGCCTCAGACGCCAGCCAAGCGATGGGCCCGCGACCGATCTGCTCGCCACCGCGCTGGTCGCACCGGTGCGCTCGCCGCGCACTGTCACAGTCGCCATCGCCTCCCCAGCTCTCAAACGTGTCATCGCTGGGCGTACAACCACCCCAACGGGGAGCGTCAGCCCGCCCCAGCCGAGCTGGCGCAGCGCGCCCGCAGTCACAGCAGTCGTCCGTCGTCCGTCGGATGAGCTAGCGCTCAGCACGCGCGTGCCGGCGGGTAGTGCCGTCTCGACGCGCAGGCCCGCAGCGGCCGAGTTACCGAGTTGCTCGCCGGCGGCAAGGGCAGCTTCGATCAACGAGCCTTCTCGCTGGCCGAGCACCACGCCGAGCACCGTCAGTCGCCGGCCGGCGATCGTGACCTGCTTGGCGAACACGAGGCAGCCGCCCGCTGCTCGGTCCGAGCCCGTCTTGACCCCCACATAACCGCCGCCCGCTCCGATCAGCCCGTTGAAGTTGGCGAGCAGCCCCACTCCGGGCAGCTCAGCCGCCGACTCGTCGACGATCGCGGCGAACGCCGGGACGCGCATCGCCGCCCGCGCGAGCTTTAGCTGGTCGACGGCGGTGGAGACCGTTTCGTCGTTGAAGCCGCTCGGGTCGGTGTACGTGGTCGAGCCCATGCCGAGCTTGCGCGCGATCGAGTTCATGCGCGCCACGAACGCCGCGAGGCTGCCAGCGTCATAGCGGGCGAGCAGCGCGGCGATGTTGTTCGCCGAAGGCAACAACAGTGCCTGCAGCGCCTGGCGCTCGGTGATCCGCTCGCCGGCTTTCACGCTCAGCGTGGACTCGCCGAGCGCGACCCGCTGCCCCTCTTCCTCGACGTCCGCTGGTGTGATCGTCACCACGAACCCCTGCTCACCCTGCGCCAGCGGGTGCTCGCGCAGGGTGAGGTACGCCGTCATGACCTTTGCCACGCTCGCGATCGGCACGGGGATCGTGCTCCCGGATGCTCCGAAGCTACCCACGCCCTCCACCTCCACGGCAGCCTGACCTTCGCGTGGCCAGGCGAGCGCGGGAGCGCTCCCGGGGAGACGCACGTAGGAGGGCAGCGTCCGTTGGATGACGAGCGGCGGCGCAGTTACCGTCGCGAGCCTCCAGATCGCCACTGCCATCAGCAGCACGAGCACCAGCGCGCTGAGAGCCCACACTCGTGAGTGCCGAGCAGATCGGTCTTGGACTAGCCCTGAGCTGATGGTGCTCGCCACGGCCGCAAGACGCTAGCGCAGGGGGAGGCGTACAGCGGCAGCTTGACAGTCCTGCGGCGGCCAGCGAGGATGCATGCACCGTGACAGGCAAACCGACAGGGGCCTGAGCGGGCGATGACCGGTGTTCTCTACGGGCTGGCTCGGTTATGCGTTCGACGACGGTTCGTCGTGGTCGGCGTCTGGCTCGTGTTGACGATCGCCCTGGTCGCCGTGTCACACCGGTTGGGCGATAACACCAACGACAACCTGTCGCTGCCCGGCACCGACAGCCAACAGGCCACGGACACGCTCGCGAAGTCGTTCCCGGACCAGGCGAACGGGACGAGCCCGATCGTCCTGCACGCCTACAGCGGCAAGCTGACCGAAGCCAAGTACGCGACCGCGGTCGACGAAGCGGCCGCGGACGTGGCGAAGGCCCCGAACGTCGCCTCGGTCATCAACCCGCTCACGCCCGCGGGGGCATCGGCGCTGAGCAAGGACAAGAGCACCGGGTACCTGTCGGTAACGCTGGCCGTCCCTCCCGGTGAACTCTCGGTGGGCGACGTACAGACGATCATCGACGCCGCGAATCCCGCCAAGCAGGCCGGCCTGGAGGTCGAGACCGGCGGCCAGTTGGGTCAGAAGGTCTCAAAACCCTCGACCGAGTCCAGCGAGCTGATCGGGATCATCGCGGCGATGGTGATCCTGACCTTCGCCTTCGGCACGATCGTCTCGATGCTGCTGCCGATCCTCAACGCGATCGTCGCGCTGCTGCTCTCGCTTGCGGTGATCCGCATGCTCGGCCACGTCACGACCGTTCCGAGCGTGGCGCCGACCCTGGCCACGATGATCGGGCTGGGCGTGGGGATCGACTACGCGCTGTTCATCGTCACGCGCCACTTCCGCGGGCTGCAGGACGGGCTCGGCTTCGACGAGTCGATCGCGCGCGCCGCCGCGACCTCGGGGGGAGCCGTGTTCTTCGCCGGCGGGACGGTCACGATCGCGCTCGTCTCGCTCGCGGTCGCTCACATTCCGCTCGTCACGACGATGGGCCTGATGGCCGCGATCGCCGTCGTGATCGCCGTGCTCGCGGCGCTCACCTTGCTGCCGGCCAGCCTTGCGATCGCCGGACCGCACATCAACTCGCTGCGCGTGCGCAGGGCCCACCGCGACGTCCATCCCGAGGCCGACACGCGTGAGGGTCTGTGGGCGAAATGGGCCAACAACATCGCCAAGCACCCGTTGATCGCGGGCCTGGTTGCACTCGCGATCCTGCTGGCGCTGATGATCCCGCTGCTGTCGCTGAACCTCGGCCAGCAGGACACCGCCGCGCTGTCCACCTCGACCACCGCGCGCAAAGCCTACGACCTGATCACCGCCAGCTTCGGCCCGGGCGTCAACGGTCCGTTGATCGTCGCGGTCTCGCTCGGATCACCGGCGAAGGGCGCCGAAGACCCGCGCCTGCAGACCCTGCAAAAGGACGTCTCCTCCACCTCCGGGGTCGCGGCGATCACCCCGATCCAGATCGACGAGGCGGGCACCAGCGCCTACTTCAACGCGATCGCCACCACCGGGCCGGCGGAAAAAGCCACCGAAGAACTGGTGCAGCGGCTGCGCTCCAGCACGATCCCGAACGCCGAGGCGGACACCGACATGCACGCCGACATCGGTGGCAGCACCGCCGGCTATGTCGATCTCGCCTCGCGGATCTCGGAAAAGCTGCCGCTGCAGATCCTCGTCGTGATCGCGCTCAGCTTCGTGCTGTTGATCCTCGCCTTCCGCACCGTCGTGATCCCCGCGCAGGCCGCGGTCATGAACCTGCTGTCGATCGCCGCCTCCTACGGTGTCCTCACCGCCGTCTTCCAGTACGGCTGGTTGAGCGGCCTGATCGGCCTCGACGGGCCGGTTCCGATCGTCTCCTACGTGCCACTGTTCATGTTCGCGGTCCTGTTTGGTTTGTCGATGGACTACGAGGTGTTTCTCGTCAGCCAGATCGAGGAGCACGTCCACGCCGGCGAGGACAACGAGACCTCCGTCGTCTCGGGCCTGGTCACGAGCGCACGCGTGATCACCGCGGCGGCGCTGATCATGGTGTTCGTGTTCGGCAGCTTCGTCCTCAACGGTGACCCCACCATCAAGCAGTTCGGCGTCGGGCTCGCGGTCGCCGTGATCCTCGACGCGACCGTCGTGCGCTGCCTGCTCGTGCCGGCACTGATGCTTTTGATGGGTAACGTCAACTGGTGGATGCCGGGCTGGCTCGAACGGCTGATCCCGCATGTGAGCATCGAGGGTGCCGAGTTCTTCCTCGCGCGCGATCAACTTCCGTTTGCCGAGGCCGCTAAGCGACCAGGGGGCAGGTCCGTCGAATAGAAGATATATTCCCGTAATCAAAATGCCAGCACAAGGAGCAGCCGCTGTGAAAATCGAGCTCCCCCCGGTCCGCGCACACCCGCTCTGCTACAGACGATCGGCGCCTGGGCGCGTCCCACCGCCTCGATGGATCGCAACCGCGCTCGCTATGGCAAGCGCTTTACGATCCGTCTGCTCGGCCAGCCGCCGTTCGTCGTGCTGTCCGATCCCGACGACATCAAAGAGCTGTTCATGGCCCCGCCCGATGTCCTGCACCCCGGCGAGGGCGCCAGCCTGCTGGAGCCGATCGTCGGGCGCAACTCGGTGATCCTGCTCGACGAGGGCCCGCATCTGAGCCAGCGCAAGCTGATGCTGCCGGCCTTCCACGGCGAGCGCATGCAGGACCTGGCCGGCCTGATGGTCGAGCTGGCCGAGCGCGAGGTCGACTCCTGGCCCCTCGATCAGGCGATCGAGATGCACCCGCGGCTGCAGGGACTGACGCTCGAGATCGTCCTGCGCGCCGTTTTCGGACTGGAGCGGGGCGCCGAGCTGGACGCGCTGCGCGAGCTGCTGACCGAGCTCCTCGCGTTCACCGAGAGCCCCCTGTCATTCATGCCGATCCCCCGATTCATGGCCGGACGCGGACCGGTTGGCCGGCTCGAACGGGCGCGGGCGCAGGCCGACGAGTTGATCTTCGCGCTGATCGAGCAGCGCCGGCGCGAAGACTCGGACGGCGTGGACGTGCTCACGCTGCTGCTGGCCGCCGAACACGACGATGGCTCACCGATGAGCCCCGTGGAGCTGCGCGACGAGCTGATGACGGCACTGGTCGCCGGGCACGAGACGACCGCCTCGCAGCTGGCGTGGGCGTTTGCGCAGCTGGCCCGCGAGCCGGCAGTGCAGGAACGGCTGGTCGAGGAGATATACGACCAGGACTCCGACGAGCAGTACCTGACGGCGACCATCAACGAGATCATGCGCCTGCGCCCCGTGCTGCCCAACGCCGAGCCCCGCCTGGTCAAGCAGCCGATCGAGATCGGCGGTGTCAGCTACCCGCCCGGGGTGATCCTGACCGCCAACGCCCACCTGCTCCACCACGACCCCGAGATCTACCCCGATCCATATGCCTTCCGCCCCGAGCGGTTTCTCGAGCGCGAGGGCGGGCGGGCGCCGGGGACCTATACGTGGACTCCCTTCGGAGGCGGCCGGCGACGCTGCCTGGGGGCGAGCTTCGCGCTGCTCGAGATGAAGCTGGTCCTGCGCGCGGTGCTTCAGCGCTGTGAGCTTCAGCCTGCGGGCGAGCGCCCGGAGGTCGCGCGCCGGCGAGGCATCACGATCAGCCCGTCGCGGGGGGCGCAGGTGATCCTGCGTGGCGCACCCGCTCGCGCACATCGGCGTAGCGCAGCGCCTCGTACGCGATCAGCAGCGACAGCAGTGCCGCAAGCATCCCCAGTGTGAGGAGCGCCGGCAGCACCGCGCCGGCGGGCACCAGCGCGAGCAGTACGAACGCGCACACCAGGCGACGCGTGCTCAGCGTATGCATGTTGCGCAGCCTGAACGCCACGTGGGCGAGCAGGTAGATCGCAGCGCCGCCGAGCAACGCGGCCGCCGGAACCAGCTTCAGAGGATCATCGACGTGCTCGATCGTCAGCTTCATCCCGACCGCGATCAGGGCGATGCCGGCGACCATCGGGAGATGCAGATAGGAGTAGGAGTCGCGCGCGATTTCGTTGCGCTCGCGCCCCTCGGCCGCCCGCGCCAACCGTCTGGCAGCGACGATCGCCACGACGTCGAAGTACGCCCACCACAGCGCGGCGGCGATCACCACGCCCAGCACCGCCGCGACCACGATGCCCGCGCCGATCGTGGGTCTCGCGCCGATGCCGATCGCCACGATCGACTCGCCCAGCGCGATGATCACGATCGCCCCGTGACGCTCGGCGAAGTGGCCCGGCACGAGCTTCCAACCCTCGACGCCGAACAGAAACGGCCCGCCGAAGTCGAGCACAAGCGCCAGACCCCACAGCCCGAGCTGCACAGCGCCGGAGGTGAATGCGGCGACGAACAGCAGACCCACGCCGATCGCCGTGCTGCCGGCCAAGCCGAGCACCGAATGGCGCAGTCCCGTGTCCTCGCGGCTGGCGATCGTGAACAGCACGATGTGCGCCCCGCGCACCGCCGCGTAGGCGCAGGCGAACAGCAGCGCCTCGGAGCCGAACGCGCCCGGCACACACAGCGCCGCGACAAGGAACGCGGCCATCGCCGCGAACATCGCCAGACGCACCGCCCCCTCCTCCGGGTCCACGACACTCGTCAGCCACGCGTACCCACCCCACGACCACCACAGCATGCCGAGCACGAGGAGGCCCTTGAGCATCCCCTCCCACGTCGGTGTGCGCGCGATCAAGGTCGTGCACTGCGTCAGCGCGAGCACGAACACGAGGTCGAAGAACAGCTCCAGCGGCGTCACCTGCTCGCCTTCGCGCATCACTGCGGTCAAGCGCGGGACATGGCTGGAGACTGGAGTGCTCACTTCGCCATCTTCGCAAGTCCCCAACCCAGGGCCGACCCGCACCGCGATCCGCGCGCGCGCCGGTCATGATCCGCACGTGGCCACCTTCGCGGTCAAGGTGCTGCTGGCGCCCAGCTTCGTCGTCGGCGCGTCGCTCGCGGCCCGCCGGTTTGGACCGCGGATCGGCGGTCTGGTCGCCGGCTTGCCGGTCGTGGCGGGCCCGATCCTGCTCGTCTACGCACTCACCCATGGAGCCGCCTTCGCCGCCAGCGCCGCCGCCGGCACCCTGCTCGGGCTGATCTCACTGACCGCGTTCGTCGTCGTCTACGGGCACCTCGCCGGGCAATCCCACTGGTTCGTGGGCCTGCTCGCCGGCTGGTCCGCGTTCGTGGTGGGGATCCTTTTGTTCAGCACGCTGGCGATCCCCGTCGGCGCGGCGCTCCTCCTGTCCTGCGCCAGCTTCCTGATTGGACTGAAGCTGCTCCCCGACCCGCGCACCGAGCTCTCCCATGCCCCTGCGCCACCGATCTGGGATCTACCGCTGCGCGCTTTCTGCGCACTGCTGCTCGTGCTCGCGCTGGCCGCCGCGTCGGGCTGGCTGGGCTCCCGACTCAGCGGGCTGCTCGCGGCGTTTCCGGTGGTTTCGAGCGTGCTCGCGGTGTTCACCCACACCCAGCGCGGAGCCGACGAGTTCCTACGACTCGGGCGCGGCCAGATCGCCGGGTTCTTCGCCTTTGCGCTGTTCTGCTTCACACTCGCCGTCTCACTGCCCATGCTTCCCGTCGCGTCTGCCTTCGTGCTGGCCACCGGCGTGGCGGTGCTCACTCAAGGACTGCTGCTCGCGCTCGCTGCTCGCGCAGGCACAGGTGTGCCAGCGCCTGGCGCCTATCCTTCCTCGCCGACCGCCACCCTTGACGGGGCCTCGCCCCAGAGCTGCTCCAGCCGGTAGAAGGCACGCGTTTCCGGCGTGAAAATGTGCACCACGACATCGAGGTAGTCCATCAGGATCCAATCCCGCTTGCTCAGGCCCTCGACGCGGCGCGGCTGGAGCTCGTGCTCGTGCTTGCAACCCTCGAGGATGCCGTCGTGGATCGCCTTTGTCTGGCGCTCGGTGTTGCCCGTACAGATGACGAAGTAGTCGGTGTAGCCGAGCACACCGCGCAGGTCCAGCTCGATGATCTCGCCGGCCTTCTTGTCCGCGGCGTAGCGGGCGATCTCGCTGAGGAGCTGCTCTGGTTTCATCTCGCCCCCGCCTGCGCCTTCGTATTCGTGTTCGCCTCGGCGACCGACCTCGCGCGGTAGAGACCGTGCTCGGCGATGTACTCCCCCACGTCCAGCTCGACCAGTCCCGCGATCGACTCGCCGGCATTGACCCGCTCACGCACCAGCGAAGAGGAGATCTCGACCAGTGGCATCTTCAAGAACGCTACTTCGGCCGACAGCGGAGCCAGCGCTCGCAATACATCCTCGCGGCCAGCATCCTCACGCTCGGCCACCACGAGGTCCGCGAGCTCCACCAGCGCCTGCGGTTCGCGCCACATCGGAAGCGTTTGCGCCATATCCGCTCCGACGATGAACGTCAGCTTTGCCCCCGGTCGGCTTGCATGGACCGCTCTCAAGGTATCCACCGTATACGACGGGCCGCCGCGCTCGATCTCCAGGCCGCAGGCTTGCAGGCCAGCCGCTTCGCCCACCGCCAAACGGCACATCTCCAGGCGCCGCTGCGGGCCGGGGTCTTCCTCCTCGCTCTTGTGCGGGGCGCTGTGGGCCGGCATCAGCAGCACTCGATCCAGGCCCAGCTCCGACTGCGCATGGCGGGCCAGTGCGAGGTGCCCGCGGTGGGGTGGGTTGAACGTCCCGCCGAGGATGCCGATCGACCGAGGATCGGCTTCCGCCATCGGCTCCTCACGCGCGGACGTGTCCGTCACCTTCGACTAAATACTTGAACGTACACAGCTCCCGCAAACCGATCGGCCCGCGCACGTGCAGCTTCTGTGTCGAGTTCCCAATCTCCGCGCCCATCCCGAACTCGCCCCCGTCCGTAAACCTCGTCGAGGCATTCACATACACGCAGGCCGCGTCCACCCCCAGCTGAAACGCCCGCGCGCTCTCCGTGTCGCGTGTCACGATCGCCTCGGAATGCCCACTGCCGTAGCGACCGATGTGCTCGATCGCCTCCTCCTTCGATCTCACGACCTTCACGGCCAGCGTCATCGCCAAGTACTCCGTTCCCCAGTCCCCCTCCGTGGCTGTAGTGATCGATCCTTCGGCCAGCGCCTCGACGTGTTCGTCCCCACGAACCTCCACCCCTGCGTCACCGAGCGCTCGCACGATCCGCGGCACGAACTCCGCCGCGATCTCCTCGTGGACCAGCAGTGTCTCCGCGGCATTGCATACCCCGGGACGCTGTACCTTCGCGTTCAGCACGATCGCCTCCGCCTGGTCGAGGTCAGCATCCGCGTCCACATACACGTGGCAGTTGCCCGACGCCGCGTAGATCACGGGCACCGTCGCCACCTCCTCGAGTGCCGCCTTCAACCCCTCGCCGCCGCGCGGGATGATCAGGTCGACCGTCCCCTTCTGCGTCGCCATCTCCGCGAGCTCCTCGCGCCCGCCGCCGGCCACGAGGCTCACGCAGCCCTCCGGCAGGCCACCTGCGACCGCGGCCTCACCCGCGATCCTTGCGAGCGCCGCGTTTGAGTGCAGCGCCGAGGAGGAGCCCCTCAGCACGATCGCGTTGCCGGACTTCAGGCACAGCGCGGCGGCGTCGATCGTCACGTTCGGCCTCGCCTCGTACACGACCGCCACGACCCCGAGCGGGACCCTGACCTTGCGCACATCGAGGCCGTTCGGCAGCCGATGTCCGTCGATCACCTCGCCGACCGGGTCACCGAGCGACACGATCTGCCGGACCGCCTTCGCGATGCCATCGATCCGTCCCTTGTCGAGCAGCAGCCTGTCGAGCAGCGCCTCGCCCAGCTCGGCTTCGCGCCCCGCCTGCATGTCGAGCGCGTTCGCCTCGAGGATCTCCTCCGTTCGCTCTTCCAGCGCCGTCGCGATTTGCTCCAGGGCCGCGTTCTTGGTCGCGGTGTCCGCGCGCGCCAGCGCTTTCGCCGCGCACTTGGCGTCCGCGCAAATATCCCCCACTGTGGTCGTAACCGTCGCCATCTTCTCTAAGGGTACGACCTACCCGACCACCAAGTAGTCGCGGTGCACGGCCTCGTCGGTCGCGTGCGGCAGGATTTCTCGTACCGCCTCGGTTTTCATGCCGATCACCTGTTTCAGCTCGTCCGCCGAGTAGTTACAGATGCCCTTCGCGATCAAACCTCCATGTGAGGGTTGGCTGTTGTCGCGAACGGCGATCTCGACCGCGTCGCCCGCGTCGAAGTCACCCTGCACCGCCACGATTCCCACCGGGAGCAGGCTCGCGCTGCCCTCACACAGCGCCCGTGCTGCGCCCTCGTCGATCACGAGCGTGCCGTGTGCGGGCTTTGCGTATTTCAGCCACAGCTTGAAGGAGCTGTGCCCGGTCGCACGCGGGGCGAACCTCGTCCCCTCGCGCCGGCCGTCGAGCACCGCCTGCAGCGCTCCGTCGCGCAGGCCATTGCAGATCACCGTCGCGACACCGGCCGCGGTGGCCATGTCGGCGGCGACCACCTTTGAGCGCATCCCGCCCGAACCCAGCGGCGAGGTCGAGTGGCCGATCTCGAGCTCCTGCAGCGCGTCGAAGTCCGTCACCTCCTCGACCAGTGTCGCGCTCGCGTCGATCCGCGGGTCAGCGCTGTAGAGGCCGTCGATGTCGGTCAGCAGCACCAGCAGATCGGCGCCCACGAGCAGTGCCACCTGCGCCGCCAGGAAGTCGTTGTCGCCGAAGGAGATCTCGTCGGTCGCGGTCGTGTCGTTCTCGTTCACCACCGCCACCGCCCGCCAATCCAGCAGCTTGCGCAGCGTCTGCCGGGCGTTCAGGTAATGCGTGCGCGCGCTCAGATCGCCGATCGTCAGCAGCACCTGCGCGCTCGTCACCTCGCGCTCGCGCAGCAACTCGTCGTACACCCTGTACAGCTTTCCCTGCCCGACCGCACTCGCGGCCTGTAGCTCGTCGATCGCCGCCGGGCGCGTCTTCAGGCCCAACACGCGCATTCCCCGCGCGATCGCGCCGCTGGAGACGATCACGATCTCCTCGCCCGACGCGTGCATCGCGGCGACCGCGTCGCAGATCCGCGCGAGCACCTCGCTGCGCAGCTTGCCGTCATCCTCGGCGACGATGCTCGACCCGAGCTTGATTACCGTGCGTCTCATCGTCTTGGAGCTTATGCCGGACCGCTTCTTTCGGCGCACTCATGTAAGACGCTCATGTAAGTAGCGCTCATGCCGGCGCGTCCGGGTCGAGCTCGAACGTCACGCCCGCGACCTCCAGCTCGTCTCCCGGCTGAAACCCCTCTGCCTCCAACGCCCCGAGCACACCGATCCTTCTCAGCCGTTCCTCCAGATAGGCCATCGCATCCTCGTTCTCGACGTCGTAGCGCTGCAGCAGTCTCTCAATTCCCCTCCCCTTGACCGCAAACGACCCCTCTCCGGTGCGTTGCACCTGGAAGCCCTTCCCCGCCGCTGGGCGGAACACCATGTACTCGGCCAGATCCTCCTCCCCGCCACCCGCAGCCCCTCCGGCGTGCGCGGCGGGCACAGGCGCGCCTGCATCTTCATCACCACCGTCCTCGTCGGACGCTCCCCGCGGCGTCACTCTGCTCAACAGCTCGCCCGCCAGCTCCTGGAGCCCGGCCCCTGTTGCGCTCGACGTCACGATCACCGGGACCTCGCCCCCCAGCCTGCCTTCCCACTCCGCCAGCGCCTCACGCGCGCGCGCCTCGGTCACGAGATCTCCCTTCGACAGTGCGAGCACGCGTGGCAGCTTTGCCAGCCGCTCGTCGTGCGCGGCGAGCTCGTGCTCGATCGTCGCGTAGTTCCTCGCCGCGTCCACTCCCTCGCCGCCGGAGATCTCGGGCGCCAGATCCAGCACGTGCACGAGCAGGCGCGTGCGCTCCACGTGCGCGAGGAAGTCGTGCCCCAGACCGGCGCCCTCGCTCGCGCCCTCGATCAGCCCCGGGATATCCGCCACAACGAGCTGGCGCTCGCCGTCGTCGAGCACGCCCAGCACCGGGGACAGCGTCGTAAATGGGTAGTTGGCGACCTTCGGCGCGGCCCGCGTCAACCGCGTGAGCAGCGAAGACTTCCCCGCGTTCGGCAGCCCAACCAAGCCAACGTCCGCCAGCAGCCTCAGTTTGAGCTCCAGCCAGCCCTCCTCGCCCGGTAGGCCGCGCTCGGCAAAGCGCGGCGCCTGCCGCGTTGCCGTCGCGAAGCGCTTGTTGCCCTTTCCACCCGGTCCGCCCTTCGCGACGACCGCGCGCTGGCCGTCTCTCAACAGCTCCCAGCGACGCCCCTCCAGATCCCCCTCCTCGCCCTCCGGCCCGGCGCAACCGATCGCCTCGGTCCCCGGCGGCACCCTGATCGTCAAGGTCTCGCCGTCGGCGCCATGCCGCTGCGAGCCTTCTCCGTAGCCGCCCTGTCCTGCCTTGTAGATCGCCCTGCGGCGAAAGCTCTGCAGGTCGCGCAGCGAGTCGTCGCAGACGAGCACCACATTGCCCCCGCGCCCCCCATCGCCACCGTCGGGGCCGCCGCGCGGCACGTGTGCCTCGCGGCGAAAGCTCGCCGAGCCGTTTCCCCCGGCGCCGGCCTTCAGATGGATTCTCGCGTGGTCGTGCAGCATCTCGGGTCCATCGTGACAGTCCCCGCCCGCGGGCGCGGGGCATACGGTGAGGACGCCCAGCGCGAGCCCACTGCTCAGCTCTGCTTCAAAGCACGCGCGAAGTAGAAGCCCGCGGCCGCCGCGCCGCCGGCCACCGCCGCGGTTCCGGCGACACCGGCGGCGGGCAGGTCGTTCCGGGCGGCGCCGGTCGCCAGCAGGTCGACCGTGTCCACAACCGCGCAGGTGGCCTGCCAGCGCGGTCCGACTTCGGGGTGATCGAGCGTGTGCAGAGCGATCATTCCCAGCACCACATCCCGGACGCCGATCGAGCGAACCAAGGCCTGGACCGCCGGCCGCTCGGCGTAGTCGCCCAGCCAGCCCTTCCCAACCCTTTCCGGCGCGAGCAGCAACGCGGCGCCGAACGCAGCCCGGCCGAGCGCCAGTGCGCGGGCGCCCTGACGAGGGCTCACCGACGAGTCCCTCGGCCGCCTGCGGCGGCGGTTGCCTGCTTGCGCAGACTCACTCGCCGGAGAGGACGCTCACGACGCGCCCGCGACGACTGGTCGAGAACTGCACGGTCCCCGCGGCGCGCGCATACAGCGTGTCGTCCTTGCCGATGCCGACGCCCTCGCCCGGTTTGAATTTCGTGCCGCGCTGGCGCACGATGATCTCCCCGCCGCTGACAGTCTCGCCGGCGAAGGTCTTCACGCCCAAGCGCTGTGCGTTCGATTCGCGCCCGTTGCGGCTGGAGCCGAGCCCCTTCTTATGAGCCATTCTCTGTCGCCTCCTTCTCGGCGGCTTTGGCGGCCTTCGCGGCGGGTTTGGACGGTTTCGCGGCAGGCTTGGCGGCCGCCTCGGGCTTGGCCGCGGCTTTAGCGGAGCCCGCTTTCGTCCCCGCGCCGCCCATCGAGATGTCTGTGACCTCGATCCGCGTCAGCTCCTGGCGATGTCCGGTGCGACGCTTGTAGCCGCGCTTGGGCTTGAACTTGACGACCCTCAGCTTCTCGCCGCGCTCATGGCTCAGCACCTTCGCCGTGACCTTGACCTTCTTCAGGCCGGCCGAGTCGAACACCGCCTCCTCGGAGCGATACAGGATCGGCTCGAGCGCCACGTTCCCACCCTCGTCGACGGCAAGGCGCTCCACGAGCAGGGTCTGACCCCGCTCGACGCGGTACTGCTTACCACCTGTCTTCACGATTGCGTACATAGTTACCTGGTCGATCTGCCTAGTCGGTGCTTGACTGCGCCTTGGCAGCCGAACGGCGTCGCCCGCCCCTGCGGCCACGACGCCGAGGCTTGGATTGTAGGTCATCCTCGGTTCCCTCGTCCTCAGGGACATCCTCCGCCGGCGCCTGTGGCAATCCATCCACCGGCCCGTGTGATGTGGCAGCCACCTCAGAGACGCTCTCTAGGACGGGCACCGCGACGGGCTTGGGCGGACGCCGTCTGGGTCTCGGTTTGGCGGTTGGGGCAGGGGCCCGTGGCGCCGGGCGGACAACCTCGCCGGACTCGTCCAGCAGCAGTGCGCTCGCCGCCGTGCGCCCGACCTGGTCGATGCGCACCATCCGCTTCTCCCCGACGCATGGCGCGGCGCCGGCGATCGAGATGATGTAGCCGTCGATTTTCGCGACCGCGTCGTCGACGTCGTACATGTGCGGCTCGACGATCTCGACCAACACCTCGTCGCCCTGTCTGAAGGGCAGCGCGCGCTCCTCGACCTCCGCGCGGGTGCCCTGGAAGGTGATCGCGAAGTGGTCCAGCGTCAGCCCTTCCGAGCCCTCGAACAGGAACGACTTGCCCGTCTGCATCTCGAGCGCGTGCAGCACGCGCGAGCCGTGCCCGGTGAACTCCGCGGTCACCCGCGGGTTGATCTGCACGAGGAACGCCTCCTCTTGGTTTTCGGCGGCGACGTCGCGCAGGCGGCGCTCGAACTCGATCGCGTAGGTTTCCTCCGAGCGGATCACGCCTTCCCCGTCGCACGTCGGGCACGGCCGGCTCATGATCTCACGCACGCCCTCGGTTACGTTCTGGCGAGTCATCTCGACCAGGCCGAGCTTCGAGATCTCAGCCGTGAACGTCTTCGTGCGGTCCTCGTCGAGCGTCTTTCTGAGCGTCTTCATCACCGCATCGCGGTTACGCGCGCGAGCCATGTCGATGAAGTCGATCACGATGATCCCGCCGATATCGCGCAACCGCAGCTGGTTGACGACCTCCTCGGCTGCCTCCAGGTTGGTCTTCGTGATCGTGTCCTCCAGCGCCGCGCCCTTGCCGCGGCCGATGAAGCTCCCGAGTTCACGTCGATCACGGTCAGCGCCTCGGCATAATCGATCACGAGGTAGCCGCCGCTGGGCAGATCGACGCGCCGCGACAGCACGCCCTCGATCGCCTTGTCCACGCCGTAGGCCTCGAACAGCGGCTCCTTCTGCTCCCACAGCTCGACGCGCTCGACCAGCTCGGGGGCGGTGCGCGTGAAGAATGAGACCAGCCGCTTGAACTGCTGCTCGTCGTCGACGATCGCGCGCTCGAAGTGCTCAGAGAAGATGTCGCGCACCACCCGTACCGACAGGTCGGCCTCCTGGAAGACGAGATCCGGGGCAACCGTATCCTGCACGCGTTTGCCGAGCACCTCGTGCAGCTTGTGCAGGTACTTCAGCTCGCGTTCGAAGTCCTCGCGCTTGGCGCCGTGCGCGGCGGTGCGTACGATCACCCCGCCGTCACCCAAAGCCAGGCCCGAGGTCTGCTTGCGCAGGCGCTCGCGCTCGCGATCCTCCAAGCGGCGCGACACGCCGATCCCCTCGCCCGTGGGGGCGTAAACCATGTAGCGCCCGGCGATCGTCAGCTCCATCGACAGCCGCGCGCCCTTCGTCTTCAATGGGTCCTTGACCACTTGCACGACGATCTCCTGGCCGGGGCCGAGCAGATCGGAGATCTTGCGCCCGCTGCCGCTGCCGCGCCCCCGCTTGGGCGCCTCCACGCCGGGCAGCACGATCTCGTCGACGTGCAGGAACCCGTTCTTCTCCAGGCCGATGTCGACGAACGCCGCCTCCAGGCCGGGCAGCACGTTGTCGACCTTGCCCTTGTAGATGTTGCCGACGATCGAACGTCCGCCGCGACGCTCCAGGTACAGCTCAGCTATTCGATAGCCGGCCTCCGGGGCGCCGCTTGCGCGTTTGCGGGGTTTGGTGGAGGCCTGAGAACGTGAGGCGCCGGGCGTTCCGTTCGCCTCCAGAAGCGCGACGCGCGTCTCGGCGCGATCGACGCTGACAAGCACTTGCTTTTTCAATGTGATCCAATCTTTCGGTATCGCTGCCGGCCGGGTCCCGCGCGGGTGAAGGCCGGAGGAGAATCCTCGGCGGCGCTTGCACAACTGGCGATCGGGAGTAATTGGCGGACATAGTGTCTGTGTCTAATAAATCGGCACGCGGCCCTTCAGCGCGGCTGAAGCGCGTGCCTGAACATAAATTGATTGCAGCAGGCCCACCGCCAACAGGGTGGTGATCACCGACGAGCCGCCATAGCTCATGAGCGGCAGCGTGACGCCGGTAATGGGCATGATCCCAATGGTCATCCCCACGTTGACGAACACCTGAAACATCAGCATAGCCGCTACGCCCCCCGCCACGAGCGAGCCGAACAGGTCCTTCGACATCACGAGGATCCGCAACGTCCGCCAGATCAACAACCCGTACAGGCACAACACGAGCCCCGCCCCGACGAAGCCGTACTGCTCGCCGAGGGCCGCGAACACGAAATCGGTGTCGTCCTCGGGGACGTATTCGCCCTTGATCTGGGTTGCGTCGGAGCCGCGCCCGGTCTTCTGGCCGGAGCCGATCGCGATCTTCGACTCCTCCTGTTGATAGCCCTGTTTCTGCGGGTTCGTCGAAGGGTGCAGGAACGCGGTCAGTCGTTCCGTCTCGTAAGGCTTGAGCACGTGCACCCCGGCGGCGGGCGCGGCGAGCAGCACGAACGTCAGCGACAGCACGACGAGCGTCAGGAGCCCGGTGAGCTGCCGCCAGGACGTTCCTGCCACGAACAGCAGCGTAAACGCGATCACCATGTAGACCATCCCCGAGCCGAGGTCCGGCTGGGCGATCACGAACATCGCCGGCACGAGCGCCGCGAGCATCACCCGCACGGTCGTGTCGCGCTCGCGCAGCCGCCGCGCGCGATCGACCACGAACGCCGACAGCGCCAGGATCAGCAGCA
The DNA here is from genome assembly GCA_963818545.1 of uncultured Solirubrobacterales bacterium. Taxonomy (GTDB): domain Bacteria; phylum Actinomycetota; class Thermoleophilia; order Solirubrobacterales; family Solirubrobacteraceae; genus Palsa-744. The sequence goes on along the minus strand of CAWFSI010000004.1, from coordinate 107,399 downwards.
CCTTGCCGAGCTCGGAGCCCTGAAAGGAGAAGAACGGCAGGCTGATCGCGCGCTGCGAGCCGTTGGCCGAATGGCCGGCCGCCAGCACCGCGAGGATGCTGAACAGCAGCAGCGCGTAGATCCCGTTTTTGAGCGGCCTCAGACGCGCGTAGTCGATGCTCGCGAGCACGAGCATCAACACGGCGCCGACCACCAAGTAGAGCGCCTGGCGGTCGACGTAGTAGTGCGGCTGCCCGGGCACGAGTTCGCGCGTGGCCGCGCCGAGCGTCATCACCGAGGCGATCCCGAGACCCACCACGGCGAGCGTCAGCAGCGGGTCCAGCGGCAGCCGGGGCCGCGTGCGCGGCTCCTGTGCCGGTGTCTCTTCTCCTGACTTGATTGGACTCAGCGGGCTCAAAATGTCTTAGACGTTCCGGCGACGAACTTCTCGGGCTTGCCGAACCACTGCGAGGCGATCAGCCGGGCGATCGGAGCCGCGGTTTCCGCGCCGAAGCCGCCCTGCTGCACGGTCACGGCGATCACGATCGGGCGGTTGGGGTCCCCCACGTAGCACATGTACCAGGACTGGTCTTCCTTGAGCGCGTGTTCGGCCGTGCCCGTCTTGCCGTAGACCGGGTGCTGTTCCTGGTCCCAGCCCGCCCACACGTCCGCGGAGGTGCCGCCGGGCTCGCTCGCCGCCTCGTGGATGCCTTCCATCACGAGGCTCAGGTCGGAGTAGTTCAAGTGCACGTGGCGTTTCGGCGGGAAGGTCAGGCTCTGCACCAGACCGCCGCTGGGTTCGTCGATCTCCATGCCCAGATGCGGAGTCACGACGGTGCCGTAGCCGCCGTTGCGGTACGCGTTGGCGAGCGTCGAGTACGCCACCGCCATCTGCAGCGGCGAGGTCAACAGGTCGCCCTGACCGACCGCCAGGTCCATGTTGTCGCCGACGCTCCACGGCCTGACTTCGGCGACGATGTCGCACGTCCCGTGATGCTTTTCGTGTTCGCACTTTTCCTGCAGCCGATTCTGTTTTTCGCGCCACGCCGGATCGGGGATCGTGCCTTCGATCTCGCTCGGCAGGTCGATCCCGGTGGTATGGCCGATGCCGAGCTCGCGGGCCATGTTCTGGATCACTTCGTGGTATCTGTTGGCGAGCTCGCCAACTTCGAAGAAGTACGTGTCCGAGGAGACCTTCAGCGCTTCGACGAGTCCGACGGCGCCGTAGTCGGCCTTGCCGGCGTTGCAGAACTGCTCGGTGGAGACCGAGATGCACTGACCGGCCCCGAGACCCTCGGTCGGGTTGATCACCCCGGCTTCGAGCGCTCCCATCGCGGTGAACGGCTTGAACGTCGACCCCGTCGGATAGGCGCCGTTGATGGCGCGGTCGGTCAGCGGGGCGGGGGCTTCTTCTTCGCCTCCGCCGGAGGAGCCGGTCTTACCCTCGAGCGCCGCGTATTCGCTCTGCGTGAGCGGCTTGGCGAACTTGTTCGGGTTGAACGTGGGATAGGAGCCGATCGCGAGGATCTGCCCGTTGCGCGGATCGATTGCCGTGAACGCGCCCGCGGTCGCCGGTTTGCCGCCCGCGCGGGCGTTTTCGATCCCCTCCAGCAGCGCCTTTTCGGCCTCGCGCTGCAGGCCGAGGTCGAGCGTGACCTTGAGGCTGTAACCGGCCTTCGGCGGCGTCGGCTGCAGGCGGGTCGGCTCGGGATAGCCTTCGGAGTTGACCTGCACCCGCTGCTCGCCGTCGTGCCCGCGCAGGTAGCGGTCGTAGTAGTACTCGAGGCCTTCCTGCCCTACGACGGTCCCCTGCTGGACGCCTCTGAACGCGGGTTTCTTCAGCTCTCCTTCGGAGACCTGGCCGACGTAGCCGAGCACCTGCGCAGCCATCTCGCCGTAGGGGTAGGAGCGGATCGAGACGGGCTGCTGGGTGACGCCGGGAAACTCGTTCTGGCGCTCGGCCAGCACCGTCAACACGCCCGGCCCGGCGGCGGTCTTGATCGTCACGGGCGCATACGGAAGCGCCGTGCGCCCCTTGATCACGAGCGCCTCGATATGACCGGCGCTCATCCCCAGCAGCGCCCCCAGCCGCCGGTAGAGCTCGAGCCGGGGCCTGCCCGCGGGCGGCAGCGCCGAGGGCACGATCTGCACGGCGTTGGTCACCATGCTCGCGGCGATCGGCTGGCCTTCGCGGTCGAGGATCTGCCCGCGGGGCGCGGCCACCGGCAGCTTGCGCACGGTATTGGCCGCCGCTTCCTGGACGTACTGTTCGCCGGTCAGCACCTGCAGGTACCACAGCCGGAAGAAGATGATCCCGAACATCAGCAGCGCCACGCCGCCCAGCACCGCCACCCGCAGCGCCAGCTGTGGCGAGACCGGCATCCGCGGGTCCGTTGGTTTGACGCGCTCGATCGGCGTGCTCACGTCAGCGGCTTCTTCCTATGCACGGGAAAGAGGGCTTAGACCCCCTGTGGTATAGGCGCGGCGGCGGCGGCGGCGCGGGTCGTCCGGCAGGCCCGGCTCGAGGGTGCGGCGCACGATCGCCCACATCGGCAGCGCGACGATCGTGTCCACGACCACCCCCAGCACGATCTGGCGCAGCAGCTCGAGGCTGACCGGCGCGTCCACACCGAGCATGAACTCGATCAGCGAGTACCCCACTGCGGCGGCGGCCGCGGCGGCGGCGCCCACCAGCAGCGGCGTTAGCGTGGCCTGAGGGTCGCGCAGCTCGCGCAGACGCCCGCACCAGTAGCCGATCAGCGTGAAGATCAGCGAGGTCACGCCCAGCGTCTGCACCAGCGCCAGGTCGACGAGCAGACCGACCACAAACCCGGTCGCGGCTCCGATCGTCGAGCCGCACAGCAGCCCGACGAAGGCCACCACGAGCGGCGACAGATCGACCGTAACGCCGAACACCGGCACCTCCGAGACGACGCCGATCTGGAAGAACACGACGACCACCACGAGCACCGCGATCCGTGTTAGCAGCGAACCGGAGAGCGTCATTCGCCAGCTCCCGTCGTGCTCGACGCGAGCTGGCCGCCTTCGCCGCCAGCCGTCGTTTCCGTCTGCGCGTCTGCCGGGCGCTCGGCAGGCTGGCTCCGAGACTCGTCAGACGCGCCGCCATGCCGCCCTGTGTGTACGTGAGCACCTGCACGACATCGAGGTTGTGCAGATCCGCCAGCGGGTGCACGTTGACCGACTTGTACGCGCTTTCTTCGTTGAGCGAGGTGACCTGCCCGATCGGGATGCCCGGCGGGTACAGCGAATCGTCCGGGCTGGCCACCGTCCCGGAGGTGACGACGTTTTCACCGCGGCTGACCGAGGTGTTCGCCGGCAGGTACTGCAGCACCAGATCGTTCGGATCGCCGACCTTCGGCTGCACCACCCCGGTCGCGTTCGTCCCGTTGATCCGCGCCGAGACGCCGACTTCGCTGTCGGTGATCAGATCGACCACGGCGGCGTCGGAGGCGGCCAGGGCGACCTTGCCGACCAGCCCTTCTTCGTTGACGACCGGGTCGTTGTCGTGCACGCCCGAGGAGGTGCCCTTGTCGATCCAGACGGTCGAGTACCAGATGTTCGGCGACTTGCCGACGACCGTGGCGGTCACCGGCCGGTAGCTGTTCAGGCTGAGCTGATCCAGGTGGTAGAGCGCCAGCAGTTCGTGGTAGCCGTGCTCGTCGGCGCGCTCGGCGATCACTTCCTTGCGCAGGATGTCGTTCTGCTTGCGCACTTCCGCGAGCTGGCTTTTCGCGTGCAGCGTGTCGCCGAACCAGCTGAACAGGTCGCGCACGGGCTTCAGCGCCTTGTTCGCGCCCTCCTGAATCGGCGAGACGACGGTCAAGAAGCCGCGCTGCACCGAGTGCAGACCACCGTCAGCGGACTCGCCGAAGTAGGCGGTCAGCAGTATCAGGGAGAGCACGACGAGCAGCGCAAGCACCGCACGTCGACGCCGGACCGTCTTGTCGTACACGAATCAGGGCCTTCCGCAGCGTTCATCAGAAAGAGTAACCGCGACCGCCGGATGAGGGCGCCGGCCTCACCGGCGGCGGCGGTTGTTGTTGCGCGAGTGGCGGTTGGAACGGTGGATCGCCTCGAACTCCTCCAGCGAGCGTCCCGAGCCGACGGCCACGCAAGTCAGCGGCGACTCGGCCAGGTGCGCGGGCATCTGCGTCTCGTCGCGCAGACGCTCGTCCAGGCGCTGCAGCAGCGCGCCGCCGCCGGCGAGCATGATGCCGCGATCCATGATGTCCGAGGCGAGCTCCGGGGGCGTGCGGTCGAGCGTCTCCTTGACCGCTTCGATGATCTGGTTCAGCGGCTCTTCCAGCGCCTGGCGGATCTCCTCGCTGGTCAGCACGACGGTCTTCGGCAGACCGGAGACCATGTCGCGCCCGCGGATCTCCGCCTGCAGCTCCTCCTCCATCGGACAGGCCGAGCCGATCTCGAGCTTCAGCTCCTCCGCGGTCTGCTGGCCGATCAGCAGCTTGTACTCCTTCTTGGCGTAGTTGATGATCGCCTCGTCCATCTCGTCGCCGCCGACGCGGATCGACTGCGAGACGACGATCCCGCCGAGCGAGATCACCGCGACCTCGGAGGTGCCGCCGCCGATGTCCACGACCATCGACCCCGTCGGCTCTCCCACCGGCAGACCCGCGCCGATCGCGGCCGCCATCGGCTCCTCGATCAGGTACGCCGTGCGGGCGCCCGCGGACAGGCACGCCTCCTCGACGGCGCGCTTCTCCACGCCGGTCACGCCGGAGGGCACGCACACGACCACGCGCGGGTGTGCCCAGCGGTTCTGGTGGACCTTCTGGATGAAGTGCCTGAGCATCTCCTCGGTCACGTCGAAGTCCGCGATCACGCCGTCCTTCAGGGGCCGGATCGCCTGGATCGTGCCGGGCGTGCGGCCGAGCATGCGCTTGGCCTCGATCCCGACGGCGTGGACTTCGCCGGTCCGCGAGTCGATCGCCACGACGCTCGGCTCGGACAGCACGATCCCGCGCCCGCGGACATACACGAGCGTGTTCGCCGTGCCGAGATCGACCGCCATGTCGCGGCCGCCGAATCCGGTCAGATAGCTGAAGATGCCCATATTTTGAGAAAGGACACGCTTGGATTCGGTGGCGCTTGGCCGTCTGGCGCCACGCCCCGCGGGCGGCGCGCATCCGGGCCGTACCCGCTGGGCAGTGTAGCGAACGCCGTCGGGCGCCGACAGGGTTGCCAGCTTATTTGCAGGCGAAAAGAAGCTCGGGGTAGATCTCGAGCAGACGCCACCAGCGGCAGGCCGACGACGTTCTCGTAGTCGCCCTCCACACCCCTGCACCAGCGCCGCGCCGGCCCCCTGGATCGCGTAGCCACCTGCCCGTCCGCGCCACTCGCCGCTCGCCAGATACCAGTCGAGCATCCCCTCGTCGAGCTCGCGGAACGTCACCGCCGTGCGCACGACCGCCGTGCGCTACGGGCCGCTCGCCGCCCAGCAGGGCCAGGCCGCTGAGCACCTCGTGCGTGGCGCCGCTCAGCGCCCGCAGCGTCGCGCGGGCCTCGCGCTCGTCGCGCGGCTTGCCGTAGATCGTGCCCTCCGAGCGCCACCAGCGTGTCGCAGCCCAGCACCACCTCCGCCGTGCCTGACCTCTGCGCGGCGCGAGCCTTGCGCAGGGCGTTCTCGAGCGCCACCTCCACGGGGTCGCCCCGGTCGAGCTCCTCCACATCGGCGGGACGCACCGTGAACGCGACCCCCAGACGCTCCAGGATCGCCCGGCGCTGCGGCGAGCGCGAGGCCAGGATGAGTGCAGGCGTAGCTACAACTCCGGAAAGAACAGCGCCGCCTCGCGCGCCGCGGACTCCGGCGAGTCCGAGCCGTGCACCATGTTCTGGCCCATCTCGACCGCGAAGTCGCCGCGGATCGAGCCGGTCGCGGCCTCGAGCGGATCGGTCGCGCCGATCACCTGCCGCGCCGCCTTCACCGCGCCCTCGCCCTCCAGCACCATCGCGACGATCGGGCCGGAGGTGATGAACTCGACGAGCTCGCCGAAGAACGGGCGCTCTGAGTGCTCGGCGTAGTGGCGCTCGGCCAGCTCTCGCGTCACCGTCATGTGCCGCAGGGCGACGATTTTCAGCCCCTTGCGCTCGAAGCGAGCGATGATCTCGCCGGTCAGCCCCCGGGCGAAGGCGTCGGGCTTTACGAGGATCAGCGTGCGGTCCATTGGGTCCTTTTTCGGATCGTGGGTTTCAGGAGGTGGGGCGCGGGCGACCGCCAGGGCGGCCAGCGCGTCCGGCGCTCCGGGATCGGGCCGCCGGCTTGGCGGCCGCGACGGGCTCGGCGGTGCTCGCCTGCGCTCCATCTTCGCTCAGAGCCGAATCCCCGCCATCAGTGGTGGTGGTAGTGGTGGTGTCCTCGAGCCAGCTCTCCGGCGGACTCGACCTAGCCGAGCGCTCGCTCTCGATCGCCTGCTGGCCGATCTCTGATCGCTCGCTCTCGGCCACCGTGGCGCGTTTGCGCCGCGTGCGGCGCGCGGGCACGGTGCCGGGAACCTCGGTCTCGCAGTACGGGCAGATCGTCCACGCCTGGTCGAGCGGGCGCGAGCAGCTCACGCAGCGCTCCTTCAGCTTGCGCAGGCAGCTCGGGCAGCGGATGAAGTCGCGCTCGATCCGGTAGTCGCAGTGCGGGCACAGCCCGTGGTCGAGGTCGTGCAGCCGCGCCTCCGCCGCCTGCATCTCGAGCTCGCGCTCGCGCACGTCCTCCAGGTACTCGGGCGGGCGCAGGATCATGTAGACGATCGTGCCCACGAACGGGAACAGCGAGGCCGCCGTCGCGCAGCCGACGAGCATCGGGTCGTAGATCCGCCGGCGGGCGTCGGCGTAGGTCCAGTAGATCAGCGCGAAGTACAGGACGACGACGAACAGGATCAGCAGATCGATCGCCAGGTTCAAGCCGCTGCTTTCGATGCCGAAGTATGCGAGCGGGAACATGGCCGGCTGAGTTTAGAGAAACAAGCGGCCGAATCCATAACCAGCCGCGAAGAACACGAGGATCACGAGCGCGACGATCAGCGCGACCGCGCCGATCATCTTCAGGACGGAGGGCCCTCGTCGTTCATCTCAGCGCCCTCCTCCACGGCCTGTGCGTCGCTCGGAGGATTCGAGGGACCCGTCCGCCGACGATCCGTCATCGGCGCTGCACAGCTGGCCCAGCAGATCGCCGACGAGATAGACCGAGCCGGTCGCGAGCACCGCCGCGTTCTCGCCGCGCGCCCGCGCCCAGCGCTGTGCCGCGGCCAGCGCGCGCCAGGCTGGGGCTCACAAACCACTGCGTCGAAGCCGAGCTGGCGCGCCAGCGACTGCAGCGCCGCGGGCGACAGGGCACGGCTGCTCGGGGGGGCGGTGAACCAGGCGCGCTCGCACACGCCGAGCAGCGTCTGGAGCATGCTCGCGGCGTCCTTGTCCTCGAGCACGCCGAGCACCAGACCCACCGGACGGTCCGCCGAACAGCTCTCCGGCAGGGCCTGCGACGAGCGCTCGCGTCGCGTCGGGATTGTGCGCGCCGTCGAGCACCGTCAGCGGGTCCTCCCCGACGACCTGCAAGCGGCCTTGCACGACTGTCGCTGCGGCCGCCTCGCGCACCGCATCGCTCACGTGGCTCGATCCCCGCCGCACGCAGATACGCTTCCGCGGCCGTGCGAGCGAGCGCGAAGTTGCGCCGCTGAAACGCGCCGGGCGCGGCCAGCGTGATCGGGGCTCGCTCCGCAGCTCGGTATCGCCCGGCCGCCCGGCATCGTCCTCGCCGACTCGCGGATCGAAGGCCGCACGCACGATCCGAGCATCGCTGCTCGCCCGCCACCCGCTCGGCCACCGCGAGCGCCTCGGCCGCCAGATCCTCGCCGAGCACGAGCGTCGTGCCCGGGCGCAGCACCGCGAGCTTCTCCTCGGCGATGTCTGTGACCGTCGGCCCGAGCCAGCGGGTGTGCTCCAGGCCGACGTTCGTCAGCACCGTCACGCGCGAGTCGATCACGCTCGTCGCGTCATAACGGCCGCCGAGCCCGGCCTCGACCACCGCGACCTGCACCTCGCTGCTCGGCCATCGCCCACAGCGCGGCGGCGGTCAGCAGCTCGAACTGGGTCACGTGATCGTCGCCTTCCAGCGTGTGGTTGACGCGCTCGGCCGCCCACGCCGCGCGGGAGATCGCGGCGGCGAACGCGTCGCTCTCGCAGGTCGCGCTCGCCCACCTGCACGCGCTCGGTGTAGGAGATCAGGTGGGGCGAGGTGTAGGTGCCGGTGCGCAGCCCGTGGCGCTCCAGGATCGCCGCGATCATGCGCGTGGTCGAGGACTTCCCGTTCGTCCCCACGACGTGGATCGTCGCAAAGCGCCGCTGCGGCGAGCCCAGCGCGGTCATCATGCGCCGCATCCTGTCGAGCCCGAAGCGCATCCCGAACAGCTCCAGCGAGCGCAGGTGACGCTCGGCCTCCTCGCTGCTCCAGGACGCTGTGGGGTGGTTGCTCTGCGGAGGTTGCATGTCCGGACGCGCGCGCGCCGTAGACCTACGCGTCGGCGTGCTTGCGCAGGTAGTCGATGAACATCGGCCGCAGCGCCTCGCCGAGCTCGCCGTCGCCGCTGTGCACCGCGTCGGAGATCAGCCCTTTGGAGGACTCGATGTCGTAATCGGCCTCCCCCACGTCGCCGCTGGCGGTCTCGGCCGCCGGGATCATCTCCAGCAGCGACCAGAAGAATTTCACGTCCAGGTGCCTCTCGGCTCGGTGCACCGCACGGTCGTGAAGCTCGTGCGTCGAGAGCTGGTCGAGATCGTCGGTCATGCGATGCTCAGCGGCGCTTGCGCCAGCGCCGGGCGCGCGTCAGCAGCACCAGTTCGCGGCTCGTGCGCTTAGGGTCGAGCTTGCCCACCAGCTTCTTCAGCTCCTTGCGCTGCTTCGCCGAGAGGTTGCCGAGCCGGCCCTGCGACTCACGCGTGAGCTTCGTCAGGCGAGCGCGATCCTTCGCCGACAGCGAGCGCCAGCGTCTGCCGAGCACGACGCCCATCTGCAACAGCAGCGCCCACGGCAGATCCTTCACGCGCGCCAGCTTGGACTTGTCCTGTCCGCCCGACTGCTTGCTCAACTTGCTCACAGCGCGATGGTAGCGGTCGCAGCAGTAGCGCGCAGGCGCTACGCCGACTCCTCGCGCAGCTCGTCCTCATCGTCCTGCTCGGGCGCGGCTTCGGTCACGAGCGTCGGCGTCAACCCCTTCTCGACGGTCTCCTTCGTGACGACGCACTTCTTCACGTCGCGCCGCGAGGGCAGCTCGAACTGGACCTCCAGCAGGATTTCCTCGATGATCGAGCGCAGCCCGCGCGCGCCGGTTTCGCGCTGAAGGCCCTTCTCGGCAACCGCCGTGAGCGAATCCTCGGAGAACACGAGCTCGATCCCGTCGAAGGAGAAGAAGCGCTGGAACTGCTTGACGAGCGCGTTGCGCGGCTCGGTGAGGATCGAGACGAGGTCCTCGCGCGTGAGCTGGTGCACGGCCGAGACCACCGGCAGACGGCCGATGAACTCGGGGATCAGCCCGTACTCGATCAGATCCTCCGGCAGGCAGTGCTCGAACACTTCGCCCGTGTCGCGCTCGCGCCTTCGCCTCGATCGCCGCCGCGAAACCGACGCCTTTGTGGCCGATGCGGTGCTCGATCACCTTGTCGAGGTTGGCGAACGCGCCGCCGCAGATGAACAGCACGTTGGTCGTGTCGATCGTCAGGAACTCCTGGTGAGGGTGCTTGCGCCCACCCTGCGGCGGCACCGAGGCCTGCGTGCCCTCGAGGATCTTCAACAGCGCCTGCTGCACGCCCTCGCCGGAGACGTCGCGCGTGATCGACGGGTTGTCCGCCTTGCGCGCGATCTTGTCGACCTCGTCGATGTAGATGATCCCCGTCTCGGCCTTCTTGACGTCGTAGTCGGCGGCCTGGATCAGCTTCAGCAGGATGTTCTCGACGTCCTCGCCGACGTACCCGGCCTCGGTCAGCGCGGTCGCGTCGGCGATCGCGAACGGCACGTTGAGGATCCGCGCGAGCGTCTGCGCGAGCAGCGTCTTGCCGCAGCCGGTCGGGCCGAGCAGCAGGATGTTCGACTTCTGCAGCTCGATGTCCGTGTCGCCGGACATCATCATCTGCACGCGCTTGTAGTGGTTGTAGACCGCGACCGACAGCGTGCGCTTGGAGGGGTCCTGCCCGACGACGTACTCGTCGAGCACGTCGTAGATCTCACGCGGCTTGGGCAGGTGCTCCAGATCGAACGCGGGCGGGGCGGCGAGCTCCTCGTCGATGATCTCGTTACAGAGGTCGATGCACTCGTCGCAGATGTACACGCCCGGGCCCGGCGATCAGCTTCTTGACCTGTCGCTGGGACTTGCCGCAGAAGCTGCACAACAGCTGCTCGTTTGAATCTGTCGGTCTGGCCATTTTGTTTTTCTCCCCGCCGTGGCGTCATGCCACCGGTTGAACCCGGAGCTAGTGCTCGGAGATCACCCGGTCGATGATCCCGTACTCCTTCGCCTCCTCGGAGCTCATGAAGTAGTCACGCTCTGTGTCTTTCCTGACGTCCTTCAACTCCTTCTTCGTGTGCTTCGCGATGATCTCGTCGAGCCGTTCGCGCACGTCGATGATCTCCTTCGCGTGGATCTCGATGTCGGTCGCCTGGCCCTGGAAGCTCGATGAGACCTGGTGGATCAGGATCTTCGCGTTCGGCAGCGCCATCCGCTTGCCCGGCCGCGCCGCCCGCCAGCAAAAGCGCCCCCATCGACATCGCGATCCCCACGCAGATCGTCTGCACGTCGGGCTTGACGAACTGCATCGTGTCGTAGATCGCCAGTCCCGCATACACCGATCCGCCGGGCGAGTTGATGTAGATCGAGATGTCCTTGTCGGGATCCTCCGACTCCAGGTGCAGCAGCTGGGCGACGATCAGGTTGGCGATCTGATCGTCCACGGGCGTGCCGAGGAAGATGATCCGCTCGTTCAGCAGCCGGCTGTAGATGTCGAACGCGCGCTCGCCTCGCGAGGTCTGCTCAACCACCATTGGGACAAGTGGGCTCATGGTCCTCGCTCTGTTTCGCTTACCTTGCTCGATTCCTTCTGCAGACCCTAGCGACCTGGCAGCGTGGATCCGGACCTGGCCGGCGGATCTCTGATCGGTCGGCAGCCACGATCCGGACTCAACGATCCGGTGTCCAAAGACCCGCGGGCTCCGCGGCGCCGTCGCCTGACTTCTCCGCCTCCGCCTGCTCGGGTGTCCACAGCTGCTCACGCGCCTGCGCCTGCTCCACAGAGATCGGCTTCGCCCGCTCGGCGACAAACTCGACGGCCTGCCGTGCGGCGAGATCCTCGCGCACCTCCTCCAATCGCCCCGCGCGCTGCAGATCCTCGAGCAGCTTCTCCGGCTCCACGCCCTCGCGCTCGGCCACCGGCCCCATCGCCTCCAGCAGATCCTCCTCAGATGGCACGATCTGCTCCGCGGCGACGATCGCCGTGAGGACCGCCTCGCGGCGCAGCGCCTGTTCGGCGTCGGGCAGCATGTCGGCGAGGATCTCCGCTTCCTCGCGGCCGGCGATCTGCAGGTAGGCCTCGCGCGAGATGCCGCGGTGCGAGAGCGAATGCAGCATCCGCTCCCACATCTCCTTCGCGCGCGCCTCGGCAAGCTCCGGGGTCACGGGCACCTGCGCCTGGGCGACCGCCGCGTCCAGAGCGGCCTCGCGGAACTCGCCCTCGATCTTCTGCTCCTCGGCCTCGATCAGCCGGCCGCGAATGTCCGCGCGCAGCTCCTCGACGTCGTCGAAGCCCGCGTCGATCGCGAAGTCCTCGTCCACCTCCGGCAGCCGCTTGTCCTTGACCTCCTTGACGGTGATCTCAAACGAAGCGTCCCGGCCGGCGAGGTGCTCGGCGCCGTAGTCCACGGGGAACTCCAGCTCGATCGTGCGCGTCTCCCCGGCGGCGGATCCGAGCAGGCCCTCCTCGAAACCGGGGATCAGGTTGCCGCCGCCGAGCTCGATCAGCTGGTCGCGACCCTCGCCGCCCTCGAACGGCTGGGGCGCCTCGCCCGAGGAGGAGTCCTCCGAGGGCAGGTAGCCGACGTAGTCGACGACGACGAAGTCACCCTTCCGCGGCCTCGCGCTCGACCGTGTCCAGGCGAGCCAGGCGCTCGCGCATCGCATCGACCTCCTGCTGGATCAGCTCATCCGGGGCCTCGCGGCTCGCGGCGCGCGACCTCCAAGCCCTCGTAGTCACCGAGCTCGGCCTTCGGCACCACACCGATCTCGATCGAGAACTGCAGCGCCTGCCCCTGCGGCGGCATGTCCCCCAGATCGACCTTCGGATCGCCCACGGGGACGATCCCGGCGGTCACGATCGCGTCCGAATACCAGCTCGCGAGCGAGTCCCTGACCGCTTCGTCCAGCACTGCCTCGCGGCCGACGCGCTGCAGCACCAGCGGCGCCGGCACCTTGCCCTTGCGAAAGCCCGGCAGTTTCAGCTGACGCCCGAGCTGGCGCGCACGCTGCTCCACGCGACTCTCGACCTCGCCCGGCGGCACCTCCACCTGTACGCGCACGCGCGAGTCCGGAAGCTCGGTGACGGTGGTCTTCACGGCCGCTGGTCGGTTCGGGGATGCTGGCCGGTTCGGGGACACGGGTGTCTCCCGGTCCGGCGGAGCGAGTGTCTCCCGGTTCGGCACGCCCGCCACGATACCGTGCCTACCTTCGATGGCCCACCCTGCTCCTGCTAACCCGTGAAGCCCCTGGATCGGTTGGCGTTGGAGCGATCCGTGCGCTCACCGATGACCCAACCACGCTCCACGTCACCCGTCAAGCGCCTGGAGACGTGGCTGTGGACCGGCCCCGTCGGTCATTTCGTGGGAGGTGCGTTCGACTTCACCGGAGCGCTCGCACAGTACCTACTCGCGCGAGCGCTCAAACGAACGATTCGCTAGAACGTTTAGGCGGTCAGCGCGACCGGCCTGCCGAAGGACAGCGTCACGCCGGAGGACGTGACGAGCACCGGGCAGGTGGCGATCTCGATCAGGTGCGCGGCCGAGGAGCTGATCGAGACGCGGCCGGGCGTGGCGTCCTTGCGCGAGTCGATCACCAGCAGGTCCGTCTGCTCGTCGAGCACCGGCACGACCTGCGCGCCGAGCGCCTCGGACAGAGACTGGGCGGTCGCCTGCGCGCTGCCGTCACCGCCGGCCTCGCCCACCGCGACGATCCGCTGCACGTCTGACTTCCCGACCATCGGCCAGTCCCGCCGGAGCGATCGCGACCGCAACCGGACCACCCTCCAGCAACTGCTGGGCGGAGTTGCCGATCGTGACGTGACCCCGAGCGGTGTGGGAGTCCGAGCAGAACACGACCACCTGAGCGCCGATCTGCTCGGCCAGCGCACTCAGGCCTTGCGGAGTCGAGCGGTCGGTCACGGCGTGGCTCGAGGCAAACGTGCCATCGAACAGTGCAGCGCCGCGGTCGAGCACTTCCTGGGCCTCTGCGTCGCTCACGGCCTCGCTGGTGTGGCGAACATAGGCGAGGGACACCTCAGCGCCGGCGCGGGCGAGCAGTGAGCCGTAAGCGATCGCGTCGGCCTCGTTGGCGGTTCCGTCGTAGGAAACGATGATCTTGGTCATGATGTTCTCCTTTGTTGCTTGGATCTTGCGAAGTTCTTTCGTTCCATACTGGCAGCATCCTGCCATCAGAACCAATGATTGTTGTAATTGCTGTTATAAGTTCTACTTATGCTTAATGTCGCCCGGCTGAAGGTCCTAGACGAGGTCGCCCGGCGCGGCTCGTTCTCAGCCGCGGCCGACGCGCTCGACTACACGCAGTCTGCGATCTCCCAGCAGATCGCGGCGCTCGAGTCAGAAGCCGGCATGACGCTGCTGCAGCGCCACCCGCGCGGGGTCAGCCTGACCGCGGCGGGGCAGACGCTGGTGGGCCACGCAGAGGGGATCCTTGCGCGGCTGGAGTCCGCCGAGGCGGCCCTCGGAGCGATCGCCGGCCTGCGCGGCGGCAGGCTGAGGATGGCCTCCTTCCCGTCGGCCGGTGCGACGCTGATGCCGCTGGCGATCGCCACCTTCCGCGCACGCCACCCCGATGTGGAGCTGACGCTGGCCGAGGGCGAGCCCGAGCAGATCGCGCCGCGACTACGCGCGGGGGAGATCGACCTCGCGCTGCTGTTCGAGTTCGGCGATGCCGGCAACGACGAGCTGCACGCGCGTGGAGCTGCTCGAGGACCCCCTCTACCTCGCGCTCCCCCACGAGCACGCGCTCGCGCAGAAGCACAGGCTGCGCCTGGAGGACCTGCGCGGCGAAGCCTGGGTGCAGACCTCGAGCTCGAGCCCCTGCGCGCGACAGGTCGTGCGCAGCTGCCACGCGGCCGGGTTCGAGCCGAACGTGGCGTTCGAAAGCGACGACTATCAGACCGTCCAGGGCCTCGTCGCGGCGGGGGTCGGCGTCGCGCTGATCCCCGAGCTGGCTCTGAATCCGGTCGTGCGAGAAGACATAGCGATCCGCGCCCTCTCCCCCCGTCCGCCGGTGCGCCAGGTGGTCGCGGCGACGCCCGCGGGAGCCCGCCTCTTGCCGGCGGCGCCGGCGATGCTGGCCGAGCTCGAAGATGCGGCCGCGCGGTACGAGGCGCTTACCCCGCCCCGCGCGGCGTGAGCATCATCGGGCCCGAGTCGGTCAGTGCGCCGGGTTCGCCAGATACGCCTGGTTGACGAGCCGGCCGAGCACTTCGTAGCCGAGCGGCGAGGGATGGATGTCGCCGTCGTCGGAGCTGCCGCCGGGGTCGTTTGGGTTGCACATTTCGGTGAACGCGCAGATCGACTGCTGCTCCTGCGCCGGCGTCCTGCCGTGGTTGAAGACCGGGAACGGGTTCGCGAACGTGACATTCGGGAAGTGCGGCAGCAGCTCGGCTTCGATCGCCGCGTTCAGGCCCTCCTGCAGCGCGTCGCTGCCGGGGAGCACCAAAGCATCCGGGTTGTAGAAGCCGAGCAGCACGATCGGCCCGGTGTAGTGGCCGCCGCCGGGTGCGGTCGAGTCGAGCACCCCAAGAATGTCGGCGATGTTCGCGACGATGTGCGGGGCGGTGACCTTTTCCGAGCTGACCGCGATGCAGGCCGCCCCCGCGACCGCCGGCGAGGCTCCATATTTGCTCTTGCCGGTCTTGGTGAATTCTTCGGTGACTTCGTCTTCGCACTGCTTGATCGCGGCGAGCTCGTCGTTGGAGCCGATGTTCAGCGTGATCGCCCGCACGGGATGTGCGGGATGGCCTTCTTTGAGGATGCTGAGCGCATCTTCGAGCTGTGAGATCGACTGGCCGCCGACGCTCAGCGAATTGTGCAGCGGCAGGCCGTCGACGTTGTTGTAAGCGCACGGGTGATAGTCGCCGAGGCCCTGCGGGTCATGGCCGGCCGGTTCGGTCGAGGCCTTCCCGCCAAGCGCCGCCTTTTCGCCGATCAGGCCGTTCGAGGTCTCGCCCGGGCAGGCATCGTTGACGAGCGTCAGACCCCGACCCGCCTCCCACGGGCGCGCGAGATCCTCGGCGAAGTCGTTCGTGAACCCTTCTTCGAAGTACGACGGCGACTCGTTCGGCTCGTTTTCGTCAAAGACCTGCTCGCTGTAGCCGAAGCTGATCGAGTCACCTAGCGCCAGATAGGTGCTGACGGGCGGCCTGGAGGGACCCCAGGCGCCGGCGGCCGGTGCGAGCGCCAGGGCGCCAACCGCGCTCAGCACCAGCACCAGCACCGGCGCGAGCGCGAGCGCACGACGGTGACCGGGCCCACCCGGGCGATCGACCCGCGGCGAGCGACCCGATCCGAGCGATCGATTGCGTCCAGGCGACCAACTGCGTGGATGGAACGCCCTACGTGCACGTACAGAGATCATCGTGTTCTCCTCCTCCTCGCGCGCCTGACCCGGCGGCGTGGCTCCGCAATTCGCGCCGCCCGGCGGACGGGCCCGCACGAAGCTACTCCTCGGATTGTTCGATGTCAAATTGAGTTCATTACGCCGGCGGCGGCCGGCGTCCGACACGCGTGTCATTTTTGCTGGCCCCCTTTGTCGACCCAAACAGCAGGCCCGAAAGGCGATGATCGTTGTGCTGCTACTACTGCTCGGAATCTTGATCGGCTTGATTCTCGGCGCCGCCGGCGCGGCCGCCGCGATCAGGCCCAACCGCGAGCGCCAGCGCGACGAACTGAAGTCGATCTCGGCCGACGTGCTTGCCCAGACCGGCGATTCGCTCGCGCAGCGGCTGGCCGAGGCACGGCGGGCCGAGGAGGAGCGCGCCGCCGGGGAGATGGCGCTGCGCTCGGAGGAGCTCAAGCAGATGGTGGCACCGGTGCACGAGAAGCTGACAAGGTCGAGAGCGAGCTGGGGCGCCTGGAGCGCGAGCGCCGCGACGGGCAGGTCCAGCTGTCTGAGATGGTGCGCGCGCTAACGCTTGGCACGGACACCCTGCGCAAGGAGACCGGCGAGCTCGTCACCGCACTGAAGCGCCCGGAGACGCGCGGCTCGTGGGGTGAGATCCAGTTGCGCCGGGTGGTCGAGCTGGCGGGCATGGTGGCCCACTGCGATTTCGTCGAGCAGTCGACGATCCACGCCGAGGACGGCCGGCTGCGGCCTGACATGCTCGTGCGGCTGCCGGGCGGGAAGCTGATCGTGGTCGACTCGAAGGTGCCGCTCGACGCCTATCTGACCGCGCTCGAGTCCTCCTCGGAGAACGCCGGCGAGCTGCAGGCACGCCACGCCAAGCAGACGCGCGAGCACATCACCAAGCTCGCCTCGAAGGGCTATCAGGAGCAATTCGACTCCACTCCGGAACTGGTCGTGATGTTCGTGCCCTCCGACGGCATCTACCAGGCCGCGCTCGCGGCCGATCCGGCGCTGATCGAGTACGGCGTCGCCCAGCAGGTGCTGATGGCCACGCCGACGACGCTGATCGGGCTGCTGCGGGCAGTTCACTACGGATGGGGCCAGGAGCAGATCGCCGAGTCGGCCCGCGAGATCGCGGGCTCGGCGCGCGAGCTGCACCGACGGCTGGGCAAGTTCGCCGACCACCTCGCCAAGGTCGGCCGCCAGCTCGGCTCGGCCGTAAACGCCTACAACGACACCGTCGGCTCGTTCGACCACCGGGTGATCCCCCAGCTGCGGAGCATCGAAGCGGCGGGCATCTCATCCGAGCGGGAGATCCCCTCGCCGGCGGCGATCGAGCCGACCGCGCGCCCGGTCACCGCACGGTTGGAGACCGAACCCGACGTGCTCACCACGGCAATCGCCAAGGCCGCCCCCACCGCGGAGACGAGCACCCCTCCGATCACAGCCCGGCGGTTGGCCTTCGAGGCGGGCGCGACCGAGTCTGCCGGCGAGTCCCCGGTCGCGTCAGAGGCTCGGAGCCTCGCCGCCCGCCCTGCCTCCGCGCAGGTGCCCGCCGGCGCGCCAGCACAACGATGATCAGCGTCAGCGCGATCGGCACCGTGGCCGGCAGCTCATCGACGAAGAAGAACAGCAGGTCAAAGACCACCGCCAGCAATGCCGCGAGCACCGCGCCACGCGTCTGCCACGAGCGGCCCAAGGCAACCGCTAGCAGCGCACCAAGCAGGGCCGCGACGAACAGGTCGCCATAGCCAATCACCGCCGTGCCGAATACGGCGCTCTGCAGCTGTGGTAATCCTGCCGCCGGGCGCGCGGCGTTCAGCGCATTGTTCGGTCGCTGCAATAGATCGGAGACGACGAGCGTCGTGTCAGCCACCGCCATCGCCACAATCCCCGCGGCCAGCCAGCGCGGGGGCGTCACCGCCGCGAGCAGCACACCGAGCGAGACACAGCTGAGCGCCGACAGCACAAGCGCCGCCGCCTCCCCCGCAAGGCCGCCGCGATCCGCCCAGGCCAAAGCGAACAGCGGCGCCACCAACAATGCCCGTGCCGGGTGCGGCGGGTGGGCGTTCCAGGCGAGCCAGCCGAGCGCGAGCGCCGCCAGTAGGGGCACCGCGACCAGCGCCAGGTAGGTGAGACCCTGCGCGCTCGCCTGTTCGGATCCGCGCGCGACGAACACAAAGCCGATCACCGAAAGCGGCGGGATCACCGCCCAGCGACGGCCGCGTAACCGTCTGAGCGCTCCGAGGCCACCCGAGCCCGGGACCGCCACCAAGGCGCCCTGGACGAGCGAGAGCGCGCCGATCGATATCCAGAAAGGGAACATCGTCAATCAACATAGATGTGTCTTTGCCTGCCTGCACCCACTCGCGCGATCACGCCCAAGTCGCGTCTCCCATGGGTCGCACGTCCCCTCCACCACTCACAGCTCGCTCTTCCCACAGGGAGCTGAGCGTCGATAAGCTGCGCGACCCTTGGGGATCTTTTGAATGGCTGACCGGGACCAAAAGCGATACCGCCGTCGTCGCGCCATCGCCGGCCTGGCGCTGCTGGCGATCCTCGCCTTGCTGATCACCGCGATCGGCTCGCACGGCAGCGGCGCCCATCACGATCGCGCCACGTCAGACCCCAGCTCCCACCATGCGCCGGCTCCGCACCTGACCCCAGCCGAGCAGGAAGCGCAAACCCACCGGGCCGAAGAAAAGGCGGTCGACTCCGTGCTCGCCTACACGCCCGCGGTGACAAGCGGTGGAAGCAAGGGCCACGAGCTCGCGCTGACCTTCGACGACGGCCCCGGCCCCTACACCCAGCAGCTCGTGGCCGAGCTCAACCGCCTGCACGTGCACGCCACGTTCTTCGCGATCGGCGAGGAGGAGCGCTACTTCTCCGCCGGCACCCTGCTCGAGCTGCACTCGGGCGACGTGGTCGGCGACCACACCGAGACCCATCCGATGATGGCCTCGCTGTCGGCGCACGAACAGCGCGAAGAGCTGGTCGAACAGATCGCGCGGATCGAACTGCTCGGCGGGCCGCGACCGCGTCTGTTCCGGCCACCCTACGGCTCCTTCGACGCCACCACCTTCCACCTGCTGCACCAGCTGCACCTGCTGATGGTCCTGTGGTCGACCGACACCAGCGACTACACCCTGCCGGGTGTCCAGGCGATCGTGCAGAGCGCGCTCGCCGGTGCCCACCCCGGTGCGATCATCCTGATGCATGACGCCGGCGGCGACCGCTCGGAGACGATCGCGGCGCTGCCGGCGATCATCAAGGGCCTGCGCAAGCGCGGCCTCGAACCCGTGACGATTCCGCGCCTGATGCTCGACGATCCGCCGCCGCCGGGCCGGCCGCTGCCGACAAGCCTCGCGGGGGATTGATTTGACACCGCCGAAGGAACAATTGCCCGGCGGGCGCGCCAGCCCTACGATTAGTGGCGTGAACGCAACAACCACGCAGGCGCCGCCGATCCTGCATCTCTCCGCGGTGGTCGGCAGCCCGCTGCGCGACTCCGACGGCGCGCGACTGGGGAAGGTCGAGGATCTGATCGTGCGCCTCGGCGGGGTCGGCTATCCGCCGATCACCGGCTTCCTGGTGACGGTCGCCGGACGGACCTCCTACCTCGGCGCCGAGCGGGTCTCGGAGATCGGCACCGACGGGGTGGTCATGCGCAAGGCGAAGCTCGACCTGCGCCCCTTCGAGCGGC
Source organism: uncultured Solirubrobacterales bacterium (assembly GCA_963818545.1). Classification (GTDB taxonomy): domain Bacteria; phylum Actinomycetota; class Thermoleophilia; order Solirubrobacterales; family Solirubrobacteraceae; genus Palsa-744. Next base: position 87,824 of record CAWFSI010000004.1, on the reverse strand, counting down.
GTCCCGAGGAGGTGCTGCTCAAGCGCGATCTGCTCGACCGGCAGCTGATCAACGTCGAGGGCGCGCGGCTGGTGCGCGCGAACGAGATCGAGCTCGCGCTCCTCGCCGGCTCCTGGCGCGTGGTGGGCGTCGACACCGGCCCGCGCGGCGGGCTGCGCCGCCTGCTGCCGAAGGGACTCGGCTCGCACATCGCCACGGGCGAGTTCCTCGACTGGGCCGGCGTCGAGCCGTTCGTCGGGCACGTGCCGACGGTGCGCCTGCGCGTCCCCCATCCGAAGCTCGCCAAGCTCCACCCCGCGCAGATCGCCGATCTCGTCGAGGCGGCCTCGCGGCGCGAGGGCGAGGAGATCATCCAGGCCGTCGGCGACGACGACCGCGAGCTCGAGGCGGACGTCTTCGAGGAGCTCGACGACCAGCACCAGCGCGAGTTCCTCGAGGATCGCCCCGATGCCCAGGTCGCGGAGATCCTCGCGCGCATGGCGCCCGACGACGCCGCCGACATCGTCGGCGAGCTCGACGAGGATCGGCGCGAGCCCGTGCTCGCGCTGCTGCCCGTCAGCCACCGCGTCAAGGTCCGCGCGCTGCTCGGCTACGACCCGGCCGAGGCCGGCGGGCTGATGAGCCCCGACTTCGTGCTGCTGCGCGGCGCGACGGCGGTCGGACGACGCGCTGGACGCGGTCCGCCGCAGCAAGATCGCCCCCGAGCTGCTGACCGCGGTGTTCGTCAGCGCCGCCGACGGCACGCTCGAGGGCAGCATTCCCGTGACCGCCCTGCTGCGCGCCGAGCCGGGCAGGCGCTCGAGCAGCTCGTCAAGCACGAGAGCCCCTGCCTGCGCCCCGACGCCTCCTTCGAGGAGGTCGCTCGCCTGATGGCCGACTACAACCTCACGGCGATCCCCGTCGTCGACGAGCACGATCGGATGATCGGGGTCGTGACCGTCGACGACGTGCTCGAGGCGATGCTGCCGCGCGGATGGCGGCGGCGGTTCGGGCTGCTCGGCGAGGACTGACGCAGCCACCCCATCGGCGTGGCCGCCGCAACATCGCGCCCGGCAAGTCCGCAGGCCTGCCGGCGATAGACTGCTGAGCATGAACGTTCCCGCGGGACAGTTAGATGGCGGTCCGAGTACCGCCGTCATGCGTCGCGCCGGCTCGGCCATTCGTGGCCGGCCGCGCCTGCCTGCCCGCTTCAGCCCTAGACGCACCCGCCTGATCGTCTTCCTGGGGCTGCTCGGCCCCGGCCTGATCGCCGCCAACGCCGGCAACGACGCCGGCGGGATCGCGACCTACTCCTCGGTCGGCGCCAAGTACGGCTACTCGCTGCTGTGGACGATCCTCTTGATCACGTTCTCGCTCGCGATCGTGCAGATGCTCGCGGCGCGGATGGGCGTCGCGACCGGCAAGGGCCTGGCCGAGCTGATCCGCGAGGAGTACGGCATCCGCTGGTCGGTGCTCGCGACCGTCGCGGTCATGATCGCCAACCTCGGCATCTGCATCTCGGAGTTCGTCGGCATCGGCGCCGCGCTCGGCCTCGCGGGCGTGCCGGTGCAGCTGTCGGTGCCGATCGCCGCGTTCACGATCTGGGCGATCATCGTGCGCGGCTCCTACCGCTCGGCGGAGAAGATCTTCATCTGGCTGACGATCCCGTTCTTCGCCTACCCGATCGCCGCGATCCTCGCGCACCCGAACTGGAGCGAAGTCGGCCACGCCTTCGTCACGCCGACGATCAAAGTCGAACCGGCGTTCCTGATCCTGTTGATCGCGACCGCCGGGACGACGATCACCCCATACATGCAGCTCTACCTGCAGTCGGCGGTGGTCGAGCGCGGGGTGCGCGAGGACGAGCTCGGCCACGAGCAGCGCGAGGCGGTCGTCGGCGCGGTCTTCGCGAACGTGATCGCCGGCTTCGATCATCATCGCCACCGGCGCGACGCTGTTCACGCACGGCATCCACGAAATCGGCTCCGCGGCCGACGCCGCGCGCGCGCTCAGCCCCTTCGCCGGAGCCTACGCCGAGGTGCTGTTCGGGATCGGCCTGTTCGGCGCGAGCCTGCTCGCCGCCGCGATCCTGCCGATCGCCACCTCGTATGTGATCTCCGAGTCGCTCGGCTACGAGAAGGGCGTCGGGCGCCGCCGCGAGGAGGCCCCGGTGTTCGTCGGCATCATCACCGCGATGATCGCGATCTCGGCGCTCGTCGCCGTGATCCCGGGAGTACCCGTGATCTCGCTGCTCGTCGGCGTGCAGGTCGTCAACGGGTTGCTGCTGCCGATCAACCTGTTCTTCATCTGGCGGCTCTCGCGCTCGGCCCGCGTGATGGGCAAGTTCCGCAGCGGCACGGCCCTCGGCGGCGCCACGGGGATCACCGTCGCTCGTGACCTCCACCCTCTCGGTGGTCCTCGTCGTGATCACGATCCTCGGGCTCGTAGGCGCCGGCGCTTCTCGAGCGCGCCGGCTCTGCGCCGCGGCTCGACGAGCAGCGCCGCGCCGATCGCCCCGCCGAGGTCGCCGAGCTCTGCCACGTGGACGTCCGGGGGCCGGTCGTCGGCGAACAGGTGCGGCTGCATCGCTTCGCTGATCCGCTTCGCGTAGGGATCGCCGAGGCGCACGCCGAGCCCGCCGCCGATGATCACGGCCGGGACGTCGAGCAGGTTGACCGCCGAGGCGATGCCGGCGCCGAGCGCCTGGATCGCCCGCTCGATCAGTTCGGTCGCGAGCTTGTCCTCGTGCTCGAGCGCTCGCTCCCAGATGCCGCTCGTCAGGCGCGTGCGCTCGTGCTCCTTCATCAGCTTGAACAGGTCGGTGTGCCTGCCCTTCTCGTGGTGGAGCTTGCGCGCCTGGATCTCCATCGCCGCGCGCCCGGCGTAGGCCTCGACGCAGCCACGCCGCCCGCAGGTGCAGCGGGCGCCATCCATCTCCACCACCATGTGCCCGATCTCCCCGGCGCCCCCCTGGCCGAGCCAGGGCTTGCCGTCGAGGATCAGCCCAGCGCCGACGCCCGTCCCCCAGAAGACGCCGATCAGCGACTCGTAGGGCCGCCCGGCGCCCAGCTGGAACTCGGCGTCGGTCGCGACCTGCACGTCGTTGCCCACCCTAACCTCAGGACCGAGCGCGCTTTCGAGGGTCTTGGCCAGCGCGAACGTGCCTTCCCAACCGGGCAGGTTGCGGGCGGTGCTCACGTTGCCGCCTTCGATCACGCCCGGCGATCCGACCCCGATCCCGCCCAGCTTCGCAGGCTCCAGATCGGCGGCCTTGGCGGCGTCGCGCACGCGTCTGCGCCATCGCCTTCGCCACATCCTCCGGGCCTCCCTCGGTGGGCGTCGGCCGGCGTGCCTGCCCGAGCACCTCGTGTCTGCTCGTCGACGATCACCGCCTGGATCTTCGTGCCGCCGAGGTCGATCCCGCCGTAGCTCCTCGCCATTGCGGCGGATCATCGCAGAGGACGGTGGGGAAACGTCACGAAGATAAAGACCGGTGCCTCATGGATTTAGCCGAATTTAGGCCCCCTTGCAGGGTTTCTTCGCCTGCTCTTACTGCCTACACACACTATTCCTACAAGCCTCAACGACCCTTGCAGAGAGGCCACAGCAGACCATGACCGAACGCACCACCCGACCCTGGCTCAACTACCTGCTGGGCGTGGCTTGCGTCGGTGCGATCGTCGCCGCCTTCCTCGTCGTGGGACCCGCATCGGGCAGCCAGAGCGCCGTTACCCGCACGGCGATCGCGGCGCAGGGCGTCGTCCAGTCCACGGTCTCCGGCAGCGGCAACCTGCAGGCCGCGAGCCAGCTCGACCTCGGCTTCAAGACGAGCGGCACGGTCACGAACATCTATGTCAGCCAGGGCCAGCACGTCACGGAGGGTCAGCTGCTGGCGACGCTCAACCCCGAAAGCGCCGAAGTGACGCTGGAACAGTCGAAGGCCGCGTTGCAGTCCGCCGAAGCCGCGCTCGCCAAAGAGGAAGAAACCGACGGCGAAACCTCCGCCGGGGGCACGAGCTCGGGCGGCGCCGGGGACTCGGAGCAGGCCAGGCGGCGCGAGCGCCAGCGCCGCCGCGGTTGGCTCGGTGCCCGGCGCGATCGACCCGGAGACCGCCACCGTCGCCGACGTCTCCGACACCACGCCGGCGCAGACCTCGCCCGCCGATCAGCCGACGACGCCCGGCGCCTCGAGCACCCCGAGCACCACCTCGCCCACGCCGGCCGCCACACCAACCACGCACCACACCGGCCGGCGACGACACCGACACCGACAGGCAAATCGCCGCGCAAAAAGACGACGGCCGCGCGCCCACGAGCACGACGACCGCAGGCGGACATACGACGAGCGGCAGCGAACGCGGGACCGAGGAAACCAAAGAATCCAAATCCAGCTCGTCCTCTTCGACCTCGACCATCAGCACGGCCACGCGCGAAGCGAACCTCGCCTCCGCGCGGGCGGCCGTCAAGAGCGACAAGTTGACGGTGCAGAGCGACGAAGAGGCCGTCCAGAACACCAAGCTCTACGCGCCCGAGGACGGCACGATCGTCTCGCTCTCGGGTCAAGTCGGTGAAACCGTCTCCGGCGGCGGGACGACGAAATCCTCGGCGGGTAGCTCCTCCTCTGCGGGAGCATCGGGGACGGGGACGGCCGCAACGGGCGGCGCCTCCGCGGCTGGCGCGCCGCCGCCGGTGCATCGAGCAGCTCATCCAAATCCTCCGACTCCTCGAGCTCCTCCAGCTCCTCGTTCGCGATCCTCAGCGACCTCAGCTCGATGCAGCTCGTGGTACCGCTGAGCGAATCGGAAATCGGCAACGTGAAGGCCGGCCAACCCGCGACGGTCACCGTCGAAGCCCTCAACGGAGCCAAACTGGCGGCCCACGTCAGCGAAGTCGCGCTGCTCTCCACGAGCAGCAGCGGCGGCGCGGTGAGCTACGACGTCACCTTCCAGCTCGACCAGCTCGAAGCGGGCTTGAAGGTCGGCATGAGCGCGACCGCCGAAGTCGTCGTCAAGCAGGCCGAAGGCGTGAACATCCCGACCAGCGCGATCACGGCCGACTCCGTGACCGTCAAGCGCGACGGCAAGGAGGTGCGCCAGCGCGTCGTCACGGGCCTGGCCGGGAACACCTCGACGATCGTCCTCAGCGGCCTGAAAGCGGGAGAAACGGTCGTCCTGCCCGCCGCGAGCACCACCGGTTCGAGCGCGACCAACCTGCTCTCCAAACTCGGCGGCCGCGCGGGTGGAGGACTCGGCGGCGGCGGGATCGGCGGCGGCGGCGCAGGCATCGGCGGTGGTGGCGGCGCCTTCTTCAGAGGCGGCGGGTAATGGATTCCCGCCCGCCCCGTTCGCTGCGATCGCGTCTGTCGAAGGCGACTCGCGCGCGCGTCCCTCGCAACCAGCCGCTGGTGGCGCGCCGGGCGAGCGCGCACGACGCCGCGGCACGCGACGAGCGTTCCCGGCGAGCGCCGGTGATCAGCGTGCACGACGTCAGCAAGACCTACAGCCTCGGCGAGATCGCGGTCCACGCGCTGCGCGGTGTAACGCTGCAGATCGAGCGCGGCGACTTCGTCGCGATCATGGGCAGCTCGGGCAGCGGCAAGAGCACGCTGATGAACATCCTCGGCTGCCTGGACATACCCTCCAGCGGCCGTTACGAGATCGACGGCGTCGATGTCAGCCACATGGACGAGGACGACCTCTCCGACCTGCGCAACCGCAAGATCGGCTTCATCTTCCAGAGCTTCAACCTCGTCCCGCGCACGAGCGCGCTCGTCAACGTGGAGCTGCCGCTGGCCTATGCCGGGCTGCGGGGGTCACAGCGCCGCCGCCGCGCCGAAGGGGCGCTGCGCTCGGTCGGGATGGGCCACCGCCTGCAGCACGAGCCGGCGGAGCTCTCGGGCGGCCAGCAGCAGCGGGTCGCTGTGGCACGCGCGATCGTGACCAATCCCTCGCTGATCCTCGCCGACGAGCCGACCGGCAACCTGGACTCGCACTCCACCGAGGACGTCCTCGCGATCTTCGCGCGGTTGAACGAAGACGGCCGGACCGTCGTGCTGATCACGCACGAGCCCGATGTCGCGCAGCAGACCAAGCGCGTGATCCGGCTCAGCGACGGCGAGGTCGTCGAGGACCATCGCACGCTCGGTGTGCACGATCCTCCTCCTTCCTTTCAGGAGCAGAAGTCCTCCCATGCTCCGCGCGACCGTAGGGACGCTCCGGGCGCCTTGGGGACCCCGGGCGCCGGTAAGACCACGGGCATCGTGCAGGCGCAGCCATGATCGCCACCGAGATGCTGCGCATCGCCTGGAGCGGGATCACCGCAAACAAGCTCCGCTCGGGCCTGACGATCCTCGGCATGACGATCGGGGTCGCCTCGGTGATCGTTTTGATCGCCGTCGGCAACGGCTCATCCAAGGCCGTTCAGTCCACGATCCAGAGTCTCGGCACCAACGTGCTGGTCGTGCAGGGGAGCGGCGGCTTCCGCGCCGGCCCACGGGTGAGCACCGCGGGGACGGTCTCGCTGACGAAGGCCGACGCGCAAGCGCTGCAGAACCCGAGCCTCGCCCCGGATGTCAAGAGCGCCTCGCCCGTCGTCGACGCCACCGACGTATCGCTCGTCTATGACGGCACGAGCTTCGAACCGTCCTCGTTCGTCGGCACCACCCCCTCCTATCTGACCGCCCACTCCTACAAGATCGCCGAAGGCGCCTCGTTCACCTCCGAAGACGTGACCAAGCACCGGCGCGTCGCGGTGATCGGCCAGGAAGTCGTGCAGGAACTGTTCGCCGGGCAGAACGCCGTGGGCCAGAACATGAAGGTCAACGGCGCAAACTACGAAGTCGTCGGGGTGCTCGCCAAAAAGGGGACCAACGGCACCACCAACGAGGACGACGTCGTGATGGCTCCGATCACGACCGTGCAGGACCAGCTCACAGGCGTCGGGCCGATCGACTCGATCACGGTCCAGGCCACATCCGAGTCATCGCTCAACGCCGCCGAAGCAGAGGTCACGACGATCATCGAGGAACGCCACAAAATCAAGAACACCTCCGAACCGGGCTTCAACGTGCTCAACCAGGGATCGCTGCTGGAAACCTCCAGCTCCACCTCGAGCGTCTTCACGACGCTGCTCGGCGAGGTCGCCGCGATCTCGCTGCTGGTCGGCGGGATCGGCGTGATGAACATCATGCTCGTGTCCGTCACCGAGCGCACGCGCGAGATCGGTATCCGCAAGGCGATCGGCGCGCGGCGCGCGGACATCCTCACCCAGTTTCTGACCGAGGCCGTTCTGGTCTCCCTGTTCGGCGGCGTCACCGGCGTGCTCGTCGGCGTGATCGGCAGCCAGTTCGAGATCGCCGGGGTGCACCCGGAAATCGCCACCTACTCGATCTTCCTGGCCTTCGGCGCGGCGGCGCTGTCCGGCCTGTTCTTCGGTACCTACCCCGCCGCGCGCGCTGCCCGCCTAAGACCGATCGAAGCGCTGCGCTTTGAGTGAGCCATCCCCCCAAGAGCCCGTCATGCCCCAAGAGGAGCCAGCCATGCCCGACCAGGAGACCACGACAACCCAGGAGACGACCGCCACGACCGCGGGCCCGGATGCGCAAGAGGCTCAGGCGCGGCAGATGGCCGGCGTGGCCCCTGCCTCTGCCCCTGCCATGTCCCCGGCAGCTCCGCGAACCGCGGAGCACACGCCGGGCGACCACGAGCCGCTCGCGGAGGACGCGCGGAGTGGGATGAGCCGCTGGAGGAGCTCCCCGGCCGCGCCGGCGCCTGCTCGGGGCAGCCGGGAATCCCGTGCCGCTCGCGCTGCTCGGCGTACTCCTGATCGCCTGCGGCTTCATCGCCGGGGTGCTCGTCGAGAAGGGCCAGAGCAGCTCGACGAGCTCGCCTGCCGGGAGCGGGGCGGCGGGCCTCGCCGCACGCTTCGCCGCATTGCGTGGCGGCGCCGGTGCCGGCGCGAGCGCGAGCGGCGCCGACGCAGGCGGTGCGTCGGCCGGGGCGGCGTCGGCCGGTGGGGCATCGGCGGCCGCCGGCCTCTTCGGGAGCTCCGGTGGCGCCGGCCGAGCTTCGAGCGGTGGGGCGGGCGTGACCACCGGACAGGTGGCGTATGTCTCCGGGAGCACGCTGTATGTGACCAACGCCGAAGGCAACACCGTCAAGGTCACGACCTCGCCGGCCTCGACGGTTACGAAGACCGTGAAAGCCGACGTCAAAGGCATCCACCCGGGCGAAACCGTCCTCGTCACCGGCTCCGCAGGCGCAAACGGCGCGATCAGCGCCGAAGCGATCCGCGTCGGTGGCACGGGCGGCGGTCTCAGCGCGCTGTTCGGCGGCGCCGGTGCGGGCGGTGGCGGCCGCAGCGGTGGCGCCGCAAGCGCCGGCGGCAGCGGCGGGCCGGCCCTGTTCGGCAACGGCGGCTAGCACCCGGCCTTAGACGACGATAAGACACCGTGATTAACCTTGTCCGCCAGTCCTCGCACCCAACCAGGCCGGGCTCAACCCGACACAGTCGAACATCGACAAAGGAGCTTCATGTCCCACACTGACAGCATCAGACGCAAACCCGCGGCGAGCGCCGCAGCCGTACTGGTCCTCCTGCTCGCGTGCCTCGGGCTGGCGGCCTGCGGCGGCTCCTCGAGCAGTTCATCGACCGGCGCCACGACGGCCACGAGCGCGAGGACGGGGACGGGGACGGGCGCCAAAGGGCCGCTTGCCGGCCGCTTCGCGGCGATCCGCGAATGCCTGCAGAAAAACGGCATCACGCTGCCGAAACGGACCCCTGGCCAGAACGGCCTCCCGGCGGAGCCGGAGGTTTCTCGGTGGCGGCGGTGCCGGTGGGGTGGGCGGAGCTCAATTACCAAAGGGCATGACGCGCGCGCAGTATGAAGCCGCTTTGAAAAAGTGCGGCGGCGGCGCCTTCGCCGGTCGTGGCGGCGCGCGCTTCAAAAGCCCCGCCTTCAAGGCGGCGCTCACGAAGTTCGCGACCTGCATGCGTGCCAACGGCGTGAACGTACCGGCCCCGAACACCTCGGGCACCGGCCCTGTATTCGACACCAAGGGCATCGACACGAGCAGCGCCCAGTTCAAAGCGGCCGAGGCCAAGTGCCAGAGCGACCTGAGCGGAGCGTTCCGGCGCGGGCCGAGCGCCGGTGGACCCCAGCGCCAGTGGAGCACCTCCCGGAGCGGCGCCCCCCAGCAGTGGCGAAGCCCCCGGCGGCGCCGCCGGTCCCCCGGCCGGGTAGCTCTCGCTGAAGGCACCTCCAGGTCTGCGGCTACCGCGCGGGCCTGGAGGCCGGCCCCGCCGCGTGCTCGGACTACCCGCCGGAGGAGGCGGGCTTGCTCAAACCCAGGCCGCGGTTGCTCGGCGCGGCCTGGGGGTCGCGGATCGCGGCGGAGGTCGGCTTCGCGGCCACCTTCGGCGCCGGGATTGCGCCGATCCGTGCGAGCAGTTCGTTCCACTGCGTCAAGCTCAGGGTGGGGCTCGCCTGAAGCGGCGAGGACGCGGTCTTGCCCGCGGCCGCGGAGTGCGCCTTGGCGGTCTTTGCCCCGGTCAGCCCACGCACCGCGGCCGACGGCTGGAAGTCGATCTGGATCGCGTTCGCGTGCGCGCGCGTGGCGAGCGTGTTCGCGGCGTCGGGGTACTTCATCAGGCTCGTGATCCGGTTGGGCGCGTATTCGCCCTGCAGCGTGAGCAGCGTCCGAATCGTGCTGTCGGTGATCGACCCGGCGCCCTCGTGCCCGGCGATCGGGATGCCGTTGACTTCAGAGATGTCGACCGCGCCGCCGGTATCGCTGTCGCTCGCCGCGAGGCGGCCGGTGGGGGTGGAAAGGATCGGTCCACGGTGCAGTGCCTGCACCGTCGGCTTCAGGCCACTGCGCGAGAGGAATGCGAGCACCGCCAGCACGCGCCGGTCGATTGCCCCCGAGGCGACCTCGTGGCGGGCGCGGGCGTCGAGCGTGATGCCGGGATCGGAGAGCACCGCGAGCTCGAGCTGGCTCTTGGAGAGCAGGAACACATCGCTCGCGGTGGCCCCGAGCAGATCGGCCTGTCCCTTGGCCCCCTGCGGGTGCAGCGCCGCGTCGAGCTCTTTCCAGTTCGCGAGCACCGGCCGGGGGTCGATCGAGCCGCTGTCGTCCGCGGGCTGGACCGCGAAGCGCAGATGGCCGTCTTTCGCCGCGTGTGGCACGAGTACGTGACCGAGCACCGTGCCCTCGGCGACGAGCGATCCGCGCCGCAGCGGCAAGCCATGCCCGGTGCCCTTGGCCGGCGTGGACGTGGTGACGCGCGCGGCGGCAGCGAGCGCGTCTGGATTGCCGGGATTGGCGAACAGTCGCACCTTGCCCGTGGCGGCCGGCACCGATTCGGCCGAGCCCGCCGGAACCGAGTTCTGCGAGGGCGTGGTCTGGGCGTGCGACTGCTTCACCCGCAAGGTGAGGGGCGAGTCATTGCCGGTACCGGTCGGTTGCCCGGAGGCCGCAGCACCCGTGCCGGCCCCGGTCCCGGTCGCCACAGACTTGGCCGATGCGATCAGCGCCGCAGAGGGCACCCTGGGCAGACGGTAGCTCGGGGCGATGCTGCCGAGCCCCGCATACGTGAACACGTCGCCGTAGATGTCGCGCAAGATCACGTACTTGCCGAGCCTGTGGGAGCTTCCGAGCCCGAGCACGCGACCGTCCTGCACCGCCACCACTGAGGCGTTTGGCGCGCTCATCAGTTCCACGAACTGCGGAGCCGCATCCGCTTTTTCCGCCCCGCTGGCCGCGCCCGATGCCGCTGCCGTGGGCGACGGAGCGGGCACCGAGCCCGGCACCGATCCGGCGGCCGCGGTTGTCGAGTCGCTCTGGGCGGCCGACCCTGCCGCGGGCGCGCCTGCGTCGCTCGATCCGGTCTTGCGGGTTGCCGGCGACGACGGCCTTGGCGTTCGCGGTCGCGCTCGACGGCGACGCGGGGCGGGCGCGGGAGCAGCGCGCCCCAGGAGACCTGCTTGCCGGTCACGGGCAGGCGCGCGTCGACGAGGCCGGTCAGCGTCGCGATCACGGACTTGGGATAGCTGGAGATCAGCTTGGCGCGCAGCAGCACCGATTCGGCATACGCTTCGGAGTGGTTGTAGGCGAGGATCGCCGTGCGCAGGTTCTTGGCGGCGCCGGCCGCGTGCAGGTAGCGGGCAGCGGCGAAGATCGCGTCCACCGGGTTGTAGGGGTCGGCGTAGCCGGCGTCCAGGGCGTCCACCCCGTACTGCAGCCAGGTCGAGGGCTCGAACTGCATCCAGCCCTCGGCGCCGGCGCTCGAGACCGAGAGGTCCGAGCCGTAGTCGGTCTCGACTTCGTTGATCGCGGCGAGGATCTGCCACGGCACGCCGTACTGGATCGCGGCCGCGCGGTAGATCGGCAGCAAAAACAGCGGGATCCGGTAGAAGCCGAGCGCCTGCACCGACGCCGCCGAGGTGGCGAGCTCCGCCGCGAGCGCACCGGCCTGCGCGGCCACCAGTTGCGGCGACGGGGCGACGCCGTTGGGGCCGGAAGCCGTCGTCGGGCCCTGTTTGGAGCTGCCCGTCGTCGGCTGGGCCGAGGGCTGGCCGTGCGTGGCCGTGAGGTTTGGGCTCGTGTTCTCGCTCGGGGTGGTCTTCTGCCGGCGCTGGCGTTGCACGACCACCGTCGGGACTTCGACTACGGGGGTCGCGGGTGTACTCGCGGGCTGCGGCGTGCTCGGCGCGGTAGTGCTCGGCTGCGATGTGCCGGTCGTCGAGGTGTTCGCCGGCTGCTGCTGTTCGGCGGTCCCGACGTGCCCGCCGCCGGAGTTGGGGTCGCGGGGGCGGGCGTGGTGACCGGGGCGTTCGCGCCTTCCCCCGGCGATGACGTGCCCGCGGACGCGTCGGCCGCAAGCGCCCCGCCCGCGAGGGGGCCTCCCAGGCCGGCGGCGGTCAGCCCGCTCCCGGCGAGTGCGGACAGCATCGCCCGCCACGCCCAACCACGTGCGCGAGTCATCGGCTAGCTGCCCCGTGGTTGGTCATTGTGCGTTCCCATATTCGCGATCGGCGCAGCTGGCCCACGATCGGGAGGCACGCCCATTGAGAGTCATATCGGCAGGCAAGCAGAAACCCGTAAAGGATTCGTAATCGCGTTGCAAGATCGCCTCTCCGGTCGATGCCATCGCAAACAGAGCGGCCGGACCGTATCGCTGCCCGAGGCGGAACGGGCCGCGCTAGCCAAATTGTCGGATTTTGGGCGGATTTATCGCTGATCGGGCATCGCTCGAAGGTCCACGGGGAACTTTTCGGTGGTATCTCCGATCCTCCTGCCCGGAATCGGCGATAACCTCCACCCCGTGGAAACGATCCTCTCGGTCATCCAGGTCGCCCTCGCGGTGGTCGTCATCTTCCTCGTGCTGATGCACTCCGGCAAGGACTCCGGCCTGTCCGGGGCGTTCGGCGTCGGCAGCGGCCAGGGTCCGCTCGGCGGCGGCTCGATGGTCGAGCGCAACCTCAACCGCTGGACGGTCTTCTTCGCGGTCCTGTTCGTGCTCAACGCGATCGTCCTGCTCAAGCGTCCCTGGGCCTAATCCTCTTCGTCGAGGCGACCGGGCTCCTTGACCTCAGCGCCGCAGTCTGTCAAGGATCTCGACCGCCTCCGCACGTAGCGCGCTGTCGGTCGCTGCAAAGTCCTCTTTCGAGAGCTTCCCCGTGCGGTAGTCGAGCTCGGTATCGCGGATCTCGCGGTACTTCGCCTCGCGGGCCGCCTCCAGCTCAGTGCGATTCTCCCCAGGGACCGTCTCTCGCGGTCGCCAAACGGCGCGCAACGGGGCGCTGACGACAAAGATCACCACCAGCAGCAGCACCAGCGCGAGGATTGCGATCAGGATCTTCCATTTAGAACCCCGCAACGACGAGCGAGCGCAGAGCTCAGGCGCGCGCCAGGCCGTGCTCGGCGCGGGCGCGCGAGCGTGCGGTCACGCGACGGCGGACGACGCTCGGCGCCGGCCAAATTGCGATCAAGGCGCCCCCCACGACGATCAGACCGCCGAGCCAGATCCACATCACCAGCGGCGAGACGATCAAGTGGAACTGGGCCTGCGGTGGGTTCTGCATGTAGGCGGCGGCCATCGCCGCGATCGCCACCATTCCCTCGCCGGGATGGACGTAGGGGAGCGTCCTGTTGCCCAGCGCGACGATCCGCTTCAGCTGCGGGGTTTCGATGTTCGGCGCGATCGCCGTCCACACGTCGCGCGTGACACCGGCGTCCAACGCCACGTGGCTGACCGGCTGGCCGCCGATCAGATGCCCGACCGAGCCCTGGGTCGGTTCTTCGGAGGCGTAGAACCCCTCGCTCGGGTACAGCGTCGTCACGTGGCGCCCGTTCTTGCTCACGTCGAGCACCGCGCCCAGGCTGAGCGTGGCGCCGGTGCGCGCCGTGTCGGGACCGAGGGTCACGCCCGGCTCGGTGCGGATCACCGCGCTCAGTTCGCGGCCTCCCTGGGTGCTCGCCGAGTCGTAGTCCGGGGTCACGCTCGCCGTCGGGCGCACGTATTGGATCGTGTAGGCGCCCACGCGCGAGGACTGCCCGGGCGAGAGGCCCAGCTCGGAGGCGTGCTGGAACGAGGAGGACGCGGCGACCCCGACGAACAGCACCGCGATCCCGATGTGCACGATGTAGCCGCCGTAGCGCCTGCGGTTGCGCTGCACGAGCGCGAGCAGCGCGGTCGGGGCCGCCTCGTCGGCCATTGCCCGCCGTGCGCGCACCCCACGGAAGAACTCCTGGGCGATGCTGCCGGCGACGAACGCGGCACAGCAGAACATCGCGATCGCGCCGGGCTTGCCGGTGACTCCGGCCGCCAGCAGCACCATTAGCGTCGCCAGCGCGACGCCGATCGGCGCGAAGAAGTTACGGCGTGCATTGGCCAGCGTCGCGCGGCGCCAGGCGATCACCGGCCCGATCCCGCTCAGCAGCACCAGGATCAGCGCCAGCGGCACCGTGTAGCGGTCAAACCACGGCGGCCCGACCGAGGCTTCATGGCCGGTCAGCGCCTCGGAGATCAGCGGGAAGTAGGTCCCCCAGAAGATCACGAAGCACAGCGCCACGAGCACCACGTTGTTGGCGAGGAACATCGACTCGCGCGAGAGCAGCGAGTCCAGCCGGTGCTCTGTACGCAGCATCTCCCGGCGCGAGACGACCAGGTAGATCGAGGAGGCGATCAGCACCGCGATCAACACCACGAACGGCACCCCCAGCGTCTGCCCGCCGAACGCGTGGATAGAGTTCAGGACGCCGCTGCGCACGAGGAACGTGCCCATGATCGCAAGCGTCCCCGTGGCGAGCACGAGCGAGACGTTCCACACCTTCAGCATCCCCCGCTTTTCCTGGATCATCAGCGAGTGCAGGAACGCCGTGCCCGTCAGCCACGGCATCAGCGAGGCGTTCTCGACCGCGTCCCAGCCCCAGTAGCCGCCCCAGCCGAGCTCCGAGTAGGACCAGCGCGCGCCCAGCAGGATGCCGATCCCGAGGAAGAACCACGCGCCGAACGCGAACCGGCGGATCACCCTGATCCACTCGGCGTCGACCCTGCGCGCCAGCAGCGCCCCCATGCCGAAGGCGAGCGGGATCGTGCACAGCGTGTAGCCCGAGTAGAGCATCGGGGGGTGGATCATCATCGTCGGGAAACGCAGCAGCGGGTCGAGTCCCACACCTTCGCTCGGCGCCGGGTGGGTGGTGGCGAACGGCTGCGCATAGAACACCATCAGCGCGATGAAGAACCCACCGAAGCCGAGCATGATCGCCGTGGCGTAGGCGGCCACGTCGCGAATGCGACGGCGCGTGAGGAACAACGCGAGGCTCGACCACAGTGACATCAGCCAGGCCCACAACAGCAGTGAGCCTTCCTGCGAGGACCACACCGCGGCGGCCTTGTAAAAGGTCGGCGTCGTCCTGCTGATGTGTCCGCGACCGTGTTGAAAGCGAAGTCGTTGTGCAGGAACGCGACCTCCAGGATCGCGAAGGCGACCGTCAGGATGCCTGCCAGCGCGTATACCGAGCGCCGCCCCGACTCCGAGCACTCAAACCGTCCGGTGCGCACGCCGTAGATGGAGGCGGCGATTCCATACACGCAAACGACAAGCGCGAGCAGCAGACAGACGCGTCCGAGGGTTGCCATACGTTCACGCGAGGGCTGCTTCTCGGAGGACGGCGCTTCCTTGTACTTGGACGGGCACTTCGTGATCAACGAGTTGCGTTCGCCCACATACTGCCCGCCCTGCTTCTCCACGGTCACGATCACCTCGCGCCCTTCCCTGAACGGGTCGGGCACGGTGCCGGTGTAGGCCACCGGGACCGCCGTTGTCGTGCCTCCGGTGCGGTCGGCGACACTGAAGTCCAGCACGGCGCCGTCGCGCGCGACCGAGTGCGCGACGACCGTGCCCGTCAACAGATAGCTGCGTCCCGGCTGTGCCTGATGTACGAGCTGGCTGGGAGTGAGCGCCGGGGAGGCGGCGCTGAAGCTCGTGTAGATCAGCGCGCTCGCCAGCACCACGGCCACGCTCAGCGCGACCACCAACCGCACAGTTCGCTTGCGGGCGGGGTTCATCGCTGCTCAGTATCGCAAACCCCTTCGTGCGCCGCTCGGGCAACCACGATTCAGTGCCGGCGGCGACCGAACCGGCTATTCGGCCAGGAAATCACGCTCAGGGGGCGAAACATTCATCCGTGGGCCGAGTTATTACTAGTACAAGACCATGAGCCCACGCGTCCTCCTCCACCCACTTGCCGAGCGGCACTCACGCCGGCGTCAGCCCACGCGCCGGGCCACTGCAGCGCACAGGCTTCAGGCCGAGCCGACATCCGCCGCCGTCGCCAAGCCCGCCTCCCCCAGGAGCTTCGCGACATCGCCGTCGAGCGCGTGCGCGCGTCCGGCGGCCCGCTCGATCAGGCCTCCTACAGCTGCCAATGCGGCTATCTGTTCGCCGCTCCGGTCACCACGACCGTCTCGTGCCCGCATTGCGGCACTTCCCAGGCCTGGTAGCCCAGAACGCTCCCTAGGGGCCCGTGCCCGCGCCGGCGTCCACGGTTCCCTGGGGCTACCTGATGTGCATGCCGCTGATCGCCCGCGAGATGACGAGCTGCTGGATCTCGGCGGTGCCCTCGAAGATGTCGTAGATCTACCGCACTCATGATGGCTCGTGTCGGCCAGTAGCGCGAAGTGCCGTAGTTGCAGGGATTAGCGGGTTCTCAGCCTGTGCCGATGATGACCCGTGCCACCCCGTCCGGCTACGTTCGTTGACACGGCGTTGACAAGGGGCCTGCGCAGTGGACGCCTCCGATCATCCATCGAGCCAGCTCCTCGGGTCCGCACGGTCTCCACGCAGTTGCTCGTCGGTCCCGAACTCTCGGACCATCACCACGTGTCCGCCTTCGTCTTCGACCTTGCGTATCTCGCTGGGCGCCCAAAGCCATCGGTTCGCCTGCTCGTGCCAGGCTCGCGGCATGAAGCGGAGAACGTCGTCGAGTTCGACTAGCGCGCCGACCGGGGTCTGCTCTACGGCTTTGAGCGCGCTACGTGCGTCCGTCAGAAAGCCGATGTCCGCCTCGAGGTACCCCAGGACGGTCGTGGAATCGTCTCGACCGTCTGTTAGCTGGCCTATGTAGTCCTCCACGCGGTATCCCTCGTCGCGCCCCCGGATCTCACAGCACAAGCGAGTCCAGATTCCACAGGAGATCGCGTCACGGGTCAGGTCCGTATCAACCTCGAATGTTTCGATGCTCATCGCCACAGCCTATGCCACACACCAGCACGGCCCAGAGCACGGCCGAGCAGGATATTCTTCGCCCTACGTGGGGTCTTGCCCTCGCAGATCGCGCGTCCCGTCGCGGATAAGCGAGCGAGCCTGAATAATTGCATGGTCAACGAGCTACGGGCCATCATCCCCGTGGGGGTTGGCGGGCGAGTATCCGGTCGATCGTCGCCGTGTCTGGGGCACCGTTCCGTGGAGTTGGGTCAAGGTCAAGCACGCCGAGCGCGGCGACGTGTCGGAGCTGCGCTGACGCCTGCACGTCGAAGCGGTCCACCACGGCAACCCCGCTGACCACGAGCGAGGCGAACGCATCATCGTAAGCCTGCTGGTCAAAGTCGGCGAACTTGGCGCGCAGGTCCTCACGATTCCAGCGGTGCTCGGCCAGGAGCTGTTGGATGATCGCGCACTCTAGGTCAGTGGTCATGGTGGCCCGAGCGTAGCGCGTTCGGCCCTTGCTGGTCAAACCACAATCTCGGAACGCATGGACTGGGCCATAGGTGCCGTGCGATGTTTCCAGGGTGCCCCGTGCGCCCCTCCCCGATCCTCAGCTCGCCGCAGCGATCAGACGCCTACGGCTGGAGCGCAGCCTGACGATCGAATCCCTCGCCCACGACGCGGGTATCACGACCGGCTCCCTAAGCAAGATCGAACTCGGGCAGAGCGCTCCGGCGTGGTGGACGGTGCGCAAGGTCGCGGACGCCCTCGGGGTCTCGATCGTGGACCTGGCCACCGCCGCAGACGCGGAGCGCTAGGCGAACCGGGCTGAGTGAGATGGTCAGGCTCCGGAAAAAGCCGCTGCCGCCGGGAGTCCTAGCAATCACGACAGATCACGCTGGGCGTCAGATCACATTGACCAAGGAGCGCTGGGATCACATTGTCACAGGCCATCGGGCGATGGACGGTCTTGAGATGGCCGTCAAGCGGGCGCTCGAAAACGCCGATGAGATCACCAAGGGCAATGGCCCGAACATCGAGATCATCTACGGCCGCAACCTCGGACCCGCCAGCTGGTTGGCTGTCGTAGTAGCGTATGAGCACAATGAAGGCTTCATCGTGACCGCCTATCCTCAAAACAAGGACCCCAAGGTGGCAGCGACGGGCAAGGGACGCCCAGCGGAGGAGTCATGAACAAAACGGTGACCATCGGATCTTGGACGTTCGATCACGTCAGCTACGACGAGCAAGCGGACGTGGTGTACCTGAGCATCGGACCACCCCGACGTGCCGTCGGCGAGCAGACTCCAGAGGGTCACGTGGCTCTGTTCGATGAGGAGACGGGTGAGTTCTGTGGACTGACCCTCATCGGCCTCCAGCGAATCATCGCGGGCGACGAGCCAGACGACGTGACCCTCCCTAGCACGCAGCAGATCAACTCGCAAGAGCTGGGCGACTTGGTCTGCGCCTAGCTCGCGGCAGCTCGGACTTCGGGCTCACGCGGCCATAGCACTACTGGCTTCGCGTTCACGGTGCACGGCGCGACGACACTCGGCGCTGCAATACAACACATTGCCGTGCGTGTCGGGCGGCAAGGACTTCGAGCAGGTCGAGCGCCCACACATACGCCCCCCATTCCCCATCTGCTGATCGGCGAACACGGCAGCGAACACCGTGTCCTCGCCGGAGCCCGTGTACGCGTCTCTCCACACGTCTAGGGTCGCCCTAAACGCCGGGGTCCAGTCGGCAACTTCCCACTTTGGCTGCCCTGCGAGGGCAGCAACCAAAGCACTGGGCCACGCCTCCTCAAAGGATACTTCGGCACGCCGCGCCTCGGCAAGGCATTCCCTCAATCTCACTGGAGGCGGTGTAGACATCTAGTCACTCACTTCGAGGGTGGCCCGGACGGTCCATGGAGACATCAACCGCCCGAGCGGTACTCCTCGTTTGCGCGCCGCATGGCTGATCAGGCACAGCGCGCAAGTTTGTAAGCGGGTTGGCCGGCCGCACCCGCCCCGGGGCGGCCGGCCCATGGAAACCCCGCCCTGCGCGCCACGGGCCACGAAAGGAGAAAAGACCCCGGCAGCGACAAGAGATAAAATCATTGGTCCATCCATTCCGAGAAAAGCTCCGGGGCACAGTCACTCATCAACCCGAGCACCATTGGGCCGTGCTTGCCGAGCAGACGACGCGGGCGTACCCAAATTACGTGGGCAGGCTTCATTCTCACGCCGCCACTCCCCACGAACCTTTCTCGTGGAGCTCCTCGGCGAGGGCCTGCACGAACGGCCAGCGCTCCCGGAGAGCCCGTGCAGCGACATCCATCGCTTCGCGCTGCTCACGAGCCCGCTCGGCCCTCGGGAACTCAAGTAGAATCCCGTCCGCTGTTTTGTTGTCACTAACATGGCCACCGCGTTCGAGTGGCGCTTCGCCGAACTTGAGTCTCTCAGCCAACATCCCGCCGAAATGCACCGCGAGCAGACGACGACGACCAGCGGGCGTATGAGCTCCCGGGTCGCGTCTGAGGAACGTTTTACCCCCTGCCTCGCTCACCTTGCAGCCTTCAGGCTCGATCCCGACCCCGCGCGCCGTCACATAATGGCCGGACTCGTGATAGCAAACCGCGAGGTAATTACGTTGTGACCTCGTCATCGTCTGAGCGCCGCCTGCAACTCGGCCATTTCCCTGCGTGATACAGCGTCCCAATCCTTACTACGGCCCTTCTTTTTTACCTTGCCCTTGCCAAGACAATCAGGACACTGTCTATTTCCTTCGAGGATTTTACCTGTACCTTCACACAGTTGACATTCCACTAAATCGTTTTCAACCGTTGCACGGGAGCCCCAGCCTGGCTTCCGGACGCGCAGCTCGTTTATCCTCGCCAGCTCTTTATCTATATCCAACAGGTGACGCGGCGACCACGGGATGCTGTTTGATCGAGGCGTATCGCGGGAGAAAAGGTGAGCACCGCCGTGCCAATGGCGACCCATCATCTCCGCTTGGCGCTTGCGCTCCTGCAAGCCAGCAGCCCCACGCGCGGCGAATTGCACGCTGCCCTGCGTGGACGGGTTCGCAGCCCTGCCGACTACAGAGATATCCCCCCGGTTTAATGATACCCCAGTGATTTCTCTTTTTTCGTAGTTCGAGTCATATTTTTGGCTTGTAATTGCGAACCGAAAAGAAGTCTCCAGGGGAGCCTGGCGACTCTTGATAAGCAGAGTTTTCACATCTGGGTCATCTTCCGAAAGCGTCGCGTGGGCGCGTAGCCCAGTCGAGTCTTCGCTCAGTTCGAGTGTTGGTGCCCCGTTCACCGCTATCGTTGACGCGAGTGCGAGCCCAGCGTGCTCGATCGTGAGGATGCAGTCAAGATTCGGCTCGTTTAGTGTTCTCTTAAATGAACCGGCACGCACGATCTCTTCATAGCTAAACATGTCATACCACTGCTCGGTGATGCTGGCATATAGTTCAATGGCGACTTTGCCATCGCCAGCCGAACGAACTTCTACTTGGCGGTTCATTTTCACACCTTCTCGATCAGGTCCCTGAACCCGCCATTGGACGCCTGCGCCGGAGTTAGTGTCACATCCACCGGCCGGGCTTCAGCCTCGGCGACCTCGGCTTCCAAGCGCTCGCGAAGTTCGCGGAGCGCCCCACGACACTCCACAAGCTGAGCGCTGAACTCCAGCTCGATCTGCTCGCGGGAACGGTCGAGCTGCGCAAGACGGGTGTCGCGGTCCCTTTCGATTTTTGCGACACGATCCTCCAACCCCTCCCGCTCCCTCCTGGTCGCGGAGAGGGTTAATTCTCGTGCGTCAGCGCCTGCCGCTTGCCTCGCGCGGCGCTCCAACAGTTCTTTCAGCTGCCGCTCTGCGGTACGCTGAAAATGCTCGGACGGGTGGACAATACGGCTGCCGGGGAAGTGACGGTCGTCTTCGATCGCCGTGAGACGTGCTTGCAACCGGGAGATTTCAGCCTGTACCTCGATGTGCTCCGGTGTTGCACTCATGCGGCCCTCGTCTCTGGTAGTGGGGCCGGACGTGTCTCCAGGCCGCCATAGTGGTCGTGATGCTCACGGTCGCGTAGGCGTGTGGTCGCAATGGCACGGCGGAGATCGTTAACCTCGCGTTCAAGTGCCGTGAGCCGCGCCTCGGTTTCACTCTTTATCTCGGTCACGCCAGCACCGCAACCTTGGTCGCCTGAATATAAACTTGCTTGGCGAAGTTCGCCTCGGGGGAATCCTGCTCGCCCGACAGGCGCAGCTCGTCCTCACCAAAAGAGAAAATCCAGTTCACACGTTCCCCGTCACCGTCACGGAACGTGTGAACCGTTACTCCGGTCGCGGGTGTGATCTTTAGCGCGCGGTACCTGGCCTCCGAACAGACCGTGCCGTCGTCTCCTGCGTCGTAGTTAGGTCTGTCGGTCGTTATCTGGTGAACAACGTCCTCATCGAGGACATAAACTGTATTCCCTCCGATGCCATTACCAATCCCCACTGTCTGGCGTCGGCGCTCGCTGTCGTCGATCAGCGAGATCAACACACAAGCCGCGTCGTTCCTGGTGGCCTCTGCTGTTGCTGTAGTCATCTTCTTTTGTCCTTTCGTGGGTCTTTTTAGTGCACTTCTCACGTTGAAAAGGCGAATCTTGAGCATCTGCTCAGGGAAAAAACCGGGTTCGCGAAAGTAATTGAGTTCCCCAGTTCGTAGGGCGCGCAAACCACACCTCCCCAGTTCGTTGAACACGGGGGATTCAGCGGGCATACCGGCCAACAGAGCGAAGGCTTCTCTCGCACGGACGCGCTCGTCACCTTCGAGCGCGAGAATCTCCCGAGCGATCACCCCCAAATCTTTTTCGTTCGTTCTGGCCGTGTACGTGCGCTGCATCAAGTCGAAGACTGCTCCAGCGGGACCGGCCGGGCCTTCCCACTCCTTGATGTCAAAGGTGTCAACGCTCACGACGGCCCCATTCGTCGGCCAGTCTCCGGGAACAGCCCCGGCGAGGGGTACAGTCCTTCGCCGGGGTACAATCCATGCACGTAGGTCCCAGGATTCACGAGTCCCGAGCGTGATTTTGGATTCACGATGCCCGCTAGCAAGCGTAGATGGCGCGCAATCGACGACGCGAGGCCACCCGAGAACGGCAAAACAGCGGTCAGTGGCCGGGCGGTGCTCCGAGTCACCTGGCCCGCTAGCGAGAGGGTCCCAGAGAGGCTACGCGCAGTCCGTCTCGTGACAGTCCCCGTGAAGCCCAGCGAAGCCGGCAGGCTCTTCCCGACCCGCTTAGAAAGCTGGCCTGCTTCGACGCGCGGTTCACCGGGATATAGCCCTTCACCCGGATACAGGCCTTCTTCCGGGTACAATCCAGCGAACTGCAACACGCCGACGAACGCCTTGGCGGTTTTCTTCACCAATGCCCCGGCGAAGCTCAAAGTAGCGCCCGCGAGCGTACGACGCGTCTGCTTCTGCAACTCGCCCGACAGTCCCAGGGTTGCTTCTAGGGTCACGTGTTTTTCAGCCATTATTCGTCCTCCTCCCGTGGGACTTGCGCGAGGGCTTCCCCGGCGCGGCGCATCGTCAACGCGCCCGGCATGATCCCTGCGAGTGCCTGCTCACACGCCTGGCGAAAATACGCGGCCGACTCACGCGCCTTCGGGTGTGCGTCCTCGTCCGCTTGCAACTCGGCAAAATCAACGACAAGGCGCTCCAGTCCGTCCTCCGGGAGTGCCCACACGTTCGCGGCGGCCATGACAAAATCATCCTCGCTGGTCGCTGGGCGTCCACTTTTTCCAATTCGTGTAATAATGTCCATAGCAGTTAATAGGGGTAAGAGAGATCCTCGCCGTTCTCGACCATTTCCCGATAAAGCTCGTTCAAGTCGTAGCATTCTGGGGCCGATCGAGGAGGTGGCATCGTCATCGCTGCCTCTAATGCGAGGATCGCCCCGACCGCCCGGTCAATCTTCCGGGTGTCACCCTTTACGACAACCCACTGCGTGCGACCATCGTCGTCGGGGTCCGATATGTGTACCTTCTTACGCGCGCACGCCGCGAGATTCAGCGTTAGCCCCGGCTTGCCGTCATGGGTGATCGACCCCTCACGAACAGCGGTAGCGAAGCGTCCGCAAGCGGGAGCGAACCGCCGAGCAGACTGCGTGTCAAGGGCAACCACGGTGTCCTCCCCGTACTTCACCGCCCACTGCTCGATCTCCGTGCGCCACCGTGGCGGGTCACAAAGCATCCTGCCGACCTGGTAACGGGTGAACAGCCTGTCTACCGCTTCTCCGACCTCCAGGCGCGGCACACGCCAGTCAGCGGGAGCGTCCAAGGGCCTCTCCCACGCCTGAATCTCGAAAATGTGGCCCTCCTGAGTGCAGCCGTAGAGCACTGTGCTGTCCTCACTGATCGAGCCGTCGAAACCGACCCCTATGTAGGTCTTCTCGGGGATCTCTACGGTCAAATCCGCCAGTGCCTCAAAAACTTTCACATCGACGGGGCGGCTCCCCTCACTCACGGCTTGGTTGAAGTAGAACCGCCGAGCGTCCGCCGGATCAGTGCCCGGATCGGCGATCTCAGCCGCGATCCGCGTCAAATCGACCCACTTACTGTCACCATAAGCGACCTTCAACGCTGCCATTACCGCCTTACGGTCCGTCAAATCCTTCACTTCCGGGGCCTCTACAGAGTCATACATCAACCCTGCCGCGCCCTTCACAGACGCGTTGAAGCTGCGCTCAGCCACAGAATCCTCTCCAGGCTCGAAGGCATTGGTGCTCTCGAATGTCCGGCCGTCCATCTTCGAGGCGTTCCTGCGGATCGTGGCCGCGAGCTTCACACCCCCATTACGCACAGTCCACAAATGCGTCTCGTCCAACACTGCGAAGGTGACACGCTGCCCCAAGCGCGTGCCGGCGCTGGCCGTGACGGGTTCCAGTCGCCCGGTCTGGTCAATCAGGAAGATACGTGTGAGACCAACGTCCAAAACGGAATCAGCGAGGTCCGATTCACTCGCCATCGCATAGGCTGCGCTGTACGTGTTGTCGGTTTGATCCTCACTGACGGCTCCGATTTGCACCCACGGGGTGGTCGGCGGCCTACCCACCGGCTCCCCCTCCGCATCCCAACCGTCCGGCTGGGAGGGACCACACAGCTCGCCAAGGGCACAAACGGCCATCATTGGTGACTTTCCCCAACCCTGCGCCCTGCGAACCGAGCCACGACGGTGAACAAACCGGCCCCGGTCATCCAACTGGTAGTACCGAACGATCAAGGCCGTCTGCTCATCGGTCAGCCGCAACGGCTCACCCGCCAGCGGCCCATCCGGCACCGTGAAGGTGTCCTGCGCCCAGTCAAGCATCCCCCAGCCCAGCGATGGGAACTCACCCGTGTATGTCGGCCCTCGCCACGGCATCTCAGACCACCCTCAGCCGCTTGCGGCGCTCCGCAGCGGAGCTGGCAGGCGAACGCTCGGGCACCTTGGGCTCCTCGCCCGCCAGACGCCAACGCAACTGCGTCATCGCCTTCGGGCTCAGCCCATGCCGATCCTCGTGCTGGCGGACTCCCGCGCTCACCTTCGCCGCAGGATCTCCGGCTATCAAGGCGTCCATCAGGGCGGCGTAGACCCAAAGCGTCGAGCCGCTCGGCTCCCACTGCGTCGCCTGCGGTTTACGCCACAAAGCCGCCCACCACTTCCGCGTCCGAGGGTCCCACTCCCTCCACGCAGGCAACGCAGGCGCGCGACCCGCACGCTTCGAGGGCAAGTCCACCCACGCAACCTTCAATTCATGGCGCGTGACCTTCTGCGCGTCAGGCTTTGGGTAGCTCGCGGCCATCAAACGACCATCCCCACGGGAAAACCGACGCTGCACAAACCGCGTTGGGGGCATGAGCGGGTCCCTGTAAGTCGTCGCCAGGCTTTCGGGGTATGCGCCGGTCTCCGTGCCCTTGTCATGCCGCTCGTGCCCCTCTGGCGCTGTTACAGGCCCTGTGAGCGGCTCGTAGCTGTGCTGGGTCGGCCGCCTCGTGCTGACGTTGACCGTTGCGGGGTTGTAGATGATGTGCGGTGTCGGCTCCGGGTTGGCCGCAGAGACAGCAGATACCGTGATCTCTTGCGATGACTTCACGGCTGATCCGGTTCCAACTAGGGCCGAAGCGCTCGACTCGTGTGCCTCGACGACGCTCGTTCGCTTTCTTGCATTCGTCGCAATAACTGCCGCTACTAATCAGTCGTGCAGGGTGATTCAGGCAAGGTCGCTTCAAGGTCATGCCGCTGCCGATCGTTCTTGGTTGCTGTCGTGTTCATCTACGAACGTTTGGCAGGCACGTCGTACGACGCTCGAGAAGCTGCGATCTTGCTCGTTCGCGAGGCTGTCGAGGCGCTGCTGGAGATGCCTTGGCATCTGCAAGCTAACTTTGCGGTGGTCGTCGTCTTCTAATTGGTTCATGGGTACTAATTTTACTTCGCGGCAGCACGGTTTCTGAGGCTGTTTACCTCGCTATTCCGGAGTATTTATCGCTGTCTCTTGCCTCACAAAGGTCGTTTCGACGATTCCGCGCGCGGGATCAGCCCTAGGGGGTGTACGTCAGCTTGCGGGAGATTCTCAACGCCAATGCCAGCTGCATCGTGTGGACGCCGTGGAAGAAGGGCGCCACATATGCCCGCACCTCTTCGGCGTGCTGGATTTCCTGCGGGGTGATGTTGAAGCCTGCGGCGATGACACCCTCATCGGTGGAGGTACTACTGATCGGCTTGAAGCCTGGGTCTGTCGCGCTCACTATTGCTCCCTTTGTTTAGATAGTTGGACTGAATACGATATATGGATCATGGTTGTGGGCGGTGAGTACACGGACCACAATGCAAACCACCGCGGACCATGCGGACCAACCGCATTGCAGAGCCGTTTTGTGCGGACCAGACTGCGGACCAGACTGCGCCAGGGCGCTTGTGGTCCGCGTGGTCCGCGACCAAATCCATTGTGGGATGTGTGGGCGATCACGGGGTATCTCCGCGTAGGCGAATGCCCTCGTACAGCCTGTGACGGTCTCCGTCGTCGTCTCTGGGACGCGTGATCCGTAGGCTCGGTAGGACCGCTTTCAGGTCTCGGCCGAGAGTTTGCTTGCTCTTAGCCGGATGACCGTTGTCATCGCACCACGACTTCCAAGCCGACCACAGCTCATCGACAGCGATGCCGTACTGAGGGTTCTGCTCGCAGCGATCACGCACGAACGCGGCGACCGGACTCGCGAGATCCTGTAGCGAGATGATCGTCTCATCCATGCCGGCTGGTCGGGTGAAACGGTCCTGCTCGCGAAGCCGATCCAACCCCTCGAGTGCCCAGAGGAGGATGCCTGGTAGCTCCTCGAGTAGTTCGGTGTCCAAATTGTGATTCTCCCGCCCTAGGAATGACTGTTTCAACTGTAAGGCGACGAATCTGTTGGCGATCGTGGCACTCGCGTCCCCCAGCTTCGGGAGCTCATTAGAGAGGACCATAAACCGCGATGGCAGCTTTCCGGTCCATTGATCCTTGTACTTTCGATTCACTGTAATCGTGTCTTCGCCGCTCACGTTCAACAAGCGTTCTACGACTGGCCCCGAGCGACCACCCTCGAGCCGGGCGTCGGAGATCACGGCTAGCGACTTCCCCAACAGGGGAGCGAGCCCGAAGTCGGTGCCGAGCGACGCGAGGGTCGGCCCGGCAACGTTCTTTGGGCCTATCAGAGCACCTTGTGTGCGCGCGATAGTGCCCTTGCCGCCGCGGGTCGGGCCGATCAAGAGGAGAATCTTGTGCAAGTCGAGGCGTCCGCTGACGACATAACCCATCCACTCCGCCAAAGCAGCGATGGAATCGGGATCGTCGGGCCAAAGTTCGTCTAGGAAAGCGAGCCACTTCGCCGGAGCTGGCGCGTCGGCATCGAAGGCGAAGGGAACGCTTACCTGGTTAAAGAACCTCGGGTCATGGTCGAGCAGCACACGATTACCTACATCGAGCAGACCGTTGCTACAGGCCACGATCACTCCCGCTGGTGCGTCGCGCCAGTCGATCCAGCCCGGCTGGTCTGTGTCGTCCCGTAGGTGTGATGCTGCTGCGAGAGCCTCGAGTAGGTCCCCGACGCGGCGCCGGTTCGGCGCCCACGGCTTGATCTCGCCCTTCTCGTTTACGTACTCCGCGTGCTCAGTGAAGCCATAGGCTTGCTGCCGGGTATCGTGTAGATCGACCTCCTGCCAGTGGGTGGTACGCCAGCGCCACCATCCGCCTCGCCAATGGCGGAGTGTCGGCCCGTTGGGATGGTTGAAGCGCTCGGCCGCGAGGACCCGTGCAACATCTAGAGGTGCGGTTGGTGGCGGCAGTACCGTCTCTCCCTCCCTGCTCGGAGGGTCCTCGTGTAAGACCCCCCGGATGCAACTGAAACACGGTCATACGGCCCACCGCAGTCGATCAGCGTGGCCGTCTCTCTGGCGCTCGATTACCTCGAGCGCCCTAAAGGTGCGGTGCTGCGCGAGTGTGATCCGTATGTACTCGCCAATCTCCCAGTCCAGCAGCTCATCGCCCGTACCGTCAACGAAATCGTCGCACTGCAAACCCGTGAGCATCCCGCCCCAGGTTGAATCGGCCGTGACTGTGATGACCGACTCGCCGTTCATCGCCTCAAGGGTCCATCGCAGGCCACGCTCCCATTCACGAACAGCCGTCGAGCAACAGCGCCAGGTGTTCATGCTGCAACCAGGTCGCGGTCGATCCATTCAACCCACTCGCCAGCACGCAGCTTCGCCGACCGCAAGCGAGGCGGGTAGAGCCGATCCCCGTGTAGGTCACGCTCACGTCTCCGGCCATGGAACGTAAGCACCCCACCAACCAGCTCCGCGTGGTCGGCGAGATAGACCGCCCCGCGCCAATGTACGACGGCTCGTCCAGCGATAGGCGCAGCGTTGCGTCTACGCGCGCTGGTATGATCCATCGTGGCCGCTCTCGACGGCTTGTCTTTGCGGCGCCGCGGTGTCACCCGTGGCGTCGCTTTTTTCTCCCAGTAGGCGCCGAAGTGCCGCGACCGGCACAAGCAGCCGCTTGCCGACACGGATGCTTGGGATCTCGCCACTGCGAACCGCCTCGTAGGCGAGGCCGCGGCTCACGCCGATCAGCACACCCGCCTGCTCGACGGAGACCGTGGGTCGCTCCCGCCAGTCCGTGGGCGGAAGGTCGTTGCTGCGGGGTCGTACCGTTACATGACTCATTGTGCTATCATGGCATGCATCGTGACGAGTAACAAGTCTCGATTTCCTATAACGGCTTGGCCGGGGCTGCCCCTAGCGCCAGTGCTGGTGCGCCGTAACGCCGTCCACCTTGAGAAGAATGTGCTCCGCGTCGGGGCGCCCGCCGACCCGGAGTACCTCCGCGAGGAGTGGGTGCTTCGCGGGATCTCGGCGATGCTGAACTCGACGACGATGCGACCGTCGCGGCGCTACTCGACGAGTACGGCGTGATCGACCGGCCGTACTTCGACCCGGGCGCCGTCTCAGGCGACGCTCTCGGGCGGTTGGCACGGTCTACCGCCCGAGAACGAGCGACCTACGGCTGGTGGGCGAGTCGCGACGACGGGACGCTCGAGGACGCCCGCTGGTGGTTGAAGACCGCACGGGCACTCGCTGGCACCTGGCGAGAAGCGAGCGGTCCGGACGGCGAGCCAGCGATCGCGTGGGTAGCCGAGGGGTTCCCGGCGGGCACTGAGGAGTCGGCGTGGGCGCATGTTCGCGGTCGCGATTAATGTCGGCCTCGGGTCGATGACCGCGCACGTCGAGTACACCCCCGACCGACTACTAGTTCACATTCGGGACTCCGATCACCGATCTCTATGGCGCCGCGTGCGCCAGCAAGTGTTCAACCTCCTGGTTACGCAGGCCGTCGCAAGTCGCTGTGAGAGCGAGACCTGCGGGCGTTTCTTCGTCCACCAACTCGGCGGCGCCAAGTACGGCCAACACCGGAGCATCGGCCTGCGCTTCTGTACGCCGGAGTGCGCTCGAGCTGAGACACAGCGCCAATACCGCCGCCGGAAGGCGGCCCTAAAGAAGGAGCAGGACCGATGAGAGGCTCAACCCGCAAACGCGGCAGGACATGGACCGCCTATTGGGACACGGAAGATCCCGAGAGCGGCCACCGCAAGCAAAAGTCCAAGGGCGGATTCAGCACCCGCAAAGCAGCGCAAGCACACCTCGCGACGGTCATCACGGCAACGGCCGACGGCGGGTACGTGGAGCCATCCAAGCAAGCATTCGGGAGGTTCCTTCTCGACGAGTGGCTACCGGCGATCGAGTCAACGGTCCGGCCAACAAGCTACGCCGCCTACTCGGGCATCGTGCGCAGGTACGTCTCAACGCGGCCGGTGGGCACGGTGCCGCTGCGAGCGCTGAGCGGAGCGCACCTGACCGCGTTTCTACTCGGAACTCGAGCGCGACGGCCTCTCGCCAGCGACGCGCCGCAGTGTCCACACTGTGATGAGCCGTGCGCTCAACGATGCGGTCCGCTGGGAACGACTGACGCGCAGCCCAGTAGCGGCGGCCGTGGCACCGTCAGCTCCTCGCAGCAGCGCAACAGCGTGGACGGGGCACGAGATGCGAGCATTCCTCGCGCAGGTCGCTGACGACCGGCTCGCGGCGATGTGGCGCACGCTCGCAACGACCGGGATGCGCAAGGCTGAGGTGCTCGGCTTGACGTGGCGCTGCCTTGACCTCGACGGTGCGTCCCTGCGCGTGGAGCAGCAGGTGATCGCCCTACGCGGCGGCTTGCGGTTCGGACCACCGAAGACGCGGCGAAGCGAGCGCACGATCGCGCTCGACTCCGGCACCGTCGAGGCGCTGTGCCGCCACCGCGACGCCCAGCAGGTCGAGCGCGCGCTCGCTGGCGACGCCTACAGCGATCAGGATCTCGTCTTCTGCTAACGAGCTCGGCGAGCCGATCAGCCCACACCGGCTCCGCGACTGGTTCCGGCACCACCGCGACGCTGCACAGATCCCCACGGGAACGCCGCACACGCTGCGGCACACGATGGCCACGGCCGCTCTCTCCGGCGATCCCACGCGCGAGCCGCCAGTCCCACCAACGCCGCTGCACATCGTGGCGGCGAGACTCGGCGATGACCCGCGGACCGTGCTGGGCGTCTACTCGCACCTACTGCCGAGCAGCGACTCGGTCGCCGCTGATGCGGTCGCCGCGATTCTCGTTGACAAGGCGTTGACAAACGACGCCGGAGACGCAAACGAGGCCCCACGCCGATGACCCGGAGCCTCGTCTTGTCGATGCCTCAGATTTGGCTCTACAGAGCTACTTGATGTGCATGCCGGTGATCGCGCGCGCGATCACGAGCTGCTGGATCTCGGCGGTGCCCTCGAAGATGTCGTAGATCTTCGCGTCGCGGTGCCAGCGCTCGACGGGGAACTCGCGCGTGTACCCATTCCCGCCGAGGATCTGGATCGCGCGCTCGGTCACCCACACGGCGACCTCGCCCGACTTGAGCTTCGACATCGAGCCCTCGGCGTTCTCGAACGGGACCTGGTTGCGGCCCATCCACGACGCGCGCCACACGAGCAGCCGAGCCGCGTCGATCTCCATCTTCATCCGCGCGAGCGTGAACGCGATCGCCTGGTTCTCGATGATCTTCCTGCCGAACTGCTCGCGCTCCTTCGCGTACTCCAGCGAGTACTCATAAGCGGCGCGGGCGATCCCGAGCGCCTGCGAGCCGACCGTCGGGCGCGAGGACTCGAACGTCTGCATCGCGGCCTGGGACTTGCCTTTCTTGCCCTCCCGCACGCGCGCGAGGCGCTCGTCGAGCTTCTCCTTGCCTCCCAGCACGTAGCCGGCGGGCACGCGGCAGTCGTCGAGGAACACGTCCGCCGTGTGCGACGCACGCAAGCCGTGCTTGGAGACCTTCGTGCCCTGGGAGATGCCCTTGGCCTCGCTCATCGGCACGACGAACGCGGCGTGGCCTTTCGAGCCGAGCTCCGGATCGACGGTGGCGATCACCACATGCACGTCGGAGATGCCGCCGTTCGTGGCCCAGGCCTTCTGGCCGTTGATCACCCACTCGTCCGTCGCCTCGTCGAACTTGGCGCGCGTGCGCACGTTCGACACATCAGAGCCGGCGTTGGGCTCCGAGGCGCAGAACGCCGCGACCTTGAGGTCCTCCGGCGTGCCGAAGCACCGTGGGATCCATTCGCCGATCTGCTCGCCCGAGCCCTGTCCGAAGATCGCGGCCACCGCGAGCGCCGTGCCCATGATCGACATGCCGATCCCGGCATCGCCCCAGAACAGCTCCTCGTTGACGATCGGCAGCGTCAGGCCGGTCGGGTCGGCGAAGAACTGCGCCAGACCCTCAAACCCGTACAGGCCGATCTTCGCGGCCTCCTGGATGATCGGCCAGGGGGTCTTCTCCTTCTCGTCCCACTCGTGCGCGGCGGGGCGCATAACGTCAGCGGCGAAGCCGTGAACCCACTCGCGGATGTCCTTCTGGTCCTGGGTCAGCTGCAGCGAGAAGGTCACGTCCTGGTTGGCCGCGCCGGCGATCGCCTCCACGGCGGCCTCGGCGGCCTCGGTCGTGTCGGAGCTGGCAACGGGTGTGGCGGACATGGGGTGAGTCTCTCCTTTGATGAGGGTTTGATGAGCGAGCGCTGGGCGCGGAGGCGAGCCGGTCGATCCTCGGCTGCGGTGACAAGAAGCTAGTCAACCTGTAAACGATTGTCAAACGGAAGTTTGAACATCGTTTACATTCAGTTATAGTAGCCGTCTGATGGCCACCTTGGAAACCAAGAAGCCGATCGCCTCTCGTCGCGCAGCGCGTGCGCCGCGAGCGCGAGCGCGAGATCGTCTCCGCCACGCGGCGCCTGTTCGACGAGCGCGGCCTGCAGGATGCGCCGATCGAGGACATCGCACGCGCGGTTGGCATCAACAAGGGCCTGATCTACCGGTACTTCTCCTCGAAGGAGGAGCTGTTCGTGCTGACGCTCACTACGCTACCTGAGCGACCTGGCCAGCCAGCTCGACGAGATCTCGATGGCACTCGACCCGGTGGCCCAGCTGCAGGAGGGCTGGCGTCGCTACACCGACTACTGCCTGGAGCATCCGGCCTTCCTGGACTGCGGCATGTCACTCATGCGCCGGCCGGCCGAGGAGCTGCGGGAGGAGATCTCAGACGCTGTCTGGATCCGCCTCGGGCAGGGCATGGCGGCCTGCCTGGGTCGCCTCTCACAGATCCTCGCGCGTGGAGCCGAGCAAGGCCTCTTCACGGTCGAGGATCCGGACTTCACCGCCAACCACCTCTACACCCAGACGCTCGGGACCATGCACCTAGCGCGCATTGGCGCAGGTGTGCGCGCCGGAGCGAGCGGCGGGGCGGCGGGATCCCAGAGCATATTCACGATCGATCCGCGACGAGTCCAGGAGGCTTGCATCGCCGATGTGCTCGCCTCGGTCGGCGCCACGCGGCGCCACGCGCCCCGCCTGAATCAGCCATCATACCGGGAATGCCTGATTAGGCCTAATCCCTAGCAGGATTGTGCTAATTTGCCGCATTCAATCCTCATGCTCTTGGTGTTCCCTATGCAGAAAGTGGTTATGCACAACACGCACCCTCGCCGTCGCAGTCGTCCCTACTCGCCGTGCTCGCCGCCGCGCTCGGCCTCGCCGCCTGCGGCTCCTCCTCGAGCTCGCAGCAAGAGCCTCGCGCTCGTCGCCTACTCGACGCCGCAGGGCGCCTTTGAAAAGCTGATCCCAGCCTTCCAGGCGACCACCGAAGGCAAGGGCGCGAGCTTCAGCCAGTCCTACGGGCCCTCCGGCGAACAGAGCCGCGCGGTCGCCAACGGCCTGCACGCCGACGTCGTCAACTTCTCGCTCGAACCGGACGTCGAAAAGCTCGTCAAGGCGGGCCTCGTCTCGCCGAGCTGGAACCAGAACGCGACGCACGGCTTCGTCACGAACTCGGTCGCGGTGATCATCGTGCGCAAGGGCAACCCGAAGCACATCACCGGCTGGAGCGACCTGATCAAGCCGGGCGTCGGCGTGATCACGCCGAACCCGTTCACCTCGGGCAGCGCCCGCTGGAACATCATGGCCGCCTACGGCGCGCAGCTGAAGGAAGGCAAGACGCCCGCCGCAGGCCGAGGAATACCTGAAGGCGCTGTTCCACAACGTCGTCAGCCAGGACAGCTCGGCGCGCAACGCGCTGCAGACGTTCCTCGCCGGCCGCGGCGACGCGCTGATCGACTACGAGGACGAGGCGATCTCCGACGAGAAGAAGGGCGCGGCGATCGAATACATCGATCCCGAGCGCCACGATCCTGATCCAGAACCCGATCGCGGTGCTGAGCGGCGGCAACACGGCGGAGGCGCAGAAGTTCGTCAACTACCTGCTCTCGCCCGCCGGCCAGCAGATCTGGGTCGAAAAGGGCTACCGGCCGGTGATCTCCGGCGTGCCGGGCGCCGGCAAGTTCCCGACGCCGCCGGAGCTGTTCACGATCGAAAGCCTCGGCGGCTGGAAGACGGTGACCAAGCAGTTCTTCGAACCGGAAACGGGATCGTGACGAAGATCGAGCAGTCACTGGGAGTCTCCACTGCCAAGTAGTCCCCCAGCCCTCCCTGGCGCTGCCGCGCCAGCCGGGCCGCCGGTGGCTCCCCTCTCCGCCGGCGGCCCTCCTCGAGGCGCAGCGCGCGGCGGCCTCGGCGCGCGCTCCGCGAGCGTGCTCGGCCGCGGGCTGCTCGGCATCTACCTGTCGGTGCTCGTGCTGCTGCCCGTCGCCGCGCTGCTGGCGCAGTCCGCGAAGGGCGGCACGGCGGCGTTCTGGCGGAGATCACAAGCCCCGAGGCGCTCGCCGCGATCAAGCTCACGCTCGTCGACCTCGGCGATCGTCGTGCTGATCAACGCGATCTTCGGCACGCTGATCGCGTGGGTGCTCGTGCGCGACGAGTTCCCCGGCAAGCGGATCGTCAACGCGCTCATCGACCTGCCGTTCGCGCTGCCGACGATCGTCGCGGGCTGGTGCTGCTGGCGCTCTACGGCAAGGGCAGCCCGCTCGGCATCGACGTCGCGTTCACGCGCGCGTCGATCGTGCTGGCGCTGCTGTTCGTGACGCTGCCGTTCGTCGTGCGCTCGGTGCAGCCGGTGCTGCTCGAGCTCGACCGCTCGATGGAGGAAGCCGCCGCCTCGCTCGGCGCCGGGCCGTTGACCGTGCTTCGGCGGATCGTGCTGCCCGTCGCTCGCGCCGGCGATCGTCTCCGGCGTGGCGCTCAGCTTCGCGCGCGCCGTCGGCGAGTTCGGCTCGCTCGTGCTGATCTCCGGCAACCTGCCGTTCAAGACCGAAGTCGGCTCGGTCTACATCTTCGGCCAGATCCAGGACGAAAACCTGCCGGCGGCGGCGGCCGTGTCGGTCGTGCTGCTGCTGGCCGCGCTGGTCGTGCTGGGCGCGCTGGCGCTGCGTGTCGCAGCTGGCAGGTCGAAGCATGTCCGTCTAGCAGACGCTCGCGGCGGCGTGCGCACGGTCGCGCTCGGCTATCTCGCGCTGCTGCTGCTCGGCGCCGGTGGTGATGATCTTCTACCGGACCTTCGAACACGGCCTCGCGCCCGGTGTGGAACGCGATCACCGAGCCGAACGCGATGCACGCCTTCTGGCTGTCGATCGAGATCGTCGCGATCGCGGTGCCGCTGAACACCGTCTTCGGCATCGGGATGGCGCTGCTGCTGGAGCGCGGGCGCTTCCGGGGCCAGGTGCTGCTGGGGCTGCTGATCGACCTGCCGTTCGCGATCTCCCCGGTCGTCGTCGGGCTGGCGCTGGTGCTCGTCTACGGGAAAACGGGCTGGTTCGGCAACTGGCTGATCGGCGCACGGCATCCAGGTGATCTTCTCGGTGCCGGGCATGGTGCTCGCGACCGCGTTCGTGTCGCTGCCGTTCGTCGCGCGCGAGACGGTGCCGGTGCTGCGCGAGATCGGCACCGACGCCGAGCAGGCCGCGGCGACGCTCGGCGCGAGCGGCTGGCAGACCTTCTGGCGCGTCACGCTGCCCGGCGATCCGCTGGGGGGTCGTCTACGGCGTCGTGCTCACGACCGCGCGCGCGCTCGGCGAGTTCGGCGCGGTCAGCGTCGTCTCCGGGCGGATCGAGGGCCAGACGCAGACGCTGCCGCTGTACGTGCAGGACCGCTTCGAGAACTTCGACGCGACCGGCGCCTACACCGCCGCGGTCGTGCTCGCGCTGCTGGCGCTGGCGACGCTCGTGGCGATGAACCTGCTGACCCGACGCACCCGCACGCAGGACGGCGGTCTGATGGCGATCGAGGTCCGCAACGTGAGCAAGCGCTTCGGCGACTTCGTCGCGCTCGACGACGTCAGCGTCACGCGTCGACGACGGCGCGCTGACGGCGCTGCTGGGACCGAGCGGCAGCGGCAAGTCGACGCTGCTGCGGATCATCGCGGGCCTGGAGACGCCGGACAGCGGCAGCGTGGTGATCGACGAGCGAGGACGTCACCGTCCACCCCGCGCGCAGCCGCGGCGTGGGCTTCGTCTTCCAGCACTACGCGCCGTTCAAGCACATGACCGTGCACGACAACGTCGCCTTCGGGCTGACCGTGCGCAAGCGCCCGAAGGCGGAGATCGCGCCGCGCGTGGAGGAGCTGCTGGAGCTCGTCCGGCTGGACGGGCTCGCCGAGCGCTACCCGTCGCAGCTCTCCGGCGGCCAGCTGCAGCGGATGGCGCTGGCGCGGGCGCTGGCGGTCGCAGCCGAAGGTGCTGCTGCTGGACGAGCCGTTCGGCGCGCTCGACGCGCAGGTCCGCGGCGAGCTGCGCGAGTGGCTGCGCCGGCTGCACGAGGAGATCCACGTGACGACGATCTTCGTCACCCACGACCAGGAGGAGGCGATGGAGGTCGCCGAGCAGATCGTCGTGATGAACGAGGGCGGATCGAGCAGGCGGGCACCCCGCACGAGCTCTACGAGAGCCCGCGCAACGAGTTCGTGATGTCGTTCATCGGCCCCGTCAACCGCCTCGGCGACTCGTTCCTGCGCCCTCACGACATCCAGATCCTCGCCGAGGCGGACGGCGAGCGGCATCGAGGCGCTCGTCCAGCGAGTCGTGCACCTCGGCTTCGAGGTCCGCGTCGAGCTGACGCTGCACGACGGCCGCGACATCTGGGCCCAGGTCACCCGCGAGAGCGCCGAGCAGCTCGAGCTCAAGAGGGCCAGATCCTCGCCGTGCGCTTGCCTGCCGCCGCGCGTCTTCGCGCGCCTTAGCGGGTCTCCCAGGCTTCCTCTTCGTTGGTCAGCGCCACGATCTCCTTGGGCAGCTTGCCCGCGGCGACGTCGGCGACGGTGACGTGCTCGAGCACCTTGCGCAGGTTCGCGCGCAGCGCGACCCACACCTGCTGGAGGGACTCCGCGGAGCCGCGGTATTCGATCTCCTCCGGACGCTGACCGCGCACGCCCACCAGCGGGCCCTCGACCGCGCGGATGATCTGCGCCAGGTTGACCTCCTCGGCCGGGTGGGCCAGCCAGTAGCCGCCCTCGGGGCCGCGCTGGCAGCGCACGATCCCGGCGGAGCGCAGCTGCGTGAGGATGTTCTCCAGGAAGGACACCGGGATGTCCTGGGCCTGCGCCAGCTGGTCGACCTTGCGCGGCGAATCCTGGCTCCCGGCGGCCAGCTCCACGGCGGCGCGCACGGCGTAGTCGGCCTTCGCGGTGACGTGCATCGGCCCATTCTCCCGGAAACGGCGGCGGAGGGCGACCACGGGATATGGGCCGTTGTGGAAATTGATCTTAGGTAACCCTAATTCCCTGTGATAACTTGCGATTCGTAATCCCTACCCATCCGATCGGATATCGATGCCCAAGCACAAGACCTCCACCTCCCTCTTGCTGCTGATCGCTGCTCGCAATGGCCATCACGCTGACGGCCTGCGGGGCACGAGCGGATCCGTCCGCGAACACGATCACGCTGTACAACGGCCAGCACGAACAGACCACCGCGCGGTTGATGGCAGGATTCGAAAAGCAGACCGGGATCAAGGTGAAGGTCCGCTCCGACGACGAGGACGTGCTCGGCAACCAGATCCTGCAGGAGGGCTCGAGCTCCCCGGCCGATGTGTTCTACACCGAGAACACGCCGGTGTTGGAGGATCTGCAGGAAAAAGGCATGCTCGCCCCGATCTACGCTTCGACTCTGGCGGCGGTGCCGAGCAAGTACAGCTCCCCTCAGGGAGACTGGGTAGGAGTCTCCGCGCGCGTGTCGGTGCTCGTCTACAACACGTCCCAGGTCAAACCCGACGAACTGCCGAGCTCGATCCTCGAACTCGCGCAACCCCAGTGGAAAGGCAAGCTCGGGTTCGCCCCGTCGGAGACCGACTTCCAGCCGCTCCTCACCGCGATCACGAAGCTCGACGGCGTGGCCACCGCAGAAAAATGGCTGAAGGGCCTGCAGGCCAACGGGAAGGTCTACCCCGACAACGAGACCGTAGTAGCCCAGGTCAACAACGGCGAGAGCGCCGTGGGAATCATCAACCACTACTACTGGTACCGCCTGCGCGACGAGGTCGGTGTGAGCGGCATGCATTCTGCGCTGCACTACTACGCGCCGCACGACCCGGGCTACCTGCTCAACGTGTCGGGTGCGGCGGTGCTGAAGTCGAGCTCCAAGCAGGCGGCCGCACAGAAGCTCGTCGCCTTCATCGTGAGCAGAGCCGGTCAGGAGATCCTCG
This sequence comes from uncultured Solirubrobacterales bacterium, assembly GCA_963818545.1. Classification (GTDB taxonomy): domain Bacteria; phylum Actinomycetota; class Thermoleophilia; order Solirubrobacterales; family Solirubrobacteraceae; genus Palsa-744. The sequence continues at coordinate 50,421 of CAWFSI010000004.1, read as the reverse complement.
CCCACAGCGACAGCTACGAGTATCCGCTCGGCTCCGGCGTGCTGACAGCGCCACCGCTGAAACCGTTCGACCAGCTGCAGCCAGCGCCGGTCACGATCGCCGACCTGGGCAACGGCCACGCGCCGCTGGAACTCGAGCAGAAGCTCGGCTTGTTGTAGGAGCTGGGAGCTGTGAACGCGCGAGGAGCAACCCGGCTGAGAACCTCGCGAGGACGTTGGAGGGCTGAGCAATGAGCACGCTCGCCCCCTTCGAGCCGGCCGCGCAGACTCCGGCCACACCGAGGTCGAGTGGCTGGGCGCGCACGTGGGCCGGCCGACGGCGCTGGCCGCTGGTGAGCGTCGCCGGCGGTCTGCTCGCCGCCGGGCTGGTGTTGCTGCCGCTGGTGTTCCTGATCGACCAAGCCCTGCAGCCGAGCTGGGGAGAAATCGAACGTCTGCTGCTGCGCCACGAGACGGCAGTGCTGCTGTGGAACACCGTGCGCCTGGCGTTCGCGTGCACGATCCTGTGCGCGGTGATTGGCGTGGCGGCCGCCTGGTGCGTGCAGCGCACGACGCTACCCGGCCGCCGCTGGTGGGCGGTGGCGCTCGTGCTGCCGCTCGGCATCCCCGACTTCGTCGTGGGCTTCGGCTGGGTCTCGCTGGAGCCGGGGCTACACGGATATCTCGCGGCAGTGTTGATCATGACGCTGTCGCTGTATCCGCTCGTGTACCTACCGGTCGCCGCTGCGCTCAGCGGGATCGATCCTGCGCTCGAGGAGGTCGGCCGCAGCCTCGGGCTCAACCCATGGCGGGCGTTCCAGCGAGTGACTCTGCGCCAGATATGGCCTGCGGTACTCGGCGGCTGCCTGCTCGTGACGCTCGGCCTGCTGGCCGAGTACGGCGCCTTTGAGATCGTCCAGTACCAGACGTTCACCGTGGCAATCTTCACCGAGTTCAAGCTCGGGTTCGACACCGCCGCGGCGTGCGCGCTGTCGCTCGTGTTGGTGCTGCTGAGCGTCGCTGTGCTCGGCGGCGAGTTGGCCCTCAGCGGACGCGGACGGTCGCTGCGCAGCGGCACGGGTGCCCGGCGCCCGGCACCGCGGGTGGCGCTAGGCCGCTGGATGGCGCCCGCGTTGGTTGGTCTGATCTCGCTGAGCGGGCTGGGACTGGGGGTGCCAATAGGCTCGCTGGTCTACTGGCTGGTGCGTGGCGGCTCCACCACCCTGCCGTCCGCGTCGATCCTGACCGATACCTGGCACACGGCCGAGCTCTCTGCCGCCGCGGCCGCACTGGCGACCGCGCTGGCGGTGCCGGTGACGGCCCTGGCGATGCGCCATCGCAACCGCCTGACACTGCTGATCGAGCGTCTGGCATATCTGCCCCAAGCGCTCCCCGGATTGGTGATCGCGCTTGGGCTCGTGTCGTTCTCCGTCCGCTACGCGCTACCGCTCTACCAGAGCTCACTGGAGCTGATTGTGGCCTACGCGATCCTGTTCATGCCGCTCGCCGTGGTGGGCGTACGCTCGGCTATGGCGCAAACCTCGCTGAGCCTGGAGGAGGCGGGACGCTCGTTAGGACACCGTCCGGCCGTGGTGTGGTGGCGGGTGACCCTGCCGCTGCTCGCCCCCGGTCTCGGGGCGGCATTCGCGCTCGTGTTCATCTCCGCGGCGACCGAGCTGACGGCGACGCTGTTGCTACACCCAACCGGCGTGAACACGTTGGCGACCCAGTTCTGGGCATACACGAGCGGCTTCTCCTATGGTGCCGCCGCTCCCTACGCCGCGTTGATGGTGGCTATCTCGGCAGTGCCGGCATATCTGCTCAGCCGCCGCATGATCACGCTCGCACGGATGGGACAGAGATGAGCGAGCTGACGGTCACCGACTTGTGGAAGGGCTACTCCGCCCAGCCGGTGCTGAGGGGCGTGGATCTCGATGTGCCGGCAGGCTCGCTGACAGCGGTGTTGGGACTGTCGGGCTGCGGTAAGACGACGCTGCTGCGGGTGATCGCCGGCTTCGAGCGCGCCGAGCGGGGTCGGGTGTCGCTCGGCTCACGGGTGCTCGACGGCGAGCACACATATATCCCGCCCGAGCGGCGCGGGATCGGATATGTACCCCAGGAAGGCGCGCTGTTCCCGCATTTGACCGTCAAGCGAAACATCGGCTTCGGCCTCTCGCGCGACGAGCGCCGCGGGGGGGCAGTGAGAGAGCTGCTGGAGATGGTCGGGCTCTCCTCGCTGGCAGACCGCTATCCCCATCAGCTCTCCGGCGGCGAGCAGCAGCGCGTAGCCCTTGCCCGGGCGTTGGCCCGCCGGCCGGAGGTGCTGTTGCTGGACGAGCCCTTCTCCTCGCTGGACGCCTCGCTGCGAGCCACGTGCGAGAGGAGGTGCACGCGTTGCTGCGCGCGCAGGGAGTGACGACGGTTCTCGTCACGCACGATCAGGAGGAGGCGCTGTCGCTCGCCGACACGGTCGCGGTGCTGCGCGACGGCACGATCGTCCAGGGCGGTACACCGGATCAGCTCTACACGCGGCCGGCCGATATCGAGCTGGCGCGGTTCCTGGGCGCCGTCAACCTGATCGACGCGGATTTCGAGCAGGGCATCGCGAGGACGGCGCTGGGTCCGCTTGCCCTTCGCTCAGGTCCACGCGAAGGCGCGGATCCTGGGTCGCGGAATTCGCGGTGTCCCGCAGCGGGCAGCGGCGTCGTGATGGTGCGCCCCGAGCAGCTGGAGGTTCTCCCACGCGGTGAGTCGGCCGGCGTCGGTGCCGCCGGAGCGACGGCTGGCACTGTGGAAGCGGGCGGAGTTGCCGGGGAAGTCGAGCAGTGCCGCTATTACGGGCACGACGCGCTGCTTCACATCCGCATCGACGAATCCGGCGGCGAGCAAGTGCTGCTCGCGCGGGTCCATGGCGAGCAGGCTCTACCCGCGGGGACCCCGTGCTCCTAGCCGCGCATGGGCCGGTCACGATCGTGGAGTGAGCATGGTGGACACCGGCTCAGGCCGCTTGCCAGAGCGCGTCATCTCCGAGCGGCCGGCGCACCGCATCGCCCGAGGCGACCAACTCGAGCAGCGCCGTCTCAGCGGCTGAGCGATCGGGCAGGTCGTTGCCCTCGGTCAACAGCGCCGCCACCTCCTGGGTCGTGAGACCATCGGTGAAGTGCTGGAGCAATGGCAGCGGCGAGGGCGGGACGGGTTCACGCGAGAGCGCAGGATCGAGGTTCGCGACCAGCACGTCGTAGGCCTCGACCGGCTGGAAGCCGCCCGCCTGCAGCTGGCGCCCTTCGCGCTCGAAGATGACCGACGGCGCGGTGTAGCGCACCGGTCCGTCTGAGGCGGCGGTCTTGCCCTGCAGCTCCGAGGCCGAACCGGCGGCGGTCCGCGCCTCGGCGCGGTCGCGCTCGTATGCCTCGCTCACCTCGTCGTGTCGAGTCGCGCGACGATCTCCTGAGCATGAAGGCCGGGCACCGCGCCTAGCGCGTCGGCGAGCTGCGCGTCATCGTCGAGCAGCAGCGGCGTGGTGAAGTTCGCGAGCCCCAGCGCCCGGAACACGCGCCACTCGCTGCCGGGGTCGATGATCCGTGCCGCGACGACTGCGCGGCAGGCGCGGGCGGTCGCTGAGATACGCGCCTTCGGGTTGGGCGACAGCGGCATCCCGTAGCGGCGGTAGCGCAGCTGGCCGCGCGCGGCGCGCAGAGGTGTGTATCCGCGCGCCTCGTACTGGGAGGCGTCCTCGGTGAGACCGATCAGCACGAGCCGCCACCGCAGCTGATCGCGATAGCGCCACTCCAGCACGCGCAGCGCCGGGCTCGCGGAATAGGCCCACGGACAGGCCGGATCGCTGTGGAGCGTCGCGTCGATCATCTCCGAAACCACTCTACGACGGCGACGCCCCCGTGACGACGATCGGCCGGTTCAGGTCTGCGATATCGGTCGCCTCGGGCGCCCGATCGGCGATCCGGGCGGCCTGCTGGCCGCGTTTGCGGGGTCGCCAGACGCGCATGTATTGGGCGGCGAAGTATGAGCCGAGCACGAGCAGCAGTGCAATCGCCTGGCCGATGAACGTCTCCCAGTTGTTGAACAGGCTGAACCAGGTGCCCATCCAGCCGGGTATGTACAGGCCGTGGATTTCGGTGGTCCCGATCCAGCCGGCGAGCTGCATCTCGTTGACCTCCTCGCCGACCGACACGAGCAGCACGAACAGCAGCATCACCCCGGTGATGATCAGCAGGCGCTTGTAGGGCAACCGCTGGTGCAGCCCGAAGGTCAGCACCCCGGCGGCGGCGGTGAACAGGCAGCCGATCACGACGCCCTCCAGCACGACGCTCGAGCCGTAGAGCTCTCTCAGGAGCTGCAGGAAGATCACGACCTCGAAGCACTCGCGGTATACCGAAGTGAAGCCCAGCAGCGCGAGGCCGAGCAGCATCCGCCGCATGTTCGTCTCCGGATCGGAGCTGAGCAGGCTGCGCCGGCGCTTGTGGTGGTTTGAGATCCAGCCGGTCCAGTAGACCTTGTGGAAGAACCAGTTCATCACGAGCAGCAGCACGATCAACGAAGGCAGCCCGGTCGCCGCCTGCACGTCGAACTCGCCGCCGTGGAACTGGCCGATGAACCACACCACCCCGAACCAGGTCGCGATCCCCGCGCCGATCGCCGCCGCTCCGCCGAGCGCGACCGGACGCCGGTAGACGCGGTTGCCGCCGAGGAAGCTGGCCATCACGGCCGCCAGCACGAGGATCGTCTCCAGGCCCTCGCGCAGCACCAGGATCGCGCTGTCGAGCACCACGGTCGTGCGGCTCAGACGATGCCCGGGCGGCAATGCGGTCGGGTCGGTGGTCCCGCCGCGGGCGTGCCAGCCGAGGACGACCACCCCGACCGCGACCGCGAGCACGATCGCGGTCCACACATAGAAGCTCGCTCGCTCGCTCGCGCGTTTCGCGGTCGGCGTCGTGGCCTGCGCGGCGGTAGCTGGATCCGCGCTCATGATGCGGGCTCCGGACGATCTCCGCGTGGCAGGTTCGCAGCTGGATGCCGGCAAGGACATCATGGAGTTAGGGTACCCTAACTCACGCGTTCTACAAGCGGCGGACGGGGGTCGAACCCGCGACCTCAAGCTTGGGAAGCTCGCGCTCTACCAACTGAGCTACCACCGCACGCACGCGCAGATATTACGCCCCCGCCAGCGGCTGCGCCGACTCCACCGAGCGGCTTCGCTCTACCCTTGGGGGCCGTGCGCCGCCGCCTGCTGCCGATCCTCGTCTCGATCCTCGGCGCCTGCCTGATCGGGCTGCTGATCTATGGCGTCTCTCATCAGTCGGCCAGCCGCACGCTCGACGAAGCGCTGGCGCAGGGTCAGCATCCCGCTCGCGCCCGACGCCACCCGCACGCTGCCCGGGCTCTCCGGCGCCCACCGCCGCCTCGCTCGCGTCGTTCGCCGGCAAGGTGGTCGTCCTGAACTTCTGGGCCTCCTGGTGCGAACCCTGCCAGGAAGAGGCGCCGCTGCTCGAGCGCGCCCAGAGCCAGTTGCAGCGCCACGACGCGACCGTGCTCGGCGTGACCTACCTCGACGCCTCGCCCGACTCGGAAAGCTTCGTGCGCCAGTACCACCTGACCTACCCGAACCTGCGCGACACCAACGGCGACTTCGCCCACTCCTACGGCACCGACCAGCTGCCGGAGAGCTTCGTGATCGACCGTCACGGCCACATCGTGGCGATCTCCCGCGGCGAGATCGACCAGGCATTCCTGGACCGCGCGATCGCGCTGGCGGAGAGCTCGTGAGACGCGGCGCCGGGGCACTGATCGCTCTGCTGCTCTGTCTGATCCCATCCGTCGCGCTCGGCATGGGCGCGGCCGACACGGGCGCCGGCACCCATACCTCCCTGCCGGTGATCGAGCGCCAGGTGATGTGCGTCACCTGCAAAATCCCGCTCAAGTCGCCCAATCCCAGCAGGCCAACCGCGAGCGGGCGTTCATCCAGAGCCTGATCGACGAAGGCAAGACCGAAGCGCAGATCAAGGACGCGCTGGTCGCGCAGTACGGCCCGACGGTGCTGGGGCTGCCGAGCGCGCACGGCTTCGACCTGACCGTCTATCTGGTCCCGCTCGCGGCGTTCCTGGCGCTGCTCGCCACGCTCGCCGTGCTGCTGCCCCGCTGGCGCCGCCACGCCCGCGAGCAGGCCGGCCAAGCGGATGACGCGCACACAGCTCGATCTCCGCCGACGCCGCCCGTCTGGAGGCGGACCTGGCGCGGTTCGACTGAGGTCTGGGTCGAGCGGCCGAGGTACCCGCGGCGCGCCTACATCTCAGCCGGCGCGCTCACCCCGAGCAGGTCCAGGCACCTTGCGATCGTGCGTTTGCTCGCCACCGACAGGGCGATCCGCAGCGACTCGACCGTCTCGGGCTCGGCGCCGAGCACGCGGCAGTCGCGGTAGAAGGCCGTGAAGTCCTGGGCCAGCTGCAGCGCGTAGGCCGTGATCCGGTGCGGGGCGCGGCGCTCGACGGCCTCCTGCACCTCCGCCGGAAACGCGAGCAGCTGCTTGACCAGCGCGCGCTCGGCGGGGTGCAGCGGCGCCGGGCTGTCGGCGCCGCCGGTCGCGTTCGCCAGCGCCGTGCGCACGCGCTCCTCCCCCGCCTTCGCGAGCACGGCGGCGATCCGGGCGTGCGCGTACTGCACGTAGTAGACGGGGTTCTCGCTCGACTGCTCGCGGGCCAGGTCGAGGTCGAGGTCGACCGTCGTCTCGTGCGAGCGCGCCAGCAGGTACCAGCGCGCGGCGTCCACGCCGATCTCCGTCAGGAGATCGTCGAGCGTGACGAACTCCCCGGCTCGCTTGGACATCTGCGCACGCTCGCCGCCGCGCATCAGATGGACGAGCTGCATGATCAACAGATCCAGGTGCTCGGGATCGCCGCCGAGCGCCGCGTAGGCGGCCTTCATGCGCCCCACATAGCCGTGGTGATCGGCGCCCCACACGTCGATCTGGCGGTCGAAGCCGCGCTCGCGCTTGTCCTGGTGGTAGGCGATGTCCGAGGCGAAGTAGGTGTGCTCGCCGCCCGAGCGCACCAGCACGCGGTCCTTGTCGTCGCCGTAGTCGGTCGTGCGCAGCCACAGCGCCCCCTCGTCGCGATAGGTGTGCCCCTCACGCTCGAGGATCTCGAGCGTGTGCGCCACCGGGCTCGGATCGCCCTCGTGGAGCTTGCTCTCATAGGTCCACAGGTCAAAGCTCACGCGGAACTTGCTCAGCGAGGCGGCGATCTGCTCGATCATCGCCGCCACGGCGGCCCGTCCCAGCTCGGCCGGCTCCAGCTCGGAGGCGTCCGGGAGATGGGCGACGAGCTGCTCGACGTACTCCCCGCGATAGCCGTCCTGGGCGACCTCTTCGCCCCGTGCCAGCGAGCGGATCGATTCCCCGAGCTTGCGGACCTGCGAGCCGGCGTCGTTCACGTAGAACTCGCGCGTGACCTCGTGACCGTGCAGGAGGAGCAGCCGCGCGAGCGCGTCGCCGTAGGCGGCGTTGCGCGCGTGGCCCACGTGCATCGGCCCGGTGGGGTTGGCGGAGACGAACTCGACCACGATCCGCTCGGGTGGATCGGCGCCGCCCGCTCCGAACGACTCTCCGCCGGCGAGTATCTCGGCGAGCGAGCCGGCCAGCCAGCGATCGGCGAGAAACAGGTTGAGGAAGCCGGGGCCCGCCACCTCGAAGCGCTCGAGGCTCGCGCCGAGTCGCTGTTCGAGCTCTTGCCCGAGACGCTCCGCGACCTCGCGCGGCGACGCGCCCAGACCCGGCGCCAGCAGCAACGCGGCGTTCGTCGAGTAGTCGCCGAAGTCCGCCCGCGGTGGACGCTCGAGCACGATCCCCCCCCGCGCGCCGACCTTGCCGGAGGACTCGCCGGCCAGCTCACCGGCCGCCGCCAGCACGGCCTCGCGCAGGCCGTCCAGTGAAGTGGGGACGCTCTTCAGGAGGGGCTGCATTGGGACTCGTTCATCGATCCGGGCTCACCGCTTGCGATACTAGCTGCGTGAACGATCAAGACTCAGGCGCCGAGCGCCACATAAACATCCACCTGTCCCCCGAGATCATGGGGGGCGTATACGCGAACTTCGCCAACGTCAGCCACTCCGACTACGAGTTCACCGTCACCTTCGCGCGCGTCGACCACGAGGTCGAGTCCGACGAGGTCCCGGGTGTGGTCGTCTCCCGCGTCAACATCTCGCCGCGCTTCATGCGCGAGCTGATCGACGCGATGGAGGACAACTACTCCAAGTGGCGCACCCGCGAGGGCATCAAGAACCTGCCCGAGTACGGCGGCACGGAGGCCGGATCAGAGGAGGAGTAGGGCTGCACGTGGACGAACTGCGACAGCAATGAAGGTCGCCGTCATCTCCGACATCCACGGTAATCGCCAGGCCTTCGAGGCGGTGCTCGACGCGGTCGCCGCGAGCGACGCATCCGAGCTGTGGTGCCTCGGCGACCTCGTCGGCTACGGCGCCGACCCCGACACCTGCGTGCAGCTCGCCCGCGAGCACGCGGCGGTGTGCCTCGCCGGCAACCACGATCTCGCGGTCGTGGGCGAGATCCCGTTCGACGAGTTCTCCCCCGGCGCGAGACTCGCGGCGCAGTGGACCCAGGAGGTGATCGCGCCCGAGAGCCTTGCCTTCCTCGCCGAGCTGCGCCCGCAGGGGCAGGAGGGCCCGATCGGCCTCTACCACGCCAGCCCGCGCGATCCCGTGTGGGAGTACGTGCTCTCGGCGCTGCTCGCCGAGCTGTGCCTGGACCGCCAGCCCGATCGCGTCTGCCTGATCGGCCATTCCCACGTGGCGCTGTCGTTCGTGCGCCACGAGGGCGCAGCTCGCCACCGGCGAGCCCAGGCGCGAGGGCGCGCAGCTCGATCTCTCCAGCGGCGAATGGCTGCTGAACCCCGGCAGCGTCGGGCAGCCGCGCGACGGGGACCCGCGCGCCTCCTGGCTGCTGCTCGACCTCGACGGGCTGACGGCCTCCTTCCGGCGTGTCGACTACGACGTGGCCGGAGCCGCCGGCGCGATTCGCGCGGCGCGTCTCCCGGACTCGCTTGCCGAGCGCCTGGAGTACGGTCAATGACCGTGAATCGCCGCAACCCATCAGCTCAACGATCCTCCGTTCGCCGGGTTCGCGGGTCCGATCTGCGCCTGCGCATCCTGCTCGCCGGCCTGCTCGGCGTCAGCGCCGCCCTGCTCGTCGCCTGCGGCGGCTCCGGCAAGGGCCTGATCCCGGCCGCCAACGCCGGGCCGCTGCAGAGCGACTTCGAAGCCGTCGCGCAGGCGGCGCAGAGCGGCGAAGGGAACTGCACCGCCACCGAAGCCGCGATCGAGAAAACCGAAACAGACTTCGCGGATCTGCCCTCGACGGTCGACGCGGGCCTGCACAAAACGCTCAGCGTGGGGATCTCGAATCTGCGTCGCCGCGCGCTCGCGCTGTGCGCGCAGCCCCTCCCGCAGACGACCTCGACGACGAAGACGAGCACCCCCACGACGACAACGAGCACCCACGACGACACCCACGACCCCAACCCACACCGAAACGACCACCACCCCGACCACCCCCACGGCGACCACCCCGACCGCCACCACCCCGGGCGGCGGCACGCCCGCTCCCGGAAGCGAAAGCGCCCCCGGCGCGTCCAGCGGACCGGGAGGCGGCACGGGCATCGGCGGTGAAAGCGGCTCGGGGTGGGCCGCGGGCGGAGGAGGGGCGGGCGCCGCCGGCGGAGCGGGCGCGGGACAGGAAAGCGGCAAATGAGCGAGGTGAAGATCGCCGGGCGCTACCGCCTGGAGGGCCGGCTCGGCTTCGGCGGGATGTCCACCGTGCACCTCGCGCTCGACCTGCGCCTGGAGCGCCAGGTGGCCGTCAAGCTGCTCGCCGAGCACCTCGCGGACGATCCCACCTTCGTCTCGCGCTTCCAGCGCGAGGCGCAGGCCGCGGCGCGCCTGGTGCATCCCAACGTCGTGCAGATCTTCGACTCGGGCCTGGACGAGCCCTCGGGCCGGCACTTCATCGTGATGGAGTACATCGAGGGCTCCTCCTGCGCGGAGATCCTGCGCGACGACGGCTGGGTCGAGGTGGAGGAGGCCGTCTCGATCATCGAGCAGGCCTGCGAGGGCCTGGACTACGCCCACCGCCACGGCGTCGTCCACCGCGACGTCAAGCCCGGCAACCTGCTGCGCGCCCGCGAGGGCGAGGTCAAGCTCGCCGACTTCGGCATCGCCAAGGCGACCGAGCAGTCCTCGATCACCCAGGTCGGCTCCGTGCTCGGCACCGCCGCCTATCTGGCGCCCGAGCAGGCGCGCGGCGAGGAGGCCGGGCCGCGCGCCGACCTGTACGCGCTCGGGGTCGTCGCCTACCAGCTGATCTCCGGGCGCCTGCCGTATGAGGCCACCTCGCTGACCGAGCTCGCGCTCAAGCAGCAGCGCGAGGAGCCCGCGATGCTCGACACGCTCGTCGCCGCCGTCGGGCCCGAGCTGGCCGACGCGATCGCGCTCGCGCTCGCGCTCGACCCGCGCGACCGCTACCAGACCGCCCGCGAGATGGGGCGCGCGATCGAGGACGGGGCGCGCGGGATCTCGCCCGGTCGAGCCCGCCGATGGTGCGCGCGGGGAGGGCCCGGCGACCGCGGCGACGAGCCTTCTGGCGACGGCCGGGCCGCGCGGGTCCGAGCGCGGTGGTGGTGGCTCCGCCGCGGGCGCGGTCACCCCCCGGCGGCCGCGCCAGGGGCCGCCGCGACAGCAGGCTCCGGTCGTGGCGCCGGCCGCCGCCTCCTCCGCGAGCTCGCCCGCCGGCCGGCGGCGCGGGCGCCTGCTGCCCGCGGTGCTCGTGCTGCTCGCGATCGTTGTTGCGATCGTCGCGGTTGTGATCGCCACCGCTCCGGCGCCGACGAAGGTCGTGCTGCGCAACGTCGTCTACTCCGACGTCCAGCAGGCCTCTTCGGCGCTTAAACAGCTGGTTGCGGAAAACACCAAATAAGCAAGGCGAAAGGCCCGCTTACGCGGGTCCCCTCTGCCTGGGCAACCGTCAATTGTTGTCCCAGAGTAGCTACTCAGCGCTTGGGACGGAACGCTCCGGCGCGCCACGCGCGTGCCACGTTCTCCAAGTCCCCGTCTAGGATTCCGCCCCGCAAATCTTTCATCAACCGCGCCAGGAAAGCGAGGTTGTGCATCGTCAGCAGCCGCGCTCCCGTCAGCTCGCCGGCCCGCACCAGGTAGCTCAGGTAGGCACGCGACAGGCCCGTCCGCGCAGGCCGGGCACTCGCAGCCCTCCAGCAGCGGCTCCTTCGACTCGCGCCACCGCGCCTTCTTCAGGTCCACGCGCCAGCGGTTCTCCGGGATCGGGGACGAGCGCCGTGCCGTGCCTCCCAAGGCGGGTCGGCATCGCGCAGTCGAACGTGTCGATCCCCAGCTCCACCCCCCTGATCAGGTCGTCCACCTCGCCGATCCCGAGCAGGTGTCTCGGCTTGCGCTCGTGCTCGCCCCCCAGCTCGCGTCGTCGCGTAGCCCACCACCTCGTACATCTGCGCCTTCTCCGCCCCGAGCGAGCCGCCGATCGCCACCCCGTCGCACGCGCTCGCGGCGACCGTTTGAGTCGACTCGCGCCGCAGATCCTCGTACACGCCGCCCTGCACGATCCCGTAGACGAGCTGGCTCGGCCGGCCCGTGCTCGGCGTGCCACCCCAGGCAGCGCTCCAGCCAGCGGTGCGTGCGCTCGGTCGAGCGCTGCGTGTACTCGCGGTCGACGTGGAACGGCGTGCACTCGTCGAACACGAGCGCCAGGTCGGAGCCCAGCGCCGCCTGCGTCGCCATCGAGCCCTCGGGCGAGAGGAACCGCTCGCGGCCGTCCATGTAGGAGCGAAAGCGCACCCCGTCCTCCTCGATCGCGAGGATCGCCCCCTCTCTGTCGCTGCCCGCATCCCGGCTGCGGGGCGGGTGGGACGCCTTGATCTCCTCGGCCACCGTCCCGTGCCCCATCGAGAACACCTGAAACCCCCCGGAATCGGTCACGATCGGCCCGTCCCAGCCCATGAACCGGCCCATCCCGCCGAAGCGCTCGATCAGCTCGGGGCCGGGATTCAAGCAGCAGATGGAAAGTGTTGCCGAGCACCATCTCGTATCCCAGCGCCGCCACCTCCGCCGGCAGCAGCCCCTTCACCGTGGCCTTCGTCGCGAGCGGCACGAAGGCCGGTGTGCGAACATCGCCGTGCGCCGTCTCGAGCACTCCCGCACGGGCGTCGGAGGAGCCGTCGCGGGCCTCGATCGTGAAAGCGGCCATCTCTACGGCATCCTAAGAGTCTTCCAGGACCCCTCCTCCATGCTCGCCTCCCTCGTCAACGTCTCCCACCTCGTCGAAGTCTCCGGCTACCCGCTGCTGTTCGCTCCTCGTGATGGCCGAGTCGGCCGGGGTTCCGATCCCGGGCGAGACCGCGCTGATCACCGCCGCCGTGCTCGCCTCCGGGGGCAAGCTCAAAATCGAGCTCGTGATCCCGCTCGCGGCCGTCGCCGCGATCGTGGGCGACAACATCGGCTACCAGATCGGCCGCCATGGCGGCCGCTGGCTGCTCGAACGGCCCGGCCGCTTTCAACGCCAGCGCCTGGATGTGCTCGAGACCGGCGAGCCGTTCTTCGAGCGCCATGGCCCGAAGGCCGTGTTCTTCGGCCGCTTCATCCTCGGCCTGCGCGTCTGGGCCTCGTGGCTGGCCGGCGCCACGCACATGCGCTGGCGCTCGTTCTTTCTCTGGAATGCGCTCGGCGGGATCTGCTGGGCGACCGGGATCGGGCTGCTCGCCTACTTCCTCGGCCACTCCGCCGGCAAAGCGATCGAGGCGTTCGGCATCTACGGGCTCGTCGCGGTCGTGCTCGCGATTCGTCAGCACCTTCTTCCTGCACCGCCGCCACCGCCGCCATCATCCCCGCCTCGGGGTGGCGCCACCCGTCACGCGCGAGACAGCGCCACGCGATCCCGAGGCGCCCGATCCCAGGGCTCCCTGAGCCTCACAGAACTCGGCCAGCCCGCGCGGTCTCAGCCGTCGACTTCGCGAGGCCCCCATGAACCCAAGGCGCTCGATTCAGGCGATCTTACTCAGCAAACATTGCCGTTGCCATTACCGTTGCCGCAGGGAGCGATGCGATCCCAAAGATCGGCCAGCGCGCTCAGCTCGCCCTCGGAGAAGCGCGAGAAGAAGTGCTCCCGCACGACCGCCAGATGCGTGCCGCGCGCTTCCGCCAGCCGCTCGCGTCCCAGCTCGGTCAGACAGGCATAGGACCCGCGCGCGTCGTGTTCGCAGGAGCAACGCTCCAGCATCTCGTCCCGCTCCAGGCGATCGACCAGCCGCGTCAGCCCGCTGCGCGACAGCTGCGCCTGCTCGGCCAGGTCGCACATCCGCATCCGTCCGCCGCTCGAGTCCTGCAGGTGCTGCAGCACCTCGTAGGAGGTCATCGGCAGGCCGTGCGCCTGCTCCAGCTCGGCATCCAGGCGCTTGGCCAGACATGCGTGCGCTCGCAGCAGACCGCGCCAAGCGCGCACCTCCCCCTCACTGAGAGACTCCTCCCCGGAAGGGATCTTGACGGCGGTCGCGGTCGACATGATGGCGTTTGTTACAAATGACCCTGCTACCCCGAACATAGCAGCGTCGGAGCCGCTTTCCGCCTCAGGGGCGAGCACTCACGACGGCTTCGTCGCCCGCCACGCCCACCACATCATCAGCGGCTGCAGCGGCAGCCGCGCATACAGCGCCCATACCGGGATCTTCGCGAACTTCGCCGGGTTCAGCGCCATATAGAGGTTCGCGGGAAACACCGCCGCCAGCAGCGCGATCAGGCCGAAGCCCGCCAGCCTGCGCGTGCGCGGCAGGAGCACCCCCACCCCACCCGCGATCTCGGCCACACCGCTGACCCGCACGAGCGTCGCGGGGTCGCCCAGACCCGGCGGCACGATCTGCTTGTAGGTGCCCGGAATCACGAAGTGGTTGACCCCCGCGCCAATGAAGAACACCGCCAGCGCCGTCTCGAACGCGTTCTTGTATTCTTGAGCCGTTTTTCCATGCTCGCTCCGTTCTCGTCCATCAAGCCTTCTTTCGCCACCAGCACGGCGGTCCAAACGACCGGCAGGTCGCTCCATCTCGAACTCATCGCTCCTCGATCAAAGAACGACCGGTCATCTCCTGCGGCTGGGGCATCTCCAGCAGCTCCAGCACCGTCGGCGCGACGTCCGCCAGGATCCCGTCCCCCTCCCTCAGCTTCAGCCCCGTCGCCGTCACGATCAGCGGCACCTCGTTCAGCGAATGCGCCGTGTTCGGACTGCCGTCCGGCTCGAGCATGTGATCGGCGTTCCCGTGGTCGGCGGTCACCACGCACACGCCGCCGCGCTCGTGCACCGCCGCCACCACCTCACCGAGGCATCCATCGACGGTCTCCACCGCCTTCACGGCCGCCTCGATCACGCCCGTGTGACCGACCATGTCGGCGTTCGCGAAATTGATGATCCCGAACGCCGGCGGATCCTCGCGCCAAGCGTCCGTAAACGCCGCCGCCGCCGCATGCGCGCTCATCTGCGGCTTGTGGTCGTAGGTAGGCACGTCCCTTGGCGAATCGACCAGCGCCCGCCGCTCGCCCTGCAGCGGCGCCTCCTCGCCGCCGTTGAAGAAGTACGTCACGTGCGGGTACTTCTCCGTCTCGGCCACGTGCAGTTGTCTCACCCCCGCCTCCGCCAGCACGATCCCGAGCGTCGTCTGCGGGCGCTCTGGAGGGAAGACGACCGGATAGGGCCAGCCCTCCTCGTACTCGGTCAGCGTCGTGTATCGCCGCAGGGGCTCGCCGCCGTCGCGATCGAACTCGGCGAACTCCGGTTCGGCGAGGGCGCGGGTCAGCTCGCGCATCCGGTCGGGCCTGAAGTTGAAGCACAGCACGCTGTCGCCCGGTCTGATCTGCGCCTCCGCGCCGACGAGCGTCGGCTCGATGAACTCGTCTGTCTCTCCGCGCTCGTACGCGCCGCGCACCGCCGCCTCGCCGCTGTCCGCGCGCCGCTCCGCCCAGCCGTGCACGAGCAGGTCGTACGCGCGCTGCGTTCGATCCCAGCGCCGGTCGCGGTCCATCGCCCAATACCGCCCCACCACCGACCCCACGCGCACGCCCGCGGTCGCGTCGAGCTCCTTCAGGAAGTCGGCGCCCGAGTGTGGCAGCGTGTCGCGCCCGTCGGTGAACGCGTGCACCACCAGGTCTGCCCCCTCCCCTGCCCCACTCTATGCAACGTGCCCGCCAGTGCGATCAGCGCGCGCAGGTGATCCATACTCGAATGCACGCCCCCGTCGGACACGAGCCCGAGCAGGTGCACCCGTCCGGGTCTCCCCAGCGCCGCCCGCAGGACCTCGTTCTCGGCGAGCGTCCCGTCCGCGACCGCGTCGTCGATCCGCGTCAGATCCTGCCGCACGACCGCGCCCGCACCGAGGTTCAGGTGTCCGACCTCGCTGTTTCCCATCTGGCCGTCCGGCAGCCCGACCGCGCGCCCGCACGCGGTCAGCGTCGTATGGGGATAGGTCGCCCACAGCTCGTCGAACACAGGCGTGCTTGCCAGCGACACGGCGTTGCCGGGGCCGGACTCGGCGAGCCCCCACCCGTCGAGGATCACCAGGCAGACATTCGGAACCGGTAGCTCGTCTGGACCGGCGGGCAGGCTCATCGATCCAAGTTCGAATGCGCCAGCTCATGTCGCGGCTATCACGATCTGAGCGAACGACTCCGCATCCAGGCTTGCCCCGCCGACAAGCGCGCCGTCGATGTCCTGGAGCCCGAGCAGCTCGGCCGCGTTCTCGGGCTTGACCGAGCCGCCGTACAGGATCCTCACCCGCTCCGCCGCCTGTTTGTCGCGGTCGCCGACGAGCGCCCTGACGAACGCGACCGCCTCCTGGGCCTGCTCAGGGCTCGCCACGCGACCGGTGCCGATCGCCCAGATCGGCTCATACGCGATCGTCACCTCCGCCAAGCGCTCATCCGCAATCCCCGCGAGCCCCTCCCGCACCTGCTGGCGCAGCTTGCGCTGGGTGTCGTCGTTGTCGCGCTCCTCCTCAGTCTCGCCCACGCACAGGATCGGCTGCAGCCCGGCCCCCAGCGCGGCCGGCACCTTCAGCGCCAGCGCCCTGTCGGTCTCGCCGAACAGCTGCCTGCGCTCGGAGTGCCCGAGCACCACCCCCTGCACACCCACGTCGCTCAGCATCGCCGGCGAGACCTCACCCGTGAACGCGCCCTCGGGCTCCTGGTGCATGTTCTGCGCGTACACCTCCACACGCGAGCCCCGCGCGCTGTCCATCATCGCCCGCAGATCGGTGAACGGCACGCAGATCGCGACGTCCACGCCATCCACCGAGGACAGGAGCGGCAGCAGCGCCTGGATGTAGTCCTCGGCTTGCGCTTCGGTCTTGTACATCTTCCAGTTGCCCGCGATCAGCGGTGTGCGGACACTCACGCGACACCGGCTCCCTGCAGCGCGCTCACGCCGGGCAGGACCCGGCCCTCGACGAGCTCGAGCGTCGCGCCGCCACCGGTGGACAGGTGGTCCACCGTCCCCTCCAGCCCGAATTGCGCCAGCGCCGCCGCCGAGTCCCCGCCGCCCACGACCGTCAGGCCATGCGCGCTCGCGACGGCCTCCGCCACCGCACGGGTGCCAGCCGCGAATGGCTCCAGCTCGAAGGCGCCCATCGGACCGTTCCAGAACACCGTCCCCGCGCTCGCGATCACGCTCGCGTAGCGCTCCACCGTCTTGGGGCCGATGTCCAGCCCCATCCAGCCCTCCGGCACCTCCACCCCGTCCAGCACGCGATGGTTCGCGTCCGTCGCGAGGCGCTCGCCGATGACGAGGTCGTTCGGCACCAGCAGTCGCGCTCGTCCAGGCTGCGGGTCATGGCTGTCGCTTGCTCGCTGCAGGGCGCTGCGCGCGTGCTCGACATCCTCGTCGTCGCACAGCGACTTCCCCACGGCGTGCCCCTGCGCGCACAGGAACGGGAAGCACATCGCGCCGCCGATCATCACCACGTCGGCCACTTCGAGGAAGCGCTCGATCACCGCGATCTTGTCGGCCACCTTCGCGCCGCCCACGATCGCCACCAGCGGGTGCTGCGGATGCTCGAGGATCCCCGTGAGCGTCTTGACCTCCCGTTCCAGCAGCCGTCCGGCCGCGCTCGGCAGCAGGTGCGTGATTCCCTCCGTGCTCGCGTGCGCGCGGTGGGCCACGCCGAACGCGTCGTTGACGTAGAGGTCCGCCAACGCCGCCAACGCTCGCGCGAGTTCGGGATCGTTGCTCGTCTCGCCCGGCTCGAAGCGCACGTTCTCGAGCACCAGGATGTCCCCTTGCTCGAGTTCCTCCGCCAGCGCCGTCACCTCATCGCCGATCACCGCCGGGGCAAGCGTCACCTTCGCGCCCGTCAGTTCGCGCAGGCGCTCCGCCACCGGCGCCAGCGACAGCTCCGCCACAGGTTTGCCCTCGGGTCGTCCCAGATGAGAGACCAGCACCAGCCTTGCGCCGCCCGCGCGCAGCTCTTCGATCGTTGCCAGCGCAGCCGCGATCCGTGTGTCGTCGCTCACGAGCGGGACGCCGCCGGCCTCTGGTTCGCCCTCTGTTCCCGCTGCCAACGGGACGTTGAAATCGACCCTCACGAGCACCCGCTTGCCCTGCACGTCCAGGTCGTCAAGGCTCCTCATCGGTTCCCTCCGACTCACTTTGCGCTCCTTCACGGTGCACCTATCTCCCACGGACGTCCCTGTCCGCTCGTGTCCAGCCGGCCGACGCGAGGCTCACAGCACCCTCTGCACGAGGTCGACGAGGCGGTTCGAGTAGCCCCACTCGTTGTCGTACCACGCCACGACCTTCAACATCGTGCCGTCGATCACGGCCGTCAGCAGGGAGTCCACGATCGCCGAGAACTGCGACCCGCGGATGTCGCTGGAGACGATCGGGTCCTCTGTGTAGGCCATGATGCCCTGCAGCGGTCCACTCTCCGCCGCCGCTTTCAACGCCCCGTTGACCTCCTGCACGCTTGTCTGGCGGGCGCACTCCACGGTCAGGTCCACGACCGACCCGGTCGGCACGGGCGCGCGCATGGCGAAGCCGTTCAACTTGCCCTGCAGCGCGGGGATCACCAGCCCGATCGCCTTCGCCGCGCCGGTCGAGGCGGGGATCAGGTTGATCGCGGCGGCACGCGCTCGGCGCAGGTCTTTGTGCGGCATATCCTGCAGGCGCTGATCGGCCGTGTACGCGTGGATCGTCGTCATCAAGCCGTGCTTGACGCCGACCGTGTCGTTGACGACCTTCGCGATCGGCCCCAGGCAGTTGGTCGTACAAGAGGCGTTCGAGATCACGTCGTGGGAATTACGATCGTACACCTCGTCGAAGTTGACCCCGAGCACGACCGTCGCGTCGGGATCACTCGCCGGCGCGGAGACGATCACCTTCTTCGCGCCACCCGCCAGGTGCTTGGCAGCGCTCGCTCGGTCGGTGAACAGTCCAGTCGACTCGATCACGACGTCGACCCCCAGATCTCCCCACGGCAGTGCGCCCGGATCGCGCTCGGCGAACACCTTCAGCTCCCGCCCGTCGACCTCTAGGACATCCTCGTGGGCGACCACAGTGCCCGGGTAGGGGCCGAGGACCGAGTCGTACTTCAGGAGGTGCGCAAGCGTCTTCGAGTCGGTCAGGTCGTTGACCGCAACCCATTCGATCGCGTCTTCTCCACCCGCGCCGGTGGCCCGAGCCTGGGCTGCGCGGAACGCGTTCCGGCCGATCCGGCCGAATCCGTTGATACCCACCCGTATCGACATACTCCACGGCCTCCATCAGCGAAAAATGAACAATGCCGGGCCTCAGGAGTACCGCTCCGTGGCCCGGCGTGCCCCAGAAAGGCTATCAGCGAGCCCTGTTTTTCAGCTTAGAGGCCCCGTTTTTGAGCTCAGGACTCGCGTGAGCGCTTGTCGATGTCGCGGTGGGCGACCGCCACATCGAGGTCCTCGTGATCGCCATAGCGCTCGGCGAGATGGCGCGCGATCGCAACCGAGCGGTGACGCCCGCCGGTACAGCCGATCGCGATCACCAGGTGCGCCTTGCCCTCCGCCACGTATTGGGGCAGCAGAAAGTCGAGTAGCGAATGCAGCCGCTCGTACAGCTCCTGGAGGCGACCGTCGCGCGCGATGTACTCCACCACGCGCTCGTCATTGCCGGTCAGCTCGCGCAACTCGGGCACGTAGTACGGATTTGCCAGAAAGCGCACGTCGAGCGCCACGTCCTCCTCGCGCGGAGGGCCGTGCTTGAAACCAAAGCTCATGAACGTCACCGCCAACCTGCCACCCCGCTGGCGAGGCAACAGCTCGTCGGCGATCTTCCCCCGCAGCATCGCCGCGGACATGCCCGTCGTGTCGACCACGAGATCGGCGCGACTGCGCAACGGCTCGAGCAGCGCTCGCTCAGCGGCCACACCCGCGGTGACGCTGCCCTCGGGCGCCAGCGGATGGCGCCGGCGGGTCTCCTTGTAGCGCGTCACCAACGTCTGCTCCGCCGCTTCCAGGAACAGCACGTGATGGGCGACGCCGAGCGCGTCGAGATCGTCCACGACCGCGCGCAGTGCCTCGAAGTAGACGCCCCCACGGACATCCGAGACGACCGCGGCGCGCTCGACCTTGGAGCCCTCGTGCATGAATAGCTCCACCAGCGAGCGGATCATCTCCGGCGGCAGGTTGTCGACGCAGAAATACCCGGCGTCCTCGAACACGTTCATCGCCGTCGACTTGCCCGCGCCGGAGAAGCCGGTGATCACCACGACATCCTTCAGACGTGACTCGCTAGCGGACATCGTGCTCATTGTGCCCGAACGCCGGAGGAGGGTGGTTACCCGGCGATAGTCAGCCTGCTCTGTGTAGGTGGCCGTGCAATTCTCGCGCGACCTTCGCCGGTAGACCGGGTACAGCCTGGAGCTCCTCGCGCGAGGCCGCGACGACCGCCTCCGGTGAGCCGAAGTGCGCGAGCAAAGCGCGCTTGCGCGCGGGACCGACGCCGGGCAGCTCGTCGAGCAACGAAGTCGTCATCGCCCTGTCGCGCCGCGTGCGGTGGTGGGTGATCGCAAACCGGTGCGCCTCGTCGCGCACGCGCTGCAACAGTTGTAGCTCTGGCGTGGAGTGGTCGAGCACCAGCGGTGCGGCGCGTCCGGGGATGAACACCTCCTCGATCCGCTTGGCCAGCGACACCACCGTCACCCCGCGCTGGCGGAAGCCGACCGATTCGGGAGACACTCCTTTCACTCGTATCCCCGAATCGACCAGCGGGCGCAGGCCGGCCGCGAGCTGGCCCTTGCCACCGTCGATCACGATCAGGTTCGGCAGCGCCGCGAAGCTCGCGTTGTACTCGGGGTCGTGCGGGGAGATGTCGGCCTGGCGCTCCCACTGGGCAAAGCGCCGGCCGAGCACCTCCGTCATCGCCGCGTAGTCGTCGGAGGAACCCTCCTGCAACGTCCTGATCTTGAAGCGGCGATAGTCCGACTTCTTTGGCGCGCCGCCCTCGAACACAACCATCGAGGCGACCGTCTGCGTGCCGCCGAGATGCGAGATGTCGAAGCACTCGATCCTGATCGGCGGCACGTCGAGCCCCAATGCGAGCTGCAGGCCCTCGAGCGCCTCCACGCGGCTGGAACGACGACGCTCGGCGCGCAGACGCTCCTCGTCGAGCGCCAGGCGCGCGTTGCGCTCGGCCAGCTCCAGGATCCTGCGCTTCTCGCCGCGCTCGGCAGCGCGCAGCTCGACCGGTCCGTCCCGTCGCAGGGTGAGCGCCTCCGTGAGCGCCGTGTCGACCTCAGCCCGTACGAGCTCGCGTTGCACGATCAGCAGCGGGGGGATCGAGATGTGCGAGGCGTAGAACTGCAACATGAACTCCTCCGCCACCTCCGCCACATCGCGCTCGGTCTCGTTGGCCAGGTAAAACGACTGGCGGTCCGAGAGCACCCCGTCGCGCACCTGGAAGACCTGCGCGTTCGCCTCCCGCCCGTCGACCGCCACCGCCACCGCATCGAATGTGCCCACCGACGCATTCGCGACGCGCCGGCGCTCCAACAGCGAGTGCACCGCGCGCAGCCGGTTGCGCTCGAGCGTCGCCTGCTCGAACTCCTCCGCCGCCGCGGCCGCGCGCATGCGCGCCTGCAGATCGTGCTCGATCGTCTTGAAGCGCCCGGACAGGAAATCGATCACCCCATCGATGCTCTTGCGATAGTCCTCCCTCGACACGTACCCGACGCACGGCGCCTCGCAGCGCTTGATGTAGTAGTCCAGGCACGGGCTGCCGCTGCGCCGGCCCGGCTCGGGACCGGTACAGGAACGAAACATGAACACCTTCGCGAGTACCTCCAGCGTGCTGCGCACGCGCTTGGCGTTCGAATACGGCCCGAAGTACGCCCTGCCGGCACGATGGCGCTCGCGCGTGAAGTACACACGCGGGTAATCCTCGTCGAGCGAGATCGCGATGAATGGATAGGACTTGTCGTCGCGCAGCCTGATGTTGAAGCGCGGCCGGTACTGCTTGATGAAGCCCTGCTCGGTCAGCAGCGCCTCCGCCTCACTGCCCACCACCACGCACTCGATGTGCTCCGTGCTCGCCACCATCTCCTCGTGACCCGGGCTGCTCGGTAGGAGCGCCTTGGCGAAGTGCGACGCCACCCGCTTGCGGATCGACTTCGCCTTGCCGACGTAGATCACGCGGCCCTTCGCGTCACGGAACAGGTACACGCCGGGCTGGTCGGGCAGGCTTTTGCGTTGCTCGGCGAGTCTCAATACGCGCGCCAGTGGCGGTAGACCTCGAGCAACGTGTAGATGATGAAGCCTGCCAGCGCGAACCAGACGAGCTCGCCGATACCCGTCTGCCACATGCGCGCACGAGCGGCGTATGCGAACACGGCGCCCGCAATTCCCCCATACAGCAGCCCTCGGTGACGATCGCCCAGGCTGTGCAGGGCCACCCGATATTCGCGGTAGCCGCGCAAGCCGAGGTAGCCGATCCCGATACCGAAGGCGACCCACAGGAGGGATTCGAACGTGTTCGCCGCGCGGCCACCGCCAGGGAGAAAGTAGACCGCAGCGGCGATCAACACGATGATCGCGACGTTGCGCGCGGTTTTCAGGCTTTCCATCCGAGCCAGTCTAGGTCAGTCGACGAGCGCCTCCAACCGCGTATAAGCCTCCTCGACGGCCCGCCGCGCGGCGGTGTGGCGCGCCTCGGACTTGGCCGACTCGTACTGAGTCGCCCACGCCGCCGGGTCGGCCAGCTCGTCCTCCAGCGCGCGCATCGCGGCCTCGGCTTCCTCGACAGAACGCTCGGCCTGCTGTTGTGCGGTCAGGCGGTTCTTCGACGGTCCCTTCGGCTTGGGCTGCTCCTTGGCCTTGGTGGGCGCCCTCTCCGGCGACGACCCCGGACTCGGGGCCGCGGCAGCGCCGTTGGATGAGGCAACACCGGAATCCAAGACCACCCCAGTCGAAGTCCCCGCCCGCCGCTCGTCGCGCACCCGCACGTACTCGGGCCAGCCGCCCTCGTAACTACGCAAAGCCCGATCCTCGACCGCAACGGTACGCGTGCCGACCGCGTCGAGCAGCGCCCGGTCGTGCGAGACGAGCAGGATCGCTCCCGGAAACGCTCGCAGCGCATCCTCCAAAGCCTCGCGCGACTCGATGTCGAGATGGTTTGTCGGCTCGTCGAGGATCAACACATTGGGCGTGTGCGCGGAGCCGACGAGCACGGCCAGCGACAGGCGCCGGCGCTCCCCGCCGGAGAGCCCGTCCAAGGGTTTCTCGGCCTCCTCGCCAGAGAACAGAAAGCGCCCGAGCAGCGCCCGCGCCTTGTTCGGCGCCAACCCCGTGGCGCGAGCCGCTGCCTCCAACACGCTCTGTCCGGGATGCCCGCCCGCGCCCAGCTCCTCGGCGTGCTGAGAGAGGTAGCCGAGCTTGACGTTGTGCCCGGTGCTGAGCCTGCCTGCCGCAAGGGGGCGCTGCCCGGCGAGCGTCTCGATCAAGGTCGTCTTGCCCGTCCCGTTGGGCCCGACCAAGGAGACGTGCTCACCACGCTCTAACCACAGTTCGGCGTCATCCAGGAGCGTGATCGCCGGCTCCCCGACCTCGACGCGACCGTCGAGCAGCTCGAAGATCACCCGCCCGGAGCGCTCAGGTGCGGAGAACTCGAACTCCAACCCCTTCCCATCGCGGGGATCCCTTTCAATCCGCTCGATCTTCGACAACCGCTTCACGCGCGACTGCGCCTGGCGGGCCTTGGTGGCCTTCGCGCGGAAGCGCTCGATAAAGCGCTCCATCCGCTCGATCTCCGCCTGCTGCTTGTCGATCGCCTTGCCCAGCGCCATCTCCCGCGCGGCCTGCTCGCGACGCCACTGATGCCAAGTTCCCGAGAAGAAGCGCGAGCGGCCGGCCTCCAACTCCAGGACCGCGGTACCGACGGCCTCCAGGAACCAGCGGTCGTGCGCCACCAGAACGATCGCGGCGTCAAGTCCGATAAGCGTCTGCTCCAACCACTCCAAGGACTCGATATCCAAATGATTGGTGGGCTCGTCGAGCAGCAAGACGTCCGCGGAGGTGGCGAGCGCGCGGGCGAGCGAGGCACGCGTGAGCTGCCCCCCGGAGAAGGTGTCCAGCCCGCGGTCTAGATCCGCCTCCCCGAACCCCAGCCCGCGCGCCATCGAGACGGCACGGTCGCGCCACAGGTAGCCGCCACGTGCCTCCAGGCGCGCCTGCGCGCGGGAGTAACGGGCGAGCAGCGCCTCGTCAGCCGCCCCCTCGGCCATGCTCCCCTCCAGCTCAGCCAGCTCGGCCTCGATCGCGAGCTCCTCGACACAACCGGAGAGCACGTACTCGCGCAGTGGCCGGCCACGGTCACGCGGAGGGCGCTGGTCGTGCAGCATGATCCGCGCCCCCTTCGCGAGGCTGAGCTCGCCGCGGTCGATCGACTCCTCCCCCGCGAGCATCCGCAGCAGCGTCGTCTTACCCGCGCCGTTGCGCCCGGCGATCGTCATGCGCGTGCGGCGCTCGAGCTTGAAGGACACCCCGCGCAAAAGCGGCTGCCCAGCCATGTCCTTGTGCAGGTCGGATGCGATCAGTACGGCCATCGGCTGCTGATGGTAGGCGTCCGGCAAAGCCTCCTCAGCCTTCGGTAGCATCCAGCGCGCGATGTGCCGCCGCCTGCTGACCACCTTCGCCTCCTCGCTCCTGCTGCTGCTCGTGCTCGCGCCGGTGGCGCTGGCCGAAACCGAAAACGACGGCCGCGGGTTCTACGGCGCGACGAACGACAAAGTGGTAACGAACGCGGGTTTCATCCTGATCATCTTCTTCCCGACGTTCGTGTTCGTGATGAGCATGTTGCAGAAACATCTGGAGAAGCGCAAGGAAGCACGCAAAGCCGCAGAGAAAGCGCGCGCGGGCAACGCCCAGTGGCGCGGCGGCTGGTAGCAGCGGCCCGATGGCCGGCGCTGACTTTGTCCTCGATCGCTCGCGTGCTAAGCACGCTTCGCTCACTGCGTCCGCGTCCAGCTTGCCCCTCGAACCGCTGCCCACCCTGACACGCCCACGGTGAACCGATGAGCGGCGAGCCGGACGCCGTCCGCTACGAGCGCGAGGGCGCGGCGGCGGTGGTGACGATTGACCGCCAGCACAGACGTAACGCTGTCGATGGCGTCACCGCATCGAAGCTGCACGAGGCCTACCTGCGATTTGAGTCTGAAGATGACGCCCGCGTGCTCGTACTGACCGGCGCCGGCGGGATCTCGTTCTGCGCCGGGGCGGACCTGAAGGCGACCGAGACGATGGCGGGCAGGCTGATGTCGTCGGAGGGACCGATGGGCTTCACCAGGCTGACGCCATCCAAGCCGACAATCGCCGCGATCTCGGGCTTTGCCCTCGCGGGCGGACTGGAGCTCGCGCTGTGGTGCGACCTGCGAATCGCGACCGAAGGCTCGACGCTGGGCTATCCCGAGCGCCGCTGGGGAGTGCCTCTGATCGACGGCGGCACCCAGCGTCTGCCGCGGATCGTGGGTCTGGGACGCGCGCTCGACCTGATCCTGACGGGCCGCATGATCGACGCGCAAGAGGCGCTGGGTATGGGCCTGCTGACCGAGGTCGTCCCCGCCGGCGCGCACCTGGAGCGCGCGCTTGCGCTAGCCGAGGCTTGGCGCGGTTCCCGCAGAGCACGATGCTCGCCGATCGCCGCGCCGCGATCGAGGGCTTAGGGATGACGCTCGACGAGGGATTGGCGCTGGAGGCGAAGGCGGGGCCGGAGGTGTTCGAAGATGGCGCGCGCGGCGCCAAGCGCTTCGCGGCCGGCGAGGGGCGCGGCGGAGCAGGCGCGGGGGCATAGCCCACCCGCCAACAAACAAAAACCACCCGCACCTATATCCTCGTCAAGGGAATGGCCTCTTACTTTGTAACGGGAGCGACCGGTTTCATCGGACGCCGCTTGATCGAGCTGTTGCTCGATAAGCGCCAGGGCAAGGTGTACGTGCTCGTGCGCACGGGCTCGACCGGCAGGCTGGACGACCTGATCGAGCGCTGGGGCGCCCTGCTGGGGGTGGCCGCCGCCAAGCGCGTGCAGCCGGTGATCGGGGACCTGCGCCGGCCGCTGCTGGGGATCGAGGCCGAGCAGACGGCGGAGCTGAGAGGCAAGATCGAGCACTTCTTCCACCTCGCCGCGATCTACGACATGACCGCGCCGGCCGAGCAGAACACCGCCACCAATGTGGGCGGCACGACGCACGCGGTCGAGCTGGCGCGGGCGCTGGAGGTCAAGCGTCTGCACCACGTCTCCTCGATCGCCGTCGCAGGGGAGTACAAGGGACGGTTCGAGGAGGAGATGTTCGACGAGGGCCAGAAGCTTCCCTCGCCATACCACAGGACGAAGTTCGAGTCAGAGCGAATCGTGCGCGAGCAGCCGTATGTGCCCTGGCGCGTGTACCGCCCGGGGGTCGTCATGGGGGATTCGCAGACGGGCGAGATGGACAAGGTCGACGGGCCGTACTACTTCTTCAAGGCGATCCAGCGCACACGGAAACTAGTCCCCGAGTGGCTGCCGCTGGTGGGGCTCGACCTCGGCAAGACGAACGTCGTGCCGGTCGACTGGGTGGCTGGCGCGCTCGACCACATCGCACACGAGCCGGACCTCGACGGCCACGCCTTCCACCTGACCGATCCGCAGGGACAGAAAGTGGACGAGCTCTACAACGAGTTCGCGGCCGCGGCACATGCGCCGAAGGTCGCGATCAGCGTCGACAAACGCTTGACGGACGTCGTGCCGACGTGGCCGCTGAAGCTGGCGCTGGCATTGCCGCCGCTGCGCCAGGCGCAGAGCATCACCTTGCGCGAGCTGGGCATTCCCGAAGAGGTGATCGAGCACATGGAGCTGAAGCCGGAGTTCGACACGCGCGAGGCGGGCCGGGCGCTGAAGGGCTCGGCGCTGGAGCACCCACCCGCACTGCACGACTACGCGCCGAGACTGTGGGACTACTGGGAGCGGGAGATGGACAGCGGCCTCGCCCGCGGGCGCTCGCTGCAGGAGGAGCTGACCGGCAAGCACGTGCTGATCACGGGCGCCTCCTCGGGGATCGGCTGGGCGGCAGCACTCAAAGTCGCGGCCGCGGGTGGCGTGCCGCTGCTCGTGGCAAGGAACGTGGAGAAGCTCGAGGAGCTGCGCGCGGAGATCGTCGCGGGGGGAGGCACGGCGTACGTGTATGCGGCGGATCTGTCGGACATGGAGTCGGTCGACCGGCTGGTCGAGCGCGTGCTGGCCGATCACCGCAACGTGGACATGCTCGTGAACAACGCGGGGCGCTCGATCAGGCGTTCGATCGCACTCAGCTACGACCGCTTCCACGACTTCGAACGGACGATGCAGCTGAACTACTTCGGCGCGGTCAAGCTGATCATCGGGCTGATGGGTCACATGCGCGAGCGCGGGAAAGGGCACATCGTGAACATCTCCTCGATCGGCGTGCAGACCAACCCGCCGCGCTTCTCCGCGTACGTGGCCTCGAAGGCGGCACTCGACGCGTTCACCAGGGTCGTATCGAGCGAGGTGATCGGCGACGGGGTGACGTTTACGACGATCCACATGCCGCTCGTGCGCACGCCGATGATCGCCCCGACGAAAATGTACGACGCCTTCCCCGCGATCACGCCGGAGGAGGCGGGCGACATGATCTGCGAAGCACTGCGCACGCGCCCGAAGCACATGGGTACGCGATTGGGAACGTTCGGCGAGGTCGCGTACACCCTCGCGCCGCGCGCGGTCGACCAGCTGCTGCACCTCGCCTACCGCGTGTTCCCCGACTCCGCCGCGTCGAAGGGGCACAAAGACACGGAGGAGCGGGCCTCGTTCGAGCAGATCGCGATGGCGACGTTGACGAGGGGCGTGCACTGGTAGCCGACGCGAGCGCCGCGATCGAGGTGCGGGGTCTGAGCAAGCGCTACGGCGAGCACGAGGCGGTGCGCGGGATCGACATCACGGTCAAGCGCGGTGAGGTGTTCGGCCTGCTCGGCCCGAACGGCGCCGGCAAGACGACGACCGTCGAGATCCTGGAGGGCTATCGACAGCGCACCGGCGGCGAGGTCTCAGTGCTCGGATACGACCCGGCGCGCAGGCAGATCGAGCTGCGAAAGCGGATCGGGATCGTGCTGCAGAGCAGCGGCATCTACAGCCATGTGACCCCGCGCGAGGCTTTGGAGCACTGGGCGAGCTTCTACCCGCGGCCGCGAGATGTCGATGAGGTGCTGCAACTGGCTGGGTTGACCGAGAAGGCCGATGCGCGCAGTCGCACGCTGTCAGGAGGGCAACTGAGAAGACTCGATTTCGCACTGGCGCTCGTCGGCGACCCGGAGCTGATCTTTCTCGACGAGCCGACGACGGGCTTCGACCCCGCCGCGCGGCGCGACGCGTGGGAGACGGTGAGGAACCTGCGCGAAGGCGGGAAGACGATCCTTTTGACGACCCATTACCTCGACGAGGCGCAGGCGCTGGCGGACCGCGTGGCGATCGTCAAGGACGGGCGCGTGCTGGCGGTGGGACGGCCACAGGAGCTCGGCGTCGGCGCGGCGCAGTACACGATCTCCTACCGGGATCGGGCAGGACAACAGATCGAGCGACAGACGGAGAACCCGACACGATTATTGAACGAATTGACTGAAGAGGCTTTAGGGAAAGGCGAAAGCCTGGAGGAGCTGAGCGTGAGCAGACCGACGCTGGAGGACGTGTATCTGGAGCTGACGGCGGATGAGTGAGAGAGCGAGCGATAGACGCACCGCACCGCGCCCGCGAAACCTCGAGGAGAAGCGCACCGCCGATGAGTGACGCAGTGACCCTCACCTGGCGCCAGTACCGGCTGGAGCGGAAGATGTTCTGGCGCAATCCGAGCGCAGCCTTCTTCAACTTCGTGCTGCCACTGCTGTTCCTCGTCGGCGGCGGCGCGATCCTGCACGGCAACCAGAGCGACCTGAACAAGCTCATTCCGGCGATCGCGGGAATGAGCGTGATGTCGACGACGTTCACGGCGCTCGCCTACAACACCGTGTTCCTGCGTGAGCGCGGCGTCCTGAAGCGCATCCGCGGGACGCCACTACCGACCGGCTCCTACTTCGGCGGCGTCGCCGCGAACGCGATCACGAACACGGCGCTGCAGATCGCAATCGTCGTGCTCGCCGGGCGGACCTTCTTCGGGATCGGCTGGCCGGCGCACTGGGGTGAGCTGATCGTCTTTGTGGTGGTTGGTGTCGTGTGCTTCGCCGCGCTCGGTGTCGCGTTTGCACACGTAATCCCTAACTTTGAGTCGACCGCCGCCTATGTGAACGCAGTGTTCCTACCGGTCGTGTTCGTCTCGTTCTACGCGTTTGATACCACGAGCGCCCCGGCGGTCGTGCGGGGGGTCGCCAACGCGCTGCCGTTGAAGCCCCTGATCGAAGGGCTGAGCGGTGCGATCGTGACCGGCTCGAGCCTGGGAAACAACCTTGGCGCGCTCGCCGTGATCGCGGGCTGGGGCGTCGTCGGGGTGTGGCTGGCGGTGCGAGGGTTCTCCTGGGAGGGGCGCCGCGGATAGGCTGTGCCGGAACCCGAGCGACGCCGTGCGAGCGCCGATCGGCAGACGCAGTAGCGACGAGAGGAAGGGCGCAGATGCAGCAACTTACCGAGGATGTGCACCAACTGAGGGGCTGGCCGCGGAACACGATCAACGTCTATCTCGTCGGCGACGTCCTGGTCGACGCCGCCACCCGCCAGGCGGAGAAGCGAATCATGCGCCAGATCGCGGGTCAGACCGTGACCGCGCACGCGCTGACCCACGTCCATCCCGACCACCAGGGCTCGAGCCACGCGATCTGCGAGCAGCTCGGAATCCCACTGTGGTGCGGACACGGGGATGTCCCCGCGATGGAGGTCCCCGGCAGTGTGATCGCGCGCGCCGCGCCGCGCATCGTCAAGAGCCTGCAGGAACGCTTCTGGGTCGGTCCACCCCACCCGGTCGCGCGCGCGCTGAGCGAGGGTGACGAGGTGGCCGGTTTCACCGTGCTGGAGACGCCGGGGCACACACCTGGTCACGTGTCCCTCTGGCGTGAGCGCGACCGGGTCCTGATCGCCGGCGATGTGCTCGTGAACATGAACCCGACAACCGGCATCACCGGCCTGCACGAACCGCTGGCGTTCGCCACCCCCGACCCCACACGCAACCGCGCCTCGGCGCGCAGGCTGGCCGAGCTGCGACCGGCGCTGACCTGCTTCGGCCACGGTCCCCCGCTGCGCGACCCCGGCAAGCTGGCGGAGTTCGTCGCCGGTCTGCCGGCCGATTGATCCTCGTCCATACCCCGGGGAACCACCACGAATAGCATCCCGCGCGCAATGGCCGCCGACAGCATCTTCATCCCCTCCGGGGACGGTCGCTACGAGCCGACCGAGCACGCGCGCGGCCCGTGGGACCCACGGGCGCTGCACGGCGGCGCGCCGGCGGCGTTGATCGCACGGGCGTTCGAGCGGCTGGAGCCGGGCGCGGAGCTTCCCGATCGCGCGGCTGGGGTTCGAGTTCCTGCGGCCGGTCCCGCTCGCGCCGCTGACGCTGACGACGCGGATCGTGCGCAAGGGCCGACGCGTGCAGGAGCTGCACGGCCGAGCTGAGCGCCGACCTCGGCACGGGCGCGGAGGAGCTGGTCTGCCGCGCGAGCGCGTTGCGCCTGCAACCCGTCCCCGGCGGGCTGCCCTCGAGCGGCCAGGCGCCGCCCGCAGCGATGCCCGGGCCAGAGCACGGTCAGGCAACGGAGTTCGCGCTGAACATTGCGGCTGGCACGAGTCTGGCGACGAGTGGTATGGAGATGCGCTGGCTCAACGACCCCTGGGGCCAGGGGCCCGGCAAGGTCTGGATGCGCCTGCGCCATCCGCTGCTCCCCGACGAGCCGCCGACGCCGCTGGTGCGGGCGGTCGCGACCGCAGACTTCGGCAACGGCGTCAGCGCGGAGCTGCCCTTCGAGGATTATCTGTTCATCAACGCCGACCTCACGATCCACCTGTGGCGTCACCCGCAGGGCGAGTGGATCGGGCTCGACGCGCAAACACTGCTGGCGAGTGGTGGAATCGGCACAGCAGAGAGCGTGCTCCACGACGAGGACGGCGCGGTCGGCCGCGGGTTTCAGACGCTGGTCGTGCAGCCGCGCTGAAAGACAGTCGCCTCGATCAGTCAGTTTCAACGCCGGGGAACGACTCGGTCAGGTCGGCGAGCGCATGATCGGGGTTCGCCGCGCGCATTTCGTCGAGGTCGTATTTGCCTGTGGCCACACCGATCGAGACGACGCCGGCCCCCTCGGCCGCGGAGATGTCCAAGGGTGTATCCCCCACCACCGCCACCTGCCGCAGATCGAGTGATGTGCCGAGCAGACGCTCGCCGCGCTTGATCGCGGTCGTGGTGAGCTCGACGCGGTCCTCGGAGTCCGAGCCGTAGCCACCGACGAGGAAGAAGTGGTTCAGACGCGCCCTCCCGAGCTTGGCGTGCGCGCCGGCCTCCATCGCGCCCGTGGTCACACCCAGGAGGACTCCGGCATCGTGCAGCCGAGGCAGCAGCTCCGTGACTCCGGGCAGTACCCGATAGCCCTCCGACGCGGTCACGTAGTCGGGCAGCACCGACAGATAGGCCGAGATCAGCCGTGCCAGCTCCTCGCCCGTCGGCTCACCACCGAGCGCCTCGGTGAAGGTCTTACGCGCGACCACGGGATCGGTCATCCCGGCGCTCGAATACTTGCCGATGTCCACCCCGGGCCGGTCGAACGCGTGCTCGAAGGCCCACGTCCAGCTGCGCGCCCCGGCACCCCCGGTGTCGATCAGGGTGCCGTCGATGTCGAACAGGATCAGCTTCAGCGGTGCCATCGCGCCATTCTCCCTCGCAGCCACCTGGAGCGCTTGCCGCCCACCCCCCAAGGCAGATAGTTCTAAGGCATATAGTTGTATGCACAAACAACTGCTACGGTGGAGCCACAGCATCAGGTGCGTTCCTGCGAACGCGTCCAAATCCCCTTCCGAACGAAAGGCAACCCAATGTCCCCTGAGTCCGCCACCGCCACCGCAACTACCGCCACTGCTCTACCGACCGGCACGTGGCAGGTCGACAAAGTTCATTCGAGCGTCGAGTTTCAGGTCAAACACCTCGGGATCGCCACCGTCAAAGGTCAGTTCACCGAGTTCGAGGGCACGCTCGAGGTCTCACCCGAGAACACCGTCGCCTATGGCACCGTGCAGACCGCGAGCGTCAACACGCGCGAGCCCCAGCGCGACGAGCACCTGCGCTCGGCCGACTTCTTCGATGTCGAGCAGAACCCCGAGATCAGCTTCCGCTCGACCGCGATCACGCCGGTCGACGAGGACGACTTCGAGATCGAGGGCGACATCACGATCCACGGCGTCACGAGGCCGCTGAAGCTGAAAGCCACGCTGGAGGGCACCGAGACCGACCCTCAGGGCAACGATCGCGTCGGCGTCTCCGCCGCCGGGCAGATCGACCGCAAGGACTTCGGGATGACGTTCAACGCCGCCCTCGGCTCGGGCAACCTGCTGGTCTCAGACAAGGTCAAGATCCAGCTCGACATCTCCGCCGTCAAGGCCTGACCGCGCCCCCCACGCACGCGAGAAGCCGCTGGGTGACCTCAGGCCGCCAGGAGGTCACCCAGCGCCTCGTCCACTGCCGCGAGCGTATCCGCGCTGAGCACGATCCCGGCGGCCGAAGCGTTGGCGTGCACCTGCTCGGGCCGGCTGGCGCCGACGATCGCCGAGGCCACGTTTCCCTCGCGCAGCACCCAGGCGAGCGCGAGCTGAGGCATCGTCAGACCGGCCTGCTCGGCGACCGACCGCAGGCGCTCCACGGCCTCGAGCACGCGGGGTGTAACGAGCCAGCCGATGAAGTCGCTCATGCTCTCGCTCGCCGCGCGGGAATCGGCCGGCGGCGGCTCGCCCGGGCGGTACTTGCCCGTGAGCACACCCTGCGCGAGCGGCGACCACACGATCTGCGAGATCCCCTCCCGTTCACACAGCGGGATCACCTCCGCCTCGGGCCCGCGCCACAGGATCGAGTACTGCGGCTGGCTGGAGACGAACCGCTCGACGCCTCCCAGCGCAAGCGCCTCATCAATCTTCTCGACCGGCCATTCGCTGAAGCCGATGTGCCTTGCCTTGCCCGCCTTGACGACTTCCGTCAGCGCCGCCATCGTCTCCTGGAGCGGCGTGTCCTCGTCGTAACGGTGGCACTGGTATAGGTCCACGTAGTCGGTTTTCAGACGCTTCAGCGAGGCGTCGATCTGCTTGTGGATCTGCGCCGCCGACAGACCCCGGTCGGTGGGTGACATTTCGAAGTAGACCTTCGTCGCGAGCACGTACTCGGAACGCTCGTAGGAGCTCAACACCTCCCCCAGCAGCGTCTCCGAGGCGCCTTTTCCGTAGACGTTCGCGGTGTCGATGAAGTTGATCCCCGCGTCGAACGCCGCCTTCACGCACGCCTCCGACTGCTCGCGCGCGACCCCGCCGGAGTAGGTCAACCACGAGCCGAGGCTGATCTCGGAGACCTCGATGCCGCTGGAGCCGAGCTTGCGGAAGTTCATGCGCCTCCGAGCTTAGCCGCTGGGATCCATGACCGGTTGAGCAATGCAGCGGTAGTAGCCTCGAAGTCGATGCCGCCTACCCTCCCCCCGATCGATCCGGCGCTGCGCATCGGCTCCGCCCGGCTCGCGGTGAGCGACCTATCGCGCAGCGCGGACTTCTACGAGCGAGTGCTCGGGCTGCCCGTGATCTCGCGCGGAGAGGACAGCGCGCTGCTCGGGCCGGACCCCGAGCACCCACGACTTACGCTCACCGCTCTCGCCAA
Organism: uncultured Solirubrobacterales bacterium; assembly: GCA_963818545.1. Classification (GTDB taxonomy): domain Bacteria; phylum Actinomycetota; class Thermoleophilia; order Solirubrobacterales; family Solirubrobacteraceae; genus Palsa-744. The sequence continues at coordinate 17,036 of CAWFSI010000004.1, read as the reverse complement.
TCCCACTCCAGCCCTGCCAGGGAGCACCGGCCTGTTCCACGTCGCCTGGCTGCACCCCTCGCGCGCGGCGCTCGCGGAGACCGTACGCCGCGTCGTTGCCGGGCGCTGGCCGATCGACGGCGCCTCCGACCACGGCGTCTCCGAGGCGCTGTACCTGAGCGACCCCGACGGCCTCGGCATCGAGATCTACGTCGACCGCCCGCGCGAGCTCTGGGACCGACCGCCGGACGGGCACGGCGTGAAGATGGTCACGCTCCCGCTCGACATTGACAACCTGCTGGCCGAGGGCTCTGCCGAAGCGACGGCGGCGATGGGAGTGGACACCGCCATCGGCCACGTGCACCTGAAGGTCTCAGACGTGCCGCGGGCAGTCGCCTTCTACCGCGATGCGCTCGGCCTCGACGAGCAGGCGCGGCTTCCCTCCGCCGGCTTTCTCTCCGCCGGCGGCTATCACCACCACATCGGCCTGAACTCGTGGCAAAGTCAGGGCGGGCGGGCGGCTCCGGACAGCGCACCGGGACTGCGCGAGGTGGAGTTAGAGCTGAGCGATGCCGAGACGCTCGGCACGCTGGAGCGCAGGCTAGCCGAGGCCGAGGACCAGGCGGATGGGAGTCCCGCGCCTGCGCGCGAAGCCGATGGGCGCCTTGCCGTGCGCGACCCGGACGGCCACGCGCTCGTGTTCAGCGCAGCCTCGGCTCGCGCCTAATCCATCGTCAGCGGCCCCTCCGCCGATCCACTGAGGAACTGCCGCACAAACGCGTTGTCCGAGGAGAACATCCGCTCGGCGTCGCCCGCCTCCACGATCCGGCCTCGCCACAGCAAGGCGATGTATTCACCGATCTGCCGCGCGGAGGCGATGTTGTGGGTGACGACGATGTAGGTCCCCCCGTGGAGCTTGTGCATCTCCTGGATCAGGTCGCACAGCAGCGCCGTGCGGACGGGGTCGAGACCCGAGTCGGGCTCATCGAAGATCACGATGTCCGGTTCCATCACCAGCGCCCGGGCGAAGCCGGCGCGCTTGCGCATCCCGCCCGAGAGCTGGTTGGGCATATCGTTGAGCGCGTCCGAGAGCCCGACGTCCGCCAAGCGCTCGCGGACGATCTCGGAGATCTTCGCCTCGGAGAAGTCCGTGTGCTGGCGCAAGGGGAAGGCGACGTTGTCGAACACCGGCATCGACCCGAACAGGGCGCCGTCCTGGAACAGCACGCCGACTTTGCGACGCAGAGCCAGCAACTGAGGCATCGTCAGGTGCGGAACTGACTGGCCCCGCACGATGACGTCGCCCGAGTCCGGGAACATCAGCCCGATCAGGTGCTTGATCAGCACGCTCTTGCCGGTCCCCGAAGGGCCCAGGACGACCGTGATCGTCTCGTCGGGGATCGCGACGTTCAACCCATTGAGCACGGGGATCCCGCCCAGGCGCTTGTGCACGTCCAGACAGCGGATCGACCACCGCTCATCGTCCGGATCGCCCGTGAGATCGAGCTCGCTGGAGTGGTACTCGAACTCGCTCGCCGGATCGAGCGTCGCCCGACCCTCCTGGTCTGAGTCCCCCTCCACAGAGTCCTCGGGCGTACCGTCGGTGATCTCCACGTCTTCCATACTAATCGGCGGCGCACCCACGATCAACTCCGAGGCCCGATCGAGTCTTCGGAGAATCCTTTTCGCGTCCGCGGGCCTCTTATGTACGTCTCGACATCTCCGTCGAGCAGAACCGGGAGGCTCATCGTGACCATCGTCTATCTGATCGCGGCCGCGCTCGTTATCTGCGGCTGCATCTTCTTCATCATGAGAGTCCGCTCTCGTGACTGATACCCGCACCACCGCACCCTGGCCGACCGAGCAGGTCGTAAGCGCCGCCCAACAGGGCGATCCCCGCGCGATCGCGACGCTCGTCTCCGGCTCCCACACGCACGTGCGGCGCTTCGCCCGCACGCTCTGCTCGACACCCGAGGACGCGGAGGACGCGACCCAGGAGGCCCTGATCGTCCTATACCGCAAGATCGGGACGCTCAGGGCCACCGCGGCACTCGCATCATGGATGTTCCAGATCGTGCGCAACGAGTGCATCCGCAGATCGCGGCTCGTCCTGCGCCGCCCGATCCCGGCCGCGGCGGCCGAACCCTCCGCCGAAGACGACCGCCCTCGCCCGCCTGGAGATCGAGCGAATCGTCGGCTGTGTCGCGGGACTACCGCCGGAGCAGCGCGCCGTCCTCGTCCTCCGCGACATCCAGGGCCAGTCGGGAGCAGCGACCGCGCAGGCGCTGGGCCTCAGCCGTGCCGCGATGAAGTCCCGCCTGCATCGCGGACGCGAAACGCTCCACTCAGCACTCAGCACCCCAAACAACACGACCAGCAACGGAGTAGGAGAGGATGTCTGACCTCGACCGCAGCGCCCTCCCCGACCGAAGTCCTCTCGCCAGCAGCACCGTTGCTCGCCACCTCTCCCGCGGAGCGATCGGCTTCGGGCTGATCGGCGCGGCGCTCGCACTGACCCCGAGCCACGGCCCGGCCGCACTTCTGCTTGCAGCACCCGGCCTCCTCGCACTCCGCGGCTGCCCGACGTGCTGGATCGCCGGGCTGATCGAGACGATCTCCGCCGGCCGGCTGCGGCGCACCTGCACCGAGAACGGCTGCGCGCTGGTTGGCGGGGAGCCACTCCGATCGACGGGCGGCGCAACTTCTGGACCGGGCTCTTGTTCTGATGAGCGGTGGAGGTTTCCCAGGTAGGAGCTTGACTGATCGTTCAGGGGAACGCTAGAGTCCCACTGGGTTTCGGTTTTGGATTTCTAGAGGGAGAGGGTTGTCTTGGTCGTCAAAAGTGTTGCTCGTCGTGGTCTTGCCGGTACCGTCGTCGTGCTCGGTGGGGTGGCGTGCGCGCTCGCGCTCGGCGCCGGTGGCGCCTCCGGATCGATTGGGTCCCCACGCGCCCGCGCGGCGCGCACGATCTCGCTGAACGAGAGCGGCAGCCTGCATTTGACGAGCCATCACGGCTTCCATCTCAACGAGCAGGGCACGGCGTCGGGCACGATCAGGGGCACGATCTACATCCATCTCGACGTGCAGCTCGACCAACCGGGTGACGGCGGAAGTCAACATCTACCCCAGCGGCGGCTCGCTGACCGGTAACGGGACGGCCAACTACCGTGCCGACGGCGGGCAGGCGACATTCTCCGGAACGCTGTCGATCTCCCGCGGGTCGGGCAGCTACGCGGGCGCCCACGCGTCGGGGCTGAGCTTCACCGGCACGATCAAGCGCGTCAACGACGCGACGACCGTGCACCTCAGCGGTCCTCTGTCCACGTAGTGCGCGCGGCGGACTCGGCGAGGGCCACTAACTCCATGCGCGGCACAGGCAGAGCCACAGCTCTGAGCCTCGCGGCGGCGCTGCTGGCATGCCTGTCGCTTGCGGGCGCGACTAGCGCCATCGCCGCGGGCGTGTCCGAGCAGGCCAGTTTGAGCGCAGGGTTCTCACCGGACAGGCTCGGGCAGAGCACGACGATCTCCTTCGGGTTTCATCTACAGACCGCGGAAGGGACCGCCCCGCCGCCGCTTCAGAGCGTCGTGCTGCAGATGCCCGCGGGCATGAACTACACGCTGACGACGCTCGGCCTGGCGATCTGCCAGCCGGCGGTATTGCAGGCGCAGGGTCCGAAGGGCTGCCCGCCGAACTCGCGTCTGGGCGCCGGCTCAGCGCTCGTGGAAGTGCCGTTCGGCACCGGCTCCGGGCATGAGGTCCCCGAAGTCCAGGCGGTCGTGGGTCCACCGAAGGAAGGCAACATGGTCGTACTGTTCTACGCCAACGGTCAGACCCCGGTGTTCGCGCAACTCGAGTTCACGGGCGAAGTGCTGCCTGACTCAGGCCTGTTCGGCTCGAAGCTGGCGACGAGCGTGCCGCTGATCCCGAGCGTCCCCAACGGCCCGGACGTCTCCGTCGTCAGCGTCAACGCGACGATCGGCCCGGCCGGGCTGACCTACTACAAGCACTCCCACGGCCACCTCGTCTCCTTCCACCCGCTCGGGATCGGCGTCCCCGAACACTGCCCCCGCGGCGGCTTCCCGTTTCACGCCTCGTTCGCCTTCCAGGACGGCTCGCAGGCAAGCGCGTCGACGACGGTCCCGTGCCCGCCGCCGGCACGGCGCCGGCGCAAGTAGCCTGCTGCTCTTGGCTATCTGCGCTTCGTCCCGCGAGATACGCGCGGTCGCCGCCTCGGCCTAGCTGGGCGTGCGGTCGAACCGTACGGCGCTCCCGGTACGGCCTCGTGCTCGGCGGAGTATTTTGTCGTGGGGAGGCCCCGGGACGAAAGGCAGATGATGGGCGATGACGTGTTGGGCATCAGCCTGCTCGGGGCTTTCACGATCACCGTGGGCGGCCATCCCATCCCCGACGACGCCTGGCGGCTGCGCAAGGCAAAGACCCTGATCAAGCTGCTCGCACTTGCGCCCGAACGTCGCCTGCACGCTGACCGGGCGACCGAGCTGCTCTGGGCGGGGCGCGAGGAGGCCTCCGCCCGGAACAATCTGCACCAGGCGATCTTCGCGGCGCGGCGGGCGCTCGACTCGGCCGGCCTGGAGGGCCGCAACCGCCTGGAGCTGCACGAGGACGTGATCGCCCTCTGCCCCGACGATCCCGTACGGATCGACGTACTCGCCTTCGAGGAGGCCGCCGCGAGCGCGCGAGCGGGGCGCGACCCCGCCGCCTACCGCTACGCCCTCGATTCTTACGACGGCGAGCTGCTGCCCGAGGACCGCTACGAGGAGTGGACGGCATCGCGGCGCGACGCCGTGCACGAGCTTCGCCTCGCTCTGGGGATCGAGCTGGCCGAGCTGCAGGCGCCGGAGGACCCCGTCGCGGCGATCGACCGCCTGCGATCGGTATTGGTCGACGCGCCGCTGCACGAGCCCGCCCATCGGGCGCTGATGCGCCTCTACGTGGAGGGCGGGCGGCGGCAGGAGGCGCTAGCCCAGTTCCAGGAGCTGAAGCTCGGTCTGCGGCGCGAGTTCGAGGACGAGCCCGACGAGGTGACACGCCGTCTCTACCGGGAGATACTCACGCGCGACGCGGAAGAAGTGGAGGGGGAGCCGGCGCGCCCATCCACGGCGGCCGCGGTCTCCTCGCCGGCCGAGAGCCCGAACAACCTCCCGCGGCAGCTGACGAGCTTCATCGGTCGCGAGCGCGAGCTGGCCGAGGCCGCCGCGCTCCTGCGCAACTCGCGGCTGCTGACGCTGACCGGGGCGGGCGGCTGCGGCAAGACGAGGCTCGCCCTGGAGCTGGCCGGGCAGCGGGCCGAGGACTTCGCCGACGGCGTCTGGCCGGTGGAGCTGGCGGCGCTCGCCGAGCCCGAGTTGATCGGGCCGGCGATCGCCCAGGCCCTGGGCACACGGCTTGCCTCCGACCGCGCCCCCGAGGTCGCGCTCGCCGGGCACATCGGCGATCGCCGGCAGCTGCTTCTGCTCGACAACTGCGAGCACCTGGTCGAGCCGGTCGCGCATCTCGTCGAGGCGCTGCTCCGACACTGCCCCCGCCTCACCGTGCTGGCGAGTAGCCGCGAGCCGCTGCGCGTTCCCGGCGAGGTGACCTGGCGGGTCCCCTCCCTCTCCCTCCCAGAGCTGGTCGATCACTCCCCCTCGGAAGGATCCCCGGAGGCAGAGTCGGTGCGGCTGTTCACCGTTCGTGCAGGCCAGGCCGCCCCCGGCTTCGCGCTTGACGACGAGAACGCGATCGCGATCGCGGCCCTCTGCCACCGGCTCGACGGGATGCCGCTGGCAATCGAGCTCGCCGCGGCCCGCGTCGGCGCGCTGACCCCCGCACAGATCGTCGAGCGCCTCGACGACTCCCTCGAGTTGCTCTCGGGTGGGAGCCGCACGGCGATGACCCGGCAGCAGACGCTGCGCGCGACGCTCGCCTGGAGCTTCGATCTGCTCGACGGCGACGAGCAGATCCTCCTGCGGCGCCTCGCGGTGTTCGCCGGGAGCTTCGGCCTGGACGCGGCCGAGGACATCTGCGCAGAGGATCCGCTGCAGCGTCAGGAGGGGGTCGCTCTCCTCGGCCGCCTGATCGACAAGTCGCTCGTCCATGTCGAGGAGGGCCCCGGCGATCGCCGCTACCGCCTGCTGGAGACCGTGCGGCAGTACGCCGCGGAGCGGCTGCAGGAGGCCGGCGAGCGGGGCGCCTTCGAGCGCCGCCATCGCGATTGGTACATCGAGCTCGCCGAGAGCGACCCGACGCCCGCCGGCGACCTCCCGGCGAGGGACCGTCTGCGGCGGCTGGACTCAGAGCGCGACAACCTCCGCGCCGCTCTCGCCTCGGCCCTGGCCGACGACCCTCAACTCGCCCTCCGCCTGACCGTCGCCCTCTGGCGTTTCTGGCTGATGCGCGGCTACCTCGCGGAGGGATACCGCTGGCTCGCCACGTCCCTTGCGGCGGCGCCGGAGCACACCGCCGATCGCGCCCGCGCCCTGCTCGCCTCCTGCCTCGTAGGCCTGCGCCGCGGCGTCCATGCACGGCTCCACGAGTTCGGCGCCGAAAGCGTCGCGATCTTCGCCGAGCTCGGCGATCACGCCGGGATGTTCGACGCGGTCGAGGTATCGACGGCCTGTCGCGCGATCGTCAGCGGTCCGGCGGAGATCGAGGCGCTGCTCGGCGCGCACGAGACGCTCCTCGTGGACGGCCTCCCCGCGGCCCGGCCGCCAGTGTGGGCGGCACACACCCGCGCCATCGCGGCCTGGTTTCGCCGTGAATATCCGCAGGCGCGCCAGCAGTTCGAGCTCGCGCTGAAGTTGGCCGGAGATCTCCTCGCCGACGAGCGCCCTGCACTCTGGCCGCTGAGCTACGCGCTGATCACCGTCGCGTCCGAGGCCGGCTATCCGTTGCTCCTGCAGGAGGACACGGCGATCGTCGGTCGCCGTGTCGGCGGTGAAGCGGCGGTTGCCTACATCCTGAGCAACCTCGCCGCCATCGATCGGGTCGAGGGCGCCTTTCACCGGGCAGGTGAATTGATCGAGGAGAGCCTCGCGCGCTTCCAGGCACTCGCCGACGTGCAGGGGGAAGCGTTCGCGCTGGCCGCGCTCGGCAACCTCGCGCGCTCCAGCGGCGACTTCGAGCGCGGCCGGGACCTGCTCGAGCGCAGCCTCGCCCTCCGGCAGAAGGTCGGCGACCGGCGCGGCATCGGGCTCACGCTCGGGTGCCTGGCGGTGCTGCACGCTCGCTCGGGCGATCCGGCAGGCGGCCGGGCCGCCGCCGAGCAGAGCCGGGGCTGGTTTGCCGAGAACGACGACATGATCGGCCTCAGTGCCGCCGAGCTCAGCCTGGCCTGCGTGGCGCTGTCCGCCGGCGATCGGATCGGAGCGCGCACACATCTCCAGGCCGCGGCCTCGGTGTTCGGGGGTATCGAGTCCACCCCTCAGGAGGGTTGGGCACTGGCCGTGCTCGCCGCGATGTCCGCCGAGGACGGCGAGCCGGCGGCGGCGCGCCGCTGGCTCGACCGGGCGAGCCGGCATTTCGAGTTGCTCGGCGGCGACGCCGGCATGGCCTACTGCCGTGAGGTACAGCGCTGCCCGGGAGTCGCCGCGGGAGTGCGATCGCCAAGTAACCCGACTTAGAGGAGCCCTAAGACACCGCAAAGTCGTCGTTAAGAGGCGAACCGTAGCCTCGCTGAGCGTCGTCGAAAACGCGAGGCCAAACAACCGAACTGAGAAGGAGGCCGGCATGGCTACGCAAGGAGTGCTTGGAGAAGCAACGCTGAAGGAGTTCGAGGACGGACTGCACGGAGAACTGATCCGGCCCGGCGACGGCGCCTACGACGAGGCTCGTTCGATCTGGAACGGCGCCCATGACGCCCACCCGGCGGTGATCGCCCGCTGCGCCGATTCCTCCGACGTGCGCCACGCGATCGGCTTCGCCCGCAGCGAGGGGCTCGATGTCGCTGTGCGCGGCGGCAGCCACAGCATTCCCGGCTTCTCGACCGTCGACGACGGCATCGTCATCGACCTCTCGCCGATGAAGGGCATCACGGTGGATGTGAGCGGCCGCACGGCCACCGCCGAGGGCGGCGTCACCTGGGGGGAGTTCGATGCCGCCACCCAGGAGCACGGCCTCGCGACCACCGGGGGCCTGGTCACGACCACTGGTGTCGCCGGTTTCACGCTGGGCGGCGGGATCGGCTGGCTGAAGCGCAAGTACGGGCTGGCCTGCGACAACCTGCGCTCGGCCGAGGTCATCACCGCCGACGGCCAGATCCTCACCGCGAGCGCGACGGAGAACCCCGACCTCTTCTGGGGCCTGCGCGGCGGCGGCGGCAATTTCGGCGTCGTCACCGCCTTCGAGTTCGATCTGCACCCGGTCGGCCCGACCGTGGCCGCCGGCCCGGTCTTCTACCCGGGCGACCGCGCCAAGGAGGTGATGCGCTTCTACCGGGAGTTCACACGTGACCTGCCCGACGAGCTGACCACCCTGGTGAACCTAAACACCGCGCCACCCGCCCCCTTCCTGCCCGAGGCTTGGCACGGCAAGAAGCTCGTCGGCCTGGTCGGCTGCTACTCCGGCGACCCCGAGGAGGGGATGAGGGCGCTTCAGCCGATCCGCGACCTGGGCGACCCCGTCGCCGACCTAGTGGCCCCGATGCCCTACGTGCAGATACAGAGCCTGCTCGACGCGCTCTGGCCGAAGGGCACCCAGGCCTACATGAAGGCGGGCTACTTCCGCGAGCTCGACGACCACGCGATCGAGACGATGGCCCGCTTCCACCAGAACGCGACCTCCCCGTCCTCGGAGATCCACATCCATCACTACGGCGGCGCGATCGCCCGTGTCGGCGAGAACGAGACCGCGTGCGGGGAACGTCAGGCACCGTTCGTGCTCAACACGATCGCCGCCACCCACGAGCCGACCGGGCTGGAGACCCACATCGATTGGGCACAGCGCTTCTATGCCGAGATCGAGCCGTCGCTGACCGGCGGCGCCTACATCAACTTCCTCTCCTCCGAGGGCGAGGATCGGGTCAAGGCGGCCTACGGGACCGAGAAGTTCGCCCGGCTTCGCGCGCTCAAGGACCGCTACGACCCGACCAATCTGTTCCATCTGAACCAGAACATCCCGCCATCGTGAGGCGGGATCCATCGTGAGGCGGGGTGTGACGGTCGGCGCCTTTGCAGCGGGCAAATCTCCGGTGCTCCGGCGCACTCATTTGCTTCGTCACGCCCGTGTGCCGACCGTGAGCAGGTACTCCATCTCAAAGCGCGCCTCATTGGGCGTGCCAAGGTTCCACTCCTCGCAAAAGCGGTCCAGGGCCTCGTCGAGCTCCGCCTCGCGTCCGCTCTTCTCCGCGTTGGCACGTGCCGCGATCGTAGGGCCATAACGTGCCTTGAAGTGCTCGCCGAAGTCGCGCGGCTTCTCGAACGCCGTGATCTCCAGCACATCGCGCTTGCGCGTGCCAAAGTCGACGCGCGCGCCGAACATCTCGTCCAGGTGCGCCTCACTGCCCCACAGCGGCGGAGGCTGTGCTCCGGGCGGGGGTGCAGGGGCGAACGGCCCCATCGTGCGAAATAGCGCGCCGATCATTCCCTCGGGCGTCCAGCTCAGCAGCCCGATCGTGCCACCCGAGCGGCATACGCGCACGAGCTCATCAGCGACGTCCTGGTGGTGAGGCGCGAACATCGCACCGATCGAGGACATCACCACGTCGAAGGACTCATCCTCGAACGGCAGGTGCTCGGCGTCGGCCTGCACCCAGTCGAGAACCAACCCCTCGCTCTCCGCGCGGGCGCGGCCTGCTTGCAGCAGCTCAGGCGTCAGGTCGCTGGCGGTGACCCGCGCACCAGCCTTCACCGCCGGTATCGACGCGTTGCCGGTCCCGGCTGCCACATCCAAGACAATGTTGCCGGCGCCGATGCCGCACGCCTCGACAAGGCGCGGCCCCAACGGAAGCAAGAACGTCTCGACCATGTCCGGGTAATCGCCCGACGCCCACATCGCACGATGACGCGCCTTCAATTCAGAATCCGACACGCTTGCCGACAAAATAAACCCCCGGTCTTGTTGACGCGCCAATCGTACTTCGCCTCGGCACAAGCCGCAACCAAGCTTGTGGTTCCCCTTATAACACCGCCGACAGTGGGGCCGCGGCGATCTCGTCCCGATTAAAAGACACCGGGGCGCTGCAGGCGCCCCGGTGTCGTGTTACGTCTCATTCGGTTGCGGCACCGTCCTACCTGTACGCTCGGCACCAGCTCACCAATAATCCCCGACTCCTGCCGCTCGCGCTACGCCAATATGACCATAATCGCGCGGCGAGCTTGTAGATGTTGCCAGGCGATACGTCGCTATTCGGAGTTTACGCATCACTTTTCAGAATCCGGGTCTCCGTAGTGCTCCTCATGCCGAGCTCGTCGAGGTGCAACGCGACGACGAGCTCCGCCGGACAAGGATGCAGGGTGCGCCCCAGACGCTCTTCGATCGTGCGCAGCCGGTATGCGACGGTCGACCGCACGACCTTCAGCCCGGCAGCGGCCGATGAGGCACACGCACCGTCAAGACGTGGCAATCGGGCATCTTGCCGGTCTTCAGCGCGGCAAGCACTTTGCCACGCACGGTGGCCCTCGTCACCTTCTTTGTGGTCCTCATGGCGAAGGTGCCGTTCGACCGAATGCGCTCTCCTCGGCGATGGCCTCGTTCAGCGCCTGCGCGAACGATCTCGGCAGGAAGTCGAACAACGCCATTCCCGACGGATCGGTGACGGTCGTGTCGGTGGAGAGCCCCTCGATCAATGGCCTCGCGACGCCCGCGTCAACAGGTGTGATGAGTCCGATCCAATGCGAGGAGAGCCATGGCGTCAGCAGCGGTACCGGGATCCGCGGGCGACGGCGCAGTCCGAGGGCGTTGGCCATCTCATCGAGCATCTGCCCGTATGTGAGTATCTCCGCCGACCCGATCTGGATTTCGCGGGAGCGCGTCTGCGCAATCCGAGGAGCCTGGATGAGATAACGCAACACATCGCCGATACCGATCGCCTGGGTGGGTGTGGACAGCCACGCCGGTGCGAGCATCACCGGCAGGCGCTCGACCAGGGAGCGCAGCGTTCGGTAGCTCTCGGAGCCCGCGCCCACCACCATGCCGGCACGAAACCAAGTCAACGGCGGTCCCTGATCGCGCAGGATCTCCCCGACGCGCAGACGCGAACGCAAATGCTGGGACGCGGGACGATCGCCGAGACCACCGAGGTAGACGACCTGCTCAATGCCGCCTTCCAGGGCGAAGCGGGCAAAGTTGGCGGCTGCCTCGGTGTCGCGCTTCTCATAGTCGCCATCACCCCCGCGACCCATCGAGTGAACAAGATAGTAGGCCGTCGTGTAACCGTCACCGATGGCACTCAGGGAGCTTGGGTCGAGCATGTCGGCGCGGTGGACCGTGACGGCCGGATCGAAGCTGACCCGGCTCGGGTCACGCGCCACGCACCCCACCGACTCGCCGCGCACATGCAGCTCGCGCACCAGCCGGCTACCTACGTAACCAGAGGCTCCGGTGACGAGCGAGCGGACCATACAGAACAAACGAGCATACGCCGCTCGCCGCGTGACCAGGCGTTCAGGTTTGCTTCAGGCGGTTGCATATTGCGGGCACCCGGTGGGCCGGTAGACCTGTAGCGTTGCGCCCTTCGGGAAGGCTCGCGAGTCGAGGAGGCCAAGCGCTATGTCCGGGCCGGTCGCAGGGAATAGCCGCGTGCCCCCGCCGACGACCACGGGCGCGATCAGCAGGTTCATCTCGTCGACCAGCTGGTTGTCGAGGAGCCAGCGGACCAGCGTGCCGCTGCCGTGCACCTGCAGCTCGCCTCCTGGCTTGGCCTTCAGCTCGCCGATGGCCGCCGCGAGGTCACCGGAGAGGACGGTCGTGTCCGCCCACTGCGGGTCGGTGAGCGTCCTCGACGCCACGTACTTGGGCCGCGTGTTCAAGGCATCTGCGATCGGGTGGCTGCCCGCTTGCATCACTCCCCAGTGGCCGGCGAAGAGCTCGAAGGTCCACCGGCCGAACAGGAACGCCTCAGCGCGCCGGTAGAGCTCGACGATGAACATCATGACCTCGCTGTCGGGGTTCCCCCTGGACCATCCGCCGCGCTCGAATCCGCCCCGGCGGTCCTCGTCGGACCCGCCGGGTGCCTGCATCACTCCATCGACGGAGACCAGCGTCGTGGTCGTCAGCTTCATGGGTTCATCGTTTCTCTCGTGGTGGCCTTTCTCGTTATGACCGCACCGAGGCGCGGATCTCATCGGTCATAGCACGCCATCGGCCGAGCAGATGGCGCTCAAGGAAAGCTTCGGCTCCAGCCGCCGCGAGCGCTGGTTCGGTCTTTGACGCTCGCGGCCACGGTGGTGGCCTGGAGGTCCCGCGGCTGGGGCGGAGGGTGCACGGCGTCCGGATCGAGCGTCGCCTCGAGGATCAGCACCGTCGCGCACACCAGGGCCCAGAGCTGGGCGACCAGCGCCCACAGGCGCTCTTCGAGTCCCTGGTAGGGGGCGAACGAGCCGTGCAGGAAGAACGTGACGATCCCCGCGACCAGAAGCACGACAGCGCCGCTCAATACGAGTCGCCCGAGCCGGCTCGGCCAAGCTGAACGGGCAAACGCGAAGCCCGTCAGCAACAGCGACACCTTGATGCCGAGGCTCAGCCAGATATGCGCTTCGTAATGCCACGACCTCCCGTCCGTGGCTTCGTGTGACCTGCACGCCGCGCTCAGGATCGTCGAGCAGTCCATACGCAATGGCCCGACGAGAATCGCGCACACACCGGCGAGCACGAAGAACAGCGGCATCGCCAGCGGCCACGGCCGTGTACGCAGCGACGGCACGACCGCAACCGCAACCGTGATCCAGCCCAATCCCCAGATCGCCATGAAGGTCATGAAGATCCAGGGATTCGCGGCGCCTTCTCGGCCGAGTTCGCTGATGTATTGGCGAACAGCGGAGTAATGGGGTTCGAGAGCGCCCGCGAGCACCCACCCGCCGAGAAACACGACCTGGGCGAGGATCGCGGCCCACGCCAGCAGCAACGTCCGGGGACGCGCCGCATCGGGCAGCAGCGGCCACCCCGCCGGTCTGAGCCAAAGAGCAACGCTACGCAGCACAGTCAACCTCCGAGCGGATGCTAGCAACCGAAGACGAAGGGACGAAGAAGCCCAAGAAGAGTGACCACGCTTGCCCTTCAGGCCACAGATCGCGTGATGGGCGTCCGACGCCGCGGCTTCAATCCTGCAGCGCGACCGCGGGCGGGACGCCGGCGGCGAGATAGCCAGGGATCGCGATGATCACCAGCGCCGTAACGGTGACGATCGCGAGCTCGAGAGCGCGCGCAGCGCGGCGACCGAGTACACGACGGGGAAGTTGATGACGTTCGCGAGCGCGCGGTCGAGCAGCTGCTGGCCGTAGAGACCGAAGACCGCGCCCGTCAGGCAGCCGACGGCGAGCAGCAGGACGCTCTCGAGCAGGATCGTGCGCCACAGCTCGCTGCGGGGGAAGCCCTCGAGCTTGAGCTTCGCCAGCCGCGGGCGGCGCTGCCAGACCATGTTGCCGATCGCTGCCGCCATCGCCAGCACCGCCACCACGAGGATCAGCGTCGCGATCTGCGTCAGGCGCTGCAGGCCCTGGCGGCTCAGCGCGTTCTGTTCGGCTGCGTGCGCGTGCGCGCGTCTGCACGGACAGACCCGAGGACGGACCGAGCGCGCGCGCGATCTCGCGCGGCGACCTGCGCGGGGGTCTGCCCGGGGTCCAGCAGGACGTTGTAAGCGCTCGCGTCGCGCTGCCCCACGCGCGGGCGTATTCGGAGGCGGTCATGATCACCGCGCCCGGTGCCCAGCCGATGTTCGTCGACAGCGCCGCGACCCTGACCGTCGTCGGCACCGGCGTCGGGAGCGTCACGCGCTCGCCGATGCGCAGGTGGTGTTCCGAGGCGAGCGCCTGGGAGAGCACGGCCCAGCCCCCCGCGCGCAGCCGCGCGCTCGCCTGCGCGACGGAGCCTTCGAGGATCTGCGAGGGCGGGAGCAGCGGGCGTGGCTTCGCCGGCGGGGCGATCACCCACACCTTGCGCTCGTCCCCAGTCCAGCAGGCCACCGCGGTAAACGCGCACCGCCCGCACGCCGGGCAGCCGTTGCGAGCGTTGCCTGCTCGGTGGGGGCGAACGGCGCGGTCCGCAGCAGGTTGTATGCGCCCGGCGGCGAGACCCAGAGGTCGGTGAACGCGTTCTCGTCGTGCGCTGCGTTCTCCAGGCCCTTCAGCAGGTCTGCGTGGGCGCCCTGGATCGCGACGGCGCCGAACACCGCGATCGCGCCGGTCGCGGCGACGCCGATCGCCCTGGAGCGCGCTGCGCTCAGCTCCATCCCGGCCACGTGCGGCACCGCACCTGTCATCGCGCGCGCGAGCCTCGTGAGCAGCGCGAGCGCGAGCTCCAGCGCCACCGGGAGCACCAGCAGCAGCGCGGCGATCAACAGCACCATCCCGACGATCGCCTGCTTGGGCGCGGCCGAGCAGGATCGCGGTCGCCGCCGCCAGACACAGCACGCCACCGAGCGCCGTCCCGACGTTGGCGCGGCCGGCGGCGGAGCCCTGCTTGGGCGTGATCGCGGCGAGCGGGTCCCGAGAGAGGATGTCGCGCAGTGGGCTCAGCACAGCGACGATCGCGGCGAGCATGCCGCCGCCGGCGGCGATCGCGACGCTCTGCCAGCCGACGACGCGCTGGGTGCCGACCGAGAACGCCGAGCCGAGGTAGCCGGGGTTCGAGCGGAACAGATGGATCGAGAGCTCCTCCCCGAGCACTAGGCCGAGCACGCACGCGGCGAGGCCCGAGCACGACCGCGTCGAGCAGCAGCACGCGCGATCACCGTCGCCGGCGGGTAGCCGTCGCGGCGCAGGTCGGCGATCAGGCGCCGGCGCTGGGGAACGGTCAACAGCATCGCGTTGAACGCGAACAGGAAGCCCACCAGCGCGCTGATCACCGCGAACAGCGCCGTCGACTGGTTGCTCGCCGACGCTGCCTTCGCGAACAGCCGTTCGTCGTAGCTCGTGGACTCGACGTTCAAGCGCCCGGCCGCCAGGCGCACGAGCGCCGCCCGCACCCGGGCTTCCATGCCCGGGCGCGGGCTGCACGAGGATGCGGCGAGACGACCGTGCGCAAGCCGGTCATTTCCTGCGCGAAGAACAGCGGCGCCACGACGATCGGGCTTGCCGCCAAGCCCGCCGATCTGCTTTTCGTGCAGCAGCTCGTACAGCGGCGCGCGCTCGCTGCGGCCGTACATCCGCAGCGTCACTTCCCTGCCGAACTTCGTCACGCCGAGACTGGCTGGCGAGCGGCGCCGGCAGGAGCACCGCGCCGATGCCGGCGAACGGTTCCAGTTCGGTGTGGCGCACGAGCGAGCCGTCGAGCGCTTTCAGGCTCGAATCGGCGCCGACCAGCTCAACCGATCTCGCTGCCCTTCGGGCCGGTCGCGTCGGCGCTCGCTTCGAGCAGCGGCGCGGCGACGCGAACGCCTTGGATGCGCCGAACCTGCGCCAAGCAGGCTCGCAGGCATGCCCTGCGGGTCGCGCGCGAGCAGCTGCAGGCGTCGCCTTGCCGATGATGCCGTGGGACAGCTGCGCGACCGAGCTCGACAGGCTCTGGCTTGCAACCTGGGAGGCAAACAGCAGCGCCACGCCGGCTGCGATCCCGATTACCGCGAAGCACTCCTGCACCAGACGTGCACGCACGCGCACGCGATAGAGATGCAGGACGTTCCCCGGCTTCACGCTGCGAGCACCTGTAGCTCAGTGGGACATCGTCGGCGCCGGGGGCTGATCCGGGCTGGTAGTCGGCGAGCTGGCCGTCGCGCAGCGCGAACACACGGTCGGCGTAGCGGGCGGCCAGCGGGTCGTGGCTGACGAGCACGATTGCCACGCTGGCGCTCGCGGCAGAGCTCGCGCAGCAGCTCCAGCACCTCGCGGCTGCGCTGGCTGTCGAGGCTGCCCGTCGGCTCATCGGCGAGCAGCAGGCTCGGCTCGGTAGAGAGCGCGCGGGCGATCATCACGCGCTGGCGCTCGCCCATCGACAGTGTCTCCGCGCGGTGCGCCAGGCGCTCGCCGAGACCTAGACGCTCGAGCAGCGGCGTGATCTGGCGGTGCGCCTCGCGCCAGCGCACCGTCTTCAGCAGCTTCAACACGGCGTTGTCGATCGCGCTGACGCCGGGCAAGCAGGTCGAAGTTCTGGCGGATGAAGCCGAGCTCGGAGAGACGAAACTGCGAGGCCTCGCGCTCGGTCAGGGAGGAGACGTCGCGTCCGGCGATCGACACGTGCCGCTGGTTGGCTCCAGCAGCGTCGCGACCATCAGCAGCAGCGTCGTCTTGCCCGAGCCGCTGGGCCCATACAGCGCGACTATCTCGCCGGGAGCGACCGACAGCGACACGCCGTCGACGGCGCGCACGGGCTCACCGCCGACAGCGGGGTAGTGCTTGACGAGCTCGGTCAGCTCGAGCATCCAGGTACGACCCCTCTCCGCCTGCACCGACGAGAGCTTCACGACCCGACGAAACCCCCATGAGGAACCAATCGCGCGCGAGTCTACTTCATGCCATGCGCCTCACTCACGCGCGGCTCGCCAACCACGGCCGTCAGCCCGCCGGGCATCACGATCTCCTGCTCCGCGTGCTCCCCGCCCCCATGAACCGGGCAAGAGCCCTCGAGCGCGCGAGCGGCGAGCTCGGAACACCAGCATCGCGAGCTCGGCTGGACCGTCCAGCGCCCCGAGCACCCCGCGAGCGACCGGCAGCGCCTCCGGCGTAGCGGCCTCCGGCGTCGACAGATAGAAGCTCGCCATCGCCGCCAGCAGGAAGCGCGGCGCACGAGCATCCGGCAGGCCTCCCGCGCGGCGCCCCAGCGAACGCTCAGCCAGCCTGCCGATACGCTCCGGCGGCTTGCAGCGGAGCCGTAGAGGCCGATCAGGTTGTGCTGCCCGGTGGCGCGATCCTCGGCGACGTCCACCAAGTTGTCGAGCAGCGAATGCAGCGCCCCGATCCAGGGGAAG
>CAWFSI010000003.1:0-270123 GCA_963818545.1 uncultured Solirubrobacterales bacterium | reverse complement strand
TCGCGCAGGTGCACACGCGGTCGGCCGAGGGTGGTTTGCTCCTCGATGGCAGGCAAACCGGCGGGATGAGCGCTAAAGGAGGATCTCCTCAGGAGAATCGATGATCTTCAGGTGCTCGTCTACGTGGGTCATGGTCATGAGCCGCTGCACCTGCTCGGAACCGCGGACGAGGGCGAAGGTCTGTCCCTGCTCGGTCGAGCGCTTGTCCAGCAGGAGGATTGCTCGCAGGCCGGTCGAGTCGATGAACTCGAGCCCACGCAGGTCGAGCACGAGCTCGGCCGCATGATCGGGCATCGCGTTCTCGACCGCGTGTTCGAGCGTCGGCACGCTGGCCAGGTCGAGCTCACCGTCGAGCCGCAGCACCACCCGCTCCCCCTCGCTGCTCACGCCGATCAGGAGATTTCCCGCGTCCGTCATTGACAAGACACTATCGCACCGATTTGGTGGCGCAGGAGCCTCTCCGGCTCGTATCTCAACTATCTATGCGGAGCGCCAGCAACGCGATGTCGTCGCGCAGGCGGTCCTGCGCACGCTCGAGCGCCGCATGCTCGATGTGCTCCAGAAATCCCTTCAGGGACAGCTTCGGCGCGGCCTTGCAGAGTGCCAGCAGGCCATCCTCGCCGAGCAGGCGATCGGGTCTGCCCGCCTCGATCACACCGTCGGTGTACAGCAACAGGGTCTCTCCCGCCCCCAGCGTGATCTCGCTCTCGGAGATGTGGAGCGGATCGACGACGCCGAGGATCGTGCCGCTGTTTCCGACCTGCTCGACCTCCCCTCGAGGGGATATCAGCAGCGGTTGCGGATGTCCGGCGAGCGCGATCGTCAGTCGCGCGCCGTGCTGCTCGCGCGTGAGCGCGATCAGGCAGACGGTGCACAGGTCAGCCCCCGGGGCTTGGCGCATCAGCGCCTGGTGGAGCGTCGCGAGCATCTCGGTGGGGGATTGGCCCCCGATCGCCGCGGCACGCAGGGTATGGCGGGCGAGCGCCGTCACACCCGCCGCTCGCGGTCCTTTGCCGCAGACGTCCCCGATCACGAGCATCGTGCGGTCCTCGTCGTAGTCGAACACGTCGTAGAAGTCGCCGCCCACCTCGTTCAGCTCGCCGGCGGCTGCGTACAGCGTCTGGATCTCCACCCCGGGGATCTCCGCCAGGGACTCCGGCAGCAGCGCCCGTTGCAGCGTGTGCGCGATCCGCGTGCGCTCGGTGTAGAGCCGCGCGTTTTCCACGGCGGTGCCGGCGCGGCGGCCGAGCCTGACGGCGAGTCCCAGATCGGCCTGCGTCAGACGCCGGCTCGACTCCGAGGAGACGAGCGTGATCGCGCCAAGCGTCCGCGTCGGCGCGGCCAGCGGCACGATGATCACCGCCGTGGCCTGGATCGCTCGCAACAGCTCCAGGTGCGCGCCGTCGCGTGCGTAGGCGGTCAGGGCATCCGGCTCGATATCCGTGTAGATGCGCGCTTGCGCGGTGCGGATCACTTCGGGCACTCCCGCCGGATCCTCCGGCGCCGGGTGATAGCTGCGGTCGAGCCTTTCCGCCAGCGCGATCTTGCGCGGGTCGGAGTGATGCACGGCCACCCGTTCGATCTCCCCGCTCTCGCCCAGCACGTCGACCGCGCACCAGTCGGCGATCTGTGGGACGGCCAGTCGTGCGACCTCACGCAGCGTCTGGGTGTAGTCCATCGAGGAGGCGAGCACGCGGCTGGCCTCGGCCATAAAGCTCTCCGCCAGCTGCGCTCGCTTGACCTCGGTGACGTTCTCGAAGACATTGACGGCGTAGTCGACGCGCTCTGACCCCGGCTCGGAGATCGGCGAGGAGCGGACGATCAGCCAGCGCTCCTCGCCCGTGGCGCGGACGATGTTTCTCACCAGCAGCGGCTCCGGGTGCTCGCCCGTGAACAGTCGCCTTGCGGGCATCGACTCCAGGCCGAGCTCTCTCCCTGCTCGTCGGAGACGAGAAAGCGAGACATGATCGTCCCCGGGGGCGCGCCCGTCAGCTCGTCGGGTGTGGGAAACCCCAACAGGTCGGCCGCGGCCTGGTTGGCGAAGATCGTCCGGCCACTGCGGTCGATCACCGTGATCGCCTCCGCGACGCTCGAGAGGATCGCCTCCAGGCGCTGCTCGAGCCGCCCCAGATCGGAGAACAGGCGGGCGTTGTCGATTGCCAGCGCCGCCCGGCGTGCGATCTCCAGGGCGAGCTCGAGATCCTCCTGTCCGTAGGGCCTCTCCGCCGCTCCGAGCGGCTTGCGCGGCTCGAGTCGCAGGATCGAGATCGCGCCGAGTGTCCTGCCCCGCGCCTGCAGGGGAACGACGACCGCCGAGCGGTAGTTGTGGGCGATCATGAACTCCGCGTGGACTGAGCTCTCCGCAAACGTCCGCAACGAGCTGTCGGCCATCTCCGCGAGCAGTTCCGGCTGCCCGCTGCGGATTACCCGTGCGACTGGGTGCTCGCCCTCCGGATCCAGCGGCGAGTGCGCGCGCAGCTCTTCGAGTCCGCGTGCGATCTGTGGGTCCGCCGCGATGACGGCGACGTCGTTGATTGCACCCTGCTCGTCGAGCAGGTCGATCACGCAGAGATCCGCCAGTCGCGGCACGGTCAACTTTGCGACCTCGCGCATCGTGGTCCTCGGATCCAGCGATCCCGCCAGCGCCGCGCCGGCCTCGACCAGCAGCTCGACCGCGTCCACAGCTTGCCTCAGCTGTCCAGCAACCGCCGGCGCGCCTGCGCGATCTCCTGCTCGGCCTCCGCGCGCGGGTGCCAGCCGTCGATCGTCACGGCCTTGCCCTCGAGGTCCTTGTAGATCGAGAAGAATTGCTCGATCTCCTGGCGCAGCAGCATCGGTAGGTCCTTGAGCTCGTGGTACTCGTTCCAGTAGGGGTCGGCGAGGGGGACGCAGATGATCTTGTCGTCGATCCCCTGCTCGTCGCGCATCATGAACATCCCGACCGGCTTGACCGGGATCAGGCAGCCGGGGAACGTGGCCTCGTGGAGGCAGACGAGCGCGTCCAGGGGGTCGCCGTCCTGGCCGAGCGTGCCGCGGAGGTATCCGTAGTCGGTCGGGTAGGTCGCGGCGCTCATCAGTAGCCGGTCGAACTTGATCCCGCCGAGCTCGGGGTCGTACTCGTACTTGTTGCGCACGCCCTTGGGAATCTCGACGACGCAGACGAGCGCGTCGGGTGGTGTTTTCTGGGACATCCGCAGATAAGTTATCTGTCGACACTGGATGATGGCCACCTCATCAGCTGCCGGTAGCCCGGTTGTCGACCGGGCTACTTATTGCGCCATCGCGTTTCCTGTAGAGAGATCCGGGAGCTCCTGTCGCAGCGTCAGCAGCCCCTCGAACAGGTCACCGTCGCGCTCGACGCGCGCGAGCAGCTCCCTCGGCTCGGCGCTGAGGCTCGGCTCGCGCCTGGTCCGCATGGCCTGCTCGACCTCCTCCCAGGCAAGCGGCGTCGAGATCGTGGGGCGTTTGCGCGCGCGCAGCGAGTAGACGCAGACGGTCGTCTTGTGCTCGTCGTTCTGACTCCAATCGACCAGCACCCGCCCTGGGCGCAGCTCCTTGGCCATGCGCGAGACGACCTGCCGCGGGTGGCGCTTCTCGAGCAGCTCGGCAACCGCGCGGGCGAAGGGCTTGGTCTGCTCGTAGCCGACGGTGCCGTTGAGTGGCGCATACACCTGTAGGCCCTTCGAGCCGGAGGTCTTGACGAACGTTTCCAGCCCAAAGGAGTCGAATATCTCTCTGATCCAGAGCGCCACGCGGCAACACTCCTTCAGTGCCGCCGGCGCGCCGGGGTCGAGGTCGAACACGATCGCCGTCGGCCGGTCCATCCGCTGCGCCCGGGAGAGACTGGTGTGCAGCTCGATGTCGGCCAGGTTGGCGGCCCAGATCAACGTCGGCAGGTCTTCGGCCAGGCAGTAGTCGATCGTGCCCCTCCCACGCTCGCTCGCGATCGCCGCCGTCCGCACCCAATCCGGTCGATGCGGCGGGCAGCGCTTCTCGTAGAAGTACTTCCCCTCGACGCCGTCGGGATAGCGCTTGAGCGTCAGCGGCCGGCCGGCGAGATGGGGCAGGAGCACGGGCGCGACCGCAGCGTAGTAGTCGATCAGATCACCCTTCGTGAAGCCACCGCGCGGGTACATGACCTTCTCGCGGTTGGTCAGCTTCAGGGTGCGCCCCTGCACCTCGATCTCCGCGGCGCGCTTGGTTTCGTGCACTACCTCGTAGGGAGCCTTGGTCATCGGTTCCTCGAGCCGGACTTCCTCGGGAGGCTTGTCCTCGCGCAGGCCCTTGTAGACGGAGTGGCGCAGGATGCGCTCGCGCGTCCACTGTCGGAACTCGATCTCGGCCACCAGCTCCGGCTCGACGAAGCGAGCTTCCCGCGGCGGCTGGGTTCCCGAGAAGGGGCTCGTGTCCCGCGCGCGCGTCTCGAGCTCCTCGCCCAGGCGATCGAGCTCCGCCTCGTCGAAGCCCGTGCCGACACGGCCGGCGTAGCGCAGGACCCGTCGACGATTCTCGCCGGGCTCGTAGTAGCCAACGAGCAGCGCCCCGAGTCGCCCGGCGCGGGCGCCCTTGCCCGGCAGCCAGCCCCCAATCACGAGCTCCTGGCGGTCGATGTTCTTGACCTTCAGCCACTCGTCCGTGCGCCGGCCGGGCCGGTAGGGCGAATCCAGGCGCTTGGCCACGACGCCCTCCAAGTGCTGCTCTGCCGCTGCCGCCAGCAGCTCGCGTCCCTCGCCGGCGTGGTAGGCGGGGGTCTGCCACGAGGGCCCTCTCAGCTCGAGCCCCTCCAGCAGCGCGCGCCGCTCGCGGTAGGGCAGCTCGATCGTGGCGTGCCCGTCGAGGTAGAGCAGGTCGAAGATCACATAGCTCACGGGCTCCTGGAGCGCCAGCCGGCGGATCGCGCTTGGCGACGCGACGTGCATCCGTCGCTGGAGGCGCTCGAAGCTCGGGCGCCCATCCTCGTCGAAGGAGACGATCTCTCCGTCGAGCACCGCTTCGCGAGAGCCCAGCTGGGGCCCGAGCGCGCGCAGCTCGGGATAGCGGGCGCTGACGTCGTTCAGGTTGCGGCTCTCGACTCGCAGCTCTCCCGGCTGCCAATAGGTGATCGCGCGCACGCCGTCCCACTTGATCTCGAACGCCCAGCCCGCATCGTCGGCGGGCAGGCGACCGGCGCGCGCGAGCATCGGCACGATGTGCTCCGGCATCGGCTCCCGGCGACCCTTTTCTCACCGCTCGTCGCCGAGCTCACTGCTGTGCTCGTGGTCTGGCTCGGCGTCTTCGCGTGCGGTGCTCGGCTCCTCGGGCAGGCCCTGATCGTGGAGGATCGTGTGGGCCGATTGTTGGTCACCGTGGGAGGCATGCTCGATCAGCGCGCGCTCTGATTCCTCAAAGCCCTCGGCCACGCCACCGCCGGCCTCGGTCACGGGCAGCTGGGCCGGGTCCAGCTCCTCCTCGCCGGTCACGCCGCCGATCTCTGCCGCTTCCGTCGCGGCCGCGTTGGTCTCTTCCTGCTCGTATCTGGGCGTGCTGGCCACGCTCGTCACTCCTCAATAGACCGTCCGGCGACCTCGTGGCAACCAGTTCTTGCGCTCTCACGTCTCTCTGGCTGGCTCTTGCTTTTTCACTCCTACCCGGCTTGCCTCACTGGTAACCGCACCTTTGGATGGTCTCTTGGTAGGACTCGATCGCTGGCCGCGGGCCTTCTGGCCAACTGTCTCGCCCCTGATCCGCGCGAGGCTCTCCTCGAGCGCGCCCATCAGATCGGGGGCACTCGTGACCTGAGGCTCGGCGGTAGCAGCGGCGGCGGCAACGGGAGCGGCGATCTTCTTGCCCTGCTGCTTGCGTTTGATGATCCGCCTCAGATGGGCGCGATGCTCGTCGCGGTAGAGCGTCGGATCGAACTCGACGCCAAGCTCCTCGATCACGGCGACGGCCGAGTCGACCTGCTCACGCGTGGGCTCGGCGCCTTGGATCTCCGCTGCAATCTCCTCGGTGGAGCGCACTTCGTCTGCGAACAGCATCGTTGTCAGCGTGAGCGCGCCGTCGCGGACGCGAATGCAGACCAGGCGCTCCTTGGCGCGCAGCACGAAGCGCCCGAGCGCCGCCTTGCCCGAGCCGCCCATCGTCTCGCTCAGCAGCGCGTAGGCCCGCGCGGCGCCCTCGTCGGGGGGGACGAGCAGATAGGAGCGGTCGAAGTAGACCGGATCGATTTCCCCGACCTCGACGAAGCGCTCGATGTCGATCGTGCGGCTCTGGCGGGGGGCGGCGGCCCGCAGGTCCTCGTCCGAGAGCAGCACCCACTCGCCGTTCTCGAGCTCGTAGCCGCGGGCGATCTCCGGCCACGGCACCGGCTGCTCCTCGGCGGCGCAGACCCGGCGTGTCTCGATCGGCGAGCAGTCGGGCGCGTGCAGCAGCTGGAAGTGGATGTCGCGATCGCGCGTGGCGCTGAACAGCGCGACCGGCACGTTGACGAGTCCGAAGCTGAGCGAACCGGTCCACAGCGGTTTGGCCATCAGCGCGCGCTCCTTGCGGGCTTGCTCGCCTGCGACCGGGGGGCTTTCTTGGCTTTCTTTGCCTTCGCCCGCGCAGGGCGTCGCCCGCCCTGGCGCTCGAGGCTCGCCTGCAGCGCCCCGAGCAGGTCGTCCTCGGGCGCGATCTGAACGGCCTCGGGCGTGTCGATCGTCTCGCCGCGGGCCTTGCGCTCGATCAGCTCGAGTAGGGCCGCGCGGTAGGTGTCCTCGTAATCGTCGGGCTGGAAGCTCGCGCTGAGCTGCTCGACCAGCGTCCCGGCGGCGGAGACCTCGAGCTTCGAGGGCTTGCGTTGCGGCGCGGGGATCTCGACCTCGCCGACCGGGACGAGCTCGTCGGCGAAGCGCATCGTATGCAGTGCGATCACATCCTGCAGCGCGCGCAGCGCGACCAGATGAGCCTTGTTGTGGAAGACGAAGCGTCCGATCCCCACCCGGTCAGAGCGCTTCAGCGCCGTGTGCAGGAGCAGGTAGGCCTCGTCGCCGAGCTTGCCGGGACCGAGGTTGTATGCGCGGTCGTAGTAGACCGGGTCGATCTCCTCGCGCCCGGCGAAGTGCTCGATCTCGATCATGCGCGCGCCGGGCCCGTCCGCCGTGGCGATCTCCTCCTTGGAGAGCGTCACATAGGAGCCGGAGCTGACTTCGAAGCCTTTCACGGTCTCGCCGTAGGGCACCTCCCTGCCCTCCTGGACGCACACGCGGCGGTGTTCGATCGCGGCGCCGTCGGTCGCGTGACGCTCGCGAAAGCTCACGGCCTTGGACTCGGTGGCCGAGTACAGCTTCACGGGCACGCGCACCATCCCGAAGGCGATCGTGCCATTCCACAGCGAGCGAGGCATGTGTGATCAAGGCTACTCCCCGTATAGCGTCGCAGGCAAACCCCGAAATGACTCCTGCAAAGCGCATCTGCGCAAGATCGTGGAGGTGGTTCTGCAGGCGCCCACGAGGTCGCGAGCGTCGGCACCACATCCGGTGGCGGCTAGGTTTAGGAGGTATGCAGAAAGATCTGACGGCAACCGATTGGCGCGCGCGGCGCAGCTTCCGTGCCGGCCAGTTCCCGCTGGAGCGGTTGCTCGCCGCCAAGCGCGAGTCCGTCGCGGTCGTGCTGCCGGCGCGCGAGGTTGCCGCGACGATCGGCCCGATCGCGCGGTGCGTAGCCGAGTTGCAGCTGGTTGGGTTGATCGACGAAGTGGTTGTGATCGACTCCGCTTCGGTTGACGGAACCGCCGAGATCGCCGCTTCCGCCGGTCTGAGGGTCGTGCAGGAGGATGCGCTCGCGCGCGAGTGCGGCCCGGCACAGGGCAAGGGCGATGCGATGTGGCGCGCGCTGGGAGTGGTTCAGAGCGAGCTCGTCGTCTACCTCGACACCGACACCGAGAACTTTCACGCCGGCTTCCTCCTGGGTCTGTTGGGGCCGTTGATCTGCGAGCCGGGGGTTCAGCTCGTGAAGGGCTGCTTTCAGCGGCCGTTTCGCGATCCCGCGGGGTCGTCCTCGCGTGCGGGCGAGGGCGGCCGCGTCACCGAGCTGCTGGCACGACCGCTGCTGAATCTGCATGCGCCTGAGCTCGCGGTCTTCGACCAGCCGCTGGCGGGCGAAGTGGCGGCGCGGCGTGAGCTGTTGGTGACGCTGCCGTTCAGCGTCGGCTACGGGGTGGAGATCGCGATGCTGATCGACGCGTGGCGCGCAGTCGGTCTCGACGGCCTCGCTCAGGTGGACCTCGGTGTGCGCCAGCATTCCCACCAGTCGTTGCGCGAGCTCTCTGCGATGGCCTATGCGGTGCTGGTGGCCGCCTCGGCGCGCTTGATCGGCCCGGAGCTCGCCGGCGTCCGTGCGTCAGGTTCGATTGCGCTGCCACCGCAGAGTCTCGGCGAGCAGATGGAGATGCGGCGGGTGCCGATCGAGGAGCGTCCTGCGCTCAGGTCGCATGGTGGCGCCGCCGAGTCCTATTCAGCTCGCGCGGCAACATCTGCGAGCAGCGCCCGGATAACCCCGTCGATGTCGTGATCCTCAGCCTCGACGTGCGCCTGGAACCCGTGTTCATGCAGGGTTTCGCTCGTTATCGGGCCGATCGAGACGATCCTCGTCTCGGGGGAAAGGCCGGCAGCGCCGTCCGCCGCGTCGAGGAAGAAGCGCACGGTGGAGGAGGAGGTGAAGGTGATGTAGTCGGCTTGCCGCGCCTGTTCCAACGCCTGAACCGAGAGCGGCTCGGCCACGGTTTCATATAGCGCCAGCACATCCACCTGCGCGCCGCGGGCGCGCAGCGCATCCGGGATCACGTCGCGAGCCTCCTTGGCGCGCGCCACCAGGGCATGCTCGACAGGCGTGCCGGCGAGAGCCTCGACCAGCGCCTCCGCGACGGACCGCTCCGGCACGATGTCCGCGACCAGCCCGTGCTCCGCCAGCGCGCGCGCCGTGCCGGGGCCGATCGCCGCCACGCGCGCGCCCGCAAACGCTCGCGCGTCACGCGCGTCTGCAGGCGTAGTCCCCTGACCGAGGCGTTCGAACAGCGCGCTCACCGCGTTGGGGCTGGTGAAGCAGACGAGGTCGTATTGCGTCAGATCCGGCGGTGGTCCGGGAAGCGGTTGTGTTCGGATCACCGGCGCCTGCACCACGTTCGCTCCCAGCTGCACCAGCGCTCGCGCCAAGCCGCTGGCCTGCGCACGAGCGCGTGTGACGGCCACGGTTTGGCCACCGAGCGGGCGCGGAGACAGCCACTCCAGCTGCCCGGCGAGCCCGGCGACGGGGCCGACCACAGTGATCGAAGGTGCGCGCACCTGCTCACGCCGGGCGATCTCGGCGATGTTCTGCAGCGTCCCCGTGACAGTGCGCTGGTCGGGGAGCGTGCCGCGTTCGACAACTGCAACCGGCTCTGAGGCAGGGCGCCCGGCAGCGATCAACGACTGCGCGATCTGCGGCAGCTGGCGCACGCCCATGTAGAACACGAGCGTTCCCGGGAACGCCGCGAGCGCCGGCCAGTCGAGCGCCGACTCCTCGGGACCATCCTCGCGGGTGTGCCCGGTGACGAGCGCCACCGCCGTCGAGAGCCCCCGATGGGTGACGGGGATGCCCGCGTAGGCCGCCGCGGCCACGCCGGATGTGACGCCCGGGACGATCTCAAAGGGGATGCCGGCCTCGCGCAGAGCGAGCGCCTCCTCGCCGCCGCGCCCGAACACGAACGGGTCGCCGCCCTTCAGGCGCACGACCGTCCTACCCGCCCGGGCGCGGTCGAGGATCAGCGCCTCGGTCTGCTCCTGGGGGACAGCGGGCCCGCCGCCCTCCTTGCCCACGAACAGCACCTCCGCATCGCCGCGCGCGCCGTCGAGCGCCGTGTCTGGAATCAGGCGGTCGTAGAGAATCACGTCCGCCGCGGCGATCAGCTCCAGCGCGCGCGCGGTCAGCAGCCCAGGGTCGCCGGGTCCCGCGCCGACGAGGTAGACCCGGCCGCTCACGGGGTCGGCGTGCCACCCCCTCAGCCTGCGCCAGCAGCTCCCCGGCTCCGGCCGCCGTCATGCGCTCTGCCACGCGGCGTCCGAGCGCTTCGTGATCGTAGAAGCCGCCGAGTAGCTCGTCGCTCACCCAGGCCGAGCCATCGGGGAGCCCCACCCATGCGCGTAGGTTCAAGCAGCCGCAACCGGCGGGTACCGCATGGGCGCCAAGCGGCGTGTGGCAGCTCGCGCCGAGCGCGCTCGCCACCGCGCGCTCGGCCCGCAGGCACGCGAACGTGTCAGGGTCGGTGATCGCACGCACCGCCTGCTCGACTGCGCCGTCACCCGCGCGTCCCTCGAGCGCGAGCACGCCCTGACCGGGGGCGGGGACGAAGCGGACCGGATCGAGCACCGCGCCGACCTGCATCTCGCGGCCCAGCCGCTGAAGCCCCGCACGCGCGAGCACGATTGCATCCAAATCATCCTCCTCGCTGAGCTCGCCGCAGGCGCGTGTCGACATTGCCGCCGATCGCGACCACCTGCAGGTCCTCGCGAACCGCCCGCAGTTGCGCGGCGCGACGCAGGCTGCCGGTGCCGACGCGCGCGCCTTTGGAAAGGGCATCGAGACTCAGGCGCGCCGCACAGCACATCCTCGGCTGCCACCCGCGCGGGCGCGCCCAGCAGCGAGAGCCCGCCCGCCAGCTCGCCGGGGACATCCTTGGCCGAGTGCACCGCCAGGTCGATCTCACCGGCGAGTAGCGCGGCCTCGATCGTGTCGACCCAACGCGACTTGTCCTGGCCACGCGCGGGTGGGCGGGCGTCCGAATCTCCGCTGGTGGTGATCGTGACGAGCTCGGCCTCGTCAAGCAGCTCGGCCACGTGACCGCCTGCGCGAGCGCCAGCGCACTCCCACGGGTTCCGATCCGCATCAAGGCATCTCCCGGCAGGAGCGTGCTGGCATGGGGGGATCGGGCCCTCAGCCCTGGCGGCGGCGCTGGAGGTCGTGGACCTCGGCGAGCTGGGCGGGCGGGATCCGATTCTGCTCCTCGGCTGCCCGGCGGCCTCCTCGGCGGCCTTGTCATCGCGCAACCCGAACAGCTCCCGAACCAACTCCAGGCTCGCGTGGCCGCGCGCCTCCGAGAGGCTGCGCAGGCGGATCGTCGGCTCGTGCAGCAGCCGGCTCATCACCGCCCGGGCGACCGCCTCCACGCGGGCGATGTCGCGCGGCGAGGCCGACTCCCAGCGTCCCGCGTTCTCGGCCAGCACCTGCTCGACCAGCGCGTTGCCGTGCTCGCGCAGCGCGCTCACAGTGGGTAGCACCTCGAGCTGGCCGAGCCAGCGCGCGAAGCGCTGAATCTCCTCCTCGACGATCTCCTCCGCGCGTGGGACCTCGCTCGCGCGCGTGTCGAGGTTGCGCGCGACGACGGCCTGCAGGTCGTCGATGTCATACAGGGTCACGCCCTCGAGCTCGCCGCAGTCGGGATCGATGTCGCGCGGCACCGCGATGTCGATCAGCAGCAGCGATCGGGTGGGTGGGCTCCGTTCACGCCTTTGGCGCATCACCAGCTCGAGCTCCTCGCGTCCGACGATCGGATGGGGCGAAGAGGTCGAGGAGAGCACGATGTCGGCGTGCAACAGCTGCTCGGGCAGCCCATCGAGCCCGACCACCGAGCCGCCGAAGCGCTGGGCAAGGCTGAGCGCGCGGTCGGCGTGGCGGTTGGCCACAAAGATCGTGCCCGCGCCCTGGTCGGCGAGCGCGCGCGCGGTCAGCTCGCTGGTCTCGCCCGCTCCGAGGATCACCACATGGCGCTCCTCCAGGCCCCCGAGCACGCTCAGCGCGAGATCGACCGCCACCGAGGGGACGCTCACGCGGCTCGAGCCGATCCCGGTCTCGGTGCGCACACGTTTACCGGCCGTCAGCGCCGCGGCGAACAGCCGGTTGGTGAGCGCGCCGGTGCTGCCCTCGCGCATCGCCGCCTCGTGCGCGCGTCGGACCTGACCCTGGATCTCCGCCTCGCCGACGATCATCGACTCCAGGCCCGCGGTCACGCGGTAGAGCTGGCGCGCGGCGTCGCAGTTGCGCGGGGAGTAGATCTCCTGCGCGAGCTCCGTCGGGCGGATCCCGGCGCGGCGGGCGAGTAGACCCAGCACATCGCCCTCGGCCTGCACCGGATCGCCCACCACGAGGTAGACCTCGGTGCGGTTGCAGGTGGAGATCACGACCGCCTCGCGCACCTCGTCGGTGGTCGTGGCCTGATTTGAGAACTCGATCGCCTCCTGCTCGGTGAACGCCAGACGCTCGCGCAGCGCCACGGGCGCCGTCTTGTGCGAGATGCCGAGTGCCAGCAGCTCGCTCATACCGTCTCGCGCTCCCGTGCCTGGCTGTGGGCGTCGTCTCCGCCAAGTCCGTCTTGCCGAGTCTCGCCCTGCGTAGCTCCATCTCGGGGCATCCCCGCGCGCTCGTTCAGGTCGCGCAGGCCGCGTTCCACCCGCGTCAGGCGAAGCGCCATGATCGCGACATAGATCAGCACGATCGCGAAGAACACGATGTATGCGGCCGCCACATAGCCGTTGTTGGAATTTCCCGGGATGGCCGTCGCGAGTGGGGTCATTGGAAGCCAAGGGTCCTGCTACGCGATTTGAGCAGCATGCGCGAGCGCTTGGCGGTGAGCTCATAACAGCAGAGCGTCGCGTACAGCAGCGCGATCGCCACCAGTGACACCAGGAACGTGAACGCCATCTTCGGCGGCAGGTTGGAGGAGCTGCCGAGCACGCGCGGGTGCAGGTATTCGGTCGACAGGCGCACCGCGAGGAAGTTCAGCGGCACGAACGCCCCCGCGACGATCGCGAACACCGACGCGTAGCGCGCCTGGCGCTCGGGGTCCTCGATCGCGAAGCGCAGCGGCTGGTAGGTCGCGTACAGCAGCATGATGATCAGAAACGAGACGAGCGTCGGCTCGCTCCACACCCACCAGTGGCCCCACGAGCCGCGCGCCCAGATCGAGCCGGTGATCAAAGTGCCGACCCCGAAGATCAGGCTCATGTGGATCGCCACGTAGGAGCGCAGATCCCAATTGCGCTCGCGCGTGCGCAGATGCATGATCGCCATCAGCCCGCCGAGCACGAACCCGCAGAGGGTGACGATCGCGAGCGGTACGTGCAGGTAGAAGATCTTCTGCAGGAACCCTTCTTCGGCTTCGATCGGCGCGTAGAAGAACACGAGCACGAGGGCGATCGGAAGCGCGGCGACCGTTGCGATGCTCAGCGCGCGCAGGCCGCGTCCGTTCATCGGGGGGAATGTTCGGGACGACACTAGTCCTCCAGCAGGAAATCGAAAACGGCATAGGCGATCAGCCCGAACACCAGATCATAGAGTGCGAGAGTTCCCAGCCAGCGCACCTGTGGCGGATCAACGTGCCCGCCCGCCCGTGCGAGGACGAGCAGTGGCGAGCTGGCGCGAGCGGCGCCGATCACGACCGGCACGAGCAGCGGCAGCGCAAGCAGCGGCCCGAGCAGGTCGCGCGCGCGTGTCTGCACTGCCAGCGCCGCGACGAGCGTGCCGATCGCCGCGATCCCGACATCGGCGAGCACGAGCACCAGGAGCAGGTCGGGCAGCGTCTGGCCGAGTGGTGGCGCGAGCAGCAGCAGGCCGAAGGCCGGCACGGCGACGAGCTCGAGCACGGCGAGGTAGGCGAACAGCGCCAGCGCCTTCGCCAGCAGCATCGCCGAGCGATCGACCGGCGCGAGCAAGAACGCGTCGAAGCCGCCCTGGTCCTGGTCGGCGACGAACAGGCGGTTGACGCCGAGCATCGCGGCGAACAGCAGCGTCACCCACAGGATCCCCGCCGCCTCGTCGCCGGAGACGGTGTTCTGGTTCAGGGCGAAGTGGAATACGACGAACGTCGTCACCGCGAACAGCGACATCCCCGGCACGGACTCCAGGGTGCGCAGCTCGACCAGCAGCTCCTTGCGCAGCAGCGCGCCGACGGTCGCCGCCATGCTCGGGGGCCGCGCCCGCGGTCTGCCCGTGTCGCTCTCGGTCGGAGGGCTCTCGCTCACGGCGCTCACCTGTACAGCTCCGCGATCTCATCCGGGTCGACGTCCGCAACCTTCGCCAGCAGCGCCGGACGACCGTTGCGCAGGCCCAGCACCAGGTCGGCCTCGCTCAGCCCGCCGCTCGGATCGTGACTGGAGATCACTCGAGTACGGGGGCCACCCGGACCGGTTCCGGCGCCGATCAGCGGCTCGACCAGCTCCCGCGCGGCCGGATCGAGATTCGCCCACGGCTCGTCGAGCAGCAGCAGCTCGGGGTCGTGCAGCGTTGCCCTGGCGATGGCCGCACGCTGCACCATCCCACGGGACAGTGTCTTCAGTGGCTCCTCAGCGCGCTCTGAGAGCCTCACGGCCGCGAGTACCTCCTCGACGCGATCCTCCTGCACGCCGTGCAGGCGCGCATGGAAGCGCAGGTTCTCGCGCGCGGTCAGCTCTCGATACAGCAGCGGTTCATGCCCCAACAGCCCGATGCGCCCACGTACCGCCCAGGCGTCTTGCGGTAACCGCCGGGCGAGCACCGTCACCTCCCCGGCATGGGGACGCAACAGCGTCGCGAGCACTCTCAGCAGGGTTGTCTTGCCCGCGCCGTTCGGCCCGAACACGACCAAGGTCTGCCCGGCGGACAACGACAGGGACACATCGCTCAGGGCCTCGCGTTCGCCGTAGCGACGAACGAGCCCTTCCAGCTCGATCACACGCCTGTTCTCTGCGGCTCGTGCCGGATCTGCGCCGCCGCGATCAGCTCGCGCACGGCACCCTCATCACCACCTCGCAAGAGCTCCACCGGGTCGGGGTCCCCATTGACGATCCCCTCGAAGAACTCCTTGCGGTCCTGGTAGGTCGGCAACGTGCCCTTCGCCCAGCCGCGGACCTCGTTCAGCAGCACCGCCAGCCGCGCGTAGGGCTCGCCGTACTCCTCGGCGATCTGGCGCTTGATCCGCTTCGCCAGCGCCGGTGAGGCGCCGGCCGTGGAGATCGCGATCGCCAGCGGCCCGGTGCGGACGATCGCCGGCAGGATGAAGTTGCACAGCGGCGGCACGTCGACCACGTTCACGAGCATCGCCCGGCGCTCGGCGTCGTCGTAGACGGCGATGTTCACGTCGGTGTCGTTCGTCGCGGCGATCGCCATGAACACGCTCTCCAGGTCTGCCGGACCGGCGTACTCGCGTTGCTCCCAGCGAATCGAGCCCTCCCGCGCGTAACCCTGGAGCGCCTGCTCCGCCTCGGGCGCGATCAGCGTCACGGCGCCGTCGCAGGCGAGCAGGCCCTCGACCTTCTCCAGCCCGATCTCACCGCCCCCGACGACCACGCAGCGCCGGCCTGTGAGCTTCAGGCAGGCGATGTAGAACGGCGTGTCGAGCATCCCCTGGACGCACGACTGATCGCAGATTCCCCTGTGTAGCTGGCAGACGCACTCCTTGCCTGCATAGGCCTGGGCGGGCATGTTCAAAGGTTAGCCGTCTACCGAGGCACCCCACGCCCCAGCGCTCGTGCTCCCACACGGGCCAGCCCCACCGCCCCGTGGCGCCACGCGCGCTCGCGGTCCGAATCCCGCGCCGAGCGCAACTGTGCCACCGCCCGCGCCCCGCCCTCGAGCACCTGGTCGTACGGTCCCCACCACAGCCCGCGCATCCCCGGCTGGCTCCACACGATCAGCTTCTCCTGCGCGCATGCCCGCAGGCCGGCCTCGCCGAGCACGCGGCCGAGGCCGCCGCCGGCCGCGGCGCCCCACGGCCCGCGCGAGACCGCCGGGCTCGGCAGATGGTCGTTGAGCCACACCATCCCCGCCCGCAGCTCGCGGGCGATCCGCAGGCCCCGGTAGCGGTCGCGCGTCCACACAGACGCGCCGAGGCCGTACTCGCTGTCGTTTGTAGCGGAGATCGCCTCCTGCACCGAAGCGACCGTCATCACCGCCAGCACCGGTCCGTCGATGGGCTCGCGCATCAGGCGCATCTCTCCCGTCACCCCACTCAGCACCGCCGGCGCGTAGAACGCACCCGAGCACCCCGCGGGCGAAACCGGGCCGCCGCAATGCAGCCGCGCCCCCTGCGCCACCGCGTCCTCCACCAGCTCGCGCACGTGCTCCAGCCGTCGCTCGGATGCGAGCGGTCCGACCTGCGTGCCCGGCTGCTCGGGGTCACCGACGGTGAGCGCCGACGCGCCGCTCACCAACCGCTCCGTAAATCGCTCGGCGATCTCGCGGGCGACGTACACGCGCTCGACCGCCCCGCGCGCCTGGCCCGCCCCCGCGCACCCCGCCCACAGCGCGCCTTCAGACGCGCGTGCGATGTTGCAGTCGCCGAGCACGAGCATCGCGTCCTTGCCGCCGAGCTCGACCGTCACCTCCTTCTCGCGGCTCACGCACGCCCGCGCGACCTCGCGCCCGACCGCGGGCGAGCCCGTGAACAGGACCTTCGCGACCGGCGCCCCCGCGAGCGCGACCCCCACGCGTGCGTCGCCGTGCGCGAGCGCGACCAGGCCCTCCGGCAGGTCGGCGCGGGCGAGCACGCGTGCGATGCGCTCCGCCGTCAGGCACGCGCGCGCGGCCGGCTTGAAGACGACGCCGTTGCCCGCCAGGAGCGCCCCCGCGATCTGGCCGAGAGGCTGGGCGAAGGGCGCTGAGCCGGCACCGATCACGCCGATCACGCCGTAGGGCTCATACGCGATTCGCGCGCGCCGCGCGAGCGACATCGAGCGGTGGATCCCGACGCGGCGGCCGCCGAGCACCTTCGCGCCGTCGTCGGCGATCCAGATCAACGCGTCGATTGCCGGCAGCAGCTCGAGCGCCGCGACCTCGGCCCGTGGTCGGCCCTGCTCGCGGCCGATCTCCCGTGCGAGCTCGTCGAGCTCGTCGATGATCGCCTGGGCCATCCTGCGCATGTACCGCGCGCGGTCCTCGACCCGTAGGAGCGCCCACAGCGGCTGCACCTGGGCCACCGCGCGGACGACCTCGTCGATCTGCTCCGGCGGGGTGGCCTGCACGCTGCCGAGCACCTCGCCCGTCGCCGGGTTGCGCGACTCGATCGTCTGCGGCGCCTGCGCTTCGGGGGGGTGCGCCTCACGGGGGGCTCGGCTCATCTCGGCCGATTATCGCTCGTCCCGCCGTCAGCTCCCCGGTTCCGTCGAGGTCGCTCCTCCACGCACACGTCCGGGCGCGCGCTCATGTTCGCGCTCGCGCGCGTCGTGGTCATCCTCCTCGAGTGCGAATTGGGCATCGTGTGACACGACGGGGCTCGACACGGCGGGGCTCAGCACGGCGGGCACGATCGCGATCGCGGCGAGGGTGAGCGCGGCGGCGATCCAGAACGCGAGGTGGTAGCCGCCGGTGAGCGCTGCGGCGCTCGAGTGGCCCTGTGCGAGGAGGTGCCGGCTGTGCGCGCTCGACAGCGTGGCCAGCACCGCCAGCCCGAGTGCCCCTCCGATCTGCGCGGTCGTGTTGACCAGGCCGGAGGCGAGACCGGCGTCCTGCGGCTCGACGCCCGACATCGCGAGGTTCATCAGCGCGGGAAAGCAGATGCCGGCGCCGATGCCGAGCAGCAGCATCGAGGGCATCACGTGGACGAAGTAATTGCCCTGCACGGGCACCTGCGCGAACAGGACGAGCGCGAGCGCGATCAGCGCGAGTCCCGGCGCCACCGTGGCGCGCGCCCCGAAGCGGGTCACCAAGCGCTCGGAGTAACGGATCGACAGGGTCCCCATCGTGAGCGTGACGGGCAGGAACGCGAGCCCGATCTGTAGCGCGTCGTAGCCGAGCACGCGTCGCAGATACAGCGCGCCGAGGAAGAACATCCCGAACATCCCCGCCACCGACAGGATCTGGATCGCGTTGGCCGTGACGACGTTGCGCGAGCGGAAGACCCGCAACGGCACCAGCGGGTTACGCGCGGTGGCCTCGCGCGCGAAAAAGCCGAGCAGCAGCACCAGCGAGATGCCGCCGAGTGAGAGCGTGCGCCCCGCTCCCCAGCCGGATTCGGCGGCGGGCTTGACGATCGTGTAGACGCCCAGCATCAGCGCGGAGGTGATCAGCACGGCGCCCGGGATGTCCGCGCCCGCGTGCAGGCCGATGCCAGCGTCGCGCTCGAGCAGGCGGGTCGCGAACACGGCCGTGGCAATCCCGATCGGGATGTTCACGAAGAAGATCCAGTGCCAGTCGATCGACTGCGTGATCACGCCGCCGGCGAGCAGACCGACCGAGCCGCCGGCGGAGGCGACGAACGCGTACACGCCGATCGCCTTGGCCTGCTCGCGCGGCTGCGGGAACATCGTCACGATCATGCCGAGGATCACCGCCGAGGTCATCGCGCCGCCGACGCCCTGGACGAAGCGCGCGGCGATCAGCATCGTCTGGCTCTGCGCCAGGCCGCACAGCAGCGAGGCGGCGGTGAACAGCCCGATGCCCGCCAGGAAGACGCTGCGGCGTCCGACCAGGTCACCGAGGCGCCCGGCCAGCAGGAGCAGGCCGCCGAAGGCGATCAGGTAGGCGTTGATCACCCACGCGAGGCTCGAGGTCGAGAAATGCAGGTCGTCCTGGATCGAGGGCAGCGCGACGTTCACGACGGTCACGTCGAGCACGATCATCAGCATCCCCACGCACAACACGTACAGCGCCACCCAGCGCTCGTCGCGGGGCGCGGCGGCGGCGCTCTGCAAGGGCCGCTCGTCGGCGACTGCGGTCATGCCCGCCTCCCGTTCACGCCCCGTCTCCCGTGTTCTGGAGGTGGGCAGCGAGCGTATCCAGCAACTCCCTCGTGCCGTGCTCGCGGGCGGCGGGGCTGTCGAGTCCGTCGAGGAATACGCCCTGCTCGGTCAACGTCAGCTTCGTCCCGTCGCCCACCGCCTCCAGCACCACCGTCGCCACAGACACCGAGATGCGCGCGTCGTCCAGGTACATCTCATACGTGTGCACGAACCGCTCGCCCTCGACGATGTCCTGGAAGCGCGCGATGAACTTGTAGGCGCCGCCGGGCGATTGCACGGTCATGCGCTCGAGGCCGCCCACGCGGAACTCGAGCTCGTGCTCGGCCTTAGCCGGCCCCTGCGGGCCGAACCAGCGGCGCTTCTCCGCGGGGTCCGCCCATGTCTGCCACACCCGCGCCGGCGCAGCCTCGTAGGTGCGCTCGAGCGCGAAGGTGGAATGGACGGTCGAACGCTCGCCCGCGGTCTCGTCTGTCTGGCTCATCGGCGTGCTCCTCCTTTGCTCTGCTGGTTGTCGGTTGTTGGCGCGCCGTCACGGTCCGTCGGGGTGCTCGGCGAGGTACTCGCCGAGGCGGTCGAGGCTGCGCTCCCAGGCGGTGCGCCGTTCGGTGATCCAGCCCTCCGCGGTCCGCAGCGCGGCGGGCTCCACTGTGCAGGTACGGACTCGGCCCACCTTTTCCGAGTGGACGAGCCCGCTGCGTTCGAGCACGTGCAGGTGCTGGACGACCGCCGGCATCGACATCGCCAGCGGCCGCGCGAGCTCGCTGACGGACGCCGGTCCGCGGGTCAGACGTTCGACCATTGCCCGCCGGCTGGGGTCCGCAAGCGCCTGGAACAGACGGTCGACATCTCCCTCTACAAGCGTACTTTGGTTAAGCATTAACTTAAGTATATCACCCATGGGCTTATCGCCCGCGCTCCCGGCGAATTCTCTCCAGCCGCCGCGCGAGCTCCGCCTCCGCCTCGTCCGGCGCGTAGAAACGCGCGCCCACCACGCCCTCCGGCAAGAGCTCCTGCGGTGAGACGTGTCCAGGGTGCTCATGCGGGTTGTCGTACCCGCCGACCTCCTGCCCGGGTCTCACGCCAGGCCGTAGCCACCCCGGCGCCGGCGCCGCCCCATGCTCGCGCACGTGCCGTTGAGCGGCGCCCAGCGCCCGACCGGCCGCGTTTGACTTGGGCGCGAGAGCCAGGTAGATCGCGGCCTGCGCGAGCGCGAATTTGGCCTCGGGCATGCCCACGTGCTCGACCGCCTGAGCCGCGGCGACCGCCACTCCCAACGCGGTCGGGTCGGCGTTGCCGACGTCCTCTGAGGCGAAGATCACCATCCGTCGCACGATGAACCGTGGGTCCTCGCCGCCCTCCAGCATCACCGCGAGGTAGTACAGCGACGCGTCCGGGTCCGACCCGCGCGTGGCCTTGATCCAGGCGGAGATGTAGTCGTAGTGGCGGTCGCCGCCTTTGTCGTACAGCACCGCCCTGCGCTGCAGCGCGTCCTCGGCCCGCGCGATCGTGACGCTGCTCTCGCCGAGCTCGGCGGCCGTGGCGAGCGCCAGCTCGAGCGCGTTCAGGGCCGTGCGCGCGTCGCCGTCGCTGCGTGCGGCGAGGAACTCGATCGCCACGCCGTCGACCATCGCGTCATCCGCCACCGCCCGCCGCAGCACCGTGGCTACCTCCTCGTCGCTCAACGCCTGTAGTGCATACACGCGCGTGCGCGAGAGCAGCGCGCCGTTGACCTCGAACGCCGGGTTCTCCGTTGTCGCGCCGATCAGCGTGACCAGACCGTCCTCGACCGCCGGCAGCAGCGCGTCCTGCTGGGCCTTGTTGAAGCGGTGGATCTCGTCGAGGAAGAACACCGTCGGCGGACCACCGGTCGCGCGGCGATGGGCAGCGCGCTCGAGCACGGCACGTACCTCGGCACGGCCCGCCTGCACGGCGCTCAGCTCCTCGAACACGGACTGGGATTGCTCGGCGACCATGCGCGCGAGCGTCGTCTTGCCGGTGCCGGGCGGTCCGTACAGGACCATCGAGTGAGGGTGTCCCTGCTCGATCGCCGTCCGCAGCGCCGAGCCTGCCCCCAGGAGATGCGATTGGCCGACGAAGTCGGCGAGCGTTGCCGGTCGCATGCGCGCCGCCAGCGGACGATCGTCCTCGGCGGAATCTCGCCCGGCCTCGGGATCCCCTGCGCCGGCGTCGGACTCGAACAGCGTGTCCATCCAGCTCAGTATCGCGTGCATCGAGCTTTTTGCCTCAATCGGCACTGGACAGAGCACGTAGCGGCCAAGTTCGGATTTAGGTTCCTGGGAAGGTTGTCGAAGAGGGCGTGTCGAACAGATAAAGCCCGTGTTTCTCATGTGTTTGCAATCGGATTCCACTGATGAGGGGAAGTCCGTCAGATGGGCATAGGCGCCGCCGAGCTGTTCCCCGGCCGGGGCGGCTCCGCAACCCCCGGCGGCTTCGACTTCCCCGACACCGGAGCAGGCGTCGCGGCGCGCTCCCCCCTGCAGCTGTTCTGGCGTCGCTTCCGCCAGGACCGGGTCGCGCTCGTATCGCTTGGGTTCGTCGTCTTCTTGGTGATCGTCGCGATCGCCGCCCCGCTGATCGTGAAACTGCTCGGCTTGCCCGGGCCCAATGTGCAGAACCCGAACCTGACCGATCAGTTCGGCAGCCCGCTCGGTCCCAGCCTGGCCCACCCGTTCGGCGTCGACGAGCTCGGCCAGGACGTGGCCTCGCGGGTGATCTACGGGACGCGCGTGGCGCTGGAGGTGGGGATCCTCGGCACCGCGGTAGCGACGGTGATCGGCGTCGTGATCGGGACGCTCGCGGGCTTCTACAGGGGCTGGGTCGACACACTGCTGTCGCGCTTGATCGACGTCGTGCTTTCGATCCCGATTCTGCTGCTCGGGCTGGGGATCGGCGCGGCCTGCGCCGTCAGGGGCTGCGTCGGGGGCACGATCCAACCCGGCCTGGGATTGGTCATCTTCCTGATCGCGCTCGCGAACTGGACGTACATCGCGCGGATCGTTCGTGGCCTGGTGCTGAGCCTGCGCGAGAGCGAGTTCGTGCAGGCCTCGCGCGCGCTGGGCGCGTCGGACACAAGGATCATGTTCAGGGAGATCTTCCCTAACCTGCTTGCGCCGATCATCGTCTACTCGACGCTGTTGATCCCGCTCAACATCCTGCTGGAGGCGGGCCTGTCGTTCCTCGGCGTCGGCATCCGCCCGCCGACCGCGAGCTGGGGTCAGATGATCGCCGCCGCGACGCCGATCTTCAACACCGCCTGGTGGTACATGACCTTCCCGGGGCTGGCCCTGCTGCTGACCGTGCTGGCGTTCAACCTGCTCGGTGACGGCCTGCAGGACGCGCTCAACCCGAGGACCGCGCGATGACTTCGATATTCCCACAAACAGAGGAGACGCCGTAATGGGCCCCACCAGAATGCTCACTTCCACCGCGCTCGCCGGCGCGCTTGCGCTGGGGCTCGCCGCGTGCGGTTCCAGCAACAGCAGCTCCTCCGTCTCCGGCGGCAGTGGGATCACGGTCGTGAAGGGGATCCAGACGCCGCAGTCCCAGGCGCAGAGCGGCGGCAAACGCGGCGGCACGCTGACCGTGCTCAACCACACCGACTTCGAACACATCGATCCGGGCCAGTCGTATTACAACATCGACTACGAGGCGATCTACGCCACCCAGCGCCCGCTGTTCTCCTACAAGCCGAACACGTTCGCGACCCCGAGCCCGGACATGGCCTCCGAACCGGCCCAGATCTCAGAAGGCGGCAAGACGATCACCGTGCACATTCGCAAAGGCGTGCACTTCAGCCCGCCCGTCAACCGCGAAGTGACCTCCGCGGACGTCGCCTACGCGATCGAGCGCGGCGCCAACGCGAATGTCGCGAATCCCTACTGGGAAGCCTACTTCGGCTCGTTGGTGGGCGCCAAGAAGGAGGTCGAACAGGGCACCGGCGGACCGTTCCAGGGGATCACCACGCCGAATAAGGAAACGATCGTCTTCCACCTCTCAGAACCGAAGGCCCCGATCGTGCTCGCCGCGCTGGTGCTGCCGCTGAGCGCGCCCGTGCCGGAAGAATTCGCCAAGAAGTACGACGCGAAGAAGCCGACCGAATACGGCAACTACCAGGTCGCCACCGGGCCGTACATGTTCAAGTCCAACGGTGAAGGCAAGGTGCTCGGGATCGGGTACATCCCGGGCAAGTCGGCGACGCTCGTGCGCAACCCCAACTGGAACCCCGCGACCGACTCGCGGCCCGCGTACCTGAACCAGATCAACATCGAGATCGGCGGCGATGCGACCGTGATCGGCCGGCAGGTGCTGGAAGGGTCGGACATGGTCCAGAACGAAGCCCCCGCGCAGCCGATCGTCAGGCTTGCGTACGAAAGGTTCCGCGACCAGCTGGAGATCTCACCGGGCGCCGGCGATCACTACATCGCCGTCAACAACCGGCAGGGTCCGTTCGCCAACGTCAACGTGCGCAAGGCGCTGTGGGCGGCGCTCGACCGCGTCGCGATGAACAAGGAGCGCGGCGGCGCGCTCGTGACGAACGTGATGACGCACTTCATCTACCCCGAAATCCCCGGTTTCGAACAGGCCGGAGGCCTGAAGGGTCCACAGGTCGACTACAACGACTACCCCGAAGGCAACGCGGCAGTCGCCGCGAAGTACATGAAGCTGGCGGGCTACCCCAGTGGCAAGTACACCGGGTCAAAGACGCTCCAGGTCGTCGGCTCCAACGAAAGCCCCTCGGCCGGAGATGCGGAAATCGTCAACCAGACGTTGAAGAACCTCGGCTTTCAGACGAAGTTCACGCTGGTCGATGCGTCGGTGATGTACTCGAAGTACTGCGGCACGCCCACCGAAGCGATCGACGTCTGCCCGAGCGTCGGCTGGGTCGCTGACTTCGGCGACGGGCAGGCGGTGCTCGACGTGGCGTTCAACGGCAAGAACATCGTCCCGACCGGCAACGACAACTGGGGGCTCGTGAACAACCCGGAAATCAACAGGGCGATGGACGCCGCCGAACTGGTCGTCGGTGTCCAGCCCCGCGCGGAAGCGTGGGCGCAGATCGATCGCAAACTGGTTGCCCAGGCGGCGGCGATCCCGTTCGATTGGGACAAGCAGCCGAACATCGAGGCCAGCGACGTCGCCGGCGTCGGCGATCTGTGGAACACCGGCCAGTGGGACTACAGCTATACGTCGTTGAAGTAGACGAGACCCGGGCCGGACGTCGACGATGACGCGCTACATCATCCGCCGCGTGCTGTGGGGGGTCCTGTTGTTGATCCTCGTGACGGCGCTGATGTTCGTGCTGTTCCGGATCCTGCCGACGGGCGAACCGGCACGGCTGCGGGCCGGGCGCAACGCGAGCCCGCGGGTGGTCGCGGCGCTGCGCGTCGACCTCGGCCTGAACAAATCGCTGCCCGCGCAGTTCTGGATCTATATGAAGGAAGTCCTGCTGCACTTCAACCTCGGCTACAGCTACTACTCGAACGCCCCCGTGCGCGGCCTGATCGCCGAACGGCTGGGCGCGACGCTATCGCTGATGCTCGGGGGGGCGGTGATCTGGCTCGTGGTCGGCCTGCCGGTCGGCATCCTCTCGGCGCTGCGCCGGGGCTCGTGGCTCGACCGCGCGAGCATGGGTACGGCGCTGGTGTTCGTTTCGGCGCCGGAATACTGGCTCGGGCTGATCGCGCTGTACCTGTTCGCCGCGGACATCGGGCGGGTGAAGATCTTCCCCGGGGCCGGCAGCTATGTGTCCTTGACGAGCGACCCCTGGAAATGGTTTACCTCGCTGCTGCTGCCGTGGCTGGTGCTGGCGGCGGGCTCGGCGGCGATCTACGCGCGGCTGATGAGGGGGAGCCTGACGGAGACGATGCAGGAGGACTACATCCGCACGGCGCGCGCGAAGGGCCTCTCCGAGCGCCGCGTCGTCCTACACCACGGCGTGCGCTCCGCGATCAACCCGATCCTGACGATCCTCGCGCTCGACATCGC
This sequence comes from uncultured Solirubrobacterales bacterium, assembly GCA_963818545.1. GTDB lineage: Bacteria > Actinomycetota > Thermoleophilia > Solirubrobacterales > Solirubrobacteraceae > Palsa-744. The sequence goes on along the minus strand of CAWFSI010000003.1, from coordinate 245,416 downwards.
GACTTTGCTCGGGGGTGCGATTCTGGTCGAAGTCGTGTTCGACATCCACGGGATTGGACAGCTCGCCTACACGGCGATCACGCATTCGGACTTCCTGATCGTGCAGGGCACGGTGCTGTTGGGGGCGCTGTTCATCGTCGTGGCGAACATCGTCGTGGACATCGCGTATGCGTATTTGGATCCACGGGTCAGATATTCATGAGCACTGCCGGTGACCCCCCGCTGCTTCGAGTTGAGGACCTGAGGGTCGAGTTCCCGACGGAAGACGGAACGGTCAAAGCAGTCGACGGGATCACCTACGAGGTGAGGAAGGGACGCACGCTCGGGGTGGTCGGGGAGTCGGGTTCGGGCAAGACGGTGGCGGCGATGACGGTGCTGGGATTGACCCGTGTGCAGGGGGCGAAGATAAGCGGGCGGGTTGTGTTCGAGGGGTGTGATCTTCTGGGACTCGACGAGGGGGCGCTGCGGCGGATCAGGGGCAACGAGATCGCGATGATCTTTCAGGATCCATCCACGGCGCTGCATCCGCTGTACAGGATCGGCGCGCAACTGATCGAGGCGGTGAAAGCCCATCAGGATGTGTCAAAGGCACAGGCCCGCACCCGCACGATCGAGTTGTTGGGCCTCGTGGGCATCCCCGACCCGGGCAACCGCGTGGACGACTACCCGCACGAGTTCTCCGGGGGGATGAAGCAGCGTGCGATGATCGCGATGGCGCTCGCGAACGAGCCAAAGCTGCTGATCGCCGACGAGCCGACGACCGCGCTGGATGTGACCGTACAGGCGCAGATCCTCGAGCTGTTGGAGCGGTTACGGGGCGAGTTGGGAATGGCGATCGTGATCGTCACACACGACATGGGCGTGGTCGCGGAGATGGCCGACGAGATCGCGGTGATGTACGCGGGGCGGATCGTCGAGACGGCCGCGACCGAGACTTTGCTGAACAGCCCCGAGCACCCCTACACGTGGGGTCTGTTGCGCTCGATCCCGAAACTGGACGGCCCGCGAGTGGAGCGCCTGGAGCCGATCCCGGGCAGCCCCCCGAGCCTGATCGACCCCCCGTCGGGCTGTCATTTTCACCCGCGCTGCGCCTACGCCCAGCCCGACCACGCGCGGATCGACCCCGAGCTGCTGCCCCTGCCGACCGATCCGGCCCACAAGGTTGCCTGCCTGCTGGAGCCGCAGGTTCGCCGAAGATTGTGGGAGGAGTCCACGTGAGCCTCGGCGGAGCCCCTGATGGAGGTGCGCGACCTGGAGAAGCACTTTCCCCTGACGCGGGGAATCGTGCTCGCGCGAAAGGCCGGCGCGGTGAGGGCGGTCGACGGCGTGAGCTTCGAGGTGGTCAAAGGCGAGACATTGGGAATCGTCGGTGAGACGGGCTGTGGGAAGAGCACAACCGCCCGGTTGATGATGAGACTGCTGGAGCCCACCGCGGGAACAGTGCTGTTCGAGGGGGATGACATCACCCATGTGAAGGGCAGCAAGTTGAAGGCGGTCAGGCGGGAGCTGCAGATGGTCTTTCAGGACCCGTACTCGTCGCTGAACCCGCGCAAGACGGTCGGCTCGATCGTGGCGGAGCCGTTCGCGATCCACGGCATGCACAAGGACAGGGCGCAGCGCAGGGAGAGGGTGAAGGAACTGATGGACACGGTCGGGCTGAACCCCGAGCACTACAACCGCTATCCCCACGAGTTCTCCGGCGGCCAGCGCCAGCGGATCGGCGTCGCGCGGGCCCTGGCGCTGGGCCCGAAGCTGCTGATCGCCGACGAGCCGGTATCGGCGCTGGATGTGTCGATCCAGGCGCAGGTCTTGAACCTGCTGCGCGAGTGCCAGCGGGAGATGGGGCTGACGCTCGTGCTGATCTCACACGACCTCTCCGTCGTGCGGCACATGTGCGACCGCGTGGCGGTGATGTACGAAGGGAAGATCGTCGAGCTGGCGGAGAACGAGGCGCTGTACGGCGAACCGAAACACCCGTATACGAAGGAGCTGCTGGCGGCGGTGCCAGGCGCGCGGCGGGATCGGCGTACGATCACGGGGTGAGCCCCGATCCGGCCGCAGAGGCCACCGGCCTATTACAGAAGCTGATCCGCTTCGACACGGTCAACCCCCCCGGGAACGAGCGCGCGGCGCAGGAGTATCTGCGGGACTACCTGACCGACGCGGGCTTCGAGTGCGAGCTGCTCGGCGCCGAGCCCGAGCGGCCGAACCTGGTGGCGCGCCTGCGCGCACCCGAAGGCGCAGACGATGGCCCGACGCTGTGCTATCTCAGCCACGTCGACACGGTGCTGGCGAACGCCGAGGAGTGGTCGGCGCACGGTCCCTGGTCGGGCGATCTGGCCGAGGGCTTCGTCTGGGGGCGGGGCGCGCTCGACATGAAGTCGCAGACCGCCGCCGAGATCGCCGCTGCGGCTGGCCTCGCGCGCTCGGGCTGGCGACCGGCGAAAGGCGAGCTGTTGATCGTGGCGGTCGTCGACGAGGAGACCGGCGGCGAGCTGGGGGCGCAGTGGATTTGCAAGGAACACCCGGAGAAGGTGCGCTGCGACCTGCTCGTGAACGAGGGCGGCGGGGCGGTGTTCGAGTACGGCGGCCGCCGGCACTACGGGGTGTGCTGCGCGGAGAAGGGCGTGTTCCGCTTCACGGTCACGACCGAGGGGGTGGCGGGGCACGCGTCGATGCCGAAGATCGGGGAGAACGCGCTGCTGAAGATGGCGCCGGTGCTGGAGCGGTTGGCGGCCGGGCAGCCGGCGTACGAGCTGACGGCCGAGCCGCAGGCGTTCTTAGAAGCGCTCGGCGAGGACCCCGGCGACCCGGCGCGCGCGGTCGCGAACCTGGGCGCGGCGGACCAGCGGTTGGTGACGATGTTCGAGCCGATGTTCGGCGTGACGTTCACGCCGACGCGGATCAGGGCGTCGGAGAAGATCAACGTAATCCCCTCCAGCGCAGAGCTGAAAGTCGATTGCCGCGTCCCGCCGGGGCTGGGCGAGGTGCAGGTGCGGCGGGGGATCGGCGAAGTCCTCGGCGAGGGCGCGTGGCGCATCGACTTCACCGAGCGAATCGAGGGCAACCGCTCGCCGATCTCCTCGTCGCTGATGGAGACGATCGCGGAGTGGGTCGCAGAGCACGACGCGGGCGCCGACGTGGTGCCGGTGATCCTGCCGGGCTTCACCGACTCCAGGCACTTCCGCGTAGCGTTCCCCGAGTGCGTCGCGTACGGCTTCTTCCCGCAGCGCCACCAGACGCTGCTGCAGGCGGCGCCGCTGATCCACGCGGCGGACGAGCGGATCGACGCCCGCGACCTGGCGTTTGCGACGGAGCTCTTCCGAGACCTCGCGCTACGCATACTTGACCCGAGATATGCATAATGGACGAATAGGCCAAGGATGGTGAGGATGTAATGGAGTCAGGGACGACGGTGGCGACCACGACGACGGGCAAAGCGACCGCGGCGCCCGCCGCCCGCCCTGCACCTGCGGGAACCACGACCTCCGCCGGCACCACGACTGCCCCGGGAACCACGCCTTCCGGCGCGACCGGGACCACCACCTCCGCCGCGCAGGCGTCCCACACTCACCCACTTGCCGCGCATGCAGCGCTCCTCCAGGCCCACGCGCACGCGGTAGCGAAAGTGACGCCGATCGCACCGCCGGCAGTGCACACCTCGTTCGTGCAGAACCTGCAGAACTGGGCGCTGAACTGGGAGCCGGTCGTGGCGATCCTGTTCTTCGTGGTGATCATCGCCGTGATGTGGCGGATGTTGAAGGTGATGCCGAAAGTCAAGCCGCAGCAGATCAAGCCATCCTCGAACCAGGCGGTCGGGTGGAAGGACATCGCCGGTGTGGACGACGCGCGCGGCGAGCTGGAGGAGCTCGTCGAGTTCCTGCGCGACCCGAAGAAGTTCGAGGAGCTGGGCGCGAAGGTGCCGAAGGGGATCCTGCTGCACGGTCCGCCGGGGACCGGCAAGACGCTGCTCGCGAAGGCGGTCGCGACCGAGTCCGGCGCGCAGTTCTTCGCGCAGTCGGCGGCGGCGTTCGTGGAGATGTTCGCGGGCCTTGGGGCCGCGCGCATCCGCAGGCTGTTTGCGATCGCCCGCAAGCACGAACCGGCGATCATCTTCATCGACGAGCTCGACGCCGTCGGCGGCCGCCGCGGAATGGACATCTCCGGCGAGAAGGACCAGACGCTCAACCAACTGCTCGTCGAGATGGACGGCTTCGCCGCGAGTGGGCGTGTGGTCGTGATCGCTGCGTCGAACCTGCTCGACAAGCTCGACCCGGCGCTGCTGAGACCGGGGCGCTTCGATCGCCAGGTGTTCGTCGCGCCGCCGGACGTGCGTGGGCGTGAAGGGGTGCTCGGCGTGCACACACGCGATAAGCCGCTCGGAAAGGTGGACCTCTCACTCGTCGCCCAGCAGACGAGTGGCCTGACCGGCGCCGACCTCGCGAACATCTGCAACGAGGCCGCGATCTTCGCCACGCGTCGCGGCGCCAAGCGGATCGACGACGAGGACTTCGACAGCGCGCTCGAGCGCGTGATCGCGGGCGTGCAGTCGCGGCGGGTGCTGAACGAGCACGAGAAGCGAGTCGTCGCCTACCACGAGGCCGGGCACGCGCTGTGTGGCGAGCTGCTGCCGTCGGTAGACAGGGTGCACAAGATCTCGATCGTCCCGCGCGGGCGCGCGCTCGGCTACACGCTGAACCTGCCGGCGGAGGACCGCTACCTGAAGACGCGCGAGGAGCTACTCGACTACATGACCGTGCTGCTGGGTGGTCGGGCGGCCGAGCAGGTCGTGTTCGGTCAGGTCACGACGGGCGCGTCCGACGATCTGAAGCGCGTCGCGGACATCTCGCACTCGATGGTGCACGACTACGCGATGGGGACCGCGGGCGTCGGCCGCGCGCCCGACGGCGACGTGCGCCTATCGGAGACGACGCTGCGGATCCGCGACGAGGAGCGCCAGGACCTGATCGAGGAAGCCCGGCGCGCGGCGCAGCGGACGCTCGTCACCCACCGCGCCCAGCTCGACGCGCTTGCGAGCGAGCTGCTCGAGCACGAGGTGCTCGACCGCGACGCGATCGAGCGGATCATGAAGGGCGTGCCCCGCCTGGAGCGCGGGCCGGGGACGGGCCTGCGGGTGGTGGCCGCGGCCACGGCGGTGGACGCGACACCGGGTGAGGGCGGCGTCGGCGCGGGGTGAGGGCGGCGCGGGCGCGGGGTGGGGCCCGCCGCCGCAGGGGACACGTCGCCCTCACCCGCACCCCGCCGATAGACTGGCTGGCGTGTTCAGGCGGATCGACCATATCGGCGTGGCGGTGGCGGAGATCGAGGCCTCGCTCGCGCTGTGGCGCGACAGCTTCCAGATGGAGGTGGCCCACCGCGAGGTCGTCGAGGAGCAGGGCGTCGAGGCGGTGCTGCTGGACGTCGGCGAGAACCACGTGGAGCTATTGGCGCCGCTCGGCGAGGACACGCCCGTGGGCAAGTTCCTCGCGAAGAAGGGCCCGGGCCTGCACCACGTGGCCTACCAGGTCGGCGACATCGACGCGACCTTGGCGATGTTGAAGGAGTCGGGTATGGAGATGATCGACGAGCACGCGCGCACGGGCATCCGCGGCTCGCGTGTCGCGTTCCTGCACCCGCGTGCGACCGCGGGCGTGCTGACCGAGATCGTCGAGCCGGCCGCCGGCTTGGAGGCGCACTGATGGCCTCAGGCGCCCGCCGGATCAGCGTCGGCTTTCAGGGTGGCCAAGTGCTCGCGCTGCGCGTGAGCGACGAGCAGCTGAAGGCGCTGCACAAGGCCCTCGGCGGCGCCGGTTGGCACGAGCTCGGGACCGAGGACGGGCCGGTGCGGCTCGATCTCGGGCAGATCGTTTACGTGCGCGCGGAGAGCGACGATTCACGCGTTGGTTTTGGTGCGTAGGGGTTGCCCTCACCCGATCAGCAGCTCCTGAGGATCGCGCGCACCTGGGGACACGGGCCACAGGCCGACCGAACGGTCGAGCGCTTTTCCAAGCTAGGCGAGCGCGGCGCGGTGTGGATCGCGATCGGCGCGGCCGGATACGCGCTTGACGAGCCCAGGCGCCTGCAATGGCGGCGGGCCGTGAGCGCGGTGGTGGGAACGTACGCGCTGAACACGGCGGTCAAGCTGGTGGTCCGCCGCCGTCGCCCGCAATTGCCGGGTTTGCCGCCGTTGACGGATACCCCGACACAGCTGAGCTTCCCGAGCGCGCACGCATCGACATCGTTCGCGGGCGCGCTGGCATATACGCGGCTGGGCTTGCCGGCGGTCCCGTTGTATGCGCTGGCCAAGGGGTTGGCCATTTCGCGTCTGTACCTGGGCGTGCACTATCCGTCAGACGTGCTGGCGGGAGCGGTGCTGGGAACTGCAGTGGCCGCGTTCGCGAGCGAGCCGTCCACAGATCGAGGAAGGTGGGCGCGGTGAGCACCAAGATCGGCATCGTGGGGATGCCCAACGCGGGCAAGTCATCGCTGTTCAACGCGCTGACGAAAGCGGGGGCGGAGGCGGCGAACTACCCGTTCACGACAATCGAGCCGAACGTGGCGGTGGTCCCGGTGCGCGACCAGCGCATGGAGGCGGTGGCCAAGACGGTGGGGGCGTCGGAGATCGTGTGGGACACGGTTGACTTCCACGACATCGCAGGCTTGGTCGCGGGGGCGCACGAGGGGGAGGGGCTGGGCAACAAATTCCTCGCGAACATCCGAGAGACAGACGCGATCGTGCACGTCGTGCGAGCGCACGGCGATGAGAACGTGATCCACCCCGAGGGCCATGTCGACCCGCTGAAGGACATCGAAACGATCGAGACCGAGCTGATCATGGCCGACCTCGAGCAGGCCGAACGACGCATCGAGCGCGTGGCCAAACAGGCAAAGGGGGTGACCGCGTCGCGGCCGCCGAAGAGGTGTGGCTAGGGAAAGTGATCGCCGCGCTGGGGGAAGGCCGCCCGGTGCGCGAGGCGCCGCTGGCAGAGGAGGCTCCAAACGCCGCGCGCGATCTCGGTTCGCTGACGGTCAAGCCGGTGCTGTTCGTCGCCAACGTCGACGAGGGCTCCACGGAGGTTCCCGCGGAGATCGCCGCGCACGCGGCGGCGCACGGCGCGGGCGCGGTGGCAGTCTCCTCCCGGATCGAGTCGGAGCTGGCGGAGCTCGACGACGAGGATGCGGCGGCGATGCGTGAGGAGCTCGGCGTTAGCGAGTCCGGCCTCGCCCGTGTCGTGCGGGAGGCGTTCTCGCTGCTCGAGCTGATCGCGTTCTTCACAGCGGGAGAGGCGACGATCGCGCAGTCCTGGCACCTGCGCCGCGGCCTCACCGCATGGCATGCGGCGGGCCAGATCCACACGGACATCCAGAAGGGCTTCGTCCGCGCCGAGGTGATCGGCTGGCAGGAGCTGATCGACGCCGGCGGCTACGCGGGCGCCCGCGAGCGCGGCACGCTGCGCGTCGAGGGGCGGGACTACGTGATGACCGACGGCGACGTGATCACGGTCAAGTTCACCCCGTAACGCTCGCGAGCTTCTCGAGCCGCGTCGCCAACTGCTTCATCCCCAGCTTCTCGGCGGCGCGGGCGCCCGCGGCGAAGTTTGTAGATCGATCCGGGGGGCGAGCGATGCCGTCGATCGGCACGAGCGTCGCGATCCGCTTGAAGTCGAGCAACAGCTCCTCGTTCTCGCTCAGGGCGAGCGCCGTCCGCAGGCGCATGTCGCTGTCGTCCGCGCGCGCGATCTTCAACATGTCCTCCAGCGAGCCGTATCGATTCAGCAGCTCTGCGGCCGTCTTCGCGCCGATCCCGGGCGCGCCGGGCAGACCGTCGGAGGGGTCGCCGCGCAGGGCGATGAAGTCAGTCACCAACGCCGGGTCGATCCCGTAGCGCTCGCGCACCTGCGCTGGGCCGATCTCTATTGGCGGCGCGCCGACTTTGCCCGGCAGTACGACCGCGACCTGGTCGTTTACAGCCTGGTACATGTCGCGGTCCCCGGTCAACAGCAGCGCGCTTCCATTCCCATCCTCGCGGCCCGCACGCTCGGCGCGCGCAAACGAGAACATCACGTCGTCGGCCTCCAGTTCCGCGTCCGTTGCAAACGTCCAACCGAGGCTCGCAAGCAGCGCCGGCGCCTTCTCCCACTGCGTCGCCAGCTCCGGCGGCATCGGATCGCGCTGCGCGTGATAGCCGGAGTAGAGCTGCACGCGATAGACCGCCTCCTCCGCTCCCATGCAGACGGCCACAGCCCGCGCGGGGCGCGCTTCGAGCACCGCCAGGATCGCGTTCACCGTCCCCAGCAGCGCGTTCACCGGCTCGCCGTCGGAGCCGACGATCGATTTGGGCAACGAGAAGAAGGCGCGGTACAGCAGCCACGGTACGTCGGCGATCAAAAGCGGGGCGGGCATCGGCCCCGTCAGCCTAGAGCTACCCCGCGCCCACACCGCCCGCCGGGGTCGATTCCGGCGCTCCAGCCGGTCCCTGCGTGCCGCCGCCCGGGCCGGCTGGGACCGCGGGAGAGGCTCGGCGTGGGTGACGATGGGCTCGCCGGCGCGGACGTGCCGCTGCGGTCTGGCTCGGCCACGACGCTCGAGCCCCGCTTCACGCTGAAGTAGGCCCATGTGTCGTCCAGCCCCAGGCGTGCCGCCAGTTCATCGCCCGAGGTCAGCGTGCGTCCTGCCGAGCCGAGCACGTAGGCGCTCAGAATGCGCGGGGAGGACCCGCGCGCGAGCACTTCGATCCCGCGGAAGGAGCCCTTCACGAGACCGCTCAGCCGCCTGCCGGCCGCGGCGAAGCTCAGATCGAGCGCCCAATGATGCTCTGGGCCCTGGTCGTAGGGGTCCGCCACCCCCACCAGCCAGGGCTCGGCGACGGCGCCGGGGAAGGCGTCCTGCACGGCTTCGGTGTGACCGCCGCTGGAGGCGAAGAAGTAGGTGATCGCCGGCTGTCCGTCATAGGTGACGATCTGCCCTGCCGTCGCCAGCGCCGCGGCGTTCGTGCTTGCGGTTTCGGCGGCCGGCCCGCGGTAGACCTGCGAGCGCGTGTCCGAGTACACGTCGAACTTCGTTCCGCCGGCGTGGGCGGTGAGCGCGTACGTACGCACAGCGACCGCCTGGGCCTCGAGCGCGGCGGCGGGCCATTCGGAGGGCATCTCCGCGGAGATCACCCCGCGCACGTAGCTTTCCAGCGGAAGTGTCTCGACCCTGCTGCCGATCAGCACTTTCACCTTCGCCCGGGGGGGGCCTGCCCGAGCGCGGTGCCCGTGTAGTAGTGGGCGAGGATCTCGCTGTAGGAGGCGCCGTGCTCGGCATAGCCCAACGCGCCCTCCTGGCTCATCCCCACGCCGTGTCCGTCGCCGGCCCCGTCGATCACGAGCGTTGCCGCGCTCGCCTGGCCTGCCGCGCTCGCCGAGGAGGCGCACAGCAAGAGGACGCACAGTGTGAGTACCGCCGCGAGCACCCCGGCGAGTACGACCGATTGGAGATCGCGCGATCCCCAATCGACCAGCAGATCGGCCGGCGCTTCCCGCGAGCCGGTGGAGTCGCGGTGGTAGGTTGATCTGGCGATGAGCATCCTTGCTCTTGCGAACACGGTCGATCAGCCGACGGCGCGCTCTTGGGAAAGGGACTGCATGAGCTATGGGTCGGGTAGACGGAGTACGTGAGTGAACGTTGCACGACGATTGGCAGGCGAAGATGACCGGAAGAGACAGCGAACAGGAGGTTTTGGAGAGGGTTCCAAAGGACCTCTACATCGGCGGCGAGTGGCGCGCGGCGACGGGGAGCGGGAGGCTTGGGGTCGAGGACCCCTCCACCGGCGAGACCCTGTGCGAGGTGGCCGACGCGCAGGTCGATGACGCGCTCGCGGCGCTCACGGCCGCGGCGGACAACCGGGCCGAGTGGGCAGCGCACCCGCCGCGCGAGCGCGGCGAGATCCTGCGCCGAGCGTATGAGGCGATCGTCGCGCAGGCCGACGAGCTGGCGCTGTTGATGACGCTGGAGATGGGCAAGGCCATCGCCGAATCGAAGGCCGAGATCGGATACGCCGCCGAGTTCTTCCGCTGGTTCTCCGAGGAGGCCGTCCGGGTGCACGGCCGCTACATGGTCAACACGACGGGGCAGGGACGCATCCTCACGATGCGTCAGCCGGTCGGGCCGTGTGTGTTCGTCACGCCGTGGAACTTCCCGATGGCGATGGGCACGCGCAAGCTCGCCCCGGCGCTGGCAGCGGGCTGCACCGTCGTCGTCAAGCCGGCCCAGCAGACCCCGCTGTCGATGCTCGCCTTGGCGAAGATCCTCGAGCAGGCGGGACTACCCGGGGGGTGCTGAACGTGATCACAGCCAAGCACTCCGGTGCGGTGATCGAACCGCTGCTGAAGGACTCGCGCACTCGCAAGCTGTCCTTCACCGGCTCGACCGAGGTCGGCCGCAAGCTGATCGAACAGTCGGCCGAGCAGGTGTTGCGCGTTTCGATGGAGCTCGGCGGCAACGCCCCGTTCCTCGTGTTCGAGGACGCCGACCTCGACGCCGCCGTCGAGGGAGCGATGCTCGCAAAGATGCGCAACGTCGGCGAGGCCTGCACTTCGGCCAACCGCTTCCACGTGCACGAGTCGATCGCCGAGGAGTTCGCCCGGCGGCTGACCGAGCGGATGGGCGCGCTGCGCCTCGGCCGCGGTACCGAGCCCGACACGGATGTCGGCCCCTTGATCGACGAAGCGCAGCGCGAGAAGGTGGAGGAGCTCGTGACCGACGCCGTTGACCGTGGCGCCAGCACCCTGATCGGGGGAAAGCGCGTCGCCGGCCCCGGTTACTTCTTCGCCCCCACCGTGCTTGCGGGCGTGCCCGAGGACGCGCGCCTGCTGCGCGAGGAGATCTTCGGCCCGGTCGCCCCGATCGCGACGTTCTCCTCCGAGGAGCAGGCGCTGGCCGCCGCCAACCTCACCGAGTACGGCTTGGTCGCCTATGTCTACACGCGCGACCTGCAGCGCGCATTCCGCGTGGTGGAGGGGATCGAGACCGGGATGGTCGGCCTCAACCAGGGCGTCGTCTCGAACGCCGCCGCTCCGTTTGGGGGCGTGAAGCAATCGGGCTTCGGTCGCGAGGGAGGCTTCGAGGGGATCGGCGAGTATTTGGAGACGAAGTACGTGGCTATGAGCGTTTGAGGAGCTCCGTCAGAAACCCCTTCCCGAGCACGCTGAGGCTGAGCAACGAGCCGAACAGCACGACCGCGTCGATCGACTCGCGGCCCTGCTTGGTCCAGTAGTCGTCTTCGAGGTTCAACCAGAGGGCGAACTCGTCGAGCGTGAGTGCGGCGCCCGCGCCGTAGACGAGCGAGGTCACGCGCGAGGAGCGGCGATCCTCTGGACGCCGATCTCCAGCAGCCACAGATAGCCGACCGTGAGCAGGCCGGTGATCCCGAAGGTCATGTGGTGGATGTGCCGGCCGCCGGGGGTGATGTTCTTGAACGGGCCGCGTTCGGCACGGATCGCGTGGGTGATGCCGCGCACGGCGGCGAAGGTCGTGAAGAAGGCGCCGGTGGAGAGCAGCTGTCGCTCCTTGCGCCGGTCGCCGAAGTGCTTGTAGTACAGAGCGTGTAGATCGCGCACGTCGCGCTCGGGCGAGAACTCGCCGTGCGCGTGCGGCGCGCCGGTGTGCGCCGGAGACCTGAGCCGATCGGCTCGTTGGCTCCGCCTCAGCCATGAGACTCGAGCTGCGAGAGGTCGATCGCGTCCTTCGGCGCCGCGAGCGTGACCGGGGCGTTCCAGCTGCCGAAGGAGATCTTGCCCCCGGTGGCGCCGGACTTCGAGATCTCGATCGGGTAGGGCTTGCCGGTCGTGGCGACGTAGAGGGTGCCGCCGTGCGAGGCGTCGGTGACGCTCAGCACCGGCTGTCCGTCGATCGTCGTGGTGGGGCCCTTGGTCAGCGCTCCGTGGTCGGACAGTGCCGTATTCAGGAGTTGGTTCAGGTCGGTAAGCGAGCCGAGCGAGGAGAAGGTGCCGCTCGACGCCGGCGCCTTCAGCCACTTGCCCTCCAGCAGCTGGGCGGCTGCGGGGCCGCCGAAGTGGCTGTAGAAGGCTGGGCTGCCGCTGATGTAGGCGGTGCCGTCGAGGAGGATCAGGTTGAAGCTGAGTCCGCCCTCGGAGATCTGCCCGCGACCTCCCTTGCCCTTCACGAGTTCGAGGTCTAGCGTGAACGGGGAGCCGGCGCTGACGATCGAGCCCGAGACGTGAACGGAGCTCGCGCTGTCGGCCGCGGCCGTGGCGGCCGACAGGATCTCCGTCGGGCGTCTTGGAAGCGATGCCGTTGCTCGAGGAGGAGCCGCCGCAGCCGCCGAGCAGGACGGCTCCGAGCAGGACGGCCACGATCGCGAGCGTCGTCGCGCCGGAAGGGAGGAGCCGAGGACGCAAGATGGCGCAGATCCTAGCCGAGGTCCAGGCCGGCGCCTCGGGAAGGGGATTCAGCGGCCGGATCTCACACCTTCAGACCTCGGATTTCGCTGCGCGTCCGCTTCGACCATGCGCTTATCGCGCCATGCAGCGTTCAAGAGCGCACGCGCAAACGCCGAACGCGAAAGAGAAGCGAGAAATGTGAGATCTGCCAGTGAGCGGAGTCAACCAAGCCGGCTTTCGGCTGCCCGCCCGGCGTGGGGTGGCACAGCTGTGGCTGAAGACGGGGATCGCGTGGACGACAGCGTGAAGACAATCGGCGTGCGCGCGTTTGAGACCGTGCCCCGGCCGGGTAATCTCGTTGCTGTGGGGAGCAAGCGCCGGGAGCAGCCATCTGCCCGCACTGGGCCGGCCGGAGGCGACTCTCCGGGTCTCGGGCTCGCCGCTGCGGTGGGCGCCGTGGCTCGTGCTTGCCATCGCCGCGGCCGTGGGCGCGGTGGCAGCCGCCTCCACGGTGCTCATCGTCGCCTGCGTGGTCGTGCTGGCCGGCGCGGCGACGGCGCTCGGCTGGCGCGTCGGCGAGCACCGGCGCGAGGCGCTGGAGCAGGAGATCGACAGCCGCTCGAGCGAGCTGACGCGAGCATTTACAGAGCTGGAGATCGCGCAGGCCGAGACTGTGCGCAGGCTGTCGATGGCGGTCGAGTTCAGAGACGAGGACACCGGCGCGCACATCGAGCGGATCGGGCGCTTCTCGACGCTGCTGGCCGAGCACGTTGGCATGGATGCGGACTTCTGCGCGACGCTCACTCACGCGGCGCCGCTGCACGATGTCGGCAAGGTCGCGATCCCCGACGCGATCCTGCTCAAGCCGGACGTGCTGACCCCGGAGGAGCGCGCGATCGTGGAGACCCACGCCGAGGAGGGCCACCGGCTGCTGCGCGGCTCGTCCTCCTCGATCCTCGACCTCGCGGCGACGATCGCGCTGAGCCACCACGAGAAGTGGGACGGAAGCGGCTACCCGCGGGGAGTCGCCGGCGAGGCGATCCCGATCGAGGGCAGGATCGTGGCGGTGGCGGATGTGTTCGACGCGCTCACGAGCGATCGTGTGTATCGCCGTGCGTTCACGGTCGAGGAAGCCGTGGAGATGATGCTCGAGCAGCGCGGGCGCCACTTCGACCCGGTGCTGCTGGACGCGTTCATGGAAGTGCTCGGCCGCTCCGGCCCCGACGCGCGCGAGCAGCTGCGCGCCGACCCCGGGGAGCTGACGGAGGGGATCCTGGAAACCTTCGCGACGGCGCTGCAGCGCGGCGACGGCGAGACCGCCGAGGGCGCGATCGCCCAGGCGATCGAGGACGGCGTGCCGGCGGCGATGGTCCACGACGAGGTGATCGAACCGGCGCTGCGGCGCCTGGCCAGCGCTGCGGGGGCGGGGCGAGCTCGACGCAAGCGGCGAGCGATTGGCGATGGGGATCGCCAGGCGAGTGCTGGCGACGCTGCGCAGGTTCATGCTCAGCGGCGAGGCACAGCCCGAGGTGATGGAGCGGATCGACCGCTCGGTGCAGGCGGTCGAAGACCAGCTTGCCACCGCGCGAGCACGCCGTCGGCTGAAGTTCCCACTGCGCGTCCGCGACGTCCAGAGCCAAGCCCCGAGCGACGCCGCGTACGATTGCGCTGCGCACCTCGATAGATTCCCGCGCATGAGCGCCCACAGGCGATCGTCACCGGCGGAGCAGGGTTCATCGGCTCACACCTCGTCGACGCGCTGCTCGCCGACGGCTATGGCGTGACCGTGATCGACGATCTCTCATCCGGCGAGCGCGCCGCGTTGCCGATGCGGCGCGGCTGCTCGAGCTGGACATCGTCGACCGCGCGGGAGTGGCGGCGGTCATCGAGGAGGTCGAGCCAGAGACGATCTTCCACCTCGCGGCGCAGTCGAGCGTGGTCGTGTCCGTGGAGAACCCGGGACGCGACTGCGAAGTGAACGTGCAGGGCACGCTGAACGTGGTCGATGCAGCGAACAAGCGAAATATCCCGGTTGTGTTCACCTCCACCGGGGGCGCGCTGTACGGGGACGAGGCGCCGCGGCCGACCGACGAGCAGCAGATCCCGCAGCCTCTGTCGCCCTACGGCGCGTCGAAGCTCGCGGGCGAGTCCTACGTGGGGACCTGGTCGCGCGCGGAGGGCGTGGCTAACGCGGTCTGCCGGCTGGGCAACGTGTATGGCCCGCGCCAGAGCCCGCACGGCGAGGCCGGGGTGGTATCGATCTTTACGCATCGCCTGCACACCGGGCAGGCGCCAAAGCTGTTTGGACACGGCAAGCCGACGCGCGACTACGTGTATGTCGGCGACGTCGTCAGCGCACTGAGGGCCGCGGCCGGCAAGGCGGGCACGTTCAACATCGCCACGGGCGTGGAAACGGACGTGATGACGATCTGGAGCGAGCTGAGCAAGGTCGCCGGCTCGGAGGTGCAACCGGAGCTCGCCGACCTGCGCCCGGGCGAGCTGCAGCACAGCCGACTGGACGCGAGCCTGGCCGAAAGCGAGCTCGGCTGGCGACCAGAGGTGCCGATCGCCGAGGGGCTGCGGAAAACCTACGAGGCGCTGGTGGAGGAGTTCGAGAGCCGGTAGCATCGACGGCCGCGGCCAGATAGCTCAGTTGGTAGAGCACACGACTGAAAATCGTGGTGTCCCCAGTTCGAGTCTGGGTCTGGCCATCGCGCGATCTCTGAGACCACGGTGCTCGCGACGGCTGGGAACAGGGGCGGCGCTGTTGTGCGACGTGAATGATCGCTCAAGCATGGCCTTGCCACGGTCGATATAGGAATCACCCGGCTCCCCGCCCGTCCCGGCGCTTGGGAGTCATCCCCTCAAAAAAACGAGCCGCCCTTCCATGAGCACCACCGACCTGAGCACCAATGGCAATAAAGCAGCCGAGCAGCAGACCAGTGAGCCCGTCGGCGAGGTCGATCACGAGCGCACGCTCACTCTCGATCTCGCGCTGAGCGAGGCAGAGGCGCTCCGCACGTGGCTGATGAAGCCCGCAAAGGACGGGACGACCTCGCTCGATGACCCGCTCGTCAGCCGCACGCTGACCAAACTGGGAACGGCGATCGACACCATCCTGACCACCGTGAATGTCCGTCACGAGCTCCAGCAGGCCGGCCTCGCCGTCGAGCACCTCACCGACGAGCAGGTGTCCGAGCTCGGACGCCGCGTAGTCCAGGCCGCTTCACCCGGCATCCGCAGCTGAGCGCCAAAGCCCTGACCTTGTGGGCATCGCGGCTCTTGACCGGCTGCGTCGCAGGTGAGCGCGCTCGGCAGCGAGTAATTCTGGTCCACTTGACATGTGACTAAATGAAGCACCTGAAGGTGCTCGAGGTGGCGGGGCTCGTGACGACGAAACGGCGGGGTCGGGAGAAGCTGCATTTCCTGAACCCGGTCCCGATCAGGCTCGTCCACGACCGGTGGGTTAGCAAGTACGCCGAACCTTGGGCGATGGCGCTCAGTGGGCTGAAGACACAAATCGAGCAGGAGGAACAGACGATGGATACGGATACGCAGGAAAGAGTGGGAAGCGACCCTGGACGACGGCCGATCCGACGGAGAAGGTGTTTGAGATATTCATCAAAACGACGCCGGAGCGTCTGTGGGAGGCGATCATCGATCCGGAGCTACGGCGGAAGTACAACTTCGGGGCGAGCGCCAACTCCGACTGGACGCCCGGCTCCCGTTATGAGCTCGCAAGCGGCGACATGATGCTCGCGGAGGGCGAGAACCTCGAGGTCGAGCCGCCGCTGCCGCCTCGTGCAGAGCTTCAACGCCGTGTGGAGCGAGGAGGTCAGGCCCGAAGGGACCTCTCGGGTCACATGGGAGATCGAACAGGTCGAGGACTCCTGCCGGCTGACTCTCACCCACGATCAGTTGGGCGAGGACGCTCACGGCGAGCTCTACGGTGGCTGGCCGATGATCCTCTCGGGTCTGAAGACGCTGCTGGAGAGCGGGGAGTCGCTGACCACGCCGGGGTCGCTGCGGTACTCGAGCTGAGGCCACTGGTAGATCAGCTGGGCGGGGCGGACTCTTCCTCCGGCGGGGCTTTCTTGCCGACCGGAGGACGACGTCTCGACCCCGCCCGCTTCGTGCCCGGGTTCAGCAGGCCCTTAGGGTCGAACAGGCGTTTGACGCCCTCGTGCAGCTCGAGCGCTTTCTCCTCCCACTGCAGCCCGAGGTGGCCGCTCTTGACGGTGCCGAGGCCGTGCTCTCCGGAGATCGAGCCGCCGAGACTTACCGCGAGCTCGAACAGGTCCAGAGCGGCGCTTTCGGCGCGAGCAACCTCCGTGTGGTCCGCCGGGTTCACCAGCATCGTCGAGTGCAGGTTGCCGTCGCCGGCATGGCCCCAGCTGCACGCGGCGAGACCGTGGCGGGCTCCGATCTCGAGCGTCCCGTCGATCGCCTCCTCCAGTCGGTCGAGCGGGACGACGATGTCCTCGCTCAGCTTCCCGCCGCGCGGCGCCTGCACCGCGTAGGGGATCCCCCCGCGCCAGCGCCACAGCGCTTTGATCTCGATCCGGCGCGGTCGGCGAGTAGGTCGTCGATCGCGCCGCCCAGCGCCTCCAGCAACTCGCCGCGGACGCGCAGCGCCGTCGCCTCATCTCCATCCACCTCGGCCAGCACCGCGAACGTGCCCGTCGCATCGACATCCGCCGGACACGCTCCGCCGGCGAGCGCCATCGTCGCGTTATCGAGGTACTCGATCGCTGCGGCGTCGATCCCCGCTTCGAGGATCGCCCGTACCGCGGCCATGCCCGCGCGCGCGTCGGGATATAGCGCGAGCACCGGGTAGACCCGCTCGGGCGCCGGGATCAGCCGCAGCCACGCGGCGGTGACGATCCCGAGCGTGCCCTCGGAGCCGATCAGCAGGCTCTGCAGGTCATAGCCCGCGACGTCCTTGCGCACGGCGCCGCCGAGCCGCACGACCTCGCCCGGCGCCAGGACGACTTCCAACCCCGTGACCCACGCGCCGGTCGCGCCGTACTTGAAGGTGTGCGGCCCGCCGGCGTTGGTCGCGATGTTGCCCCCGATCTGCGACTGCTCGGCGGCGCCGGGGTCTGGTGGAAACAGCAGTCCGTTCTCGCGCGCGCGGCGCTGCAGCGCCGCCGTCGTCACCCCCGCCTCGACCTCGGCCCGCCACAGCGCGGGCTCCAGCGACCGCACGCGGTTCAGATGCCGCAGGTCGAGCACCACGCCCCCCTCGAGCGGGACCGCTCCTCCGGCGAACCCCGTGCCGCCGCCACGCGGCGTGAGCGGGACGTCGTGCTCATAGCACCAGGCGAGCACCGCCGCCACCTCCTCTGCGCTGCGCGGCAGCGCGAGCGCGTCGGCGTGCCCGGCCAGGCCGTGCGCCTCCGTGGCGTCGCTCAGCTCCGCGCGGCCCGGCGCTGGATCTCGATCGCCGGGAGCGCCCTCGCGAGCGCCGCTTCGATTGCCCCTCGGGAAGGGGTCACCATAGAGCTCCCGGGTCCGATAGACGCATAGTAGGCTTTGCCGTATGACCGCTTCGGTCGGCTCGCCAGTCGGCACCCCGACCTCCTATGCAGAGTGGCTCGACGCCTACGGCGTCACACCCGAGCGCGACGCCGAGTTCACGACGCTCTCCGATGAGGCCATCAGGCCGCTGTACACCGAGGCCGACCTGCCCGAGGGCGTGGGCGGGCCTGACGACCCGATCGGCCTGCCGGGCGGCTACCCCTTCACGCGCGGGATCTACCCCTCGATGTACCGCAGTCGGCTGTGGACGATGCGCCAGTTCGCCGGCTTTGGCACCGCCGAGGAGACCAACGAGCGCTTCCGCTACCTGCTCGACCACGGCCAGACGGGGCTCTCGACCGCGTTCGATATGCCGTCGCTGATGGGCCACGACTCCGACTCGCCGCTGTCGGCCGGCGAGGTCGGCCGCGAGGGCGTGGCGATCGACACCGTCGATGACATGCGGACTCTGTTCGGCGGGATCGATCTGGGCGAGGTCTCGGTCTCGATGACGATCAACGCGCCCGCGGCGATCATGCTCGCCTACTACGTCGTCGCGGCTGAGGGCGGCGGCGTTCCCGCCGACCGGCTGAGCGGGACGATTCAGGCGGACATCCTCAAGGAGTACATCGCCCAGAAGGAGTGGTGCTTCCCGATCGACCCGGCGATGCGGCTGCTCGGCGACATGATCGAGTGGTGCTCGGCCAGCATGCCGCGCTGGCATCCGGTCTCGATCTCCGGCTACCACATCCGCGAGGCCGGCTCGACCGCGGCCCAGGAGCTAGCGTTCACGCTCAAGGACGGCCTCACCTATGTCGAGCAGGCGCTGCGAGCGTGGTCTCGACGTCGACGACTTCGCCCCGCGGCTGAGCTTCTTCTTCAACGCCCAGATCGACTTCTTCGAGGAGATCGCCAAGTACCGCGCGGCGCGGCGGATCTGGGCGCGCGAGCTGCGCGATACGTTTCGGCGCGAAGAACCCGAAGTCGTGGCTGATGCGCTTCCACACCCAGACCGCAGGGGTCTCGCTGACCGCGCAGCAGCCGCTGAACAACATCACGCGCACGGCGATCGAGGCGCTCGCGGGCGTGCTCGGCGGCACGCAGTCGCTGCACACGAACTCCTACGACGAGGCGCTCGCGCTACCGACCGAGGACGCCGTGCGGATCGCCTTGCGCACCCAGCAGATCATCGCCCACGAGACCGGCGTCGCGAACACGATCGACCCGCTCGGTGGCTGCTACTTCGTCGAGGCGCTGACCGACGAGATCGAGGCGCAGGCGTACGCGAGTACTTCGCGAAGATCGACGAGCTCGGCGGGATGGTGCAGGCCGTCAAGCAGAGCTACCCCCAGCGCGAGATCGCCGACGCCTCCTTCCGGCTGCAGTGCGAGATCGACGCCGGGCGGCGCGTCGTTGTCGGGGTCAACTCGTTCACCGAGGGCGACGACGATCAGACCCCGTTGCTGCGCATCGACCCCGCGCTCGAACGCAAGCAGATCGACCGCGTCCAGGGGGTGCGTGCGCGTCGCGACGCGGCCACCGCCGAGGCGACGCTTGCCGCGTTGAAGCAGGGCGCGGCCGATGAGCGCGTCAACCTGATGCCCCTGCTGCTCGACTGCGCGCGCGCGTCCGCCTCGGAGGGCGAGATCGTCCAAGCGCTGCAGACCGTTTGGGGCGATTACCGCGAAGTTCCCGTCTTCTAGCCCGGCCCTCTGATAGACCTACTCAGATGACACCGACCGGTCAGATCGAATCCACAGCGGCGCCCGCTCGCAACAAACCATCGCCAAAGATGATCACCGCGGGGGTGCTCGTCGTGCTGATCGTCCTGTTCGCCATCGCCAACAGCCAGACGGTGACGATCCACTGGTGGTTCATCACGACGACGCAGACGCCGATGATCGTCGTGATCGGCGGGTTGCGGCCTGGTCGGCTTCGCCGTCGGCTGGGTGTTCGCCCGGCGTCAGGCGGCGAGTCGCGGCGCTCCTCGGTAGCGCCCCGCCTCGCCGCACTGTTCGACGCGCTACGCCGAGGCGAGCGCCTTTGCTTGATGCAGTCGAACTCCGCCTGCGTGATCGTGCCGCTGTCGAGCAGGCCCTTCGCCTTGGCGATCTGCTCGGCCGGGTCGGTCTTCCCGACGACCGACTGCACGTACTGGTCCATCTGCGACTTCGCCGCTTCCTGCTGCTTGATCGCGCGTTCGGTCATCCCGTTGTGCTCGGCGATCAGGTATACGAAGACGCCGAAGTACGGGATGATGATGATGAAGATGATCCACAGGACCTTCGCGAATGCAGAGGTGTCGTGGCGGCGGAAGATGTCGGCCAGCACCGTGAACAGGATCCAGATCCAGACGACGAACGCGAAGAAGATGAGCATCGTCCAGAAGACTTCGAGGAACGGATAGTTGTCGGTTGCGAGAATCATGGTCGTCCTTATCGGTTGAAAGAGAAGTCCGCCCGTCTCGCATCCAACGAGATGAGGGCCGAGCTAGTGCGGAACAGCATATTCGGCTCGTCTCCGGGCCGTCAACAGGCCGCGCTTGCCTCTCCGCAAATGGGGCGTAGACTCCGACGGTGTTGCGCGTGCGCGCGTGTAACACCAGACAAATCGAGGACGGGAGATTGGGATGAGCGACAGACCGGTTTTCATCTACGCCGCGACCTACGCCGACCGCGCTGACGCGTTCGCCGACTACGAGGGCCTGCTCGAGCTGCACGCGGCGAAACTGGTCGGCACCTACGACGTCGCGCTGATCGCCAAGGACGAGGACGGCAAGGTCCACGTCCACAAGCACGAGAAGCCGACCCAGCACGGCGCCTGGGGCGGCATCGCGGTCGGCGCCGTCGCCGGGATCCTGTTCCCGCCGTCGATTCTGGGCGCGGCCCTGGTGGGCGGCGTGGTCGGCGGTGTCGGCGGGCATCTGCGCAAGGGCATCTCGCGCGGGGACGCAAAGGAGCTCGGGGAGCTCCTGGAGGGTGGCGAGGCGGCGCTGATCGTGATCGGCGAGTCGCGCGTGGAAGAGCAGCTCGACAAGGTGCTCACGCGCGCGGAAAAGACGCTCGAGAAGGAGATCGACGCCGACAACAAGGAGTTCAAGCGAGAGCTCGAGCAGGCGGAGAAGGAAGCCGCGGCGAGCTGATCGCGATGGCCGGCCAGCCCGCAAGCAAAGCCAGCCGGAGGTCCACGGCCAAAGCCGGCCGGAACGGCCGCATCGACGTTCACGCGGCCGTCTCGGAGCTCACGCGCGACGAGCGCACGGCGGCGGGCAAACAGGCCCGCAAGGAGGTCCCCCGCTCGAGCCACGCCGCCTGGGAGCCCGCCGCGGGGCGCCCGGACCCGGTCGAGCTGCTGGAAGAGCAGGCGGTCACCCGCGTCCCGGAGCTGGTGCCGATCCGCTATGGCCGGATGAGCGTCTCGCCGTTTACGTTCTTTCGCGGGGCGGCGCTGCTGATGGCCTCCGACCTGTCACATACGCCCGACTCCGGTTTGAAAGTGCAGGCCTGCGGGGACGCGCACCTGTCGAACTTCGGCGGGTTCGCCTCGCCCGAGCGCGAGCTCATCTTCGACCTCAACGACTTCGACGAGACGCTGCCCGCCCCGTGGGAGTGGGATGTCAAGCGCCTCGCGGCGAGCGTCGCGGTCGCGGGCCGTGCGCAGGGCTTCAAGGAGGCCGTGCGTCGCGATCTGCTGGTCGGCTGCGTGCGCCGGTATCGCCAGGCGATGGGCAGATTCGCCGGGATGGGCAACCTGGAGGTTTGGTACTCGATGCTCAGCCGCGATTTCCTCACGCAGGCGATGTCGGGGATGAAGGTCGGACGTCGCAAGGAGTTCCAGTCGCGCGTGGAGAAGGCGTCGGCGAAGGCCACGACGAAGGACAGCATGAAGGCCTTCGCCAAGCTCACCACGCGCGTGGAAGGACATCTGCAGATCATCAGCGATCCGCCGGTGATCGTCCGTGCCGTCGACCTGCTTCCGGCCGGTGAGGCGGACGACCTGCAGGCCGCCATGCAGGGTCTGTTCGACGAGTACAAAGCCACGCTCCAGGACGACCGCCGGCGGCTGCTCGAGGGCTACCGCTTCGTGGATATCGCCCGCAAGATCGTCGGCGTTGGCTCGGTCGGTACGCGTTGCTGGATCCTGCTGCTCGAGGGAAGCACGGCAGAGCAGGATCCGCTGTTCCTGCAGTTCAAGGAGGCGCAGGCCTCCGTGCTCGAACGCTTCGCCGACGAGAGCGAGTTCGGCAACCACGGCCGTCGCGTGGTCGAAGGCCAGCGCCTGATGCAGTCCGCGAGCGACATCATGCTCGGCTGGCTGCACACCGACGACGGTCTCGACGGGCGCTCGCGCGACTTCTACGGGCGCCAGCTGTGGGATTGGAAGTTCTCCGCCGACGTCGACACGATGACCCCCCGGATCATGGGGCCCTACGTCGAGATGTGCGCCTGGACGCTGGCCCGCGCGCATGCTCGCTCCGGCGATCGTCTCGCGATCGCCTCCTACCTCGGTCAGAGCGACGTCTTCGATCGTGCGATCGCGGACTTCGCCGAGGCCTACGCCGACCAGAGCGAGCGTGACTACGAGTCGCTGCTCGGGGCGATCAAGAGCGGCCGCGTCGTCGCCGAGACGGGGATCTAGCCGGGCTGCGGCTCGGCCACATTCTCCTCTACGCCCTGCTGTAACTGCGCGAGCCAGTCGCGCAGCGCCTCGTGCATCGCCTCGACGCCGACGATCGGCTCGGCCGGCTCGCGCCACTCGGCGGGCACCACGGCGAAGGGATGCATCTGCGGCCCGCCGAGGCCGCCGTGCGAGCCCATGAAGTCCTCGAACGGGGCCACCTCGTCCGCGACCGGGTCGTACATGCTGTTGACGAGCAGGTCCGGGCAGTGCGGAAAGCTGTCGTGGCGGCGCAGGTGGTCGGCCACCGTCGGGTCGAAGTGAGCCAGGGGATCCTCGCCCTCGACCGTGTCGTCGGCCAGGCGCCGGTGGCCGCCGGCTCCGACCACCAGTGTCCCCCCGTGCTCCCGCGAGCGCACCATCACGAACCCGATCCCGGGATGGGCGGTCAGGGTGCTCACCAGCTCGGGATGGGCTTCGGCGATCTGCTCGAGCGTGAGCCGCTCCGGGCTGTGCGGCAGGTAGATCAGCCCGAGCGGCCCGGAGACCATCACCACCGCCTCCTGCTCTGACTCGGGGTCTGACGGCGCGCTGCGCTCCGCCAACGCCTCCCGGTTCGGCCCCAGCGCGACCGTGCCCTCGACCTCCCTGCTGCGCGTCGCGCGCGCCAGCACGCGTCCGCCGAGACCGGGATCCTGGCGCGCGTCGGCCAGCACCGCGCCGACGTCGCCCCAGGCCTCGTCGACCGCGGCCGGGGCGTGCACATCGCCCTGTGCGAGCGCGCCCTTCACAAGCTCCTCGAGTGTCTCGTCATAGCGCTGGCGAAACGGCGCGCCCTGCGTCTGACCGTGGTCGGAGAGCACGACCAGGTGATACGGGCGCGGCGCCTGCGACACCGCACGCTCCAGGCGCTCGAGCTGGCGATCGTGGCGCTTGAGCACCGCGAGCGCATCGGGCTCGCGGATCCCCGAGTGGTGGGCGACCTCGTCATAGCCGACGAAGGTGGCGTAGCTGACCGGCACGCCCTCGACGATGTCGGCCATCAACAGCGCGACGTTGAGGTCGCGCATGACCACGGCGATCGCGGCGCGGACGAGCGGATACATCCCGCCGCGCTCGACGTGCTCCGCGCCGCTGCGCCGCTGGCGGCGGGCCGCCCGCCGCTCGTAGGCGATGTCGGCGAGCGACAGCACGATCGTGCGCAGGAAGCCGTAGGGGTCGGAGAAGTAGGCGAAGAAGTCTCCGGATTTCGAGCGACTGCGGTCGCGGATCACGCTCATCGTGGCCGTGCAGCGCGGCGCGTCGCCGGAGAACATGTTGCCCCGGCTCGTGCCCCCGTTCGCCAGCAGCCCCTCGCCGGTCGAGCGCCGCCGCTCGATCTCGGCCGCGTCGGCGGGATGGTTGGAGACCATCGTGCGCCCGGACTCCTTCTCATACCAGCGGAAGGCGGGCATGTCCCAGTTGCTGCCCAGCAACAGGCCCGCCTGGCTCGCTCCGGTCTGGGAGGAGAGATCGCACTCCCAGCCGAGGACCTTGTGTGTGCCGTCTGACAGCCAGCGCGCGATCGTGGGCACGTGTCCGTCGCGCACCGCCTCGCGCAGAATCGCCTCGCCCAGGCCGTCGATCTCGAACAGGATCACGCCGGGGACGTCGGTGCGGTTGTCCTTGCGCCCGTGCCGCACCCGCCGCCGGACCACGCGCAGGTGCTGGGCGTCGCCGTCCACGTCGAGCAGCGGCGCGATCAGCATCGACACGAGCGCCATCGCGAACGCGATCGCCAGGTCGCCGCCGATCGGGATCCGATGTGCCGTCGACCACATAGAACCCGAGCGCGACCGTGCCGGCGCTGAAGACGAGCGATCCCAGCCCGAACGTGAAGACCGTCAGCGGGAGCGCGATCCGGATCACGATCGGCCAGAGGATGGCGTTGATCAGCGCCATCGTCGCGGCGACGAGCACCGCGGCCGTGAACGAGGGCGTCTGCGACGCCGGGCAGGATCGCCGCCAGCGCGAGGATCACCAGGCCCTCGATCACCAGCAGGAGCGACCACCCGGAAGATCAGTCCGAGTAACCGCCGTCCCACATTTGCCGCTCGGGTATGTCGACCGGGGCCTCTGGGCCGGCGGTTGGTCATTGATCGCTGAGAGCATCTCGTTGCTACCTTCTCGTTCATGGCCGATGGCGCGACTCTCGCCCGTCGCGCGGCACCTCGGCGGACCGTATCGTTTTCCTCGGGCACGCCACCGTCCTGATCGAAGCTGAACGGCGTGCGCCTGCTCACCGACCCGCTGCTGCGCGATCGCGTTGCGCATCTGCGCCGCCAGGTTCCGCCGGTCGAGCAGCCGGCTGTCTACGCGGGCCTCGGACGCGGTGCTGATCTCGCACCTGCATCACGACCATCTCGACCTGGCGTCGCTGCGACTGCTGGGTCTCGACACGCCCCTGCTCGTGCCGGTCGGGGCGGGGGAGTTGCTACGACGGAAGGGGTTCACCGGTGTGAGTGAGTTGAGCGTGGGTGAGACCGCGAACGTCGGTGCGCTCGACCGTGACAGCGGTCGAGGCTCGTCACGATGGCCGCCGCCATCCCGGTGGCATGCGCGCGCGAGACGCTGGGTTATGTCATACGGGGGCGGCGCACGGTCTATTTCGCCGGAGACACGGCGCTGTTCGACGGCATGTCCAACCTGGCGCCGTCGCTCGACGTCGCGCTCTTACCGGTCGCGGGCTGGGGGCCGACGCTTGGACCGGGTCACATGGATCCACTCGACGCCGCGCGGGCGGCCGGTTTGATTCGGCCGCGCCTGGCGATCCCGATCCACTGGGGAACGCTGCTGCCGGTCGGTATCGCCCGGCGCCACCGGGACCGGCTCGGCGACCCGCCGCGCATGTTCGCCGAGCACGTCGCGTCGCTTGCCCCGGGCGTCGAGGTTCGGATCCTGGAGCCGGGGCAGGGAGACGACGCTCTGATCGATGCGCGTCGTCAGGCGTCGCTGCTGTAAGAGGGCCGTCTTCTGCAAGCGGAACTCCTCGTCGGTGAGCACGCCACGGTCGTGCAGGCTCGCCAGGCGTTCGAGGTCGCCGATCCGCGTGTCCCCCGCGCCGCCGCCGCCATCGCCGGCTGTTGCGGTCGAGGTCGAACGCGCCGCCGAGATCGCCGAGAAAGCGGCATGCCGCCGCGCGTCATACCAGGCGCGGATCCCGTGCGCGAAATCCCCGAGCTGCGCGTCGGGGAACTCCTGCGCCGTCATCCCGCGCAAAGTATGGATGCCGAGCCCGAGCAGAATCACGAAGCCGATCACCGGGAGCACCTCGCGCGTCGAGGGGAACGGCCCCCAGACGACCACGAGCAGCAGGGCCAGGGCCGCTGCCGCGTAGACGTATTGCACGTGCTCGCGCAGCGACGGCGCCAGCGCGCGGCGCACCGCGCGGGCGGGCCGCGTGTGCCCGGCGAGCCAGGCGGCCACCACGACCACCAGGCCATAGGTGATCATCGCGATCGCGAGGTCGTACAGCAGCGAGGTGCCGATCGCGAAGGCGTGCTGCACGGCGGGCTTGTTCGCGGGGACCTTCACGAGCGAGTTGACCACGTAGTTGCTGATCACGCGGCGCGCGAGCACGGCGAGCAGGCCGATCCCGACCAGGCACCAGCCGGTCGTGCGCAGCGCCACGCGCCGCCATCCGTCGGCCAGCCAGACCGCGAGGACGAACAGCAGCAGCGCGATCAGCGGCAGCACGAACGCGAGGCCTTTGATCGCTTTGACGATGTCCTGCGCGGTCTTCAGCTGCGAGGAGCGCAGCAGCACGATGCCGCCGCTCGTGGGAGGCAGTTTCACGCCGAGCTTTTCCTGCACGGCGCCCCGCGCGACTTCGCCGGTCGAGCCCTGGAGTTTCGACTGCACGCTTTCGAACTGCTGCTGCAGGCCGAGCTGCGCGGCCAGCTGCACGAGTAGCGTATGCAGTTGGAGGGTGACCTCGCCGTTGTTCGTCGAGATCGTCTTGCTGCCGCCTTTGAGGATCCGCAGGAGCTCGAGCTGCGCCGTGCGGTTGGCCTCGCGCCAGGCGTTCTGGACCTCCGAGGTCGCGAGCACCTGCGGCGCGATCTGGATCGCGAGCGTCCGCAGCCCGTCCGCCGCGGGGGCGGCGAGCCCGTCGACTTCCGAGGGCAGCACGCTCTTCAGTTCCTTGGCCACGTCGACCTGGCTGAAGAGTTCGTTGACCAGCAGATTGCCGACCGCCGCCTCGATCTTGGGATCGGCGAGCAGTCGCGAGCTCGTGTTCGTCCAGTTGTCCGTGTTGAGCACCTGCCTGTTCACCCACACAGCGAGCACCGCGAATACGCCGACGATGACCGCGAGCACGAAGATCGCGTTGATCCCCCAGTGCCGCGCGTGCGGCGCCTGCGCGGGTGGGGTCGGGAGGGTCTCGGTCGGAGGCTCGGAGGGGCTTTGGGCCGGAGGCTCCATGCCTGCGCATCATCTCACGCCCGAGGATCGGAACCCTGCCGAGCGCCGGTGTAGACTGCGCCGAGTGCGGCTTCGAGTAGACCTGGAAAGGCCTTCGTGACGATCCGAACGCTGGGCAAGGCCTCCGTGTTCGTCGCGCTGGTGCTCGGTCTGCTGCTGCTCGCGGGCTGTGGCGAATCCTCCGAAGAAAAGGCCAAGGCCCAGGTCTGCACAGCGAAGTCGGACATCTCCAAGCAGGTGAAGATGCTCAGCGAACTGACGATCTCCACCAACCTGCTGACCCAGGCCAAGGACGGGCTGGAAGCGATCGCCTCAGACCTCACGACGATCAAGGACGCGCAGCCAAACCTCGCACCGGCGCGCAAGGAACAGATCTCCTCGGCCACGCACACCTTCGAAGCCCAGGTCAGCTCGATCATCACCGGCCTGGTCTCCAACCCGTCGCTCAGCAACGCCGAAAAGCAGCTCAAGGCCTCGCTGACGCAGTACGCAAAGAGCTTTGAACAGGCGCTCGCTCCGGTCAACTGCTCTTGACGGAACGTTACGCGGCTTGGAATAGGGGTTCTGAGCAGCCGTGACCGACCCCGACTCGACATCGGCCGCTCCCGCAGCGCAGCCGGCATTGGCCACTCACCGGGAGCGTTACGGGCTGCTGCTCGGCGCGATCATCGTCGCGTTCGCGATTCAAGGAATCGCCGAACCGGGCAAGTTCGAGGAGGTCCTCGTCGCCGTCCTGCTGGGCGCCACGCTGTTGCTCGCGCTGTGGGTGGCTGACGCAAAGCCGAGGGTCATGTGGGTGGCGGTCGTGATCGTCACCGCTTTGATCCTCATCAGCGTCGTCGAAGCCGCCGGCGGCGGCGTCGGCGGTGGAGCGACCCGGATCGCGAATGCGCTGCTCGTGGGACTTGCTCCGCCCGCGATCATCCTCGGGGTCATACGCAGCCTTCGCGCCAGGCAGGCGGTCACGCTGGAAGCGGTTTTCGGGGTCCTGTGCGTGTACATCCTGCTCGGCATGTTCTTCGCCTCCGTCTACGGCACGATCGACCGCTTCGGGGGCAATCCGTTCTTCGCCGCCGGTCAGCCGGCGACCGTCGCGAGACTGCCTGTACTTCAGCTTCTCGAGCCTCACGACCGCCGGCTATGGCGATTTCACCGCGCGCACGAACCTCGGCCACACGCTGTCGGTGTCCGAGGCGCTGCTCGGGCAGATCTACCTCGTCACGATCGTCTCGCTGATCGTGGCGAACCTCGGTCGCAGCCGGCCGGCAGCCAAAGCGGAGTAGGAGGCATCGGGATGAGAGCCGCTGTAGTCGGCCGGCGGTACAGTGACCGACCGCTTGCTAGGCTTCGCCGGCGGTGGATGCAATCCATATATCGATCTGCCTGCCGCGCGCGGGGGATGAAAGGAACACCTATGGCTGATGTTGCACAGGACACTCAAGACACGCTGCTGGGGATATCGATCGGCGACGCGAACATCCTGGAGACGGCGATCGGGCTGCGCGATCTGGGTCGCGAGGGCTCGGGCCTCGACGCGCGCACGTACGCGCTGGTGAAAATCGCGGCGTTGATCGCGCTCGACGCGCCGCCGACCTCCTACGCCTGGCAGATCGCCAACGCGCTGGACGAGGGAGTGACCCCCGAGGATGTCCTCGGCGTGCTGCGCGCCGTCGCCTTCCAGGTGGGCGCCCCCAAGGTCGTCGCCGCCGCTCCCGAGATCATGCTCGCGCTCGGGCTGACGCTGCCAGAGGAAGGGTGAGCTCGGTATGCCGATGATGAGACGTCGCCCCCTGCTGCGCGCAGCCGCCGTTGGAACCGTCGCCTACCAGGGCTCAAAGCGCGGTGCGATGGCTGGACAGAACCAGGCGGCGGAAGCTGCCGCGCCTCCGCCTCCGCCTCCGCCTCCACCTCCGCCCGCCTACCCGGCTGCGCCACCGCCGGCCCCGGCCGCGGCGCCGGCGGATCCGACCGTGGAGAAGATCAGCCAGCTGGCCGCAGCTGCACGCCTCGGGCGCCCTCACCGACGAGGAGTTCGCCGCCGCCAAGGCGCAGGCGCTCGGCATCGGCTGAGTCGCTTGGCAACGCGTGGGGGAGCCCGGATTTACCGGGCTCCCACCCGCGATCAGGATTCAGACGGTCAAACGGTCAGACGGCGTCGTGTTCTCCGGCTCGCCGAGCACCACGAGGCCGTGGATGCAGACCAGGCAGATCGCAAACACGCCGAGCGCCCACCACGGGTGCGCGCCGCCGACGTCGAGCAGTGCGCCGATCGCGCCGAGGCTCGCCGCCACGATCCCGACGATGCGCCCGTAGGCGTTGCCGCCAAACAGCGAGATCGAGGCGGTCAGCTGGATGATTCCCAGGATGATCGTGATCCATCCCCACGTATGGAGGCTGGAGAAGACGTACTGCGTGTCGTTGACGAAGAAACTGGCGTTTCCTATGGCCGCGATGCCGTAGACGATGTTGAGGATCCCCGCAATCATCAGCAGGATCCCGACGAACAGAGCACTTCCCACACCTCGCATGTACTTCCCCCTTGGTCAATTGGTGCGATATCGCACCAATGGCGCCATCGTATCGCCTGAAGACCGGCATGTCCAGACCGCGCAGATCGACATCACGCGGACATAACCTCCGATGCGCCCGGGATCCGCTGGGCACGGCGGAGCTGCCGGGGCTCGCGCTACTTTTCCTCGCATGACAGCGGCCCCCGAGCCCGACGCCGGCGATCCGGATCTCGCCGACGCGATATGCGGATGTCAAGCGGCGCACCTGGCTGGCGGCCGAGCGGACGTGGCTGGCCTGGTGGCGCACCGGCCTGGGCGCCGCCGCCGTGTCGATCGGGGTCGGGCGACTGCTGCCCGGTCTCACCGGGGGCGCGCTCTGGCCGCTGAGGCTGCTGGGCCTCGGCTACGGGGTGGTCGCGATCGCCGTGCTGGTGATCGGCGCGGTGCGCCAGAACCAGGTCGCCGCGGCGCTGCGCCGGGGCTCCTACGAGGAGCTCTCCACGCCGCTGGTGATGTGGCTCACGGCGGCGGCGGTGGCGCTATCGCTCGCGACGCTCGTGGTGATCGCGCTTCGCCAGTCAGAACCCGGTGTTCGTCTTCACGCGCTTGCGGTCCGCGGGGTGCAGGCCGCCCTTCTTGTCGAGCGTCTCGCACGCTTCGACGATGTCCTTGCCGAGCGTGACGGTCATCGAGTAGTCCGAGCGTCTGCTTGACGAGCGCGCGCATGATCTTGACGTGCTCGGCGTTGGGCGGCAGCGTGTAGGCGGGAAGCATCCAGCCGCGCTCGGCGGCGAGTTGCGCGGCGACGTCGAACTCGTCGAAGTCGTGGCTCGCCGGTGAGTTTGAACGCGACGAGCGGGAGCTGCTCCTCGTCCGCCGCGCCGATGA
The DNA here is from genome assembly GCA_963818545.1 of uncultured Solirubrobacterales bacterium. Taxonomy (GTDB): domain Bacteria; phylum Actinomycetota; class Thermoleophilia; order Solirubrobacterales; family Solirubrobacteraceae; genus Palsa-744. Next base: position 215,034 of record CAWFSI010000003.1, on the reverse strand, counting down.
TTCGAATTCGCCGAGCCGTCGACCTCTTTCGCGAGCGCGCGCGCGTTGTACTGCATCGTCTCCATGATGTAGCGGTAGCCGGAGTGGCCGAGGCGCACGAAGTTGTAGTACTGCGCGAGCACCATCGCCGAGCCGGTCGAGAAGTTCAGCGTGAACGTCGCGTCGCGCTTGCCGAGATAGTTCTCGTAGAACACGAGATCCTCGGGAAGATCGGCCTTTTCCCTGAACACGAGCCAGCCGATGCCGGGGTAGACGAGGCCGAACTTGTGACCGGAGACGTTGATCGAGCGGACCTGCTCGAGGCGGAAGTCCCACTCGGAGTCGGGGTAGAGGAACGGCCACACGAACCCGCCGCTGGCGGCGTCGACGTGCAGCGGCACGTCCAGTCCCTGCTCGTGCTTGAGCGTGACGAGGTAGTCGTTGATCCCGCGGATGTCGTCGGCGTGCCCGGTGAAGGTCGTGCCGAGCACGGCCGCGACGCCGATCGTGTTCTCGTCGATGTGCGGCTCCACGTCCTCGGGGCCGATCGTGTACTTCTCGGGCGCCAGCGGGACGATCCGCGGTTCGACGTCGAAGTAGCGGCAGAACTTCTCCCACACGACGTGCACGTCCCCGCCGAACACGAGGTTCGGTCGGTCGGTTGACTTGTTGGCCGCTTCGCGCCGCGCGCGCCACTTCCACTTCAGCGACAGCGCGCCGAGCATGATCGCCTCCGAGGACCCCTGCGTGCGCGCGCCGGTCGTCTCGCCGGGGGCGTTGAAGAGGTCGGCGAGCATGCGGATGCAGCGCTGCTCGATCTCCGCCGTCTGCGGGTACTCGGCGTGGTCGATGAAGTTCGTGTGCAGGGCTTCTGTGATCAGCCGCGTCGGCCTCGGGCTCCATCCAGGTCGTCACGAACGTCGCGAGGTTGCGCATCGGCAGGCCGTCGAGCACGATCTCCTCGCCGATCGAGGCGCATCGCTTCCTGGGCGGGCATGCCGATCCTCGGCAGCTCGTTGTCGGGAGCGGGCTCGAGCAGATAGCGATTCCCGTAGCGAGCTTCTCTAGCCGCTCGATCTGCTCGCTCGTGAGCTCGGGCTTGGCCATGCCGGAACGCTGGTCATCAGGGCTCGTGCGGCTCTCCTCGGTGGTGCGGCGGCACAGTCGATGACTTCTCGGCGTTGCGCCAACGGATGGGGCTGGCGATTATACGCCTCGCCATGGCTCTATACCCGAGCCGAGCGGGCGCGTAGCTCGACCGACTGGCGCGTTCCTCGCTCGTGGCCTCGGGCATCGGTTTCGCTCCCGGAAAGCGATAATCTGAGCTGGTGCTCGCCAGCCCGCCACGAGCAAGGAGCCAGCGATGAACGACGGTTATGAGGAGCCACGAGGCGATGTACCGCTGCCTCCACCTTTTTCCTCAGGTTCCGGCTATCCACCACCACCGGGTGGGACTGCCTCATATGGCACGGGACCCGGTGGTCAGGGTGCCAGCCACCCCGGTGGAACGCCGCCCCTCCCCCCGATGGCGGCAACGGCAGCGGCTGGGTGATCGCGCTCGGCGCGGCGCTGGTGATCCTGCTGATCGTCGTCGTCATCTTGTTGGTGTCCAACAACGGTTCAAAAAGCACACCATCGGTCACCAATCAATCGATCAGCATCGCTCACACGACGACCGCCAATCCGACGACGATCACCCAGAAGACGGTCGTCACGGAACCGACCAAGACGGTCACCACGCCACCCAAGACGGTCACCACTCCCACCGTGACGACGACGACAACCCCGACAACCCCCACCGCCACAACGGGCGCGGCGACCGGAAAACCCGCGACGACCGGCAGCGGCCAGACGCCGGCCCCGGCGGGCTCTAACCCGTAGCCCGAGTCGGCCCACAGTCGCAGTGCCGGCGTACCGGCGCGTAAGATCCTGACGCGATGGCAAGTCCGCAAGCAGGCAGCTCCCCGACAGGGCGTGGTCCTCGGTGCGCCGCCTTCGCGGGCGGTTTCACCCGCACAGGATCCTGATCGTCGCGCTGGTGATCGTCGTGATCGGCGCCGCCGCGACGCTGTTCGGCTGGGACATCAGCGGCTGGTTCAAACACCTCTGGAACGCGGTCACCGCGATCTCGATCGGCTACCTGCTCGCGGGGATCGTGCTGATCACGTTGCAGACGACCACGACCGCGTACGCCTGGTACTCGATCCTGCGCTACGGATATCCCGACGCGGGAGTGCGCTGGGTGCAGATCCTCGCCTGCTACGCGGCGGCGGTCGCGCTCAACTCGGTGCTGCCCGCAAATCTCGGCACGCTGGCGATGCTGCTGATGTTCACGACGATCATCGCTCGCCGCGAACTTCGCCGGGATCCTCGGCGGGCTGGCGGTGCAGAAGATCTTCTACACGCTGATCGGGACGTTCGTCTACCTGTACCTGTTCCTGACGATCGGCGGGTCGTTCGACCTGCAGCTCGGGTTCATCTCGGCCCACCCGCTGGCCACCGTGATCCTCGTCGGGGGAGTCGCGGCGCTGATCTACCTGGTCGCGCGGATCTTGCGCGAGCGGATCAGCGAGTGGTGGGGAGAGGCGAAGGTCGGGGGCCAGATCCTCACCCAACCGAGGGCCTACTTCGGGCGGGTGCTGCTCCCCGAGGTGATCAGCTACGCGGCGATGCTCGGGATCATCGCGGTGTTCCTGGGCGCGTACAACATTCCCGGTGAGCTTCCACACGATCATGCGCGTCGTCGCCGGCAACTCGATCGCGAACGCGACCTCGGTGACACCTGGCGGCGCAGGCGTCGTGCAGGGGTTCAACGTGCTCTCGCTGAAAGGCATCACCAGCGCCGCCAACGCCAATGCCTACTCGGTTGCCCAGCAGCTCGTGACGACCGCGTGGGGCATCCTGTTCGCGATCGTGATGCTGGTCCGCGCCTTCGGCTGGTCCGACGGCAGGACGCTCGTCGCGCAGTCATACGGGCAGGCGAAGGAGAAGAGCGCCGAGCAGTCGGCCGCGCGCAAGGCCAAGCGGCAGGCCAAGACGCGAGACCAGGCACCATGCCGCGGCCTCAGCCGATCAGGGCGACGAGGCCCTTGATGGCCAGGTAGATACCGACCCCCGCTGAGACGAGCACCCCCAGCAGCCGGCCGTTTTCGGTGAACCACAGGTTCGCGCGCTCGAGCAGACCCGACGCGCGGTCGGGCATGGCGAGCAGCATCAGCATCGGCACCTCGATCAGCCACAGCATCACCGCGACGGTCACGGCGAGCGCCAGCAGTTCGCTGCTCGTCGAGAGCTGCGCGTCGGCGATCGTCTTGACCGCGGCGACGTAGATCGGCGAGGGCAGCACGTAGAGCGTGACGCCGAGCACGAACGCCAGCCGGCGGCTCTCCAGGTAGCGCTCGATTTTCGAGGGCCCGCTCGCGGTCTCCGTGTCGGCCGTGTCCGTGCCGGTCGCTTCGGGACGCTTGCGGCGCAGATAGACGGCCAGCCCGATCAGCGCCACGCCGAGCGCCAGATCGAACGCGCCGCCGGGTGTCCAGTGGTGCGGGCCGGTCGCGCCCAGTTCGTCGAGGACGAGCGACATCAGCACGCCGAGCGCGAAGGTGACGAGCACCGCCCCGAGGACGAATACGACCACGCGCGAGCGCAGCTGCGGCCCCCGGCCGAGCGCGATCACCGCAACGACAGCGGGCGGATAGATCGAGGCGGCGAGCGCCAGCTCCAGGGCTTGCGGGGGCATGTCGACGAACCTACAGCTCGCGGGGATTGTGTGAGACTGCCGCCATGCAGGCGAGCCGGCCGAAGGTGGCGGTGGTGGGCCACGTCGAGTGGGTGCAGTTCGCGCGCGTGCCCCACGTGCCGCGCGCGGGCGAGGTGATCCACGCGCACGGCGCCTTCGCGGAGCCCGCCGGGGGCGGGGGCGTTGCGGCCGTGCAACTGGCGCGCTTGGCCGGCGAGGCCACGCTGCTCACCGCGCTGGGAGACGACGAGCTCGGCGACCGATCGGCGGAGCGCCTGGGCGAGCTCGGCGTGTATGTCCGGGCGGTGCGGCGGGACGAGGGGACGCGCAGGGCCTCGACGCTGGTGGACGACGCCGGCGAGCGCACGATCGTCACGCTCGGGCCGCGCTTGGAGCCGAAGGGGAATGACGAGGAGCTGTCGTGGGTGCAACTGGGGGAGATGGATGCCGTCTATTTCACCGCCGGCGACGTGGACGCACTGCGCGCCGCGCGTGCAGCGCGAGTGCTGGTGGCCAGCCCGCGCGCGGGGGAGGCGCTCGGACAGGGTGTCGAGCTGGATGCGCTGGTGCTGAGTGGGGAGGATGCGATCGAGCGCAGCCAGGCCGAGCACGCGCAGGTGCAGGCCCGCTTGGTCGTGTTCGACGGAGGGCGCGCGCGGCGGCGCCTACCGCGAGCGCTCGGGCGGGTCCGGGACGTGGACCGCGGCGCAGTTGCCCGGCGCGCCGGTCGACGCCTACGGCTGCGGCGACTCCTTCGCGGCGGGGCTCACCTACGGGCTCGGCGCGGGCCTGGAGGTGCCGGCCGCGCTGGCGCTGGCCGCCCGTTGCGGCGCGGTGTGCCTCACCGGCCGCGGGCCTTACGAGCGCCAGCTCAGCGGCGAGGAAATCTAATACCCGTGTTCCACGACATTCGCGAGTGGTTCCCCGCGGACGTAGCGCCTCACCTGCTCACCGACGAGCGCAAACGCACGCCGATCCGCGGCGAGCGTGTCTCCCGCGAAGTGCGGAGTGATCAAAACCCCCGGCGCATCCCAGAGGGGATGATCGGCCCCCAGCGGCTCGGGGTCGGTGACATCGAGCGCGGCCCGTAGACGCCCCGCCTGCAACAGGTCGAGCAACGCGGAAGTGTCGACGATCGGCCCGCGCGCGGCGTTGACCAGCAGCGCGCCCGGGCGCATACGACCGAGCAGCTCGGCATCGAGCAACCCGGTGGTCTCAGGCGTGAGCGGCAGCAGCACGACGACGATCTCGGCTCCTCCCAGCAACGAGGAGAGGTCGTCCACCGCGTGCACGCCGGGACGGGCATGGTGGGCGACACGGATCAGCTCGACTTCGAACGGGCCGAGGCGCGCCTCGACGGCCGCGCCGATCTCGCCGTAGCCGAGGATCAGCACGGTGCTGCCGGCGAGCTCGCTCGACTCGCGCGATTCCCAGCGGTGTTCGCGCTGGCGATCACGCAGCTCTGAAAGCCCCCTCGTCGAGGCGAGGATCACCGCTAGCACCCACTCGGCGACGGCGGTGTCACGGGCACCGCCGGCGTCGCAGACCTTCACGCCGCGAGGGACATGCGGTAGCAGCCAGTCGACGCCCGCCGACAGCGTCTGCAGAACGCGCAGCCCCGGCATTTGCCCGAGCAGGTCATAGAGACGAGAATCTCCCGCGGGATGTACCAGGAGCTCCGCGTCGAGAATCTCCTCGAGGCAGTTCGCCATCATGCGGGATCAGGCCAAGCGAGACATCCTCTCCCAGCTCCCCGATCGCCTCGCGACCGGCTTTGTCCGGGATCCACAGGTTCACGCACCGACGAGTGTATGACAACCAATTTCGAGGAAAAAATCTGAATGATTATGGACGACGATCCCAAGTTGGCGACCACCAGCCTGAGCAATGAGGGGAAGGAACTGGAGGCGACTTTCGTACCCGGCGCGGGAATGCTGTGCTGCTCGCTACGTCACAGGGGGGAGGAGCTGCTCGCCCAGAACGAAGGCGTCGACGCCTACGCGAGACGAGGCAAGACGATGGGGATACCGCTGCTCTATCCATGGGCAAACCGGCTTGCCGCCTTCGACTACAGCGTCGCGTCGAAGGCAGTGCAGGTTCCGCACGATCCAGCACGGATCGCGCTCGACGACAATGGTTTGCCGATCCACGGTGTGATCGGTGGCCGGCTTGGTTGGGAGTTGATAGACACGCCGAGTCCTGTCACCCAGTCGCTTGAAGCGCGCTTGCGCTGGAGTGAGGAGGAGCCGGAGCTGTTCGAGGTGTTCCCCTTCGAGCACGATCTCCTCTACGGGGCGCGCCTGAGCGACGGCCGCCTCGAGATCGAGGTGACCGTGCACGCAAGCGGGACGGACGTCGTCCCGGTGGCGTTCGGCTTTCATCCCTACCTCGCGCCGGGTGGCCCGCGCGAGCAGTGGCAGATCGAGTTGCCCGCAATGCGCCACCTCACACTCGACTCCAACCAGATCCCGATCGTCCCCGTCCCGGCCGGCGCCGACTCGACCGGCCCCGGGCAGGCGCCCTCCGCCGAGCACTTCGCGCTGGGCGAGCGCGAGTTCGACGACGGCTTCGACTCCGTGGCGGCGGCCGCCCGCTTCGCCGTCACGGCGGGCGCCCGGCGGGTCGAGCTCGAGTTTCTGCACGGCTACCCGTGCGCGCAGGTATACGCCCCGCTGTCCGGGCACTTCATCTGCTTCGAGCCGATGACCGCGCCCGCCAACGCGCTGCGCAGCGGTGACGGCCTCAGGCTACTCGCGCCGGGCGAACGCTACCGCGCAGGGTTCTCGCTGTGTGTAGGAGATCCGCCTTCGTCCGGTGGCGGCGCTCCGCCGCGAGATCGGCAACGGGGGGGTGCAGGCGTAGACTGATCGTCGGATGACCAACGATCTTGCGCGCTGGCAGTTCGCGACGACAAGCATCTACCACTTCCTGTTCGTGCCGGTGACGATCGGGCTGGCTTTCCTCGTGGCTCTGCTGCAGACGGCCTGGTATCGAAACCCGCAGCCGGAGTATAAGCGGGTGACCAAGTTCTTCGGCACGCTGCTGCTGATCAACGTCGCGATCGGGGTCGTCACCGGCCTCGTGCAGGAGTTCGAGTTCGGGATGAACTGGTCGGCCTACTCGCGCTTCGTCGGCGACGTCTTCGGCGGTCCGCTCGCGATGGAGGGCCTCGCGGCGTTCTTCCTGGAGTCGACGTTCCTCGGGCTGTGGATCTTCGGTTGGGATCGCCTGCCCAAGCGCGTCCACCTCGCCTGCATCTGGCTGGTGGCGGCCGGGTCGATGCTGTCGGCGATGTTCATCCTGGCGGCCAACTCGTGGATGCAGCACCCCGTCGGCTACGTGCTCAACCATCAGGGACAGCCGGAACTGAACAACGTCTGGGCGCTGTTCACGAACCCGACGTTCCTGTGGGGCTACGTCCACGTGATCCTCGCCTCGCTCGTGACGGGCTCGCTGGTGATGCTCGCGATCTCCGTCTGGTACCTGCGTAAGCAGCGCGAAGTCAGCGCCTTCCACCAGACCGCGCGCCTGTCAGTGCTCGTGCTGCTGCCGGCGATCATGCTGCAGATGTTCGTCGGCAACAAGCTCGGCGAGATCGAGAACACCTACCAGCCCGTCAAGATCGCGGCGGCCGAGGCGCAGTGGGAAAACTGCAAGCCGTGCTCGTTCTCGGCGTTTCAGGTGGGCGGCGGGAACAACGATTCGACCCCGACCCAGGTGATCCTGATCCCGCACCTGCTCTCGATCCTCGCGACCGGGACCTGGGGCGGCGCGGTGGTGGGGCTGAACCAGCTGCAGCGGGAAGACGTCGCGAAATACGGCCCCGGCAACTACATCCCGGATGTCTTCATCCAGTATTGGTCGATGCGCGTGATGGCCTACCTCGGGTCGCTGATCGCGCTGCTGGCGCTGTGGGGCGCGTGGTTGATCCACAAGGGCAGGCTCGACCGCTCGAAGTGGTTCCTGCGCGCCGGGTTGGGGGCGGTCGTGACACCCTTCATCATGAACACCGCGGGCTGGCTCTTGACCGAGAACGGACGTCAACCGTGGATCGTGCAGGGGTTGATGAAGACGATTCACGCGAACTCCCCGTCGGTGAGCACGACCGACATCTGGATCAGCCTGATCGCCTTCGTTCTGGTCTACCTCGCGCTCGGTGCCGCCGATCTGGTCCTGATGCTGCGCTATGCCCGCAAAGGCCTCGACCCCGACGAGGGCGGCGCTGCAGATGAGTTGGGGAGCTCTCCTCCGCAACCTACGATCCCGGCCATGAGCTACTAGACGCTATGCAACTCCACACGGTCTGGTTCGTCATCGTCAGCATCTTTTGGACCGGGTTCTTCGTGCTCGAGGGCTTCGATTTCGGCGTCGGCATGCTGCACACGATCGTCGGGCGCACCGACGAGGAGCGCAGGCAGGCGCTCAGCACGATCGGCCCCTGGTGGGACGGCAACGAGGTCTGGCTGATCGTCGCCGGCGCGGGGATGTTCGCGGCCTTCCCCGGCTGGTACGCGACGATGTTCTCGGCCCTCTATCTCGCGTTGCTGCTCGTACTGATCGCGTTGATGGCGAGGGGGGTCTCGTTCGAGTTCAAAGACAAAAGCGAGGACCCCCGCTGGCGCACGACGTGGCGCTGGGCGATGACGCTCGGCTGCGTGCTGATCCCGCTGCTGCTCGGCGTCGGGCTCGGCGACCTACTCAACGGCCTGCCGATCGACTCGAGCCACGAGTTCACGGGCAACTTCTTCGACCTGCTGACGCCGTACGGCCTGTTCACGGGCGTGACGCTGCTCGCGCTGTGCCTGCTGCACGGCGCGACGTTCCTCAAGCTCAGAACCACCGATCACGTGCGCGAGCGCGCTCGCGCCGCCGCGCGGCCGCTGGGTTGGATCGCGATCGCGTGCGTCGTCGGCTGGGTGATCTGGACGCGTAACGTCGCCGGTGGCCCCGACGTGCCCCAGCCGTGCGAGGTCCTCGCGGTGCTGGCGGTCGTGTTCGCGGCGCGGCTGGCGATCACCGACCACGACGGCTTCGCCTTCGCCTCCTCTGCCGTCGCGATCGCCGCGCTGGTCGGCTCGATCTTCATCGACCTGTATCCGAACGTGATGATCTCGAGCACGAACGCCGCCTACAACCTGACCGTCAACAATTCCGCCTCAGGTCATTACGCGCTGACGGTGATGACGGTCGTAGCCGTAATCTTCTTTCCGCTCGTTTTGATCTACCAGGGCTGGTCGTTCCATGTGTTTCGTGCCCGTCTGAAGTCCCCGGCGCCTGCGCCGCAACCGGCCACGCCGCCCGCATAGTTCTGCCAGGAACTACGGCCCGGCAGCAGTGTCCGGGAACTCCTCGGCGATCTGGCCACGGAGCACGTACGCGCCCGCAAAGGCGAGGATCGTGAACAGCAGCATCTCCAGCGGGTTGCGGGTCGCCGGGATCGGGCCCCACAGAAAGACCAAAGCGAGCAAGCCCGCGACGATCCAGTAGGGCAGGCCCGGCCGCTCGCGGAAGTGGGGCGCCAGGAAGCGCCGAGCTGAGACCGCCCAGCGCGCCGGCCCCGCGAACCACCCTGAGAGGATCGCCGGGATGCCGATCACGATCGAGGCGCTGGCGACCTGCACCAGTAGCGAGGTGGCCACCGAGTAGGCGTCGTCGGCGGCCGGTTCGACCGAGGCGTCGCTGGTGATCGCCGAGACGATCTGACCCTGCCCGATCTTGCGGGCAAGAAGCACGAACACACCGGCGAACACAAGACTCGAGCCGACCCAGATCAGCGTGCTCCGCCTGTATCCGCGGGCCAGGAACATCGCGAGCGCGTAGAGCAAGAAGGTCAAGATGGTCAGCCACAGCGCCAGCGCGTGGAGCGTTTTGGCCAGGTTGCGCACCAGCCCGAGCTGACTCGAGGTAACGATCTTCAGGTTCGCCACCGATGCGGGCAATTTTTCGGCGACGCTCGGGGGCAGGCCGAGGCGCTGAGCGAGATCGGCGACGATCTGACGCAGGTTCAGCGAGACCGTGCCGCCGTTGATCTGCACGCGCGAGCCGCCGCCCTTGACGATCGTGACCAGCGCCTGGTCGGCCGCGTAGTTGGCCTTACTCCAGCCGTCCTGCACCTTGGGCAGTTCCAGTGCCCGTTCAGCGCCCTGTTCGGCCAGGTTGTGCAGTGCGCCTGAGAGCGGGCCGGCGAGTGGCGCGAGCTGCGGGGGCAGGCCCGACTCGAGTTGGTCCGGTACGTCGACGTTCGCGTACAGCTGGTCGATCAGGTAGCCGGACACGGCGGAGCGGATCGTCTGCTTGCGCAGCAACGCCGTGCTCGTCTTCGACCAGTTGCTCGGGTTCATCAACTGGCGGTTGGCCCAGATCGCGCAGATCGAGAGGATCGCGAGCACCGTGGCGAGCACGAGGATCACGCGCACCCAGATGCGGTGGGGACGGCCGCCGGATCTGGCGTCCGTGGCCTGGGGGGCGCCACCGGTCGGAGGGGCGGTGCTGCTCGGAACCTCGGGCGTAGACATTTGCGATTACCTCACGAAGTTTGGGAGCACCGAGTTCGGGACGTCTGAACCGACCCTACTGGACTGGGTCACGCTTGTTCAACCGATCTGCACGCGCTCGCGCTGCCACAGCTCGGCGTAGCGCCCACCGAGACCTGCCAGCTCGGCGTGCGTGCCGCGTTCCAACACCCGGCCGTGGTCGAGCACGAGCACCTCGTCGACGTCCTGGAGACCCGTCAGCCGATGCGTGATCAGCAGCGTCGTCCTGCCCTCCGTGAGGGCCAGTAGGTCGGCGACGATCGCGTCGGCGGTCTGCGTATCGAGGTGCTCGCCGGGCTCGTCGAGAATCAGCACTCCGAAGTCGGCGAGCAGCGCCCGAGCGATCGCCAGGCGCTGGCGCTGCCCGCCGGACATGCGTGCGCCGCGCTCACCGACCTCGGTCTGCAGGCCCGCCGGCAGTTCTCTGGTCCAGTCGAGCAGTCGCGCGGCGCCGAGCGCGTCGTCGAGCTCTTGCTCGGTGGCCCCGCGTTTGGCCAGGCGCAGGTTCTGCTCGAGCGTGCTGTCGAACACATGGGCGTCCTGCGCGACCAGCCCGACCACGCGCCGGGTCGCGTCGCCGTCGAGCTCGGCCAGCTCCACGCCGTCGAGCGTGACCGAGCCGCGCTCGTAGGGGAGGAAGCGCAGCAGCACCGCGGCGAGCGTCGACTTGCCGGCGCCGCTCGGTCCGACCACGGCCACGCGCCGGCCGGGGCTCAGGTCGAGGTCCACGCCATCGAGCGCCCGGCGCGTTTGGCCCGGGTAGGAGTAGCGCAGATCCCTTACCCGCAGGGCATGTTCTGTTCGCGAGGCACGCGTCCCGTCGGCGAGCGCGACCGGGTGTGCGGGCTCGGCTACGGGCAGCGGGGTATCCATCACCTCGAACACCCGCGCGGCCGAGCGGCGCACGCGCTGGAGCGTCTGCGTCGCGCCCGGCAGTGCAGTGACCAGCTCGAAGGCAACCAGCGGGATCAGCGCGATCCCGGCGAGCAGCACTCCTTCCAGCCGCCCCGCGTGGACGGCCGAGACGCCGACCACGAGCGCGCCCCACATCGCGAGTCCCACGCACAGGCTCGTCAAGCCCTGACCGATGCCCGCGGTGCGGGCGGCCATGCCGGCGAGCCGCGTCACCTCCGTATCGGCCGCCATCGCGCGCCCCAGCTGCTCCGCGGTGGCCCCGTTGACGGCCAGCTCGGGAGCGCCTTCGAGCAGGTCGACTACCGAGGATGTCAATTCACCACGGGCTGTCGCCTGCCGAGCCTCGGTGCGCGCGGCGAGCGTCCCGGTCAGCCAGGGCACGAGCGTCGCGGCGATCAGCAACGCGACCAGCAGGATCAGGCCCGCGGCCGGCAGCATCCACCACACCAAGCCGACCGTCGCCGCGCCGACGAGCAGCGCGATCGCAAACGGCGGCACCACCCGCAGCAGCAGGTCTTGCAGGGAGTCGACATCTCCGATCAGCCGGGCGAGCAGGTCACCGCTTCCAAACGCCGGCAGACCGAGTGGCGCCAGTCGCTCGAGCCGTTCGTAGACGCTGACCCGTAGGTCTGACAGCACGCGGAACGCGGCGTCGTGACCCACGACGCGCTCGGCGTAGCGGCACAGGCCGCGGGAGAGCGCAAAGAACTGCACGCCGACGATCGCGATCGCGACGGCCGACTCCTGCGGGCGCTGGGCCGAGCGCGAGATCAGCCAGGCCGAGGTGGCGATCAGTCCGATCGCGGCGGCCACGGCGCCGGCGCCGAGCAGCGTTGCGAGCGCCAGTCGCCCGGCGGCGGGACGGGCGAGCGCCAGGGTTTGCAATAGCGGGGCCTGTGGGCCGTGGTCCTGCTCGGGCGCGTCGGGATTGGCAGGGGGCGTCATGCCGCGACCTCCACCGCCGGGGCGAGCGAGAGCACGCGGTCGGCCACTGCGATCAGCGCGGGACGATGGGCGACGAGCACCACCGTCCGTCCCTCGGACAGGCGCGCGATCGTCCGCACGATCTCCCGCTCGGTCTCCCCGTCGAGGCTGGCCGTCGGCTCGTCGAGTAGCAATAGCGGCGCGTCGCGCAGGAACGCGCGGGCCAGCGCTACCCGCTGTCGCTCACCGGCGGACAGTCCCGCGCCGCGGTCGCCGAGCACCGTGTCCAGGCCGTCGGGCAGCTCGCTCACGGCGTCCGTCAGGCCCGCCGCTGCGATCGCCGACCGAACCTCGTCGATCGATGCGTCCGAGCGACCGAGGCGCACGTTCTGGGAGATCGACGCTTTGAACAAGTGCGGCCGCTGGGGTACCCACGCCAGCCGGGACCGCCACGCATCGAGATCGAGATCGGCCAGGTCGACGCCTCCGACGCGGACAGACCCCAGCTCAGGTGTGACGAGCCCGAGCAGCACGCCCAGCAGCGTCGACTTGCCGCATCCGCTCGGGCCGACGAGCGCCAGCACCTCGCCCTCGTTGACCGTCAGCGTTAGGCCGTCGATCGCCGGCTCGGAGCGATCGGGGTAGCTGACCCGCAGCCCCTCGACGGTGAGTCCCGCGAGCGAGGGATCGGGGAAGTCGGTGCGCGTGCCGTGGGGCACCTGGGGCGCCTCCAGCACGGTGAACACCTGCTCGGCGGCGGCCATGCCCTCCGCGCTTGCGTGATAGTTGGCGCCCAGCCGGCGCAGCGGCAGGTAGGCCTCGGGCGCGAGGATCAGCGCGAACAGCGCGGTGCGCAGATCGAGGTGGCCGTTCATCAGTCGCAGGCCGATCTCAACCGCCACGAGCGCCACCGAAATCATCGCCACCAGCTCGAGGATCAGCGACGAGAGGAACGTGATCCGCAGCGTCCCGATCGCGGCGCGGCGGTAGCGTTCGGTGATCTCGCGGATCGTCGCGGCCTGGGCCTTGGCGCGTCCGAAGACCTTCAGCGTTCCGAGCCCGGCGACGACGTCGAGGAAGTGGCCGGCCAGTCGCTCCAGGGTTCTGAACTGGTCGTCCATGCGTTCCTTCGTCGCGGCGCCCACGAGTGCCATGAACAGCGGGATCAGCGGGATCGTGAATGCGATGATCGCCGCCGAGAGCCAGTCGTTCCAGAGAACCACGACGACCACGACGACGGGCACGATCACGGCGAGAAACAACTGCGGCAGGTACAGCGAGAAGTAGCCGTCGAGCGCGTCGATCCCGCGGGTGGCGAGCAGGGCGAGCTCGCCTGTGCGCTGCTCCCGGGAACTGTCCAGGCCGAGCGTCGCGACGCGCTGCAGCAGGGCGGCGCGCAGCTGTGACTTCGCGCGGGCGGAGGAGCGACTCGCCGCCAGCTCGGCCACCCATGCGATCGTGGCGCGAGCCAATACGACCAGTAGCAGCACGATCAGCGGGGTTTGCAATTGCTCGAGGCCCCGGCCGCCGAGAAACGCGCGCGCGACGACGTCCGCCAACAGCCACGCCTGCGCCACGATCAGCAGTGCGCTGAGCACACCGAGCGCGACCGAGACGAACAGGAACGTGCGGGTCGCACGTGCATACGCAAGCAGTCTCTGATCGAGCGCTCTCACGACCCAATCATGACGACCAAACCCGCGATCCCCTCCACACGAGCCCGGCCATCCTCGCTCCCGGACTCAGGACACAGCGTCCGGCGGCCGGTGATCCACGGTCGCAAGTCCGCCGTCGATCACCTGGTTCTGGGGATCTCCCACCCGTGCGCTGATCCAGTCGATCAGGACCTTCAGGCGGTGCCCGGGGCCGCCGCCGGAGAGGTAGTACATGTGCACCGTCAGGTAGGTGAAGAAGGCCGGTCGCCCGGAGAGCTCGAGGCCGCGGATTTCGCACACCGCTTTGCCACGGCCGACGACGGCCAGCGCACCCTTATCTAAGTATTTGAACGGGGTGCTCGCGCCCGCCGATGCCGCCCCGGATCGCCTTCGCCACGTGGCGCGCCTGCTGGATCGACACTGTGGCCAGCCCCGGCAGCGGTCTGTCGCCGGGACCCGCCACCTGCGTTGCGTCGCCGATCGCGGAGATCTCGGGATGACCGGGGACCGTCAGGTCCGCCCCGATCTGCACGCGCCCCGCGCGGTCGGTCTGCGCCCCCGTCGCCTCGGCGAGCGTCTTGGCAAAGCCGACGGCTTGCACGCCCGCGGCCCAGACGACGGTCCGCGCGTCGATTCGCTCCTCGGCGCCGTCGATCTGGAAAGTCACCCCTTGCGCGTCGATCCCGGTCACGCGGGCGCCCTGGCGCACCATCACCCCGAGCTCGGCCAGGTACTTCGCGACCTTCGCGGAGAGCTTCTCGCTGAAGGCCGCGGTCACGCGCTCGCCGGCGTCGAGCAGGATCACCCGCGCTTTGGCCGGCTGGATGCGCGCGAAATAGCCCTTCATCGTGTCGTGGGCGATGATCGCCATCTCGCCGGCGAGCTCGACTCCCGTCGGGCCGCCGCCGATCACGACGAACGTCAGCCACTGCTCACGCTCGGCCGGGTCCTCGGCGCGCTCGGCCTCCTCGAAGGCGCTGTAGAGCCGGTTGCGCAGCTCGACCGCGTCGTTCAGCGTCTTCAGGCTGCAGGAGGTCTCGCGCCACTCGTCTTTGCCGAAGTAGGAGGTCTCCGCTCCGCAAGCCACGATCAGGCTGTCGTAGTCGAGCATCTCACCGCGATCGAGCGTGATCTGGCGGCGCTCGGCGTCGAGGCCGGTGGCCCTGGCCATCAGCACGGTCGTGTTCGAGCTGCGCTTCACCGCCGCGCGGATCGGCGAGGCGCACTCGCCAGTGGACAGGCCGCCGCAGGCCAGTTGGTAGAGCAGCGGCTGGAACAGGTGGTGGCTCCTCGGGTCGACCAACGTCACGTCCACGTCGGCGCCCCTCAGCTCGCGCGCGGCGGTCAGGCCGCCGAACCCGCCGCCGACGATCACGACCTTGCGTCGGCGCCCGGCCTGAACCTCACCCGCCATTTGCGCCCAGGCGCTCCAGCAGGTGATCGCCGACCCGCACCGCGTTGGCCATCGCCGTGAGCGCGGGGTTGACCGCCGAGATGCTCGGGAAGAAGCTCGTGTCGACCACGTACAGGTTGTCGAGCTCGTGCGCGCGGCAGTCGGTGTTCAGCACCGAGGTCGCGGGGTCCGAGCCGAAGCGGCAGGTGCCCGCCTGGTGGGCGACGCCCGCGACCGGGATCTTGTTCTCCAGGTAGGCCCAGCGCGGGATCAGATGGTGCTCGTGCATGCCGAGATGGCCGAGCAGCGAGCGCAGCTGCTCGAACAGCCGGTCCCGGGCGCCGTCGTTGGTCGCCTTGTAGTTCAGCGTCACGTTGCCGCTGCCGTCCAGGCTGACGCGGTTCTCCGCCAGCGGCAGGTCCTCGGTCGAGAGCCAGAAGTCGATCGCGTGCGTCCGCCACCTCCGGCGAGCGAGAAGGTCGGCGCGAGCTTGGTCATCAACGGCTGCTCGCCGCGGTACATGTCGGCGACCGACTTGCCGACCATCTGGATGTTCCCCATCGGGAACTCCCACGCCTCGCTCGCGAAGTAGTAGTCGTTGACGCCGAGCGTCTTCTGGAAGACCGTCGGGTTGGGCTCCTTCGAGATCGCCAGCACCGCCTGGCTGTTGTGGAACATGTAGTTGCGCCCGACCTGGTCGGAGCCGTTGGCGAGACCGTTCGGGTGCTTGTCGTTGGCGGAGGCGAGCAGCAGCTTGGCCGTGTTCGCCGCGCCGGCTGACACGACGACGACGTCGGCCGAGTACGTCTCGCGCGCGCCATCGCGCTCGACCACCACCTCGGTGACCGCGGTCCCGGCGGCGTCGGTGCTCAGCTTGACCGCCGTGGCGTTGGTCAGCAGCGTGACGTTCTCGTGCTCCAGCGCCGGTCGCACGCCCAGCACCTCGGCGTCGGACTTGGCGTGCACCAGGCACGGGAACCCGTCGCAGGTCGAGCAGCGCACGCAGTCGCTGTAGGGCATGTTCGCCTCGTTCAGCATCACCCCGCAGGGCGCGTGGAACGGGTGCAGGCCCGGCCGCCGCGAAGTCGTCGGAGAGCTGCTGGATCCGCGGCTCGTGCGAGACCGCGGGGAATGGGTAGGGCGCGCTGGCCGGCGGTTCGGTCGGGTCCTCGCCGCGCGCGCCGTGCACCTGGTAGAGCTGCTCGGCCTTCGTGTAGTAGGGCTCCATCTCCTCGTAGGGGATCGGCCACGCGGGCGAGATCCCGCCGTGGTGCTGCAGCTCGCCGAAGTCCTCTTTGCGGATGCGGTACAGCGCCGCGCCGTACAGCTTGGTCGCACCGCCCACGTAGTAGTGCACCTGCGGCTGGAACGGCTTGCCGTCCCCGTCGTACCAGGTGTCCGGGGAGACATAGCGGTTGTCGACGAACACGTCTCCCGGCGGACCAGTTCTGCGGCTCGCGGGGCAGCCATCCGCCGCGCTCGAGGATCAGGATGTTCTTGCCGGAGGGAGCCAGGTGCCGCGCAAGCGTGCCGCCGCCTGCGCCGCTGCCGATGATGATCACGTCGTAGTCGCCCATCAGGACAGCTCCGAGATCCGCTCGGCGAGGATGATCCGCCCCGCGGCCTCGATCAGCGCGAGGTGGGAGAAGGCCTGGGGGAAGTTCCCCAGGTGCCGGCCGGTGCTCGTGTCGAACTCCTCGGCGTACAGCCCGAGCGGCGAGGCGACGCTGAGCAGCTTTTCCATCAGGTCGCGGGCGCGCTGTTCCTCGCCTACGACCGCCAGGCCGGAGACCAGCCAGAAGGAGCAGATCAGGAAGCTGCCCTCCTTGCCAGACAGGCCGTCGTCGGTCTCTCCGGTGCGGTAGCGCAGGACGAAGCCGTCCTCGGTCAGATCGTCGGCGATCGCGAGCACGCTCGCGCGCAGGCGCTCGTCGCCTGCCGGCAGGAAGCCGAAGAGCGCCGCGAGCAGGTTGGAGGCGTCCAGCGCGTCGGTCTCGTAGTGCTGGCGCAGGACGCCCGCGTCGGTGAGCCCGTGGGCGAGGATGTCCGCCCTGATCTCCTCGGCGGTCTCGTGCCAGCTGCCCTGGAGCTTCGAGTCGCCGCGGATCGCCGCGAGCTTGCTCGCGCGGTCCATCGCCACCCAGCACATCAGCTTCGAGGAGACGTAGTGCTGCGGCGCGCCGCGGGCCTCCCAGATGCCCTGGTCGGGCTCGCGCCAGACGTCGGTCGCACACTCGGCCTGCGCCTGCACGAGCGGCCACAGCCGTCGGGGCAGCCGTTCCGAGCGCTGGGTGTGCAGCAGGATCGAGGCCAGCGCCGCGCCGAACACGTCGTTCTGGCGCTGGTCGAAGGCGCCGTTGCCGATCGCGCACCGGGCTCGCGCCGGCGTAGCCGGAGAGGTCATCGCGCGTGGACTCGGTCAGGTCGCGCCGCCCGTCGATCCCGTACATGATCTGCAGCGCGCCGTCCGTCGTTGGGCTCGAGGTCGGCGACGAACTGCATGAACTCCTCGGCCTCCCAGTCGAGGTTGAGGTAGTGCAGCGCCTGCAGCGTGAAGGTCGAGTCGCGCAGCCACGTGTAGCGGTAGTCCCAGTTGCGCTCGCCGCCAGGGGTCTCCGGCAGCGAGGTCGTCAGCGCCGCGACCGTGGCGCCGGTCGGCATGTACGTGAGGCCCTTGATCGCGAGCGCCGAGCGCTGGATCGGATCGCGCCAGCGATGGTCGGGCATCCGGGCGCCGCCCAGCCAGCTGCGCCAGAAGTGGGCGGTGGCGGCCAGCCGTTCGTTGGCCTCGTCGAGGGTCTGCGGCGAGGCCGACTCCTCGGCCCAGGAGAGCGAGCAGAAGATCTGCTCTCCCTGTTTGAGCTCGTGGCGAGCCCTGACCCGGTCGCCCTCGGTGCCGACCGCCATGTCCGTCTGCAGTCTGATCGTCAGATCCGCGCCGCTCGCGTCGGCGGTGTGGCCGTCGTCGCTGACCGTCCACTCCGCCGGGACGCGCCCGTAGTCGAAGGCCGGCTCGCAGGTCAGCTCCATCTCGACCTCGCCCTCGAGGCACATCGCGACCCGAACGAGCAGGTGTTCGGCGTCTTCGTCGGTCGGCGGCCGCGTGTGCGGCGTGATCTTGTCCACGCCGCGGCGGGGGCCGAGGATCAGCGCGTCGCGCACGATCACCCACCCGCTCGGCGGTCTTCCACGTGGTCAGCAGGATGTTCGTCCCGGGCTCGTAGATGCGCGCCGTCGGGCACGTTGATCCCGAACGGCCCGAAGCGGAAGTCGCCGGCCTGGCGGTCGAGCAGCGTGCCGAACACGCTCGGCGCGTCGAAGCGCGGGACGCACAGCCAGTTGATGCTCCCGTCCGGGCGCCATCAACGCGCCGGTGTGGCAGTCCGACAGGAACGCGTAGTCGGCGATCGGCGGGAACGGCGAGGGCATCGCCGCGCTCTGCGGCATCGCTTCGTCCCGCTGCGGCGCCGCCCGGCTCGGCTTCGCCTGCCTTGGCCTGCTCGCGTCGCGGCGCTTGCGGTGTCTTCTCTCTCTTGGCGGCGCTCACGACTGCACCCACGGGCCGCGCCACTTGCCGAATCCCCGCACCAACCCGTCTGCCTCCACAGGACCCCACGAGCCCGGGGCGTAGGGGTGGACCGGCGGCGGTTGCTCGAGCAGCGGTTGGAAGATCCGCCACGTCTCTTCGACCGCGTCCTGGCGCGTGAAGCGCGTGCCGTCGCCGCGCATCGCGTCGAGCAGCAGCACCTCGTACGGCGTCGGCGCCTCGCCGCCCTGATCGGCGAACTCGACGTCGAGCGTGACCGCCTCGGGCCCGTCGGCGTCGGCGCGGTGGGCGTCGAGGATCAGGCGCACGCCGGTCGAGGGATCGAGCTTGACGACGAACTGGTTCGGCTCGGGGCGGCGGTGGAGCCCGTGCTCCATGAAGCCCAGGCGCGGCGGCTCGCGGAACACGGCGCGGATCTCGGTCTGCGTCGCCGGAAGCTTCTTCCCGGTGCGGATGAACCACGGCACGCCCGCCCAGCGCCAGTTGTCGATGTCCAGCCGCATCGCCGCGTAGGTCTCGGTCGTCGATTCCTGCGCGACGCCGTCGATGTTCGAGGTAGCCGTCGTACTGCCCGCGCACGTAGTGCTTCGGATCGGCGGGCGGCATCGAGCGGAACAGCGAGAACTTCGCGTCCTTCAGCGTTTCCGCGTCATCGCCGGCCGGCGCCTCCATCGCGGCGAGCGCGACCACCTGCATGATGTGGTTGACGACCACGTCGCGCAGCGCGCCGACGGGGTCGTAGAAGTGACCGCGGTCCTCGACGCCGAAGTCCTCGGCCATCGTGATCTCGCACGCACGCGATGTGGTTGCGGTTCCAGATCGGCTCGATCATCGTGTTCGCGAAGCGCAGATACAGGAACTCGTCGGTGCCCATCTTGCCGAGGAAGTGGTCGATCCGGTATAGCTGCGACTCCTCGATCGACTCGTGGATTTCCGCCGCGAGCGCGCGCGCGGACTCCAGGTCGTGGCCGAACGGCTTCTCGACGACCACGCGCGCGGTCTTCGTCAGGCCCGCATCCTTCAGCTGCTTGATCACCGCCCCGAACAGGAACGGGGGAATCTCCAGGTAGAAGACCGGGCTGTGCGCGTCGCCGACCGCGGCCGCCAGGCGCTCGTAGGTGGCCGCGTTGGTGAAGTCGCCGCTGACGTAGGACAGGCGCGCGGCGAAGCGCTGAAAGACCTCGGGATCGAGCGTCTCGCCGCACCCTTCGATACACGTCGCGGGCGTGCTCGCGCAGGTGCTCGAGCGTCCAGTCGTCGCCCGCGACCCCGACGATCGGGCAGTTCAAGCAGGCCGCGCTTCTCCAGGCGATAGAGCGAGTGGAAGGTCATCACCTTCGCCAGGTCGCCGGTGATCCCGAAGATCACCAGCACGTCGGCGGCCGCGGGCTTGCCGGAATCGCCTCCGCGATTGCTCGCTCGCGAATGAGCTGGGTCAGCTGTGCTCATGCGTCCGGTCCCTTTCGGTCGCAGCAATGTGCCAGGGATCTCGCGGCAGACCATACCTCCAAGGGGAGAGGGTCGACATCGCCCCAAGAGGATGACTCGGGCGGGCGGGCTTAGCCGCCGGCGCTGATCAGGCCCCGCTCCAGCGCGTAACCCACGAGCTCCGCGCGCGAGGAGAGCCTGAGCTTTTGCTGGATGTGCGCGCGGTGGGTCTCGACGGTGCGCACCGACAGGTACAGCTGCTCGCCGATCTCGGCGTTGGTGTGCCCGAGCGCGATCAACCGCAGCACATCGACCTCGCGCTCTGAGAGATCATCCGGCGGTCCCGGGGGCGGCTCGGAGGCGATCCGGGCGCCGAGTTTTGGGTTCAGGTAGCTCTCCCCGGCGGCGGCAAGTCGCACTGCTTGCACGAGCTCGTCGTCGGCGGCCTCCTTGAGTACATAGCCGAGCGCTCCCGGCACGGAGGGCCTCGCGGGCGAACGCGGGCTCCTGCTGCATCGTCAGCACGACGATCTCCGTGTCGGGAGACTCCTCGCGGATCGCCGGAATCGCCTGCAGGCTCGAGCCGCCGGGCATGTTGAGATCGAGCACGAGCACCTTGGGGTGATGGCCGCGCACGTAGCGCCGTGCGTCTTCGATGTTGCTCGCCTCGGCGACGACCTCGAAGTCGCTCTCATTGTCGAGCAGCATCCGCAGTCCGCTGCGCACGACCGCGTGATCGTCGGCGAGGACGAGCCGGACGGGGTCCGTCGAGGTGCTCGCCGCGCCGCCGGGCCATCGAGCGGCGTTGTGTCGTGTTTGGTCATCGAGATCAAGTATCTACTCCCAGAGCGCAGACGGATCTTTTGCTGGGATCGATTACACGCTAGGTCGCAATGGTCCAAGAGCAGCGGGTAGAAAGCCGCAGAACAAGCCGCAGAAAGCCCCGATGATCGATCGGCGAGCCGAACCTATGTTGATCGAGGTAGTACCCAATTCAACAGGAGGAAGCCAAATGGCAACCGTCGCCTCGACACGTCCAGGCACAACATCCAACTCAAGCCGGCACTCGTGAGGGAACGATCACTCACATCGCCGACCGCGCCAGTTACTGGCTCGTCAGCGCGAGTATCTATTTCACGTTCGGGCTGCTGTTCTTCTTCTCCGCCAAGGAGAAGCTGATCGATAACAGCGGGACGATGCCGGCTCCTCTGGCCAAGACCTTCCAGGGCACGTTCGTCGCATCCTTCCCCGGAGTGAACACCTCCTGGGTGCTGATCGGCCTACTCGAGGCGCTCGTGTTCGTCGTGATCGCCGCCAGCGTTCTCACGGGCGAGTTCCTGCCCACCCGCCGCAAGCCGATCCTGCTCAGCGGCATGGCGCTTTCGATGTTCACGTTCGCGATGATCGCGTGGGGCGAGAACCTCACCGCTGGATTCGCGACCGTCGCCGAGCTGTTCGAGTATCTCGTCGGAACCGCCGTGCTGATCGTGCTGGTGCTGCTGATGCCGCCCTACCGCAAGACCCAGTGGCTGTCAGGACTCCTACGCAGTGAGCAGGAGTAATCATGAAGGCCCTCGTTTATCACGGTCCCGGCCAGCGCGGCTGGGACACCGTGGCCGACCCCACGATCGTCGATCCGACCGACATCGTCGTGCGGATCGACACCTCGACGATCTGCGGCTCAGACCTGCACATCCTCAAGGGCGATGTGCCCGAGACGACCCCCGGCACGGTGCTCGGCCACGAGGCGGTCGGCACCGTGCAGGAGATCGGCGCGAGCGTGAGCACGGTCGCCGTCGGCGACCGGGTGCTGATGTCGTGCGTCAGCGCCTGCGGGCGCTGTCGCTACTGCAAGGAAGCTCGCTACGGGCAATGTCTCGGCGGTGGTGGCTGGATCTTCGGCCATCTGATCGACGGTTTGCAGGCGGAGTATGCACGCGTTCCGTTCGCCGATAACTCCGTCTACAAGATCCCCGAGGAGCTCTCGGACGAGCAGGTTCTGTTCCTCGCCGACATCCTGCCGACCTCCTTCGAGGTTGGTGTGCTCAACGGCAAGATCACACCGGGCGATGTCGTGGCAATCGTCGGCGCCGGGCCGATCGGACTTGCGGCGATTCTCACCGCGAGCCTCTATACGCCCGGGCGGATCGTCTCGATCGACCTCGACGACAGCCGGCTGGAAAGCGCCAAGCGGTTCGGCGCCGACACGACGATCAACAACGGGCGCGAGAACGCGATTGCGCAGATCATGGAGCTCACCGACGGCCTCGGCGCCGATGTCGCCTTGGAGGCGGTCGGCGTGCCTGACACGTTCGAGCTCGCGACCGAGCTGATCCGCCCCGGTGGACGCGTGGCGAACATCGGCGTGCATGGCAAGCCCGCGACGCTGCACCTGGAGAAGCTGTGGACTCGTGACGTCACGATCACGACGGGGCTGGTCGACACCAACACGATTCCCCAGCTGATGAGGCTGGTCGCCAGCGGTCGCCTGGACCCGTCGCTGTTTGCCACCCATCGCCTGCCCCTGAGCGACACGATGAGCCGCCTACGACACGTTCGCCGACGCCGCCAACACCGGCGCCCTGAAGATCGTGCTCGAAGGTGGCGAGAGCAACCGCAGGTCGGATCGTCCTCGTCGGGGCGGCGTCGGCCTCATGACGCTCGCAACGATGTTCGCGTGCGGGCCGCCGCGGGCGCCGGCGAGAGTAGGCGTACGAGTCGTCCCACCCCGACGGTGCAGACGCCGAGGCTGACCAGCGCGGCGGCGACGATCGCCGTCGCGACATCGGCGGAGAGCACGTGCTCTGAGAGCCCCAGGGTTGCGATTGCGGCCGGTACTCCAAGCTGCGCGCTGGCCACCAGGCCCGTTGCCACGGGTCTGCGCACAAAGACGACGGCGAGGACATGGATCGCGACGTTCAGTGCCGCCAGCGCACCGGTGAGGGCGAGGAGCGATGGGTGGTCGATCAGGCCGCCCAGGTCCAGCTGCGCCCCGAGCACGACGAAGAACAGCGGGATGAAGAACCCCTCCGCCGCACCGCGCATCTGCGTGGAGAGACGTTTCGGCCCGCCGATCAGCGCGACCATCACGCCGGCGCCGAACCCTGCGATCAGGATGCTCGTGCCGCCCTTCTGCGCAATCCAGGCGAGTAGAAACAGCACGAGCAGCGACAGGCGCAGGTCAAGCGCCCAGTGTCGCTGCTTGGAGAGATGGCGCAGTCGGTGAACCCATCCGCGCGGCGCGAGCACCCGTGCCAGGCCGAGTAGCGCCAACACCCCGGCCGCCACGAGCACGCCTCCCAGCGCGGCATGAGCGAGACGACCGGGCTGGAGCACGATCGGCACGGAAAGAATCGTGATCAGGTCGGCGATTGTCACCTGCGCCATCACCGTCATCACCTCAGGGCCGGCAATCCCCGTCTCCTGCAGAGCCGGCAGCAGCACCGCGGCGGACCCCGAGGCGAGCAGCACGACGTAGATTGCCGCGTGGCCCGTGCCCGCGATACTCGCGGCGAGCAACCCTGCCGGCACGGCGAGGACGCAGACGATGCCCGCAAGCAGGCTGCCGCTTCTGAGCGACGCGGCGAGTCGTTTGTCGCGCAGCGGCAGGTGCATGCCGACCGTGAGCATCAGCATCGCGAACCCGATTTCCCCCAGAAACGAGATCGTGGCGTTGGCTGGGTTCACCGCATCGAGCACCGCGGGACCTACGAGGATGCCGGCGAGGATCTCGCCGATCACGACGGGCACGAACCGGCGCCCGCCGATTCCGAGCAGCGGCCCGCCGAGTCCGGCGAGCACGATCACCGTCAGAGTTCCAAAGCTCAAAGTGAGGCCAGCCTACGCCGTCAGTTCGCTCACGCTCTGAAGTCCTGGTGCGTCGCCCGGAAAGATCCGTGCTTTCCCGCAGTCGAGCGGGGATCTCTACCGAGGTTCTACGCGCCGGGCCAGGCTAGCGTGGGAACATGCCCTCGAGCTTGAATCTGCCGCCGAGCCTCGCGGTGACCGCGCCGACTGTGCCGCTCGCGCCCGCCGTGCCGACTGCCCCGACCGCGCCCCTCGCCTCCAGCGGCCCTGCCGTCATCCGCGTGGTTCTGGCCGACAGCCACGCCCTGATGCGCCGCAGCCTGCGGCTGCTGCTCGATGGCGAGGACGACGTGGAGGTGGTCGGCGAAGCCGACGATCTGGCGTCTGTCGTGCGCCAC
This sequence comes from uncultured Solirubrobacterales bacterium, assembly GCA_963818545.1. Lineage (GTDB taxonomy): Bacteria > Actinomycetota > Thermoleophilia > Solirubrobacterales > Solirubrobacteraceae > Palsa-744. The sequence goes on along the minus strand of CAWFSI010000003.1, from coordinate 190,716 downwards.
GTGGAGGGCGATCAGCCACAGGTGCTGCTGCTCGATCTGAGCATGCCCGGCGGGTCGAGCGTCGAAGCGATCGGCCAGTTGCGCGAGTGCGCGCCGGCGACCCAGATCGTGGCGTTGACGATGGAGGACGACCCGGTGTTTGCGCAGCGGGCGTCTAGCCGCCGGCGCCGTCGGGTTTGTGATGACGGAGCGATCCGACGCCGAGTTGCTCCAGGCGATACGTGCGGCTGCCCGTGGCGAGGAGTACATCAGCCCACAGGTGGCACCCCGGTTGGAGGCTATGCGGCGTCGCCTCGGCGAGCGTCGCGGTGGTGTGCCGGCAGCCGAGCGCTGAGCACTGTTCCCCGCTCGCCCGAGTCGACGCTGAGCGTACCGCCGGCCAGGCTCACGCGCTCCTGCATGCCCGCCAACCCGAAGCCGTGGCTCGCGGTCTCGGGGTCAAAGCCGCCGCCGTCGTCCTGCACCTCGATCGACAGCTGCCCGTCGGCCTCGCTGACCGCGACGCGCACCCGGTTTGCGTGGGCGTGCTTGGCGACGTTCGTGAGCGCCTCCTGAACGAGCCGGTAAACGGTGGTCTCGAGATCGTCGGCGAGGCGTTGCTCGCCCGCCGAGGGGTCGGGCAGCGCAAGCTCGCCGTCGAGCTGGAACCCGCTCTGCTCGCGGTGGCGGTCGAGCAGCCCCTCGATCGCGCTGCGCAGCCCGAGCTCGTCCAGCGTGGCCGGGCGCAGCTCGGTGATGATCGCTCGCAGGTTGTCGATCTCCTGCTCTAGGTGCGCCACGGCCTCGCGCATCGCCTCCTGCGCGATGCGGCAGGTCATCGCGGCGCAGCGCCGAGGAGAGGCAGCATCGCGCAGCCCGCCGAGGCTCTGCAGTGTCTCGTCGTGCAGCTCCCGCGCCCAGCGCCGCCGCTCGGCGTCCGCGGCCGCCAGCGAGCTGCGCAGCCGGTCGGCCTGCACGCTCTGCGCCAGCGCCACCGCGGTCGCGGCGCTCGCGGCGAACGTGCGCAGCATCTGCTCGTCCTCCTCGCTGAACTCGTCGCCGTTGCCCTCGCGATCGAATGCCGCCAGCACTCCCACGGCAACGCTTCGGTAGACCATCGGCACGAGCAGCGCCGTCTGCGCGCCGGGCACCCCGAACTCGCCGGGGTCGACCCGCAGCCTCGCGGCTACGTCGGTGATGCGCTCGGGCCGCAGGTGCTCCAGCACCTGCCCGGATGTGGAGTCGGCGATCGGTAGACGCACGCCGCGTGCCTCCTGGACGTGCCCGGCGCTTGCCTGCACGACCAGCTCCTCGCCGTCGCGCAGCATGATCACCACGCTCCTGGCGCCCACGAGCACACGTCCCCGCTTGACGATCAGCTCGAGCACATGCTCGAGGGAGATCTCCCCGCCGATCGCGGTGACCACGTCGCGGGTCGCCTCGAGGCCGCGAACCGCCCTCTCCGCCTCCTCGCGACGGTGCTCACTGCGCTCATACAACCTGGCGTTGTCGATCGCGATCGCTGCCCAATCGGCGAGGATCACGGCCGCCTCCTCGTCCTGCTCTGAGAACTCACCGTCGCCTTCTCGGTCAGGTACAGGTTGCCCCACACCTCCCCGCGGATCACGATCGGCACACCCAGGAAGCTGCGCATCACCGGGTGCCCCGCCGGGAACCCGTAGCTCGACGGGTGCTGACCGACCTCCGCGAGGCGCAACGGCTGTGGGTTATCGATCAGGGCGCCCAGCACCCCTCGTCCGCGTGGCAGATCTCCGATCACACGCTGAGTCTCCTCGTCCACTCCCAAGGTCAAGAACTGCTCGAGTTCAGAGCGCTGCTCGTTCAAGATTCCCAGCGCGGCATAACGCGCACCGGTGATCTCCCGCGCGGTCTGCAGCACACGATCCAGCACGACTCGCTGATCGAGCTCTTTCGTCAGTGCCCGACCCACATCCAGCAGGTGGCGAATCCACGGCTCCTCGGAATCTCTCCGTCATCCACCGGGGAGCTTAAGGCAAGCCTACGTAGTTTTCCCTTTCACACGGCGGCTTTCTTCGGCTGACGGCGCCAGCTGCCGCAACCTAGGCTGCTTCTCATGGCCACCAACACCCCGCCCAACACTCCATCCGACAAGCTCCGCGTGGTCATCGTCGGCGGCGGGCGTGGCCGCGCCTGGAGAGCAGCGCTCGCGCTCGCGCAGCTCGCGCCTGAGCACACCGATGTGACCCTGATCGCGCCCAACCCGGAGTTCGTCTACCGTCCGATGACCGTCCGCGAGCCGTTTGCCGACGGCACGGCCGCCGCTACCCCCTGCAGCGGATCGCAAGCGACGCGGGCGCGGAGCTGCTGCCCGACGAGCTGGACTGGATCGACCCTGAGCAGAAATCGATTCAGACCAAGGCCGGCGAGCGGATCGAGTACGACGCGCTGGTGCTCGCGCTCGGCGCCCACGCGCATACGCGTTACAAGCACGCGATCACGATCGACGATCGCCACATGGACGAGACCCTGCACGGCCTGATCCAGGACGTCGAGGGCGGCTACGTCCACAGCCTCGCGTTCGTGGCGTCGGACCGCATGGCCTGGCCGCTGCCGCTGTATGAGCTCGCGCTGATGACCGCCGGGCGCGCATCCGACATGGGCGTCGAGCTCTCGACGGCGATCGTCACGCCAGAGGACAGTCCGTTGGCGATCTTCGGCTCCGCGGCGAGCGACGCCGTCGCCGAGCTGCTCGGGAACGCGCACATCCAGACGATCAACACCCCTCACGTGGAGGTGCCGAGCTCGGGGGAGGTGGTGATCGCCTCCGGCGATCGCCGTCTGCGGGTCGACCGGGTGATCGCGCTGCCCGAGCTGTACGGCCCCCCGGTGCGCGGCATCCCGCTGGGCGAGCACGGCTTCATCCGTGTCGACCCCCACGGGCGAGTGCCCGGTGTGGAGCACGTCTACGCGGCCGGCGACGCGACCGACTTCCCCGTCAAGTACGGCGGCATCGCCGCCCAGCAGGCCGACGTCGTGGCGCAGTCGATCGCCGCGCTGGCCGGCGCGGCGGTGACGCCAGAGCTGTTTCACCCCGTGATCCACGGGCATGCTGCTCACCGGCGGGAAGCCTGTCTATCTCACCGCGGAGATCGTCGGCGACCATCGGTCAAACTCCAAGATCAGCGACACGCCAACGTGGTCACCACCGACAAAGATCGTCGCGAAGTACCTGGCGCCGTACCTCGACACGATCGACCACGCGAGCGTTCCGACGTAAAGGGTTCGCTCCTGCTCAAGTGCGCCGCGATAGGAAGTCGACGAGCGCGGCGGCGGCGCGCTCGGGCCGATCGTCCCAGACGAAATGGCCGGCGTCCTCGAACAGCACGAGCTCCGAGTCCGGCAGCTCCTCGTGGAAGCGCCGCGCCATCTGCACGCCCGCGAAGCGGTCCTGCTCCCCCCACAGGATCAGCGCCGGCAGGCCGAGCGCGGCGACGCGGCCCTCGTAGGGAACGAGCTTCTCGAAGTCGCCCGAGCGGTACAGCTCGAGGTGCCCCAGGCGGCGGGCGTCGTCGGCGAAGCCCTTCCAGTACTCGGCGATCGCCTGCTCGTCTCATGCCGCTCGAGATCGCGCGCATTGCGGCCGCGAAGCCCTCGCGCGTGTACGCACGGATCAACTCCTCGCCATCGCCGGGTGTGCGCATCACGTTCGCCAGATCGTGCCAGCGCCGATCGGCGAAGAAGCCGCCGTCGGAGATCGCCAGCGCGCTCGCCGCGCCCGGGTGATCGCAGGCCCAGCGCAGCCCGATCATCACGCCCCAGTCGTGGGTCACGAGCGCCACCGGGCCGAGCTCGAGCTCGCGTGCGAAGCGCTCGAGCGCCTGCGACGTGCCGCTCCCAGGTTCCGGCCCCCTCTCCCTCCTCCGGCTCGGAGTCGCCGTAGCCGGGCAGGTCCGGCGCCAGCGCCCGCCAGCCGGCGTCGGCCAATGAGGGCAGGGCCTCATGCCACATGTACGAGGACTCCGGGTAGCCGTGCACGAGCAATACGACGCGGTCGTTCGAGTCCCCGGCCTCCCGGTAGGCGAGTCCCGCCGCGTGGCTCAACTCGGCCATGCGCTCAGAAAGCCCGGGCGCCGCGAGCGGGCGCTCGCTGACGCCGGGCGGCCGGCTCCAAATCGGGGTTCGGCCAGCCGGCGTCGGCCTGGCTGAAGTTGGTGCCCGGCGGGACGATCTCGATCGATCCGGTCGAGCACGTCCTGTCCGACAGCTCGACCTCGACGGCGCCGAGCTGGGACTCCAACTGCTCCATCGTGCGCGGCCCGATGATCGCCGCCGTCACCGCGGGGTGGCGGATCACGAACGCAAGCGCGAGGTGGATCAGCGAGATGCCCGACTCCTCGGCGAGCAGCGCCAGCGACTCGACGGCGTCGAGCTTGCGCTGGTTGGCCGGGATCGAGAGGTCGTAGCGGGCGGGCAGCCGCTGCGCGCGCGTCGAGGACGGCGCCTGCAGACCCTTGCGCCATTTCCCCGACAGCCAGCCGCCGGCGAGCGGGCTCCAGGGGATCACGCCCATGCCGTGGCGGCGGGCGGTTCCCAGCAGGTCGGCCTCGATGCCGCGGACCAGCAGCGAGTAGGGCGGCTGCTCGCAGACGAAGCGCTCGAGGTCGCGCTCGCGCGCCGCCCATTGCGCCTCGACGACACGCGAGGGCGGGTAGGTGGAGGAGCCGAGGTAGCGGATCTTGCCCTGGTGGACGAGATCGGATAGGGCTCCGAGCGTCTCCTCGATGTCGGTGTCGGGCTCGGGGCGGTGGACCTGGTAGAGGTCGATCCAGTCGGTTTTCAGACGCGTGAGCGAGCTCTCGACCTCCTTGAAGATCCAGCGCCGTGAGTTGCCGCGCTGATTTGGATCGTCGCCCATCGTGCCGTGGAACTTGGTCGCGAGCACCACGTCCTCGCGCCGTCCGACCAGCGCCTTGCCGACGATCTCCTCGGACTCGCCTTGCGAGTAGACGTCGGCGGTGTCCACGAAGTTGATCCCGGCGTCGAGCGCTGTGTGGATGATCCGCACGGAGTCCTCGTGGTCGGGGTTGCCCCAGGCGCCGAACATCATCGCCCCGAGGCACAGCGGGCTGACCTCGACTCCGGTGCGTCCCAGTGCTCGGTACTCCATTGCCTCTCCTTACCCTCGATCGCTCATCGTGTAATCACTACCCACTCTGCTTAGCAGGTCGCGGACTCCGCGCTGTGAGGTGTTCGCCGAGCTGAGCTCGGCGCGGTCATACTGCCGGCCATGGCCCGCGTCGACATCGATCCCGCCGCCCTCGGGAGCGGCGCCTTCTATTCGTTCCTCACCTCGGTCGTCGTCCCGCGCCCGATCGCGTGGGTCTCCTCGCGCTCGCCCGAGGGGGTCGACAACCTCGCGCCGCACTCGTTCTTCACCGTCTCCTCGGTTGACCCGCCGATCGTGCAGTTCACCTCCGTCGGGCGCAAGGACTCGCTGCGGAACGTCGAGCGCACGCGCGAGTTCGTCGTCTGCCTCACGCCCGAGCCGCTGTTCGAGCAGGTCAACGCGACCGCCACCGAGTTCCCCGCCGAGGTGAGCGAGTTCGACGCGGTCGGGATCGAGCGCGAGGCGAGCCTACGGGTGGCGCCGCCGCGCGTCGCGCGCTCTCCCGTGGCGCTCGAGTGCGAGCTGCACGCGACGCTCACCGTCGGGGTGGGCACGGTCGTGATGGGCCGCGTCGTCCACGCTGCGATCGACGAGGACGTGCTCGTGGACGGCCGCCCGGCGATCGAGCGGCTGGCGCCGCTGGCGCGGCTGGGCGCGAACGAGTGGAGCACGCTCGGGCAGATTCGCGAGATCGCTCGCATCCGCTCATCGCGAATGGCCCGGTCATTACAAAGGGTCCGTCGCCCCCGGACGACCTGTGTAAAGCCTGCGTCCGTACGGAGGATCCGCCGACTACAGATCCAACATCGTGCCCTCGGTGGCGACGCTGACCTCGGGTAGAGTCCCGCCGCCCAGGCGCCGCCCAAGCCCGTCGAGCGCGTCGTCGGTGCGGTCGTGGCGATGGTGGAAAAGCAAGACAGCGCGGACGCCGGCGCGCCGGGCGAGCTCGACCGCGTAGTCGGCGACGGAGTGACCGAAGTCGGCTTCGGCCGCGAGCTCGTCGGGGAATAGCTGCGCATCGTGGACGAGCACGTCGGCGTCGCGCGCGAGCTCGAGCGCGGTGGGGTGATAGGCGCCGAAGCCGTCCTCGCCGGGACCGAACGTCGTCGGGCAGTGGTCGGGCATGTATGTGAGCGTCGAGTGCCCGTCGCTGATGCGGTAGCCGAACGTGCGTCCGCCCTTGTGCGGGACTTCGCGCGCGAGCACCTCGAAGCCCTCGATTTGCAGCGCACCCGTCGGGATCGTCGCCGAGCTCCACTCCCCGCGCAGCTCGGCCGCTTGCACCGGAAAGTACGGCGGCGACATGAAGCCGGCGAGCACGGTCTCGGCCGAGGCGCCGCTCTCCTGCTCGGGCAGCAGCACCTCGACGCGCGCGTCGAGGTTGTCGGCGGCGGCGAAGAACGGCAGGCCGAGCACGTGATCCCAATGCAGATGGGTGAGCAGGATCGTGCCGTCGAACGGCTCGCTCGCGAACAGCCGCGTCGCCGCCTGCAGGCCCGCGCCCGCGTCGAGGATCAGCGTCGGCAGCGGATCGCCGTCGCGGTAGAGCGCCAGACAGGAGGTGTGGCCGCCGTAGCGGACGAACTCGATGCCGGGCGCGGGGGTCGATCCTCGCACGCCGCAGAAGGCGACTCGCAAGCGACTCAGCTCCGGTCGGGACGCGTGCGGCGGTGGTCCTTCGAGAGCTCCTGCAGCTGGCCGCGGTCGAGCTCGGCCGCCTGCACCGAGGCCACGCGGCACGGCGTCACCGCGACGAGCGTCGAGGTGCGCGCCCCCCCGTCGAGGTGCGCGCGCTCGCCGAGCAGCGCGCCCGGGCCGTACTCGGCCAGGCGCACGCCGTCCTCCTCCACCCTCAGCACCCCGTCGAGCAGTAGGAACACCTCGGTGCTGCGTTCGCCCTGCGTGACCAGCTCGACCCCCGCCTTGACCTTGCCGATCTTCGGCTTGGTCCCGCCCTGCATGATCTGCGCCGAGAGCGTCCGCTCGAGCGCGGTCTCCACGGCGGTCACGAGCGCTTTCGAGTCGGTGTCGCCCCACGGCGTGTGCTTGCCGAAGGACTTGCGGTACCAGTCCTTGAAGTCCGCGAGCCCCGACTTGTGGCTCAGCTTCCCCGCGTCGTCGTAGACCCAGTGCCGCGGGAAGCGGCTCGCGCCCGTCATCTGCCCCTTGACCTTCCCGTCGGCGTGGATCGTCAGCTCGAGCGTCGTCCACACCAGCGGCGCCTGCCACTGCACGAACGGCTTGCGCCTGACCGGCCGCGGGGCCGGCACGCCCGTGCGCCCGCCGACCGTCTGAGAGAAGCGCACCCAGCCGTCGCCCTTCACCGGCTTGGGCGCGAGGTCGGGCAGGCCGATTGCCTCGAACGTGCGCGCGACCGGACCGACCTTCACCGTCGTCGAGCCCATCATCCCGCCGCCTTCCTGACCGAAGTCTGTGATGCGGCCCTGCTCGTTCACCTCGACCCACGCCTCCAGGACGTTCGCGAAGCGAAAGCGGTCGGCGTCGCGCAGCGCCTGTAGATCCTCGATCGCTTCCGGCGGCGGCTTGTCGTAGTGGGCCATGCCCGTGTCGAACGCGAGCCGCTGCGAGCCCTCGATCGCCTCCGAGGGAATCCACGACAGCGATGTGATCGAGCTCGTGTGGCGCATCGCGGGCATTATGTTCGCATGAGCCACGATGCATTGGTAGTCGGGTCCGGCCCGAACGGGCTCGCGGCCGCGATCGAGTTGGCGCGGTGCGGGCGGAAGGTGCTCGTGCTGGAGGCCAACGCACGCCCCGGGGGCGCGGTCGCGACCGAGGAGCTGACGCTGCCCGGGTTCCGTCACGACACGTTCTCCTCCGTGTACCCGGCAGGGGTGGCCTCGCCCGTGTTCGAGCAGATGCCACTCGAACGTCACGGACTACGCTGGGTCCATCCGGCGGCGTGTATGGCGCACCCACTCCCGGACGGCACGGCGGTCGCGCTGTACAACGACCTCGATCGCACGGCCGCGAGCCTCGACGCCATTCACCCTGGCGACGGCGCGCGCTGGCGCGCGTTCGCGGCGCCGCTGCTCGCGCACTTCGACGCGCTGCGCCGCACGATGCTCGGCGGGTTCCCCCCCGTCCAGTGGTCGCTGCGTCTGACGGCAGGGCTCGGTCCCCGGGGGATATTCGACTTCGCGCGGCTGCTGCCGATGGCCGCGCAGAGGCTCGGTGAGCGACTGTTCGAGGGGGACGGCTCGCGCGCGTGGCTATACGGATCGGCGATGCACTCCGACGTGCCGCCGGTCGGGCGCGGCTCAGCGATCGCCGCGGCCTACATGAACCTGCTCGGCCACGGCGCCGGCTGGCCCAGCCCCGCGGGTGGCGCCGGGATGCTTGCGGGCGCTCTCGTCTCCTACCTGGGCGAGCTGGGCGGCGAGGTTCGCACGGGGGCGCGGGTGACGCGGCTCGCGGTGGAGCGCGGGCGCGTCGTCGGCGTGGAGCTGGCCGGGGGCGAGCGGCTCGGCGCGGGGCTGGTGATCGCCGACGTGATGCCGGGGGCGCTCGTGTCGCTCGCCGGCGACGCATTGCCCGCCCGGTACGCCCGCGCGCTGCGCCGCTACCGGATGGGCCCGGCGACGTTGAAGCTCGACTGGGCGCTCGACGGTCCGATCCCGTGGTTGGCGCCCGAGGCTCGCGAAGCGGGCACCGTCCACGTCGGCGGCTCGGCCGAGGAGGTGCTGCGGGTCACGGCGCCGGGTGGCTTGCACGAGCGCCCGTTCATGCTGCTCGGGCAGCAGTCGCTCGCCGACCCCACGCGTGCGCCCGCGGGTAAGCACACGGCATGGGCCTACACGCACGGCCCCCATACCGTCGATTGGGCAGCGGAGCGCGACCGCCATGTCGAGCGCATGGAGGCGCAGATCGAGCGCTTCGCGCCCGGATTTCGCGAGCGGATCCTCGCGCGGCACGTGCTCGGGCCCGCCGACCTGGAGGTCCGCAACGCCAATTTGGTGGGCGGCGATGTCGGCGGCGGCAGCTATGCGCTCGACCAGGTGATCTTTCGTCCCGAGCCGTCGCTCGCTCCTTACCGCACGCCGGTGCAGGGGCTGTACATCGGCAGCGCGGCGACGTTTCCGGGTGGGGCGGTGCACGGGGTTCCGGGTCATGCGGCCGCGCGGCTGGCGCTCGCCGAGGCGCGTATCGTTGGCTTCGCGCAGAGGGCTCGTGGTGTTTAGCTTCCGGCCAACCCGGGCAACCGTCACAGCATGACCAGCACAACCGATCAGGTTCCCCGCGTTTCACTCCGCCCGGACGTCGCGATCCCGCAACTCGGCTACGGCGTCTTTCAGATCCCGCCGAAGGAGACCGAGGCGCTCGTCGCCCGCGCGCTCGCCACCGGCTACCGCCACATCGACACGGCCGCGGCGTACAGGAACGAGGGCCCCGTCGGGCAGGCGATCCATGCTTCCGGGATCCCCCGCAGCGAGATCTTCGTCACGACCAAGTGCTTCAACGACGACCACGGCAAAGACAAGGCCAAGCGTGCGTTCAAGTCAGAGCCTCGAGCGGCTCGAGCTCGAACACATCGACCTGTACTTGATCCACTGGCCGGTCCCCGTGCACGACCTGTACGTGGAGACGTGGCAGGCGTTTATCGAGCTGCAGGCCGAAGGGCTCGTGCGCGCGATCGGCGTCTCGAACTTTCAGCCGGCCCACCTCGAACGGATCGTCGCGGAGACCGGCGTCGTCCCCGCGATCAACCAGGTCGAGCTGCACCCCTATTTCCAGCAGGTCGGCCTGCGCCACGAGCACGACGAGCTGGACATCGTCACCGAGGCGTGGAGCCCGCTCGGCCAGGGCCTGGAGCTCGAAGACCCTGCGATCGTCGAGATCGCCAGGGTCCACTCAAAGACCCCGGCCCAGGCGATCATCCGCTGGCACCTCCAGCTCGGCAACGTCGTGATCCCGAAGTCGGTCACCCCCGAGCGGATCGAGGAGAACTTCGACGTGTTCGACTTCGAGCTGAGTGACGCGGAGATGGAGACGATCAGGGAGCTGGACGCAGGCAGGCGGATCGGGCCCGATCCGGATACGTTTGTCAGGCCTTAGCAGGGCCACGGATCGGGATAGGGTGGCGAGCATGAGAGCCGCCGTCCTGCAGGAGTATGGAGTGCCGAGCCCCGGGGAGTTCGAAGACCCATCGGCCGAGGGGCCAGATCAGGCGGTTGTCGAGGTGCTGGCGGCGGGCGTCAATCCCGTCGACGTCGCGATCAGCGCGGGGCGCTTCTACGCCGGCAAGCCGCCGTTGCCGTCGGTCGCCGGGCGCGAGGGGGTGGGCACGCTCGACGGCGCGCGCGTGTACTTCGACGCGCCGATCGTCCCGTTCGGCTCGATGGCCGAGCGCGCGCTCGTCGACCCAGCCTCCACGTATCCATTGCCCGACGGGCTCGACGAGGGCGTCGCCGTCGCGCTCGGGATCTCCGGGTTGGCCGCATGGCTCGCGCTCACCTGGCGGGCCGACGTGCAACCGGGCGAGCACGTGCTCGTGCTCGGCGCCAGCGGCGTGCTCGGCCAGATCGCGGTGCAGGCGGCGAAGCTCCTCGGCGCCGCGCGCGTGGTCGCCGCGGCGCGCTCGCAAGAAGGGTTGGAGCGCTGCCTCGCACTCGGTGCCGACGCGGCCGTGCGTCTGGGCGAGCCCGACGACCTGCCGGCCGCGCTCCGCGAGGCCGCGGAGGATCGGATCGACGTCGTGCTCGATCCCTTGTACGGCGAGCTGTTCGTGGCGGCGGTCAATGCCGCCAGCTTCGGCGCGCGGCTCGTGCAGATCGGGGCCGGCGCCGGCGCGGAGGCGACGATTCCCTCGGCGCCGATCCGCGGCAAGATGCTCGTGGTGATGGGCCACACCGAACTTTGCCGCCCCGCCCGAGGTCAAGCGCGAGGCGTACGGGAAGCTGGCCGCGGCCGCGGCGCGCGGTGAGATCGCCGTGGACGTCGACCGCATCCCGCTCGAGCAGGTCGGCGAAGCCTGGGAGCGCCTCGCCGCGGGCTGGCACCGCAAGCTCGTGCTCGTGCCCTGAGTTCTAAGCGTTCACTCGAGATTCGAGATCGTCCACACCGGGAGCTTCGCTTCGCGGCCACGCACCTCGAACTCGCCGACGAGCACCAGATCCTCGGGCGGGTCTTTCATCCGCTCGCGCGTGGACTGCGCGACGAACAGCATGTGGCCGGAGCCCTTCGTCATGCCCTCCAGCCGCGACGCCGTGTTGGTCGTATCGCCGATCGTCGTGTACTCGACGCGCTGCTCGGAGCCGACGTTGCCGGCCATCACCGGTCCGCTGTTCAGGCCGACGCCCATCGCGAAGCCGCTGTCGTGGCCCTGCCCGGCCAGCCACGCGTTGAAGTGATCCAGGCGCGCTCCGATCATCTCCCGCGCCGCCGTCAGCGCGCGGTCGGCGTGGTCGTCCTGCTCCAGCGGCGCGCCAAACGCCGCCATGATCCCGTCGCCCATGTATGCGATCAGCGTTCCCCCAGCGGCGAGGATCGCCTCGGTCATCTCGTTCAGGTAGTAGTTGACGACCGCGATCACGTGCTCGGGCGACTGGCTCTCGGAGAAGCTCGTGAACCCGCGCAGGTCGCTGAACAGGATCGTGCAGTCCCGTTCCACCCCGCCGAGGCGCAGGTCCTCGCCGGCACTCGCCACGACCTGGTCGACGACGTCGGCGGGGACGAAGCGCGCGAACATGTCCCTGACGTGCTGGCGCTCGATCGCCGTGACCATGTACAGGACCGCGAGCGTCCCCAGGGTGCCGAGGGCGAGGGCGAGCAGGGGATAGACGTAGTCGACGATCAACCCGCTGTTGAAAGCGATCTGCACGGCGATCGTGAACGACCGCGGCGAGCGCGAGCGAGGACAGCAGCGCGCGGCGCGGACGTACCTGCAGGCTGCCGAGCGGGACGACCGAGCCGAGGATCACGATCAGCGCGAGGTTCAGCCAGCCGTGGGCGTCCCTGAGCGGCACTTCTTGCAGGAGCGTCGACGCTGCGTTAGCCCAGATTTCGGGGCCCGGCATCGTTTGCGCTGCCCGGTGGTGGCAGTCGCGTGTAGGTCCTGCAGAATCGGCGAAGAGGCGCCGACGATCACGAGCTTTCCGGCGAACGCGTCAGGCGGGAAATCTCCACGCAGCACCTTGGCGTAGGAGATCGACCCGAACGTTTCAGGCGGACCCGCGAAGTCGATCGGCAAGCTGCCGTTCTCGAAGGTCGAGGGTCCGATCTCGCGCCCGGTCATCAGTTCGACTGCGACCACCGGGAAGCTCTTCAGTTGGTTGTATTCCCGTTCAAATCTCCGTACCGTGCCGTCGGAATCCAGTGTCAATCGCACGCTGGACGGTCGCGCCCCGAGTTCATGCAGGAGCTTGGGGTCGCCGCCGAATATCTTCGTTTCGCCGCCGCTGCCGATTTCGGCTGTGCCGAGCACGATTTTGCCGTGAGCACGGCCGACGGCTTCAATCAGATCATTGTCTTCTTCTGGATTTGTTTCGTGGATGAATTCCATGTCCATCCCGATTGTCTTGGCGCCCGCGCGGCGAAGCCGGTCGATCACCTTGGCGTCGTAGCGACGCGGCAGCGGAGATCTGGCCTCGAGATGGTGGGCTTCCAGTTCCTGTTCCGCTTCGCGGCTGATCGCCACAAACACGATGTCCGACGGCGGCTTCTGCTCGCCCCGGATCGAGAACCGGGCGTCGATCGTCTGCAGTTCGCTGCGTCTGAGCAGGTGCGTGCCGTACGCGAGCGCCCCGATCCCCGCGGCCAGCACGGCCACCGCGATCAGCAGCTCCCGCTTGCGCCGCTGTCCCCTGGCGCGACCCATCTCAGGCCGCTCCTGCAAGAATCCCCGCTGGCACCAGGACGATGCTAACCGTACGCCCCACTATCGGAGTGCTCGCGCCGCGATCCAGGCTGGTCTCGGCCTGCGCGGTCCTCGCGCTGCTCAGCCTCGTGAGCTGCGCCTCGGCATCGGCCGCGCTCAACCTGACCGGGACCTGGTCGGCCAACTACCACTGCGAAACCGGCGGCTGCGCGGGGAGCGATTCCCCGGCCACGGACACGCTGACCCAGGCCGAAGGCTCGGACGTGGTGACCGGATCGAACGCGACGGAAACCATCTCGGGCACGCTGACAGGCGACACCTTCGTCTTCGAAAGCTCGGTGGGTGCCTACAAAGCGAAAGCGACGCTCACGGTCGCGGCCAACGGTCTTACGTGGTCTGGCCCCCTCGAAGACAGCAACGGGACCAAGGGCACGTACACCGCGACGCGCGAGCTCACAAGCGGCGCGCTCTCGCAGCTCGGTGAACCGTCCGATTGCATCGGGGAAGCCAAGGAAGAAGTTGCGAAATGCGGAACGTCCGTGCCCTACGGCTTGAGCTACGCCTACCAGGTCCAGGTCAGCCCCGACGCCAGGAACGCCTACTCGGTCGCGGTCAACGGCGACCTGATCGAGTATTCGCGCAACCTGGCCAACGGGTCGCTGACGGTGATCGGCTGCTTCAGCTCGCTCGCGAAATCTGAACCGGCGTGCGCCGGAGAACACGCCGAAATGGAAGTGGCTGCAGTGGGGCAACCAGCCGCAATCGCGATCAGCCCCGACGGTGCCAGTGCGTACGTGATAAGCCAACTCAACAACACGGTCGCCGAGTTCAGCCGCAACCAGGAAACCGGCCTGTTGACGAAAATTGGGTGCATCACCGAAGAAAGCACCTCGAGCGAATGTGCGACCGTTGGTGCCAAGGGCCTGTTTACGCCCTACGGCATCACCGTCAGTCCCGAAGGGGAGAACGTGTATGTGGCGAGCTTCGACGACGAAGCCGTGGCAGAGTTCAAGCGCGACACCGAAACCGGCGTACTCACCCAGCTCGCAGCTCCGAACAACTGCATCAGCGAGAAGGCGGGCAGCGGATGCGGGACCACGACGGGAGTTATCGGCCTCGAGGAAGCCATCGGCGTCGCCGTGAGCCCCGATGAAAAGGATGTCTACGTCGCCGCCGGTGCCAAATCAGAAGAAGGGGACATCGCCGCGTTTAAGCGTGGCGCCGAAGGGGCGCTCGAACAGCTCCATGGCGAAGAAGCGTGCATCAGCGAAAAAGTGACTGGTTGCGCAAAAGGCGAACACATCCGGGGCTCGGAAGATCTCGCAATCAGTCCGGACGGCAAGAACGTCTACGCGAACTCCTACCCGGGGGGCGCGAGTGCGGTGATCGAGCTCGAGCGCAATGAGACCACGGGTGCGCTCGAACAGCTCGCGTCCCCCAACGAGTGTGTCAGCACCGAAACGCTCTCGGGGTGCACAAAAGCCGAAGGTGTCGGTGGGCCACTCGGTGTCGCGATCAGCCCTGGTGGCGAAAACGTCTACACGACAAGCGCGAACGAAAACGCCGTGGCGGCGTTCAAGCGCGGTGCGGAAGGCGCGCTCGAACAGCTCTCCGCGAATCCATGTGTTACCGAGAACACGAGCGGCTGCGGCAGTCCGGAATTCAACCAACGAGTCGGGCTCGAGTTCGCCCGCCGCCTCACCGTCAGCCCCGACGGCACCAACGTCTATGTGGCCGGCCAGAGCTCTCACGCGATCGTTGAGCTCGCTCGGGCGGTGACCCCCACGGTTTCTGGAATCGAACCGAATCAGGGCCCCTTCACGGGCGGCACCGAAGTCACGATTCGAGGCACGGGCTTTAGCGAAGGGGACTCGGTCAAGTTTGGACCAAACCCCGCATCTGGCGTTCATGTGAGCTCCGCGAAGTCCCTCACGGCTACGGCGCCCGCCGGAAGTGGCACGGTCAATGTGACGGTCACCTCCTCCTCGGGAACTTCCGCGACAGGTGGGGCGGAAGAGTACGTCTATGGCCGGGTTGGAGGCCTGAACCTCTCGGGTTACTGTGAAAGTCTCGGCGACAATGGCAAGGACAGCAAAGGCGAAGGGCCTGCTGTACTCATGAAAGAAGCTGTCACAGGTCCGGAATATGCCTATAACAACTGGGCCTGCGTCGAACCCGATGGCGCCGTCGTGCCGATCGCGGCGGAAGGACCGGCGCCCAGCATGAACAATGCGTGTGCGGTCGCGTTCCCCGGCATCGCCGCCCATGGTAGTCCGGAAGAACCGAATAACGCGTTCACATGGGTTTGCTATGAAGGTGCGCCTCCACCTGAAGGGCACAAAGGCGGCGGTGAACAAGGTGGAGGCGGAGGTGAACCGACCGCCAAAGCAGCGAGCCTCGTCTTCCCCGATGTCTTGGCCCATCCCCTCGTCGTGCCTGCAGTCGTGTCTGCACCGGTGCTCGCCAAAACCGGCAACGTCGCGCCGGTGTCCGGAACCGTGCTCGTGAAAGCTGCCGGGCACGAGCAAATTTGTGCCGCTGTCCTCTTTGCAGCAGATCCCCTTCGGCTCGGTGATCGAAGCGACGCACGGAACGGTGAGCGTGACCACGGCGGAGCCGGGTGGAAAGACGCAGACGGGCGAGTTCTTCGAAGGGGAGTTCATCCTCAGGCAGGGCGCCAACGGCGTCGTGATCGCGGAATTGACCGGCGGGCAACTTCTCCGTCTGCCCGACCAAGCAGGAGCGCAGCCACATCGCCCGCACCGGGTCTCCCGGGCAGGCGAGTGTCGGGTCCGTCTCGGCGGGCGCGGCATCCGCATCGGGTAGCCACGTGGTGCGCAAACTGTGGGCAAACGCGCACGGGAAATTCTCCACCAAGGGCAACTACGCAGCCGGAGCCGTGCAGGGAACGGAATGGCTGACCGAGGACCTCTGCGACGGGACCTACATCAAGGTCACCCGCGACAAGGTGGCCGTGACGAACCTGGTCAACCACAAGCACGTCGAGGTGACGACGGGGCATCACTACCTGGCGAAGGCGCCCTGAAGCTGTTCACGATCGGCGCGACGCCCTCGCCAAGGCGCCCTGAGGCTCTACATCACACACGTACGACGGTGCGCCGCCCCGACAGGTCGGACAATCCCGCCCGCATGGCCGCGCGTGCAGCCACGCAGGCGCGTCCTCGAGCGCGGCCTCCGCGGCTCGCCTCCCGGCCGCGCGCGCCTGCGTCGATCTGGTGAAACTCGAGCAGGCCGACACCTTCGACGCGCACGCGAATCGTCATGTCGGCGTAGCCGGCGCGCGGCCTCGTCGGTGTTCGCGCTCGATAGCAGCGCGATCCGCGCCATCGTCTCCGGCAGCGAGGGCAGGCGCGCCGCTCGCGCCGGGTCGGCCGCACGCGTGGGTGGGCGATGAGTCTCCGGCCGGCCGCGGTCGCTCCTCGCCGCCCTTGATGTCGATCGCCAGCACCGGCCCCTCGCCGCTGTAGCTCATCGGCTCCAGCGGCAGGTTGTCGAGCAGCGAGCCGTCGATCAGCAGGCCCCCGTCGCGACGCATCGGCGGCGCGATCAGCGGCAGCGAGATGCTGGCGCCGACCGCCTCGGTCAGCGGGCCGGTCGCGGTCGATCACGAGGCGGTTGCCGCGCAGGTTGACGCTCGCGCAGTAGAACGACCGCGCGAGCTCCTCCAGTCGCACGTCGCCGAAGACGCGCTCGAGCATCGCCTCGGCCTTGTGGCCCTTGATCAGCGCCTGCCGCGGCAGCGTGTAGTCGTTGATCGGGTTGCGCCGTACCCACTCCTCGTAACAGCAGGCGTCGATCGCCGCGCTGTCGTGTCCCGCGGCGAGCAGGCCGCCGATGAACGCGCCCATGCTCACGCCGCCCACGCGGTCGACGCGTCAGTCCCGCGTCCAGCAGCACCTCGAGCACGCCGAGATGGGCAAACGCCCGCGCGCCGCCGCCGCTCAGCACGACGCCCACCGACCTCCCGGCCAGGCGCCGCGCCATGCGCTCGACGTCGCCACGGCTGCTCGCCGTCGGCGGAGATCGCAAAGGTGCTCGCCGGCGCCAGGCGCTCGATCCACCTCGCCAGGCCGCCGGAGCCCGGTCGCACGCCGTAGCCGACGAGGTCGCACCCGCGCAGGGCCGCCAACCGACCGTCTCCGTCTCCATCTCGTCCGGGCCGTCGGCGGATTGGGTGGAGTCCAGGCGCTCGTCGGGTCGGTGGCTCCGGGTCGATCCGCGCGTCGACGATCGCGATCACGCGGTCGGCGCGCGAGATGCAGAACTCGTCCCACGCGCTTGCGCGCTCTTTTCGGTCGGGCTCGCCGGCGCCGCACACCATGAGCACCTGATCGTGGTCGAGCTCGCAGCGCTCGACCAGCGGCGCGAAGCGCGCGATCGCCTCCGCGCGCGTCT
Source organism: uncultured Solirubrobacterales bacterium (assembly GCA_963818545.1). GTDB lineage: Bacteria > Actinomycetota > Thermoleophilia > Solirubrobacterales > Solirubrobacteraceae > Palsa-744. The sequence continues at coordinate 173,335 of CAWFSI010000003.1, read as the reverse complement.
CGCCCCCGGCCGCCGGTGCGGATCGGTCAGCCGTGATGTCCGGCTCGCCGTCAAGGTCGCGATACACGACCGCGACCTTGCCCCACTCGCACAGCGCCCGGCTGAGCTCGTCGGCAAGCTCCAGCAGCGGGCGAGGCCCGGCCCGACCGCGTGCAGCGCGATCGTCACCGGCCTGCGCGCGCTTGGCCGGCGGGATCGCGCGGCTGGCCTGCAGCTGGGCGCTCAGCACGCGCGTCAAGCTCAGCGCCAGCTCGGGCTCGGCTCGCAGCAGCGATCGAAGTGCGCCTTCTCGATCCGCAGCAGCTCCGTGTCGCGCAGCGCCCGCATCGAGGCGCTGCGCACCGTCTCGCTCAACAGCGCCAGCTCACCCAGCACGGCGCCGCGCGTGAGCGTGTTGATCCGCTCGACCCTCCACCTGGCTCAGATCGTTCCGTCCCTGCCCCTGTAAGTCGCCCCGTCCTCCTCCGGCCGCTCCTGCATCCGCTGCTGCATGACCTCCAAGTGACCGACGCGCACCACGTACACGCCGTCCGCGTGATCGCCCTCGCGGAACAGCCACTCTCCCGGCCGCAGGCTGACGCTCGCCCGCGAGCTCCGCGATCCGCTCGCGCATCTGCTGCGTGCAGCCCGGCGAACACGGGGACGTTGCGCAGGAACTCGGCGACCGTCTGGGGCTCGCCGCTCGCGTGCTCGCCCTCGGACTCGGCGAGGCGTCGGCAGCTCGCGTCCCGTCGGGTCGCTCGGAGAGGAGCATGCCGCTCGGCTGGGCTCGGCACGATCGTAAGCCTCCCGCGCTCGGCGCCCGCCGACGTCTCGGTCGCGCCACCACGAGCCCGAGGCACGCCAGCGAGCCCGCGACAAAGCACGCGCCCGCGAACAGCCAGCCGTGCTCGAATGCGTGCAGGGCGTTCAATTGATCTGATCGCGCGCCTTCGGCGTGCCGAGGATCGCGATCAGGATCGCCACCCCGAGCGCGGCGCCGAGCTGGCGCGCGACCGAGTTCAACGACGTGGCCACCGCGAACCGCGGCCCCGGCACCGAGCCGACGGCGGCGCCGCTCAGCGTCGGGAACGTCAGCCCCGCGCCGACGCCGAGGATCAGCATCCCCGGCAGCCAGCCGCCGAGGAAGTCGGGCGTGACGCCGAGCTGCGAGGCGAACCAGGCCATGCCCCCGGCCCAGACCAGCGCGCCGGGGACGACGACGGGGCGATGGCCGACCCGCTCGACCAGACGGCTGGCCGGCCCGGCGACCGCCATCGCCGTGAACGGCCCCGGCGTCAGCGCCAGGCCCGCCGTCAGGATCGAGTAGCGCCAGACGCTCGTCAGGAACAGCACGTTGCACAGCGTGTAGGCGTAGAAGCCGCTCGCCATCACGATCGTGACCCCGTTCGACAGCGCGAACGCGCGGATCCGCAGCAGCGACAGGTCGATCACCGGCGCCCGCTGGCGGCTCGAGCGCAGGACGAAGTACACGCCCAGCACCAGCGCCGCGGCGAACGCCCCGATCACGCGCGCGCTGCCCCAGCCCCATTCCTGTCCCTTCACGACCGCGAGCACGAGCGACGCGATCGCCAGCGCGAGCACCGCTCCGCCCAGCAGATCGGGCATGTGCCGGCGTCCGGGCGCGCGGCTCTCCACGAGCACGCGCCTGGCCAGCACGTAGGCGACGAGGCCCACCGGGATGTTCACGAGGAACACCAGCCGCCAGCTCGAGGCGGTGATCAGCAGGCCACCGAGCGGAGGGCCGATGCCGGCGGCCAGCGCCGCGACCGCCGCCCACAGCGCGACCGCGTGCATGCGCTCGTGCTCCTCCCGGGCCTCGAGCACGATCGCCAGCGAGCTCGGCACGAGCGCCGCGGCGCCGACGGCCTGAATCGCGCGGGCGGCGATCAGCAAGTTCAGCGACGGCGCCACCGCGCACAGTGCGGAGGCGAGCGTGAACAGGAGCAGCGCCGCTGAGAACACCCGCCGGCGACCGAGCAGGTCCGCGAGCTGGCCGCCGCCGACGAGGAACGCGGCGAACACGATGTTGTAGGCGTTCAGCACCCACGACACGCTCGACAGCGGCGAGCCCGAGAATTGCTTGGCGATGCTCGGCACCGCGATGTTCACGATCGTCGCGTCGACGAACGCCATGAAGCTCCCCAGCACCGCGACCGCGAGCACGGCTCGTGGCGTGGAGATCCGGCGGCGGGAGATTACGTCAGCCATGTGTGAGCCCTGTCCTGAGTGTGGAGACCCGGCAAAAGAGCACGGGCCAGCCTATCGAGCAGGCTGTGCTTCTCAGAACAGGGCAGACAGCGCTTCGACGAGCCCCGGCAGCTTGTTTGGTCCCCGCGCGAGATCGAGCTGACGCACGGGCCGCGGGGTGGATGCGAGGTTTCGCGTCCACTGCAGCTCATCCGTGCAGCCGAGGTCTTCGGCATGCGGGGCGCACATCTCCAGCACGCGGTCGAGCACATCGGGAACCTGCGCGCGCTGTCCCGAGCGGGCGTCGATCAGGCTCGCCTCGGCGCCGTCGCGCGCCGCCAGGAAACGATTCTCAGCAATCACCTCCGGCAGGTCGATCGCGGGGTCCGCGCCCGAGCCCTCGGTCGCCTCCAGCCGGATCAGGCTCTGTACGAGCGCGGTCAGCGCCGTCGAGTCGGCGACTGTCGTCTGCGCGTCCATGATCCGCACCTCGATCGTCCCGAAGCGCGGCTGCAGGCGCACGTCCCACCACAGGAACGTTGGCTCGGGGAACGCCTCGCAGCGCAGCAGCAGATCGATCGTCGAGACGTAATCGTCGTAGTCGGCGAACGCGCGCGGTATCCCCACCCGCGGGAAGGCCTGGAAGAGCGGCGTGCGCGCCGAGGCAAGGCCCGTCTCGCGACCCTGCCAGAAGGGCGAGTTCGCCGACAGCGCCAGCAGCAGCGGCAGGTGCGTGCGCAGCCGGTTGGCCGCGAGCATCGCGCTCTCCGGGTCGGGCACGGCGACGTGCACGTGCAGCGCGAACGTCGGCTCGCGGCGAGCCAGCTCGCGCATCGATCCGTACAGGAACCGGTAGCGGTCGCCCTCGGAGATCTTGGTGCTCTGCCACTGCGTGAACGGGTGGATCCCGGCGACCGCCGCTTTCAGGTCGAGCGTCGCGAGCTCGCGCGCCAAGCCGGCGCGCAGAAACTCGAGCTGGCTCAGCCCTTCCGCCACGTTCTCGTGCGGGTCGGTCCGCAGCTCCAGCGCCGATCCGTGCGTCTCGGTGCTCGTGTGCGATGCGAGCTCGCCCGTCAGTTTCGCCATCACCGCGTCGGCCTCCGAGGCCAGCGACCAGTCGCTCGGGTCGAGCAGCATCACCTCCTCCTCGACGCCCACCGTCCAGGGGGTGACGCCCGCGGGCGCCCACTCCGACCAGGCTCCGCGGCTCGCCTCCGCGGGACGAGCCTCCTCACCCGCTCCTCCGGACGCCGCGGGCACTCCGGATGCCGCAGACGCCGCGGACGCAAACGCCTCGGCCAGCTTCCTCGGAGCTTTCTCGCCTGCCCAACCGAGGGTCTCAGACTGCATGGGCACCGTAGTCCTCCTCTTCCTGCTCGCCGCTGGAGCTCTGCGCGGTCAGCTCGTTAGCTGCTGCGGCGAGCTCGGCCGCCGCCACCAGGCGCTCGAACAACGCCGAGCTGCTCGGTTTTCTCGATCAATGTCTCCGCATGCCACTGTACGCCCAGGACGAAGTGCCCGTCCTGTCCCTCGTCCGTCTCGATTGCCTCGATCACGCCGTCCTGCGCCCACGCGACCGGGCGCAGACCAAGCCCCAAGCGGTCGATCGCCTGGTGGTGAAACGAGTTCACGTCGACCGGCCCGCCGCCGGTCGTCTGCGCCAGGCCGCTGTCGGGCGCGACCCGCACCTCGTGGGTCGTCCGGTCGCCCGGCTCTGACTTGCCGGTGCTCGATCGCTGCGCTGCTGAGGATCTCGGGCAGATGCTGAATCAGGCTGCCCTGCCGCGCGACGTTCAGCACCTGTGCTCCCCTGCAGATGCCGAGGATCGGCATCCCGCGGCGGTCCGCGTGCCGGCACAGCGCGACCTCGAAGACGTCCACGTCGTGATCGATCGGCCCGAGCTCGGGATGTGGCTCGGCTCCGTAGCAGGCCGGATCCAAATCGGGTCCGCCCGTCAGCAGCAACCCGGACAACTGGTCCAGCAGCGGATCGACGTTCTCGCTTTTCAGTGGCGGTAGCGCCACCGGCAGTCCCCCGGCCCGCTCGATCGCGCGCATGTAGGACAGGCCGAGCGTCATCTCCGTCTGCGTCGGCTCGCCATGGCGGACGCGCTGCGCGTCTTCCTTCGCGCGGATCTCCGAAACGGTCACCCCGATGATCGGCTTGCCCATTTCAAGCTGCGCTTTCGAGCACGACCGGCATGCGAAAACCCTACGAAACCGACCAGCCGGCAATTTGAGTACATCGGACTCACGCCAGCACCCATGTGTCCTTGCTGCCGCCGTTCTGCGAGAAGTTGACGACCAGCGCCCCGCGCTCGAAGGCCACGCGGGTCAGCCCGCCCGGCAGCACGTGCACGCTCTCGCCGCTCGAGATCGCGAACGGGCGCAGGTCGATGTGCCGTCAGCTCCAAGCGCCCCTCTGTCACGGTCGGATGCCGCGAGAGCATCACCGTCTCCTGGGCGATGTACAGCTCCGGCGCGTGCTTCAGCGCCGCGGCCGTCAGCTTCAGGTCCTCTGCTTTGGCGTGTGGCCCGATCACCACGCCGTGCCCGCCGTGCCCGGTGCGCGGCTTGATCACCAGCTCGCCGATCCGCTCCAGCACCATCTCGAGCACGCCGGGTTGGGTCGGATCGTAGGTCGGGACCGACTTCAGGATCGGCTCCTCGCCGAGGTAGAAACGCACCATCTGCTCGACGTAGGCGTGCATCAGCTTGTCGTCGGCGACGCCCGTCCCGAACGCGTTCACGCACGCGAGCGTGCCTTTCAGCACCGGCTCCAGCAGCAGCTGCGCGATCTGCGGTCGGCTCGCCGCGGTCGTCCGTCAGCCGGTCCTCGTCGGTGCGCCGGTAGACCACATCGACGGCGTGCTCGCCGTCCGGCAGTTGCGCGTACAGGCGCCCGTGGCGGACCGACAGCTGGTCGGCCAGCACCAGCGGCAGGCCCAGGTAGGCGGCGATCGTCGCGTGCTCGTAGAAGGCCGAGTTGAGCTGCCCGTCGCTCAGCAGGACGACCGTCGGGTCCTCGCGCGCCGCCTCTGGCGCCGCGGCGCGCAGGCCCTCGCCGAGCGTCTTGAACGCGGTGTCGAGCGAGCGCACGTTCAGCTCCTCCGGGGGCGGCAGGTGCTCGCCGAGAACCTCCCTGGTCGCGACCGCGTAGGCGATCCCCGAGGGCGTTCTCAGGTTGTCCTCGAGCACCTTGAACGAGCCGTCGCTGTCGCGCACCAGTCCAGCCCCGCGACGGTGATCCACGCGCCGATCTGCTCGCCCATGCCCATCAGCTTGCGCTCGTAGTGGTGCGCGCTGTCGAGGCTTCCGGCGGGGACGACGCCCGCCTGGCACGATCCGCCGCTCGCCGTACACGTCCCTTACGAACAGTTCCAGCGCCTTCACGCGCTGGGCCACGCCGGCCGACAGCTCGCTCCATTCCGCGGCGTCGATCACGCGCGGGATCGGGTCGATCCGGAAGTCCTGCTCGCCCTCGGCCGATTTGAACGAGACGCCGCGGCGGCTGCGTGCCGCGCGCGACGGCTTCGCTCAGCTCGCTTCAGGTCTCCGCCCGCCGATCGACTCCCACACCTTGCGGTCGTGCGCGGTGGCGTTGCTGCCGCCGGCCACCCCCTCCTCGTAGGAGCGGCTCAACTCTGTCGGGGACATCCCCTGATTGTGTACCCGCTTTCTGCGCCGGTCATTCGACTCACGTCCAAACCGGGGCTTTGTGGGTTGGACGGGCTCCTGCCATGTGTGCGGAACGGGCCTGCAACCGGATCGGCTCCTGCAACAGCACTGTGGCCGCCCCTGCTTCGGGACGGCCACAGCCTGCGGTTCTTGATCAGCGGTCGTCGTTATTCGCTGAGCGGTGTTTCGGTTTCCGATCCTCTCGTCTGGCCCTCGCCCGGCTGCGACGAGTTGTCCGGCGCCTCCGGTGTCAGCGCGGACGCCGGCGCCGGGGTCACCTGGACCGTGAACAGCTGGCTGACCGCACGGCCGTTGTCCGGTCCGCCGGGGATGTCGATCCGGTAGACCTTCGTCCCGGGCACGTAGACCTGGTGGACGATCGAGTAGACCGAGCCCGGCAGGACATAGCCGACCTGCACGACGTGAAAGGCCGTGCCCGCGGCGTTCTGACGCTCGAGGTAGATGATGTGCCCGCGTGTGGTCCGGTGCGACCGTGCCTTTGAACGTCAGCGCTTCTCCGGCCTTGACCGTGCTCGCCGAGACTTCGGCGGTGAGGACGTCTTTCACGCCCTCGTACAGCACCGCGGACTTCAGCAGGGCGCCTTGCATCTCCCAACGTGGCGAGGTGCGGACAAGCACGACGGATCGGTGGTGATCACCCGGTACAGAGTGCTGTTCACCGGCGATTTGCGCCGGGAAGCTATAGACGCCGCCGGCGCCCGTGCTCACCTCGGCGACCGGGGCGAAGCCGTGCTGGTGGACGGTGCGCGCCGAGCAGCGTGACCGTTTGTGGCGTCGTCGCGCCCGCGAGCACGCCCGAGATCGCCACCGACTGCCCGTAGGTGATCGGGTCCGCCGAGCTCGCGATCGTCAGGCTCGGGTTCTGCGCCTGGGAGATGTCGTACTCGAGTTCGTTCGACGGGCTCGGGATGTTGAGCCTGTCGCTGCGCACGAGCACGCGGATGCTCGCGTCCCCGGGCACGCGGAAGTGTGCGTGATCGTGTAGTTCCCGCCGGTGGGCCCGCCGGCGACCACCTGACCGATACCGATCCGATGCCATTCGTTGCCGGTGACGGCGTTCTGGCGCTGCAGGATCACGCGCGCGCCGACGTCAGCCGGGTTGACCGTGCCGCTGAACGTCTCCCTGTTCGGCGCGCCGGTTTCGATCTGGGTCCCTTCCGGCGGTCCCGTGAGCGTTACCTGCGCCTCGACCCTGAGGCGCCTGCGCCCGCTCTGCGCTCCGTGTGAGCGAACGTAGAAGCTGGTGTTTGCATTCTCGGCGGCGGTCGTGAACTCATACGAGCCGCTCGCTTCCGTCGTCGTGCTCTGCACGGGGATGTAGCCGGCGGTGCCCGTCGCGTGCGCGTACAGCGTGACCGTCTGGCCGCCGGGGTTCGCGTGGCCGCACGCCAGGCGACCGGATATTTCGGTCGATTCCCCGGCGGTGATCAGCGGCGCGACGCTTTCGATGTTGATCCGGCAGCGTCCGAGCGGGCTCGGGTGCTTGTGGGCTGAGGCGGCGGCCGGAGCCAGCGCGAGCAGTGAGGTCGCGGCGATGACCGCCGGACCGAGTTTTCCAAGACGCATGGTGCGTTCCTCCCGTTGAGTTCGAGTGCACATCTACGCCTACGACTGCCCGGCCACCTCAAAGGTTGGGCAGTTGTGCTTCTGTCTTTCCCGAGTCCGATCCTCCGACCTGGCCTTTGCCCGCGCTCGCCTTCTGAGCGGCGGCTTTCGAACCGGATTCCGCTGTTTCCCTGGCTTCCTTCGCTTTCTTTCTCCCTGGCTTCTTTGGCTTCCCTGGCTTCCTTCGCTTCCACAGCTTCTTTGGCTTCCTTCGCTTCTTTGGCTTCCCGGGCTTCTTTGGCTTCCCTGGCTTCCCTGGCTTCCTTCTTTTCCCGGGCTTCTCTGGCTTCTCTTGCCTTCTTCGCTTTGGCTTCCTTGGCTTCCCTGGCTTCCTCGACTTCGTTTTTCTCGGTGGAGCTCCCCGGCTGCCCGACCGCGCCCGAGCTCGGGGCGGGGTCACCTTTGCGATGCGGGATACGCGCCGGCGCCGGCGCAACGATCGGTTGGGGAGCGAGCTTGACCGGAGGCTGTTTGCGTTTGAGTGCTTGACGCCGGGCGCGCTCGCGTGCCAGGCGCTCGCGGCGTAGCAGCGCCCTGCGCCGCAGGAGCGCCCGACGGCGGAGAAGAGCCTTGCGGCGGAGGAGGGCCTTGCGGTGCAGGAGGGCCTTGCGGCGTAAGAGCGTCGCGCGGTGCCGGGCGCGGGCGGCCGAGAGTTCCCGGAGCGCCCCCCGCGCCGCCCCGATCCTGTCCGGTGCCGCTCGCCGCCGGTTGGCCCGGGCTGCCGGGCGTCGCCGTGCTCGGCGCGAGGGAGCCGGTGCCCGTGAGGAGCGTGTCCGCGCTGCCGAGGCCCGACGGTTCCGTCAGCGACGCCGGGCTCGTGGGGCCGGGGCTGTCGAGTGCGAGCGAGGCGGGGGAGCCCGAACCGGGCAGGCCGGAGTCGGCGATCTCGGCCTGCTCGCGATTCCCGGCGGCGGCGTCCACGGCCGCGGCCGGGCGCAGATCGGCCAGTGCGTGGACGGATCCGCGGGAGGAGGCGCTCGCCTCATGGTTGTGAACGGTCACCGCGCCGGCGGTGGCGAGCGCGACGACCGCGCCGCCGACGGCGAGCTTCGTGACCAGGCCGCCGCCGAGCAGCGCGCCGATGCTCGTGCCGCCCGCGCCCGTCGCGACTCCGACCCCCGCGCCTGCTCCTGTGCCGAGGACCGTGGTCGTGGTGGCGGTCCCGCTCGCGGCGAGGCCGGTGCCGCCCGCGTGTCCAATGCCTGCGGCGGCGGTGGCGGCCGTGTGGGTCGACGCACCGTGCCCGAGGATCGCCACCGCGAGCCCGGCGCTGGGCGCTACCGGCAGCACCAACCCGAGCGACTGGCGCTGAGCGCCGAGGGCAAGTTGGAAGTCGCGGCAGCCGACGCACAACTTCAGATGTCGGCGCAACGGACCGCGACGAAGCTCGCCGCCGCGGGCGACCGCGAGCTGTTCGCGAATGTCCTCACAAGGCGTGTTCTGTGCGTTGCGGTCGGCGATCAGGGCACTGCGCGCCTGATAGATCAGCGACTTGACCTTGCTCACCTCGCACCCCACGATCGTGGCGATCGCCTGGTGGGGAAGATCGTCGAGCTCGGCCAGCAGCAGCGCCGAGCGCTGGTCCTCGGGCAGGCGTCCAATCCCGGCGACGAGCTCGCGCAGATCCTCGCGTTGGTGGACCTCCTCCGACAATCCTCCCAGCGCCGGCATGCGGTCCTCCAAAGGCGTGGTCGCCCGCCGGGCGGCGATCGCCGTGAGGCAGCAGTTGCGCGCGATCGCGTACAGCCACGGGCGCATCTCGCGCGGCGCGGTCCCGCCGAGCAACGCTTGGTGGGCTTTGATGAATGCCTGCTGTAGCGCGTCCTCGGCCTCGTCCCGCCCGCCGAGCATGTGCCGGCAGTAGGACAGCAGCGGCGCGTGGTGGCGCTTGAAGATTGCCTCAAAGGCCCCTTCGTCGCCTGACTGCATGCGCTGCACGAGCGTGGCATCGTCGGCGCGGGGATGCATCTGGTTGGCATATACCCCCATCACCCCCCAAACTCCCCGGAAGTTGGCGAGTTGCGGCCGGCATCATGAATGTAGAACGAGCGTCCATATTTCTATAAACCCCAATCTTTTTCGTCCGTGTCGTCCGAAAAGGACCACATGGAACTGCACGAAAAGGGAAATCTGAGCGACAGACCACGCCCGCTGCGGTGCGTGTCGAGCGGATATCTGTCCGACGGCTGCTCCTGTGCCTCGCGCGTGCCCGCTGCCGTCGCAATCGCCGCATGGCGTGGTGAGCTCGAGCGCGGCTCCCTGCACGAAGGGTTCTTTTCCTTTGCCTGGCACGGCGGTGTGTGGCTCGCCTACGGGCTACCAGGTGGGCAGGTCCGTGGCGTCTACTGCCCGTCGCATCGTGCCGAGCGCGAGGAACGGCTCGGATACGATCACGAGCTTGCCCTCGCCATCTGAACAGCCGAGCGTCCCAGAGCGCCCAACGCTAGATGGACTAGAGGCAAAGTGGGGCGCTCACTGGGAGCAAACGGGCGCCTATCGCTTCGATCGCAGCGCCCCGCGTGAGCGGGTGTTCTCGATCGACACGCCGCCGCCGACGGTCAGCGGCTCGCTGCACGTGGGCCACGTGTTCTCGTTCACCCACACGGACACGATCGCGCGCTACCAGCGCATGCGCGGCAAAGAGGTCTTCTACCCGATGGGCTGGGACGACAACGGCCTGCCGACGGAGCGTCGCGTGCAGAACCACTACGGCGTGCGCTGTGACCCGTCGGTTGCCTACGACCCGTCCTTTCAGGCGCCGAGTGAGCCGTCGGATGAGGAGCCTGTGTCGATCTCGCGGCCGAACTTCGTGGAGCTGTGCCTGGCGCTGACGGAGAGCGACGAGCAGGCGTTCGAGGCGCTGTGGCGCACGCTGGGGCTGTCGGTCGACTGGTCGACGACGTATACGACGATCGGCAAGCTCGCCCAGCGCATCTCCCAGCGCTCGTTCCTGGGGCTGCTGGCGCGCGGCGCTGCCTACCAGCTGGAGGCGCCGACGCTGTGGGATGTGGACTTCCAGACGGCGGTGGCGCAGGCGGAGCTCGAGGACCGCGAGCGCCCGGGGGCGATGCACCGCGTGCGCTTCGCGCCGACCGCTGGCGCAAGCGCAGCCCAGCCACCGGCGCTGATCGAGACCACGCGCCCTGAGCTGATCCCGGCATGCGTGGCGCTGCTGGCCCATCCGGACGACGAGCGGCACCGCGCGCTCGTCGGCAGCGAGGTCTTGACGCCGCTGTTTGGCACGCGTGTGCCGGTGCTCAGTCACCCGCTGGTGGAGCAGGACAAGGGCACGGGCTTGGTGATGGTGTGCACGTTTGGCGACCTCACGGATGTGACCTGGTGGCGTGAGCTGAGCCTGCCGGTGCGCTCGGTGCTGGGCCCTGATGGGCGTTTGACGGAGGTGCCGTGGGGGACGCCGGGCTGGGAGTCGGAGGATCTCGAGCGGGCGCGCACGGACTACAGCGAGCTGCAGGGCCGCACGGTCAACCAGGCGCGCAAACGGATCGTCGAGCTGTTGGAGCAGTCGGGCGAGCTGGTCGGCGAGCCGACGCCGGTGACGCGCGCGGTGAAGTTCTTCGAGAAGGGCGAGCGCCCGGTCGAGATCGTGACGAGCAGGCAGTGGTTCATCCGCACGATCGAGCACCGCGAGGAGCTGATCGCCCGCGGCCGTGAGCTGCAGTGGCACCCGCCGTACATGCGTGCGCGCTACGAGGACTGGGTCAACGGCTTGACCGGCGACTGGTGCGTGAGCCGCCAGCGCTTCTTTGGTGTGCCGTTCCCGCTGTGGTATCCGATCGACGGGGACGGCAACGTGCTCTACGACCAGCCGATAGCGGCACTCGAGGCCGACCTCCCGGTTGACCCCTCGACGGATGTGCCTGACGGCTACGACCCTTCCCAGCGCGGCCAGCCGAGTGGCTTCATGGGCGACCCGGACATCATGGACACGTGGGCGACCTCATCGCTGACGCCGCAGATTGCGGGCCACGCCGGCGAGGATCAAGAGCTGTTCGCGAAGGTGTTCCCGATGGACGTGCGCCCGCAGGCACACGACATCATCAGGACATGGCTGTTCTCGACGATCCTGCGCTCGCATCTGCAGGAGGACGCGCTGCCATGGGCCAATGCGGCGATCTCCGGTTGGGTGCTCGACCCGGACCGCAAGAAGATGTCCAAGTCCAAGGGCAACGTGGTCACGCCGATGCATTTGCTGGATGAGTACGGCGCCGATGCGGCGCGCTACTGGGCGGCCGGCGGCCGGCCGGGCACGGACACGGCGTTCGACCCTCAGCAGATGAAGGTCGGCCGGCGATTGGCGGTGAAGCTGCTGAACGCGTCCAAGTTCGCGCTCGCCGACCTGCCGGCGGAGGGAGAGCTGTCGCATCCCCTGGATCGCGCGCTGATCGCGCGCCTGGCCGCGGTCGTGGCGGACGCGACGCAGAGCTTCGAGGACTACGACTACGCGCGCGCGCTCGAGCGCGTGGAGACATTCTTCTGGTGGTTTTGCGACTACTACCTGGAGCTCGTGAAGGGTCGTCGCTACGACCCCGATCCGGCGGTGAGCGCGTCGGTGAGTCGCGCGCTGCGCGTGGCGCTGTCGGCCTTCCAGCGACTGCTCGCCCCGTTCTTGCCGTTCGTCTGTGAGGAGGTGTGGTCGTGGTGGCAGCAGGGCTCGGTGCACCGCTCCTGCTGGCCGGACGCCGGCGAGCTGCTCACGGTGGCTGCGACCGCCCCCGATCCGAACGAGCGTGAGCGCCAGGATGTGGCTCTGGAGATCACCGCCGACGTACTGCGCGAGGTGCGCAAGGCGAAGTCCCAGGCGCAGGTGAAGATGCGCGCGCCGGTTCGACGGGTCGTCGTGCACGACACGGCTGAGCGGCTGAGCGCGCTGGAGCTGGGCCTCGACGATCTGCGCGAGGCGGGCACGATCGAGCGCATCGAGACGGCCGAGGCCGAGGAGCTCGCGGTCGAGGTCGAGCTGGCTGAGGTCTGCCAGGGCCATGACAGGCCGCCAAGCAGGCGCCTCGGATAGGGTCCCCGCCATGACCCGCACCCTGATCTCCGAGCTGCCCTCGCACGTCGGCGAGCAGGTCACGATCCGCGGCTGGGCGCAGGCGGTGCGCGACCAGAAGCGGGTGCAGTTCGTGGTCGTGCGCGACGAATCGGGACTGGCGCAGGCGGTGCTCGGCAAGGATGAGCCACCGACGGAGCTCAACGAGCAGATCACGAGCCTGAATGTCGAGTCGGCCATAACGCTCACCGGGACGGTGGTCGCGGACGAGCGGGTCAAGCTCGGCGGGGTCGAGCTGCAGCTGGAGGGCATCGAGGTCGACTCTCCGGCCGAGCCCGAGGTCCCGATCGCGGCGGACTCCGCGCTGGACAAGCGGATCGACTGGCGCTACATCGACCTGCGCCGCCCCGACCGGCGGCTGATCTTCGAAGTCCAAACGACGGTCGAGCACGCTATGCGCGACTACTGGAGCAAAGAAAACTTCATCGAGATCCACACGCCGAAGCTGATGGGCTCCGCCAGCGAGTCCGGCGCCGAGCTGTTCAAGGTCGAGTACTTCGACGGGCAGGCCTACCTCGCGCAGTCGCCGCAGTTCTACAAGCAGATGGCGATGGCGGCGGGCTTCGGCAAGGTCTTCGAGGTCGGCCCGGTGTTCCGCGCCAACCCGTCGTTCACCTCACGCCACGACACCGAGTTCACGTCAGTCGACGTCGAGCTCTCCTGGGTGGAGTCCCACGAGGACGTGATGGCGTTCGAGGAGGCGTGGCTCGCGCACGTGCTTGGAGCCGTGAAGGCCGCGCATGGCGAGGCGATCGAACAGACCTTCGACACCGAGGTGATCGTGCCGGCGCTCCCCTTCCCGCGTGTGACGCTCGACGAGGCAAAGGATCTGCTGAGCGAGGCGGGACACGAGTCGGTGCCAGGACCCGGGCACGACCTCGACCCGCCGTCGGAGCGGGCGCTGAGCGCGATCGTCAAGGAGCGCTTCGGCCACGAGTTCGCGTTCGTGACCGACTACCCGACGACGGTGCGGCCCTTCTACCACATGCGATTCGAGGATCGGCCGACCGTGACGAAGAGCTTCGATCTGTTGTGGAGGGGGATCGAGCTGACCACGGGCGCCCAGCGTGAGCACCGCTACGAGCAGCTACTGGCCCAGGCGGCCGACAAGGGCGTCGAGACGGGCCCGATCCAGTACTACCTGGACTTCTTCCGCTACGGCGCGCCGCCGCATGGCGGGTTCGGGTTCGGGCTGACGCGCCTCTTGATGCAACTCCTGCACCAGGAGAACGTGCGCGAGGTGACGTTCCTCTACCGTGGCCCCAATCGCCTGGAGCCATAGACGCCACGTAGGACCCCTTCAACGCTCCCAAACACGCACGATGTTCGAGTTCCCCGCCAGGAACGGGAAGTCCGCTTCGCGTTCGCAGACGACGCGGAATTGGTAGCGGGCGGGGCCGGGGAACGTGAAGTGATGGGTCGCCCGGAAGCGGCCATGGGAGTCGACGGTGGCGTTGTGGAATTCGATCCAGGGGCCGCCGGGCACGCGCGCCTCGAACAGGACCTTCTTGCCGCCGGGGGGAATCGGGCCGGCGAGCTTGCCACGCAGGACGATCGTGTGGCCGATGCTGGTGATGTGCGGGGAGACGGTTAGCTGGACACTGGCGGGGACCTGCAACGTGAGCGTCCGTGTCGCCGCCGGTTGGGCATCGCCGAGATGGCTGCGGTAGGCGAGTTGGATGCTCGTGGAGGAGCTGGTCGGTGGGACGTCGATCGTAAAGAGGCCCTGCGGGTTGGTGTGCGTGCCGGCGATCGAGGAAGCCGCCGCACCGAGCGAGGCGGGCTTCTGGCTCGCTTCGATCAGCGCTCCGGCGATCGGCGCGCCGGCCGCGGTGGTCAGCTTGCCGGTGATCTCGTGGGAGCGTCCGTAGGCGCTCCGCAACCGGCTGGCGGACTTCCCGGACTCGCCCTTCCACTGTCCCGTCAGGATTGCGCTTTCCGAGGCCGGCGTCCCGTTCGCGGGACCGCGGACGGGTGCCAGAGTGGACGCCAAGCTGGCCGTCAGCGGCGTCGGGTGGTTTTGGATCGTGATCGTGTGTTCGTAGACGACTGAGGTGTTGCCCGCGGCGTCTTCGACTTCGATCTCGAGCTGGTGTTCACCTTCGGCGATGCCGGCGGTAGGAGCTTCTATGTTGACGCCGGTTTCCTGAGGGCACGGCTGGGTAGAGTGGAAGTTCAGCGCCCCGTCGTAGGTGCCGGATGCAACGCACCAGCCTTCGTTCAGGCTCGGTGTACCCGACCAGAGGATATTCCCGTCGAGATCGGCGGTGACGCGGTAGATCCCAGGGCCATGCTCGTCGTGGGCCGTAAATACCAGGTTCGCCGTACCGCTGGCGGAGCCGTCCAGCAGCGTCCCGCCAAATCCGGTCCCCGCAGGAGTCGATTCGTTGTGCAGCAAGATCGTGGCGCTGGTGATTTGGAGTTCGCCGTCGAAACCGCTCGAGCACACGCTTTCTCCGGAAGGTGGGACGCACATCAGGCCGGCCCAGAGCTGCCAGCCACCTTCCTGGGTGATCCCGACCGTTGGATGTCCGCCGTTCGCGCACTGGGTGGTGCAATCGAATAGCCATTCGGCTGGTGTCGAGAACGCATTTGTCGTTATGTAGGCTTCGTCGTGCGGGGTCTTCACGCTGGTGTGCAGAGTCCCACCGACTATGTGCGCGCCCGCGGGTACTTCATAGAGCCACTCTGGCCCGCTGTACGGTTTGGAGTCGATGCTGCCTTCGTCACGCAGACCGAGCGAGCCACCCGGCGTCTCGCAGGTGTCGCTATTGCCGGCCAAGGTGGGATAGCCCCCCGCCGATTCGACGTGCCACCCGTCGGCATTCAGAGGTTCGCCGCCTTCAGAGCAAGAAGTCTGCGCCCAATACCCCGGGTGACCCGATGGCGTGGGAGCCGCGTCTGCTGAGGTCACGGGGACGATGCAAGATGCCGATGCCGCGATCACAGCAGCCGCGAGCAGCAGCATCAGGAAGGGGCTGCGTCGGCTACGGCCTGCGGTCTGACCCATGGGCTTGGATGCCTTCCCAGTTGGTCGACCGCAACTTCGGCCGCTGAATCCCCACACCGTCATTTAAAACACGCCTCTTTTCTCCTCTTCCTTCTTCTCTTTAGAAAATCTGGACCACCTGAGACGATCTTCGGCGGCGATCGGGAGGATGTTGAGCACTGAAAAATTGGTGGGGGGTCAAGCGTCGATTTCGCTCGACATAGGGCACGCGGGCTGATGCGCCCTGATCAAACGCAACAAACGTGATTAAACGTGAGCAACGGAAAGGAATCCAGTCATGAGGAAGCCTCTACTGATCTGTCTCTGTGGCCTGGTGCTGGCGGCGCTGCTCCCCGGCGCGGCGCTCGCCGACGGGATGACGCTCGAGCTCGCCAAGGAAGCCGTACAGAACGAAACGACACAGATCAACTACACCGCCAGCACCGAAGCTCCGGGCTTCATAACCGTCGCGGTCAACTACGCCAATGTTCCGTGCGGCTCCACACCCGAGGCGGACTCCGGCACCATATTGGCCGAACCAGCCCGCTCGGACGAACGCCAGACCGGGGTGTACTCGGGGTCCGCTAACTTCACGCCGCTCGAACCAGGACCGTACGTCATCTGTGGCTGGGCCACAGGTCTCGGGCCGGGTGAAGATCCGATCGGCGGACCGGATCTCGCTGCGGCATCGCTGCCGATCGAAGTCCGCCCACCGCATATCTCACTCGCCCTCAGCCTCGCGAATGGCATCGCCGCGGGTAGGCCGTTTACGCTGAATCTGATGGCTACCAGCGAAGTTGCGCGGGAGCTCATCGTCGTCGCTGTGCCAGACACACCGGAAGGCTGCCCGGCAAACAGCGCGTCGACTACAGCCTCGCCCCTGATCGAGGTCATCATCACCGGTGGCCCGCAGTTGGAGACGGCAAGCGTGAATGCTCTACCCGCCGGCAGCCACTGGATCTTCTGTGCATGGGCGGTCGTCCCCGGCACCGTGACCCCGCAGGCGAGTACGTCGATGGTCGTCGATGTTCCGAGCTCTCCATCCGCGCCCTCCCAACCCAGCTCCCCGCCCAAGCGCCGAAGCAGGGGACACGGTGAGGCTGGCAAGGCTCGCGGTTGTGGCACTGAGCGCCTCGGGAGGATCACCGCGACGATCAAGGCGACGAGGATCTCATGCAGGCGGGCGCACGGCGTCGTCCACGCGGTCGAGGACGCGCCGTTGTCGAGCGATATCTTGGAAACGCCGTACCTCACCTACAGTCGGCCCTACGGCGTGAGCACTCCAGCGGGTCGTTTTACGTGTCGTCGCGAGCCGTTTGGATTGGCCGGGAGCGAACACAATATTCGCTGCAAGCAGGGACCGCTCAGCGTCTCCTGGTACACCGTCCACGAATGAGTAGGGAAGAGGCGAAAGGGTCTGGGTGACATCGCGACTAGCGGAGCGTGCTCGTCCCTCGAGCTGCTGTGCCGTCCGCACTCGTGTCTATACCTTCGGCCATGCTCGTAAACGAGTTCAGCGACGGAATCGAGATCGACCAGGTGCTGCTGGTCCGCGATGCCGAGCGCCGCCAGCGGCGCGACGGCGGCGAGTACCTGCGCCTGCAGTTGGGCGACCGCACGGGCGCGGTCGTCTCGATGGTGTGGGAGGAATTGCAGGGGATCGAGGAGCTGGTCTGCGCCGGCGCGGCGGTCCACGTCCGCGGCCGCTACACCGTGCACCCGCGCTTTGGCCCGCAGATCAACCTGCGCGGTCTCTCGGAGGCCGTCCCCGGCAGCTACGCCCCCGAGGACCTGCTCGACGGCCCCGCGCGCGGGGTGGAGCAGATGGAGGAAGAGGTGCGCGAGCTGCTCGCCACGATCCAGGAGCGCCACCTGCGGACCCTGCTCGAGCGCGTGTTCGGCGAGGACTCCGAGCTGTGGGCCGGCTATCGCGTCGCGCCGGCGGCGAAGTACTACCACCAGGCCTACCGCCACGGACTGCTCGAGCACTGCCTCGGCGTGGCCCAGGCGGTGAGCGCGATCAGCGCCACCTTCGGGGGCATCGACCGCGACGTGGCGGTCACCGGCGCGCTGCTGCACGACATCGGCAAGCTCGAGGCCTACACCGATGAGGCCTCGCCCGCCTCGCCGGACCGCGGCATCGACCTGACCGACGCCGGCCGCCTGCAGGGCGAGATCGCGCTCGGCTACTACCGCGTCCGCCGCATGATCGAGGAGATCGAGGGCTTCCCCGCGGAGCTTGCGCAGGCCGTCGGGCACATCATCCTCTCCCACCATGGCTCGCTCGAGCACGGCAGCCCCGTCGTGCCGTGCACGCGCGAGGCGACGCTCGTGCACATGATCGACAACCTCGGCGGGCGCCTGGGCAGCTTCGACCGCCTGGAGAAGGAGCTCGCCCCCGGCAGGCGCTGGTCGGGCTTTGATCGTGCGATCGACGGCGCGGCGTTCTTCGGGGCGCGCGAGGGGCAGCCCGAGGAGCCGGTGCGCGAAGCCGCGTGAAAAGCCGCAAATAGCGAACCCAAAGGCCCTTCGCCACAATCCTCCCGCCGTCGAGTTCTATCGTTTGGGGTCGATGGCAAAGGACACCGAGAAGCTGATCCGCCAGCTGTCGCTGATCTCCTACCTGATGGCCGAGCGCAGGCCGGTCACGGCGCTGGAGATCCGGCGCGACGTGGAGGGGTACAGCGGCATGAACGAAGACGCGTTCGCGCGGCGCTTCTACGCGGATCGCTCGGAGCTCGAATCGCTGCGGATCGCGCTGACCGTCGAGCGGCCGACCGACGGCGCGGCCGAGCAGGAGAACTACTCGCTGCGCCCGGAGAACTTCCACCTGCCCGCGATCGCGTTCTCCGACAAGGAGCTCGCGGCGCTGCAGACCGCGCTGAGCCTGCTCGACGGCGAATTCGCCTACGCCGAGCCGCTGCGCCTGGCGCTGCAGCAGATCACCTGGGGACGTCCGAGCCCGCTGCGCGCGCCCGAGCAGCAGTCGGTCGCGCTCGGCATCACGGCCTCCGCCGGCGGTCAGGAGTTCTCGGCGCGCCTGGCGAAGGTCGAGACGGCGATCTTCCGCAACAAGACGATCACCTTCGACTACTACACGATGGAGCGCGACGAGGTCGGCTCGCGCCGCGTCGACCCATACCACCTGCTGTTCCAGGGCGGCCAGTTCTATCTGCTCGGCTACGCCCACGAGCGCAAGGCCGTGCGCGTGTTCCGCCTGTCGCGGATTCGCGGAAAGGTCTCCTATGCGTCGAAGGCCGAGCACGACTTCCGCCGCCCCGCGGACTTCGACCCACGCTCCTACGCCAACCGCGCGGACTGGCAGCTGGGCGAGGAGCGCGGCGTGGCCGAGGTGCTGATCTCCGAGCGGATCGCCTGGCAGATCGAACGCCACTTCGGTCGCTACGGCGAGATCCGCGAGCCCGAGCCGGAGATCCTCGGCGGTGAGGAGGCGGCCGAGGGAGACAGGATCTTCCTGACCGGCTACTCGAGCCCGCGCAGCGTGATCTCGTGGGTGCTCGGTCTCGGCGCGCACGCGCGTCTGCTGGGCCCCGAGGAGTTGACCGAGGAGCTCGGGCGGCGCGTGGAGCTGCTGGAGGAGCGCCACGGCGAGGTGCCAGACCGATGCGGGGGCGGCGGAGCGCACCGGCAAGTCAGCGGCGGTGAGGAATGCCTCCACCCGCACCGCGCGCCGTGGGAGCGCCGGCGGCGAGGGCAGTGGTTCTCGCCGTGGCGGCGCGGTGGCAGCGACGGCTCAGCGGCCCGCGGCGGCGATACCGCGATCAGGCCCGAGCGCTTCGCGCGGCTGGTGACGCTCGCGAGCATCCTGATCCAAGCCGGCCGCGCGGGAGGCGCGCAGTCGGGAGGGCTGGGCCGGGTGAAGATCGCCGAGGTGTGCGAGCGGCTGCAGCTCTCCGAGGAGGAGCTGCGCGAGGACGTGAACGTGCTCAACGTCGTCAACTTCGGCGGCGGCTCATATGTGCTGTATGCGGAGATCAAGGAGGAGGAGGGGGAGATCGAGGTCGACCCCGAGCCCTACAGCGACAACTTCGACCGTCCCGCCCGGCTCTTGCCGGTCGAGGCGAAGGCGCTGGTGGCGGCGATCGATCTGATCGGCGAGCACCTTCCGGAGGGCTCGCTCACCTCCGCGCGCGAGAAGATCGTCGCGGCGCTCGGCGAGGATCCGATGGAACAGGGCTTGCAGGTCGCCCACGCCGGGGGCGATGACTCGGCGGTCGCGCGGGTCGTCTCGACCGCGATCGTGCAGCGGCGGATCATCGAGCTGGAGTACTACAAGGAGAACGAGGACCAGATCGTGCAGCGCCGGGTCGAGCCCTATGCGCTCACGAACGGTCGCGAGGGCTGGTACGTCGCCTCGTTTGACCCCGAGCGCGGCGCGATGCGCCACTTCCGCCTGGACCGGATCAAGAGCGTCGACGTGACCGAAGAGTGCTTCGAGCCGCGCCCTGAGGTCGACCCGGCCGCGGAGGTGGACGGCTGGCTGCGCACCGGCGAGGTCGAGACCTCGCGCGCGGCGCGGGTCCTGGTCTCCCCCGAGCGCGCTCGCTGGGCGCGCGAGGCACGGCGCGTCGTGGAGGAGCGCCGCGACGGCTCGGTCGTGGTCGAGCTGAGCTTCGCGGGCGTCGACTGGCTCGTGCGCGAGATTCTGAAGGAAGCCGGCGACGCCGCGGTGCTCGAGCCGCAGGACGCGCGCGAGGCTGTGCGCGCGGCGGTGGTCAAGCTGCGCGAGGCGCACGCGGTGCCGGCGGGAGTTTGAGCTGAGTACGCGAGGCGCATGCGGTACCGGCGGGCGGGGTGCCGGCGCGGGCGTTCCCGAGTGCAGATGCGGACTCGTCACTTGGGCGAGGCGCGCTTCTGCGGGTGGACGGTCTCGCCGCGGGCGAGCATCGCGACGAAATCCTCGATGCGCCGGGACCGCGTGTCGCTGCGCTTGGCGCTGTGGATCCGGTAGAGCACCGCATATCGGTTCTGGCTGGAGAGGCAGCTCGAAGTTGGCCTTCGCCTGGCTCGGCGGCCAGCGCCGTGGCGAGGTCGGCGGGCACCTCGATCGTGCTCTGGCCCGGATAGGCGGCCTCCCAGCGGCCGTCCGCCTTGGCCCGCTCGACCGCGGCCAGGCCCGCTGGGTGCATCCGTCCTTCGGCGAGCAGTCGCTCGACGTGCCGACGTTGCGCTCCGACCACTGGCTGCGGGCCCGCCGGGGGGTGAAGCGCTGGCGGTAGGTGCGCTCGTCCCGCCGGCGCACCTGGCCGTCGATCCACCCGTGGCAGAGCGCCTCGTCGAGCGCCTCCTCGTAGGTGAGCTCGGTCGGCTCGGTGGTGCCCTTCTTGGCGAGGACGAGCTCGACCCCGGCCTCATCGCCGTGGTGCTCTCCCAGCCAAGTCGCCAGGCGACGGCGTCGGCGACGAGCAACTCACTGAGCGGGGCGGCCACCTGCTCAGTTTGGCAGCGGGGCGGCCGGGGCGTCGACGATGAGTGGGTGGCGGAGCCTGGGTTTGCACCTTCGGCGGGCCGGCAGGCTCGCTGAGCTCGACACCGCTAGCCTTCGCAACGAGATGAGCCGCCGCGAGCAAATCAAGATGGACGACGCGGAGGTCGCCGCGTTTCTGGCCGGCGAGCGAACCGTCACCTGCGCGACGGTGGGCCCGCGCGGATGGCCGCACCTGATGCCGCTCTGGTACGTGCCGCGGGAGACGCCGGCGGGCGAGCCCGGACCGCGGATCTGGGCCTGGACGTATGGGGCTTCGCAGAAGGTCCGCAACCTCGAACGCGATCCGCGCGCGACGTTGCAGGTCGAGGCTGCGGAGGAGTACCACGAGCTGCGCGGGGTGATGCTCGAATGCGAGGTGGTGTCCATCGCGAGCTCGAGCTGGTGGCCGAGCTGGGTGCGGAGATCCTGCTGCGCAACTCGGTCCCGCGCGGTGTGCGGCCGCCGGCGGAGCTGCCGTCAGAGGTGCGCGATGTGGTCGCCGCGCAGGCCGTCAAGCGCGTGGGGCTCGAGTTCGTCGAGCGTCGCCGCGCGACGTGGGACCACCGCAAGCTCGGCGGGCTCTACTGATTCTGCCGCCCCGGTAGGCTCTCCCGGGCAATGGAGCCACTCAAGGGATTGATCCTCTCCGGGGGCAAGGGCACGCGGCTGCGCCCGATCACGCACACGAGCGCCAAGCAGCTCGTGCCGGTCGCGAACAAGCCTGTGCTGTTCTACGGGATCGAGGCGATGGCGGCCGCGGGGATCGAGCAGGTCGGGATCATCATCGCGCCGGAGACGGGGGACGAGATCCGCGAGGCCGCCGGCGACGGCTCGCGGTTCGGCGTGGAGATCACCTACGTCGTGCAGGACGAGCCGGCGGGGCTGGCGCACGCGGTGCTGACCGCCGAGCCGTTCCTCGGCGAGAGCCCGTTCGTGATGTACCTCGGCGACAACCTGCTGCAGGGCGGGATCTCCGACCTGGTGGCGGCCTTCCGCGAGCACGAGCCGGACGCGCTGATCCTGCTCACGCCGGTGCCCGACCCGGAGAACTTCGGTGTCGCCGAGCTCGCGCAGCCCGAGGCCGGCGATCCGGAGCAGCGTGGGCCAGGGTCGTGAGGCTGGTCGAGAAGCCGCCGAGCCCGCGACCGATCTGGCGCTCGTGGGCGTGTACATGTTCACGGCTGCCATCCACGACGCCGCGCGCGCGATCGAGCCCTCGGCGCGTGGGGAGCTCGAGATCACCGACGCGATCCAGCACCTCGTCGACGGCGGGCTGCGCGTCGAGCCGCACATCGTGCGCGGCTGGTGGAAGGACACGGGGCGCCTGGAGGACATGCTCGAGGCCAACCGGCTGATCCTCGACAACCTGACCGAGCGCCACGACGGCGAGCTGATCGACTCCCAGGTCGACGGGCGCGTGGTGATCGAGGCCGGCGCGCGGCTGGAGCGCACGACCGTGCGCGGGCCGGCGGTGATCGGCGCCGGGGCGCGAGCTGCGCGACTGCTACATCGGGCCGTATACGGCGATCGGTGAGAACTGCTGCGATCAACGACGCCGAGGTCGAGCACTCGATCCTGCTCGCCGGCTCCTCGGTGTGCGACCTCGACGGGCGCATGGAGTCCTCGCTGCTGGGACGCAACGTGACGATCCGCCGCGGCGACCGCCAGCCGCGCGCGTACCGCTTCATGGTCGGCGACAACTCCGACATCTCGATCCTGTGAGAGGACCCAAACCACTCCAGTTACAGGCCCGGGCGGGGTAGATGCGCCTGCTGGTGACGGGGGCGCAGGGGATGCTTGGCCACGACGTGCTGCGCGTGGGCGAGCGCGCCGGCCACGAGCTCGATCGCGATCGACCTGCCCGAGCTCGACATCACCGACGCGGCACGCGGTGAGCGCTTTCTTCGCGCGCGAGCGCCCAGATGCGACGATCAACTGCGCCGCCTGGACCGACGTGGACGGCGCGGAGAGCAAGCGCGAGCTGGCCCATGCCGTCAACGCGACCGGCGCCGGCAACCTCGCGCGAGCGGCGGCCGAGATCGGTACGGCGCTGCTGCACGTCTCGACCGACTACGTGTTCGACGGCGCCGCCCCGCTTGACGCGCAGGGCAACGAGCGCCCGTACGTGGAGTCGCGATCCGACCGGGCCGCGCTCGGTGTACGGCGCGACGAAGCTCGCGGGCGAGCGCGAGGTGCTCGAGGCCTCCGCTGCGCACACGGTCGTCCGCACGGCCTGGCTGTATGGGCGTGGACGGGAAGAACTTCGTCGACACGATGCTGCGCCTGGCGGGCGAGCGCGAGGCCGTGCAGGTCGTCGACGATCAGGTCGGCTCGCCGACGTGGTCGGGGCACCTGGCGCCGGCGATTCTGGGCCTGCTGGAGCGCGAGGTGAGCGGTCTCGTCCACCTGACAGGCGCGGGCGAGCGTCTCGTGGAACGGCTTTGCCAAGGAGATCTTCCGCCAGGCCGAGGTCGACTGCCGAGGTCGAGCCGGCGAGCAGCGAGCAGATCGCGCGTCCGGCGCCGCGGCCCGGCCTACTCGGTGCTCGAGTCCGAACGCGAGGACGTGCTGCCGATGCCGCCGTGGCAGGACGGTCTGGCGGGGTATCTTGCGGCGAGGAATGGGATGATGCGCGGCATGAAGCTCCTCGTGTGCGGTGGCGCCGGGTTCATCGGCTCGACCTTTGTACGTCTGCGTGTGAAAGAGCAGGGCGACGAGGTGACGGTGCTCGACAAGCTGACCTATGCGGGTCGCGAGGAGAACCTGCGCGAGGTCGCCGAGATGCGCCGGGCTTTCGTTTCATCCGCGGCGCGATCGAGGATCCGGAGGCGGTCGCGGGCGCGATCGAGAGCCTGGGCCCCACCCGCCCGAGGCGATCGTGAACTTCGCCGCGGAGACGCACGTCGACCGCTCGATCGCGGAGCCGGACGCGTTCGTGAAGACGCATGCGCTCGGCACGCATGTGCTGCTGGAGGCCGCGCGCGCGGCGGAGCTGCGCTACCTGCAGGTCTCGACCGATGAGGTGTACGGCTCGATCGAGAGGGCTCGTTCACGGAGGAGTCGCCGTTGAGGCCGTCCTCGCCGTACTCGGCGACGAAGACGGGCGCGGATCTGCTCGTGCAGAGCTACTTCCACACCTACGGGCTGGGAGCGGTGATCTGCCGCGGCTCGAACAACTATGGCCCGTACCAGTATCCGGAGAAGCTGATCCCGCTGATGATCCTGAACGCGCTTGCACGGCGACGCGCTGCCGGTGTACGGCGATGGGATGCAGGTGCGCAACTGGATTCACGCGAGCGACTTCGCGCGCGCGATCGGGCATGTGCTCGAGCATGGTGTGCCCGGGGAGGTCTACAACGCGGGCGGCCCCGACGAGTGCGCGAACGTGGACGTCGTGAAGCGGATCATCGAGCTGACGGGGGCCGATGAGTCGCAGATCGAGTACGTGACGGACCGGCCGGGCCACGACCGCCGCTACTCGCTTTCCTCGGAGAAGGTCCGCGCGCTCGGCTGGGAGCCGCGAGGTGCGCTTCGAGGAGGGTCTGGAGGAAACCGTCGCCTGGTATCGCGAGAACGCCTGGTGGTGGGAGCCGATCCGCTCCGGCGACTACCGCGAGTACTACGAGCGCCAGTACGGCAGGGCGCTGAGCTGACCGAGGGCGCTTGCGGCGGAGTCGAGCGGGGCAAGGATCCTCAGTCGCGTCGGCGTGCTACGTCGCACGCCAGCTCCCTGCGTCCTTGCCCCGCTCGACCCTCGATCAGCTCAGATGGAGTGGAGTCACCCCAGTTATGAGATCTTCCAGGCGCCGTCTTCCTTGACGAGCGTGAGCGTCGTGATCTTGGTCTTGCCGGCGTAGGTGCTCTTCACTTCGGCGCTCGCGCTCGTGGCGCCGTGCGGCTGGACCTTCTCGACTGTCAGTTCCTGGGTGTCGACCTGCGAGAGCTGGCTTTTCAGCGCCTGCTTGCAGCCGCCGGGCATCGAGTCCAGGCGCGCGGTCACGGCGCGCGCGAGCAGCTCCGAGCAGATCTTCTGCGCTTCGCCCGCGGTCGCCGTAGGTCTGCAGGTTGGCGATCGTCTGCGCGACGGCGTGGTTTTCGCCTTTGAAGGAGTTCGAGGACGACGTGCTCGCGCACGCAGACACACCGAGCGCGAGCAACGGAACGCAGAGCAGTGCTGCTGGACGGGCCAGGCTCATCGGCCGCAGACGAGTACGCGACCGGTCGGCCCGATGACTCCCAGGAAGCGGAGCCTCGCCCTGCGAGTTAGAAACTTCCCCTTGCTAAATCATATATGTGGAACTAGACTTGGACTGCCGATGCTCGTGGTGTGACTGAGCACTCAAGGTCAGCGCCAAGGCTTGGGCATCGCCCTCCCCTCTCCGGCGGTGCCCGAGGAGAGATCGGGGCGTCCCCCCGACGCCAGGTCTCCGCGGGCGCCGTAGCCACTCTCGCTGCGGCGTCCGGGAAGGCCGGCTATCGCGATCCCGAGTGCATGACGACAGCTGTCCGTAGACTTGTCGTCTGCGGCGTGACAGGGTTCGGGCCATGCGATTCGACGAGGCAGCCCGCGACCGGTTCGCCGTGAACCTGCGCTCCGCCGTGAGGAGCGGGGCTTCTCCCAGGAGGCCCTGGCGCAGATGTGCGATCTGGATCGCACGACGATCAGCCTGCTCGAGCGCTCGAAACGCTCGCCGATGCTGGACACGATCGTCGCCCTCGCGCGCGCCCTGGAGCTCGACTCACCCGCCGAGCTGCTCGACGGAATCGGCTGAAGCGGACCCTGCCGGGGCCCGCTCGCCTCGACGGCGGCTCCCGCTAGCCTCATCGGGTGCCTCTTTCCAGCTTCACGCCGCGGGTCCGCGCGTGGTTCGAGTCGGCCTTCGCCGAGCCCACCCCGGCGCAGGCGCAGGCCTGGCCGGCGATCGCGCGGGGCGAGCACGTGCTGCTGTCGGCGCCGACCGGGTCGGGCAAGACGCTGGCGGCGTTTCTGTGGGCGCTCGACCGGCTGAGCGCAGGGCTCCCCGAGCAGCGGGACCCCCGGTGATTGGTGTCGCCTGCGGAGCGGCCCATCGGCCGGCCGCGGCGCGGCGCGTGAGCGCCGCCGCAGCGGACGGGTCTCGGCTCACGCGCGTGGTCTACGTCAGCCCCCTCAAGGCGCTCGCCTACGACATCGAGCGCAACCTCCGCGCTCCATTGCATGGGATAGCGGCGCCGAGCCAACGACGTGCGCGTCGGCATCCGCACCGGCGACACGCCCCAGCGCGAGCGCGCGGCGATGCTGCGCAACCCGCCGGACATCCTGATCACGACGCCCGAGTCGCTCTACCTGATGCTCACCTCGCGCGCGCGGGAGATGCTCAGCGAGGTCGAGGCGGTGATCGTCGACGAGATCCACGCGGTCGCCGCCACCAAGCGCGGCTCGCACCTGGCGCTCACGCTCGAGCGGCTCGAGGCCCAGGCCCGCTGCCGGGCGCCCCGCGGCCGGACGTGTCCAGCGGATCGGGCCTCGGTCCGCGACCCAGAATCCGCTGGAGGAGATCGGCCGCTACCTCGTCGGCCCGCACCGCGAGGTCACGATCCTCGACGCGGGCGCGCGTAAGGAGCTCGACCTGCGGATCGAGGTCCCGGTCGAGTCGATGTCCGAACCGGATGCCGGACCGCCGCCGGCGCCTGGGGAGCCCGAACGCGATCCTCTGGAGCCCGTCGCCGGCGGGGAGTCCACGCGCGGATCGATCTGGCCGGCGATCTACCCCGAGCTGCTGCGGCTCGTGCGAGGAACACAACTCGACGATCGTGTTCGTCAACAACCGCCGCTCGGCCGAGCGCGTCGCTCTGCGGCTGAACGAGCTCGCCGCCCGAGGCAGCAGGGGAACCGACGCGAGATCGCCCGTGCCCATCACGGCTCGCTCGCGCGCGAGGAGCGCACGAAGGTCGAGGAGCTGCTGAAGGCGGGCGAGCTGCCCTGCCTCGTCGCCACCTCAGCTCGCTGGAGCTCGGGATCGACATGGGCGCGGTCGACCTCGTGCTGCAGATCGAGTCGCCGAAGTCGGTCGCGCGCGGCCTGCAGCGGATCGGCCGCGCCGGCCACGGGGTGGGCGAGGTCAGCCGCGGGCGGATCTTCCCCAAGTTCCGCGGCGATCTGCTCGAGTGCGCCGTCGTCGCGCGGCGCATGCACGAAGGCCTGATCGAGCCGACCGTCGTGCCGCGCAACGCGCTGGACGTTTTAGCTCAGCAGATCGTCGCGATCGCCGTTGCGCCGAGCCCGACGCCGGCCCACCAGCCGGCCCATCAAAAGGATACGACCAGACATCGATGACCCCGAGTCCTCGACGCAGGCGTCTCGGTCGATGAGTTGCACGCCCTCGATCACGAGCACCCACTCCTACGCCGAGCTCTCGCGCGAGCTGCTGGAGAACGTGCTCGACATGCTCGACGGGCGCTATCCGTCGCAAGGAGTTCGGCGAGCTGCGCGCGCGGATCGTGTGGGATCGCGTCGCCGGCACGATCCGCGCGCGCAAGGGCTCGCGCCAGCTCGCGATCGCCAACGCCGGCACGATCCCCGACCGCGGCCTCTACGCCGTCACGCTGCCCGACGGCCGGCGCGTGGGCGAGCTCGACGAGGAGATGGTCTACGAGGCGCGCCCCGGCCAGGCGTTCCTGCTCGGCGCCTCGACCTGGCGGATCGAGGAGATCGGCCGCGACCGCGTGATCGTCACGCCCGCGCCCGGCGCGCCCGGCGCGGTGCCGTTCTGGAAGGGCGACTCGGTCGGTCGCCCGAAGGAGCTGGGCGAAGCGATCGGCGCGTTCTCGCGCTGGGCCGTCGAGCAGGAGCCGCAGACGCTGGAGCGCGACTACGACCTCGACCCGCGCGCCGCGCGCAACCTGCTCGACTATCTGCGCGAGCAGCAGGCCGCGACGCGCGTGCTGCCGAGTGAGCGCACGATCGTGGTGGAGCGCTTTCGCGACGAGATCGGCGACTGGCGGATGTGCATCCTCTCCCCCTATGGCGGGCGCGTCCACTCCGCCTGGGCGCTGGCGCTCAGCGCGCGCATCCGCGAGCGCTTCGAGCTGGAGGCCGACGCGATCTCCTCCGACGACGGGATCGTCCTGCACCTGCCCGACCTCGACGCCGACGATCGTCGAGTCACTTCCTTCCGCCGCGGAGTTGGTGCTGATCGAGCCCGAGGAGGTCGAGCAGGCGGTCACCGCCGAGCTGGGCGGCTCGGCGCTGTTCGGCGCGCGCTTCCGCGAGAACGCCGGCCGGGCTCTGCTGATCCCCCGCGCCTACCCCGGCCGACGCACGCCGCTGTGGCAGCAGCGACTGAAGTCGCAGAACCTGCTCGAGGTCGCCAAGCGCTACGCGGACTTCCCGATCATCCTCGAGACCTATCGCGAGTGCCTGCGCGACGTGCTCGACGTGCCGGGCCTGGAGGAGCTGCTGCGCGGTCTGCACAGGCGCGAGATCTCGCTCGTCGAGGTCGAGACCCCCACCGCCTCGCCGTTTGCCTCTTCGCTGCTGTTCGACTACGTCGCGACCTACATGTACGAGGGCGACACGCCCGAACGCCGAGCGCCGCGCGGCGGCGCTGTCGCTCGACCGCGACCTGCTGCGCGAGCTGCTCGGCCAGGAGGAGCTGCGCGAGCTGATCGACCCCGGCGCGCTGGGGCGCGTCGAGGACGACCTGCAGTGCCGCTCGGAGGTCACCCGCGCGACCGGTCGCGATCGGGCTGCACGACGTGCTGCGCCGCGTCGGCGACCTCACCGCGGAGGAGGTCGCCGAGCGCGTCGTTCGACGGGATCGACGCCGGCGGCATGCTGGGAGAGCTGGAGC
Source organism: uncultured Solirubrobacterales bacterium (assembly GCA_963818545.1). GTDB lineage: Bacteria > Actinomycetota > Thermoleophilia > Solirubrobacterales > Solirubrobacteraceae > Palsa-744. The sequence continues at coordinate 144,461 of CAWFSI010000003.1, read as the reverse complement.
GCGAACGGCGCGCGATCCGCCTGCGCGTGGGCGGGGAGGAGCGCTACGTGGCGGCCGACGAGGCCGGGCTGTACCGCGACGCGCTCGGCGCCGTGCCGCCCGGCGGCCTGCCCGAGGCCTTCCTGGAGGATGTGCCCGACGCGCTGCGCGTGCTCGTCGCGCGTTTCGCGCGCACGCATGGGCCGTTCAGGACCGATGAGCTCCACGCCCGCTATCGCCGTCGACGCGAGCGCCGTGCTGCGTGAGCTCGAGCGCGCCGGCCAGCTGGTCCGGGGAGAGCTGCGTCCCGGCGGCAGCGAGCGCGAGTGGTGCGATGTCGAGGTCCTGCGTCGCCTGCGACGCGCCTCGCTGGCGGCGCTGCGCAAAGAAATCGAGCCGGCCGACGCGCGCGCCCTGGCGGCCTTCCTGCCCTCCTGGCAAGGCGTGGACCGCCACTCCGGCGCGGGCGCGGGAGTCGACCGCCTGCGCGAAGTGCTCGTGCCGCTGCAGGGCCTGGCGTTGCCCGCGGAGATCTGGGAGCGCGACGTGCTGCCGCGGCGGATCGGCGCGTACTCCCAGGCGTGGCTCGACAGCCTCTGCGCGAGCGGCGAGGTCGTGTGGGTCGGCGCCGGCTCGGTGGGGCGAAGCTCCGGGCGCGTGGCGCTGTACTTCCGCGAGGACGCGCCGCTGATCGGCCCGCCGTCCGCGCCGCGCTCCGGTGCCGCGGCGGGCTCTCCGCCGAGCGCCCCGCGAGCACGAGCTGCTGCGCGAGCGGCTCGCGCGGGGGCCGTGCTTCTTCACGGACCTGCTCGCCGAGCTCGACCTCGCCGGGGAGACGCTCCGCGAGGCCTCTGGGACCTCGTGTGGGCTGGGCGAGGCGACGAACGACGCGTGGGCGCCGCTGCGCGCGCCGCACCTGACGCTCGCTCGCGGCGGACGCGCCGCCGGGTGGCAAGCGCCGCGGCCGGCTCCGGGGCCGCCCGGGTCCCCGCGGACGCTCGATGACTGGCCGCTCCCGTTTCGGTACCCGCCGAAGAGGCGCGCAGGCACAGGTCCAGGGCCGCTGGTCGCTGACCGGATCGCTGTTCGGCGAGCGCGCCTCCTCTGCAGGCCGCCCCCTCTGCCCTCGCCCGAGCGCCGCCGCGCGCTCGCCGAGCTGTTGCTCGAGCGCTACGGGATCGTCACCCGCGAGCAGGTCTTCGCCGAGGGGATCCGCGGCGGCTTCGCGTTGCTGTACGACTCGTTTGCGCAATTGGAGACCCTCGGTGTGTGTCGCCGGGGCTACTTCATCGAGGGCATGGGCGGCGCGCAGTTCGCGCTCCCAGGCGCGGTCGAGCGTCTGCGCGCCGGCCGATCTGCTGGCCGATCTTTGATCAGCGATCAGACGCCGATACTCCCGGCCGCGCGGATGAGCGCGGCGGCGCTCGCGCGCGCACCCTGGTGCTCGCCGCCGCCGACCCGGCGCAGCCTTACGGCGCCGCGCTCCCGTGGCCCGACGGGAGGGCCGGGAGCCTGGCAGCCGGCCGGCAGGCCGTCCAGCCGCGTCGCCGGAGCTTATGTGGTGATGGTGGAGGACGAGCCGCTGCTGTACGTCGAGCGCGGCGGCCGCGGGTCTCGTGACGCTCGCCGAATCCCCGACCGGCTCTATAACACCCGGTTCTTCGCCAGCAGCCACTCGCCGGGGCGAGCCGCTGCTGGCGGCGCTGCGGCCCTCGCGGAGGCGGTGCGCGCCGGGCGTGTCGGCAAGCTTGCCCTGGAGCGGATCGACGGCCAGCCGGCGATCGCCTCTGCGCTCGCCCAGGAGCTGATCGAGCTGGGCTTCCACTCGGGCCCGCGCAAGCTCACGCTCAGCGCCTGAGCTGCTCTCAGACACCTCGGCCGCGTCCGTCTGGCATCGTGGCGGCGATGACAGAGTCTCCACCACCGCCGGTCACGCACGTGCGCGGCGATGAACTCCACGCACGCGCCCGTTGCGGGTCGGCCACAAGGGCGCCGCCCTGCTGGCTCCCGGCAACACGCTCGCGAGCTTCCGCGCGGCGCTGGACGCGGGTGTGGACATGATCGAGTTCGACGTGCTCTCAGAGCACACCGACGGCAGCGGGCGAGCTGCTGCTCGCCCACGACTACGAGGCGCTGCGCGAGGACTCGCCGCTGACGCTCGAGCAGGGGCTCGCGCACCTGGCGGGCGAGGAGTTCGCGGGCGTCGAGCTCGACGTCGACGTGAAGATCCCCGGCTACGGCCGGCGCGTGGTTCAGGCGCTGCGCGAGGCGGGCCTGATCGAGCGCTCGCTGGTGAGCGGCATGTACGTGCAGGAGCTCGACGCGATGCGCGCGCTGGAGCCGACGCTGCGCGTGGGCTGGTCGGTGCCGCGCCTGCGGCGCGACTACACGACCGACCTGCTCACGGCGATTCCCGCGCTGGTGATACTCAGCGGCTATCGCGCGCTGTTGCCCCGGCGCGCTCGCGCGGCCCTGCTAGCCGGTCGCTTCGACGCGATCATGGCCCACTGGCGCCTGGTCACCCCCGCGCTGGTGCGAGCGGTCGCCGAAGGCGGCGGCGAGCTGTACGTCTGGACGGTGGACGACGCCGCGCAGATCGCGAGGCTGAGCGCGATGGGCGTGGACGGGATCATCACGAACGACCCGCGCCTGTTTTAGTTCAGCTGAGCGAGCATTCCGCCGCGCTGAAGCCCTTCGGGTCGGCTCCCGCGAGGCTGTCGTGACCGGCGGTGGTGGGCCGTGAGACGGTGTACTCGACGCTCGTGCCGTGGCGCCACTGGAAGCTCACGACGCCGCGCAGTGTGACGGCGGGCTTGCCCGCGACGGGCACGAGCTGGAAGCTGCGCCCGGTCTGGCGCGCGGACTTGGCCGCGCCGACCGCCACGTAGCCCGAGTCCGCGCCGTCGGCCAGATCGACCCACAGTTTGGTCGAGCTGTCGAGATACTGCAGGCGAAAGCGCATGTACATCTCGTCCTTGGACTGTTCGTCGCCGGGCATCGAGCCGCGCACGCCGACGGTGTTCGGCTGATCGGAGGGGTTGCAGACGTCGATCGTGGCCCACAGCTGCGGCGACTGCAGGAGCTTGCGCTCGGCGGCGGTCGTGGGCTTCGCGGCGGCGTTCTCACCTTTCGCGGCGGTATTCACGCCCTTCGCGTCGGCGCGGGCCAGGGAGGACGCGGGAACGGACAGGAGCGCCCCGATCACGAGCAGCGAGAGGATTGGCTTGGGGGCGGACATGTACATGGAAGATAGCGCCGGGGCTCGCGCGCTGAGCCGGTCGGCGGGTGTGATATCCCCTGCGGCCATGGCGGGCATGCGTTCAGCGGACGTGGTGGAGCTGCTCGCGCGCGTGCCGGTGTTCTCGACGCTCGAGCGCGAGCGACCTGGAGCGGATCGCCGAGCTCGCGGTGCCGCGCGCGTTCGAGCCGGGCCAGGTGGTGTTCCGCGAGGGCGACGCGAGCGACACCTGCTACGTCGTTCGCTCCGGGCGCGCCCGGGCGGTGCGCGAGCACTCCGGCGGGCGCACGATCACGCTCGCGACGTTCGGCACCGGCGACATCTTCGGCGAGCTGGCGCTGTTCGAGGACGAGCGCCGCTCGGCCACCGTGGAAGCGATCGAGCAGACCAGCGTGGTGGCGGTGCTCGGCCCGGACATGCGCAGGCTGATGGTCGAGCACCCCGGGATCTCCGCGCGCCTGGTGATCGCGCTCGGCCGGCGGCTGCGCGAGACCAACGAGCGCCTCTCGCGGCAGTCCTTCCAGACCGTGCAGAGTCGGGTGGCGGTCGTGCTGAGTGAGCTGGTGGCCCAGGAATGCGCTGCGAGGAGAGCGACGGCGCGGACGTGACGGTCACCGCCACCCAGGCCGATCTGGCGCAGCTGGCGGGCTCCTCGCGCGAGTCGGCCAGCCGCTTTCTGGCGGTGCTGGAGCGCGCCGGGGTGATCTCGCAGGGGAGGGGTCGCCTGGTCGTGCACGACCCGGAGGCGCTCGAAGCAATATGTCTTCTAAGGGGTCTCCTAAGTGGCAAGAAGCAAGCCCAGCAAGTTGCCGCGGGCGCAGGAGATCTCGGCCGGTGGCGTCGTGCTGCGCGGCGAGCAGGTGGTCGTGATCGTCCCCACCCGCCGTGCGCCCGACGGCTCGCGCGTGCTGGCGCTGCCGAAGGGACACGTCGACCCGGGCGAGACCACGCTGCAGGCGGCAGAGCGCGAGGTGCGCGAGGAGACGGGAGTCTCGTCGAGCTCGTGCGCGAGCTGGGCGAGGTGCGCTACTGGTACCGGCGCGACGGGCGCACGATCCCCAAGTCGGTCACGTTCTACCTCTTCAACTACCTCTCCGGCGACACCGACGACCACGACGACGAGGTCGAGGAGGCCCGCTGGATCGATCTGGAGGAGGCCCGGAGCGCGCTCACCCATGCGGCCGAGCGCGAAATGGTGGTGCGCGCGCTGGCCTATTTGCGAGAAGACCGATAGCCTGCCTGCATCGTGCAGGTGCTCAACTTCTATTCGACGATCTTCGCCGACGAGCTGATGCGGGGTCGCAAGACGGCCACGATCCGGCTCGGCGACAAGTCGGGCAAGTACCGCAAGAACCAGGCGGTGCTCGTCACGATCGGCTACCAGTACTCGCCGAGGGAACGGATCTTCGAAGCGGTGATCGACCAGGTCGAGGTGACGAAGATCGCCGATCTGTCGCCGCGCGACATCAAGCACGACAATCCCGAGTTCCGCCGTCACGAGGAGCTGATCAGCTTCCTCGAACAGATCTACGGGCGGTCGGTCTCTCCCGGAAGACACCGTGACGGTCGTGCGGTTCTCCCAGATCATGGACAAGCCGTCGGGGATGACCGAGGCGATGAAAGGCTTCGGCGGCGCCCAGAATTAGCCGTTTGGGACTCGCGCGACGTCAAGCGCCGGGGTGGGCCAACGTGCCAATCGGGTGGCACTGGTCGAACTGCCAGCAACCTTGATGTGCGCCGTTGCTATATATTGGATGTGTCGTTGGCACTCTCACCCCGAGAGTGCCAAAAAGTAGGCGGCGGGCGTCGATTGAGAGAGCCGCTCGCCCGCCGGACGCGGACGTATTCCTAAACCGGAGGTTTTCAACATGAAGCTCAAGCCCCTGGGCGATCGTCTGATCGTGCAGGCAATCGAGGAGGAGCAGACCACTGCCAGTGGCCTCGTGCTTCCCGACACTGCCAAGGAGAAGCCACAGAAGGGCAAGATCGTCGCGATCGGCGACGGCAAGCTCGACGAGAACGGCAAGCGCATCCCGCTGGAGGTCAAGGAGGGCGACGAGGTCCTCTACAGCAAGTACGGCGGGACCGAGATCAAGATCGACGGAGAGGATCTGCTCGTGCTGCGCGAGTCCGATGTCCTCGCCAAGGTCTCATAAGGAGATTTGAACTGACATGGCACACAAGGAACTGAAGTACGGCTCCGAGGCACGCAAGGCGCTGGAGACAGGCGTCGACGCGGTCGCGAACGCCGTCAAGGTCACGCTCGGCCCGAAGGGCCGTTATGTAGTGCTCGACAAGAAGTTCGGCGCGCCGACGATCACCAACGACGGCGTGACGATCGCCCGGGAGATCGAGGTCGAGGACGTCTTCGAGAACCAGGGCGCCCAGCTCGTGCGTGAGGTGGCCACGGCCACCAACGACGTCGCCGGCGATGGCACCACCACCGCCACCGTGCTGGCTCAGGCGATCGTTCGCCAGGGCCTGAAGAACGTCGCGGCCGGCGCCAACCCGCTCGCGCTCAAGCGCGGGATCGAGAAAGCCGTCGACCAGGTCGTCGCGCACATCGCCTCGCAGTCCAAGGAGGTCTCCGGCAAGGACCAGATCGCCCGCGTGGCGACGATCTCCGCCGGCGACGACGACATCGGCGACGTGATCGCCGATGCGATCGAGAAGGTCGGCAAGGACGGCGTCGTCAACGTCGAGGAGGGCCAGACGTTCGGCATGGACCTCGAGTTCACCGAGGGCATGCAGTTCGACAAGGGCTACATCTCGCCCTACATGGTCACCGACCAGGACCGCATGGAGGCTGTGCTGGAGGACCCGTACATCCTGATCGCCAACCAGAAGATCGGCTCGGTCAGGGACGTGCTGCCGGTGCTCGAGCAGGTCATCCAGTCCGGCAAGACGATCCTGATCATCGCCGAGGACGTCGAGGGCGAGTCGCTCGCGACGCTCGTGGTCAACAAGCTGCGGGGCACCTTCACCGGTGTGGCCGTCAAGGCTCCTGGCTTCGGCGACCGCCGCAAGCGGATGCTCGAGGACATCGCGATCCTGACCAACGCCGAGGTGATCACCGAGGAGCTGGGCCTGAAGCTCGAGAACACCGAGGTCAAGCAGCTCGGCCGCGCCCGTCGGGTGGTCGTGACGAAAGACACGACGACGATCGTCGACGGCGCCGGTGAGGCCGAGGCGATCAAGGGCCGCATCAACCAGATCAAGGCCGAAGTCGAGAACACCGATTCGGACTTCGATCGCGAGAAGCTGCAGGAAAGGCTCGCAAAGCTCTCCGGCGGCGTCGCCGTGGTCAAGGTCGGGGCGGCTACCGAGACGGAGATGAAGGAGAAGAAGCACCGCGTCGAGGACGCCCTGCAGGCCACGAGGGCGGCGCTCGAGGAGGGCATCGTGCCCGGTGGCGGCGTCGCGCTGCTGCAGGCGTTCTCCGCCGTCACGACCGACGGCGAGATCGACGACGAGGGCACGGGGGCGCGGATCGTGCTGCGCGCGCTCGAGGAGCCGCTGCGTCAGCTCGCCGAGAACGCGGGCCTCGAGGGCTCGGTTGTCGTCAACGACGTGCGCAAGGCCAAGAAAGGCCAGGGCCTGAACGCGGCCACCAACGAGATCGTCGATCTCGTCGCCGCGGGCGTGATCGACCCCGCGATGGTCACCCGCTCGGCGCTGCAGAACGCCGCGTCGATCGCCAAGAACATCCTCACGACCGAGGCGATCGTCGCCGAGGTGCCCGAGAAGGAAGGCGCCGGCGGGATGCCCGGCGGCGGGATGCCCGACATGAGCGGGATGATGTAAGCAAGAAAGCCGTAAGAAGTGCTGGTTGCTCAAGATTCTTCTACAGGAACCCCGTAGAGCAGCCGATAGAAACAGGCAGGGGGCCCGGCAGGATGCCGGGCCCTCGGCTGTTAATGGGCTAGCCGGAGGTGCGCCGTGCGCGTGTCCCGATGCTCGGGTCCGCTCAGGCCGGCGGCTCTGATCGCAGATCGCGCCGCGTCCGCGTCGGCCCGGGCGCGAGCGATCTGCTCGAACTCGCCACGGAACTCGGTGAGGCTGTCGGCGAGCGCCGAGAAGTCCGACCCGGGAAGCACGAGCAGGTCGAGTGGCGTCAGCGCTCGGGTGCCGGCGCTGCGCTGCCGGCGGCCGAGCAATGCCATCTCGCCGAAGTATTCACCCGGCCCGAGCGTGCTTACCACCTGCGTGTCGGAGCCGACGCGCTTGAGCACCTCGACCTGCCCAGAGAGGATCATGAACAGGCTGTCGCCTGTGTCTCCTTCGCTCGAACACTGTCTCCCCGGGCTCATAGTGGGCCTGTGTAGCCCCGCGGCCAGTGCCCAGATTGAGTTGCACGGGGTGCGCCGGCAGCCCCATGTCGCTCAACCACGAGATCGCCACGCGGGTCTTGCGCGCGGCGCCCGGGAGCTTCGACCAGTAGATGCCGCGCCACAACAGCCAGGCGGGCAGGCCGGCCACACGCACGCCGCCGGGTAGCTCGGCGACCGCGCGGTGGTGTCCGAGAGCGCCGAGCTTGCCGAGGCCGTTGAACGCGAACGAGCGCAGCGGCGCGTGTGTTTGAGTAGCGACGATGTTCGCGGCCAGCACCTTCGCCTGGCGAATCGCGTGCTGCGCCGTCGGCGGGCATGGCTCGCCGCGCTTGGTATCGGGACCAGGGCGCAGTCACCGAGCGCCCAGATCGCCGTCGGTCCCCTTGACCGCCATCGTGCCGTCGCAGTCCAGCCGCCCGCGCACGGTGGGCAGCCCGAGCTGCTCTACGATCGGATTCGGAGAGGACGGCACTGTCGAGATCAGCGTCTGTGTGGAGATGCGCCTTCCGTCCGAGAGCACCGCAGCGTGCGGGCTCGCCGCGACAAGGCGCTCACCGAGCAGCAGCTCGATGCCCCTGCTTGGCGAGTGTGCTAGTCGCGTAGCTCGCCAATCGCCGCGTGAGCTCGCGCTCGAGCACGCTCGCTCGCCGCTGTGCACGAGGACGATGCGGACCTCCTCGCGCGGGATCGAGCGATAGTGACCGACAGCGCTCAGGACGAAGTCGTTGAGCGCCGCCGCCACCTCCGTACCTGAGAATCCGCCACCGGCCACCACAAAGGTCAGCATGCGTCCGTCGCAGCTCCTGCTCGTGCATCACCGAGGCACTGCTCGAGCACGTTGATCACGTGGTTGCGGATTCGCACCGAGTCGGCGAGCGTCTTAAACGGCAACGCGTGCTCGGGAAGGCCCGGGATCACCGCGGAAGTCGGTGACGTTACCGAGCGCCACGCACGAGATGATCGAACTCCAGCTCGTGCTGTCTGCGGCGTGAGGCCCGCGCCGAGAGTGACCACCCTTCGCTCGTAGATCAACGCCCTCGATCTCCCGCACGAACAGGTCGGTGTCGCGCCAGTAACTGCCGCAGCGGGCTGACCGTATCGAGGATGCCGACATCGCCGGCGATCACCTCCGCCAGCATCGGCTGGAAGACGAGATAGTTCTCGCGGTTGACCAGCGACACGTCGAGTGGCGCGCCCTTGGCGGCCAGACGCTCGAGTGCAAGCGCGGTGTAGACCCCGCCGAAGCCACTACCGACGAGCCTCGCGCCGTCAGGTGTATCGACCTACGCGCGCTCGGTTGACCTGCCTAGATACGCCTGCTCGGACTTCTATTCGACTTCCGCGACCGATCGCGGCCCGTGCCCGACGTACTTCGCGGAGGGCCGGATCAGCTTGGCCTCGCGCTTCTGCTCGAGGATGTGCGCCGACCAGCCGGCCACGCGCGCGCAGGTGAACATCGGCGTGAACAGGTCCGGTGGGACTTCGGCCAGATCCAGCACGACGGCCGACCAGAACTCGACGTTCGTCGCGAGCACGCGGTCGGGCTTGCGCGCGTGCAGCTCCGCGAGCGCCGCTTTCTCCAGCGCTTCGGCGGCCTCTACCCGCGGGGAGCCCAGTTCCTGAGAGGTGCGGCGCAGCACCCGCGCGCGCGGGTCTTCGGCGCGGTAGACGCGATGGCCGAAGCCCATCAAACGATCGCCACGATCGAGCGCGTCTTTGACCCAGCGCTCGGCGTCGCCGCTCGCTTCGACTTCGTCGATCATCTTCAGCACGCGCGAGGGCGCCCCGCCGTGCAGCGGGCCCGACAGCGCGCCCACCGCGGCGGACAGCGCGGCGGCGCAGTCGGCGCCCGTGGAGGCGACGACGCGGGCGGTGAACGTCGAGGCGTTCATCCCGTGCTCGGCGGCCGAGACCCAGTAGGCGTCGATCGCCTTCACGTGATCGGGGTTGGCCTCGCCGCGCCAGCGGATCATGAAGCGCTCGGGGATCGTCTTGCCCTCGTCGATCTCCGCTTGGGGCACCGGCGGCTGGCCGGCTTCGCGCGCCGATTGCGCGACGAACGACAGCGCCATCACGGAGGCGCGCGCGAGGTTGTCGCGGGCCTCCTCGTCGGTGATGTCGATCAGCTGCCCGAAGCCCCACTCGGGCGCGAGCATCGCCAGTGCCGACTGCACGTCGACGCGATGATCGCCCGAGCGCACGGTCAGCGCATGCGGTTCGGCGGGTGGCAGGCCGGGTTTGAAGTGCCCGTCGACGAGCAGGCCCCAGACCTGCTCGTAGGGGACCGTGCCGACCAGGTCTTCGATGTTGACGCCGCGGTAGCGCAGCGCGCCACCGGCTTTGTCCGGCTCTGCGATCTCGGTGGCGAAGGCGACGACGCCTTCGAGGCCCGACTGGACTTCAGGTGGTGATTGAACCTCGCTCATGGCGCTCTGCTTTCTGAGGATGAATTATCGAAGGGCGCCCGGCTCGTCGGCCGTCGGTGCGGCCGACTGCGCCACCCTCTGGGCTGCTTGACGGGGATGGCGCCTTGTGGGCGCACCCATATGATGAACGACCCGGCGATCAGAGGAGGAGCCAGTGCCCGACAGCGATCTGATGTTCCGTCTCCGCGAGCGAGCTCGCGGGCATGGTGCGCGCGGGGGAGGTGTCCTCGCGCGAGCTGGTCGAGATCTCGCTGGCGCGGATCGCGGAGCTCAACCCGCAGCTGAACGCGTTCGTCGATGTCGACGACGAGCGTGCGCTGGCGGCCGCGGATGAGGTGGGCTCGGGCGACGAGCGCCCGTTCGCGGGCGTGCCGATCGCGATCAAGAACAACCGCGCCGTGAAGGGCTGGCGGCTACACGTACGGCTGCTCGCTGATGGAGGATTTCATCGCGCCGGCTACGACCACAACGTCATGCGGCGCCTGAAGCAGGCGGGTTTCGTGATCGTGGGCACGACGACGCTGCCCGAGTACGGGATCCTGCCGGTCAGCGAGGCGCGGATGTTCGGCCCGACGCGCAACCCGTGGGATCTGGAGCGCACCCCTGGCGGCTCCTCCGGCGGCGCCGCGGCGGCGGTCGCGTCCGGGATGGTGCCGGTCGCGCACGGCAACGACGGCGGCGGCTCGATCCGGATCCCGGCGGCCTGCTGCGGGCTGGTGGGCCTGAAGCCCGCGCGCGGGCGGATCTCCGCGGCCCCCGACCTGGGCGACTCCTCGCTGGGGATCGACGGCGTGCTCACGCGCACCGTCGCCGACACGGCGGCGATCCTCGACGTGCTCGCCGGCTATGAGGCCGGCGACGCCACCTGGGCGCCGCCGCCGTCAGAGCCGTTCGCCCGTCAGCGCCGGCCGATGCTCCTGGCACGGCTGCGGATCGCGGCCACAACGCTGCCGCCGACCGCCGATGCGGTGGTCGATCCCGTTTGCGCCGGCGCGGTGGCGGACGCTCGCGAGCTTCTGCGCTCGCTCGGGCACGAGGTAGAGGAGGTCGATCCGCCGTGGCAGGTGGAGGGCCTGGGCGAGCTGTTCGGCGCGGCCTTCTCGATCCACGTCGCGCTCTCGATCGCCTACTCCGGCAGTGGTGGGCGGGCACGAGCCGACAGCGGAGGACATGGAGCCGATGAGCTGGGCGATCTTCTCGATGGTCGAGCAACTGGACGCGGTGCAGGGGATGGGGGTCGCCGTGCAACTGCAGCGGTTCGCGCGGCGGCTGGTCTCCTTCCTGGCGCCCTATGACGCGCTGCTCACGCCCGCGCTCGCCGAGCGTCCGCTGCCGCTGGGTACGCTCGACACCGCCGCGCCCGAACCGATGTCGACGTTCACGCGCTCGGGCCTGTTCACGCCGTTCACGCCGGTCTTCAACGCGACCGGCCAGCCCGGGATCTCGCTGCCGCTGTTCCAGGGCGAGGACGGCCTGCCGCTGGGCGTGCAGCTCGTCGGGCGCCCGGCGGGCGAGGCGGCGCTGCTGGGGCTCGCCTCGCAGCTCGAAGAGGCGCAGCCGTGGGCGCAGCGACGCCCGGCGGTTGGCGCTTTCTAAAGCTGGGTTACTCGTCAGTCATCAGCCGGTTCCGAGCACGGCGGCCATCGGCTGAGGCGTGACCCCCAGGCTCTCGCCGTCGGCCGCGCCCCGGTCCGACAGCATCGGCACCTCCATCAGCTCGGCCTCGTCCCAGGTGGCGAACGCGCGCTGCCCCATCGTTGCCTCCAGCAGGCGCAGTCCGCGCGAGACGATCGGCGTCGGGACGTGCAGCAGCGGGCGGCTGCGGTTCTGCGAGCGCAGCACGAGTCGCACGATCTCGTTGTGGCTGAGTGTCTGCGGGCCCGCCAGCTCGAAGCGCTCGGTGGTGTCTCGCTCGCTCTCCGGCGCGTGCAGGGCGGCGATCACGCAGTCGGCCACGTCCTCGGCCCAGATCGGCTGGTAGGTCGCGCGGCCCCGCCCGGAGACGGGCATCACCGGGAGCAGCGCCATCCGCTCCAGCAGGGTCAGCCAGGGGTCCCCCGGGGCGTAGACGATCGAAGGGGCGAACACGATGCTCTGCAGGTCGGCCTCGCCCACCGCCTGCTCGGCGAGCGCCTTCGCGCGGAAGAAGCGTGCGCGGTGGTGGGTGGAGGCGCCGAGCACGGAGAAGAACACGAAGCGCTCCACGCCCGCACGCTGTGCCGCCTGCACCATCCGCCAGGTGGCGATGCCGTTCAGCTCCTCGATCGAGCCGCGTGGCTGGTCGCGGATCGAGGCGGCGAGGTGTACGACGGTGTGCACGCCGCGCATCGCGTTGCGGAAGGAAGGCGGGTCGGTCAGGTCGCCGAGCGCGATCTGCACGCGCACGCGCTGGGCGCCCAGTCGCCGGGGATCGCGCACGAGGCAGCGCACCTGGGTCCCTTCGGCCACCAGGCGCCGCAGCAGCGCGGAGCCCACCAGACCGGTCGCGCCGGTAAGCAGCAGCATGCTTCGTACAATATGCGTCTCCCGATCCAAGCCCCCGCAAACCGACCCAAGAAAGAAGCGAATGGCCTACGTAATCGCCGAGCCGTGCATTGGCACCAAGGACAACTCCTGTGTCGAGGTCTGCCCTGTGGACTGCATCCACCCGACGCCCGACGAGCCCGGATACGACGCGGCCGAGATGCTCTACATCGACCCCGAGGAGTGCATCGACTGCGACGCCTGCGTCGAGGCCTGCCCGGTGGACGCCTGCTTCGCCGAGGACCAGCTGCCCGACGAGTGGCAGAAGTTCACGCAGATCAACGCCGACTACTTCGCCAACGCCAAGTAGGTTCGTTGCAACGGGGCTCGTGTCGCCAGAACGGACGCTCAGGGTTCGATCGCCGCGCGGAGGCCCGGGTAACCGGGGTCGAGCACGTCCAGGACGGGCACCTTTCCGCGACAGCCGCTTCGATCAGCTCGCGCAGCTGCGTGGAGTCGAAACGGTGCGACTGGGGCGCCACGGGGTTGACCGTGATCGCCTTCAACTCGATCATCTGCGCAACCTCGATCGCAAGACCCTGACGCCGGTACCAGTCAGGGCCCGGCGGGTCAGGAAGACCTTCGTCGGATCGCCCACGACGATCCTCAGCTCGCGTCCGGCTCGCTCTGTCCGGGCCGTCAGCAGGCCTTCGAGGAAGCGCTCGCTGAGGGCGCCGTCGACGCGGAACGTGCGCGCGTGCGGATGCTCCCGCAGCAGCGCCGCGATCTCTGCCGGCTCGGCGTTCAGCACGAGTCCGCGCTCCAGCGTGAGGTGCTGGACGCCTCCGCCGGTTGACCCGTCCACACGCGGGCTATTCGTCGCAGGCAGGCTCACGAGATCGACCGCGTCCTTCGTAGCCGCGACGACCTCCTCGATGTCCTCGCTCAGAACCGCGCCGGTGGCGATCACGAGCCCTTCGGCGACCGCCGGCGAGGAGGCCGCACGGCGGTCGATCGAGCCGTCGATCAACACCTGCTCGGCGCCGAATTCGATCATCGCATCGCTCACCTTGCGCAGGTCCTCGGCGGCGCTCGGGCCGGCGACTTCGACGGCGCCCTGCTCCGCGAGCCTCGCGATCACGACCTCCCCGAGCGGGGTTCTCACCCCGGTCCGCGCGAGCCGCTCGTGCGCGAGGCCGCTTGCTCGCATGAGTGCATCGGTGCTCGCGACGAGGCTGCCGGCCTGAAGGACGATCCGCGGCTTGGCGATCCGCGCGTCGATCACGTCGTGCTCCTCGCCGTCGCGGCCGATCGAGGTCACCCCGACGCATGTCGCCCAGCTCCGCCAGCTCCCGCAGGATCGCGGCCAGCGTCTCTGTCTTGCCGGTGTTCTTCGCCAGCCCGACCAGCGCCAGTCGCCGCGCCGGGGCGATCAGTTCCGACAGCACTACGCGGCCGCCGCGCGCGCGGCCAGCTCGCGCACGATGAAGCTCGCCACGTGGTAGCGGGTAGGTGCCCTTCGAGAAGCCGGCGTCGTAGCCGAGCTCCTTCGCGAGCTCGTTCGACACCCGCGGGCCGCCGCAGGTGAGGATCATCTCCGTGCGCCTGCCCTCCGCTTCGACGATCTCGACGAGCTCGGTCAGGTTGGAGACGTGCAGGTTCTGCTGGGTCACGGTCTGCGAGACGAGGATCGCGTCGGCGTTCAGCTCGATCGCGCGCGCGACGAGCACGCTGTTGGGGACCTGGCTGCCGAGGTTGTGCGTCTCGAAACGCCTTGTACCCCTCCAGGCCGTGATGCCCGTGAAAGCCCTTCAGGTTGAGCATCGCGTCGATCCCCACGCTGTGCGTGTCGGTGCCGGTCGCCGCGCCGACGATCACGATCGGGCGGCCGATCTGCTCCTGGGCGAACGCTTCGATCTGATCCTCGCTCATGTACTCGATCTCGAAGCCCTCGTCGCTCAGCGTCGCGTAGTCGACCGTCTGCGTGCACTCGCCGAACATCACGAAGTACGTGTATCCGTCGGTCAGGCCCTGGTAGTGGACGACCTCGGGGTGCTCGAAGCCCATCTTCCGCGCCAGCTCCTGCGCGGCCTTGCGCGCGGCGAGACCGTAGGGGACGGGCAGCGTGAAGCTGAACTGCACGATCCCGTCGCCGAGATGGTCGGCGTAGGGCTTCACATGCTCGAGATCGACCACCCTAGGCACGGCTCGGCGCTCCCCGCATCAGCTCGCTCACCGGATTGAAGTAGCCCTCCTCAGTCGCGACGATCCCCTCGATCCCCCGGCCCTCGCCCACCTGGCGGGGGACGTCGCCGAACACGCCCTCGCCGAGCGCCGCGAACAGCCCGACCTCGGCGATCCGCTCCAGCAGCTCGTGCGCCCCGCTCAGGACCTCCCGCGCGCGTGTCTGGATGATGCCCCCGGGCTTGAACTCGATCTCCTCGCCGAGGTCGCGCGCGGTGTCGAACACGTAGTTGACGTTCTCCAGCCCGATCACGCGGTCGTGCACGTGGGGCGTGAAGATCCCCTCGGTCGGCACCCCGATCGTCTGGATGCCCTGGCCGGTGGCGATCGTGACGAGGTTGAACAGCGAGTCGGTCGCGTGCGTGCGGATACAGGTTGCCGTCCATGTGCCGCGTCGGCGGCATGTACTTGACGGGGCAGTCCGGGAACAGCTCGCGCGTCAGCTGCGCCTGAGCCCACTCGAGCAGCAGGCCGTTGACGACCGGCGGGTCGATCTCGAACGCGTCGCCGAGCGCGATCTGCCCGTCGGGCACGCCGGAGTCGAGCGCGAGCTGGCGGTTGATGAACTGCGAGGCGGTCACTGACGGCGCCGCCTCGATCGCGTCGGCGGTGCGCAGGTAGTTGTCCTCGCCGGTGTTGATCGTCACCCCGAAGTAGCCGTTGACCATCCGCGAGACGCGCTGGTCGATCAGGCCGCGGATCGGGTTGATGTCGCGGTAGAGGATCCCGTAGAGCGCGTCGTTGACCATGTTGTCGAAGCCCTCGATCGCGCCCATCGCGGCGATCTCGGGCATGCACAGCCCCGAGCAGAAGCTCGACAGCCGCACGTAGCGACCGTGCTCCCTGCGACCACTCGTCGAGCGCCTCGCGCATGATC
The DNA here is from genome assembly GCA_963818545.1 of uncultured Solirubrobacterales bacterium. GTDB lineage: Bacteria > Actinomycetota > Thermoleophilia > Solirubrobacterales > Solirubrobacteraceae > Palsa-744. The sequence goes on along the minus strand of CAWFSI010000003.1, from coordinate 128,903 downwards.
CTGAAGTTCGCCTGCGTCGCGAACGTGCCGCCGTAGCCCTCGGTCGTCGGGCCGTAGGGCACGTAGTCGAGCAGGCTCTGCGCGGTCGAGCGGATCACCGCGACGATGTCCCCGCCGGCCTCTGCGACCGCGAGGCCGTGGACGACGTCCTCGTACACGTTGCCGGTCGCGGTCAGCACGTAGCGCAGCGGCGGCGGGCTCTCGCCGAGGCGCTCGCGCAGCTCGTGGCGCTCCTCGCATGCGCGCGCGGATCTCGCGCCAGCCGCGCCTCGCACTCGCGCGTGATTCGCGCTCCTGATCGCGCCATCCTCGGCGCGCGGCAGCGCGCACAGGTCGAGCTCGCCCGCGATCGACCGTCCTCGGCGATCTGCTGCGGCGAGCGGCGCTCGTCGTCGAGCAGCGCGTTGCCCAGCCAGTAGCCGATGCCCTTGCCCAGCTCGCCGCGGTCGGCGACGTGGTCGACGAGCACGTTCGGCAGCGGCGCGTCCAGCTCGTTGACGCCGTCCACGCCGAGCAGCCGCGCGACGCGTCCGCTCGACCGAGACGGTCGTCTTGCGCGGCGATCTCCTCGCCGACCTGCCCGGCGATCTGCGCGGCGGCCTCCCGGCAGGAGGCGATCACGCCGGGATCGAGGTCGAGCTTGGAAGCTCATCTCAGCTCCCTCACGATCGGGAAGGGAATCACCTCGCGCAGCGTGTCGCGTTCGGTGAGGATCATCACCAGGCGGTCGACGCCCATGCCGCCGCCGGCGGTCGGCGAGTAGCCGTACTCGATCGCGCGCGCGTACTCCTCGTCGTTGGGGTGCGGCACGTCGGCGTCGTCGATCATCCGCCGCTTGCGCTGGTCGACGAAGCGCTGCCACTGGTCGACCGGGTCGTTCAGCTCGGTGTCGCCGCTGACGAGCTCGATGCCGCCGATCACCGCGTCGAAGTGCTCGCCCAGCTCGGGGTGCACGGAGTGGCGCTTGGTGATCGGGAACGGCTCGAGCGGGAAGTCGAACACGTGCGTCGGCTGGTTGATCGTGCGACTCGATTTTCTCCGAGTAGATGTCGGCCACGACCTCCGCCCAGGTGGCGTCGCGGGTCGATCGGCTCGTCGAGCACCTCGGCGAGCTGCTCGCGCGTGGACTCCATGAAGTCCAGGCCGAAGCGCTCGAGGATCAGCTCGCGCATCGTCACCCGCCGCCACGGCTTGGCGAGGTCGATCGTCCTCGCCGTTTCGTTTGATCATCGTGCGCCCGAGCGCCTTCTGGGCGACGTCGCGGAACATCTCTTCGGTGACGGTCGCGACGTCGTTGTAGTCGGAGTAGGCGCACATGAACTCGATGATCGTGAACTCGGGCCTGTGCTTCGGGGAGATGCCCTCGTTGCGGAACACCTTGCCCATGTCGTAGACGTTCTCCATGCCGCCGACGATGCAGCGGTTGAGGAACAGCTCGACCGAGATGCGCAGGTACAGGTCGCGGTCGAGCGCGTTGTGGTGGGTCGTGAACGGCCGCGAGCCGGCGCCGCCGGCGAGCGACTGCAGCGCCGGCGTTTCGATCTCGACGAAGTTGCGTTCGTCCAGCCACTCGCGGATCGCGAGGACGATCTTGTGGCGCGTGATGAACAGCTCGCGCGTCTCCTCGTTGGCGATCAGGTCGAGCTCGCGGTAGCGGTAGCGGGTGCCGGTGTCGCCGAGCCCGTGGTGCTTGTCCGGCGGCGGGCGCAGCGTCTTCGTCAGCAGCGTGCACTCCGCCACCGCGAGCGCCAGCTGGCCGCGCTGGGTCACGTAGACGCAGCCGTCGACCGCGACGATGTCGCCGATGTCGAGGCCGAGGATGCGGTCGTAGGTCTCCTGCGCCGAGCGTCGTCCACGCGCACGACGACCTGGATCGAGCCGGACAGGTCGCGCAGGTCGAGGAACGCCGTCTTGCCGTGCCCGCGGCGCGAGATCAGCCGGCCGGCGATGTGGTAGCGCAGCTCGGGGTGCTCGCCCGGCTCGAGCGTCGGCCGGGTCGTGCGCGGCGAGCACGTCGGCGATCCGCGTGCGCGTCGCCCACAGCGTGACCGGCGGGTAGGGGTCGATCCCTTCCGCGCGCAGCCGCTCCATCTTCGCGCGGCGTTCGTCGAATCTCGACGACGCCGTCCGGGCCCGGCTCGTCGGCGCCGCCGGCGCTCCGTCGTCCTGCTCCTCCTCCTGCTGCTCTGTACGCGACATCGAAGACGATCCTCTCAGGTGGTTTGCGCTTGTCAAGCGCACGCGATGCACGGCGGTCGCGCCGACGCGCGACCGCGGGCGAGCTCTCGGGCCGCTGGCAGGGCATGTCGCTGGCGCGGCGGCCCGCTGCTCAGGCCATCGGCAGCGACATGCCCGCGGGTTTTCGGCTCGTCCGGCGGCGCGGCGGCGCCGACGGCGGCGACCTCGACGAGCGGCAGCACCGGCAGCGCGGCGGGCGGCCATCGCGATCAGCCCGCGGGCGGCCTGGCGGATCGCCTGGGACGGCGGGGTCGTCGGGATCCTCGATCACGAGCGGCACGCCGCTGTCGGCGTGCTCGCGCAGCGGCATCGTCAGCGGCACCCTGCCGAGCAGCGGCACGTCGAGCTCGTCCGCGAGCTCCTTGCCGCCGCCCTCGCCGAAGATCGCGAAGCGCTCGCCGGAGGGCGTGGTGAAGCCGGACATGTTCTCGATCACGCCGCCGATCTCCAGGTGCGACCTTGTGCGCCATCTCGGCGGCGCGGCGCGCGACCTTCTGCGCGGTCGCCTGCGGCGTCGTGACGATCACGAACTGCGCCTGGGGCAGCAGCTGCGCGAGCGTCATCGAGACGTCGCCGGTGCCCGGCGGCAGGTCGATCAGCAGGTAGTCGAGCGCGCCCCAGTCGACGTCCTGCAGGAACTGCGTCAGCGCCTTGTGCAGCATCGGCCCGCGCCACACGACCGCGGCGTCCTCCTCGACGAAGAAGCCGATCGACATCACCTTCACGCCGTGCGCCTCCAGCGGCAGGATCTTGCGCTCGGCCGAGACCGGCGGGCGCGTCGCGCCGAGCCCGTACATGCGCGGGATCGAGTAGCCCCACACGTCGGCGTCGAGCACGCCCACGCGCTTGCCCTCGCCCGCGAGCGCCGCCGCGAGGTTGGCGGTCAGCGTCGACTTGCCGACGCCGCCCTTGCCCGAGCCGATGCAGAGCACGTTCGCGACCTGCGCGAGCGCGCCCGTCGGGCAGGCTGCCGCGTCCGAGCTTCTGCTGCAGCGCCGCCTTCTGGGTGTCGTCGAGCACGTCGAAGTAGACGTTCACGTGCGTCACGCCCTCGAGCGCCGACGACGGCCTCGGCGACGGCCGTCTGGAAGTGGCCCTTGATCGGGCAGCCGGGCGTCGTCAGCGAGACCGTCACGTCGACGACGCCGTTGGCGCCGATCGTCGATCGAGCGCACCATGTCGAGCTCGACGATCGAGCGGTGCAGCTCGGGGTCGATCACGACCTCGAGCGCCTTGCGGATCTCCTGCTGTCGTCGGTCACGCGGCCATTGTGGCAAACCGCGCCGGTGCCCGTGCGGTCCGGCGACTGGCTCCTGACGCGCATGCGCGAGGGCCTTAAAATGACCCGCGGGCGGTGGGGGCCGCCCGCGGGTCGAGGGAGGAGAGGGTGCTACTACTGCCGGCGGGATATGAGGCCGGCAGACTTTCCCGCTGCCCGGCCTCTCCGGTCCGGGCGGGGGAAGGCGTGTTGGCTCAGACGAGGCTGAGGATGCGCTCCTGGACGCGGTTGGCGAGCTCGGTGCACGTTCTTCGCGACCGCGTCGCGGCGCTCCTCGAGCTCGCTGACCGTCTTCTCGATCTCGCGGCGGCGCTGGCGCAGTTCGCGCTCGACGCGCACGCGCGCTTTGCGGACCTCGCGCTCGAGCCGGTTGCGGGCGGTGCGCCGCGACGCTCGAAGCGGCGCAGCTGCGCCTGCGCCTTGGACGTCGAGCGAGTAGCTCGAGATCGTGTCGTTGACGCTCGAGACGACCCGGTCGCGGGCGATCAGCGCGGCGCCGACGGGGATCAGCACGGCGCGCTCGGCGTAGTCGCCGAACACGTCGACGGTCTCGCGCGTCGCGGTCTCGCGTCTGCGTAGCGGCCGACTCGGTCTGGTGGATCGAGCGCGTGCGCGCGGCCTTCGCCTTGCGTCGCTTTGGCCTGCGTGCTCTGCGCGAGCGCTGTGCGCGACGCGCTGGCGGTTTGCGCGCGGCTTTTGGCGGCCGGTTTGGCGGCTTTGGGGCTGTTGGGTGAAGTGGTGGTGGCAGTTGGCATGTGGAGGGGTCTCCTCGTTCTTCCTCGCTGTGCGAGGACCGGGTGCGAGTTTGTTCGTTCGTCGCTCGATCCCGAGCTTAGCGTAGCATCGAACACACTGTTTGTAACCCGCTGTCCGGAGATTGTTACAGCGCCGACCTACCACGACGTAAAAGCCCGTGATCAACGGCGTGCGAACCGGCTAGCTTGTAACAGGAGGAACGTGCGTTCGAGTCCCGCAGCGCACGGCGGTCTAGCCGCAGATCGCCGAGCGTGCGTCACCGGCGCGAGCCAGCAGCGCCGGCTCGCGTCCAGCTCCGCGGTGCTCGGCAGCAGCTCCGGGCCGCTCCACACGCGGGCCAGCGCCTGCGGCCCCTCCGCCTGCGACGACCGCGTCGCAGAAGCGCCTGCCGACCTCGTACTGGCGCATCTTCAGCTCCAGCCCGAGCAGCCGCTCGAGCACGCGCCACGGCAGCCCGCGCGTCTCGCGGCGGCGGTTCAGCGCGGCGCGCAGACGCGGCAGCGAGGGCAGCACCTCGGCGCCGACCGCGTCCATCGTGTGCTCGGCGTGTCCCTCGATCAGCGACATCGCCGCCTGCATCCGCTCGACCAGCTGCCAGCGCTCCTCGCCGAGCGTCAGGCGCAGCAGCTCGCCGCGGCGGGCGCGCTCGACCAGCTCGCGCAGCTGCTCGGGTCGAAGCTCGAGCCACGCTCTCGGTATCGGCAGCCGCCCGCGCCGACGCCGTCCTGCATCCGTTCCCGTCGCTGCGCGTCCGTCCTGCGAGGAGCGGCGGTCGAGCTTCACCTGCAGGCCGTCGATCAGCTCCCTCAGCATCCCCCCGAGGTGCTCGCGCAGCCACGGCGCGCCCGCAGAACTGGACGGCGTGGGTGATCTCGTGGATCGTCACCCACAGGACGAGCTCGTCGCGGTCGACGCCGAGGTTGCGCGCGGCCTGCGCCAGGTTCGGCGCCAGCAGCAGCAGGCGCGGCGTGCACCGTCGGCGTCGAGCAGCGCGAGGTCGTACTGGCCGAGCACCCGCTGGGAGAGCATGCCCGTCAGCGCCCCGACCTGCGCGCCGAGCAGCAGGCCCGAGGCCGAGCGCAGCGGGCCGGCCAGCGAGCCGGCGATGCCGTCGCCGAGCCTCCCATGCGCTCGGTGAGCGGCGCCGAGCAGCGGGCGCATCGTCTTCAGGTTGGCCGCGATCCACGCCGGGCGGTCGACCACCTCCAGCGGCGGCAGCTCCGCGGGCAGCGCGAGGCCCGCTGTAGTCGCTCACGCGCCCGGCGAAGTCGCGCGCGAGCGGCTCGACCGCCGCGGCGCGCACGCCGCCCGAGCGGCGGCGAGCCGGCGACCAGCTCGCCGATCCGCTGCGCCGCGCCCCAGTCGATCACGTCCACCCATCAGAGCGTAGCCCGTCCGAGCGTCGGGCCTCGCCGACGACCGGGCGTCGGCCGCCTGCGCACGGACGCTCGTATCCTTGGACTGTGTCCGTGCTTCGAGAGATCGCGCCCGCGCACGTCCGCGGCGACGCCGCTGGGCGAGGAACGCGGCGCGGCCGCCTTCCTGCGAGCGGGCCGAGGTGCGCGACGTGCTCGCCTGGATGCGCCTGCTGGTCGATCCGCAGGACGCCGCCGCGGTCGTGCGCGCGCTCGCGCGGCCGCCGATCGAGCTGCGCCAGGTCGACCTGGCGCGCGTGATCCAGGTCGCGCGCCGGCGCAAGCTCGACATGGTCGCCGGCGCTCCGGCGCGCGACCGAGTCGCCGCAGGTCCCGCCCGAGGCGCGCGAGCGCATCCAGCGCTTCCTGCGAGCTGCACAGCGCGCCGGCGGCTCGAGGCGGCGCTCGGACGCGCGGGCGCCCGCGATCCTGCTCGCAGCGCGTGCGAGCCTCGGCGGCGCGAGGCGGCAGCGCGATCGCCGACGACCGGGAGCGCAGCGCGATCCGTGCCCGACAGGACGCGCGGACGAGGCCGCCGCCAGCGACGAGCGCGCTGCGTCGCGAGACGCTGCGCATGATGCGCGAGGAGGTGCTCGCCAGCGTCGCGCGCATCGGCGGGCGCCTCGGCGAGCTGCGCCTGGACACCGACCTCGACATCTCCCACGGGGTCGTGCGCTACCTGGAGCTGCTCAAGCTCGCGGCGCTGCTCCAGCGCCCGGACGGGCAGAGCATCGCGGAGGCGCTCCCCGACATCAACGCCCGCCTGCTCGCCGCCGCCACGCCGCTGCAGCGCGAGATCCTCCAGACCTCGACGCTCGACGAGACGCTGCTGGCCGAGCTCGAGCGGTCGGCGGACACGATCGGCCGATGGCCCGCGCGAGCGCGATCGCGCCGCGCGAAGCCCCTCGCTCGGGCCGTTCCTGCCGCGCAACGGCGAGCGGCCTGGTGCTGTCGGCCTCGGACATCGAGACCTACCGCAGCTGCCCGCTGCGCTACAAGTTCGCGCGCGTCCTGCGCATCCCGACCGAGCAGACGCTCAACCAGCGCTTCGGGATCGTCGTCCACCAGGTGCTCGAGCGCTACCACGCCGACGCCGGCAGAGACGCTCGCGCAGATGCTCGAGCTGCTCGACGCGGCTGGCGCCGGGGCGGCTTCGGCGACAGCGAGCACGAGCGCGAGCTGCGCGAGAAGGCGCGCGCCGCGCTGACGCGCTACCACGCGCGGCTGCCGGCCAGGACTCCGAGCCGGTGTGGTTCGAGCGCTCGTTCTCCTTCCGGCTCGGCCCGCATCAGCTGCGCGGGCGCGTCGACCGCGTCGACCGCCTCGCCGGGCGGCGACGGACGGCGAGTACGAGCTGATCGACTACAAGACCTCGCGCCCGAAGACCGCCGAGCAGCTGCAGCGACGACGTCCAGCTCTCGCTCTATGCGCTCGCCGCGCGCGAGGCCTGGCAGCTGGAGTCCTCGCGGCAGGCCTACTACTACGTGCTCGACGACCACAAGGTGCCCGTGCCGCGCGGCGAGCGCGACGCCGAGTCGGTCACGAGACGCGTGCTCGAGGTCGGCGAGGGGATCCTCGCGCAGGAGTTCGAGCCGACGCCCTCGCACGCGGCCTGCTCGATCTGCGACTACCGGATCGTCTGCCCGGCGGCCGAGCATAGCCACCGTCGCGCCCGCTCGCGCCTGCTGGCCTACTTGCTCGTCGGGCCCGCGCTGGCGCAGGAAGCGCTGGAATTCGCGGGCGAGCATGTCGCCGGAGGGAACGTCCTCGGGCGACGCTCCTCGCTCCTCGCTCTCGGCGGCCTGCTCGAGGCGTTCGACGAACGCCTGGATGTCGGGGTCGCTCTGCACGGCCAGCCCGACCTGGCGCTCGTAGTCGGCGGCGGCCGACTCGAGCTCGGAGACGTCGACCGACACGCCGACCAGGCCCTCCAGCCTGCGCACCAGCGCGAGCGCCGCCTTCGGGTTGGTGGCGGCGGCGACGTAGTGGGGGACGCTCGCCCACAGGCTCGCCGACGGCAGGCCCGCGTCCTGCGCAGGCGCTGTGCAGCACGCCGACGATCCCCGTCGGCCCCTCGTAGCTCGAGCGGCGCGCAGGCCCAGGCGCTCGATCAGCGCCGGGTCGGAGGCGAGCCCGGTCATCGCCACCGGGCGGGTGTGGGGCACGTCGGCGAGCAGCGCGCCGAGCGTGACGACCAGCTGCACGCCGAGCGCCTCGGCGAGGTCGACGATGAGCGCGCTGAAGGCGCGCCAGCGCATCGACGGCTCGACGCCCTGCACGAGCACGAGGTCGCGCGGCGCGCGCGGCGCGCGCGCCTCGAAGACCTCGACCGTCGGCCAGACGATCTCGCGCGTCGCGCTGCCCTCGTCGAAGCTGGATCGCGGGCGGTTGGCCTGGAAGTCGTAGAACTCCTCGGCGTCGATCCGCGCGAAGCGCCTGCGCGTCCAGCGAGGAGGCGAGGAAGGAGACGGCGCTCGAGGCGGCGTCGCCGGCGTCGTTCCAGCCCTGAAAGGCGCACACCATCGCCGGGGCCCGGAGGCCATCCGGACGGCGGTCCCAGATCAACGGCTGCATCCGAACCACCGTACATCATGGGTGGATGAGCCTCCGTCGCGAGCGCCGACGCAGACGACGACGCGCAGACCGTCGCCACGCTGCGCGCCGGCAGGAGGTCGACGGCGTCTTCGCCTGCACGCGCAAGGAGCGCCAGATCTCGCGCGCGGGCACGCCCTACCTGACGGTCGAGCTGCGCGACCGCACCGGCACGATCGTCGCGCGCGCGTTCCGCGACGCCGACCTGCTCGCCGGGCGCTTCGAGCGCGGCGAGCTGGTGCGCGTGCAGCGGGCGCGTCGAGCGCTTCCGCGACGAGCTGCAGATCGAGCTCGCAGTCGATCGCGCGCGCCGACGGCGCGCGAGGCCGACCCGGCGCGCTTCCTGCCGCGCGCCTATCGCGACCTCGACGAGCTCGAGGGCTTTCTCGAGCACCTCGCGCGCGAGGTCTACGACCCCGGCTGAGGGGCTGCTCGGCGCGCTGCTCGGCGACGCGACGCTGCGCGCGGAGCTCCGCCGCGCGCCCTGCTCGCTGCCGGCGCTCGGCCGGACTCCGCGCGCGGGCCTGGCGGCCGGCGGCGCTCCGGCGCAGGCCATCACGCCTATCTCGGCGGCCTGCTCGAGCACACCGTCGCGGTCGCCACGATGGCGCTCGAGCTGTGCACGCTGCACCCGCGGCTGGATCGCGACCTGCTGCTGAGCGCGGCGATCGTCCACGACCTCGGCAAGACGCGCGAGTTCACCTACGGCGCGGAGATCGCGCGCAGCGAGCGAGGGCCGGCTGCTCGGGCACATCGAGCTCGGCCTGCGCCTGATCGCAGCCACGCCCCGGCCGCGCTCGCAGCCGAGCGCCGGCTCGCGCTCGAGCACTGCGTGATCCTCCACCACGGCGCCGAGGCGGCCGCCGGGCCAGCGCTTCGCCTCGGCCGAGGCGCTCGCGCTGTACCGGCTCAACGCGCTCGACGCGCACGTCAAGGGCGCGTTCGAGCACGGGATCGGCTGGCCTCGAGGCAGGCAGTCGCCGAGCTGCGCATGCCGACTGGTCGGAGAACGGGCCGGCTCCCGAGGCCTGCATGGCCGCAAAGCCTGTAGAAACCGGGGAAAGCTCCGTTAACGATCAAGCGGCGCCCGGCGATGCCGATAAAACGGGCGATGCGCGATACCGTCACGCCCACAGCCACATCTCCCCCGGAGACCCCCGAGGAGATCGCGATCGGGCCCCCCGACGACGGCCTGTACCCGCCGCGGCGCTCGGGCCGCTCGGCGCGGATGATCGGCGAGGTCGTCGTCGACCTCGGCTTCGCCGACCGCGAGACGGTCGAGGAGGCGGTCGCGGCCGCCCGCGCGCAGGGCAGGCCCGACGGGCCTGGTGCTGGTCGAGCAGGGCGTCCTGCGCCACGACCAGCTCGCGCGCGTCGTGGCCGAGCGCTTCGGCCTGGACTACGTCGACCTGTCGGTCTACGACCTCGACATGGGCGCGGTCAACCTGCTCAGCGCCGAGACGCGCCAAGCGCTACCAGGCGGTGCCCGTCGGCTTCACCGACGACGGCACGCTGCTGCTGGCGATGGCCGACCCGACCAACGTGCTGACGATCGACGACGTCGCGATGATGACCGGCCGGCGCGTGCGGCCGGCGGCGGCCTCGGTCGAGGACCTCAACCTGCTGCTCACGCGGCTCGCGCAGATGGACGAGTCGATCGAGGACATCGTCGACGAGGAGCCCGAGGCCGAGGACGAACCCGACCTGCTGGCCGAGGAGGCCGACCGCGACGCGCCGGTCATCAAGCTCGTGCACTCGATCGTCGCCCAGGCGGTGCAGCAGGGCGCCTCCGACATCCACGTCAACCCCGAAGAGGGCGACACGCGCGTGCTGTTCCGCGTCGACGGCGTGCTCGCCCCGGCCGCGACGGTCAAGCGCAGGATGGCGATGGGCGTGGTCTCGCGCATCAAGATCATGGCCGACCTCGACATCTCCGAGAAGCGCGTGCCCCAGGACGGCCGCTTCGCGCTGACGGTCGACGGGCGGCGCGTGGACATCCGCGTCGTGACGCTGCCGCTCGTCTACGGCGAGGGCGTCGTGATGCGCATCCTCGACAGAGGGCGTGAGGGTCGAGGGGCTCGAGGCGCTCGGCATGCAGCAGGACGAGCTCGAGCCGCTTCAACAGCGCGATCCACAAGCCCAACGGCGCCGTGCTCGTGACCGGCCCGACCGGCTCGGGCAAGTCGACGACGCTGTACGCGGCGCTCAACGCGCTCAACGACGGCGAACGCAGCATCCTCACGATCGAGGACCCCGTCGAGCAGCGCATCGCGGGCGTCAAGCAGATGCAGATCGCGCCCAAGGCGGGGGTCACCTTCGACGTCGGCCTGCGCTCGATGCTGCGCGCCGACCCCGACGTGATCATGGTCGGCGAGATCCGCGACCGCGAGACCGCGCACATCGCGGTCGAGGCGGCGCTCACCGGCCACCTCGTGCTCTCGACCCTGCACACGCGCGACGCGCCCAGCGCGCTCGGCCGGCTGATCGACATGGGCATCGAGCCGTTCCTGGTCTCCTCGGCGATCGACTGCATCGTCGCCCAGCGGCTCGTGCGGATGCTCTGCAAGCACTGCAAGCGCCCGCTGAAGGTCTCCGAGGCGGTGCTCGCCGAGCACGGCCTGACCGGCGCCGAGCCGTATGAGCCGGTCGGCTGCTCGCGCTGCGGCGGCTCGGGCTACCGCGGCCGCGTGGGCCTGTACGAGGTGATGTCGGTGAGCGAGCCGATCCGCGCGCTGATCCTCGAGCGCGCCTCGGTCGACGAGATGGTCGAGGTCGCCGTCGGCGAAGGGATGCGGCGCCTGCGCGACGACGGCCTGGTGAAGGTCCGCGAAGGGCTGACCTCGATCGCCGAGGTCGAACGGATGACCTCGAGCCTGCTCTAAGGGGCTGCAGCAGCGAGATGCGCAGGGGGCCTGCGGGGAACGCTTCGCCGGTGAACGAGTAGGCCTGGTAGGTACGCCCGCGGTAGGCGACTCCGCCCCGATCGGGGACCGTAGCCGGGCCGGGAGAGAGCGTGCCCATCACCTGACGCGAGCCTGTGCGCATCAGGACTTCGCGCGCCGGTGAACAGGTGGGCGAGCTTGAGATAGCCGGCGTCGTCCTGGATCGCCATCTCGAAATGGCCGACTACCCGGCCGCCGCTGCGCAGGGTGCCGTGGACCGGGGCGAGCACGAACGGTCCCCCTTCGTCGATCAGCAGCCGTTGGCCGATCGTGACGCGCACGCGCACGACGTGGATGTGGGCGGCAAAGAAGTCGATGATCGCCGCGCGGGTCGCGGCGACGCTGCCGGCGGCGACGGCGCGCTGAAAGACGGTCGAGCTTTCCATCGAGCGCAGCGTCGCGGTGACATCCGGGCTGTGGCAGCTCCTCCTGGTAGATGCGTTCGCCGACGTGGCCGAGCGTTTCGACGCGCGCCTGGGCCGGCGAGCCCGGGCAGGAGATCGCCAGCGCTCGGCACGAGCAGCACGATCTGCAGCGGGCCGGAGGGATAGGCGGCGCCGGGGAGCGTGAACGTCTGATAGCTCTGCCCGGCGAACGTGAGCGGTCCTTCGCTGGGAGCGTTCGCGGGCAGCGAGCCGCCGAGCGTGCCGGCGAGCAGGTGAGGGCCCGCTCGCAGCAGCACCTGTGCGCCGGTGACCTGGTGGACGACCTGCAGGTAGGCGTGGACGGGCTGGGTCGAGAGGATGAAGCTCGCCGACGTGCCGGGGAGGAGACCGTGGGCCGGCGCGATCGCCGCGCCCGAGCCCGCCTGTGCGAAGACGTGTCCGCCGCGCAGAATCTCGACGCGGACGATCTGACCGGCCAGCAGCCCCTGCAGCGCGGTGCGGGCGCCATCGGCGTCGCCGCTGTCGATCGCCGCGGTCAGAGCGGCCGAGCTCTGCACGCGATGCACCGCCTCGGCGACGTCGCCGCCGGTGGCGGCCTCGTGGTAGACGCGCGCGGCGACCGTGCCGAGCGTGCCTGCGACCGTGGTGGCACAGTTGCGGGCGACGCGGCGAGTTCGTGGGCCGCGGCGTCGAGAGCGCTGCGAGATTGGGCGCGCTCGCCGGTGGTGCCGCAGCCGACGAGCGAAACGGTCAAGAGGACGGAGAGGAGCCGGCCGAGACGCCGGCTCCTCTCCGCGTTGAGGGCGATTCCACGGGCGAGCTGTCACTCCCCACAGGTTATGGCCCGTGGGGATGAGCCCGCGCCGGCTGGGCTACTTCTTGGGCGCCACTTTTCTCGCCCGACCTTCTTCTTCGTGGGCTTCTTGCCCTTGCTCTTGCTGTCCTTCTTGCCTTTCTTGGCGAATCGTGACCGGCTTGGGGTTCAGCCGCGTCCCGCCCGAGAGGGCGCTGGGCGGGCAGCCGTTCGGGCGGCCGAGGTCGAACGGCCCGGAGATCGCCTGGGTGACGACGCCTTTTTCGAGATACGCGTAGGTGACCGTCAGCAGCGGGTCGACGCGCGGCTCGGCGCAGAGCTTCGAGCCGATCGCGAACTGGCCGGTGATCGTCTCGTAGCCCGTCTTTGCCGCGCCGACGCAGTTGACCGGCGTAGCCGGGGATTTCCCCCGAGCAGGAGAAGGTGTCGCTCAGCGGCTTGCCCGTCGGGGCGCCCAGCACGGAGGCTCCCGCGGTCACCAGCGGCGGGCTCTGGACGCCCGTCAGCGGGATCTGCGACTGCAGCTGGTAGCCGGTGATCGGGCCGTTGCAGTAGAAGATGTACGCCACCTGCTGTTCTTCGCTGCCCACTTCGGGCGTGCCGGGGGCGATGCTGCCGAGGCAGGAGTAGTTGTTCGGGTTCGATTCTTCCGCGTGGCTGACCGCCGGAACGGCGAGCCCCGCGAGGGCGAGCGTGAGGCCCACGAGCGCGACGAGCCACCACGTGGCCTGCTTGCGGTGGGCGGGATTGATTGCGTGCAACGTGGGTCTCCTTGGTTGGTTTCGGAACTGCGGATGTACGGACTGCGATGGGGCGTCAGTGCAGGAGCCCTGCGAGGCTCTGCTTGGGTGAAGTTGGGTTGAAGGCGGTCGTCGGGCCGCGCGCCGGCGCGGGCGAACGGCGAGAGCAGCAGCACGCCCGCGGGCGGCTCGGAGCTGAGCGTCGCGGTCGAGGCGCCGGCGGGCAGGCTCGACGCGGTGGCGTTGCCGACCGAGCCGAACGTGATCACGATCAGGCCGTGCGCGCGGTAGGCGGCGCTCGCGGTGATCGTCGGGAGGGTGGCTTTCAGGAATTCGTCGGCGGCCGTCAGCGCGCCCGCGGTTTCCGGCGCGCAGGCCGCGCCGGCCGCGCCTTCGGGGCACGGGGGCTGGACGATCGAGTCGAGCGTCTGCGGGGGAGCGCCTGCGAGCAGGCCGGCCTCGCTCGCGAAGGCGCTGCCCTCGAGCGAGGACCAGCCGCTCAGCAGCGTGCCGGCGGGGACGAGCTGGGAGTCGATGTAGGGGGCGGCGGCCGTCTGCGCGAGCGCCTGCGTGAAGGTGCTGCCGGAGAGCGTGATCAGCCACACGCTCGTGACGGGCGGGAGCGTGGCCTGCGCGCCGCTCTTCGGAGTGCTCTTGGTCGGCGTCTTGGCGGTGCTCGGCGCTGGAGCCGGTGTCGCCGTGGCGCTCGGCGCTGTCTTCGACGTCTTCGTGGCTGGCGCTCGACGCGCCTGCACTCGCGGATGAGGCGGCCGGCGTCGGCTGGGGCGTGATCGGCGGCGGCTGCACTGCCGTCGCCGTGCTCGTGTCCGTCGTGTGTGCGCTGCCGCCCCCGGCGAGCGCGGCGATCGCCGGCAGCAGCAGCGGGATGCGCTCGCCCGCGAGCGAGGTTTCCGGCGCGGGGCCGATCGCCGCGCCGACGGCCACGCCGAGCGCGAGCATCCCCGCCGCGAGCGCAGCGGCGACGCGCGGCGAGGGCAGGCGCGGGGGCCCCTTGACGGTCGGTGTGGGGGTGTCGGGTGTGGTGGGCATTGGTTTGGGGGTCAGGAGTCGGTTGCCGGAACCGGCGCGCCGGACCGACCCTTCCGCATAAACTAGCTTATCTTGATCGAGCTATGAGGATTATGGTAGTTTCGATCGGAGACAACAACGTCAACCATCTGAATGGAGACCCAGTTCATGAATCGAATTCGCCGTCTCTCCGTCGCCCTCGCGGTGGCTGGCGTGCTCGGGGTCGCGGCGCCCGCGGCCGCCTCGGCAGCGACGACCACGGTCACGATCAGCGGCGCCACCGCCTCCTACCCGCTCGTCTCGCTGCTCGCCCAGAAGTACGTGAAGCTGTTCCCGAAGAAAGTCAAGTTCAAGATCGCCCAGGGCGGCGCGCAGATCGGCATCAACGATGTCGCCGCCGGCCGCGTCACGATCGGCGACGTCTCGCGCGATCCGCTGCCGACCGATCCGGCCGGGCTCGTCTTCTACCCGATCGCCAAGTACGGGATCTGCGTGGTCACGAACAAAGCGAACACGCTCGCAACCTCACGCCGGCGCAGGTGATCTCGATCTTCACCGGCAAGACGCGCAGCTGGAGCGAGGTCCCCGGCGCGACCGCCACCGGCACGATCGACCTGATCAGCCGCACCTCGGTCGCGGGCGTGCTGACGAGCTTCCAGACGCTGCTGCTGGAAGGCAAGAAAGTCTCGTCGCTCGCCTCCGAACTCTCCTCCGAGGGTCTGCTGCGCCAGGCGGTCGAAAACGACCCGAACGCGATCGGCTTCCTCTCCAACTACGGCGCGTCGCTCGGCGGGTCAACTCGGTCGGCTTCAACGGCGTGGCCTGCAACCAGACGACCGCCGCCTCCGGGCAGTACGCCGGCGATCGCGCGCTTCTACGAGGTGACCAAAGGCAAGGCGACCGGCGCCGCGTCGGCGTTCATCGGCTGGATCGAGTCATCGGCCGCGGCGCGCAAGATCATCTCCAGCCAGTGGGTCCCGATCACGCAATAGGTAGAACCAACCAAAACCACCAACTACCGACCAGGTAGTCAGAGCGACGATGTTGGATCGACTCCGTAACCCATGGTCCGACAGCCGCGCCGAGCTCACGCTCGGCGCGGTTTCGTTGCTCGTGTGCGCGATGCGTGATCGGCGATGATCGTGTTCGTCGTCGTCCGCGCCTGGCCGATCTTCGAGCACAACGGCCTCAGCTGGCTGGGGCCCGGCGGGAGCCTCAAGACGCAGCTCGAGAACATGCAGGCCACGAGCGTGCACCCGCCCGCCTCCGCGTATCACCTGCGCGCTTGGCCGCTCATCTACGGGACGCTGCTGACGACCGGCATCGCGGTCGTGCTGGGCGTCGTGATCGCGGTGCTGTCCTCGATCTTCATCGTCGAGCTCGC
Source organism: uncultured Solirubrobacterales bacterium (assembly GCA_963818545.1). Classification (GTDB taxonomy): domain Bacteria; phylum Actinomycetota; class Thermoleophilia; order Solirubrobacterales; family Solirubrobacteraceae; genus Palsa-744. Next base: position 113,328 of record CAWFSI010000003.1, on the reverse strand, counting down.
GCCGGCGCGGCTGCGCCGGGTCGCGATCCCCGTGATCCGGCTGCTCGCGTCGGTGCCGTCGGTGATCTACGGCCTGATCGCGATCCTCGTGCTCGTGCCGTTCGTCGGCAACCACCTGATCACCTCCGCGCAGAAGACCTCGGTGCAGAACTCGGTCGAGCTCACCGGCGAAGGCCTGCTGGTCGTGGCGGTGACGTCTGACGGTGATGATCACGCCGATCATGATCGCGCTGATCTGCGAGGCGCTCGCGGCGGCGCCGAGGTCCTGGCGCGAGGGCGCGGTCGCGCTCGGCCTGAACCCGCTGCGGGCGATGCTCGCGGTGACGCTGCGCGCGATCCGCCCGGCGATCGTCGCCGCCGCCGTGCTCGCGACCGCGCGCGCGCTCGGCGAGGCGGTGATGATCTCGATGGTCTCCGGCGCGAGCTTCTTCACGCCGAACCTCTCGCACGGGGTGCCGATCTTCCTGTTCGAGCCGCTGCGCACGCTCGCCTCGACGATCGTCGACTTCAGCGAAGGCATCGGCGCCCCGGCGCTCGACTCGACGCTGTACGCGTTCGCGGTGCTGCTGCTGTTCTCCGCGTTCGTGCTGTCGATCGGCGGCTACCTGATCAAGCTGCCGCTGCGCAAGTACCAGGTGCGCGGATGAGCGCACGGCGTCGCACGCGAGCTTGCGATGAGCGGCTGGCCGCCGCTCCAGCGCCGCCGCCGACGCCGGGCGCGGCTCGTCGCTCCTCGCCGACCTGGCGCTGGAGCGACCGGCTCGTGCTGCTGTGCGCTTGGACGGCGGGCCTCGGGCTGTGCGCGATCGCCGCGGCGATCGTGATCTACATGGGCTATCGCGGGATCCAGTACCTGCACCCCGAGCTGCTGGTCACGCGCCCCTCGATCAGCACCTCGCAGGCCCAGACGGGAGGCTTCCTCGATCCCCTGATCGGCACGCTGCTGCTGACGGTGATCGGGATCGCGCTCGCCCTCCCGCTGGCCGTCGCGAGCGCGATCTGGATCGCCGAGTACGGGCGTCGGGCGGGCGCGGCAGGCATTCGCGCGGGTCGTCGAGTCGAGCATCGAGATCGTCGCGGGCACGCCGGACATCGTGATCGCGCTGTTCGGCCTGGCGATCTTCCAGCTCGGCATCCTCGCGCCGCTGTCGTTCCGCGCCGAAGGCGGCGGCGTGTTCGGCCGCTCGTTCATCGCCGCCGGGGCGATGATGTCGCTGATCGCGCTGCCGCCGCTGTTCGCCGCCACCCGCGACGGGCTGCAGGCGGTGCCGACGCACATGCGCGAGGCGGCCTTCGCGCTCGGCAAGACGCGGATCGCGACGATCCGCCGGGTGCTGCTGCCGAGCGTGCGCTCGAACATCGCCACCGGCGTGACGCTCGGCGTCAGCCGCATCATCGGCGACACCGCGATCGTGGTGCTGCTGCTCGGCGAGACGCTCCACATCGAAACGCAGGGGTCGACGCCGGTGCTCGAGCCTGCTGCGCGGGACGGGCTCGACGCTGACCAGCTACGTCTACGACAACTCGCCCGCCGGCGAAGGCGCGGCGCCGCAGAAGGCCTACGCGGCGGCGTTCGTGCTGCTGGTGTTCGTGCTCGGGCTGAACCTGCCTCGTCGACCGGATCGGCCGCTCGCAACGCGCAGTCCACCGGCATGTCTGGGATGTGGCAGGGGTCGTATGAGCCCGCGTGAAACTTCGCAAGCTTTTCCCACAAGGGCAAAAATATGGGTAACCTCATTGGTCCGATGGAGAAGGTCGACCCGATCGAGAATATGCGATGAGTCCCGAGGAGCTTCGGCTGATGGAGGATCCGCCTCCGGCCGACCCGCGAGCCGGACGTGCCGCCGGTGCGCACGATCGTGCTCGACCGTCCGCCCGTGCCGGTCGCGCCGCCGGTGCGCGAGCGCAACCCGCTGCGCGCGCCCGTCGCCGTCCACGGCCGGCCCCGAGCGCCTGCGCTGAGCGACCTCAGCATCGCCTACGCCGGCAAGCCGGCGGTCAAGTCGGTCTCGCTGTCGATCCACCAGGGCGAGGTGCTCGCGCTGATCGGGCCGTCGGGCTGCGGCAAGACGACGCTGCTGCGCACGCTCAACCGCCTCACCGAGCTGACCCCCAGCGCCGCGCGCCAGGGACAGGTGCTGCTCGACGGCGAGGACATCCACGAGCTGGCCGACACGACGCTGCGCGCGCGCGTGGCGATGGTCTTCCAGCAGCCCAACCCCTTCCCGATGTCGATCTTCGACAACGTCGCGTTCGCGCTGCGCGAGCAGTCGCGCAAGCGCCCGCGCCGGCGCGAGCTCGAGCCGCTGGTGATCGACGCGCTGCGCCGCGCCGGGCTCTACGACGAGGTCCGCGACGATCTCGACCGCCCGGCGCTGCGCCTGTCCGGCGGCCAGCAGCAGCGGCTGTGCATCGCCCGCGCGATCGCGCTGCGCCCGGAGGTGCTGCTGATGGACGAGCCCTGCAGCGCGCTGGACCCGATCTCCACGGGCGTGATCGAGGAGCTGATCGGCGAGCTGCGCCGCGACCTGGCGGTCGTGATCGTCACCCACAACCTCGCCCAGGCGCGCCGCGTCGCGGACAAGGTCGCGTTCATGTACCTCGGCGACCTGATCGAGTACGGGACGGCCGCCGAGGTGTTCGAAGAGCCGCGCGCGCAGCGCACGCGCGACTACGTGCGAGGCGCGTTCGGATGAGCCGGCCGGATCGTCCGGCCCGCCCGGCCGGCGCTCCCGGCCGGAGCAGGGCAACGCAGCCATGAGCCTCGCCCCCGTGCCTGCCGAGCAACCACAGGACGCCGCGAGCTGCGCGAACTGCGGTACGCCGCTCGCGCCCGACCAGCGCTACTGCCTGGCGTGCGGGCAGCCCGTCTCGCCCGTGCGGCTCGCGTTCCTCGACGTGCTCCAGGCCGACGCCCAGTCCTCCTACGGGGGCGGTCAGGGCCAGATCGCCTCGCTGCCGCCCGGCTACGCCTCGGTGATCGAGCCGGTACCGGGTCCGTACGCGTGGCTGCGCCGCTACTCGGGCCTGTTCGGGCTGCTGTCGGTGCTGCTGCTGGCGATCGTCGCCGGCCTGCTCGTCGGCCACTGGGTCACCCAGAGCAAAGCGCCCAGCCGGCAGGTGTTGCAGGTCGAGGGTCTCGGCGGCGCTGCCGCCGCCACGCCGCTCGCGTCCGCGGGGAGCGCGACGAGCGCGAGCACGACTCCGGCGAGCACGACCCCGAAGCCGGCCGCGAGCACCGCGCCGAAGGAAAGCGCCAAAACCGAAGCCAAGGAAGTGCAGGAAGCGAAGGCGATCGAAAAGAAGCCGCTCCCGAAAGCGGTCAAAGTGAATTCGACCACGGCCAAAAAGCTCGGCAACACGCACGGCAAGAAGCACGAGGAAGAAATCAACAAGCTCGGCGCCCAGCCGATCGAAACGGGCGGCTGATGTCGACGACACCGAACGGGAACCATGCATCCCCGACCGACGCGACGCAGGAGCTGGGCCCGCGTCCGGTCAGCGGCGCCGTGGTGCCCGTCGGCGGCCTCGTCGCCGCGGGCGGCTCGCTGGCCGAGCTGCGCCGCCGCCGCCACGAGCTGGCCGAGCGCGTCGCCGCGCTGACCTGGGACCTCGGCGGGCTCACCTACGAGATGGCCGTGCGCGACCACTACCGCCTCGACGTGCTCGCCCGCAAAGCCGCCGAGCTGCAGGAGGCCGACGCCCAGCTCGGCGAGGTCCAGCGGCTGCTGGGCGCCGCCGAGGCGGGCGTCCACGGGCAGTGCCACTCCTGCGGCGCGGTCCACAGCCGCGGCGCCGCCTACTGCTGGCACTGCGGCGTCCCGCTCCTGGTGGAGGCGCGCCCGTCGGTGCTCCCCGACACGGTTCATTCGGTCGACGGGACCGGCTGAACCGGCGCGCAGGCGCTGTACCTCCCCGGCGGCTCGAGTCTCTAAGCCTGGTGCTGAGGCTGCTGCGGCTCGACCGGAACCGCTTGAGCAGGAGTCGGTGGTGCGGCCACGGGCACCTGCACCGGAGCGGGCTGTGCGATCGGAGCCGGCGGCTGCTGAGCGGCAGGGGTGAGCGTCGGCTGTTGCTGCTGAGGTGTCTCCGCGTGACCGGTGCTTACGGAGTCCTTGAACTCGCGCATGCCGCTTCCAGCGAGCGGCCGATCTCCGGCAGTCGCTTGGCACCGAACACCAACAGCAGGATCATGACCAGGAAGGCAATGTGGATTGGATTATCGAGTCCCATTACCACCAGTCTACGCCTTCTCGGGCCCATTCGGATCATTTTTTCGGCAGCGCGCCATACTTATGCTCGTGTCCCCCGCTGCCACGCTCGTGGAGGCGCTCGAGCCGCTCCGCTCCGAACCCGCCCGCGCAGCGGTGCTGCTCGACATCGACGGCACGCTGGCGCCGATCGTCCGGCACGCCGCCGACGCGCACGTGCCCGAGGCCACGCGCACGCTGCTGATCGAGATCGCCAAGCGCTATCGGCGTCGTCGGCTGCGTCAGCGGGCGCCGCGCGGCCACCGCGCGCCAGATCGTCTCGATCGGCACGATCGCCTATGTCGGCAACCACGGCGGCGAGCTGCTGCGCCCCGGGGCGACGCGGCCCGAGGTCGACCCCGAGCTCGCCGCCTGGACCGAGCGCGTGCGAGCAGTTCGCCGCGCGCGCCTACACCGCCGAGCACCAGCGGATCCGCGTGCGCAGCGAGGACAAGGACGCGATCGCCGCCTTCCACTGGCGCGGCGCGCCCGACGAGGAGGCGGCCGCGGCGGCGGTCGCGGGAGATCGCGCGGCGCGCGCCGAGGAGGGCCTCGCGGTCCACTGGGGGCGCAAGGTGCTGGAGGTGCGTCCGCCCGTCGCGCTCGACAAGGGCCTCGGCATCGCCACGCTGCTTGCAGAGCCGACCCGCCCCGCCGGTGGCCACCGCGCTGTATGTCGGCGACGACACCACCGACCTGGACGCCTTCCGCGGGCTGCGCTCGCTCGTCGCAGAGGAGCTCTGACCACCGCGATCTGCGTGGCGGTCAGCTCCGACGAAGCGCCCCCGGAGCTGGCGGCGGAGGCCGACCTCGCTGCTCGACGGCACCGGCGGCGTGCGCGGGCTGCTCGAGGCGCTGCTGTAGGCTACCGTCGCTCGTGCGCTTCGTCGACTTCCTCAAGACCACCGTCCTGCTCAGCGCCGGCGCGGCCACGGCGCTGGCGGCGGTCACCGTGCTCGCCGCCGGCGCAGAGCTCCGACGCCCTGGTGGGGCCGATCGCGGTGGGCTGGTGGGTGCTCGCCGCGCTGATCGGCCTGCGTCTCGGCAGGCGCGCCGAGACGAACCCGCCGATCGCGCGGCTGCTCGCCGGCGCGAAGTCCAGCACGACGCTGCCCGAGCACCATCCGGGCGCGATCCTGCTCAACCGGCTGTGGCCGCTGCTGCTGTTCACGCTGCTGGCCGGCGGCCTGGCCTTCCTCGCTCCCCAGATCCCGGGCATCGCCGCGGGCTTCGCGATCATCTGGGCGCTCGCCTGGCGGCGCCAGGACGCGGCCGTGGCCGCGATCGAGGAGCGCGACGGTGTGTGCTTCTACGTGCGCCGCACCTCGCCCGTGCGGCCGATGTCGCTCGAGCGCACGCCCGGCTTCAAGGCGCTGCGCCCCGAGCGCGTGAACGGCGCCGTCACCTGAGATGGCCATGCGGACGCGGCGGGCGCCGTCGACGTGCTGATCGTCTCGCTCGGCTCGACCGGGGGCCTGCGCGCGGCCGACGAGGAGCTGGCAGATTCGCTGCGACGGGCCGGCGCAAGCGTGGCGGTCGTCTGCGGCCGCGCCGCCGCGCCGGGTGCGCACGCTGGCTCTGACCGATCTCGCCTGGGCGCTCGCCGCCCGCCGCGGCGCCCGTCGCGAGCTGGCTCGCCGCACGCCGCGCGCGGTGATCTACTCGAGCACCACCGCCGCGCTGCTGTGGCCGCGGCCGGGGGCGATCCGCTTCGACGCGCCCGCCGCCGGCAACCGGCCCGGGCGCCACGGGCTGTGGCAGCGCCCGCTGGAGCGCCGGCGGCTGCGCCAGGCGCCGCTGCTGCTCCCACTGGAGCGAGGGCGCCCTGCGCGAGGCTGCCCGAGGCGGCACGCCGGATCTGCGCCGTGAGTTGGTGCTCCCGGTTCCGGTCGAGGCCTCCGGGCGATCGGCGCCGGCGGAGCGGGACATCGCCGCGATCACCTACGCGGCCAACCCCACGAAGAAGGGGCTCGACCGCGTGCTCGCCGGCCTGGCGAGCGGTGCGACGCCCCGGCGAGGAGACTCGTCGTCGCCGGTGCGAGTCGGCGGAGGAGCTCTGCGAGCGGGCCGGAATCGAGTTGCCCGAGGAGGGTGTGCGTCTGAGCGGGATGCTTGCGCGCAGCGAGTACCGGGCGCTGCTGCGCCGCGCGCGCGTGTTCGTCTGCGCGCCCCGCCGCGAGGACTACGGGATCGCCCAGCTCGAGGCGCTCGCCGACGGCTGCCTGCTCGTCACCACCCCGGCGCCCGGCCCCTACGCGGCGCTGCCGATCGCCCGCGAGCTCGACGCGCGGCTGGTCGAGCGAGGATCTCGCCGGGGCGCTGCGCATCGCCCTGGACGACCCGCCGCCGACTACGCCGCGCGCGCGCTGAAATTGCTCGCGCCGTTCGGCAGTGCGACGGTCGATCGCCTGGTCGCAGAGCAGTTGTTGCCGCGTCTGCTTGCGTAGGTCCGGATGCCGAGCGGCTACTGCCGCGCTTGCTTGCCTAGCTTCGCAAGCTCCGGCCACGGCCGCGTGTTGGCCACATCCGCGGCGCTCAGCCACGCGCGCCGCGCGGTGGCCACGCCCCAGCGCATGTTCGCGAGCGTGTCCGTGCGGTGGGCGTCGGAGTCGATCAGGATCCGCACGCCCGCGCGCGCCGCGGCGCGCGCGTGGATGTCGGAGAGGTCGCGCCGGTCGGGGTTGGCGTTGATCTCGAGCATCGTGCCCGCTGCGCGCGGCCGCGGCGAACACCGCGTCGAGGTCGATCGCGTAGGGCTCGCGCCGCTCGATCAGCCGCCCGGTGGGGTGGCCGATCGCGTCGACCAGCGGATGCTCGATCGCCGCGATCATCCGCTCGGTCATCGCCTGCTCGCCCATCCCGAACGAGGTGTGCACGCTCGCGATCACCCAGTCGAGCTCGCCGAGCAGCTCGTCCTCGTAGTCGAGCGAGCCGTCGGGCAGGATGTTGACCTCGCTGCCGGCGAGCAGCTCGATCCCCTCGATCTGCGCGTTCGCCTCGCGCACCAGCTCGATCTGGCGGCGCAGCTGCTCGGGCGAGACGTCGTTGCCGAAGCCGTGCGAGGCCGAGTGGTCGGTGATCGCCAGGTACTCGTAGCCGCGCTCGCGCGCGGCGAGAGCCATCTCCTCGATCGAGCTCTTCCCGTCGGAGGCGGTCGTGTGGCAGTGCAGGTCGCCGCGGATGTCCTCGAGCTCGATCAGCCGGGGCAGCCGGCCGCCGGCGGCCGCCGCCAGCTCGCCGCGGTTCTCGCGCAGCTCGGGCTCGATGTAGGCGAGGCCCAGCAGCCCGTACACCTCCTCCTCGAGTGCGCAGGTCGTTGGGCGTTGTCTCGCCGTCGATCGAGCACGCCGTACTCGGAGACGTGCAGGCCCTTGCGCACCGCCGCTTCGCGCAGCGCGGCGTTGTGCGGGCCGGAGCCGGTGAAGTGCTGCAGCAGGTTGCCGAGCTGGGCGGGCTTGGCGATCCGCAGGTCGACGGAGACGCCCGAGTGGGTGCGGCCCCTGGCGCCGGGCTTGCCCGCGGAGGACACGCGCTCGATCTCGCGCCAGTCGCGCGAGGCTCTTCGCGAGCGTCGTCGGCTTCGTCGTGACGGCGATCAGGTCGATGTCCTTGACGCTGTCGGCCATGCCGCCGCGCCGAGCCGGCGAGCTGCACGTGCGTGCCCGGCGCCGCCCCGCTCGGCCAGGCCCGCGGCGAGCGTCTCGCCCAGCTCGATCGCGCGGGGCAGCAGCAGACGCCCGGTCGCGCGCTCGGGCGGTTCGGCGGCCATCCGGTCGAGCGCCGCCAGCACGCTCTCCTCGAACTTCGCGCCGAGCCCCTTCACGGCCGCGCAGCCGCTGCGCCAGCGCCGCCTCGCGCAGCTTCTCCGGCGAGTCGATCCCGAGCTCGGTGAACAGCAGCCGCGCGCGCTTCGGCCCGAGGCCCGGCAGGCGCGTGATCGCGATCAGGCCGGGCGGGAACTGCGCGCGCAGCCGCTCGGTCGAGGGGATCGTGCCGGTGTCGAGCAGCGCGATGATCTTCTGCTGGAGCGTCGCGCCGATCCCCGGCAGCTCGGTCGCGCGGCCCGCGCGGGCCAGCGCCGCGACCGACACGGACGCCTCGCGCACCGCCTTCGCCGCGTTGCGGTAGGCGAGCACGCGGTGGACGATCGCGCCGTCGAGCTCGTACAGGTCGCCGAGCTCCTCCAGGGCGTCGGCGATCGCGGTGTTGGAGCTGGCGAGCTGCGATCGGCCATGGCTGCGTCTAGGGTACGCCGACCCGATGTCCGGCGAGCCCTGGCTGATCCTGCCCACCTACAACGAGGCCGAGAACATCGAGGCGATCGTCGCCGCCGCCGGCGAGGCGCTGCGCGGCGCCGCGCCCGAGGGCTTGCGCGTGCTGGTCGTCGACGACGGCTCGCCCGACGGCACCGGCGAGATCGCCGATCGGCTGGCCGCCGAGCACGACTGGGTGCAGGTGCTGCACCGCACCGAGAAGAACGGCATCGGCCCGGCCTACCTCGCCGGCTTTCGCCACGCGCTCGACCACGGCGCGGGCTACGTGATGGAGATGGACTCCGACTTCTCCCACGACCCCGCCGACCTCGCGCGGCTGCTCGCGGCGGTCGACGGCGGGCGCCGACCTCGCGCTCGGCTCGCGCTACGTGCCCGGCGGCGGCGTCGACGACTGGGGCCTGCTGCGGCGCTTCATCAGCCGAGGGCGGCTCGACCTACGCGCGGCTCGTGCTCGGGCCTGCGCGTGCAAGGACCTGACCGGCGGCTTCAAGTGCTTTCGCCGCGAGGTGCTCGAGGCGATCCACTTCGACGGCGTGCGCTCGCAGGGCTACGCCTTCCAGGTCGAGCTCACCTACCGCGCCGTGCGCGCCGGCTTCACGGTGGTCGAGGTGCCGATCGTCTTCCGCGACCGCCAGCGCGGCGAGAGCAAGATGTCCTGGCGGATCGCCGCCGAGGCGATGTGGCTCGTGCCGCGGCTGCGCTTCAGGTAGCCGAGCGCTCGCGCCGACGGCAGGCTCGATGCGGCTGAGCGCAGCGGCCGATCGCAGACGGGCCGATGGACGGTGACGCTCCGCTACGCGTTCGCCTACGGCGTGCGCCAGACCCGCTCGACGCTGCGCGCCTGGCAGCGGACCCCCGGCGTCGTGCTCGGCCGCTGGTTCGCCGGCTCCGCGCTGGCCGCCACCGGCCTGCTGCTGCGCGGTGTGGATCGTCGCGACGCTGTTCGCCGGCTACCAGCAGGTCCTGATCCTCGCAGCCGCCGTTCGCGGTCGGCGGCGGCGCCGACGTGCTCAGCATCCTGCGGCGCAACCTGCTCGTGCTCGCGCTGCACGCGATGGCCTGCGTCGCCGGCTTCATCGCCGGCAGCTCGCTGCCGCTGCAGGCCGAGCACCACCACGGCGTCTCGCGCTGGGTCCACGAACACGGCGGGCGGATCGCGATCGGCTTCGTGGTGCTGCGCGACCGCCTTCTCGCTGAGCGCGCAGGCCTACGTGCTCGGGCACACGCTCGCCGGCGTCTCCGGCTTCCTGCACGTCTCGCCCGGCGCTGCTGCTGCTGGGGCTGCTCCCGCACGCGATCCTCGAGCTGACCGCCCTGTTCCTGCCGCTGGCCGCGTGGATCATCGCCAGCCGCCGCGGCGAGTGGGACCAGCTGCTGGCCGCCACGTTCGTGACCGTCGCGATCGCGGTGCCGATGCTCGTCGTCGCGGCCCTGATCGAGGTCTACGTCTCGCCGCATCTGTTCACGACGCTGACCGGCATCCACCCGCCGATCGTGCGGTACTCGGAAGGCTGGCTCGTGACGATCCGCTGAGCGGCGACCCGGCCGCCGGAAGGGGTCACTTCACTTTGTATAGTGTGTAGGCAGAGCAACGGATAAGCGGAGCACGAGCAAGGAGACCACCATGGCAGGCACGTCTGAACGAAGTCACAGACACCAACTTCCAGGCCGAGGTGATCGAGTCCGAGGCCCCGGTGCTCGTCGACTTCTGGGCGCCCTGGTGCGGCCCCTGCCGGGTCGTCGCGCCCGTGCTCGAGGAGATCGCCGCCGAGCGCCCGGACCTGCGGATCGTGAAGCTCAACATCGACGAGAACCAGCAGACGGCGGCGAGCTTCCAGGTGCTCTCGATCCCGACGATGATCCTCTTCAAGGGCGGCCAGCCGGTCAAGACGGTCGTCGGCGCCTACCCGAAGAAGAAGCTCGAGGCAGAGCTGGAGCCGGCGCTGGCAGCTCGCCTGAAGGGCCGCTCGAGCGCGAGCCTCGAGTGAGCGCTCGGCGCGGCGCAGGGCGATCGTCAGCGTCAGGCCGTCGATCTCGGTCTGCTCTGAGTAGTCGCAGTCGTCTCGGCCGCAGCCGTCGCGTCGGCGCATCGAGCGTCGAGCTCGACCGCGAGCGTCTCGCCGGCGAGGTAGTCGCGGTGCGTCGTCGGCGGCCGCGAGCAGCGCGCGGTCGCCGCCGAGGCGCAGCTCGATCCGGTCCTCGACCTCCAGGCCCGCGGTCTTGCGCGCGTTCTGGACGGCGTGGACGATCTCGCGCGCGCGGCCCTCCTCGCGCAGGTCGTCGTCGATCGCCAGGTCGAGCGCGACCGCGTGGGCGCCCTCGCGCTCGACGCTGTAGCCCTCGGGGGCCTCATCGTGAGGATCACGTCCTCGGCCGAGAGCGTGTGCTCGCGCCCGGCGACGGCGATCCCGATCGTGCCGTTCTCGCCGCCCGCGCGTCATGCGCCGTCGCGCGCACCGCCGCCGCCACGCGCGCGGGGTCGAGCGCGGCGATCGCCTCGGCCGCGCGCGGCATGTCCTTGCCGAACAGCGGCCCGAGCGTGCGGTAGTTGGCCTTGACCTCGTAGCTGCCCAGCTCCTCGGCGGCCGCGACGAAGCGCACGCGCCGCACGTTCAGCTCCTCGCGCACGACGTCCGCCAGCCGCTCGATCGCCTCGCGCTCGCGCCCGTCGGCGACGACGACCGCCTCGCCCAGCGGCTGGCGCACCTTGATCTTCGCCTTGCCGCGCGCGCCCAGGCCGAGGCGCACGGTCTCGCGCGCGAGCGCCATCGCCTGCTCGAGCTCCTCGTCGCGCGCCGGCAGCTCCGCGCCCGCGGGGAAGTCGCACAGGTGCACGCTCGCGAGCGCGCCGTCGAGGTTGTCGTAGATCTCATCGGCGATGAACGGGCAGAACGGCGCGAGCAGCTTCGCGACCGTCAGCAGGCACGTGCGCAGCGTCTCGAACGCCGCCGGATCGCCGTCCCAGAAGCGCCGGCGCGAGCGGCGCACGTACCAGTTCGACAGCTCGTCGACGAGCTCGGCGATCGCCCGCCCGGCGGTGGTCGCGTCGTAGGCGTCCAGGCGCTCGGCCACGAGCTCGGCGGTGCCCGCGGTGCGCGACAGCGCCCAGCGGTCGAGGTCCTCGGTCGGCTCGCATCGGCGCCGGGTGTCGCGCGCGGCGCTGGTCGGCCGCTCGAGCGCCGCCGCGTTGGCTTCGCGTAGAGCACGTAGAAGAAGTAGGTCGTCCACAGCTGCTTCAGGAACAGCCGCACGCCCTCGCCGATCGCCTCGCCCGAGAAGCGGTAGCCGTCCCACGGCTGCTTGGAGGTGAAGAAGTACCAGCGGAAGGCGTCGGCGCCGTAGGTGTCGAGCACCTCCCACGGCTCGACCGTGTTGCCCTTGCGACTTCGACATCTTCTGGCCCGTCCTCGTCGAGGATCAGGCCCGAGGCAGACGACGTTCCGGTACGGCGCGCGGTCGAAGGCGCCTCTTGCCAGCAGCGTCGAGACCGCGAGCAGCGAGTAGAACCAGCCGCGCGTCTGGTCCTGCGCCTCGCAGATGAAGTCCGCCGGGAAGCGCTCGCTCGAAGCGTCCTCGTGCTCGAACGGGTAGTGGTGCTGGGCGAACGGCATCGCGCCGGAGTCGAACCACACGTCGATCACCTCGGGCACGCGCCGCATCGGCTCGCCGCACGCCGTCCGCTCGCTCCGGTCGCCAGGCCTGCGCCTCGGCGACGTGAGGACAGGGAAGCTCGAGCTCGTCGACGAACGGGCGGTGGTGGTCGGCGAGCGTCGCGCCCGCGAGCGCTCGCCAGCTCGGCGAAGGAGCCGATCACGTGGACGTGCCCCTGCGCGCAGCGCCAGACCGGCAGCGGCGTGCCCCAGTAGCGCTCGCGCGAGAGCGCCCAGTCGACGTTGTTCTCCAGCCAGTCCCCGAAGCGCCCGTGCTTGACGCGCGGCGGGTGCCAGTTCGACCGTCTCGTTCGCCGCGAGCAGCTCGTCGCGCAGCCGCGAGGTGCGCGATGTACCAGCGACGGTTTCGCGTAGTAGATCAGCGGCGTGCCGCAGCGCCAGCAGTGCGGGTAGGAGTGCTCGTAGTCCTCCGCGCGCAGCAGCAGCCCGCGCGCGTCGAGGTCCGCGATCAGCTCGCTGCGTCAGCTCGGGGTCCTTGACGAAGCGGCCCTCGTAGGAGTGGCCGTCGTAGCTGCGGACGCGCTCGTCGTAGGTGCCGTCGGGCCGGACCGGGTTGAACAGCGTGTGCGGTTCGTCGCCGCGAAAGATGCCCGCGGCCGCGCCACGCGGTAGTCGTCCTCGCCGAACGCCGGCGCGAGGTGCACGATGCCCGGTGCCGTCCTCGGTCGTCACGAAGTCGTCCGCGAGGATCGGGAAGCCGCCTGGCCGGTCGCCCATCGTCGAAGATCGGGCCCTCGTAGGTAGGAGTACCGCTCCACCAGCTCCGCGCCGGGAAGCGCTCGAGGATCTCCGCGCCCTCGCCGAGCACCGGCCGCGACGCGCTCCGCGACGAGCACGAAGTCGATCCTCGCCGACGCGCGCACGCGCGCGTAGTCGCCGTCGGCGAGACCGCCAGCGCGACGTTCCCGGGCAGCGTCCACGGCGTCGTCGTCCAGACCAGCAGCTTGTCTCGCTGTCCGCTCCGCGGTCGCTTGCGACCGGCAGCTTCAGGTAGACGCTCGGATCGACGACGTCCTCGTAGCCGAGCGCACCTCGTGCGAGGACAGCGTCGTCCCGCAGCGCGGGCAGTACGGGCACGACCTTGTGGCCCTCGTACAGCAGGCCCCGCCGTCGATCTGCGCGAGCGCCCACCAGACCGACTCGATGTAGCTCTCGTCGAGCGTGCGGTAGGCGTCGTCGAGGTCGAGCCAGAAGCCGATCCGCTCGGTCAGCCGGTTCCACTCCTCGAGGTAGGCGAACACCGACTCGCGGCAGCGCGCGTTGAACGTCGCCGATCCCGTACTCCTCGATCTCCGCCTTCGATGTGATGCCGAGCTCCTGTTCGACCGCGATCTCGACCGGCAGCCCGTGGCAGTCCCAGCCGCCCTTGCGCTCGACCCGGTAGCCGCGCATCGTCTTGATAGCGCGGGTAGATGTCCTTGAACACGCGCGAGAGCACGTGATGGGAGCCCGGGCGGCCCGTTCGCGGTCGGCGGCCCCTCGTAGAAGACCCATTGCTCGGCGCCCTCGCGCACGCGCAGCGACTCGGCGAACACGTCGCGCTCGCGCCAGCGCTCGAGCACCTCCAGCTCGAGCTCCGGCAGCTCCTGGCGGGGATCGACCGTCGCGGCGCGGCAGCAGCGGGTGTCTCGCGGGGGCGCTCACGGGGCGGCCCATTGTAGGTGCGCCGCCTACGATTGCCAGTGTGAGGCTTCGTCTCTACCACCACCCCGACGGCGCGCGCGTGGCCTACCGCGAGCTCGGCGCCGGCCCGCCGCTCGCGCTGCTGCACTCGGCGATGCTCTCCCACAAGGAGTGGGAACCGGCCGTCGAGCAGCTCGCCGACCGCTTTCGCGTCGTGCTGCCCGACCTGCCGCTGCATGGCGACTCCGAGGATCGCCCGCGCCATCCCTACACGCTCGACTGGTTCGCCGAGGTGATCGCCGGCTTCGCCGCCGAGGTGCTCGGCCCGCGGCCGCTGATCGGCGGCCACGACGCCGGCGCGGAGATCCTGCTGCACGCGGTGCGCGCGGGAGCCTGCGCCCGAAGCGGCTCGTGCTGATGGGCAACCGCCTGCACGCCCCGCCGCAGAACGCGCGACTGCGCGGCGCCTGGCGCCTGGCCGCGACCGCCGGCGCCGTCCCCGGCCTCGACCGCCTGCTCACCCACGGCGCGCGCGCGGTCTTCACCCCCGAGCGCGGCCTGCGCCTGTCCGCGCGCGCCGATCCCGCCGCGCGCGACCTGCTGCGCCACGCCTTCGCCGACGTCCCCGGCAACCCCAACCTCGCGCGCTCCTGGGCGCGCTGCGCGCGCTCCTGGCCGCGCGGCGCGCAGACACAGCTGCTCGAGCTCTACCCGCGGCTGGACATGCCGGTGCTGCTGCTGTGGGCCGACCGCGACCGCCAGCACCCGCTCGCGGCCGCCGAAGAGGCGCTGGCGCTGCTGCCCAACGGCCAGCTGCGCGTGCTGCAGAGCACGGGCTTCCTGATGGCCTACGACGACCCGGTCGGCTGGCGCGCGAGCTTGCCGCGTTCTGCGGGTAGGGTTCTGCGGGCGGGCTCGCGGGCCCAAATAAAACCAAGGAGAGCCGATGCCGGAGAAGCAGTTGTGGGGCGGAGAGACAACCAAGGCCGTCGAGAACTTCCCGATCTCGGGCGAGACGGTGCCCGTGTCGGTCGTGCGCTGGCTGGCGCGCGTGAAGGGCGCCGCCGCGCTCGTCAACGGCGAGCTCGGCCTGCTCGCCAAACGGCGCGCCTCGAGCATCGCCAAAGGCGCCGCCGAGATCGCCGCGGGCAAGCACGACGCGCAGTTCCCGATCGACGTCTTCCAGACCGGCTCGGGCACCTCGACGAACACGAACGCCAACGAGGTGATCGCCGCGCTCGCCGGCGAGGGCGTGCACGCCAACGACCACGTCAACATGGGCCAGTCCTCCAACGACGTGTTCCCCTCGGCCGTCCATCTCGCCGCGCTCGACGTCGCCCAGAACGAGCTGCTGCCGGCGCTGAACCAGCTCGAGCGCTCGTTTGCGAAGAAGTCGAAGAGCTTTCAGAACGTCGTCAAGTCCGGGCGCACCCACCTGATGGACGCCGTCCCCGTCACGCTCGGCCAGGAGTTCGGCGGCTACGCCGCGCAGATCGCGCTCGGCCAGGAGCGCGTGCGTCGGCGCTCGTCGCACGTCGGGCAGATCCCGCTCGGCGGCACCGCCACCGGCACCGGCCTGAACACCCACCCGCAGTTCGCCGAGAAGGTCCGCGCGCGCCTGAAGAAGGAATCCGGCCTGAAGCAGATCGCCGCCCCCCTCGACCCGTTCGAGGCGCAGGCCAGCCGCGACGCGCTCGTCGAGCTCTCCGGCGCGCTGAAGGTCGTCGCGGTATCGCTCACCAAGATCGCCGGCGACCTCGCGCTGATGGGCTCCGGCCCGCGCGCCGGCATCGGCGAGATCCGCCTGCCCGAGTTGCAGAAGGGCTCCTCGATCATGCCCGGCAAGGTCAACCCGGTGATCCCCGAGGTCGTGCTGCAGGTCGCCGCGCAGGTGATCGGCAACGACACCGCGATCACCGTCGGCGGCATGCAGGGCCAGTTCGAGCTGAACGTGCGGATCCCGCTGATCGCGCGCAACCTGCTGCAGTCGCTGCACCTGCTCGCCAGCACCTCGCGTGTGTTCGCCGAGAAGTGCGTCGACGGCATCGAGGCCAACAAGGCGGGCACCGCAGCCTCCGCGGGAGCAACGCTCGCCGCCGCTACCGCGCTGAACGGCGCGATCGGCTACGACAAGGGCACGACGATCGTCAAGAAGGCCACCGACTCCGGTCGCCCGCTGCGTGAGGTCGCGCTGGAGGAGGGCGTCGACGCAAAGCTGTATGACGAGACGATCGATTTGCGCAAGATCGCCCGAGGAAATCAGTAGTGGGCGCAACGTCCGCCGTGCAGGCGGTAGACGATCATTTCCGGGCCCGGCCGGTGGAAGGCGAGCGGGTAGTAGTCGAATGTCCAGTCGAAGTTGAATTTGATCGTGCCCTTCCCCGGGCGGTATGGAGATACGCGGTAGACGACTGCCCCCTGGTTTTTCAGTTCCCTGTAGTAGGCGATCGCGTGCGGCACCACCTTTGGATCGGCGAACGCCCGGCCAGACTGGGTGGTGCCGCTCACCACCCAGCAGTAACCCTCCCGCTCGTAGTATCCGATCAGCGCCGGGCCGAGCGTGCTCTCGTAGTCTTCCAGCAGTACCGTCCGATGCGCCGGTTCGGGAGCGCCGGTCGCGGGGTTTAGTACTGCGCGCAACGTCGGGTACTTGACCCAGCGCACGTGGTGGGCGGCGCCGAGGCCGCCGGTTTCGTTCAGCCACGCGTTCGGTACGACTGGCTCGACGACGATCTTCGCGCCAGCGGGTATGTGTTCCACAAGCCAGGCCCGCGTGAGGTTGCGCGTGTCGGCACGTGAGAGGATCAGGCCCGAGTGGACGCTGTAAACGAGGCCCTGCGCGACCAGCGCGACCACCGCGAGCGCGGTGAAAGCTGCCGCGGCGCCACGCAGCCGCGGGGTGCGTCGCGAGGCCCAACCGGCCACCTCCAGCGCGAAGCTAGCGGCCAGCAGGCAGGCGATCGGGAAGATCGGCAGCAGCCAGCGGCCGAAATATCGTCCCTGCAGGCTCAGGAACAGCAGATAGAGCACGACGACCGGCACGAGCACCCAGCCGACTCGGCGGTCCCTGCTCGAGATGCTCACCGCCCCCCCGAGCGCCGCCAGCGCGGGGATCCAGCCGAGCCCCCACGTGAACGACCACAGGTAGTACACAAAACCCCCCTGCCGTGGGCCCCCGATCCAGGAGGCTTTCGACATTTCCGTGTAGCTGGACTGCAGTTCCAGTTCCTTGCGGAACAGATGGAAGTCGATGACCGAGTAGGGATTGGCGATCAGGTACGACCCCAGCGCCGCCGCCACCGCGATGCCCACCCCGAGCGCCACGTCTCGCCGGCCCCCCGGCCGGCCGTTGCGATACTGCGCCGCCGCCGCGGCCAGCAGCGGCAGGATCATCGCGCCCGCCGTGTACTTCGTCGCGCTCGCCAGTCCTACGCCAACCCCCGCCAGCAGATAGTCCACCGTCCGTCCCCGGCGCAGAACCCCCGCCGTGCCCAGCAACGAGAGTGTCAGTGGCGCCAGGGTTGGCACGTCGTTGAGCGCGAGGTGTCCATAAAAAACCGGTAGGAAGGCCACCGCCAGCACCGCGCTCGCGAGCAGGCCGACGGCGCGATCGAACAGGCGTGCGCCCACCAGGTAGAGCAACCACACGGATGCTGTCCCGAGCAGCGCGACCGTTACGCGCGCGAGCAGGAACAGGCGATCCGGATGCAGCGCGAATTCGCGCGTGACTCCCAACCGGCCGCCGAACCAAATGGCGAAGACGGCATGCAGCAGGTACGTCAGCGCCGGCGGGTTGATGAAGTAGTGCGGGTTCAGCCCGTGGTGGAACATCGCCACCGCCTCGGGCACGAAGTGTCCGTACTCGTCCACGTCGTATACGTACGGAAGACCCTGCCTGATGCCCCACAGGCGCAACGCCAACGCCACCACGAGCACGACCGACAGCGGACCCCAGTAGCGCCATCGCCCGTTGCGCATCGCCTCCCATCCTATGCGCCCGCGCGGCCCTCCTGCACGGCGCAGGGAAACGCAACTTTCCGGCGTATAGCTTGTTTCGATGGCCGTGTTCACGACTCTGCGCCTCACGACCCCGCGCCCCCGCCTGCTGCTCGGCGCCGCGCTGCTGCTTTGCGCCTGTACGCTCGCATTCGGCGCAGTGTTCGGCGTCCACACGGCGCTCTCCGCCGGCTCCAAGAATCAGCCCAGGGCCCATGCCGCCGCTTCGTTCCAAACCGGCATCGCGGATGAGGGGACCGAGATGTTCTCCGACCCGCTCTGGAAGCAGCTGCATACCCACATCACCCGCTACATCGTCCCCTACGACGCCGCCGTCCGCGGCTATTCGATGACGAAGGCGAGACAGTGGATAGCGGCTGCCGAAGCCCAGCATCAGCAGGTGCTGGTGGCCTTCTATCACTCCGAGTACACGCCCACGCGCATGCCGAGCATCAAGACCTACGAACAGGACATCAAGAAATTCATGCAGGCGTTCCCGAACGTCCACCAATACCAGCCGTGGAACGAGACCAACCGGGGCAACGTTCGCTACAGCTACGAGAAGTTCAACAGCCCCACGGCCGTCGAATCGGCGAAGTACTACCAGGCGCTCAGGCACGTCTGCCCCAAATGCACGATCCTCGGCCTCGACATCCTCGATCAGAACCAGGTCGCTCCCACGCTCGCCTACATCAATGAATTCAAGTCCGAGCTCCGCCACCTGCGCGTGCCGATGCCGACGCTCTGGGGCCTGCACAACTACTCCGACACCAACCGCTTCTCCAGCGAACGCACCCGTGCGATCCTCGGGGATGTGCCCGGTGACGTCTGGTTGACCGAGACCGGGGGGATCGTGAAATTCGGCGGCGCCTTTCCCAACTACCGCGGCTCCGGCTTGGCGCGCGCGGCGAAAGCGCTCGGCTTCATGTTCGCGATCGCCTCATCGCAGCCGCGGATCAAGCGCCTGTACATCTATGACTGGACTGGTGGCACGTCCTCGACGATCTTCGACTCGGGCCTGACCGACGCCCATCACCGGCCGCGACCGGGCTACGTGATCGTGTGCGCGCACCTGCACGCGGCACACTGCAAGGTCAAGGTCAGCTCGCAGTAACCATCCGTTCGCAAGCAACGATTGAATCGAGGCCCATGTCGCGTATCCGCATTCTTCTCACTGTTTCGCTCATTTCGGCGATCGCCTGCGGCGCGATCGGCGCCGGTTCGGCGCAGGCCTCGAGGAGTCAGAAACTCTACTTCGAGGGTTCGAGCGAGCTGCTGGAACCATCCACCCGCCCTGCGGCGCTTGTGCAGCTGCAGACGCTCGGCGTGAAGGCCCTGCGCGTGGAGCTCAGCTGGTACTCGGTCGCCCCTGCCCCCACCAGCGCGACGAAGCCGAGCTTCGAAGCGACCAACCCCGGCAGCTACAACTGGGGCCAGTACGACGTGCTGCTCGCCGAAGCCAAGCGGCTGGGCTGGCAGGTGCTCCTGACCGTGACCGCGCCGGCGCCGAGCTGGGCCACGGCGAACCACAAAGCGCCCTACACCTACCGGCCCGACGATCTCGACTTCCAGGAATTCATGACCGCCGTCGCGCGCCACTACGGCTCGGAGGTGTCGCTCTATTCGATCTGGAACGAGCCCAACGAGCCCGCCTACCTGACACCGCAGTGGAGCTCCAGCGGCAAGCCCGTCTCGGGATTGATTTACCGCGGCCTCTACCAGGCCGGCTACGAGGGGCTGCAGGTAGCCGGGTTGACGCATCCGCGCGTGCTGTTCGGCGAGACGGCGCCGGTCGGCTACGACACCGTCAACATCCGTAGGGAAAAATCAGGCGCGCTGCTGCACCCGGTGGCGCCGCTGGCGTTCATGCGCGAAGCGCTGTGCCTGAACACGAGGTACAAGAAATCCAGCACCTGCAGCGAGCTGCAGATGACCGGCTACGCCCACCACGCTTACTTCCCGGCGGCCGGTCCCACCTATGTCTGGAAGCAGAAGGACAGCGTCACGATCGCCTCGCTCTCGCGCCTGTCAAACGCGCTGAACCTGGCCGCGCGTGCACACGCGATCCCCGGCGGCGTGCCGATCTATCTGACCGAGTTCGGGGTCAACAGCAAGCCGAACAAGTTTGAAGGCGTCTCCGCCGCCAAGCAGGCCGAATACGACGCGATCGCCGAGCACATGGCCTACAACAACCCGCGCGTGGCGGCCTTCTCGCAATACCTGCTCGAGGATGATCCGATCGGCGGCCCCTTCTCGGTCAGCGCGATCGGTGGCTTCGTCGGCTTCCAGACCGGCTTGGAGTACGTGAGCGGCGCGCACAAGCCGCTCTACAACGGCTTCCCGGTGCCGCTGACGGTCTCAAAGCGCGGGCATGGCTTCTCGTTGTGGGGGCTCGTGCGGCCGACGAGCAGCTCGACGAAAGTGATGGTGCTCGTGAAGCCGAAGGGCACGCACGGCTACCGTACGCTGAAGACGGTCACGACCAACGGCGCCGGCTACTGGTCCTTCAACTCCTCCACCAAGGGGACCGCTTGGCGCGTGCGCTGGGTGAGCCCCGCGGGCGTCAAGTACGAAGGCCCGCCGATTGGGGCCTACTGATCGCGTCCTGATGAAGCACCGAATTCGGGCAAGATGCCTCGGTCCGGGCAAGCGGGCATACTGAACTTCGCTTGAGCGCGTCTGAACAGGTCCGGGCCCGACGAGAATCGCCGCGCCTGCCGCGGCGCTCGCGGCTGTTGATCAACGCGGTGACGGTAGCGGTCACCGTGCTGTTCTCCTACATCGCGCTCAGTGGCATCAACCTCAGCGAGGTGTCCCGCGCGCTGCGCACGAGCGACTACCTGTGGTTGATCCCGGCGCTGATCGCCTTCGGGCTCGGCGACGTGGCCCGTGGCCTGCGTTGGCGCTCGCTGTTCGCGCCCGGTCGCCGGCCCCCGCGCGGGTCGGTCATAAACGCGACGATGATCGGCTACTTCTACAACTCGATCCTGCCCGCGCGCGCCGGCGAAGCGGCCCGTGTGCTGGTGCTGAACCAGCGCAGCTCGACCCCCGCGATCGAGATCATCGGGACCGTCGTAATCGAGCGGCTGTACGACGTGATCGCGATCCTCGTGATCTTCTTCGCCGCCGAGCGCTGGCTACCGCACGTGAGCTGGTTCGGCGCGGCGGCACTCGCCGCGATCGTGCTGGCGGGGCTGATCGTCGCGGCCGTGGTCGTGCTGGCGGTGTACGGCGATCGGCCGCTGCGCCTGCTGCTGCGTCCGTTGCGTCGGTTCTCGCTGTTTTCCGGGGAGCGTTTGGAGCGCACGATCGACGAGCTCAACCATGGTCTGTCCGGCCTGCGCCACGGCGCCGTCGCGCTGGAAGCGTTTCTGTGGACGCTCGCCGCCTGGATGCTGACGGCGCTGTGCGCCTACTTTGTGAGCGTCGCCTTCCATCTGCACCTGCCCTTCGCCTGCGCGGTGCTGGTGGCCGTCGCGATCGGCTTGAGCATGATCCTGCCCTCGCCGCCGGGCGCGATCGGCGTGTTCGAGGGCGCGGCGTTGATCGCGCTGAAAGCCTACGGCGTGCCCCATTCGCAGGCGTTGCCTTACGCGCTCGTTCTGCACGCGGTCAACTTTGTCCCGTTCGTCGTCGTCGGCGTTGTGTTGCTGCAGTACAACGTGCGCCATCCCGGGCCGAAAGGGGCCTGGCGGCTGGAGGTGCCGGAGAACGAGCTCGCAGGGAGGGGGAACGTCACAGGCTAGAAGGAGGCGGGCGTGGCCGTCTGAATTTGCCGGTGCAGCGCTTTGGCGACGGCGAATAGAGCCGGCCGTGCGACCCCTGTCGCCGTGACGAGCCCCGCGTCCCAGGTGGACCTCTTCGCGCTTTGGGGGGTCCCGGGCGAGCGCCAGTGGTAGTAGTAGATGCGTGTGATCCGGGGGCTGATCGAGGCGAGCCGGAAGATGTTCTTGGTGGAGCGCACCGCGTAGGTCTCGCCGTGGTAGATCAGGCGGCCGTGGAAGCGCCACCAGACGATGCCGCCGACCTCGCTGAACCAGACCTGGCCGTGGACGAAGGAGAGAAATCGACGGATCGGGCGCGAGTTGTCGGTCGAGACGCTGATGTAGGGGTTGAAAGGCCAGATCTTTGGATAGGGCCTCGCGGTGCGTAGGAACTGGCCGATCCAGGCCTCGATGTTCCCGTCGGCGTCGAGCGTGTCGGGCGCGGTGACCTCGCAGTCGGAACAATGCGAGGCCATCGCGTTGTAGTACTGCGCGGCTAGCTTCGGGTGGCGTGCGGTCGGTTGGCCCGCGTGGGTGGCCTCGTCCCAGGGGCAGAACTCGGTGACCCACGGGAACAGCGCTCGGAAGCGGAGGAAGTCCTTCAGGAACTGGGCCTGGGTCGGGGCGTGGTCGTTGCCGTCGGCATGCTGGAAGGTGATCAGCGGCGTGATCCCGGCCTGCTTGACGGCGGCCAGCCAAACTGTCACAGCTGCGAGGTCGCGCGGGCTGGCGACGACGTTCCAGGGGACGACGTCGCGGGCGAAGTGCACGCCGAGCTCGGCGACACGGGGGTCGGAGAACGTGGCGGGTTCGTAGTCGGCGAGCCCGAACTGGAAGCCGGCGGCCGAGGCCGGCGCCGGTGCGATCGCCGCGGCGAAGGCGAGAGCGAGGCAGGCGAGCAGCGCGACGCAGAATGCCACCGAGATCGCGGGAGTCACCCTCTCGGGGAACGCGAACCGACCGTCAGGCGCCACATTCCTGGCGTAGGGGAGCGGCACGGCTAGCGCCGGCGTTGCGAAGAGGGAGGCATGTCAGGCCTTTAACAGCCGCGAATCACTTTCGGAGCGGCGGCCCTCCACATGCTCCTCCGCGGACTCGCCGCCGGCGGCGAGCATCCGCTCCAGCAACAGGCGCGCCCCGGCCTTGGAGAGCGGTTCGTTGAGGTTGCCGCACTTCGGCGACTGGATGCACGAGGGGCAGCCCGAGGCACAGGGACACTCGGCGATCAGGCGATATGCGTCGCGGCAGAGCTCCTCGAAGCGCGCGAACGCGGTGCGCGTGATGCCGATCCCGCCGGGGTGGCCGTCGTATATGAAGATCGTCGCGCCGCCGGTCTGGGGGTGGAGGTTCGTGGACAGCCCGCCGATGTCCCAGCGGTCGCACATCGCGATCAGCGGCAATACGGCGATTTGGGCGTGCTCGGTCGCGTGCAGCGCGCCGAGCAGCGACTCGATTGGGACGGCGATCTCCTTTGACCTGTCGCTCGCCCCCGATCTTCCGCTCGTGGCCGACCCAGCTTCGTTGTCGACTGTCAGCTCGCCCACCCCTAACGCGGATGAGTCCAGCTCGAACCAGAGCGCCTGCGTGGAGAAGCTCGTGGGTGGCAGGTCGAGGCCGATGAGCTCGATGGGCGCGTGGTCGGACAGGCGGCGGCGCTGAAACGCGAGCACCGTGTCGGTGACCGCCACCTCGCCGAAGCTGAGCGTAACCCCGAGCGTCTCACGGCGGTCGAGCAGACGCTCGATCGCGGTATCGGTGATGCGCTTGGGCTGCGTGTACCAATCGCCGTAGAACGGCGCGACGAGCGCGCGGCGGCGCTGCAGATCGAGTTCGCGCACCTCGTAGGAGCGCCCGAGGTGCAGGTAGATCGCGCCCTCGTGCACGGTCGAGTGGGCGCGCACGGCCTCGGTCGAGCCGAGCAGCTCGCCGGAGGCGACATCGACGATCGCAAAGCTCTCGGGGGAGGCCGAGCGCAGCGAGACCTCCCCCGCCGGATAGCCGCCGGACTCGCGGGGGACATAGGTGCTGGGAGTCGACCGGGTTCTTCCACCCGATACTGCTGAGGAGACCCCGCCCGCCCGGCGGCGCAGCTCGCCTCCGCTCTGCAGAACCTCGGCGTGGGCCTCCCAGCGCGGGCCTAGGAACTCGGCGTCCTGACCGGACAGCGGTCCCTCGTGCGCGGCGCAGAGCAGATGCCGGCGGAAGATCTCCGAGCTTCTCGTGGTCGAGGATCGCGGCCTCGACGGGGCGCTCCAAGAAGTCGTCGGGGTGGCGGCAGAAGAACTGGTCGAGCGCGTCCTCGCCCGCGACATACACGGCTAGGCCGCGACCGCGGCGCCCGGCTCGTCCCCACATCTGGCGCAGCGAGGCGACGGTCCCGGGGAATGTGACGACGACGGCGGCGTCGAGCTCCCCGATGTCGATGCCGAGCTCCAGGGCGTCGGTCGTGATCACCGCGCGCAGCTCACCGCGCACGAGGCGACCCTCCAGGCTGCGGCGTTGCTGGGAGGTGTAGCCGGCGCGGTAGGGGGCCACCAGTTTTGCGAGCTCTGGATCGCCGCCCTCCTCCAAGTCCGCGACGAGCAGCTTGTGGAGGACCTCGACGCCCTTGCGCGACTTCATGAAGCAGATCAGGCGCGCCCCGTCGCGCACGAGCCGCGCGAGCAGCTCGGCCGCCTCCCCGAGCGCCGAGCGGCGCTTGCCCAGAGCCTCGTCGGTCAACGGTGGGTTCCAGATCGCGATCTGACGGCCCGGCGCCGGCGAGCCGTCCTCGTCGATCAGACTCACGTCCTCCAAGCCCGTCAGGCGCTCGGCCAGCTCGACCGGGTTGGCGATCGTGGCCGAGGTGAGCAGGAAGCGCGGGGTCGTGCCGTAGGCCGCCGCGATCCGGCGCAGGCGGCGCAGCACGTTGGCGACGTGCGAGCCGAACACGCCGCGGTAGACATGGGCCTCGTCGACGACGACGACCGCGAGGTTCGCGAACAGCTCGGCCCAGGCGGGGTGGTTGGGGAGGATGCCGACGTGGAGCATGTCGGGGTTGGTGAGCACGACGTTCGCCCGCCGGCGGATGTCCGCGCGCGCCTCGCGCGGGGTGTCGCCGTCGTAGATCGCCGGGCGCACGCGCCTGGTCAGGCCGAAGGCCGCGAGCGCGCGCGCCTGGTCCTGGGCGAGCGCCTTCGTCGGGTAGAGGTACAGCGCGCGGGCTTTCGTGTCGCGGCAGAGCACGTCGAGCGTCGGCAGGTTGAAGCACAGCGACTTGCCCGAGGCGGTCCCGGTGGTGATGATCGTCGGCCCGTCCCAGGAGGAGTAGATCGCCTCCGCTTGATGGGAGTAGAGGCGTTCGATCTCCAGGCGGGAGAGCGCGTCGAGCACTTCGGGGTGCAGCTCTGCGGGGGGGTCGACCAGCTTCGCCTTACCCGGTCCTTCGCGCGCCTCGCGCACGAGCCGTCCATCCGCGCGCGCCTCGTCGAGCAGCGTGCTCCAGGGCTCGATCGTGCGTTGCAGGGCCACCGCTTGCGATAGTAGAGACCGATGGATCCCCTCAGCATTCCTCGTGGCGCCGAAGACCCCAACCACCGTCTTTCCGCGGCACACACCCGGTGCATGTACGTGGATCTCGACGGCACGTTGTTGGGGCGGGGCGCATCGCTGCTGCGCGACGGCGAGGGAAACGTGTCGATCGAGGGGGTGCGAGCGATTCAGGCGTGCATGCGGGCGGACGTCGAGGTGGTGCTGATGAGCGGGCGAAGGCGCGCGCAGGTGTTCGAGGACGCGCGGCTGCTCGGGCAGAGCTCGTTCATCTACGAGGCGGGCGCGTGCGTGGTGCTTGACGGCGAGGAGCAGTGGCTGACGGGCGACTTGGTGCCGGGCGAGCTGAGCATCGCCGAGCAGATCGAGCGCTCGGGCGCGCCCGAGCTGCTGCTGGAGCGCTACAAGGGGCGCTTGGAGTACCACGAGCCGTGGCACACAGAGCGCGAGGTCTCGCACCTGTTCCGTGGTCTCGTGGACGCCTTAGAGGTGGATGCGCTGCTGGCCGAGCATGGCCACGGGGATTTGCGGCTAGTGGACAACGGCGTCGTCAACCGCCGCTCGCCGGCGCTTGCGGGACTGGAGCATGTGCGCGGTTACCACCTGCTGCCGGCGGGCGCGTCGAAGGCGGGTGGGGTCGCCTGGCACCGACGCGCGCGAGGGTACGCACTCCAGGAGTGCTTCGCGGTGGGCGACTCGCGCGAGGATCTGGCGTGCGCGACTCAGGTGGAGACGTTCTGGCTGGTGGCAAACGCCGTTGAGCGCGATCCATCGATCCAGGAGGCGCTGGCAAAATATGAGAATGCGCAGGTGACCGAGGCCGGACACGGCGCGGGGGTTTACGAGGCTGTTGTGAGCACACTCATGACTTGATGATGCCCTCGCGCTTCTCCTCCTCGTAGAGACGTTCGACGATGAATTCCTTCAGCAGGGTCTGATAGCCAGTGTTGCGCAGCGCCGCGAGCGCGCGCAGCCGCTTGAGCGTGAACTGGTCGAAGCGCACCGCGATTGGCGTCGTGCGTCCCGGGCGGACGAGCTCCTGCATGCGTAAAGCATTCTCGCGGCGGCCCTCCTGCGCGATGAGCTCGTCGGGATCGGCAGGGTCGAGTTTCGCAGTGGGATTGAACACGGGCTCGGCCTTCGCTTTTTTCTTAGCGGGCTGGGGCATCTGCTTCCTTTCTAAAGTGCGAGAGCCATGGTATCTACGGTATGTATACCATAGGGATACGCGCTTGCTCTAACGATTTCGCCTCCTCGCTCGCTGCCACGCGCGTCGCCAGAACCCCGGCTGAGGTCGGTGCCAGCGGGCGGGCGGGGGCACCGTGGCGCGGACCAACGCGACCCAGTCGTCCAGCGGCAACTCCCCGGAGATCAGCCGCCCCAGCGCGGAGGTGATCGGTGCCCGCCGATCTGGGCGATCCTTGGCCGTGGCGTCACCTCCCGTCTCAGTCTCGATACCTGCGCGCTCGAGCGCGCGGGCGAGCAGTGGCACCGACTCCAGCGACTCGACCGCCTGGCCGATACGAGCGGGGATCTCCGCGGCCGGCACGCCCGCGGCCAGGAGCTCGCCGGCGCGGCGGTTGCGGCTGTCGCGAGCCAGCGCCGTGGCTACCAGATCGCCGGCGCCGGCCAGACCGATCATCGACTCCGGCCGTGCGCCCAGGCTCGCGGCGTAGCGCCACACCTCGGCGAAGATGTGCCCCGCGGCCGCGCCTGCCGCGTTCAGGCCCTGCGCCTCCGTGGCCCCGGCTGCCAGCGCCGCGGCGTTCTTGGCGGCGCCCGCCAGCTCGACGCCGAGCGGGTCGTCGGACTGCTCGCAGACGACTCCCGCGCGCGTGAACACCTGCGCGAGCGCCCGCGTGAGCTCCTCGTCGCTGGAGGCAGCCACTAGGCCGGCGCCCTCGTTCACCATCTCCTGGGCATGCGCCGGCCCGCCAAGGCACGCGACCCGGCCGGCGCCAAACCTCGCGCTGAGTACGATCGTAGGCGGCAGCCCATCTGGTGGCACCAAGCCCTTCGCCACCGATACGACCGCCGCGCGCTTGTCCAGTCCCGCCGCCTCGAGCGTCGCGATCACCTCGTCCAAACCGCTCGAGGGCACGGCAAGGAACACGTAGTCGGCGCGCGCGACCCCGGCGGCGGCAGGCTCGATCCGTAGCTGGCCGGGCAACTCCACGCCCGGCAGGTAGACGCGGTTCTCGCGCTCTTGCTCCAAGTCAGCCGCTTGCTCAGCGGTGCGCGCCTGCAGGGTCGTGCGCAGCCCGCCCCGAGCGAGCAACACGGCCAGCGCCGTCCCGAACGATCCGGCGCCGATCACCGTCGCGCGCTTGGCACCCGGCGTGGGCAGCGAGCGCGCGCGCACGCCGCGCGCGGTGGGGTTCGGCGGGGATTCGGGCTCGGTCATCGAGCTGCGAGCCTAACGGGCGGGGTGGAGGTTGGGGTGAAGCGCTGGGCGCTCATCTACAGCAGGCGGGCGAGTTTCCTGCCGGCGCTCGTCAACCCTCGCTTATCCTTTGCCTCGAGGATGACCTGCAGGTCGAGGATGCGGGCGTCGAATCGGTCGAGCGCGTTGCAGCTGGTCACCGCGTAGGCCGGCACGCCCGCCTGGCGAGCCCGTGTAGCGATCTCGAACGCCACGCTTCCCCTCAGCGTGCGCTCCTGGAGATGGGGCTCTCCCAAAACGACCGCGCGTGCTCGGCGCATACGCACGTCGAAGTCGAGCCCTTCGAGCAGCGCTCCCACATCCGATAGATGTTCCTGATCGACGGGGATCGGACACAAATCGGGCTCCGGCGCTCCGCCCGCGCACATGCCCTGAGCGATGGCCAGCGAGACACGTTCGGCGCTCAACGCATTGCCAAAGGGCCCAGACGCGATCAGCGCGGCTTGCGGGATCACCACGTCGGACATCCTTACAGGAGATGTCAGAGGGCGACACGATCCACCCCGCGGCTCGCCGTATCCGCGCGGGGCTCGCAGCCACACGCCCGATGGGATTCTCACACCACATCCGCGCCACGGCCAGTTTTGAGCCGATAGGGCATCCTTTTGGGCCATGGCGGCTGACAAGGAGCACGTCGTTCTGGACGTAGACGGGCGCGATCTGCGCGTGTCCAACCCCGATCGCGTGATCTTCGGAGCGACCGAGGGCTCACGCGCGATCACCAAGCTCGACATGGTCAACTACTACCTCGCCGTCGCAGACGGCATCATGCGGGCACTCATGCGCCGGCCGACGACGCTCGAGCGCTGGCCGAAGGGGGTGCACTCGGGGATCGTGCCCTCGACACGCGAGAAAGGCGGCGGTGACGCGTTCTTTCAGAAGCGCATCCCGCGTGGGGCGCCCGAGTATGTGCAGACCGCGACGATCGAGTTTCCCTCGGGCCGCACCGCTGACGAGGTCTGCCCGACGGAGATAGCGGTCGTCGGCTGGGCCGCGCAGATGGGCACGATCACTTTTCACCCGTGGCCGGTCCGCCGCGAGGACCTCAACCATCCCGACGAGCTGCGCATCGACCTGGACCCGCAGCCGGGCACCGATTTCGCTGACGCGGTCCAGGTTGCCGCGCAGGCGCGGGTGCTGCTAGAGGAGCTGGGGTATGTCGGGTTCCCCAAGACATCCGGCGGCCGGGGGGTCCACATCTACGTCCGCATAGAGCCACGCTGGACATTCACCGACATGCGCCACGCAGCGATCGCTTTTGGTCGTGAGCTCGAGCGACGCCTGCCTGGCCAGGTGACGACCAACTGGTGGAAGGAGGAGCGCGGCGAGCGGATCTTCGTCGACTACAACCAGAACGCACGCGACCGCACGATCGCTTCCGCTTACAGCGTGCGCCCCAAGCCGGGGGCGCCCGTGTCCGCGCCCTTGGCCTGGGAGGAGCTCGAGCAGGCCCAGCCCGAGGACTTCACGGTGACGACGATGCCCGCCAGGTTCGCCGAGACGGGCGACCGCCACGCTGCCATCGACGACATCGCCCACTCGCTCGAGCCACTGCTCGAGATGTATGAGCGCGACCTCGCCGAGGGCCGGGGAGACATGCCCTACCCGCCCGACTATCCGAAGATGCCCGGAGAGCCCATGCGCGTCCAGCCAAGCCGCGCGAAGCGCGACGAGAGCGAGGAGGGCGAGTGAGCCTTCCGCTGGAGCCTCCGGTCAAGCCTCAGCTGGCCCTCTCGCGCAAGGCGCTGCCTGTCGGCGAGGACTTTTCCTACGAGATCAAGCTCGACGGGTTTCGCTGCCTGGCGTTCGTCGACGGCGAGGAGGTGTTCCTGCAGTCGCGCTCGGCCAAGCCGCTCGGGCGCTACTTCCCCGAGCTGGTGCTGCCGCCAGGCCGCTACGTGCTCGACGGCGAGATCGTCGTCCGCGGCGCAGGACGGCCACGAGGACTTCGACGCGCTCGGCCAGCGCATCCACCCGGCCGTCTCCCGGATCGAGCGCCTGTCCGTCGAGACGCCCGCCGTCTATGTCGTCTTCGACCTGCTTGCCCGAGAGGACGAGTCGCTGCTGGAGCGGCCCCTGTCCGAGCGCCGCGCCGCGCTCGCAGGAGCTGCTCGAGGACGGGATGTTCGCAGGTGCGCCGATCGAGCTGATGGAGACCGTCGCGACCGAGCAGGAGGCCCAGCGTTGGCTCGAGCACGCCGAGGGGGCGATCGCCAAGGAGCTCTCTGCGCCCTACCGCCCGGGCGAGCGCAAGGGCACGTTCAAGGTCAAGCGCGTGCGCACGATCGATGTCGTGCTCGTCGGCTGGCGTCCCGGCAAGGAGCCCGACACTGTCGGCGCGCTGATCCTCGGTCTATACGACGGTCCAGAGCTGCGCGTCGTCGGACACTGCTCCGGTTTGTCCGCCACCGAGAAGCGCCGTTTGGTCGGCTTCTTCGCCCCGTATGAGTCGGGAGAGCGCGGCTCGGCCGACCCCAGCCGCTGGAGCTCGGGCAAGGACCTCGAGTGGGTCGGTCTGCGCCCCGAGCTGGTGATCGAGATCGATTTCGACCACGTCTCCGCCGGGCGCATCCGCCATGGCGCCAAGCTGCGCCGCTGGCGCGATGACAAGCCGCCGACCGAGTGCACGTTTGACCAGCTCGCCACCTGAGTGTCGTCTAGCATCACGGAAGTGAGTAACGACACCACCACCACCACCACGGCGACCGTCGCCGAGGAGGAGTATCTGCAGATCCTCTTCTGGCTGCAGGAGGCCGGTCTGCCGATGACCGGCGCGAACGTCGCGCGCGCGATGCAACTCTCGCCGCCCACCGTGCACGAGATGATCGGCCGCCTGGAGCGCGACGGCTATGTCACCCGCGGCAGTGACCGTGCGATCGCCTTCACCGACTCAGGCGCCGAGCACGCCGAGGGCATCGTCCGCCGCCACCGCCTGATCGAGCGCTTTCTCACCGACGTCCTCGGTGTGCCCTGGGACGAGGTCCACGAGGAGGCCGAGCGCCTGGAGCACGCGATGTCCCCGGTGCTCGAGCAGCGCATGCTCGCGGCGATCGGCGACGCCAAGACCTGCCCCCACGGCCACCCGATCGTCGCCGGCGCGCGCCTCTCGGGCGTGCCGCTGGCCGATGTCGCCGTCGGCGCCTCGGTGCGCGTCCTGCGCTTCGAGAACGAGGCCGAGGATCTGCTGCACTACCTCAAGGCCTCGGGCCTTGAGCCCGGCCTGGAGGGCACGCTGGCCGTGCACGACGACGAGCAGGTGGTGGTGGAGAGCGCCGATGGCCGCCCTGCGCGGTCACCCCGAGCGTCGCCGAGACCGTCTCGGTGATCGCCGACCCCTCGCCGCCCCCGCGCACGGCGCTGCCAGAGCAGCTTGTACTCGGCCAGCGCTACGGCCGCTGAGGCGCCCGATAGTCGGCGCGATACTGCGTCCTCGGTCGCTCGCGTGCGTAGCACGCCACGCTCCCTGCGTCCTTGTCTCGCTTGGCTATCGGGCGCCTCAGGGAGGTCCGTTTGTCTAGAGCGAGCGGTACGCCTGGGCGAGGCGCGCGACGCCTTCGTCGATCTGCTCGGGGGTTACGCCCGAGTAGGCCAGGCGCAGCGTGTTCTCGCCGCCCTCCAGCACGAAGTCGGTGCCCTTCACGAACGCCACCCCATGCTCGCCGGCGACCTTGTGCAGAGCATGCACGTCGGTGCCCGCGGGCAGCGTCACCCACATGAAGTAGCCGCCTTCGGGCGCCACGAACTCGGCCTCCGGCAGCTCGCGCCGCAGCGCCCGATCCAGCGTCAGCGCGCGCTTTGCCAGCGCGGTCCTGACCGTCTCGATCGAGCTGTCGATCGCGCCCGAGGCGCAGAACTCGTAGACGATCGACTGCGCGACCATGCTCGGCGAGATGTAAGTGTTCGTCGCGAGTTTCGCGATCGCCGCGATCAGATCGGCCGGGCCGACCAGGTAGCCGACGCGGATGCCCGGGCAGACGGTCTTCGAGAACGACGAGGCGTACACCACGTGCTTGGGGTCCATCGAGAGCATCGTCGGCAGTGTCTCGCCGCTGAAGCGCAGGTCCACGTAGGGGTCGTCCTCGAACACCCAGAAGTTGTGCTCGGCGGCCAGCGCGAGCAGTGCCTGGCGCTTGGCCGGCGAGAGCGTGTAGCCGGCGGGGTTCTGGAAGTTGGGGATGATGTGCGCCAGCTGCGGCTGTACCGCCTGCGCGCCGCTCAACAGACCGGCGAGCGCATCCGTGTCGATCCCGTCGTGCTCGAGCTCGACCGCATGCACCGTCGCGCCGCGCTCGCGCAGCGAAAGCAGCGTGCGGTCGTACGTCGGGCGCTCCACGATCACGTCGTCGCCGGGGCCACGAGCTGCTCGAACAGGAACGCGTCGGCCTGCATCGAGCCGTTCGTAACGAGCACGCGCTCCGGCTCCACCTGGTGGCGATCCGCGATCCACGCTCGCAATCGCGGGTAGCCGACCGAGGTGCCGTAGGCGGTCGTGCCCGCCGGGTCGCTCGCGAACGCGCGGACCGCCGCATCGCTCAGGCCCTCCACGTCGACGATGTCGAGCGACGGTGCTCCGCGCGCGAATGAGATCGTTGGGCCCACCGGTTTGCTTGCCACGGCGGCGTAGTCTAGGCGCCCGAGCAGCTCGTCATATTCCTGGGTCAGCTCCTTCGCGCTCCGCTCCAGCCGATCGCGGAAGTGCAGCAGCTGATCGGCGCTCGGCGTCTTTGCCTCGGGAGGGCGAGGAGACCTCGGTGGGTTGCTCGGGTTGTGGTGGTTGTGCGGGCTGTGGGACTCGCGGGGACTGCTGGGCGTGTGGACGTGGCGCCCGCTCGACGTGCGCGACCGGCTCGACCGCTTCATCGACCAGTCGACCAAGCGGAGATCGGCCGGCAGGGGAGGGAGGAGGGCCGGAGGGAGTGCGATCGGCAGGACTGTGATCGGCGCTGACAGGGACTTCTCCCGCCGATCCGTTCGCCGCGATCGATCGAGGTCAGGGTGCGCTCCAGCTCCTGCAGCTTGCGCTCCAGCTCGCCCAGCGTCTTCGAGACCTCCTGATCCACTGCCCTAGCGTAGCTGCGTTACCGCGATCTCCGCCACCTCGGTCGGAGTGCGACCGACGCGCACGCCCTTCGCTTCCAGTGCCTGCGCCTTCGCGGCGGCGGTGCCGGCGGAGCCTGAGACGATCGCTCCGGCGTGGCCCATCTGCTTGCCCGCCGGGGCGGTGAAGCCGGCGATGTAGGCCACCACGGGCTTCTTCACGTGCGCGGCGATGTACTCGGCGGCCTCCTCCTCGGCCGAGCCGCCGATCTCGCCGGAGAGCACGATCAGCTCGGTCTGCTCGTCGGACTCGAACAGCTCGATCACGTCCACGAACGACGAGCCCGGCACCGGGTCGCCGCCGATCCCGACGATCGAGCTGCAGCCGAACCCGGCCTGGGCGATCTCGTTGCCGATCTGGTAGGTCAGCGTGCCCGAGCGCGAGACCACGCCGACGTTGCCCTCCTTGAAGAAGCTCGCCGGGATGATCCCGACGTTGGCCTTGCCGGGGGACAGGATCCCGGGGCAGTTCGGGCCGATCAGCCGGGTGCCCGGGTGATCGCGCTTGAGTGTGTTGTAGACGCGCAGCTCGTCGTGCGCGGGGATGCCCTCGGTGATCGCGATCACGAGCTCGACGCCTGCCGCGGCGGCCTCGAGGATCGAATCGGCGGCGAACCGCGGCGGCACGAAGATCATCGCGGTGTTCGGCTGGACGCTCTCGGCGGCCTCCGCCCAGGAGTTGAAGACGGGGATGCCCTCGACGTCCTGACCGCCCTTGCCCGGGGTGACGCCGCCGACCACGTTCGTGCCGTAGCGCTTGTTGTTCAGCGTGTGGAACGAGCCCTCGCGGCCGGTGATCCCGGCGACGGCCAGGCGCGTGTTCTCGTCGACGAGCACCGACATCAGCTCTGTTCCTTTGCCAGCGCGACGACCTTCTCGGCCGCCTCGTTCATCGTCCGGGCGGCGTGCACGTTCGGCAGCGCGGCCTCCTGCAGCAGCTCGCGGCCGGCGACGTCGTTCGTGCCGTCCAGCCTGACGACGAACGGAACAGTTGGTTTGATCTCGTCAAACGCGGCGATCAGGCCTTTCGCGACCTCGTCGCAGCGGGTTATGCCACCAAAGATGTTGAACAGCACCGCCTTGACCGCGTCGTTGGCGAGGATCAGCTCGACCGCCTGCTTGATCTTCGCGGCGTCCGAGCCGCCGCCCGCGTCGAGGAAGTTCGCCGGCTTGCCGCCCGCCTGGGCGACGACGTCGAGCGTCGACATCACCAGCCCGGCGCCGTTGCCGAGGATGCCGATGTCGCCGTCGAGCTTCACGTACTGCACGCCCTGCTCCTTCGCGCGGCGCTCGATCGGGTCTTCGTTCTCCTTGTCGGCCAGCTCCTGGTTCTCGGGGTGGCGGTAGAGGGCGTTGTCGTCGAGCGACACCTTCGAGTCAAGCGCCTTGACTTCGCGCTCGGGCGTCACGATCAGCGGGTTGATCTCCGCAAGCGTCGCGTCCTCGTCCAGCCACACCTCGTACAGCGCCACGAGCGCGTCGGCGACGCCCTCGATCACGTCGGCGTCGGCCTTGCCGTCGGTGGCGATCTGCACGGCCTCCTCGCGGGAGAGGCCCTCGAGCGCATCGACGTGGTGGCGGATCAGCTTCTCCGGCGTCTGCTCGGCGACCTCTTCGATGTCCACGCCGCCCTCGACGCTGAACATCACCAACGGCTGCTTGGCCGAGCGGTCCAGCAGCACCGAGGCGTAGTACTCGGTGGCGATGTCTGAGGCGTGCTCGATCCACAGGGTCCGCACCGTGTGCCCGTGGATGTCCATCCCGAGGATGTTCGTCGCGTGCTCTCTGGCCTCGGCCTCGTCCGCGGCGAGCTTCACGCCGCCGGCCTTGCCGCGCCCGCCGATCAGCACCTGGGCCTTCACGACCACCGGATAGCCGACCTCGTTCGCCGCGGCGACTGCATCCTCCACGGTCGTGACGGCCTTGCCGTCGGACACCCGCAGGCCGTGGCGGGCGAACAGCTGCTTGCCCTGGTACTCGAGTAGGTCCATTGCGGCGCGGAACACTAACCGAAAGGGGCGTGACCGCGCGCAGAGGCTGCGCAGGGCATAATGCCGAGCCGATGCCGATTCCCAAGAACGTCACCTTCGTCACTTTCGACGTCTACGGCACGCTGATCGATTGGGAGACCGGGATCTATGAAGCCTTCGCCAAGGAGGCCGAGCGTGACGGGTTCGAGATCGATCGCGCCGTCCTGCTCCCGCTGTTTCACGAGATCTCCCGTGAGATCGAGGGCGGCTCCTACGAGCTCTACGCCGAGGTGCTCAGGCGCACGGCGATCGAGGTCGCCAAACGGATGGAGTGGAAGCTCGAGCCCTCGCGCTCGGGTTTCCTGCCCGACTCGGTGCAGCGCTGGAAGCCCTTCAAGGAGACGAACATCCAGCTGGCGAAGCTTGCCAAGAAGTACAAGCTCGGCCTGCTCTCGAACATCGACGACAAGCTGCTCGGCCAGACCCGCCGCCACATCCCGACCGACTTCGACCTGGTCGTCACCGCTCAGCAGGTGCGCTCCTATAAGCCCGAACTCGCCCACTTCACCGAGTGCGCGAGGCGCATGGGCGGCAAGCGTGGCTGGGTGCACGTCGCCGCCAGCCACTACCACGATGTTGCGCCGTGCGTCAAACAGCGGGTGCCCGTGATCTGGGTAAATCGAAATAAGGAGACGCTCGACTCCTCCCAGAAAAAACCGACGGCCGAAGTGCACAACCTCAAAGAGGCCGCCAAGCTGCTCGGCATCACCTGAGGTCGTAGGGCTACTGCGGTGAGGGCCGTCTCTCTCCATCGCGACGTGCTGGTCGCCACCAGCGCGGTCCTCCAGGTCAACTGCGTGATCGTCCGCGGGCCGGTTGATGGCGAGGGAGAGACTTTTGTGATCGACTCGCCCGTTCTCCCCGACGAGCTCGAAACGCTGCCCGCGCTGCTCGAACAGGCCCGTTTTCCAAAGCCCAGCGGGCTGCTCGCCACGCACGGCGACTGGGATCACCTGCTCGGGCGACTCGCCTTCCCGGGCGTTGCGCTCGGCTGCGCGGAGAGCACCGCCGAGCGCCTGCGGGCCTCACCAGGAGCGGTCCAGCGCGAGTTGCGCGCGTTTGACGAGGACCTGTTGATCGAACGGCCCCGTCCGCTCGCGCTCGGATCGGTCCAGGCGCTGCCGGTCCCTGGGCGCTGCGGGATCGGCGACCACGAGCTGGAGTTGCACCCCGCCGACGGTCACACCGTGGACGGGATGGCGATCTGGATCCCATGGGCGCGTGTGCTCGTGGCCGGCGACTACCTCTCGACGGTCGAGCCCCCGACGCTCAACGATGGGGGGAATCGTGAGGCCTACCTCGCCACCCTTGCAGCGTCTGCGCCCGTTGGTCGCTTCAGCCGAGCATGTCGTGCCTGGTCACGGCCCGGTGCTGGACTCCGAGCGGGCGCTCGAGGTCCTGGAGGAGAACATCGCCTTGCTTACTCAGGCGACTTGATCGTCGCGATCGGGGCGCCCGCGGCGATCGGGGCGCCCTCCTCGATCGGCAGCTCGGTGATCGTGCCCGCCTTGTGCGCGGTGATCTCGTTCTCCATCTTCATCGCCTCGATGATGCACAGCAGCTGACCCTCCTCGACGGTGTCGCCCTGCTTGACGAGCACCTTCCACATGTTTCCCTGCAGCGGAGAGG
The DNA here is from genome assembly GCA_963818545.1 of uncultured Solirubrobacterales bacterium. Classification (GTDB taxonomy): domain Bacteria; phylum Actinomycetota; class Thermoleophilia; order Solirubrobacterales; family Solirubrobacteraceae; genus Palsa-744. The sequence continues at coordinate 77,023 of CAWFSI010000003.1, read as the reverse complement.
GCAGCGTGTCCGGCCCTCCGGCGCTGGAGGCTCTCGCGCTGCTTGCGTTTTGGTGCCTGCACGCCCGCCCGCTGTCGAGCCGTTTGCCGAGGCGCCGCCGCCGCCGCCGGCGAATGGGGGTCCGACGACGCGCACGTCGAAGCGCTGCCCCGAAACCTCGACCTCGTAGGTCTGCTCCACCTTCTCCTCACCGGCGTCGTCTCCCGGAGGCTGGGGGGCGGGGAAGGCGAGCGTCTTCAGCCACGCTTTGTCCTCCAGCAGGTCTCTACACGTCTCGCCCTTCGCCCACTGCTCGGTCGCCAGCAGCGCCTGGTGGAAGGGAATCAGCGTCTTCAGGCCCTCGATCTCGTATTCGCCCAGCGCCCGCAGCATCCGCTGCGTGGCCTGCTCGCGGTCTGAGTCCCACACGATCAGCTTCGCCACCATCGGGTCGTACATCGGCGAGACTTCCCCGCCCGCGCCGACGCCCGAGTCGACGCGCACGCCCGGGCCGCTCGGCTCCAGGTAGGCGCCGATCTTGCCCGGCGCCGGGGCGAAGTTCTTGGAGGCGTCCTCGGCGTTGATCCGGCACTCGATCGCGTGCCCGCGCAGCTCGATGTCCTCCTGCGCGTAGGACAGCTGCTCGCCCGCGGCCGCTTTGATGCCCTCCTTGACGATGTCGATCCCGGTCGTCATCTCCGTGACGCAGTGCTCGACCTGCACGCGCGTGTTCATCTCCAGGAAGAAATACTCCGGCTCTCGGCCGCCGTCGCCGCCGAGAACAGGCCCTCGATCGTGCCCGCGCCGACGTAGTCGACGGCCTTTGCCGCATCGACGCCGATCTTCCCGATCCGCTCGCGCATCGCCTCATCGACGACCCACGCCGGCGCTGGCGACTCCTCGATCACCTTCTGGTGGCGGCGCTGGATCGAACAGTCGCGCTCGCCGAGGTGGATCACGTTGCCGTGGCGGTCGGCCAGTACCTGGACCTCGACGTGACGCGGATCATGGAGGTAGCGCTCCAGGTACACGGTCGCATCGGAGAAGAACTTCTCGCCTTCGCGGCTTGACCCCTCGAACGCGCCCTCGCAGCTCATCCTCGGTCAGCGCCACGCGGAAGCCCTTGCCGCCGCCGCCGCCGGCCGCCTTGACCGCGACCGGGAAGCCGATCTCCTCCTTGGCGATCCTCATCGCGTCCTCGACGGTGGCGACCGCCTCGGTCGTGCCCGGCACGATCGGCACGCCCGCGGCCTGCATCAGCTCGCGCGCGCGTGTCTTCGAGCCCATCGCCTCGATCGCGCTCGCCGGTGGGCCGATGAAGACGATCCCGGCGTCCTCGCAGGCCTGGGCGAATGGGGCGTTCTCGGCGAGAAAGCCGTACCCCGGGTGGATCGCCTCTGCGCCTGAGCGCTTGGCGACGTCGAGGATCTTCTCGATGCTCAGGTAGTTCTCCGCCGCGGGGCCCTCACCGAGGTTGTAGGCCTCGTCGGCGCGCCTTGCGTGCAGGGCGTCGCGGTCGAGCTCTGAGTAAACGGCGACCGACGCCACGCCGAGCTCGTCGAGCGCGCGCACGATGCGGACCGCGATCTCACCGCGGTTGGCGACCAGTACCTTCGAGAACATTCGGCCGGTAGCTTAGGCGATCATCCCCGCGCCGACCGTCTCGTTGCTCGCCTCGTCGATCAGGATGAAGCTGCCGGTGCGGCGGTTGTTCGCGTAAGGATCGAACACGAGCGGGGCGCTCGTGCGCAGGCGCACGCGGCCGATGTCGTTCAGGCCCAGCTCCTCTGGCGGTGCTCCGCGCTCGAGCGTGTCCACGTCGACGTGGTCTGTGATCGCGTCGACGACCGCTGTTGCGCTGCGCGTGGTGTGCTTGATCACGTAGCGCCCTCCCGGGCGCAGCGGTTGCTCGGCCATCCAGCAGACGTCGGCCTCCAGCTCGCGCGCGACCGTTGGCGCCTGATCGGGACGGCAGATCGTCTCGCCGCGCGAGACGTCGAGCTCGTCCTCCAAGCGCAGCGTCAGCGACATCGGCGCCATCGCCTCGTCCAGCTCGCCGTCGTAGGTGTCGATCGCGGCGATCCGCGTCGTACGGCCGCTCGGCAGCACCGCGACCTCCTCGCCCTTGCGCAGCGCGCCGCTCGCGAGTTGGCCGGCGTAGCCGCGGTAGTCGCTCGCCTCGGCACTGCCGTTGCTGGAAGTCCCGCTGGGGCGGACCACCCACTGCACGGGGAACCGCGCGGCTCGATCGTGGGGGTGGTCGTAGGCGACCTCGACCTGCTCCAGTAGCTCCAGCAGCGTCGGGGGATGGGCGGGGTCGTCAAACCAAGGCATTGCCTGTGAGCGCTCGACGACGTTGTCACCGTTCAGCGCGGAGATCGGCATGTAGGCGATATCACGCCCGTGGGCGGGCCGGGTCCATGCGTCGTGATCCCGGTTAGCTTCTTGGCGAAGCCCTCGAACTCCACCACGAGCTCCTCGAATCGCTCCTGCGAGTAGTCGACGAGGTCCATCTTGTTCACCGCGACGACGAGGTGGGGGATCCCCAGCAGCGCGCTGATGAACGCGTGACGCTTAGACTGCTCGAGCACCCCTCGCCGCGCGTCGAGCAGGATCACCGCCAGGTCCGCGGTCGAGGCGCCCGTGACCATGTTGCGCGTGTACTGCCGATGCCCGGGGCAGTCGGCGATGATGAAGCGCCGCTTCGGGGTGGCGAAATAGCGGTAGGCGACGTCGATCGTGATCCCCTGCTCGCGCTCGGCGCGGAGCCCGTCGGTCAGCAGCGCCAGGTCGAGTGCCCCTTCGCCGCCGCGCCGCTCGCTCGCCTGCGCGACGTGCTCCAGCTGGTCCTCGAACACCTGCTTGGTGTCGTACAGCAGCCTCCCGATCAGCGTGCTCTTGCCGTCATCGACCGAGCCGGCGGTGGTGAAGCGCAGCAGGTCCAGAGTCATGAGGCGGCGCGCACTAGAAGTACCCCGCCTTCTTGCGGTCCTCCATCGCGGCCTCCGTCACCCGATCGTCGGCGCGCGTCTCGCCGCGCTCGGTGATCCGCGTGGCGGCGATCTCGCTGACGACCTCCTCGAGCGTCGCTGCCCGCGAGCGCACGCCGCCCGTGCAGGTCATGTCGCCGACGGTGCGGTAGCGAACCGTCTCGGTGCTCACCTGCTCGCCGTCGATCAGCTCGACGCCCTCGCGCCACGCGTACAGCATCCCGTCGCGCCCGAACACCTCGCGCTCGTGCGCGAAGTAGATCGACGGCACCTCCAAGGACTCCTGGTCGATGTACTCCCAGACGTCGAGCTCCGTCCAGTTGGAGATCGGGAAGACCCTGACGTTCTCGCCCTGCTTGATGCGCCCGTTGTAGAGGTTCCACAGCTCCGGGCGCTGTTTCTTCGGGTCCCACTGCCCGAAGTCGTCGCGGAAGGAGAACACGCGCTCCTTCGCCCGTGCGCGCTCCTCGTCGCGTCGCGCGCCGCCGAAGGCAGCGTCGAAGCCGTGCTCGGCGAGCGCGTCCAGCAGCGTCACCGTCTGCAGCCGGTTGCGCGAGGCCCGCGGCCCTGTCTCCTCGACCGCCCGGCCGCTGTCGATCGACTCCTGCACGCTCGCCACGATCAGCCGCTCGCCCAGCTCCGCCGATGCGGCGGTCGCGGAACTCGATCACCTCTCCGAAGTTGTGCCCGGTGTCGACGTGCATCAGCGGGAACGGGAACGGGGCCGGGCGGAACGCCTTCTCCGCGAGGCGCAACAGCACGATCGAGTCCTTGCCGCCGCTGAACAGCAGCACCGGGCGCTCCAGTTCGGCCGCGACCTCGCGCATCACATGGATCGCCTCGCTCTCCAGCGCGCGCAGGTGACTGAGCTGTGGACGGGCCGCGACGCTCATCCGCTCAGCTGACGGGCTCTACGACATGGATGCCGCACTCCGTCTTGTCCGTGCCTGCCCAGCGGCCTTCGCGACCGCTGCCCGGCTGCGTGCAGGGCGCGCAGCCGATCGACTCGTAGCCCTGGTCGTGCAGCGGGTTGTACGGCAGATCGCGCTCGTTGATCCGCCGCCACAGGTCCTTGTCGGTCCAGTGGGCGAGCGGGTTGTACTTCCACAGGCCGCGGCCCTCGTCGCGTTCGATCAGCTCGGTCTTGGCTCTGGTCGGGCCCTGCTCGCGGCGGATGCCGGTGATCCAGCCCTCGGCGCCGGCCAGCGAGCTCTCCAGGGCGGCGACCTTCGCGACCGAGCAGCAGTGCTCCGGGCCGCTCCACGGTACCCCGTGACTGCTCGCGTCCTGCACCTCGATCTTCACGCCGAAGCGCTCCTCGAACGCGCGCCAGGTCTGCAGCGTCTCGGGGAAGAGAACACCGGTGTCGATCGTCATGATCCTCACGGTCGGGGGGGCTGTGGGCCTCATCAACATAGTCCAGCCGCAGCAGCTCGTCGATCAGCACCGACTCCTCCTTCTGGAAGGAGCACAGCAGCACGGCCCGCTCGCCGTGGCGCGCCGCCTCGCGCAGCGTGTGGGTCAGGCTGAGCGCGGGGTCGATCTCTGTTATTTGGCTGTCTTGTGCGTGCATATGTCCTGGTCGTCTCGTCAGCGTTGGTCCTTGAGCTATACCGCGCACTCGCCCTCGCCGCGAATCACTTCGAATGGTACGTTGCGGTTCCAGTCGATGAACTGATTCATCGTCTCCAGCCCGAAGTCGACGGGCATCGACAGGTCCTTTACGAGCGCCTCGAGCTCGGCGGTGCCGACGCGCTCGGCGAAGTCGTTCCACTCCTCGCCGTCGTTGCGGTTGGCTTCGTAATGCCCGATCCAGCGCTCGATCGCGTCCGGGACGCGCTTGGAGGGCAGGCGCAGTTTCAGGCGCGTGCCGAACTTGACCTCGCCGCCTTCGAACACGCCGCCGACGTGGGGGATGTAGGCGGGGATCGTGTGCTCGCCGACTTTGATCGACGCGCCGGTGAAGCCGATGCGACGCGACGTGGTGCTGGCCGCAGCCGTTCGGGCAGCCGGAGATCTTCACGTTCAGCTTGCGCGTGATCTCGTCGGTGATGTCCATCGCCACGATTCGCTCCTGCACCGCCTCGTTCAATCCCATCGAGCTCGTGATCCCGAGCTTGCACGAGTCGGTTCCGGGGCACGAGACCACATCGGTGATCTCCCTCGACCCCGCCTCGCCGAGGCCGAGCTCCGACAGCGCGCGCCACAGGTCGTAGACGCTCTCCTCGCGCACCCAGCGCAGCACGAAGTTCTGCTGCACGGTCGTCCGCGCGTAGCCGCCGGCGTAGTCGCGCATCGCCGCTGCCAGGCCGCGGAACTGCTCCGGCGTGAGGTCGCCGCGCAGGACTTTCGCCTCGACCGTCACGTAGCCCTCCTGCTTCTGCTCGCGCACGTTCGCTTTGCGGAAGCGTTCGAACTCCGACAGGTCGCCGTTCGGGCTGCCGTAGCTCTCCCGCGGCGCGGGCGCGCCCTCGCGCTCGTCGTCGAGGAACAGCCTGTCCTCGATCGAGAAGTCCCGTTCCGCTACCCAGTCGCCCCGCAGCTCCTCCTCGACCTGATTGCGCAGCTCGTCGATCCCGAACTTGTCGACGAACACCTTGATCCGCGCGCGCGCCCGGTTCTGACGCAGCCAGTCCTGGCGGTCGAAGATCCGGAACACCGCCTCGGCAATCCGCAGGTACTCGCCGTTGTCGAGCTCGACGAACTCGTACAGGCCGGTGCGACGCGCGGCATGATCGAGGTGCCGCCGCCGACGAGCATCTCTGCGCCGCGGACGGGGCCCGGGCGGCCGGGATCCGTACTCTCTTTGACGCGCGCGCGGAAGGCGATGTCGTGGATGCCTGAGATCGCCCGGTCACGTGGGGAGCCGTCGAACGCTGTCTTGATCTTGCGCGGCATCGCCTGCGTCGTCGGGTGGCGCACGAAGTAGCGCACGTACGCCCCCGCGTACGGCGTCATGTCGAACAGCTCGTCCTTGGCGACGCCGGCCCACGGATCGCCGGTGACGTTGCGGACGGTGTTGCCGCAGCCCTCGCGGCTGGACAGCCCCGACTCGCTCAGCGTCGCGGATCGCCGGCTCCATTTCCGCCAGCGGGATGTGGTGGATCTGGACGTTCTGCCGGGTCGTGATGTGGCCCTTGTTCAGCGGCGCGTACTTTTCGACGACGTCCGCGAAGGACTCCATCTGCTCGGGCGTGACCCCGCCGAACGGGAGCTTGACGCGAACCATGTTCACGTCGGGCTGGCGCTGGCCGTAGACGCCCTGCTTGAGCCGGAACTTGATGAACTCGTCCTCGGGCATCTTCCCTTGCAGGAACTTGCCGGCCTCGGTCTTGAAGTCATCGAACTCGCGCTCGATGATCGGGATCACGTGCCCGGGCACGTTCTGCAGGATCTCGGGATCCGCGAGCGTGCCGCGCTGCATCGGGGCGGCGTCCTGGGCTGGCGCCGAGTCCTGGGCGGGTGCTGAAGCTGACTCCATCTGGTGCGACCTCCTGCGGGTTCCTGGTCCGGGTGCGGGTCGAGTTGGTGCGGCGGGGACGAGTTTACGGCGAGATTGCCCTAAAGCCTAGCGGCTTTTGGGTATTTATCCAGAGGCAGGGAATGCGAACTCTGGATCGCGCGTGACCCCTTCGAGGATAGCCGCGCGAATCCAGGGATCGGGGTGCTCGTCGTTTGAGCTTGCCGTGGGTGCCGTCGCGCGCTGAAACCGCTCGATCGCCGCTGCGATCGCCGCCGCCTGCGCGGGTGAGGCGGACTTCACAGCGGGATGTTCCCGTGCTTGCGCTTCGGCCCCGGCTCGCGCTTGGAGCGCAGCGTCTCGCAGCGCCGCGATCAGCCGCGGGCGCGTCTCGTGCGGGACGATCACGTCGTCGATGTAGCCGCGCTCGGCGGCGGTGTAGGGGTTGGCGAAGCGCGCCTTGTAGTCGTCCATCAGCTTCTGTCGGCGCTCGTCGGGCGTCGGGCTCTGCGCGAGGTCGCGCCGGTAGATGATGTTTACGGCGCCCTCCGGACCCATCACCGCGACCTCGGCCGTCGGCCAGGCGAAGTTGAAGTCGGCTCCGAGGTGCTTGGAGGACATGACGTCGTAGGCGCCACCGTAGGCCTTGCGCGTGATGATCGTGACCTTCGGCACCGTCGCCTCGGCGAACGCGTACAGGAGCTTCGCGCCGTGGCGGATGATCCCGCCCCACTCCTGGGCGGTGCCCGGCAGGAAACCCGGCACGTCGCAGAACGTCAGCAGCGGGATGTTGAAGGCGTCGCAAGTGCGCACGAAGCGCGCGGCCTTCTCGGAGGCGGCGATGTCGAGCACGCCGGCGAGCTGCGCGGGCTGGTTGCCGACGATGCCGACGGTGAAGCCGTCCATGCGCGAGAAGCCGCAGATGATGTTCTTCGCGTAGTGCTCGTGCACCTCGAAGAACTCCTCGTCGTCGACGATCAGCTTGACGACGTCGCGCATGTCGTATGGCTTGTTGGGGTTGTCCGGCACGACGTGGTCGAGCTCGGGGTCCATCCGCTGCGGGTCGTCGGCCGGCTGCACCCGGGGTGTGGTCTGGAGGTTGTTCTGGGGCAGGAAGCTCAGCAGGTAGCGGCAGTCCTCCAGGCAGGCGTCCTCGTCCTCGGAGGCGAACTGCGCGACGCCCGACTTCGTGTTGTGTGACATCGCCCCGCCGAGCTCCTCGAAGCCGACTTCCTCGCCCGTGACCGTCTTGATCACGTCGGGGCCGGTGATGAACATGTGCGAGGTCTCCTTGACCATGAAGATGAAGTCGGTGATCGCGGGCGAGTACACGGCGCCCCCGGCACATGGGCCCATCACAAGGCTGATCTGGGGGATCACGCCGGAGGAGCGAACGTTGCGCAGGAACACGTCGCCGTAGGAGCCGAGCGACACGACGCCCTCCTGGATCCGCGCTCCGCCGGAGTCGTTGATGCCGATCACCGGGCAGCCGATCTTTGCGGCCAGGTCCATGATCTTGCACATCTTCTCGCCCATCACCTCGCCGAGCGAGCCTCCGAACACGGTGAAGTCCTGGCTGAACACGCACACGGTGCGGCCGTCGATCGTGCCGTGGCCGGTGACCACGGCGTCGCCCCAGGGCCGGTTCTTCTGCATGTCGAAGTCGTACGTGCGGTGGCGCACGAACGTGTCGAGCTCCTGGAAGGACCCCTCATCGAGCAGCTTTTCCACGCGCTCGCGCGCGGTGTACTTGCCGCGCGCGTGCTGCTTCTCCTCGGCCTCCGGCGAGGAGTGGATCGCTGCCTCGCGCAGCTCTTGGAGTTGCGCGAGCTTCTCCTCGTAGGTCTCCGGTGCCTTCTGTCGCGGCGGTTTGCGGTGCCCGCTGCGGGAAGCGGCTAGCAGCGCGGCGTCGTTCTGCCGGTCGTGGGAGTTCGAGGCCATCGGGCGCGGGATCTTATCCGCGTGCTCGCGTCGGGGCAGTTCTCGGGCCGGACTCAGGCCCGCGAGAATGGCCGGTGGTGCGCGGCGCCGAGCCGGTCGAGCACTGCGGTCAGCACGGCGGTCACTTCCTCTGCCGCGACTTCCTCCTCGGCGGCCTTCAGTTCCGCGGCGATGTCCTTCCTGTCTTCGTCCTGAGGTCGATCGGGCTCGTCGACCTCGATGGTCGCCGACTGCTCCGGCTCCGGCTGGACGACTTCTTTTCGACGGCGAAAGAGCCTGGCGAAGAACCCAGGATGTGGCTCAGGCTCTGGTTCCTCCGCGACCACTGGTTCCGGTTCCAGTTCCGGCTCGACTTCCATCGATGGCTCGGGCTCGGGTGGCGGCTCGGGCGCCGAGAGCTCTCGGGCGACGGTCAGCGTGACTTTGGTGCCCCACCCCGAGGGCTTGAGCAAAACCTTGCCGGTGGTGTCCGCGGCCTCCCATTCCACGGTCTTCTCCGGCTCGATGTGGGTGATGCGAATCTCTCCCAGCTCGCCCAGGTGACGGGCGAGAGTGGCGGGGTCGCTGACCTCCGCCCACAGCTCGGGCGGGGACTTGACCAAAGTGCGCTGCACCTCCGAGGAGATCATCGCTCCACACTTCGAGCGATCTCGCGCGACTCCTTCTACGCGACCGAGCGGGCGCCTTTAGCGGCGATCAGGTGGCGCCGATCGAGTTGTTCCGCGAGTTGGACCGCGTTCAGGGCAGCCCCCTTGCGCAGGTTGTCGGCGACGATCCACATGTCGAGCGCGCGCTCGTGACCGGGGTCGCGGCGGATGCGCCCGACGAACACGTCGTCCTGGCCGGCTGCGTTGATCGCGAGCGGATATTGCGCGGAGGCGGGATCGTCGATCACGCTCACGCCGGGAGCGGCCGCCAGTAGCCTTCGCGCCTGCTCGGGGGAGAGGGGCTCTCGCGTCTGTACGTTGACAGCCTCGGAGTGTCCCGTCACGACCGGCACGCGCACGCACGTCGCACTCACGCGGATCGACGGGTCGCCGAGGATCTTGCGTGTCTCGTTGATCAGCTTGCGCTCCTCGTCGGTGTGATCCTCGCCATCCGCGAACGAGCCGGCGTGGGGTAGCGCATTGAAAGCGATCTGATGCGCATAGGACGCGGGCGGGGAGATCTCGCGCTCGTGGAGCAGTGCGTGAGATTGATCGAGTAACTCGTCTACCGCCTGCTTACCAGTACCGGAGACGGCCTGGTAGGTGGAGATCACCAGCCGTTCGATCCCGGCCGCGTCGTGCAACGGCTTCAGCGCCACGACCATCTGCATCGTCGAGCAGTTCGGGTTCGCGACGATCCCGTGGTGGGAGGCGAGCGCCTCGGGGTTGACCTCGCTGACGACGAGGGGAACGTCGTCCTGCATGCGCCAACGCGAGGAGTTGTCGACCACGACGGCACCTGCAGCGGCAAAGCGCGGCGCCCACTCGCCCGAGGTCGAGCCGCCCGCCGAGAACAGCGCGAGATCGAAGCCCTGGATCGACTCCTCGTCCAGGCCGCGCACGATCAGGCCGCCCTCGAGCTCACGCTCGACCGAGCGCGAGGAGGCGAACGGCACGATCTCGCGTGCGGGAAACTCACGCTCGCGCAGCAGCCGCAGCATCAAAGTACCGACCTGGCCGGTGGCGCCGACAACGGCGACTCGGTAGGAGTTGCTCATGCTCCTGAGGGTATCTGCCCGGCGGCCCTACGACCGGGTCAGGTCTGGGTCGCCATGAAGTAAATCGTCATCACCACGAGCAGGTCCATCAGCGCCCCCACACCGCCGATCCGCCGGACGAGCGAGTCGTGCTCGGCGCCAAACGTCACCGGCCCCTCGCCGGCGGCCGCCACGTCCTGATCGGCAACCTCGATCAGGCGCTTCTCGCGCGGGCCGAGGTAGGCGCCCTCGACGGCGCCGATCACGATCACGACGCCAAGGCCCCACTGCACGAAGAACGTGTTCCACAGGTGCAGGTGCGAGGCGAGGTAGATGCCGAAGACGAGGATCGCCGCGACCCCGGGCATGATCACGCGCTGGCTGATCGCGTGCAGCGCCCGGTATAGCGCGGGCAGCGCGCGCGTGTCGGCCTTCGTGACGACGCCGAGCAGGACCGGGTAGGCGAAGGTCGCGCCGAAGGCGATCACAACCGCGAGGATGTGCAGCGCGAGCACGACTTCGTAGAACTGGACGGCGAGCACGGGCGAAGCCTAACCGCTCGGATGGGGGATCAGAACGTCGGCGCGTACTTGCCGAACACGTCCTGCATCGCCCCGCAGACCTCGCCCAGGGAGCAGCGGTCCTTCAAGGCCTGGCGGATCGAAGGCAGCACGTTCTCATCACCGCGCGCGACCGTGCGCAACTCCTCCAGGCGCTGCTCGATGAGGGCAGAATCGCGGTTGGCCTTGAACTCGGCAAGGCGCGAGACCTGTTCGTGCTCGGACTGAGGGTCGACGCGCAGCAGGTCGGGGACCTCGATCCCCTCTTCCTCGTACTTGTTCACGCCGACGACGACGTCCTGGCCGATCCGGTAGCGCTCCTGGTAGCCCCACGCTGACTCGTCGATCTCGCCAGTGATGAATCCGATCGCGTTGACCGAGCCGCCGAGCGCGTCGACCTTGTCGATCAGCTCGTTCGCGCGCAGTTCGATCTCGTCGGTCAGCGACTCGACGTAATACGAGCCGGCGAACGGGTCGACCGTGTCGGCGGCGCCCGACTCCGCGGCGAGGATCTGTTGCGTGCGCAGCGCGATTTTGGCGGCCCGCTCGGTGGGCAGGGCCAAAGCCTCGTCGAAGCCGTTGGTGTGCAGCGACTGGGTGCCGCCGCAGACCGCGGCGAAGCCCTGCAAAGCGACCCGCACGATGTTGTTCTCGGGCTGCTGGGCGGTTAGCGTGACGCCGCCGGTCTGGGTGTGGAAGCGCAGCATCGTCGCCTTCGGGTTGGTTGCTCCGAAGCGCTCGCGCATGATGTGCGCCCACATGCGCCGGGCGGCGCGGAACTTGGCGACCTCCTGAAAGACGTTGTTGTGACCGTTGAAGAAGAAGGCCAGGCGCGGCGCGAACTCGTCGACGGAGAGGCCCGCGTCGATCGCGGCCTGGACGTAGGCGATCCCCGAGGAGAGCGTGAAGGCGACCTCCTGCACGGCCGAGCAGCCCTTCTCGCGGAAGTGGTAGCCGGAGATCGAGATCGTGTTCCATTTCGGCACACGCTCGTGGCAGTACTGGAACAGGTCGGTCGTCAGGCGCATCGTCGGAGCGGGCGGGTAGATGTAGTTGCCGCGTGCGATGTACTCCTTGAGCACGTCGTTCTGGGTGGTGCCGCGAAGCTTCTCGGACGGCACGCCCTGCTCCTCGCCGACGAGCTCGTACAGCAAGAGCAGACAGGCGGCGGGCGCGTTGATCGTCATCGACGTCGACACCTGATCCAAAGGAATCCCGTCGAACGCGGTGCGCATGTCGTCGATCGTGTCGATCGCGACGCCGGTACGGCCTACCTCGCCGAGGCAGCGCGGATTGTCGGAGTCGAGCCCGAGCTGGGTGGGCAGGTCAAACGCCATCGAAAGGCCGGTAGAGCCCTTGGAGATGAGGTAGCGGTAGCGCTCGTTTGACTCCTTCGCGGAGGCGTAGCCCGCGTACTGGCGCATCGTCCAGGTCTGCTTGCGGTACATCTCGCGGTGCACGCCGCGCGCGTATGGGAAGTCGCCGGGCTCGCCGAGTTCGAGCTGGGCAGGCAGGTCGGCCTCGGTGTAGAGCTCTGAGATCTCGATCCCCGAGTCGGTGAAGCGGCGGGGATCGTCGGGCCCGACGATCGGGGCGACGGTGAGGTGCTCGTCTGTCTGAGTCATGCCCGCAGGGTATCCTGCGGCAATGTCCACCTGCTTGGTCACCGGCGGCGCCGGGTTCCTCGGATCGCACCTGTGCGACGAGCTGCTCGCGCGCGGGAACAGGGTGATCTGCGTGGACAACCTCGAGACTGGTTCGCTCGCAAACATCGAGCACATCCGCGAGCCGGAACGGTTCGTGCACCTGGGTACGGACATCATCGAGCCCTACTACGTCGACGAGCCGATCGACTTCATCTACCACCTCGCCTCGCCGGCGTCGCCGATCGACTACCTGCGGCTGCCGCTGCATACGCTGAAGGTCGGCTCCTATGGCACGCACCACACGCTCGGGCTGGCGAAGGCCAAGCGCGCGCGCTTTCTGATCGCCTCGACGAGCGAGGTTTACGGCGACCCGCAGGTGCACCCGCAGACGGAGGACTACTGGGGCCACGTCAACCCGATCGGGCCGCGAGGCGTGTACGACGAGGCCAAGCGCTACGCGGAGGCGCTGACGATGGCCTACCACCGCCAGCAGGGCGTCGACACGGCGATCGTGCGGATCTTCAACACGTACGGCAATCGGATGCGCCCGCACGACGGTCGCGTGATCCCGACGTTTCTGCGCCAGGCGCTGGCGAACAGGCCGCTGACGGTGTTCGGTGACGGGAGCCAGACGCGCTCGTTCTGCTACGTGAGCGACCTGATCCGCGGACTGATCGCGCTGGCCGAGTCCGGGCATCACGACCCGGTGAACATCGGTAACCCCGACGAGTTCACGCTGCTGGAACTGGGGGAGACGATCAAGGAGTTGACGGGCTCGAGCTCGGAGTTCGTCTACGAGGCGCTGCCGGAGGACGATCCGAAACAGCGCAAGCCAGACATCACCCTCGCGAAAGACCTGCTGGGCTGGACGCCCGAGGTGACTTTGCGCGAAGGACTGCAGCGCACGATCGACGCCTCCGGCGCAAAGGTCCTGATCGGCTGATCAAGCGCGACCGCTACATCTGGGAGTCTGGAGCGTTGTGAACGGTGAGGTGACGAAGTCCGAGACAGCCAGGGCGACGCTGTCCGAGGCGACGGTGCGTCGCGAACCGTCGGATCGGGACATGCGCAGCAAGCGCCCGCCGGCGATGTCGTTCCTGCTGCGGATGGCCACGGCCAGGCGCGTGGCGCGCGTGCTCTCCCTGCTGGCGCTCGACTTCGTCGGCGTGGCGCTGGCGATCTTCACGGCGCTGGTGCTGAAGGCGGCGGTACTGGGTCATGTGGACGCGAGTCAGGCGTTTGAAGAAGCCAGACGGATTCTCGCCTTCGCCTATCTCGTGACCGCGCTGCTGTTCGCGCGCTCGGGCCTGTACGCCGAGCGCGCGCAGCGTCCGGGCTTGTCGCGGATCGTGGGGGCGCTGTTCCAGGTCGCGTTCGTCGCGCTGCTGTTTGCCGTGGTGAGCGGGGAACACTTCTCGAGCTTCTACATCTTCTGGGGTTCGTTGGCCTTCGCACTGCTGTACGTGTCCTCACTGCGCGGCTTCTACGAGTGGCTGACAGGAGCGCTGCTGCGTGCCGCCGGCTATCGCCGCCGCGCCGTGCTCGTGGGCACGGGCAAGCACATCCGCGACGTCGCCCATGCGCTCTCCGACGCGCCGCACTCGCCGATCGAGGTTGTCGGCTTCCTCTCGCCAAACGAGCTGCCTGCCAATGGCTTGCGCTCGCTGGGCTCGCTCGCAAAGCTCCAGGACGTGCTCGACACCGAACGGATCGACGAGGTGATCATCGCCGACCCGGACTTCCCGCAGGTCGAGGCCGTGGAGCTGGTCGACCATTGCCACCGGCGCGGGGTGCGCGTCAGGCTGGCGCCGTCGACGATGGAGATCCTGATCCACCGCGCCGAGTTCGTGCCGGGCCAGTCGGTACCGCTGTTCGAGCTGAGCTCGCCCGTGTTCGAGGGGATCGACTTCGCGTTGAAGCGGACCTTCGACCTGGTAGGCGCGACGGTGCTGCTGGTGCTGCTGAGTCCGCTCCTGCTGATGATCACGCTCGCCGTGAAGCTGTCCTCGCGCGGGCCGATCGTGTTCCGCTCGACGCGACGGGGAATCGGGCAAAGACCGTTCGCGTGCCTGAAGTTCCGCACGATGCACACCGACGCCGAGCAGCGCCAGGCGGACCTGGAAGAGCTGAACGAGGCCTCGGGGGCGCTGTTCAAGATCCGCGAGGACCCGCGCCTGACGCGCGTCGGGGGGCTACTGCGACGCTACTCGTTGGACGAGCTGCCCCAGCTGGTGAACGTGTTGCACGGCGAGATGTCACTCGTCGGGCCGAGGCCGCTGCCGGAGCGCGACTACGAGATGCTCGAGGACTGGCACCGCAAGCGTTATCTGGTCCTTCCCGGGATCACCGGCCTGTGGCAGGTCTCGGGCCGCTCGGAGCTCGACTTCGACGACCTCGTTCACCTCGACTTCATCTACCTCGAGCGCTGGTCGCTGGCGCTCGACTTGACGATCATCCTGAAGACGATCCCCGCTGTGATCATGCAGCGCGGGGCGTACTGACGCGGGTGCTCGCCCACGGGGGCCTGCCCCCTCCCGTGTATTAGCGCGGGGCCTACTGACAGCCCGCGAGCGCCTCTTCGTAGACGCCCCAGGTCGCGCGCCCTGCGTCCCGCCACGTCCAGTCGGGCGGTGGCGGTGCTGGGCGGCTGGAGGTCTCGGCGGCGAGGATCAAAGCCTTCAGGTCACCGGCCTGTACAAATGTGGCGCGCTCGTCGAGGACCTCGCGCAGCGCAGGAACCTCGCAGGCGACGACCGGCGTGCCGCAGGCCAGCGCCTCGACCGCCGGTAGGCCGAAGCCCTCGTCCTCGGAAGGGAGCACGAGCGCGTGAGCGCCGGAGTAGATCGCGGCGAGGTGCTCGTCGGAGACGTGCCCGGTGAGTGTCACGTCGGGCAGCTCGTGCGCCCAGGGACGCGTGGGCCCGACGAGCACAAGCGGCAGCTCGCGGGGGGTGGCAGCGAGCTTGGCGACAAGCTTGCGCGGGTCGGGATGCTGCAGGCCACCGACCCACACCAGATAGCGCTCGGGCAGCGAGAAGCGCGCCCGCGCCTGCGCGATCTCCTCGGCCGGGCGCGGGTACATCATCGAGTCGGGCGCCTCGGCGATCACGACGACGCGCTCGGGATCCAGGCGCAAGCGCTCGACCGCGTCGCGGGCCACCGCCTCGGTGGGCACGATCACCCGCATAGCGCGCTGTACAGCCAGCTGACGCAGACGCAGACGTATACCCATCCGCAGGTGCTCTGAGCGACGCTTGAGCGCCGCGAGATCGTGCAGTGTGACGACCATCGGGCACGGGCTGCGCAGCATCGCGCCCTCCATCCACGGCGCGTGGAAGACATCGGAGGCGCGCCTTGGCTGATGGGTCTCCTCGATCTCGCTCTCCCCGGTGGCCGTGTCGCGCAGGGCGTCGAGCAGGCAGCGGGAGTAGCGTCCGACGCCGCGCGGATCGGCGGCGGGGCGGCTGTCGAAGGCGACCCTCATGAGCGCTCGATCGAGTCCTCGCGCTGGGTCACTGCGTCCCCGGGGAATGCACGCAAGGCAAGATAGTCGGTTCGGAGGGGCTAGTGCGGGGATGACAGCAGGGCTGCACGATTCGCGCCTGCCGAGCGGTGTCGGAATAGCCTTGCTCGACGATGAGCCCATCTGGCGACTACCACGAGGCGCTGTGGGAGGAGGTGCCCGAGGGTCTCGAGCCGGTCGATTTCACCCGGCGCCGCACTTTCCTCTTGAGCCACATCCGGGCGGGTGAGCGGGTGCTCGACGTGGGCTGCGGTGAGGGGCATTTCGCCTCCGCGCTTCTCAACGCGGAAGCGAAGGTGGTGGGGATCGACGTCGCCGCCGAGCCGCTGCGGCGTGCGCAGAAGCGCCATCCCGGGCTCGACCTGCGACAGGTGCCCGTCGCGGGAACCTGGCCGCTGGCAGACGCGAGCTTCGACGCGGTCTGGGCGGGAGAGGTGATCGAGCATGTCGCCGACACCGCCGGTTGGCTATCGGAGGCACGCCGGGTGCTGCACTCCGGCGGCAGTCTGCTGCTGAGCACGCCTGACCATGGGCGGCTGCGAATGCTCCGCTGGGCGCTTGCGCCACGTGCGTTCGAGGACCACTTCGACCCCCGCGCCGACCACCTGCGCTTCTACACGAGACGCACCCTCACCGCGCTGCTCGAGGATTTCGGCTTTCACGACGTCGAAGTGCGGCGCGCCGGCGGGCCGCCCGGCGCGCGGCGAGGGCTGCTGGCGAGCGCCCGACGGTCACGCTTTTGACGCCAGCGGGTGAGCGCACGATGGCTTTGACGCTCCCCGGCGAGCGCACCACGGTCACGTGTTTGACGCTCGCTGAGGATGTCGTCGTCTCGCGCAGCGCCTGGATGTAGGCGTTCTGGATCGCGAGCAGTTCTGGGTCGTACTGGATCACCGACAGCGGTGCGACCGTCTCGGGGTTCAGGTAGACGGTGGCGCGGAGCTCGTTCAGCGCAGCCGTTGGGTTGCCATTGCGCAGGTCGTATTCGCCCAACGCCTTCCATGTCTGCGGATTGGACGGCTGCAGGTGCACTGCCCGCACGAGCGTGGCACGCGCCAGCGCGCTCTCACCGGCGTGCTCCTGGATTGTGGAGAGCGTGAACAGGGCTTCCGCGGAGACTGGGTCATAGTCGACGGCGTTCTGCGCGGCCGCGCGTGCGGCGGTGGGGTTGCGCGCGCTCAGCGCCAGCGCTTCCTGGGAGGCGTCCGCCGAGCGCTGCGGCTGCCACTGCGCCCAGGCGGCGAGTAGCGCGGCGATCACGACGGCCGCGGCGATACCGGCGCGCAATGGTCCGATCTCGCGCAGGGAGGGCACGCGTGACTGCCACGGTTTGCCCTCCGTGTAGGGAAGCTCATGAGCTTCGGAGGGCAGTCGCGGTTCGGAGGGCAGTCGCGCCCCTTGGGACCCGGCGGGTGCGGCGAGCGCCGCCGCGCTGAAAAGCTCATCCTCCGCCACGAGCCCGCCATCGGTCGCGAGATCATCTCTCGCCGTCACCAACAACGGACCGCGCCCGGCAAGCCAGCCCGCGCAGAGCAGGGCCACGCAGGCGTCGCCGGGCACAAACCAGGTCCAGTCGATCGTCGAGTGGACGCCGAACACGACCACGAGGCAGAGCATGCTCAGCATCCCGATGCGCTCGGGTGTGTAAGGCATCGGGGTGGGCTGCCAACGCCAGCTCGTCCAGCGCCGGTTGAAGGGGTGCGTGGAACGCCCTGCCGCGGCCATCCAAGTGACGAACAACGCGAGGGCGATCGCCAGCCCCACCAGGCCCAGATCGGCCAGGGTCTGGACGACGAAGCCGTGGGCGTCGTTCGCTTCCAGATCCTCGGTGCGGTAGCGCAGCCGGGCCGTTCCGTAGCTCCGCGCGCCGGCCCCGAGGGCGGGGTGGGCCTTGAAGACCTTCAGCGCCTCGTTCCAGTAACGCGCGCGGACGCTGCCGATCGCGGTCAGGCGCCCCGGGGTATTGGCGGGGACCGCGGCGTGGGTGTTGGTTAGCGAGCGAAAGCCGTGGGAGATGCTGCCCGGGAGCCCGCGGTGGCTGACGGCGAGCGCTCCCGCGAAGGCGATCACGGCGAGCACGAGAATGCTCAGCAGAACCGCCCCGGCATTGCCGCGCGTTACGCGCGAGAGCGGGCGCCGACTGGTTGAGAAGCCGATCGCCACTCCGACGATTGTGAGCAGGACGAGCATCGCGACCAGCAGCGCGCCGAGTTGGCGCCCGGCGATCACCCGCGCGTGGAGCGCGACGCTTTCGGTACTGAGCGCATGCCGCGAGAAGTCCCACGCCACCACGAGCCCGGCGGCGAGGGCGCCGGTGAGCAGCACGGCGGCACCCCGCAGGCGCAGCGGCACGACGCAGAACCACAGCGCCAGGCCGAACGCGACGGCGACCAGCGCGCCACGCGAGTAGGCGAGCATCAGCGTGACGAGCAGCAGGCCCGTCGCCGGGTAGGCGAGCGCGCTCAGCAGCGCGTGTCCGGCCCGTCGCGCCCCCAGCCAGATGCAGCCGATCACGCCCATCGCGGCGGTCAGTCCGGTCGCGTTCCAGTAGCCGTATGGCGCCTGCAGGCGCGCGTAGATGTCGTGGGCGTCGAGCGAGGCGGGAAACACCTTCGTCAGCAGCGCATAGCCGCACACCACGACGGCCGCCAGCGTCACCCCACCGATCACGGCGGGCCAGCGCGCGGGGGCGGCGCGGGAAAGGGCGACGGCGGCGCCGAAGACGGCGCTGTAGGCGAACATCAGCCCAGCGTTCTGCCAGCTGGCGTCGGGTTGCACCGACCACACCACCGACAGCGCGCTCAACGACGCGAACGCGAGCAGCAGCCCCACCGGCCACAGCCCGTATACGCGTCTGCCCCGGGGCGTGAGGATCACCGCGGCTGCGACGATCGCGCCGCAGCCGAGCGTGAGGATGATCTCCATCGTGGTCGCCTGCTGAACAGGCGGGAGACCGCCTCCGGCGAAGAAGGTGATGAAGCAGAAGATCGCGGCGCTCGTCAGCGTCAGCAGCCACATCGACGCTCGATCTCGGATCGATGGGCGCCGCGAGGAGCGTGGGCGAGGGCCTCCCGCACGCTCCTCGGCGCGCGTGGGAGCGAGGCCCGTCGCCGGGGCGGGATCAGGTGTCGTGGCGGTCGCCGACACGGTTTCGTAGCACTCCCCCCACGAGCGCCACCGCGCACGCGAACAGGAACAGGAGGACCGCCAGCAGGGGGCTGGGCAGCGAGCTGAAGGCGGAGGCGATGTCGGCGTGCACGACGCCCGGACGGATCACCTGATCACCGACCTGCAGTGGAGCGGCACCGGCGCTCGGCGCGCGGTTGAGCTCGCGTTGCTCGGCCGGGGTGGCGGGCGTGGTGGCGGTCGTGGCGCCCCCGCCGGTCGCGGAGCTCCCCGCCACCGCCGCTCGATCCTCCGCGCGAGCCGGCGGCGGCCAGCTGGGCTTGATGGATCAGGCTGGCGCAGTCGCTGTACTCTTCGAGGCTCGTTTCCAGCTCTTTCAGCGCCTTGTTGTAGTCCTTCTGGGTGAAGCCGCGCAGCGATTCGCCGTGCGTGCACCGGAGGATGATCTTTTCGCCGATGTCGGCTTGGGCGGGCGCCGCGAACGAGAGAAGCACGATCAGCAGCGCGACAGCTAGGACGCGCGCGCACGTTGGAGGGACGATTCTCATGATTGAGCGAGATAACGCTACCAACGCTTCCGGGCGAGGAGGCCGAGGGTCGAGCCGAGCGCGCCGGAGAAGCCCTTGGCCCAGGCGTCGTAGGTGAAGGCGCGCACGTCCTGTGCGCCGGCCTCGCCAAGTCGTGCTCGCAACGCGGGCTCGGCGGCAAGTCGATTGATCGCCTCGGCGAGCGCGTCGCTGTCGCCGGCGGGAACCACCAGGCCGTTGTGGCCGTCGCGGACCAGCCCGCCGGCGACGGCCCCGACGGCGTCGCTAGCGATCACCGGCAGCCCCTGGTTCATCGCCTCGTTGACGACGAGGCCCCAGGGCTCGCGGAACGTGGGTGTGGCGATCGACGGCACGACCAGGACGTCGCAGGCGGCGTAGATGTTGCGCAGCTCAACGGGCGGGACGGGATCCGTCCAGAGAATCCCGTCCCGCGCATCTCCCGCCGCGCCGCCGGTGGGGACCCGAGGGGGATGTGGATCCCACGCCGACGAGGACGAGCGCGGCGGGTGGGGCTCGAAGGCCCGTTGTGCGCCAGGCCTCGATCAGCACCCTCAATCCCTTTTCCCGGGCGGGACGACCTACAAACAGGAACTTCGTCGCGGCTTGCTCGGGCCACCCCGGCCGATCGGCGGCGGCAGGGCAGCCAATCGCCGGCCACTGCGGCGGAGCGATCTCGAGGCGCGCCAGAAGGCGTTGTCCACGGCCTGCGGGGCGATGTGAACGTTGTGTGCGCCGCGGGCGCGGACATAGGCGCTGACGTGCGGTCCGTAGGTGACGACCGCGTCCGCGGAGCGGTAGAGACGCCGCAGCGCGAGGAAGCTGAGCGCGTGCGCGGCGCTGCGTGGGTGCGCCCACAGCGAGGTCCACAGGATCAGCGGCACGTCCTGGCGCGACGCGCGCCCGCCCAACTCGCGCCCAGCGCGATGCGCCCGCCGCGTGGAGCAGACGACGGCGCGATAGCGTCCGCTCGCGGCGAGCGCCGCAGCTCGTGCTGGCGGATGTGCCGGTGCGGGAAGGGCAGCTCTCCCTCGAAGGCGCCGCGCGCCGTGCTTGGAGCGCCCTCCGAACAGCGCGAACTCGACGTTCTCCAGCTCGTGCAGGCGTGCGAAGGCGCCGACCCGGTCGGGCGGTGCGTGCCCGGTGACGAACAGGACCGGCTTCATCTGGGTGGGAGTCCGTCGTGTCATCGAGGTGCATCATGCCGCGCTGCCGCTGCCCAACGGCTTCATCGCAGCGCGTGCGCGTAGGCGGCGAGCGTCTGCTCGCCGCAGCGCTCCCAGGTGAAGCTGGCGGCGACGGTCGCGCGCGCGCGCTGGGAGGCCTCGCGCAGCCGGTGGGTGTCAGAGAGGAGCTCGTCGATGCGCTGGGTGAGCCGCTCGATGTCGCCGGGAGGCACGAGCATGAAGCCGTCGCCGGCGGCGGCGATCTCCTCGGGCCCGGGCTCGCCGCGGCAGCCGATCGCGGGCAGGCCGCCGGCCATCGCCTCGATGTAGGCCACCCCGAACGCCTCCTCGGTCGAGGGCATCACGAACAGCGTGCAGCGCCGCGCCTGCTCGATCGCCTCCGCGGGTGGCAGCTGTCCGTGGAACTCGACCCGCTCGGCGACTCCCAGACGGGCGGCGAGCCCCTCCGAGCGCAACCCGCTCGGGGCCTTCGCCGATGATCTCGTAGCGCAGCGTCGGATGTCGCTGGGAGAGCACCGCCAGCGCGCGCAGGACGTCGGCGTGGCGCTTGCGTGCGACCAGGTGCGCGACCGTCACGAGGGACTGGAGCCCGCCCGGCCTCCGATCATTCCGTTCATCCCCGCCCGCCCCGGCGATTCCGTGCGTCGCGACGAATGCCGGCGGCTGGGCAGATCGGCGCCGAGGTGCACCACACGCGTCTCGCCGGCGCCGTGGGCGCGCGAGAGCTCTGCGATCCCGTGGCTGTTGGCGAGCACCAGGCGCGCGGCGCCCAGCCCGCGCGCCACCGCCACTGCGCCCGCTGCGCTGCCGGTCGGCGGATCGGCTGCCGTGTAGAGCACGTCGCCGCCGTGCACGGAGACCACCAACGGCACTCGACCGACGCAGGCCGCCAGCGCACGGCGCACGGCGTCACCGGCCGGCACGGCGTTGTGGGCGTGGATCAGGTCGAATCCGAACGAGCGACGCAGCCGGCGCAGCGCCAGCAGAGGGCCGGCGCGGCCCACGCCCCCCAGCTCGCGTAGGAGCCTGGGCGCGGGGGCGAGACGTAGGGGATGTAGGAGATCTCGCAGGCCGTCGTGAGTCTGCTTGCGTGGCTCGCGCACGAGCTTTGCCAGTGCGCTCGCGGCGCCGCTCGGGCCCTCCGCGAACGAGGCGCGCGGAGGGATCAGGCGATGCAGGACGAGCACCCGCACCTCCGCGCCGGCGTCGCGCGCGGCGAGCGCCTGACGGTGCGCCCAGACGCCCAGCACCGGGTCGCCGTGGCTCGGGTAGAACTCGGCTACGACGGCGACCTTCAGGCTCGCTCACGCCCCTTGCCGGCTTCACCAGCGGCGGTGGGTGGTCAGGGTGCGCTGGGCTTCGTCTGCGCTCAGGTACGGCCGCTCGGCGAGGAACGCGCGCGCCTCGGCGAGCGCCGCCTCGCGCGAGTAGGCGGTCGGCCGCGGGCGCCGCGCGATGGCGGATCGAGACGGCGTCGAGCACGCCGCAGCGCCAGTGCTGCTCGCGTGCGAGCGCCGCCCAGTGGGCGTCCAGGCCCCAGCCCATGCGCAGCGTCGGGAAACGGCAGCAGCGTCGAGAAGGTGCGAGCGGAGAAGGCGGTCACCGGGCCGATCTCCACGAAGGGAGTCTCGCGCACGACGCTGAACGGGCGGCGGCGCGTGAGCGACCAGGCCGCGTGGGAGCTCAGGCGATGCGCGGGCTGGGCGAGATCGAGCGCGAAGCGCTCGGCGAGGAACAGGAAATCGATCGAGGAAGCCGCGGGGCAGCACGACGTCGTCGTCGACGAGCAGCAGCCAGTCGTGGTCCGGGATCGAACGATCCTCCACCCCGCCTGCGAGCAGGCAGGTTGAGGTTCTCGAACTTGCCGAGCTCTCCCGGCGGGCCGGTGTGCAGCTCGACCTCGTGGCGTGAGCGCAGCAGCTCGCGGCGGATCTTCTGCGCCAGCGCACCGTGCTCGGGGCGCTCGACGCCGAGCACGAGCACCTTCCGCCGGGGTGGGTCGCGGCGCGCGGCGAGGTCCAGGCGCAGGCGCCGGCCGCTGGCCAGCTCCCAGGCATTCACCGCCTCGTCCTGCACGCGGCGGCGGATGGCATCGACGCCACCGACGGTGCCGCTCGCGCCGGACAGGAAGTCGTCGTTTGCGCTTCCGTGCGTGGACACCGTCCCATTGGACGGAGCGCCACTCGTCGAGGAGTGACGGGGGCGATCTCGTTGCCGGCACCAGCGGCCGGCGCGCTGTCGGGCTGCGCCGTGCAGGCTCTCGCGCAGGCGCCCGGCGCTGTGCGCGACCATCACCAGCCCGGCGGGGCAGCGGCGGCGGAGCACATGCCCGGCGCATCCGCCGAGCGTGAGCAGCTCGCTCCACGCGAAGGCGCCTCACGGCGAAAGCTGTCGAAGCGGCGGCTGGCGCGCCCACGCGCATAGGCGGCACGCGCGAGCGATCGCAGCCGCGCGTCCGGGCCGGCACGGCGGTGCTCGAGCGCCGCGCCGGCCACGTACAGAACCCGGGCACCGGCTCCTCGGCGCGCAGGCGGTCCTGCCACTCCTGCTCGTCGCCGCCGTGCTCGAGCGCGACCTCGAACGGACCGACTCGCTCGAGCGCGGAGCGGCGGATCGTCATGTTGGCGCCCCAGGCGTAGCGCGTGTCCGTGTCCCGCGGGCCCAGGTCCAGCGAGGTGATCGGCGGCCCCTCGCGACCGCAGACCGCGCAGCGCCGCGACCCTCCAGGCGAGGCTCGATCGGGCCGGTGAAGACATCGACCTCGGGGTGCTCCCGCGCCGCGCCGAGCAGCGCCTGGAGCCAGCCGGGCCGCACCCGGACATCGTCATCGACGAACACGACCAGCTCGCCGCTCGAGCGCTCCACGCCCGTGTTGCGCGCGACGTTCAGCCCGAGCGGGCTCGGGATGGGGCTCGTAGCGGGCGCCGAGGCGCTCCACCAGCGCGCGCGTCGCCGCCGAGGGTCGCCGGCGTCGTCGATCACGAGCACCTCGACTCCGGCGCCGTCCGCCTGGGGCACGATCGAAGCGAGCGCGACCTCCAGATAGTCGGGACGCGCGCGGGTGGGGATCACGATCGATGCAGGGGGGGTGCTGGACAGCGGTTGGGCGCTGCGGCTCACCGGTCGGAGCGCGGACGGCCTTCCGCAACAGTCTAGGTTTCACGCCCGACATGGTCCTGTTCCTGCACAACCGCTACCGCACGACCGGCGGCGAGGAGCGCGTGGTCGAGGACCTGATGGCGCTGGTGCGCGAGCAGCTGGGAGAGCAGGCGGAGCTGCTGGACGCGGGACTCGGCGACGCTGGGCCGCGGGTCGCGCGGCGGCCGGGTTGTTGCGCGGAGGGCTGAAACCCGAGGACGTGGCCCGTGCGGTACGGCTGAGCGGAGCGCGTGTGGTTCATGCGCACAATCTCAATCCGACGCTCGGCTGGCGTGCCCTGGCGGCGGCGCGCGAGGCCGGGGCGCGCGTCGTGCTGCACCTGCACCAGTACCGGATCGTGTGCGCGATCGGCGTGTGCTTCACGCGCGGGGCGGAGTGCACCCGCTGTCACGGGCGCAACACGCTGCCGGGCGTGCGCCTGAACTGCCGCGGCAGCCTTCCAGAGGCGGCCGCCTACGGCGCGTCGCTGGCGCTGTGGCAGCGCCGCCTGGCCGAGCAGGCCGACGCGGTGATCGTGCCGAGCGCGTTCGCGCGCGAGCGGCTGCGCGAGCTCGGGGCGCCGCTCGACTGGGAGCGCGTTCATGTGCTCGCCACCGCCGGTGCGTGGCGCTGTCGCGACTTGCTCGCCGGCCAAGTCGGGGTCTATGCGCTGGTGGTCTCGCGCCTGGCGCCGGAGAAGGGGGTCGATGTGGCGATCGACGCCTGCCGGATCGCGGGGGTGGCGTTGGTGATCGCCGGTGACGGGCCGAGCGAGAGCTCTACGAGAACGAGCCGGCGACTCGGAGGTGCGCTTCGTCGGTCATGTGGACGATCGCGAGCTGGCAGCGCTGCGCGCCGGGGCGGCGATTGCGCTGGTGCCCTCACGCTCGGCCGAGACCTTCGGGCTGGCGGCGGCCGAGGCGATGGCGGCCGGTCTGCCGGTGGTAGCCAGCCGCGTCGGTGCGCTCGGAGAGCTGGTCGACGAGCAGAGTCTGGTTCCAGCGGGTGACGAGGCCGCGCTGGCTCAGGCGATCGCACGCCTGGCCGGAGATCGGGCTGCAGGGGCGCGGGGATTGGAGCGGGTTCGCGCGATCTGCGCACCGGAGCGGGTGGCGGCAGTCGCTGGCCTCGATCTATGACGCGGCGAGGTAGGCGCGAGCGCCAGATTCGTCCTGCTGGCGGTGCCTGCACGCTCCCGTCGACATATGCCCAACTAAGCTCCTGGCCGTGACCCCAGCGTCGGATACGGCCCGCCGGGCCCTGGTGACTGGCTTCACCGGCCAGGATGGGTCGTTCCTGGCGGAGCTGCTCTTGGAGCGGGGCTATCGCGTCAGCGGCCTCGTGCGCGGCGCGTCCGACCGCTCGCTCGGCTCCTCGGAGCACCTGCGCGAGCAGGTTGACCTGGTGAGTGGCGACCTGCTCGATCCGAGCTCCCTGCAGACGGCGATCGAACAGAGCCAGCCCGCGCGAGATCTACCACCTCGGGGGCGCCGTCGTTCGTACCGGCCTCCTGGGAGCGCCCGGGAGAGGCGTTGAGCGCGATCGCCGGCTCGACCGCGAGCCTGCTCGAAGTCGTGCGCGAGATCAGCCCCGACACGCGGGTGTTCGTGGCGGCTTCCGGCGCGATGTTCGGCGAGGCGCCCCAGAGCCCGCAGCGCGAGGACACGCCGTGCCGTCCCACGACGCCCTACGCGATCGCCAAGCTCGCCGCGCACCAGCTGGTGGGGGCCGTGCGAGCGCACGACGGGCTGTTCGCGTGCTCGGGGATCGTCTACAACCACGAGTCCGAGCGCCGCCCCGAGCGGTTCGTGACGCGCCGGATCACGCGCGGCGCGGCCGAGATCGCGCTCGGGCTGCGCGAGGAGCTGACGCTGGGGGCGCTCGAGGCGGTACGCGACTGGTCGTTTGCCGGGGACATCGTGCGCGGGGCATGGCTGATGCTCCAGCAGGAGCGTCCGGACGACTACGTCCTCGCCAGCGGCGTGCCGCACACGGTCGCGGAGTTCGCCGCAGGCGGCGTTCGCGTGCGTGGATCTCGACGCCGAGCGCTACCTGCGCGTCGATGCCGCGCTGGTGCGCGCCCCGGAGGGCACGCCGAGCGTCGGCGATCCGCGTAAGGCGCGCGAGCGCCTGGGCTGGGAGCCCGAGGTCTCGTTCGCGGAGCTGGTCGAGCGCATGGTGCGGGCCGACCTGCGCGCGCTGCAGCGCGAGGTGGGTAACTCGTGAGGGCCGGCGGCAGTGCGAGATCGTCCGGCAGGTGCTCGTCTCGTGAAGTGTCGTTGCCAGGCCTTAGACTGCCCGCCCACATGACGACCGTTGGCGTGATCGGGTTGGGTTACGTGGGCCTGCCGCTCGCGGTGGCGTTCGCGCGGGAGGGCTGCGACGTCGTCGCGGTCGATCTCGACTCGCGCAAGATCGAGGCGATCGAGGCGGGGGACTCCTACATCGAGGATGTCTCCTCTGAGGAGCTGCGCGAGGTCTCTGAGCGTATCCACGCCACGACGCGGTATGCGCGGCTGGCCAAGGCGGACGCTGTGCTGGTCTGCGTGCCGACTCCGCTGACTCGTAACCGCGAGCCGGATCTGGGGCCGCTGATCGATTCCACGCGCGCGCTGGCGGAGGTTTTGCAGGCGGGGCAGCTAGTGGTGTTGGAGTCCACGACGTACCCGGGTACGACCCGTGAGCGCGTCGCGCCGCTGCTGGAAGAGTCTGGACTGGTGGCGGGCAGAGACTTCCATCTGGCGTTCTCCCCGGAGCGTGTCGACCCGGGCCGCACGGACTTCACGTTGCGCAACACACCGAAGGTCGTGGGTGGCCTGACGCGGGCGTGCGCGGAGCGCGCCGAGGAGATCTACGGGCTGGTGTGCGAAAACCTTGTGCGTGTCTCGAGCCCGGAGGCCGCGGAGCTGACAAAGCTCTTGGAGAACATCTTCCGTTCGGTGAACATCGCGCTCGTGAACGAGCTGGCGATGCTGACCGACCGCATGGGGATCGACATCTGGGAGGTCGTCGAGGCCGCGTCGAGCAAGCCGTATGGGTTCATGCGCTTCGAGCCGGGCCCCGGGATGGGCGGGCATTGCCTGCCGGTCGATCCGTTCTATCTGAGCTGGCGCGCGCGCGAGTTCGACATGACGACCGAGTTCATCGAGCTCGCGGGCAAGGTCAACCAGCAGATGCCCTACCACTGTGTCGCGAAGGTCGAGCGCGTGCTCAACGACGCCGGCCTGCCGTGAAGGGTGCGCGGATCGCGGTGCTGGGCGTCAGCTACAAGCCCGGCGTCGGCGACATCCGCGAGTCTCCCGCGCTGAAGATCATCACGCTGCTGAAGGCGCTCGGCGCGGATCTGCGCTACCACGACCCGCACGTGCCGTCGCTGCCCGAGTTCGCCTTGGCAAGCGGGTCGCTCCAGGAGGTGCTCCACGATGCCGACCTCACGCTGATCGTTACCGCGCATCCGAGCGTCGACCACAACGCGATCGCCGAGCAGGCGCGCCTCCTCGTCGATCTGCGCGGCGTCACCCGCGGTACGCAAGCCGAGAACGTCATCCGCCTGTGAGCGTGCTGAGCGCCGATCCGCGTGCGCCCGGGTTGATGCTCGGCGAGGACGTGCAAATTGGCAGACGGGTGTCATTCGGCGCTCACGTCGTCGTGCACGAGGGCACTCGGATCGGCGACGGGTGCGTGATCGAGGACCACGCGGTGCTCGGCAAGCGCCCGCGGCTGGCGCCCGGCTCCTCCGCGGCGGGCGAGGTCGGCCGGCTGGAGCTGGGCAAGGATGTGAAGGTCTGCTCCGGCGCGGTGGTCTTCGCTGGCGCCCGGGTCGAGGAGGGGTCGATCCTCGGCGACCAGAGCTTCGTGCGCGAGCGCACGCGGATCGGGCCGGGCACGGTGATCGGGCGGGGGAGCGTGGTCGACAACGACGTCGAGGTGGGCGCCAGGGTGCGCGTGCAGACGAGCGTCTATCTGACCGCGGGCACCAAGATCGAGGACGACGTGTTCGTCGGTCCGGGCGCCACCACGACGAACGACGACACGATGGCGCGTCACGGCCCTGAGGAGCCGTTGCGGGGCGCCACGCTGCGGCGCGCGTGCCGGGTCGGCGGCGGCACCGTGCTGACCCCCGGCGTGGAGATCGGCGAGGAGGCGTTCGTCGCCGCCGGCGCGGTAGTCACGCGCGATGTGCCTGCGCGCGCGGTCGTCATGGGCGTGCCGGCGCGCGTCGTGCGCGAGGTTCCCGGAGCGAGGACCTGCTCGGAGCGCTGGCGCTAGCGGCTCCTGGCCGTTGAGCTGATGGCGGGCGCGCGGCCACGACCTCGTCCACCTGCTCGCGCGTCAGCACCGGGCTCATCGGGATCGCCAGGTGCGTGCGCGCGGCCTCGTCGGTCGCCGGGCAGCTCGACCCCGGCGCCCCACTCGCGCATCGCGGCCTGGCGGTGTACGGGGGTGCGGTAGTAGGCCTTGTGGCCGACCCCCGCGGCGCGCGAGCGCGCTTTCCAGGCGCTCGCACGTCGGGGTGGGCGACGACGTACAGATGCCACGCCGGCGAGGCGCCGTCCGTCGGCGCGCGGCAGCGTCACCAGCTCGCCCAGCCCGGCCTCCTCGTAGTGGCGCCCGGCCGCGCGGCGGCCGTCGGCCCAGAGCGTCGAGGTGGGGCAGCTGCACGCGCAGGATCGCTGCCTGGAGCTCGTCCAAGCGCGAGTTGTAGCCAACCTGCTCGTAGGTGACCTTGTCGTGGGAGCCGTGAAAGCGCAGCGTGCGCGCCCGCTCGGCGACGGCCTCGTCGGAGGTCGTGATCATGCCGCCGTCGCCGAAGCAGCCGAGGTTCTTCGACGGGAAGAACGAGAACGTGGCCGCCGTCCCCAGCGCGCCGGGGCGCCCGCCGCCTGAGGCGAGCGAGCCGGCGGCCTGGGCGGCGTCCTCGAGCACGGGCACGCCGAGCGCTTCGATCTCGGCGACCGGCGCCACGTTGCCGAACAGGTGCACGGCGATCACCGCCTTCGTGCGCGGGGTCAGCGCCGCGCGCACCGTCTCGGCGGTCACGCAGTAGGTGTCCGGGTCGATGTCGCAGAACACAGGCGTCGCGCCGGTCGGCGGGATCGCCTCGGCGGAGGCGTAGAACGTGAACGACGGCACCACGACCTCGTCGCCCGGGCCCACGCCCATCGCGCGTAGCGCGATCGTGATCGCGTCGGTGCCGTTGGCCACCCCGACCGCGTGCTCGGCGCCGCAGTAGGCGGCGAACTCTCGCTCGAACGCGCTGACTTCGGGGCCGAGGATGTAGCGCTCGGAGTCGAGCACTCGGTCGATCGCCGCGCGCAGCTCCCCGCGCAGCGCGAGCAGCGGCGTGGAGGTGTCGAACAGCGCCACCCCCATCGGATCAGCGCTGGTCAAGCAGCTCGAGATCCGCCCGCGTCATCAGGCGGATCAGCTCCTCGAAGCTCGTTTGCGGCTTCCAGCCGAGGTCGCGCTCGGCCTTCGCCGGGGTGCCGATCAGGTGGTCGACCTCGGCCGGGCGCACGAACGCGGGGTCGATCGTCACGTACTGCTCGAAGTCGCCCAGGCCGGCCTCGTCGAAGGCGACCTCGCAGCACTCGCGCACCGAGTTGGCCTTGCCGGTGGCGATCACGTAGTCCTCGGGCGTGTCGCGCTGGAGCATCAGCCACATCGCTTCGACGTAGTCCTTCGCGTAGCCCCAGTCGCGTTCGGCGTCGAGGTTGCCGAGGCGCAGCTCCTTGGTCAGCCCGTGCTTGATCGCGGCCGCGTGCCAGGTGATCTTGCGCGTCACGAACTCCAGGCCGCGGCGTGGGGACTCGTGGTTGAAGAGGATCCCCGAGGTCGCGTGCAGGTCGTAGGACTCGCGATAGTTGACCGTGATGAAATGCCCGTACGCCTTCGCCACGCCGTAGGGCGAGCGCGGATAGAACGGGGTCGTCTCCGTCTGGGGCACCTCGAGCACCTTGCCGAACATCTCCGAGGAGGACGCCTGGTAGAAGCGCGCCTCCGGGCAGACTTCGCGCATCGCCTCCAGCATCCGCGTCACGCCGACGCCGGTGAACTCCGCGGTGAGCGTCGGCTGGATCCAGGAGACCGCGACGAACGACATCGCCGCGAGGTTGTAGATCTCGGCCGGCCGCGCGGCGCGCAGGCTGTCCACGAGCGAGCGCTGGTCGAGCAGGTCGCCCTGGTGCAGGGTGATGCGGTCGCGCAGGTGCTCGATGCGGTCGAACTTCTCAGTCGAGGCGCGGCGCACCATGCCGTGCACCTCGTAGCCCTTCTCGAGCAGCAGCTCGGCGAGGTAGGAGCCGTCCTGGCCGGTGATCCCGGTGATCAGGGCGGAGGGCTTGCCGGTCATGCGGACCGCCGCTCAGAGTGTCTGCAGGTGTGGGTGAGGGCGATTGAGGTGGAGTGTTTGTCGGTCATGCCGGGGACCCTATCGAGCCCCGTTCCCGGATCCACTCCACGGTCGCGGCGATGCCGTCCTCCAGCTCGATCCGCGCCTGCCAGCCGAGCAGCTCGCGGGCCTTCTCGACCGAGGGCCAGCGGCGGGGGACGTCCACGGCGAAGCTCGGCAGGTGCTCCAGCGCGAAGTCCGCGGGGTCCTCGCCGCAGGCCTCCCAGATGATCCGAGCGATCTCCGCGACCGTCAGCTCGCGCGAGGCGGAGATGTTGAAGTCCTCGTTGCGACCCTGCGGCGAGCTCATCGCGGTGACGACCCCGTCGGCGATGTCGTCCACGTGGGTGAGCGTCCGCGTCTGCTCGCCCGAGCCGAAGATCTGCAGCGGCTTCTGCCCGGAGAGGACCTTCGTGATCAGGTCGGGCACCGCGTGGGCGATGCCCGGCTCGGCGTCCGGGGCCTCGCCCGGGCCGTAGGCGTTGAACGGGCGGCAGATCGTGTACTGCAGGCCGTGCTCGTCGTGGGCGGCGCGGCAGTAGACCTCGCCGGTGAGCTTGGAGAAGCCGTACGCCGACTCCGGCGTCGGGCAGTCCGGCAGATGCGCCTCGGTCGTCGGGAACTCGGTCGCGCGCTCGAACACCATCGAGGAGGACACGTACGTGAAGCGCTCCACCTCGAGATCCAGCGCCGCGCGGATCACGGCGTTGTACAGCGCGTTGTTGACCTCGGTGAGCGTGTGCGGCAGGCGGTGGAAGTTGGCGATCCCGCCGACGATCGCCGCCAGGTGGATCACGTGGGTGCAGCCGTCGGTCGCGCGCTTGGCCTCGCTCCAGCACGCGCAGGTCGCCGGTGTGGACCTCGCAGCCCTCCCGCATCCACTGCGGCGCGGGGCGCTGGTCGGAGACGCGCACCTCGTAGGCGGGGTCGGCGAGCAGCCGCCGCACGACCGCGGCGCCGATCGTCCCGGCGCCGCCGGTGACCAGCACGCGGCTCATGCGGGACCGCCGTGTACGGGCGAGGACGCGTCCCGCTCGCCCGTCTGCCTGGAATCCTGGTCCGCCCCGCCCTCGGTGAGCGCCGCGAGCTCGGAGGCGTAGGCGAACACCTGCCCGGCGCCCCAGCAGTTCCAGGGGTCCACGACGAGGCAGTCGCCCGCCCGCTCGGCGATCGCGGCGAGCGTGCGCGGGTCGCGGAACTCGGAGTGGTCGGCGGCCACCACGACGGCATCGGCGCCGTCGACCGCCTGCTCGAAAGAGGCCGTCGGCGTGGGCACGTGGGGATCGTGCACGGCGACGTCGGCCAGCTCGCGCTCGAGCAGGCGGATCAGCTTGTGGGCGAGCGAGTCGCGCTCGTCGTCGGTATCGGCCTTGAACGCCAGCCCGAGCACGGCGACCTTGCGGCCCGACAGCGTGCCCAGGCGGCGCTCGATCCCCTCGACCAGAAACAGCGGCACCGACTCGTTCACGCGCGAGACGGCGAGCAGCATCCCGGGCGCGTGCGAGCGCTCCTCGGAGAACGCGAAGTCCTTGCGCAGGCACGTCCCCGCGGTCAGCCCGGGCTGGGCGATCCCGCCGCGCGGGTAGTCGCGGTTGATCAGGTCGATCACCTCGAACACGTTGGCGGCGTAGCGCTCGCAGTCCATCATCAACAGGTTCGGCAGCGCGAAGTTGGTGTAGCGCAGGATGTTCGCCCAGATCTTCGCCAGCTCGGCCTGCACGGGCGTCGTCTGCACGATCGGCGCCTTGAAGGACGCGAACAGCTCCGCGGCGACCTCGCCGGAGCGGGCGCCGACGCCGCCGACGATGCAGGGCAGCGTGTCGATCTCCTCGAGGAAGCGCCCCGCGGCGATCCGCTCGGGCACGTGCGCGACGAACACGTCCTCGCCGATCTGAAAGCCGCGGTGCTTGGCCAGATAGCCGGCCACGAACTCGGTCGTCCCCGGCGCGACCGTCGAGCGCAGGATCAGCGCGTGCCCGGGCGCGAGCACCCCGAGCAGGTCGTCGAGCGCCGAGCGGATGTCGCGCATGTCGATCTCGATGTGCGAGAACGACGGGGTGCCGAGCGTGATCACGATGTGGCGCGCCTGGGCGGCGTCGGCGACGCGTTCGGACAGCTTCAGCCGGCCGCTGGCATGCACCCGGTCGAGCAGCTCCTGGGCTCCGGTCTCCTGGAAGGGCATCGTCCCGTCGCGCACGGCGTCGCAGACGGGCGGAGTCGTTGTCGATCCCGACCACCTTCAACCCGCGGTCGGCGAACGACAGCGCCAGAGGCAGGCCGACGCGGCCGAGGCCGATCACGGAGACGTCGGCGGTCGTTTCCGAGGTTCAGGCATCGAGGCCAAGAGGTTAGCGACGGCACTCGCGGTGGTCAGCGGCGCTCGCGCAGGTACTGACGCGCGAAGCCGGCCACGAACCGGGGGTTGTAGCGGGCGTAGCGCCGCCACAGGCGGCGGGGCTCG
Source organism: uncultured Solirubrobacterales bacterium (assembly GCA_963818545.1). GTDB lineage: Bacteria > Actinomycetota > Thermoleophilia > Solirubrobacterales > Solirubrobacteraceae > Palsa-744. The sequence continues at coordinate 44,393 of CAWFSI010000003.1, read as the reverse complement.
CGGTAGAGCCGGTAGGTCCACTCCAGGCCATTGCGCTGCATCCACGGCGGCGCCTGGGGGACGAGGCCGGCGTGGAAGTCGAAGGCCGCGCCGACGCCGACGAGCAGCGGCGCGGACAGGCGGGGCCGCATGCGCGCCATCCACAGCTCCTGCTTGGGTTGTCCGATACCGACCCAGACGACCGCGGCCCCAGAGCCGTCGATCTCCGCGATCACCTGGTCCTCCTCGGCGGGGGTGAGCGCGCGGAACGGCGGGGAGTGGCCGCCGACGATCCGCAGGCCGGGGAAGCGCTCGCGCAGGCGCCGTTCGAGCAGCTCCAGCGCGCTCTGATCGCGCCCGCCGTACAGGTAGATCGGTGTGCCGCGCCGCCACGGCGGCGCGCGCGCAGTAGAGGGCCATCAGGTCGGGGCCGTAGACGCGCGTGGCGCGGGCGTGCCCGAGCGCGTGCAGCGCCCACACGAGCGGCTGGCCGTCGGGCACGGCGAGCGTGGCGCCGAGCACGGCCGCGTGCACGGCGGGGTCCTCGTGGGCCGACATCACGAGGTTCACGGCGGCGGCCGTCAGATAGCCGCGGCCGTCGCCGGCGATCAGTGCGTCCATCCAGTCCATCACCTCGACGTAGTCGGAGACCGCCAGCGGAATCCCGAGGATCTCCGCGGTCTTGGGCGGCGACGTCGGGGTGGTGGAAGCGGAAGAGGAGGCGATTGCGTGAAGATACCCGGCCCCGTGGCGATCGACCCCGACTTCTGGGCTGGACGGCGCGTGCTGCTGACCGGTCACACCGGCTTCAAGGGCGCGTGGACGGCGCTGTGGCTGCAGGCGCTCGGCGCGCAGGTGAGCGGTCTGGCGCCCGGGCCGCCGACGCAGCCGTCGCTGTACGAGCTGGCGCGGGTCGGCGCGGGGATGGCGCAGGAGCACGCGATCGACGTGCGCGACGCCGAAGGGGTGCGCGCGGCGCTGCGCGAGGAGCGCCCCGAGGTCGTCCTGCATCTGGCGGCACAGCCGATGGTCAGACGCTCGCTGCGAGACCCCGCGATGACCTACGCGGTCAACGTGATGGGCACCGTGAACGTGCTCGAGGCGGTGCGCCTAGAGCCGGGTGACGTGCGCGCGGTGGTCGTGGTGACCTCGGACAAGTGCTACGAGAACCCCGAGCGGAGCCCACCGGTTCGTGGAGGGCGACCCGCTGGGCGGAAGCGATCCCTACTCGAGCTCGAAGGCCTGCGCGGAGCTCGTCACCGCCGCCTATCGCCGCTCGTTCTTTTCCGAGGGATCCGCGCCGGGGGCGGGAACGATCCGAATCGCGACCGCGCGCGCGGGCAACGTGATCGGCGGGGGCGACTGGGGCGAGGACCGGCTGATCGGCGACATCGTGCGCGCCGTGCGAGGCCGGTCGAGCCGTGAAGGTGCGCAACCCCGAGGCGGTGCGGCCCTGGCAGCACGTGTTGAACCCGCTGAGCGGATATCTGCGGCTGGCGCGAGGAGCTGTGGCGCTCGCCGGGAGGTGGCGCGGGCATGGAACTTCGGACCGCGCGAGGCAGACGCGCGCACGGTGCGCTGGATCGTCGAGCGCCTGCAGGAGCTGTGGGGAGGCTCGTTCGCGTGGGAGCTGGACGGGAGCGAGAACCCGCCCGAGGCAGGTCATCTGGCGCTCGATTCGGGCAAGGCGGAGCGACGCTTGGGATGGCGCGCCGAGTGGGATCTGGGGGAGGCGCTGGAGCGGATCGTCGAGTGGCACGAGGCGCAGCGCAGGGGCGAGGACATGCGAAAGGTGAGCCTGGAGCAGATCGAGCGGTTCGGCTAGTTCGCAAGTCGAGTAGCCGCGAGACGATTGTCATCAACTCGCAGGATTCGACTGAACTCGCCATTTTTTCATACCATTTTGGGCGATGAGCCCGCTGACCGTGCGTCGTTACCGTGCCGAGCGCATGTTGCGTAGGGAGTTCGAGGGGCTGCGCGGAAGGGTGCTGGGAACGGTCCGGGGGCGGCTGCGGGCGAGCGGGGTGAGTCTCGACGCGAGCGATCTGGATGCCTGTTATGCGCAGGCATGGCAGGGTCTGTACGCGGCGATGCTGGCGGGCGAGGAGATCGCCAATCCCACCGGCTGGCTCGCGCTCGTGACCTTTCGCCGGGCGATCGAGGAGCACCGCTCGCGCCGGCGCAGCTATCCGACGGCGGGCGTGGGCGAGCCGGACGGGTTTCATGGCGCGGGCGCGGCCGGCGAAACCGAGCCGGCAGACGAGCGCGACTTCGCGGATGAGCTCGACGACCGGATCCGGCTGCGCCATGTGTTCGAGGGGCTGCGCGGGCGGCTGTCCGAGCGCGAGCTCCAGGCCGCGGCGCTCTGCTATCTGCAGGGCCTCTCGCGCTCGGAGGCGGCCGCGCGGATGGAATTTCCGAGTCGCGCATGCGCAAGCTGATGGAGGGCGCCGGGCCCGGGCGGCCGGGGGTGGCGGGCAAGGTCGGCGAGCTGGTCGAGACGATTCGCGCCGGCGGCTGGTGCGAGGAGCAGGGGTCGCTGATGCGCGGTCTGGCCTTCGGCATCCTCGATCCGGAGGGAGAGCGCTATCAGCTGGCGCTCGCGCACCGGAGTGAGTGCCCGGCCTGCCGTGCTTACGTCCTCTCGCTGCGCGGCCTGGCCGCGGTGCTGCCGGTGCCGATGTTCCTGCCCGGGGTGCTCGGCGCCGGGGCGCTCGCGGGGGCGGGCGCCGGTGTCGGAGCGGGTGCGGGGACCGGCGTGGGCGCGGGCGGCGCGGGGGCGGGCGCTGGCGCGGGAACAGGAGCGGGCGCGGGCGCGCAGGTCGGATCCGGGATCGGCGCGCTGTCGGCGTCGGGCGCCGCGGGCGCCGGTGGCGTCGCGGGTGGGGGCTGGCTGTTCGCGGGAGGAATCGGCGCGAAATTGGCTGTCGGCTGCCTGGTTGTGGCCTTCAGTGCGGGTTGTGTCGCACTGACGGGCGCTCCCCTGCTAGCCCCGCATCACGCCGTCGATCGTCGCCATCTCGAGCGTAGCTATGGTGCCGGCCCACCGGTGGCTCAGGAGGTCCTGAGCTCCTCGATCGCGGACACCCAGCCGACCCCCGAGCTCAGCGCACCGGCGCGCGGCAAGCCTTCGAGCTCGAGCCATGCTCGAGCTCACCGAGGCACTGCTCCCCGCAGCCGCCAAGGCCAGTCGCGAGTTCGGGCCCGAGCAGGCGCTCGCGGGGGAGAGCGCCGCTTCCTCCCCCTCGCCCTCCTCGCACAGCGGGCCCAGCGCGAAAGCTGCCTCCAGCGCTGGGGGTTCGACTTCCACGGCTCCGCGGGAGTTCACCTCCACCGCCGCCTCGGCCTCCGGCGGTCAATCGGCCACGCCCCCCTCCGGAGGAGGTGGGAGCGCCGCCGCCGGCGCCGCCCAGCACGAGTTCGGAATCGGCTAGTAGCCCCCCGGCCCGGCTCCCGCGCCCCGCCTCAGCCGCGCCCCTGCCGCAGCCCCAACCTCAGCTCTGCGGAAACACCTTGCTCATCAGCCGCAGCGCGAGCGGGTTGCCGCGCGGGCGCAGCTTGCCGGTGGCGATCGCGCGCAGGGGATCCAGTCGCTGGCCGATGATGTCGACCCAGTCCTGGTAGGCGACGCGCAGGCGCAGGTCCGGGCTGAGCGCCTCGCCCTGCTCGACGGCGGAAGAGCCGTTGTTGACGGTCAGGTGCCAGGTGGGGATGTCGGGATCGGTGAACTCCCACTGGAAGGTGGTGGGACGCTTGAGCCCGTGCTGCGGGTTGACCTGGCGGCGGATCGTGTCGAACAAAAGCGCCACCGTCTCGGAATCGCGCCTGGTGGGACCCTCGCGCACGCCGATGATGCCGGCCTGGGCGAGCGCCCGCCCGCGCTGGGAGACCTCCAAGGGAGAGAGCCCGGGCGGCAGCAGCGCCGGTCCCGGAAGCGTCTCGACCGGAAGGCCCGCGGAACGCAGCTTCGTGGTCATCGAGGTCAGGCCCTCGACGCCGACCTCGTCGTAGCTGGCGCCGAACACGGTGATGTAGCGATCGTCCCAGCCCGGGGGCATCAACACCTGGGCGGTGTAGCGGGTCACGTCGCGCAGGACCCCGGCGACGGCCTTCGGCACCCCGACGGGATCTTCGCGATTGAGGTCGGAGAGGAGCTTGACGCCGAAGCCGATGTGGCGCTGCTCGTCGGAAGCGATGTTCGCCATCCCCTCGCGGAAGGCCGGCAGCTGGTCGCGTCGCTCCAGGTAGCTGCAGATGAAGTGCTGGCCGGGCTGAGCGAGCGAAGCCTCGATCACGATGTGGTACAGCGTCACCGCGGCGGCGAGCTGGGCCGGTGAGCGGTCGGCGCGCAGCTCGTCCGCCATGCTGTCGAGGCGGTCGAAGATCTTGCGAAAGCCGGGAGTCAGCTGGGGTTTGATCGCCTGTAGGCCACTGGCCATCGAGCCGTCGCCGATCCCGCATACCTCCTGCATGAAGCGCTTGAAAAAGACCGCGTGCCGGGCCTCGTCGACCTGCTGGGTGGTCAGAAAGTACTTCTGCTCCTCCAGCGGAGCCGCGTCGATATAGGGAGAGAGGTTGTCGGCGACGGCGTCCTCGCCCCAGAAGAACAGGCAGTAGTTCCACAGCGCCGCGGTGCGCTCGAACTCGGTGAAGTCCTCACGCCACTGGCGCGCGTCCTCGGTGAAGTCGAGCTCCATCGCGCTCCAGTTGCCACGCTCCCAACGCGCATACAGATCCTCATAGCTGATCGAGTCGGTCGGCAGGTGGGCATCCGCCGAGGAGGACGCGTCCGTCGAGCTGGAAGGGGGTGTCGTAGCGGTCGCCATGGGTTGCTCCTCTATACGCGGTCGACTTTGGCCAGGTAGCCAGTATGGAGGCTATCGAATTCCCGGGCCTACTCGACAGCGGTCAGGACACCTCGCGCACCTCTCCCGTGTGAACGTCGTAGACGAACCCACGCACGGAATCCTTGTTGGGGATGAACGGGCTCGCCTGGATGCGGGCGATCGACTGGCGCACGTCCTCGTCGAGATCGTCGAAGGCCTCGACGGCCCATGCCGGCTTGATGCCCGTCTCGTCCAGGAGCGAGCGCTTGAACTCGTCGTCGGAGAACGTCTGCATCCCACAGTCGGTGTGATGCAGCAGCACGATCTCCTGGGTGCCGAGCAGTCGCTGGGAGATCGCCAGCGAGCGAATCGCGTCATCGGTCACCACCCCGCCCGCGTTGCGGATCACGTGGGCGTCGCCCTCCTGCAGGCCGAGGATGCGGGACGGGAGGAGGCGAGCGTCCATGCAGGCGAGCACGGCGACTTTGCGCGCCGGCGGGGACGGCAAATCGCCCTTGTCGAAGCTCGCGGCGTACTCGCCGGCGTTCTGGAGCAGGTCGTCGGTTGCGCTCATTGCTGCGCCTCACTTTAGTTGTCCACGGCGTCTGCGGTACGGCGCTCCCGATAGCCTCGCTGGGAGATGTCGAGCTCCGTCCAAAGGTCCGCGCCGGACGGCGCTGCAGCCGGCCTCCTGGACTCTCTCCGGCAAGCGCCGGCTACAGTCCCCGCGCTGGTCGCGATGGCGCTCCTCGTCGTGTGGGCCACCGACCAGACGGGTTATCCGCTCACCCACTGGGCGCCCGGAGGGCTGATCGTGCTGGCGCTGCTCGGGATCACGTTGGGCGTGGTCGGGCTGGACGTGCGGGCGGTGCCGCTGCCGGTGAAGATCGCGGTTGGCGCTCTGGCGGTCTACACGGCACTGAGCTTCGCCTCGATCCTCTGGGCCGCCGTGCAGGGGGTTGCCTGGGAAGGGGCGAACCGGACGCTGCTGTACCTGCTCGTGTTCTCGCTGTTCGCGCTCTGGCCCCAGCGTGGGCGCAGCGCGGCGCTGCTGCTGGGGGTGTGGGTGATAGCGATGATCGTGCTGGCGGCGTTCGTGGCGCTGCACGTGAACGCCGCCGCCGGCAGTCCCGCGCGCCTGGCGGTTCTGCTCCCCGGCGGGCGTCTGGTCTACCCGTCAGGCTACGCCAACGCAAACGCCGCCCAGTGGCTGATGGCGTTCTGGCCGGCGCTGCTGCTGGCGCGCGAGGCACGACTGCACTGGAGCGTGCGCGGGCTGTTCGCGGGCGGCGCGGTGTTGCTGGCCGGTGTCGCGCTGCTGAGCGTTAGCCGCGGCTCGCTGTACGCGACCCCGGTGATGCTCGTGCTCGTGTTTGCGCTGCTGCCGGGCCGGGTGCGCACGTTCGCGCTGCTCGTGCCGGTCGCGGCCGGGATCACGGCCTTCGCACCGTCGGTACTGCGCGTGGGGGAACTGCTCGAAGGTGGCCGGAACGCCGAGGCGGCGGTGCACACGGCCACCACGGCGACATTGCTCGCGGCCCTGGTCGTCGGGCTTGCGGTCGCGCTGGGCGCGGCGATCGAGCAGCGGCGATCCTTCTCGCCGAGCACCGCCGGGCGCGTGCATCGGGGCGTCGGTGCGCTAGCGGTCCTGGCCCTGGTGGCGATCCTTGCCGGTGGCGTGGTGGCCGCGGGCAACCCCGTGCGGCGAGTCGAACATGGCTGGCACACGTTCAAGGTCGGCTACGGCGCCAACAGCAAGGGCGACAACCGGCTGGTGAGCGGGCTGGGCAGCAACCGCTACGACTTCTATCGCGTCGCGCTCGACGAATTCCTCCACCATCCGCTGGTCGGGATCGGCGCGGACAACTTCCAGCAGCAGTATCTCCTTCACGGGCGCAGCGAAGAGACCCCCCACTACCCCCACAGCGTCGAGTTGCGCACGCTCGCGGAGATGGGCCTGATCGGCGCCCTGCTGTCGCTTGTGGGCCTCGGCGCTGCGCTCCTGGCGGCCGCGCGCGGGCTGCGTGGATCGGACCAACTCGGGCGCGCCGTCGTAGCGGCCGCGCTGGCGGGATTCGCCTACTGGATCATCCATGGTTCGTTCGACTGGTTCTGGGAGTTCTCTGGGCTGGGAGCGCCGGCGTTTGCGCTGCTGGGCCTGGCCTGTGCGCTCGCGCCGCGCCAGCCCGCCTTAGCGGCCTCCGCCACCCGCGTGGCTCGCCAGGCCCCTGAGGCCTCCTCCGCTTCCGGACGAAGGCGGTCCGCGGGTCTTCGTCGACTGGGCCTGGGCGCATTCGCGGTAGTGCTGGCCCTGTCGCTGACGGCTCCGTGGCTGAGTCAGCTGGAGGTGCAGAGCGCGGCGCGCGTCTGGACGAAGGCGCCGCAGACGGCGTACGACCGCCTGAACGATGCTGCGCGGCTGAACCCGCTTAGCGACGAACCGTATCTCGTGGCCGGGAGCATCGCGCTGCGCTTTGACGACCTCCCCCGCGCGGACCACGAGTTCGCGCTCGCGCTCGAGCGTACCCCCGGCGATGCCTACGCCACGCTTGAGCTCGGGGCGATCGCATCGAGCGAGAACGACCGCCCCAGGGCGCTCGAGCAGCTCGAGCGAGCCGTGCGATTGAACCCCCGGGATCCACTTACCCGGCAGGCCCTGCGGCTGGTGAGGGAAGGCAAGCGCGTGAACGTGGAGGAACTGAATCGCTCAATCCTGCTCAACGCTCAGCAACTCGCGTAACGCCGCCGTGTTTAGGGGGTTTCCGGCTCGACAGAGCCTGTGGGGTTCGCTAGCTTGTGAATATCGGTCGAGCCGGTTGCACGACTGCCGCACGCAGGTCCGAAGGAGGGAGACGAGGCGACGGCGTTAGGAACCAGAGCGACAGCGATGTCGCCGAAGTCGAGGTTGAACCCAAGGTTGGGAAAGCAGCACATGACAAGCCATCGGAATATCTTTTTGACATTGGGCCTCCTGGCCGTCTTCGCGATTTTTTCGCCGTCCTCGGCGCTCGCTAACTCGCTGCTCAGCGGCTACGGTGGTCCCGGAGAGGGAAATCAAGCGATCCTCGGCTCCGCGCTGGTGGGTGGAGCCGGTGGGGCGGGGGGCGGTGATTCGTCGGGCGGGTCCTCGGGGTCGAATAATGGGTCCACTGGATCGGCCGGGTCTTTAGTGGGCGCCACGACGGGTGGTGGTGCATCGGCGGGTCTTAGCGAAGCCGCATCCACCGGATCGAGCGAAGGAGGCTTGACCTCCAGTGGAGGAAGCGGGTCCGCCGCGGGCAGGACATCCAGCTCGCGGGCCGGGAGTGGAAAGACCCCCGGCGTCGCCGCTCATGCGTATCTGGCCTCATCCCGTGGTGATGTCACACAATCCACCTCCGGCGGATGGGGATCGCTGGGCCTCTCCGCCGCCGATCTCGGATACGTGCTCCTGGCGCTTGGGGCGCTCGGCGTCACCGGTGTCGTCACGAGGCGGCTTGTCCAGGCGCCGAGCGGACCGGAAGGCCTGTAGTGGCTAAAGCAATCGTATGTAGAACCCGAGTAACGAAGTGAGGGAATAGGAGTCCCTCTGGCCATGGATACCCCGCGCATCTCACAACAGACATCGACCACGCTGCCGCTGACTGGCCAACTCCCCATCGCGCGTGACGCGCCGGGGCCAAAGGCGCTGCGGGGCGGGATCTTCGGCGGCCCTTTGCAGTGGTTGCTGGAGGGGCAAGGTTGGAGCGTGCTACGTCCTGCGGTCGACTTCGTGCTGCTGTGTTCGGCTGTGGTTCTGGCTCTCGGCGGTGTGAGCTCAGCCCTGCATGTTCCGGCGGTCCGGGCGCCGCTGTTGCTGTTACCGCCACTGGTGATGGTTCTGCTCTACCTTCGTGGGCTTTATCGCACACGCCTGCGTGCGCTGGTGCTCGACGGCGTGGCGCCGGTCGTGAGCGCCGTGTCGGTCGCGGCGATGACGGTTGCGATGCTGGGTCTGTTCGTCAATGGGCGCGTGCCGAGCCAGAGTGACTGGGTGAAGGCTTGGCTGTTCGCGCTACTGGCAGTCGGCGCCGGGCGCATGGTTCTCTCTCTCGCTCAGCGCTGGGCGCGCGCCAAGCGTCTGGTCGGCAAGCCGGTGCTGATCATGGGCGCGGGTGTGGTCGGCTCGCAGGTGGCGCGACGGTTGGAGCACCATCCCGAGTACGGGTTGGCGCCGATCGGCTTCTTGGACGACGACCCGCGCTCGATCGCCGAGGTTGGCGGTCGCGAGATGCCGGTGCTGGGTACGGCGGAGGATCTCGACGAGACAGTCAGGCAGACCGGGGTGAGGAACTTGATTGTTGCGTTCTCCTCGGTGGCGGACGCGCGTGTGAGCCGTCTGATCCAGCGCTGTCAGGAGCTTGGTGTCGAGGTCTCGGTGGTGCCGCGGATGTTCGACACGATCAACAACCGCGTGGGCTATGACACCGTCGGCGGGCTGCCGCTGATGTCGTTTACGATGGTCGACCCGCGGGGTGTACAGTTCGCGATCAAGCACGCGTTCGATCGTGTCTTTGCGCTGGTGCTAATCGTGGTTCTCTCGCCCGTGATCCTCTGCACTGCGCTAGCGGTGCTGGTGAGCTCGCGTGGGCCGGTGCTGTTTCGCCAGCGCCGGATCGGCCGCGACGGGAAGGTGTTCGACCTCTACAAGTTCCGTTCTATGCACATCGGCTCCACACAGGCCGACCTGGACGGAGACGGCACGAGCGCGCTCGAGTCCCTGCTCGGGGGAGACACAGCCCCGGGGGGAGTCGAGGGCAACGATCGTCGCACCCCGATCGGGCGCTTCCTGCGCCGCTCATCGCTTGACGAGCTGCCTCAACTTCTGAACGTCCTGCGCGGGGAGATGAGCCTGATTGGCCCCCGTCCCGAGCGCCCCGAGTTCGTGGAGCTGTTCAACCAGGACGTCGTTCGCTACGACGACCGTCACCGCGTCAAGTCGGGTATCACCGGCTGGGCGCAGGTCCACGGCTCCCGCGGTCAGACCTCGCTGGCTGAGCGCGTGGAGTGGGACAACTACTACATCGCCCACTGGTCGCTGGGCCTTGATCTGAAGATCCTCGCCCTCACGTTCGTCGCGCTGCTGCGCAACGCCGAGTAGGCATCGGGATGTTGGCTTCCCATTCGATCAATTGGGATGGGCTCGCTTTATTCGCTCGCAAATTGCGGCTTGGGCAGTTATGATCTCCTACTCCCACCAGTTGGCGCATGTTTCGGGAGACGGGTCAAGTAAGAAACGGGCGCCAGTCCGTTTCTCAGGTCGGCGCCCGAGCCAAAGTCAAGCTCAAAGTCAAGGATGACGAGGGTCAAGCATGATCACCGCACATGGAAACCAGGAGTTAGTGGGCAATCTGGCGATGGCTGAGGCCCTCGCAGACGAGCGGCGCAGGATGGCCACCGACGTACACGATCTGATCATGCAGGATCTCTCGCTGGCCCTCGCGACCGCACGAACGCTCGCGGACGATCCGGCTTCGGCGCCGCAGGCGAGCATTGTGGTCGCGGCGGGCGAACGTGCCCTTGCCGGCGCCCGCGATGTAATCGGCGGCCTGATCGGTCGGGATTGCAAGCCTGTCGTGGAGGCCGTTGAGACTGTCGTGCGCACCGCTGCCAGGAGCGTGCCGTTGAGCTTCGACGCTGAGGGAGTCACGACATCGGCACAGCCCGACCAATTGACCCTCCAGACGTTGATCCACGTCGGCCGCGAGGCGGTCACCAACGCCGTCAAGCACGCAGACCCATTCTTCGTGGAGGTCCGCCTCTTCCATGCGGATGAGTGGCGGCTGCAGGTACGCAACTGCGGTCGTGGGTTCGATCCGGCAAAGACCGGTGGAGGTTTCGGTCTGGAGAGCATGCGACGGCACGCCCAGATGCTCGGCGGTTCGCTGCGCATTGTGAGTGAGCTTGGTACAACGGGCACGTTGGTCGAGGCCGTCCTGCCGTGAGCGGTACGGCGGGAGTACCCACGGTTGTCCTTGCAGACGATCATCCGGTGATCCGACTGGGCGTCCGTATGGCGCTCATGCGTGGAGGCTTCGAGGTCCTCGCCGAGGTGGCCGACGGCGATGAAGCTGTAAACGCTGTCCTGCGGTTGCGCCCCGATGTGTGTCTGCTCGACATCTCAATGCCCGGGAACGGCATCGAAGCCGCCGCAAGGATCGCGGAGGCTCGCATCGACACACGCGTGGTCATGCTCACCGTGTCCAACCGCACCGAGGATGTGATCGCCGCGCTACGTGCCGGGGCCGTTGGCTTTTTGCCAAAGGACACGCATCCCGATCGGCTGCCGGCCGCGCTGTGCGGTGTGCTCAAGGGGGAGGCGGCTTTGCCGCGCACGCTGATGGGGCGCGTGCTGGATGAATTTCGAGGCTTCACAGCCGAGATCGTGGACCCTGTCCGCGTGGGTGAGGTGGAGCTGACGGGCAGGGAGTCGGAGATCCTGCGGTTGCTCCACTCCGGTCGCAGCACGATCGAGATCAGCGAGGCGCTCTCGCTCTCACCGATCACGGTGCGCCGCCACATCTCCACAGGTGTCGCCAAGCTCGGCGTCGCCAACCGTCATGCCGCGGTCCAGACGCTCGCAGACGTTGCCGCAGTGGCATAGCCAGCCTCCAGAGATCCGAGCTTGCTCACCGTCGGTTCGCGATATGCGATCCCGACGATCCTTCGAGAGGTCTTTGGATGGGAGATCTACTACGCCAAGCCGGCTCGTACCGCGTAGACGGCCGCCTGGACGCGGCCGTTGACCTCGAGCTTCTCGAAGATGTTTGTCATGTACTGCTTGACGGTGTGTGGGCTGATCGACAGCTCTCGGCCGATCGTTGCATTGTCGGCGCCGTCCACGAGCAGCCGGATCACCTCCGTCTCGCGGTCCGTGAGCGTGGGTAGCGTGGCCCTCGCCTGCTCTGCCGCGCCATTGTCGAGCGCATTCGCGAGTGCGCGCGAGGTCAGCGTCTGAGCCACCTCGCGTGAGAGCACCGCCTGGCCGCCGGCCGCTTGGCGGATGCAGCCGGCCAGCTCGTCCGTTCGTGTGTCCTTGACGAGATAGCTGCACGCACCGGCGGAGAGCGCCTCGAGGACGTCCTCGTCGTCGGCGGAGACGGTCAGAACGACGACCTCAACGCCGGGACTCGACGCGATGATCCGCGGGATCGCGTCGACGCCTCGCGAGCCCGGCATGTTTAGGTCGATCACCACCACGTCGGGCGTCAGCTCGCGTGTGAGCGCGACTGCCTCGGCGCCGTTCACGGCCTCGCCCACGACGGCCAGACCGTCGCCGATGAGCACGCCGCGCAGGCCCTCACGAAAGAAATGGTGGTCGTCGGCGAGCACCACCCGGAGAGTCTTCTCGGTTGGCTCCACAAGCGGAAAATAGATGAATCAAGTGGACCACTTGCGGACCGGTGCCACCACGCCCGAAGCTGCCCTACCGCCTCCGCGGCGTCTCGCACGAGCCCAACTGCTCGCCCCTCGCCCATTAAAAGCCCTTCAGCAGGATCCCGAACAGGGCTCCACTGTCATCGGCCGCTGCGACGAAGGCGGGGACATCCGGCCGCGACCGCGTGAATTGGCCGAAGGCCTCGTTGCGCTCGATGTCATCGGCGACGATCGCTCCCCTGCGCATCGCGCTCCATGCGCGCTCGAGCTCGAAGCGAAGGTTGCGGGTGGTGTGGCTGCTGTCGTGAACGAACAGATCGATCTCGCCGAGCTCGGCGAGCAGCGCTGGAAGTCGCCGTCTGCTGGTCCCGTTTACGTATGTCCAGCGCGAGCGCAGATCGCCCGGCACCGCGGCGCCGATCTCCTCGTGAATCGCGGCGTCCAGGGCGGGAAGGTCGATGCTCGAGAGGCGCCCTGTGCCATTGCGCTCCAACGCCTCGAGGATCACGCGCGAGGTGATTCCGCGGGCGACGCCCGTCTCGACCACTGACGCCGCCTGCAGGTGCCGCGCCAGGCACCAGACCACGCGCGCGAACCCCGCATCGCCGTCGTCCCAGCCGCCATAGGCGCCGCGGCCCATGGGGAGGCCCTTCAGCTCGAGGGCCTTCGTCACCTCCGGCCACAGCGCATCGAACTCGCGCGTCTGCTCGCACGGCCAAGGGTGGCCGATGTTCTCGTGCAGGTGGCGCTCCCACTCCGGGTCAGCCTCATATTTGTAGATCGGAACGCCGCCCCCGGAGACCAAGCGTCGCGCGCGCCCGACCGCCCGATCGAGTCCGTCTCCAGGCTCGCTGAGCGTCAGACGCACCGCTCCGACCGCCCATCGGACCCGCGCCGACAGGGCGGTGAGCTTGGTGTTGTCGCGGCCGGGGTGTGAAATCGGGATCGGTACCTTGTGCTTGCCGCGAGCTAGTGATCTGCGATCCTAGCGGGCGTGGCACCCGGAACGAAGATGCCGCGGTCTCGCTCACAGGATGACGGGGGCCCAGCGGTGGCTGGGTCGGATCTGGTGACTATCCAACCGGGCTCCGGATCTGCGCCCGCGCTCTTCTGCGTGCGCGCGGAAGCCGGCGATGTATCGCTCTACTACAACCTTGCCAGCCACCTGGCGCGCGAGCAGACGGTGTTGGGACTCTGCGCGCCGGCAGCGGGCGAGCTGGGGAGCGATCGGCGACTTGAGCGGATGGCCGAGCGGCACGTGCGCGAGATCAGAGGCGCTCAGCCCAACGGCCCGTACCTGATCGCCGGCGAGTGCACCGGCGGAGCGCTCGCGTACGAGATTGCCCAGCAACTGCGAAGCGCCGGTGATGAGATCGCGCTGCTGGCGCTTGTGGACGCGTTCGCGCCGGGCCTGCCGCGACTTTCGCGGTTCATGCCGAGACCCGCCTACCGAGTTCTCCATCGGGCTCGCATCCTCGGCTTTCATGTCGGCAATCTCGTTCGCCTCGGCATGGCTGACAAGCTCGCCTACGCCACATCGAAGGCCGAGCGTGCCCGCACGGCGTTGACTGCCAGGGTGTCCGGTCTTCTGCATCGCTCGGTGGCTGCCGTATCACCGCAGCTGGCTTTCAGGGAGGCGCTCACTGCGTATGACCCTGAGCCGTACGCGGGATCCATGGTCCTGTTTCGCGCGGCCAGAATGCCGCTCGGGATCCAGGCCCCGCCCGAGCAGGGATGGGCTGGCCTGGTGGCGGACATAGAAGTCGAGACGATCCCCGGATACTTCACGACGCCGATCTCAGAGCCGGGAGTGCGCATCCTCGCCGACAGGCTGTCTGCACACCTGGCGAGCGCTACCGGCGAGGCGTGACGTTCGACAGCGAGCTCGGCACGCCAGCTGCAGGCGAGATCCACAAGTTTCTAGCACCGTATGTAGTTACTTCGCAAAACACATCGTGGCGTCTCATGCCCCCAGCCGGGATCATCGGGCGGAACGGTTGGGCGTGTCGCACGATCCGACGGAGAGCTGCGAGGCGATATGAGCTTGGGAGTCCACGATCACGCGGAATCGACTACGACGCTGTTCAGCAGCTCGCGTCGACTCGCGATCGTCGAGCATTTTCGCATTCCCTATAGCGTCGATCGACGGGCTCGCCGGCCCGCATCTGCAGCGGCTCTGCGCGAGTGGCAGTCGGGAGCTGTCGTGGCCGAGCGGGGAGAGCTCCGCGCTGCCGGTGGCGGTGAGAGTGCAGACGGTATCGGGAGCGGATATCCCAATCTTTGCCCGCGTCGTGGGCGACCAGCGAGCGAAAGACCTACTGGCCGAATATGGCGGAGATTGGTCACGAGCGCTCTCCCTCGCCGACGAGGACGGCGAGCACATCGCCTCGATCTGGAGGGCGGACGACGGAAGCGTGTTCCTGCCCTTCGACCCTGACGAGGTCTGTCACAGCTACTGGAGCGAGAGCTACCTGGAGCTCGCCCGCAACGGAGCTCGGCGGCGAACCACCCGGGCGCTGGTGTGGAGCTACTACCGCGTGCGCGGGCTGCTGCCCCGGCCCGCCCAGATCTGGCTGCGACGCCGCTACGCCCGCGTCCAGGCGCGCTCACGGTTTCCGGCCTGGCCCGTCGAGACGGCGCTGCACGACTTCTTCGACCTCTTCACCGCGATCCTCGCCGACATCGGCGACGAGCCGGTGCCGCGTGTCGCCGCCTGGCCCCACGGTCACACCTGGGCGCTGGTGCTGACACACGACGTCGAGACGTCCGCGGGGCTCGCGGCGCTGCAGGGAATCGTCGACCTCGAGCGCGAGCTGGGGCTGCGCTCGTCGTGGAACTTCGTCCCCCGTCGCTACGAGGTGGACGACGATCTGCCTCCGCGAGCTCGTCGACGGCGGCTTTGAGGTGGGCGTGCACGGGCTGTACCACGACGGCCGCGACCTCGAGTCGCGCGCGCGCCTGCAGGAACGCCTGCCGGGCATGCGCGCCGCCGCGGAGCGCTGGAACGCGGTCGGCTTCCGTGCGCCGGCGACGCAGCGCGGCTGGGAGCTGATGCCGCTGCTGCGCTTCGACTACGACTCCTCCTACCCGGACAGCGATCCCTTCGAGCCACAGGGCGGTGGCTGCTGCACCTGGCTGCCGTTCTTCAATCAGGACATGGTCGAGCTGCCCCTGACGATGCCCCAGGACCACACGCTGTTCATGATCCTCCGCCACAGTGACGATACGGCCTGGATCGCGAAGGCCGAGCTCCTGCGCGACCGTGGTGGAATGGCGCTGATCGACACCCATCCCGACTACCTGATCGAGGATCGGGTCAAGCAGGCCTACCGGTGCCTGCTCGAGCGGTATGCCACCGACGAGAGCGCTTGGAAGCCGCTGCCGCGCGAGGTGAGCGCCTGGTGGCGCCGGCGGGCGGACTCGAAGATCGAGCGATCGGGCGAGGACTGGATTCTCACTGGACCCGCCGCCGCAGAAGCTCGCGTCGAGCTCGTGGAGGGCGCGACGTGGAGATGAGCGTGCGATCTCCGCTCGCCGCGAGCTCCAATGGGTCTGGGCCTGCAGACCTCGAGGTCGCGGTGATCGGCGCCGGGCCACACGGCCTGGCCGCCACGGCACACCTGCGCCGGGCCGGGGTGCAGGCCCAGCTGTTCGGACGCCCGCTGGCGTTCTGGAAGTCGATGCCCGAGGGCATGGTGCTGCGCTCGAACCTGCGCGCGTCGCACTTGATCGAACCCACAGGGCCACTGTCGGTGGCCGAGTTCGCCGCGGCGAGCGGTGTGCAGCTGGAGCAGCCGGTGCTCCTCGAGAACTTCATCGCCTACGGGACGTGGGTCCAGCAGATGGCGGTGCCGGACGTCGACGAACGCACGGTCCAGTCGCTCGATCGTGACCAGCGCGCCTTCACGCTCCAGCTGCAGGACGGCGAGCGCGTCCGCGCCCGCCGTGTGGTGCTTGCCTGTGGGATCGAGCCATTCCAGAGCATGCCGCCGGGCTACGACCACCTGCCTGCCGATCGCGTCTCGCACGCTGGCCGCTACCGAGACATGAGCATCTTCGCCGGTCGGCGCGTGGCGCTCGTGGGCGGCGGCCAGAGCTCGTTCACGTGTGCGGCTCTGATGCGCGCGCATGGCGCCGCCGAGGTGGAGGTGCTCGTCCGCGACGACGCCGTGATCTGGCTGCGTGGCCACAGCGTGACCAAGCGGTTGGGGCGGCTGGGGCCGATCCTGTACGCACCGACCGACGTGGGTCCGCTGTGGTATAGCCGGCTCGTCGCCACGCCGGCGTTGTTCCGTCGCCTCCCGCGCGCCACCCAGGATCGCATCGCCTACCGCTCGATCCGTCCCGCGTGCTCACACGTCGTGAGGACGCAGCTCGGTGATGTGCGCATCAGCACTGGCGTCGAGGTGCTCGGCGCCGACCTCGACGGCGATCGTGCTGCGGGTCTCGCTTTCAGACGGGAGCACGCGCGAGGTCGATCATCTGATGTTCGGCACGGGATACGCGGTCGACATCGCGCGCTACGCGTTCCTGAGCGAGGGCATCCTCGGCGAGTTGCGCCGCCGCGAGGGATATCCGATCCTCCGCCGCGGCCTCGAGAGCTCGGTGGCCGGGCTGCACGTCCTGGGCGCACCGGCGGCCTGGAGCTTCGGGCCGATCATGCGCTTCATCTCCGGCAGCTGGTACGGGGGTCGCGCTGTAGCCCGCACGATCGCCGGCGGCTCCCTGCACGGCCGGCCGGCAGCGTGCGGCCGTAGCCGAGGCGCGGCGCGTGAGATCGGCGGGCGGCAGGACCGCACGGGCGCTTGGCAACCGCAGCAGGCGCCCCGGCGCGGTCGTGATCAGCGGCGACTATCAGGGACTCGGCATCGTGCGCAGCCTCGGGCGCCGCGGCATCGACGTGCTCGTGGTCGATGACGAGCGCTCGATCGCTCGCCACTCTCGCTATGCGACGGCCGGCGGTTCGGGTTCCCGAGCTGCGCGACGAGCAGGCGACCGTCGAGACGCTGCTCGAGCTGGGGGAGCGCTACGGGCTCGAGGGCTGGGTCGTGTTCCCGACCCGCGAGGAGACCGTCGCCGCGCTGTCGCGCTACCGCGAGCGGCTGACGCCGCGGTTCCGCATCCCCACTCCGGCGTGGGAGGTGGTCAAGTGGGCGTGGGACAAGCGCAACACCTACGAGATCGCCGCCGAGCTCGGGATCGCGACGCCGCGGACTTGGTTGGTGGGCAGCGCGGAGGAGCTGGAGGCGATCGACGGCGAGCCGCCGTTCGCCGTCAAGCCCGCGATCAAGGAGCGCTTTCTGTACGCCACCGGCGACAAGGCGTGGCGCGCGGACACGCGCGCGGAGCTCGACGCCCGCTTCCGGGCAGGCGGCTGACTTGGTCGGTGCGGGGGAGGTGATCGTGCAGGAGCTGATCCCCGGATCGGGTGAGACGCAGCTCGCGTACTGCGCGTTCTTCCGCGACGGGCGCGCGTCGGCGAGCATGGTCGTGCGCCGCCTGCGCCAGCACCCGCCGTTGTTCGGACGCGCGAGCACGTTCGTCGAGACGATCGAGCACCCCGAGCTCGAGGAGGTCTCGGAGCGGTTCCTGCGCCGGATCGGCTACTACGGGCTGGTCGAGCTCGAGTACAAGCACGACGTGCGCGACGGTCAGACGAAGCTCCTCGACGTCAACGCCCGCACCTGGGGCTACCACAGCCTCGGACAGCGCGCGGGCGTCGACTTCCCCTACCTGCTGTACGCCGACCAGCTGTCGCTGCCGGCGCCCGACGGGCTGCGCGCGCCGCCCGGCGTGTCCTGGATCCGGCTGGCCACCGACGTGCCGACGGCCGCCGCCCTGCTGGCGCGGGGGGCGCTCGACTGCGCGAGCGTACGCGCGGTCGCTGCGGGCGGCCAACGTCGAGTCGGTGTTCAGCCGCGATGACCCGTTGCCCGGCCTGGCGGAGCTGGCGCTGTTGCCGTATCTGGCGGCCAAGCGGGGATTCTGAGCGCGTCCTTCGCAGAAGACCGAGCCGTCAGGGACCGTTGATCGAGCAGATGGCTGAGGTGCTCCCGGGGCTGGCAGACTGACGGATGTCCGGCTTCCCAGAATCCGATCCGCTCGCCGGCGGCGCCGGCGTGAGGCCGGCGATCCGGCTGCAGCGGCCGGAAAATCCTCTGAGCTTGCGCACGTATGCGCGGCGGGCGAAAAGACGGCTGACCGGGCTGATTCCACCGAAGTTCGGCTCGGTGGCATGGTTGCAGCGGCACGGCATGCTGATCGTCGGCCGTCACTCGTATGCCCCGCCCGGGTTCGTCCATGTGCTCGCAGGCGATTCGGCGCGGGTGATCATCGGAAACTGGAGCTCGCTGGCCACCGACGTCGTGATCGTGCCGGGTGGCAACCATCGCATCGATACCGTCACCACCTATCCGATTCAGCGGCGTTACGGCTTGGCGGGCGTGGACGAGGCCGGGCAACCGTGGTCCAAGGGCGACGTGACGATCGGCAACGACGTGTGGATCGGTTACGGCGCGAAGATTCTCGGAGGGGTCAGCATCGGAGACGGCGCGGTCGTGGCCGCGTGGTCCGTGGTGACGAGGAGCGTTCCGCCATACACGATCGTCGCGGGCGTCCCGGCTCGCCCGCTGCGGCGGCGATTCGACGAGGAGATCGTCGAGAGCCTGCTGCGAATCCGATGGTGGGACTGGGACGACACGGTCGTGCTCGAGCGCATCGATGACCTGACGAGCAACGATCTCGTGGCCTTCACGCGCAAGTACGAGCCGTCGATCGGAACCTCCTGACAAAAGAACCCAGCTGGAGCCCTCGTTACTTCAAATGGTGGGCACAGCGAACCAACTTAGAACAGTCAGGCAGGTAACGCATGAGGACATTGGTAACGGGCGGAGCGGGCTTTATCGGATCCCACCTCGTGCGGGAGTTGGCTCAGCGCGGGGACGAGGTGGTCGTCCTCGACTCGTTGGAGGAGCAGGTCCACGGCGGCGTGAGCCCGGACCTGCCGGCGTCGGTGGAGTTGGTCGTCGGTGACGTCGGCGACCGCGCGGCCGCCGACCGCGCGCTCGCGGGAGTGGACCGCGTCGTGCACCTCGCGGCCGCGGTCGGCGTCGGGCAGTCGATGTACGAGATCGCCCGCTACACCGAGCGCAACACGATGCAGACCGCGATCTTCCTCGAGCGACTGGTGGCTCAGCGTCCGCTGCCGGCGCGCCTGGTCGTGGCGTCCTCGATGTCGATCTACGGGGAGGGCGAGTACGAGTGCCCCGAGCACGGCCGCATGGCGCCGGCGCCGCGGACCGAGGAGCAGTTGCTCGCGCGTCAGTGGGAGCTCGCCTGCCCAACCTGCGGCGCGGAGCTCGCGCCGATCGGGACCAGCGAGGAGAAGGCGCTGATCCCCACCTCGATCTACGCGATCACCAAGCGCGACCACGAGGAGCTGTGCCTCGTCACCGGGGCCGCATACGGCATTCCCGCGACGGCGCTGCGCTTCTTCAACGTCTACGGTCCGGGACAGGCGCTCTCCAACCCCTATACCGGCGTGGCGGCGATCTTCGCCTCGCGGCTGCTCAACGGGCATCCGCCGATCATCTTCGAGGACGGTGAGCAGTCGCGCGACTTCACCCATGTCAGCGACATCGTGCGCGCGATCGTGCTCGCGCTGGAGTCCGAGCCGGCGACCGGACACGCGATCAACCTCGGCACCGGGCGCCCGAGCACGGTCCTGCAGATCGCGCAGGCCCTGTCGGCCGGCCTGGAGGCCGAGATCGACCCGATCCTCAATGGCCAGTACCGGGCGGGGGACATCCGCCACTGCGTCGCCGACCCGGCGCGCGCCCGTGAGCTGCTCGGCTTCGAGGCGGCCGACGACGCTCGAGGATGGGATGCGCGGCCTGCTCGAGTGGCTGCCGATCAGGAGGCGGTCGATCGCGTCGACGATGCCACGCGCGAACTGGCCGCTCACGGACTGGCCCGCTGAACCCCCGCTGCTCGTGAGCCCGCCCCGTCACGAGCACTCGGAGATGGCCGATCTGGCGATCGTGATCGTCTCGACCAACGAGGCGCACTGGATCGAGCAGTGCCTGCCCACCGTGTTCGATCATGCCGGCGACGCCCGGCTGGAAGTGATCGTGGTCGACAACTCGTCGACCGACGGCACGCGTGAGCTCGTGGAGTCGAGTTTCCCTCAGGCCCGCGTGGTGCGTTCCCCCAACCACGGCTTCGGATACGGCAACAACCGCGGAATCGAACAGGCCAACGCGCGCTACGTGCTGTTGCTCAACCCCGACACGGAAGTGCTCGACGGGACGTTCGGGGAGCTCGTGCGGCTGCTCGACGAGCGGCCGGAGGTCGGCCTTGCGGGCGTGCGCCAGTTCACGACCCGACGGCACGCTGGGGCCGACGATCCGCCGCTTTCCCAGCGTGACCCGCACGCTCGGCGAGGCGCTGTTCTCCGAGCGCTGGCCGGTTCATCCCGCGTGGGCGGGAGAACGCGTGCTCGACCCGGAGCGGCACGAGCGAGAGCAGGAGTGCGACTGGGTCTCGGGCTCGTTCATGCTCGTGCGCCGCGAGGCGCTGCTGAGCGCCGGGCTGCTGGACGAGCGCTTCTTCATCTACTCCGAGGAGCCGGACCTGTGCCTGCGGATCAAGCGTGGGGGTTGGCAGATACGTCACATGCCCCAGCTGGCGATCGTCCACCATGCCGGCAAGGGGGGCGTGCGTCCGCGGATGATCGCTCAGGACGCCTACACGCGCAAGCAGTACGCGTACAAGTACTTCAGCCGCTCCTATCGCGCCCTCTACCTCGCGGCGTGCAGATTTCATTACCTGATCCGCGCCGCGGGCTCGCGTGCGGCCGGCGCAGGAAGCGGCCCTCCACCGCGAAGGCGCGCTGCTGGCTCTGCGCACGCTGGCCGGCCGCGCCGAGCCGCCGTTCGGCACGCCGCCACCCACCGGGGTCGACCCGTTCGTCTAATCGCGTCGACGGCCGGGACGCGCTGCTGGACACGGCCGCGGCCAAGCTGCGCTGAGCCTCGTCGCGCGCGCGGCCCGTGGCCGGCACACCGCATGCAAGAACCATCGGCGATCGCACGTTCCTTTTTCACGACATGTCCGCCCAGTCCGGAACATTCGCGTCAGTGAAGAAGCTCGTCGTGGTGTCGGACAACCCGATGATGGTGGGCGCGATTCGAACGGGGCTGCTCGACGGCCCGGCATTTCAACTTCTTGGGTATCTCGACCCGAGCAGAACGACGGCGAGGAGGATCAAGGACACCGGCGCGGAGGTCGTGCTCGTGGACGAAGCCGATTGCCCCGACCAGACGGTCGACCTGATTCGGAGCATCAAGGAGGACGACGAGGAGATCGCCGTCGTCTGCCTGGTCATTCAGATGGAGGGCGACTATCTCGAGCGCGCCGTTGAGGCGGGCGCGAGCAGCGTGATCTTGAAGGCGATCCATCCAAGCGCTCTGGCGACGTTCCTGGACGAGGCGCTGAAAGGGCACATCGCGCATTCTCCAGCCAGGATCGAGGCGCTGAGCGAAGCGCCCGACGTGCTCGCCGATGAGCACCTGTCGCTGACCAGCCGCGAGCTTGGGATCCTGCGCCTGGTTGCGGCCGGCGCCACCAACCACGAGATTGCGCAGCAGCTCTGGATCACCCGGCAGACGGTGAAGTTCCACCTCTCCAATATCTACCGCAAGCTCGGCGTCAGCAACCGCACCGGGGCGTGTCAACTACGCCCACCTCAACGGCATGATGGCGCCGTCCGGCGAAGCCGCCCGGATCGCCTCCTAGAGAGCCCGCTTCCGCCCGTTTTCAGATTTCTGCGACCCATAGACTTTCACCCTGACAACCCGACTCCCGGGAGCGAGCGCCGTTCAGGTGGCTGCCGACTGGAGTCACTCGCTAAGGAGGCATGCGGTATGAGGACAAGGATGGTCATCACAGCGTTCGTGGCGGCGCTCTCGCTCGTGGCAGTCACCGCCGGCAGGGCTTACGCCAGCCCGGTCGTGAACCTGCGCTCCGGGCTGGAGCTGACCGAACGCGGGACTCCGGTCGCTCCCGGCGGCTCGGTCTATAACGAGAACTTCGTGATCAACGGAGAATGCCTGGAGGCTTCGAACGGCAAGCTGCTCAACAACGGCAATCCGTTTGATTTTATTCAGCTCGGTTCGCTCACCTATGACCGGTGCGATCACGGATCGCTCTCGGGGTCGATCAAATACATCGCCCTCAGCGATACGGGCACGGCATACATCTACAACGAACCGGGGATGACGCTCACGACGCCGGAATCGTGCGTCTACCGATTCGGCCTGCTCCAGGGCAGCTTTACGATCGGTGACGAAACGGTCGCCTACATCTCGGGAACCGCCACGGGATACCGTGACTGGCACTCGGCCTCATCGTGCGCCCCGACCCTGAGCACCGAATTCAACGTCGGTGAGTACGGCACGGACGGGTTCCTGCTCGAGACCGAAATGGCGAGCGGTAACGGCTTCAAATTCTAGTCGGCAGGAGGACTGCGAGCTGGGCGCCGCAGGGCGTCCAGCTCGCGGCCGCCGGCCGGGTCCTCCACGAACAGTCCCTCGTTCGGAGGCCGGCCGGGATCGATCCCATGGCGGAGGCGGAGTGCTCTCCGCGGAGAGCACGCCGAGCGGCTGTCGGCTCAGGCAGTCGAGGATCTCTGGCGCAGCACCTGCAGGGGCGTGCGCAGCAGCAGCCTGAGATCCAGCCCGAGCGACCAGCCGCGCGCGTAGGCCACGTCCATGTCGAGCGCCTCGCCGTAGGTCGAGCTTGCCCTGGCGGTCACCTGCCAGAGACCCGTGAGCCCCTGGGGCACGAGGAAGCGCTGGAGATGCTGGGACTCGAAGCTGTCGGCCTCATAGGGGATGCAGGGTCGCGGTCCAACGAGCGACATGTCGCCGCGCAGCACGTTGAAGAGCTGCGGCAACTCGTCGAGGCTGGTCTTTCGCAGCCAACGCCCGACGTCGGTGATCGCATCGGCCCGATCGAGCTTGTACAGGCCGTTGTGGCCCGCCACGGCGCTCGGCGACATCGTCTGCTGGATGTAGGAGCGGTGGACCGAATCGTCCGTGTTGACCTTCATCGTCCGGAACTTGAGCACCGTGAACTCCTTCATGTTGGTGCCCAGGCGCGTCTGACGAAAGAGGATCGGCCCCTGCGAGTCGAGCCGGATCCGCACCGCGATGTAGGCGAGCAGTGGCGCCAGGCCGATCAGCGCGACCCCTGAGCCGACCACATCGATCGCCCGCTTGATCGCGCGCGAGACGCGCGCCGGGCGGATCGTGGGGATGCCGAGCATAGGCATCCCTTCGACCCAATGCATCGTTGCGCCCAGCCCGACGAGCTCGAACAGGCGTGGCACGACATCGATCTGCACGGGGAGATCATGGATGTGGCGCACCGCTGCGAGCAGCTCTGCTTCGGACTCGTTGGAGAAGGCGATCACCACCCGCTCGATGTCGAGGCACGCGACGATCTCGGGCAGGCTCTCGGGAGGGCCGAGGATCGTGAGGTTCTCCGGAAGATCGGCGTGACGCGACCTTGGGTTGCGGTCGATGAACCCCACCACGTTCGCTCCATACTCCGGGTGCTTGACAAGCTTGCGAGCAACCCGCTGGCCGACCTCGCCGGCGCCGACGATCACCGTGTTCTGCTCATAGGCCTTCGTCCGCTTGCACATCTCCCGCGCGATCCGTCGCGCGATCGGAACGGTGCACACGGCCAGCACCCAGAAGGCGATCAGGGCGTCGATCGCCGGACCGCTGCGACCGGTCAGCTGCGAGGCGACGAGGAGCAGCCAGAGCCCGACCGCCACCAGCGAGAAGACCCCGGCCACATCGTCCGTCTGAAGCATGGGCCGCGTGCTCGTGGTCGCGCCGGTAGAGGCCGTGGAGTTTGCCCACGACGATCCAGCACGGCAGCGTGAGCGCGAACACCAGCAGCTCGCGCCAGGAGCCGAAAGCTCCCTTCTCGCCCCAGAGCAACGTCACCATCAGGTAGGCAAGGCTCAGCGCGAGCAGATCGGCGACCATCAGGCTGCGCGGCAGCAGCCACGAGCGTCGCTCGGCACCTCTACGTGCCAGCAGCCGCCTGGTGTGCGCATCCATCGCGGCAACCGGGTCCTCGACAACGAAGCACTCGCTGCTGAGTGCTGTCTCTATGGCGCCATTGCTTCGCGTCCTGTGTGCTGCGATTGAGCTGACGACATCCATCGGGAAGCATCATGCAACGGCATCCCACGCCAGCGCTAGGCTAGGATGCGATTAATGCCTCAAGACCGGTCCGGGGGATGGGCCAGGATGGGCAGTGGCCTATACTATTGGCTAGTCCTCTCCACCTGGTGTGCGGCTATCTTTGCACCTCCTTTGAAACTCACCTGATCCGGGTTCGCCTAGGGAGGCAGGGTGCGTCCCCGGCGTGGACCGAGTCGAATGGATATGACAATAAAGAGGCGCGTCATGGGAAGGGATGCCCGATGAAGCGATTGGTGATAGTCGCGGACAGCTCTTTGATCGTCGAAGCTATCGCGATTGGCCTGCGCAAGAGCGGGGAGTTCGAGATCCTCAGTCATATCGACGCGAAGACCGCGTCGGCAGAGGCGGTCGTGGGGTCCTCGCCCGACGTCGTGCTCCTCGACGACATGGGTCAGTCTCCCGAGGCGATCGAGCTGATCAGGGAGATCAGGGCCGAGCAGGATCGCGTCGCGGTGATCGTGTTGACGCTGGCGATGGAACCGGAGTGGCTCGAGGACATCTTTGCCGCCGGCGCCGCCGGCGCGATCTCGAAGGCGACCCACCCGAGCGCGTTGACGACGCTCGTGCGCGAGACGGTCAACGGACATGTCGTGCACGTGTCCAAGCGTCCCGCTCGCAGCCGGGGCTCGCGCCTCGCCGCCGTGGCCGCGGAGGGCTTCTCGCTGACGCCGCGCGAGCTCGAGGTGCTGCAACTCGTGGCGTCTGGATCGAGCAACGTGGAGATCGCGCAGGCGCTGTGGGTGACCGAGCAGACCGTGAAGTTCCACCTCTCCAATGTCTACCGGAAGCTGGACGTGGCCAACCGCACGGAGGCCAGCCACTACGCCCACGTGAACGGCCTGGTCAGCGCCCCGCAGCCCGCGAAGGCCCTCGACGCTCCCGGGTGACGGGCCGCGATCGAACACGGTGAGCACAGTCAGCTCAGAGCGGCCCGTCTGGAGTCGGTTGGCCCACCATCGGGGGTGGTCCGTGCCGCTCGCGCTCGGCGCGATCGCCGCCGTCAGCGTCACCCATCTCGTCGACTTCGGCGTCTACAACCTGCGCTACTGGATCTTCAACGCAAACTCCGACGCGAGCTGGTCGCACGGGGTCGTGACGGGCGTGCTCGGAATTGGGGCGGCGGTCTGTCTCGCCGGCGCGTGGCGCTTGCCGGGACAGCGAGCGGTCTGGCTCGTGACCGCGGCGATCCTCGCCCTGTTCTTTGTCGGTGAGGTCTCTGAAGTGCACGCGGAAATCGACACGCTGAGCAGGCTGCTGTACGCGCCGGTGCTGGTGGTCCTGGTGTATTGCGTGTGGCGGCTGACACGGGGTGGGGCCTATTACACGGTCGTCCGTGCGGGCGCGGCGCTGCTGGTTACCTCGTATGCGATTCACGTCCTTGAACCGAGCAACATCGCCGGCGCCTTCGGGTTTGCGGCCTATGGTTGGGCGTGCCAGGTGGTGGTGGCGCTCAAGGAGGGCACGGAGCTGGCGGGCGTGCTGCTCGCGCTGCTGGCGCTGTGGGGTGCGGCCGCCGCATCGGCCCAGACGAGCCGGGAGGCTCCGTTAGCGTCACAAGTTCGCGCTCGCGAGGGACGTTGAGTGGGCATGGAGCAGCGGCTTCTCGTGGTCTCTCCGTTGCGCAATGAGGCCGCCCACATCGAGTTGGTCGCCCACGCGTTGGCGTCTCAGACCCGTCGGCCGGATCTGTGGCTGGTGGTCGACGATCACTCCTCCGACGAGACCCCTCAGATTCTCGCGCGGCTGGCCGAGCGGCTGGACTTCATGTCGGTCATCCGCACCCAGCCTCCCGCCGGCGACAACGCCCCCAAGGACCGGCTCGCGATCGCAGCGCCGCCCAGGGCCTTCAACGCGGGGCTGGGCAGCGCCGATTGGCAGGCGTTTACGCACGTCGCCAAGCTCGATGGTGACGTCGAGCTGCCGCCGCGCTACTTCGAGCTGTTGCTGGGCGAGTTCGCGCGCGACTCCACGCTCGGTCTGGCGGGTGGAGTGCTGCAGGAGCGCGACGGCGATGGCTGGTGCAAGCTGCCGCCGTCCAACGACTACCACGTGCGCGGCGGCTTGAAGTGCTACACACGCGAGTGCCTGCAGGCGATCGGCGGCATCCAGGAGCGGCTTGCGTGGGACGCGATCGACGAGATCTACGCTCGCATGCGCGGCTACAGGACGCGCACCGTGTCTGCGCTCGTCGCGCGACACCACCGCCCGACGGCCAGCGCCGACGGCATCCTCAGAGGCCGCGCACGGCACGGCCAGTGCGCGTACATACTCCACTTCACGCTCCCGTGGGTGACCCTGCGAGCGTTCAAGGTCGCGCGCGAGCGACCGCGAGGGCTTTCGGGTTTCGCGTTCCTCTACGGCTACCTGCGCTCGCCGTTGCTCCGCGTTGCGCAGGTCGACGATCCAGAGTTCCGCACGTTCGTCCGCCGCGAGCTGCGTGCTCGCGTCCGCGGCGAGCTCGCGAGGCGCAAGAAGCGAACACGCTCGACCGTTCGTCGTATCGATGAGCGTCTGCGAGAAGCCGGCCGCGGTGTCTGAAGGCCTCGGCACCAGCGCTTGGACCGCCAAGCCCCTGCGCAGCGTGCTCATCGGCCGCCGCATAACGTCGGCACGCTGGCCGCGCCAGCTCGAGTGGCTGCGGGCGGCGACGAAGAAGCTGGCGTGGACGGCGGTCGAGGCGCGCCAGCTCGACACTCCGGTCCGCTACGCGCTGCGCGAGCTCACGAGCCGGCGCCAGGGCGTCTATTCGCTGCGGGACGGCGGGAGCCGCTTCGTGGTGCGCCACCGCAGCGGCGACACTGAGATCTTTCGCAAGTTCTACGGCTATGGCTACTACAACCTGCCCGACGAGGTGGCGGGCGGGCTGCGCTCGCTGCAAACGGCCGGTGAACGTGCTGGATCTGGGCGCGAACATCGGCTTCTTCGAGACGTTCACCCGGGATCGTCTCCCGATCGGCCGCGTCGTCTGCGTCGAGCCCGACCCCTACAACGGCGCGGTCCTGGAGCAGACGCGGGCGGCGAACGGCGCCGATTGGGAGATCGTCGCGGCATGCGCGTCGAACCGCAACGGCACCGCGACGTTCAGCACGGGCCGCAAGAACCTTTCGCGCATCGCCAGCGGTGGCGATGCGAGCATCGCGACGGTGGACGTCTTCCCCTACATCGCCGCGGCCGATCTCGTGAAGATGAACATCGAGGGCAGCGAGTGGGAGATCCTGCAAGACGAGCGACTGGCTTCGACTTCGGTCCGCTGGATGGTCGAGTACCACCACATCGCCAGTCCCGATCCCGACATTCACGGGCTTGTCAAGAGGCTGTTCGCGGATGCGGGCTACAGCGTGCGGGTCGCTTCACAGAGTGGCGACCGCAACGGCCTGCTGTGGGCCTGGAAGGCGTGAGCGCCGCAACGGCGCCGACCTCCGAACGCCTCGCTGACCCCCGAACGCCTCGAACGCTGACCCGCTGCGCGTAGAACGCCGCGCGACGTGGGCGCTGACCACGAACAGCCACGCTGTCAGCCCCGATCGCTCGCGAGCCGCATGCTCGGCTTTCTTCACTGCTTGGATTCGCGCAGTGCCAGGCGGACCGCGTTCTGCAGACCCTCGTTGCCTGGCTTCATGGACGCGTCGCGCCTGGACGACTGCGCCACGCGTTCGGGCAAGCTCGCAGTGTCCCAGGCGACGGCGACACGGCCGGTGCGCTCGAACGCGCTCGCCAGCGCGACCTGATGGTCATCGACCGTCTCGCCGTAGCGCTTGAGCCGGGGCATGACCACCGGCACGTGACCCATGTTCGACGCACAGATGATGGTGCCGGTGCCCGCGTGACTGATCACGGCGTCGGCTTCGCCCATGAACCCGAGCACCTGGTCGAAGGTGAGCCACTCGTATGCCTCCTTGACCGCGCTCGGAGGCGTCGCCGGTCCGTATTGGACGACCAGCTCCTGCGGAGGGAGCTGGCCGACCGCGTCGATCAGTCGATCGAAGCGGAACGTCGGGCTGCTCCCTACGGTTACGAAGATCACAGCAGGTTCCCCACAAATTCCATCCGGCGGCGCGTGGCCGCCTCGGGCCATTGGACGAAGAAGCGGTCGACCAGGGGGTACACCAGCTTTCCGGTCAGCGACGGTCCGTCCACTCGGGTGAGGCTCTCCACGTAGATCAGTCGAGCGCCCACGAGCTTGCCTACGACGAACAGGGGGACGGTGACACCGCCCCCGGTCGCCAGCAGCACGTCCGGGCGATGCCTCCTGACGACAATCGCAGCCAGCCAGAGGTTGCGAAGCATGTTCTTGATGCTGCGGGCGGTTGGCACGTAGGCGTAGATCGCGTGCTCGTCGCGCAGCATCGCTTCCGTGTCGGCCGCGCGCGTGGTCACCCATACGCGCGGCAGATCGCCCCAGGCGGACCTGAGCGCGAGCATCTGCATGAAGTGCCCTCCCTGGCAGCAGATCAGCATCACCCGCGGCTTGGCGCCGTCCTGCTCAGCCCGGCTCATCCGTCGCCCCCGACAGCGTCGTCCAGCTAAGGCCGGCCCGCTGGCCACTCGTCACGATCGCGGCCAGGGCGTCCGCCGTGGCCGCCGCGCTGGAGCGGCGACCGTAGCGTGCGGTGTCGTGCAGCAGGACGATCGTCCCGCCGGCGAGCTCGGATGTCACCTCCGCGGAGATCGCATCGGGACCGATCTCCTCCCAGTCCAGGCCCCACGCCGACCAGTATGCGATCTCGAGGTTCATCGCCAGACAGAGCTGGTGCGAGGCCTCGGAGAGCTTCCCGTAGGGGGGTCGAAACCACGAGGGACGGACGCCGGTCGCGGACTCGATCGCCTCGAGCCCCTGCTCCAGGTCTGCCCGCGCCTGCTCCTCGCCGATCAGGTCATAGCGCGGATGCGCGAACCCGTGCAGACCGAGCTCGTGGCCGGCGGCGAGGATGCGCTGGGCCAGCTCCGGCGCTGCGCGCACCTCGGCGCCGAGCACGAAGAAGGTCGCGCTGACGCCAAGCCGATCGAGCTCGTCCAGCACGCGCGGAGTGGCGTCGGGTCCAGGTCCGTCGTCGAAGGTCAGCACCGCTTGGTCTCCGCTGACACGCTGCAGGCCCGGGAGCCTGCTCCCAGCGATCCGCTCTGCCGGGATGCCAGTTGTACAGCCGCCTGCGCACGAACCACGGAACCGCGATCGGTATGCGACGTCTCGACGGCGTCGTCGTGAGCGTCATGGCGAGACGATCCTGTCCATACTCTTCAACAACGCCACGCGGTGGGCCGGGCTTGCGTTCGGCGGGGTCCGCCCCGGCACACCGATGTTTTTCTGCGGACACGAGCGCACGGGTCGACTATCGAGCTGCCTGGCCAGGTGGGTAGTGTGCTGTGGCGTTCGGCTTGCTAAATATCCAGTCAGGCTCGATCTGGCGGTCCCCCAGACGCGGCTCGCCAAATGACCGACGCTCCCACACCGTCACCTCCGGCCAGCGATCTCGCCGCGGCGCCGGCGGGCACGGGCGAGCTCCGGGCGCCCGTGCTGCGCGGTCTGGCGTGGCAGCTTGGAGGCCGCGGCACCTTGCAGCTGTCGCAGATTCTGGTCGTGGTGCTGCTGGCGCACCTGCTGACGCCACGGCAGTACGGGATCGCCGGCATGGTGCTCGTCGTCCTCAGCTTCGAGCCGCTGCTGGCCGGCGTCGGCTTCACCGCCGGACTGGTGCAGCGCAAGGTGATCACCGAGCATGACATCTCAACCGCGTTCTGGACCAACGCGGCCGTCGGCCTGGTCGTCTGCGTGGTGGGTGTTGCCGTGTCCCCGCTCGTCGCCGACTTCTACGGCACCGCCGAGGTCAGACCGCTGTTTGCCGTGCTGTCCGTCGTCTTCTTCATCAGCTCGCTGAGCTCGGTGCAGGGCCAGCTGCTCGTCAGGGAAATGAACTTCCGCTCGCTGGAGCTCCGCGGGCTGGCGGCGGGGCTCGTCGGGGCGGCGGCGGCGATCGTGACGGCGGCCGAGGGCGGTGGGGCGTGGGCGCTGATCGTTCAGCAACTCGCCTACTACAGCGTCTCGCTCGTGCTGCTCTGGAGGTTTTCGAAGTGGCGCCCGCGATTGGTGTACTCGCGGGACAGCCTGCGTGAGCTCCGCAGGTTCGGCGGAAACGTGTCGGGCACGATGCTGATGGAACAGCTCACTCAGAACTCCGACAACGTGCTCGTGGGGAAGTTCTTGGGAGCCTCGGCGCTCGGCCTGTACTCGTTCGGCTACAGCCTGATCATGCTTCCCTTCACGCGCATCACTGCGCCGCTCTACCAGGTCCTCTATCCCGTGTTCTCCCGCGTGCAGGACGACCGGCCGCGACTCGCGTCGCTATGGCTGCGCTCGCTGCGCCTGCTGGCCGTCGTGATGATGCCGGCGATGCTGGGGTTCATCGTGGTGGCCCCCGATCTGATCGATGTCGTATTCGGGCGGCGCTGGCACAGTGCGACGCCCGTCGTTCAGATTCTTTCGGTGGTGGGTCTCGCCGTCGCGTTGCAGGGCCTGAACACCGTGCTGCTCTCGGCCTTGGACAGAACACAGCTGCTTTTCCGATACTCGTGCGTACTGTTCGCCGCGAGCCTGATCTCGTTCGTCGTCGGGCTGCAATGGGGGATCATTGGAGTATCGGCCTGCTTCGCGGCGGTCAACGTAATCCTTCAGCCTGTCTACCTGAGCCTTACCGCGCGAACGATCGGAGTCGGCCTCCGTGAGTGGGTGCGGACGCTCTCCGGAGTCATGCAGGCGACCGCCGTGGCCGTGGTGGCGGCGCTGCTCACGCGCGGACTCCTGCTGGCGGACGGCGTATCGACCCCCGTTCGACTCCTCGCGACGATCGCCGCCGCAGCGGCGCTGTATGGCTGTGTCCTGATCTGGCGCGCACCGGAGGTCGTGCTGGAGATACGCCAGCTTCGTCCCCGTCGGCCCGCGACGCCCGCGGGCGTCGCAGCCGTGTAGGTCGAGATGTTCGTCGTGCCCGGCCCCTGGAAGTAGCGGCGAGTGGTGGGCGCGACACGTGCGCCCTAGCCGAATGGCTAGTCACGAACCCGTCTTACGGCCATTTGGCGATCCTGCGGCAGTGCCGTAGGATTCTTCACCATGCCTCGACACAGTCCTGCGGCCCAGGGTCCCGGAAGACCGAATGGCGGACAGGATCGATGTGGCGGCAGCGTACCTCAATCGCAACCGAGAGGGCCGGCTCTGATATGGACATGAGTCTCTTTTTCGCGGTTCTCTGGCGCTCTAAATGGGTGGTGCTCGGCGGCGTGGTGCTGGCCGCCGTGCTTGCAGCCCTGGCCTACGGCACGCCGACAATCGAGAACGGCAAGCCCACGCTGAAGTCGCGCTCCGCCGAGGTCTGGCAGAGCGAATCGCGGATTCTGATCTCGCAGTCCGACTTCCCCTACCGGCAGTCCAGTGAAGCGAGCAACCTGGCACAGCCGCTCGGCAACCTCTCGCCGATCTACGCCGGCCTGGCGAACGGGAACGTCGTGCAGGCCGAAATCCATAGCAAGTTCGGCGCGACCGCGACCGTCAAGGCGATGGAAGACATCGACGCCGCCGCGTCGACCTTCCTGCCGTTCGTCAACCTCCTCGCCACGGCCCCGACGAAGACGCAGGCGGCGACGCTGGCCGAAGGCGCGGGCCGGATCTTCATCGCCTATGTCGCGCGCCAGCAGGCGGCCGCGGGAATCCCGCCGGCACGGCGCATCGAGCTCACGAACGTCGATGCCGCGAGCGTGCCGACGCTGGTCGAAGGGAAGAAGCTGAGCGTCCCGATCCTCGTCTTCCTCGCCATCCTGGTCGGGGTCATCGCGATCCTGCTCCTGCGGGAGAACCTCCGCCAGAACGCCGGCGCGAGCCAGGGGCGCCTGCGCGCCGAAGGGCGGGCTGGGATGTCGCTGCCGGAGCATCTCGACGACACGGACCCGCGTCTGGAACCCGTGAGTGCCAACGGCGGGGATGGGCAGGTCCATCGCCCCCACCTGGCCGCCGGCAATGTCCAGGAGTGACAGGGGCCGCGGCGGCCGCGCAGAGACGGCCCCCCGCGCCCGCCGAGGCGTGAAGAGCTGTCCACCAAGGCCTGAGCCGGGCATCTAGAGATGGTTCGCGCGTCGTACCGCGTGCCGCCATCCGTCGCGGTGATCGGGGGCTTCCTGGCGCTGCTGAGCGCAGACGTCTTCGCGCGCGCCGGCGGCGCCGAGGTCTTCGCGGTCGCGCTGCTCGGTGTGGCCTTCGCGATCTTCGCCGGGCGGATGGCCAGAAGCTGGACAGTGCTGATCTCGGTGCTCGTCCTGGTCGTGCTGCTGATCCCGAACAACGGCAGCTACACGCTTCCGAAAGCGCTGCCCTTCCAGCTCGAGCCGTACCGTCTCGTCGTCGGGCTGCTGCTTGTCGGCTGGCTGATCTCGCTGCTGATCGACCCGCGGGTACGCGCGCGCGCATCCGGCTTCGAGGGCCCGCTCCTCTGCATCATCGGCGTGACGCTCGCCTCGGACGTCGCGAACCCCGGGCATGTCGGGACCGTCACGAGCTACGTCGTCAAGGCTCTGTGGCTGTTCCTGTGCTTCGTCCTCTTCTACTACCTGATCGTCAGCGTCGTGCACACCCGCAAGGTCGTCGAGCGGATTCTCACCGTGCTCGTCTCAGGTGGTTGCATCGTCGCCCTGGACGCCGTCCTGCAGCGGCGCAACGGCTACAACCTGGTCGACCACCTGCACTCGCTGCTGCCGATGTTCACCTACAACCCGGAAGCCGCGGGGGCCCTGGAAGCGCGCGGGGGAAACTTTCGAGCATTCGCGTCGGCCGGCGGCCCGATCGAGCTGAGCGCGGTGATGGCGATGATCGTCCCGTTCGCCGTCTACCTCGCCGTCAGCCGCCGGCAGCGGCGCTGGTGGGTGGCCGTCACGCTGCTGCTGCTCGGGGACTTCGCGGGTGGCTCGCGCACGGGAATCATCGGCCTGCTCGTGGCCCTCGGAGTGTTCCTGTGGCTGCGCCCGCGCCAGACGGTGCGCTGCTGGCCCGCCGTGTTCCCGATCTTGGTGATCCTGCACTTCGCCGCCCCGGGGGCGATCGGAGGGCTGGTCGAGCTGTTCTTCCCCAAGGGTGGGATCGTCCAGCAGCAGAGCGAAACATTCGTCGGGCCGGGCGGCAAAGTCGAATACGGCAGCCGCCTGTCCCGGATCGGGCCCGAGCTCCACGAATACCTTCAGCACGACCCGCTCGTGGGTCAGGGCTACGGCACGCGGGTCACGGGCTTTCACGACGTGGCGGCGGACAACGCGATCATCCTCGACGACGAGTGGCTCGACACGATCCTGGAAACGGGGCTCCTCGGGGTGCTCGCCTGGATGTGGCTGTTCGGACGCGCCATCCGGCAGGCTCAGCGCCCGCGCCAAGCTCGAACGTGACACCGACGCGGGCATGCTCCCGGTTGCGCTCGCCGCCTCGGTCGCGATGTTCGCGGTCTCGATGTTCTTCTTCGACGCCTTCGGCTTCATCCAGGCCACGTTCCTGGCGTTCACGCTGCTGGGCCTGAGCGCCGTCACGTTGCGGATCCCTGCGCGGGTCTCCTCCACCGTCCCCGAACCCACGCCGCGGACTGCCCCGGAGCGACCCAAATTGAGGGTCGCGGGCGGTCCGATCGCCGAAACCTAGGGCGGGGCGCGGTGGCGGGCCCTGGGCCGGGGCGTGGTGCCTGGGCCGTGGTCGTGGCGCCGGGGCCGGCCGGGGCGTGGCCCCTGGGCCGGCGCCGCCGCTCAAAAGGCGCCGATGTTCCAGGCGCCCGTGGTCGGGCGTGGTTCCCCGTTGATGTTCTTGCAGAGGGCTTCTTCGGGGGTCTGCCCGCACAGGCTCGTCAGGTTGGCGCCATGCCCGATCGCTTCTGAGCCCGCTTCGGGTTTGCCGAGCACGCCGGCCGTTTCGGTCATGTTCAGCTTGGCTGTGCTGGTCGCGATCGAGTGCGACTCCTGCCCGGTGCAGGTCTTGTAGGCGGAGAATTCCGAGGGGTAGTAGCCGGCGCCGTTGCACACAAATGCCGTGTTGGTCCCGCCGCTGTTCGCGTAGAGGTTGTAGT
This sequence comes from uncultured Solirubrobacterales bacterium, assembly GCA_963818545.1. Classification (GTDB taxonomy): domain Bacteria; phylum Actinomycetota; class Thermoleophilia; order Solirubrobacterales; family Solirubrobacteraceae; genus Palsa-744. The sequence continues at coordinate 9,830 of CAWFSI010000003.1, read as the reverse complement.
CCAGCCCTCCCGAGGCGAGTTTCGCCCGTTCGACGTTGATCAGCGTCTGGCACGTCGTGGCGATGTTGTTCTTGTACTGGACGTTCGCCGAGGTGCTCGACGGCACCCCGCCGAGCGGCAGGCAGACGCCTTCGCTCGTCTTGTTGCCGATCAGGGTGTTGTTGAAGATGTGATCTTCGCCGGAGTAGGGAGACAGCAGGCCGTTGTTCAGCGCGAACAGCGGGCCGGCGCCCTTGCCCGTCATCACGTTGTTGAACTCCCAGAAGTTCGAGTTGCTGTCGCCGCATTCCGGGCCGGTCGTGCCCTCGACGTAGGCGTCGGCGGTGACGCCGTATTCGCCTTCCATCGTGAACGTGTTGTCGTACACGAACAGCCCGCCGGACCAGTGGACGCCGGCGCCGCCCGAATAGCAGTGCAGAGCGTCCATGTGATTGGTGCCCGGCGCGGCCGACCAGACTCCGTCGGCGTAGAAGTGGTCGTGGGCGACGATCGCCGGCCCGAGCGAGTCGCCCGAGCCGCCGGCCGTCATGGCGACCCCGTGCGAGTCGTGGTAGAGAACGTCGTGTTCGACGTCGACGTGGTTGCTCTTGCCCGTGAGCGAGACGACGACGGCCCAGCCGATGTCGTGCAGCACATCGTGGTCGATCGCGATGTCTTCGATTTCGCCCCCGGTCACGACGATGCCCCTGATTTCGGTGTTGCTCGTCGCGTCACCCTGTTCGGCGACGTAGAGGTTGGCGACTTCGAGGTTTTCGAAGCTGCAGTGTTTGCAGCCCCAGGCGTATATGCCCACCGTGGCGGCTTCGCCTTGCTGCTTGTGCGTTCCCCGGTCGGTGTTTTCGATGACCCCGTTGGTGCCGCCGTCGACCGTGATGTATTCGCTGCTGTTCGCCACGTTGAGGCACCCGCTGCCCGGGCACGAGGGCTCGGCCAGCTTGGCGTTGGTCATGAAGGCGATCGTGATCGGCCTGCCGCTCGATCCGTTGCCTTTGGTTTCCACCGGTTCTGTGAAGGTGCCGCACAGCTCCACCGTCGTCCCGGGAGCGACCTCGCCGCTGCCCGCGCCCCAGTTACCGCCGGAGTCAAGCCACGACAGCGAGTGGGCATTCGAGCAGCCGCCTGCGCCGCTCTGGTTACCCGAGCCGGCCTGCGAGACGTAGATCTGCGCGCCCGGCGGTGGCCCGGTGACCGTGGCCAGTGACCGCCGAGTCCGCCGGCGTCGATCCGCCGGCGTTGGTCGCGGTCACGACGACCCTGACGGTGTGCCCGACATCCCTGGAGGCAAGCACATAGGTCGAGCCTTCGGCCCCTGAGATGTTCGCGCAGCCTTCGCCCGAGGCTTCGCACTGCTGCCACTGGTAGCTGAATTCGGTCGGCGCGCCGGTCCAGGTGCCCGTGCTCGACGTCAGCGTCTGGCCGGCTTCGGCCGGGCCGCTGATCGACGGGTGGGTCTCGGAGCGTGTGCGGCGCGGTGCCGCGGGGTAGGTTGGAGGATGCTCGCTGGAGCCCGCCGAGTTGCTGGCCTTGACCCGCAGGCGGATCGGTGCACGTCGTCGAGGCGAGTTGTAGGTGGATGCCGGCGATGTCCGAGCAGTCGCTGCCCGAGCCGTCGCAGTCTCCCCCGGCGTTAGGGGGGCTCCCCGTCCAGCTTCCTGTGGTCGATGTCAGCGTCTGGCCTTCCACGGCCGAGCCGCTGATGGCCGGCAGCGCGGTATTCGTGGGACAATCGCCGTGACCTTCGCGGTCTGCGCCGAGCGCGCCGTCGTCGACCCGCCGGGGTTGCTTGCCGTGACGGCGACGCGGATCGTGTGCCCCACGTCGCCCGCGCTGAGCTGGTAGCTGGTTCCCGTGGCCCCGGTGATGTCCGAGCAGTCGTTGCCCGAACTGTCGCAGTCCTCCCACCGGCGTGTATAGGTGGGGCTCCCCGTCCAGCTTCCTGTGGTCGATGTCAGCGTCTGGCCTTCCTCGGCCGAGCCGCTGATGGCCGGCAGCGCGGTGTTCTTCGGAGCGGGCGGCGGCGAGGTGACCACGGCGGTCGGTTCGGAGGCAGCTTCCGTCGACCCGACCGAGTTTTCCGCTGTGACGACGACGCGCAGGGTGCGCCCGACGTCGCCGGAGGCTACCTTGTAGCTCGTTCTGTTGCGGCGCCGATTTCCGAGCAGTCTTCCCCGGAGCTGCTGCAACGCTCCCACTGGTAGGCGTAAGAGTTCGGGCTGCCGGTCCAGGAGCCGCTGGAGGCGGTGAGGACCTGCCCTTCCACCGCGCTCCCCGAGATGGCCGACGGCGCGATCGCGAGTGGCGCCGTCAGGGGCGCGGGCGGTGCCGGGGGCGCGGGCGGTTCTTCCAGCGGCGACGATGTGGGGGGCAGGGCTCCGGCCAGCCCCAGCCCCAGCCCCCCAGCCCAGCGCTCGGCGCGGGGGACGGCACTGCCGTCACGTAGGCCGAGACGGGGCAGTCCGAGTAGGCCCTGTCGGTGCTCCACGACGCGGGCAGCGCATCGAGTGAGCGGTCTGCGCTGGTCACGCTCGGGCAGGGGCCGCGGGAGCGGTCCCGGTAGCGGAGCTTGCCGCCCTCGCCGAGGATCGCGAGCCAGTACCTCCTGCCGGCGAGCAGCTGGGTGGGTGCGAGCGGCACGGTGGCCCACGTGCCCGCCCTCGGCGCCGGCGTCGAGCCGGTGCTCAGCAGGGTGCCGGGGCGCCCGGAGCCCGCGCTGTAGAGACCGGCGATCAGCGTGCCGGCGGCGCTCCCGCTGCCGATGTAAACGTGAACGGCGCCCGCGAGCCCGGAGCTGGAAGCCGTCAGCTGGAATGCTTCGGCCTGGCCGGCGGGCAGGAGGTCGTGCTGCCATTCCACGACGGTGTCGCCCAGCAGTACCGCGGTCGCGTTGGCTTCGCTGCGGAACCGGGGACGATGTGATGACGGCGCCGGGCTTGTGCCTGCGATGAGCTCTGTGGCGCCTGGGGTGGTGAGCTCTGTGGCGCCCGCGATGAGCTCTGTGGTGCCTGAGATGAGCTCTGTGGCGCCGCTTGCCGCCGTGCTTTGCGGACTGCCCGACGGGCTGCTGAAAGGCGTCCGCGCCAAGGGCCGACGCACCCCCGAGTAGCACGAGGATGAGGGTCGAGATGTAGAGCGCGCGCTTGACGTGTGGGACCATCGGGATCCTCTGGGTGGAACAGTTGAACCTATCGACCGGACTCGACGTAGATGTACCCTCAGTCAAGTCGCGCAAACAACTACCCACATGCCGCAGTCGCCGCGGGCCGGCGTCGCAGGCCCGGCGAGGGCATTGCGTAGCGATGAGCCCCTCCGTGAGCTGAGCCCTCCCCAACCAACAGGGTCCCTGCACAGTAGCTACCGCAGGCCGCTGATTCGCCGGTTACCCCGTGAAAAACCGCAAATTGCGCGCAATCCGGGCTCATATTCGCCCGTGAGATGCGGATCGGCGATGCCTTCCGGGGAGAGGTGGTCCGCTACACTCCCGCCCGTCGCGACCGGGAAGCACGACCGCCAACGGGGGTCTCGAGCAGGTGAAGATCAACATCGTCATGGGGGGCATCGGCCGTGACCATGGAACCGCGGGCCACGCGATCATCTTCGGCTACGCGAACGGGCTCCTCGACCGAGGCCATGAGGTGTCGATCCTGCCAACCGTCCCGGCGTACACGCCGCGGTGGTTTCCCCTGCGTGCGCCGATCGTCCAGCCGGCCGCCCCATCGGCGCTGTCGGCCGCCCTGCAGATGGCGGTGCGATATGGCGGATTCCGTCTCGGCAGGAGCGACAAGAATGCCGCCAAGGAGGCGCTCAACGAGATCACCTCGCGCTTCGCCCCCTGGTCCGCGTTTCCCTACCGCCTGGCAAACGGCATCGAACGTCTCAGTCTCTCCATTCCGCCGGCAGACATCACGATGGCGACCGCGTCCGCCACGGCGCTTCCGACGCAGCTCTTCGGCACTGGGACGAAGGTCTATCTGATGCAGCACTACGAGACCTACTTCGTGACCGAGACCGACCCGCGCTGGCAGCACGTCTACGAGCAGCAGACCGAGCTCTCCTACAAACTGCCGCTGCACAGGATCGCCAACAGCAGCTGGCTCGCCGAGCACGTCCGCGAGCGCCACGGCGGCGAGGTCGATCTGTGCGTGAACGCCTTCGAACACCACCGCTTCTTTCCCGACGGCCAGCGAGTGCGCTCGCCGCTCGTCGTGGCGAGCTACTCGGGCCGTGGCGCCGCCTGGAAGGGATTCGCCGACGCCGCGCAGGCTATCCACCTGATTCGCGAGCGGGTCGGAAACGTGCGCTGGCGGGTCTTCGGGGAAGACGCCGAGCTTCCGCCCGAGAACCCGATCGCCCCATACGAGCCACTCGGCGTCGTCGACTCGACGGGAATCCGGCGGCTCTTCTCCGAAGCCCACATCGCGCTGTGCCCGGCGTGGTACGAGAGCTTTCCGATGTATCCGATGGAGGCGATGGCCTGCGGATGCGCGGTCGTGACGACCGAGAACGGGGTCGAGGATTACGCCCGCGACGGCGAGAACGCGCTCGTGGTTCCGCGCCCGGGACCCACAGGCGATGGCAGACGCCGTCGTGCGCCTGCACGAGGAGCAGGCGCTTCGCGATCGCTTGGTCCTGCAGGCCCAGAGCGACATCGAGGACTTCACATGGGATCGCTCGCTCGATCGCATGGAAGAGCTGCTGCACCGGTTCAGAGCCGATTCCCCTCCGCGCGCCGACGAGCTCTCTCAGTAGGCGGCCGATCCTCTCCGCGCGCTGGCGGTATAGCTCAGTAGGCGCCGATGTTCCAGGGGCCGGCAGTTGGCCGCGCTTCTCCGCGGATGTTCCGGCAGAGCGCTCGTTCGGGGGTCGAGCCGCAGAGCCGTCCCAGGTTCGCGCCGCGGCGCAGGGCCGGCGATCCTGCCCTGGGTCTGCCGAGGACGCCAACCGCTTCTCTGAGGTCGAGCCGGGCGCTCCGGCGAAGATCGAGCTCTGCTCGCCCCCGATGCACCGCCGGTAGGCGGCGGACTGGGAGAGGAAGAATTCATGTCTTTCGGGATCGCGGCAGACGAGCGCTTCGTTGGTGGCGCCCGCGTTCGCGTAGAGGTTGTGGTTGATCGCCCCCCGGCGCAGGTGTGAGACTTCGGCGTCGATGAGGGTCTTGCAGGTGGTTGCGATGTTGTTCGTGAACTGGACTGCAGCCGAGGTGTCGCTTTCGCCGTGAAGCGGGATGCAGACGCCCTGATCGGCGGAGTTCCCGATCAGCGTGTTGTTGAAGATATGCTCTTCGCCGGAGTACGGCGCCAGCAGGCCGTTGTTCAAGGTGAGGACCGAACCCCTTGCGGTCAGGACGTTGTTGAAGATCCAGAAGTTCGAGGTCCGGTCTCCGCACTGCGGGCCGGTGGTGCCCTCGAGGTAGAAGGGCGCCGTCACGGCTTCGCCTTCGACCGTGAAGGTGTTGTCGTAGATGTAGAGCCCCTTCGGGGGTGGGCCCCAGTGCAGGCCCGCCGTGTGACCGTTTCCCGTGTAGCAGTGCAGTCCGTCGATGTGGTTCACGTCGGCCTTGGACGACCAGTTGCCGTTGGCGTAGTAATGGTCATGCGCTATCAGCACGGGTCCGATTTCACCGCCGGCGGTGCCACCGGTGGGCGAGATGCCATGCGAGTCGTGGTAGAGGGTGTCGTAGTCGATGTTCACGTGGCCGCTGCTGCCGTTGAGCTCGACGTTGATCGCCCAGCCGATGTCGTGCAGCACGTCGTGGTCGATGGCGATGTACGACGGTTCGCCGCCCGTGAACGAGATGCCCTGGATTTCGGTGTTGTTGATGTCGTCTTCGCCGGTGGCGACGTACATGTTCGCGATTTCCAGGTGCTCGATCGTGATGTGCCTCGATGCCGTGCCGAAGATGCCCTTGGTCGGCTGTTCGTCGCGTTCTTTCGAGGTTCCCCGGTCGGTGTTTTCGACGACCCCGTTCACGCCGCCGTCGATCGTGATGTATTCGCGCCCCGCGCCGAGATCGATGCAGCCCGTCGCAGGGCAGCCGTAGCCGCCGATCGCGATTCGCGCGCCTCTCGTGAAGAGGATCGTGACGGGCTTGCCGGGCGAGCCACTGCCGATCGCTTCGACCGGTTCGGAAAGCGTGCCGCAGAGATCCACCGTGGTTCCCGGAGCGACCCGCCCCGATCCCCGGCCCCAGTTCCCGGCCACCTTCAACCACCACAGGGGGTGCGCGTTGGCACAGCCGCCCGCTCCGCTCTGGCTGCCGGCCCCGGTCTGCGCGACATAGATCTGCGGGCCTTCGCCCGCCCCCGCGGGCGCCGAGTGTCCGCCGCCCGTCGAGACGAGCGCCACGGACCCGAATACGAGGATCACGGCGACCGCGAGCGCGATTGCGATCGCACCGCGGCGGCTCATGAAGGCGGCTGCGTTCCCACCGGCGCGACGGGTCCGGCGCATGCCGTCCGGACGGGCGGCGGGGATGGCGTGAGCTGGACGCGCGATCAGCAGATGATAAGCCCCGCTTCCGGGCTGCTCTCAGGGCGCGGTATCCGCCGGGACGGGATCTGAGGCCCGCCCGCGGAGGTTCCCCCCGGCCGCAATCAGAAGGCGCCGATGTCCCAGCCGCCGGTGCTCGGCCGCGCTTCCCCGTCGATGTTCTTGCAGAGCGCTTCTTCGGGGGTCGAGGCGCAGAGGCTCGTGAGGTTCCTCCCGTGCCCGATCGCTTCCGATCCGGCTTCCGGTTTGCCCAGCACGCCGAAGGTTTCGGTCGCGCTGAGCTTCGCGCTGGTGACGACGAGCGAGTGCGAATCGCCGCCGATGCAGCTCTTCCATTCGGCGAACTGCGAGAAGTACAGTTCGTGGCCCGGGCAGGCGAACGCTTCATTGGCGGTGCCGGCGTTCGCGTAGAGGTTGTAGTCGATGCTCGCGAGCTTGCCGGTTTCTGCGTCGATCAGCGTGCGGCAGGTTGTGAGGACGTTGTTCTCGAACGCGATGTTGGCCGCTTCGCTTGACGGGTTCTTGATCGGGACGCAGGACCCTTCGCTCGTCTTGTTCCCGATGAACGTGTTGTCGAAGATGTGCTCTTCTCCCGAATAGGGCGAGAGTAGACCGTTGTTCAGCGCGAACTTGGGGCCGGCGCCCCTGCCCGTCAGGACGTTGTTGAAGATCCACATGTTCGAGGTCGGGTCGCCGCACTGCGGCCCCGATTCACCCTCGATATACACCGGGGCCGTCACGCCATATTCGCCTTCCATCGTGATCGTGTTGTCATAGATATACAGGCCCGTCCAGTGCAGCCCTTTCGTGCCGGTCCCTTTGTTGCCCGTGTAGCAGTGGATGCCGTCCATGTGGTTCAGACCAGGATTGCTCGACCACACGCCGTCCCCGTAGAAGTGGTTATAGGCCACCACGACCGGTCCGACGTCGCCGCCTTCGGTTGACCCGGTCGGGCTGATGCCGTGGGAGTCGTGGTAGAGGGTGTTGTGTTCGATGTCGACGTGATTGCTGTTCCCGTTGACCGTCACGTTGATCGCCCAGCCGGTGTCGTGGACGACGTCGTTCTTGATCGTCAGGTATTCGGGTTCGCCCTCGGTGAAGAAGATCCCGCGGATTTCCGTGTTCCCGATCGGTGAGCTTTCGTCTTCTTCGGCGACATACAGGTTCGCGATTTCGAGGTTTTCGACCGACACGTGCTTGGAGGAGGTGCCGTAGACCCCGGACGTCGGGGATTCGTTCTTTTCTTTTCTCGCTCCGCGGTTCGTGTTTTCGATCACGCCGTCGCTGCCGCCGTCGACCGTCACATATTCGCGTTTGTCGCCGAGGTCGATGCATCCCGTTCCCGGACAGCCGGCGCCGCCGATCGCGATCTTGGCACCCGCGGTGAAGAGGATCGTCACCGGTTTCCCGGCCGCGCCGTTGCCCTGGACTTCGACGGGCGCGGTGAGCGTGCCGCAGAGCCCCACCGTGGTTCCGGGGGCCACCCTGCCGGAGCCCGTGCCCCAGTCACTGGAGTTGTTCAGCCAGGACAGCGGATGCGCGTTCGCGCAGCTTCCTTCGCCGCTCTGACTACCCGCACCGGTCTGCGCCACATAGATCTGCGCGCCTTCCCCTTCCGTCACCACAGGAGCGACCGCCGCCGTCGCATCCGACGAGGCTTTTGTCGAGCCGCCTGCGTTGCTCGCGGTCACGACCGCCCGTACCGTGTGACCCACGTCGACGGAGCCGAGCTTGTAGCTCGGGGATGTCGCTTTAGCGATGTTCGAGCAACCTTCACCCGAGGTGTTGCAGTCCTTCCACTGGTAGGTGTAGGAGGTCGGGTTCCCCGTCCACGTTCCCGTCGACGCGCTCAACGTCTGCCCTTCCACAGCCGAGCCGCTCACCCCAGGCAGCGCCGTGTTCGTCGGAGCGGGCGGAGGTGGTGGCGGCGGCGCGGTGACGACGACCGTAACCGCGGAGCTCGCCGCGGTCGCCCCACCCGCGTTGCTGGCGGTCACGACAACGCGCACCGTATGGCCAACATCGCCCGAGGCCAGCTTGTAGCTGGCGCTCGTCGCCCCATCGATACTCGAACATTCATCGCCCGCCGTATCGCAATCCTTCCACTGGTAGGCATAGGAGCTCGGATTGCCAGTCCACGAGCCACTGGACGCCGACAACGTCTGGCCTTCTTCCGCGGTACCGCTCACCTTCGGCAGCGCCGTATTCGTCGGCGCCGGCGGCAGCACCGTGCCGGTCGCAGCCGAGGACGCCGGCGTCGAGCCCCCGGCGTTCGTCGCCGTCACCACCACGCGGATCGTATCGCCGACATCTTTCGCGGCAAGCTTGTAGCTCGATCCGGTTGCGCCACTCACGTTCGAGCATCCTTTCCCAGAGGTGCAGTCCTGCCATTGGTAGGCGAAGGAGGTCGGGCTTTCGGTCCACGTGCCGCTGCTCGCACTGAGCGTGTCGCCTTCAACCGCGGACCCACTCACTTTGGGCAGGGCCGTGTTGCTCGGCGCAGCGGGCGGTGGCGGAGGAGGCGGCGGTTCCGCGACTACAGTCGCCGTCACGACCGACGATGCCGACGTCGAACCACCGGCATTACTCGCGGTCACGACCACGCGCACGGTGCTGCCGACGTCGCTCGTCGTGAGCTTGTAGCTCGGGGACGTTGCGCCCGTGATGTTTGAGCAGGCTTCGCCCGAGGGTTCGCAGTCCTGCCACTGGTAGGCGTAGGAGGTCGGGCTCCCCGACCACGAGCCGGTTGACGCGCTCAGCGTTTGGCCTTCTTCGGTCGAGCCGTTTACAGCGGGCAGCGCCGTGTTCGCCGGGGCAGGCGGGGGTGGTGGTGGTGGCGTGGTGACGACGACCGTAACCGTGGAGCTCGCCGCGGTCGAGCCGTCTGAGTTGCTCGCTGTCACAACTACACGCACGGTGTGCTCGACATCACCCGACGTCAGCTGGTAGCTCGACGCCGTCGCGCCGCTCACGTTCGAGCAGGCTTCGCCCGAGGGTTCGCAGTCCTGCCATTGGTAGGCGAACGAAGTGGGGCTTCCCGTCCAGGTCCCGCTGTTGGCGGTAAGTGTCTGGCCCACCCGGACGGTCCCGCTGACAGCCGGGGCCACCGTGTTGGTCGGGGCCGGCGGTGGTGGAGGCGGCGGTGGGGGAGGGTCCGCGACGACCGTCGCCGTCACGGCCGAGCTCGCGGACGTCGAGCCGCCGGCGTTGCTTGCGGTCACCACCACGCGTACGGTGCCGCCGACATCGCTCGCGGCCAGCGTGTAGCTCGGCGTTGTCGCCCCGCTCACGTTCAGGCAGCCTTCGCCCAGCGCGTTGCAGTCTTGCCATTGGTAGCTATAAGA
>CAWFSI010000002.1:0-101248 GCA_963818545.1 uncultured Solirubrobacterales bacterium | reverse complement strand
AGGTGGGGTTTTCGGTCCACGTGCCGCTGCTCGCGCTGAGCGTTTCGCCTTCCATCGCGGACCCGCTGACTTTGGGCAGGGCCGTGTTACTCGGCGCAGCGGGCGGCGGAGGCGGAGGCGGAGGAGACGTTTCTTCCGGGGACGGTTCTTCCGTCGGTGTGGGATTCGCGGGCGAGCTCGGTTCCGAGGTTGGGGCGGGCGCCACCGGTTCAGCGGGCGAGCCAGTTCCGAGGTGAGGGCGGGCGTCACCGGTTCAATCAGATCGGTGCGCGGCGCTGGGGCTCCCGCGGTCACGTACGCGGAGACCGGACAGTCGGCGTAGACCGTGCCGGTCCTCCACCGGCCCGGCAGGGCACCTAGCGTAGTCTGGGCGCTCGCCGCACTTTGGCACCGTCCGTTTCCGCGATCGCGGTAGTGCAGCATGCCGCCCTTGCCGAGCACGGCGAGCCAGTAGGTCCTACCGGACGTGCAGCTCGATCGGCGCGATCGACACGGTGGTCCAGGTCCCCTCGCTGGAGGCGGAGCCCGAGCCCGTGCGCAGCAGCCGGCCGGGATGACCGTGGGCGTTGCTGTAGAGGCCAGCGATCACCGTGCTGGCCGCGTTTGCGGAGCTGATGTAGATGTACACGGCGCGGGCGAGGCCGGTTGCGCTCGCGCGCAAGTGGAACGCTTCGGCTTGGCCTGCGGTGAGAGAGTCGTCCTGCGGCTCCACTGCGCTGTCACCCAGGAGCATCGTCGAGGAGACGACGGGCGCCCCGCGATGCTCGGCGCGATCGATGGCGGCGCGCCCGCTGTGAGCCCGGCGTCCGGCTGTGCGCCGATGGCTCGCATGCAGGCCTGCACGCGACGTTGCAGGATGCGAGCCCTGTGCGCCGAGAGCCGATGTGGCAGCGACTAGAAGCAGCAGGACAGCTGCTGTGAACAGGCCATACGCAAGCTGTTTGAGCGCCGAAAGCCGTCTGGTTGGGCATGGACCCACCTTCACGCCTTCGTCGCTGCAGCGCACGCCCTGGAGCGACGAGACGGCCTTCTGGACACTTTGAGCTCGACGTCGTACTATCCGTACGACACTAACGTCGTCCGAGGCGGGCGATGTTACCCGTCGGCCGAGTTGGATAGCCCCTGCCTGGCTGTGATCGGCGCATCGGCGGATGGCGCCGATGCCGTGACACCCGCACGCGAGCCGATGCCGGCCGCCGCTGCCGGTCATGGATGGCGGGCAGATATGCGAATATCGAGCGATGGCAGCGCGGGTGGGAATCGACCTGGTGTCCGTGGACACCGTGCGGGAGTCAATTCGCGATCATGGCGATCGCTACCTGGAGCGCATCTACACCGAGGCCGAGTTGCGCGACTGTCTGGGCGTGCAGGGCACGGTCCCGGAGCGCTTGGCCGCGCGGTTCGCAGCCAAGGAGGCGACTATCAAGGTGCTCCGCCCCGCGGACGAGCCAATTCCCTGGCACAACATCGAGGTGATCCGCCATCCCTCCGGGTCGGTCGAGCTGGAGCTCAACGGTCGCGCCGCGACCTTGGCGACCGCCCAGGGCTTGGGCGATTTCGCCGTTAGCCTGTCGCACGAAGCGGGCTTCGCTACGGCCGTGGTGATCGCCTGCCGGACGTGAGAAATGCCCGTGGCCTTCCGTTAACAAAATGCGCGCGACTTGTCGTTAACAGACTCATGGACCGAGGGAAGTGCATGACCGAGGAAATCCGCCAGATCATCAAAGACCATGGCCGCCTGCCGATCGACGCGGATGCGCTCGCGGCGAACACCGACCTCCCCCAAGCGGGGATGACCTCCCACGCGAGCGTCAACGTGATGCTCGCCCTCGAGGACCATTTCGATATTGAGTTTCCCGACTCTATGCTCAAGCCGAGCGTCTTCGAGAGTATCGCCTCGATCGAGGCGGCGGTGAGCGAGCTGCGCTCCAGGGCGGCGTTGTCGTGAGCGTCTCGGTCGACCGTGACCGGGCCTTCCTCGACGCCATCAACCACATCGCCGACGAGCACGCCGCCCCGAACGCCGACGCGGTCGACCGCGAAGCCCGCTTCCCGGTCGAGACGATCGCAGCGCTGCGCGAGGTGGAGGGGCTGTCCGCGTTCATCCCCACCGAGCTCGGTGGCGGCGGTATCGCCTTCGAGACGATCGCCGCCGCGTGCTTTGAGCTCGGACGCCGCTGTGGCGCGAGCGCGATGGTCTACGCGATGCACCAGATCCAGGTGATCACGATCGTCCGTCATCTCGAGGACTCGCCGTGGTTCGAGGATTACCTGCGCCTCTTGGCCGCCGAGCAGCGGCTGATCGCATCGGTCACATCCGAGATCGGCACCGGCGGAGACATGGGCCGCTCGGTGGCCGCCGTGACGCCAACACCGGAGGGGGATTGTGGGTTCGAGAAGAAGGCGCCGACCGTCAGCTACGGCGTGCACGCCGACGACCTGTTCGTCACGTTGCGCCGCTCTCCGGACTCAGAGCCGGGCGATCAGGTGGTCGTGCTCGCGCGCAAAGAGCAGATCGCGCTCGAGCAGACCGGCACATGGGACCCGCTGGGTATGCGCGGGACGTGCTCGCCGGGCTTCGTCGTGAGGGCGGCGGGACTGGGTGGCGAGCAGATCCTCGCCACCCCGTTCTCGCGCGTGGCGGCCGAGTCGATGGTGCCCGTCTCGCACATCCTGTGGTCGCATCTGTGGCTGGGAATCGCCACCGACGCGTTCGACCGTGCGCGGGCGTTCGTGCGCGCCGCGGCCAAGCAGAAGCCGGGCGAGACGCCGCCCACGGCGCTGCGGTTGTCACATTTGATGAGCGAGCTCTCGCTGCTGCGCGCCGAGGTCAGCTCCGCGCTGCGCGAGTTCGTCGAGCTCTCAGACGAGCCCGATCGCGAGCGGCTGTCGACGATGGCCTGCGCGCTGCGATTCAACAACCTGAAGATCGCCGCCTCCGAGCAGGCCCCCAAGGTGTGTCAGGGCGCGCTGGGCGTGTGCGGGATCGTGGGCTTCAAGAACGATACGCCGTTCAGCGTGGGTCGCCACCTGCGCGACACCATGTCCGCCTGCCTGATGGTCGCCAACGAGCGGATCCATCAGACGAACGCCAGCCTGTTGCTGATCGCCAAGGACGTCTGATGCCAGGCGCCAGCCCGGCCAGCCCCGATCAGGCGGCGCTCCTGCGGGAGCTGGTCGCCCGTCGTCTGCTGATCGAGACCGGCGTGCCCGGCGTCTACGGCCGGGGCGGGGACTTCGAGGACGTGCGCGAGCGCCTCGCCGCCCTGGTCACCCGCGCGAGCGCCGCCGAGGAGCCGGAGCAGGTGCGGTTTCCGCCGATCATGCCCCGGCATGACCTGGAGACCGTGGGCTACCTCAAATCCTTTCCCCACCTCGCCGGCAGCATCTTCGCCTTCAACGGCACGGAGGAGCAGGCCTCAGAGCAGTATCGGCGCGCAAGTTGCCACGAGGACTGGAGCGAGTTCCAGGAGATGACCGACCTCGTGCTCACCCCCGCCGCCTGCTATCCCGTCTATCCCGCGATCGCCGCCCGCGGCAAATTGGCCCCCGGTGGCGTGACGGTCGACGCCGGAGGCGCCTACGTCTTCCGTCGCGAGCCCTCCGGAGATCCGGCGCGGCTGCAGATGTTCCACCAGCGCGAGATCGTGCGCATCGGCGAGCCCCACATCGTTCAGGCCTGGCGGGACGGCTGGCGCGAACGCGCAGTCGAGCTGCTGGGCGGCATCGGTCTGCAGGTGAAGCTCGATCTCGCGTCCGACGCCTTCTTCGGTCGCAGCGGCCGGATGCTCGCTGCCAGCCAGCGCGAGCAGCAGCTGAAGTTCGAGGTGCTGACGCAGATCGCCGGCCCCGAGCCCACGGCCGTGGCCTCGTTCAACTACCACCAGGACCACTTCGCCTCGGCGTACGGGATCGAGCTCGCCGGTGGCGAGATGGCCCATACCGCGTGCCTGGGGTTCGGTCTCGAGCGGATCGCGATCGCGCTGTTTGCCACCCACGGGTTCGACATTCAGGCTTGGCCTTCCGAGGTGGGCGAGCGACTATGGGAGCGATGAGCGGGACTGCCACAGGGCTCGTGAGCCTGCTCGGGCTCGACCCGGCGAGCTATCGCTCGCACGCGCTGCACGACTCCGGGCGCACATATGTGGAAACCAACTGCTACACCGACATCCTGATCGAGCTGCTCCACGCGCGCGGTGTGGAGCCGCTCGCGGCAATGGGCTGCACCCTTCGGATGGACTTCGAGGGTGACCAGTGGACATTCTTCAAGCCGTTTCCCGAAGACCTCGAGCTGCTGTTCGGTATAGATGTGCACGAGATGCAGCCCTATCGGCCGCTGCCGGCGCAGGCTGCCCAACAGATCGCCCAGGATCGGACGTTGATCGTCGAGCTGGACTCCTGGTATCTGCCTGACACGAAAGCCATGAGCTACCGCTGCGAACACGTCAAGAGCTCGGTCGTGGTAGAGGGCATCGATCTGGCGGGTGAACGGCTGCGCTACTTCCACGGGACCGGGCTGTACGAGCTCTCCGGCGAGGACTACCGCGGCGTCTTTCGTCTCGAGCAGACCTTCTCAGAGGACGTTCTTCCCCCCTACACCGAGCTCGTGCGCTTCGACGCCGGTTCATCCCTACGCGGGGCTGAGCTGCGGGAAGCCGCGCGAACGCTCCTGCGCAGGCACCTCGCGCACAGACCGGTCAGCAACCCCTTCGTGCGCTTCGCCGCCCAGCTCGAGCGTGACCTGCCGCGTCTGCTGGACGGCGACGCTGGCGACTATCACGCCTACGCGTTTGCGACCGCGAGGATGGCCGGCTCGGCGTTCGAGGTCGCCAGCACCCACATCGAGTGGCTGCTGGGAGATGCCGCACGCCCGGCGTCGCAGGCGCTGGGACGGATCGTCGAGGGCTGCAAGATCCTCTCCTTCAGACTCGCCCGTCGCCGCGCCTTCGAGCCTGGAGAGACACTGTCCACGCTAAGCACAGCCTGGGACGAGGCGATGGAGCTGCTCGATGCCGCGATCGCTTGAGCCGGGAGTCGCGCCAACCGAGCGCTCACGCGTTCAGCCAGTGCAACCGTTCTATCTGCAGGGGTCCGGCACGCCACCGTTCTTTGCCGTCCTGCACAGGGGCGTGGGCATGCCGAGACAGACCGCGGTGCTGCTCTGCCCGCCGTTTGGCTGGGAGGACATGTGTTCCTATCGCATCCGTCGAGAATGGGCTGAGCACCTGGCGCGGACCGGCCACACCACCCTGCGTATCGACCTTCCCGGAAGTGGCGACAGCGCGGGCGCCCCGAGCGATCCCCGGCAGCTGGACGCTTGGACACAGGCCGTGAGCGCAGCGGCGCGGTGGCTGCGGCGACCGATCGGCGGCACCGCCGCCGAAGGTGGTGGTGGGCCGGCAAGCGACATGCGGGTGGCGGTCATCGGCATTGGCCTCGGCGGGATGGTGTCGTGCCGGGCCGCGCTGCAGGGCGCGCCGATCGATGAGTTGGTCCTGTGGTCCGTCCCCGCCCGCGGCCGCACACTCCTGAGAGAGCTGCGCACGTTCTCGGCGTTCGAGGTCGCGAACATTCCCGACGCGGGGGAATCTGTACCGAGGAGCGACCCCGCGGACGAGGGGATACTGGTGACCAACGGCTATCTGCTGAGCGCCGAGACGGTCGTGGAGCTGGAAGGGTTCGATCTCGGTGAGGTGGACCCATCCTGGCAAGCGACACCGCGGGCGCTGCTGCTCGGACGCGATGGACTGAAGGTCGACAAGAACCTGCCCGCGATTCTCGAGCGAGCCGGGGCCGTCGTGACGGTAGCGGACGGACCCGGCTACGGCGCGATGATGGTGGAGCCACAGGACGCGCGCAGGCCGGCGGAGGTCTTCGAGCTAGTCAGCTCGTGGCTCGGAGAGGGGGAGCCGGGGTACGGATTGTCGCTCGACACCTCGGCAGCGGGGGGGTGGGGCACAGCGGACACGGCAGCTCCAAGTGAGCCCAAGCGCGAGGATGAGATGGTGCTCCACTGCTCCGGCGTTGCGCTGCGCGAGCGGCCAATTTTCCTCGACGGACCGGGCGGGCAGCTGTTTGGGGTGCTCACCGAGCCGCTCGGCGCCCACAGGGAGCTCACCGCCTTGCTTTTGAACGCAGGGCCTCAACGGCGAATCGGGCCCAGCCGCATGTGGGTCGAGACCGCACGCCGCTGGGCCGCGTGTGGCGTGCCGACGCTGCGGATCGATGCGGCCGGGATCGGGGATGCGGAGGGCGATGCCACGGTGCTCGGGCAGGTCACGGCTTTCTACAGGCCGGGGTATGTCGTGCAGGCTCGCGCGGCGCTCGAGCTGCTCGCGGAGCGCGGGCTACCACCACGCTTCGTGATGGTCGGCCTGTGTGCGGGGGCCTACTGGTCCGCGCAGGCCGCACTCGCGGACGAGCGAGTGGCTGCCGTGATCATGCTCAATCCGCGCACGCTCATCTTCGATGAGTGGCGGCACACCGTCAGGCGCACGCGCCATCTCAGAAAACAGATGTTGCGCCCCTCGACGTGGCGCAGGGCGCTCAGGGGCGAGCTCAAGCTTGCGAAGCACCTCGAAACGGGCCGCACGCTCGTCGAGCGAGTGGCGAGCGGGCCAGTGCGTGCACGCGCACGGATCATCGCTCCCCGGGAGGGAAAGCAGCCTGCGCGCGAGCCGATCGAAGACCTCTTCGATGCGCTGAGGGATCGCGACCAGCGTGCGCTGCTGCTGTTCACGGGCAAGGAGGTGCTGCACAGGGAACTCAGCCGCAAGGGCGTGCTCGATCGCATCGATCGCTGGCCGAACCTCGAGCTGGCGCTGATGGGAACCTCAGCCGACACGCACACGCTCACACCGCTGTGGCTGCAACGCCAGGTTCATGAGTTCCTCGATCGCGCCCTCGAGGATGAGCTGAAGCGCTTGCCCGGGGCTTAGTACGGCCCACTCAGCACAGCGCCACCTCATCGCCGTCGCCGACCTGCAGGCGCAGTGCGCGCGGCATCGAGAAGTCGCGAAAGATGCGCGCCTGACGGCCAACGATGCTCGCCACGAGGCGCCCGCCCACGTGCAGAACGCTCGCGTCGGCGAGGACGATCGAGCGCTCGAGCTCCGCGCCTTCGATACGGACGCGCTCTGCGATCGCCGTGTGTGGACCGATGTAGGAGTCCGCGATCAGCGCGTCGGCGCCGACTATCACCGGCCCGATGATGACGCTCGAGGTCACACACGCCGTTGGATGGATGACGATCGGTCCCTCGAAGCGGTTGCCGTTGCCAGCGGTAGGGGTCAGCTCGGGGTCGAGCGTGTCGAGCATCGTCCGATTCATGTCGAGCAGGTCGAGCGCGTCGCCGGCGAAATGGCGCCACTTGTGAACGATGCGCATGTGCACGCGCCCGCCGTCGCGCGCGAGCTGCTCGGCCAGAGCAGGGATATCGAGGGTCTCCGCCGAGAAGCTCGGACCTCGCCAGGCACGCCAGTGCGCCCGGACCGAGCAGGCAGACGCCGGCGACGCCTCCCGGCGTGGGCGTCAAGCCGTCCTCGGTGGCGGTGAGCAGTTGCTGCGCCACCAGCCTGAGGCGCCTGGCCTGCAGGCCATCATCCTGGACGAGCAGCAGCGCGTCCGAGGACTCCTCGCACCGCATCTGCAGGAACGGCGCGAGCTGTTGGCCCAGCAGGCCGTCGGCGCGATGCAGAACACAGGCAGCGTCGCCGACAAACTCCGCGGCGGCGGGCAGCGTATCCTCGCCATCGCCGCGCCGATCGTTCACGAGGTGACGGACGGCGACACCGGCCGGTCCCTCGCTTGAAATGCATGCGGCTATCTCATCCGTCGCGCCGGGCGCAGCCACGACGGCGACCTCGACCACGCCTGCTTGCAGCAGCGTGTCGAGCACATGACAGATGATCGGCCGGTTCGCGACCCGCTGCAACGATGGACTGCGCGTGGCGCCAAGCCACGGCCCCGTCCACGGGGTCGTGCTGGGAACGATGATGACCCCCTTAGCGAGCACGTTGAACAAACGTATGGCGTGGCCCCGTACTCCCACGCAATCTCGCTGTCGCCGGAGAATGCTCTACGCGGCGACCGGCGCAGTGCACTCTGCATACCTCATCGGCATGCCGTTGTCGCGCATCGAAGCTTCCGCCATCTCGACGGCCGCCACGATCTCCACGCCAAGCGCGAGGTTCGAGCGAGGTTCCTCGCCTGTGCGGATCGCGTGCGCGAAGTCCTGCAGCTCGAGGCTGAGCGGCTCCTGCGGTTGTACACGTGGGATCACCACGTCACCCGTGCGGCAGATCAATTGGTGCTCGCCGAAGTTAGCGGGCGGCGCGACGTCCATGCCGCGGTCATACACGCGGATCGGCTCGTCGGCCGCGGTGTCGTCGTATTGCACCATGCGCTTTGAGCCGACGACGATCATCTGACGGATCTTGCGCGGGGCCAGCCAGGAGAGCTGCACGTTGGCGGTCGAGCCGCCGGCGAACGTAAGTGTCAGGAACGCGGTCTCGGCTATCCCCTCCTGGAACACGCTGCTTCCCGACGCGGCCACCTCCACCACGGGCTGATCGAGCCAGTAGAGCAAGATCGAGAGGTCGTGCGGCGCCAGATCGCAGACGACGCCGTCGCTCTGATATTTGCCGAGGTTCATCCGCGAGGACGTGACGAAGTGGATGTTGCCGACAACGTCCGTCTGGATCAACTCGCGCACGGCATTGACCGCCGGGCTGTAAATGAAGGTGTGGCCGGGCATCAGCACGAGTCCGGTGGACTCGGCCAAGTCGGCCAGCTCCTCGGCGTCGGACAGGCGCGTGGCGAGCGGCTTCTCGACGAGCACGTGCTTGCCGGCTTCCAGGGCTCGCTTCACGATTGCGTGGTGGGTCTTTGGCGGCGTCGCCACGATCACGGCTTCGACCGTGTCATCGCACAGGACGGCGTCGAGCTCCTCGACAGCGCGCGCCTGCGGATGGCGGTTACAGAACGCGTGTCGCTGTGTGGGGTCGCGGTCGCACAGCGCCCTCAGCGCCAACTCTGGCCGCTCGGCCACGTTGCGGGCGAGGTTGGGTCCCCAGTAGCCGTAGCCGACGATCGCCGTGCCGATCGGCGCCGTCCGCGGCACGATGCGCTCTCTGACCGGGAAGCTCGGCGAGCGTGGCGCCGGTGCCGTCGAACATGGCTCAGCTCACCGCCTGACGTGCGGGGCGCGGAGCAGCGGAGGGATGTGACGTCGTATATGTGTCCATGATCCCGATATCCGGTTAACGCGTGCTCGTCGCTCGGTCTTCCGCGAACGCGAGAACCGCCGCCGAAACCTGCTCGGATTCCGCGTCGGACATGCCCGGGAACAGCGGCAGCGAG
The DNA here is from genome assembly GCA_963818545.1 of uncultured Solirubrobacterales bacterium. Classification (GTDB taxonomy): domain Bacteria; phylum Actinomycetota; class Thermoleophilia; order Solirubrobacterales; family Solirubrobacteraceae; genus Palsa-744. The sequence continues at coordinate 91,888 of CAWFSI010000002.1, read as the reverse complement.
CAGATCCGCCGCGCGAGCTCCTCGCTCACCGGCAGGCTGCCGGGGCCGCGGCCGAGATGGGCGTAGGCGTCGGTGAGGTGAATCGGGATCGGGTAGTGGACCGCCGAGGCGACGCCCCACTCAGAGAGATGCTCGCGCAGCGCATCGCGCTCCTCGGTGCGCACCACGAACAGGTGGTAGACGCAATCGGCGCCGTCGAACGGCGCTCTGACCGGGTCGACGATCGTCTCGATGCCCTGCAGGCTCTCGTGCAGCTTGGCGCCGAGCCGGCGGCGGTCGTCGTTCCAGCCCTCGAGGCGGCTCAGCTTGTGCCGGAGCACGGTCGCCTGCAGCGCGTCCAGGCGCGCCGTGGTGCCGACCATGCGGTGGTGATAGCGCGGCTGCTCGCCGTGCGAGCGCAGCAGGCGGACGCGCTCGGCGAGCTCGGGGTCTGAGGTGACGACGGCGCCCCCATCACCCCACGCGCCGAGATTCTTGGTCGGGTAGAAGCTGAAGCAGCCCAGCGCGCCGTGTGAGCCGACGCGCCGAGCCTGGTAGCGCGCGCCGTGGGCCTGGCAGGCGTCCTCGATCACATGGATGCCAGTCGCCTGCGTCAGCTCCAGGATCGGCTCGAGGTCGACGGTGGCTCCGAACAGGTGGACGGGGATCACGCAGCGCACGCGCGGACTGAGATTGTCGGCGACGATCTCCGCGGTCAGAAGATGTGAGTCGGGGTCCACGTCCACCAGGAGCGGTGTCGCGCCGACCGCGCTCACCGCCTCCGCCGTCGCTATGAACGAGTTGGTCGGCACGATCACCTCGTCGCCGGGACCGATCTCCAGTGCACGCAGATGCCAGCGCAAGCGCCTCGGTGCCAGATGAGACGCCGACGGCGAAGTCGGTTTCGCAATAGGCCGCGAACTCGCGCTCGAAGGCCTCGACAGGCTCACCGAGCGTGAACGCGCCGCGCTCGGCGACGTCGCGCACGGCTCCCATCAGCTCCTCCAGCAGCTCGGCGTCGGCGAAGTCCAGCCGCATCAGCGGCACCGAGGTCTTCGCCTGGGGCGCAGACGCTTGAGGGGCGGTGCTCAGCATGCCAAGCTCACGGGCCATACCAGCGCTCGTCGACGGCGCCGAGCCGAGCCGGCTGAGCTCCAGCTGCAGGGCGCGCCGGCCGCGATGCTGCAGCCCGTGGACGGAGCTTTCCGAGCGACCCATTCGCTCGGCGATCTCCGGCGGGGAGAGCCCGACGACGTGGCGCATGATCATCACCTGGCGCTGCTCGTCGGGCAGCGAGTCGAGCGCGGCGTGGAGGTCGCGGGCGTGGTCGCGCGCGTCCTCGTCGTCGCTGTGGCTGTCGGCGTCGAAGACCTCTTCGGTCGGGGTCGGCCGCCGGCGGCGCAGGTGGTCCAGCGCGACGTTGCGAGCAAGCCGCAGCAGCCAGCCCGAGAACGGCACACCCTGATCCTGGTACTTGAGGATCACCGTCATCAACTTCAAGAACACGTGCTGCGTGAGGTCTTCGGCTTCCTTGTCGTCCCTCACGATGCTGCGGACATAGCCGTAGACGTTGTCCGAGTAGCGGATGTAGAGCAGCCGGATCGCGTCGCGATCTCCCTCCTTGGCGCGCGCGATCGCCAGGCGCACTTCACGCATCGTGTCTGGCGACTCGTCTAGCGTCCTGCGAGGTCGTAGACCGATGTGACCCGCTTCAATATCCAGGTGGCTGGGCACCAGGCTCCTCCCCGTCCTTGGTGAGTTCCGTGTTTTTTCGGACTGTTGGATGTTTTTATGTTTCGGGCGTCGATAATGGGGGATGGGGCGTGGTCCCACAATGGTCCAGTCGTCGCGATTTGCGTTCAGGCGATGAACGTGCATCTCCGCCGTATGGGCGAGCGGAGGACGACTGAACGACCCGATATAGAACGAGACGAGGCGGGCTTGGCGAGTAGAGGTGGAGCTGGGGCGAGGAAGGGTGGAGAGCTCAGATGGTGCGCTGGGCGGCGCGGCCGAGGCCGACCCAGTACTGGTAGACGCGCACCCGCAGGCCGCTGGTGCCGAGCACCGATGGCAGCGTGATCGAATAGCGGTTGAAGCGGTTGAGCGTGAACAGGGCGCGGTAGCGCAGGGTGCTGCCGCGGAAGGCTTCGAGCTCCATGTAGTCGCCGACGGGGCCCGAGCCGCTCGCGAGCACTCGGCTGCCCCGCTTGCGCAGGCTCAGGGTGACGGGGCTGATGGCGCCAAACGGCGAGGCGAAGACCTTGGAGAGTGCCGCGAACGCGGGCTTGTGCGTGCCGTTCGCGGTCAGGGCGCCGAAGTTCTTCCGAGGGATCGCCCTGCAGCTTGTAGACGACATCGGCGGCGACGTAGGGGTGTGCGCAAGCGCACGGAAGGTGTTCGTCATGTTGGTTGCCTGGGTCTGCGCGGTCACGCATCGCCTGTTCCTGTTGGATCTTGTGACGCGGCTAGCAGCTGCTCCAGCCGAACTCGTCGAGCCACAGCGGCTTGGTGTCGCCGTTGGCCACCTGCACTTCGTGGATCGAGCGCAGCGAGGCGAGGGTGAGGGTGTAGAAGTGCACCGCCAGGCCGTCGTAATAGCCCTTGATCCCGGCGGCATACATGGCGCGCAGGAAGACGCCGTTGGCGCCGACGAGCGAGCCGGCGAGCACGGGCACGTTCGGGTTCGCCTGCTTGATCGCCGGGTAGGCGGCTCGCAGGACCGCGGCGTAGCGCTGGGGTTTTTCGGGGCCGGCGAAGTAGACCTGGTTGGCCTGGTCGGGCTCGTTCCAGACCTCGATCGCGGCCAGGCGGGTTCCGTAGCGCTGGGCCAGGTAGGCGACGAAGGCGGCGATAGTCGGCGGGGTTGCTCGGCGGCCAGGCGTTGGCCTTGCTCGATCGTCCGGGTACGCATGCACGTAAGAGCGACGCCGGCGCCGAGGAGGCCCAGCAGGGCGTGCTCTCGACCATCGCGATCACCCCGATGCCGGCCGCCGCCGCGTCGCTCGTCAGGCGGTCGAGGTAGGCCAGCGCGCGTGGATCGATCTGATTTGGCCCGAGCGGCTCGAGCGTCGGACCACGGCACTTCGACGCGCACGACCTTCGCGTGGAGCGCGTGCGCGAGCGCGATCTCCCGGTCGACGCCGGCCAGGCTGGCGCCGCTGGAGACGGCCTCGATGTTTACGCCGCCCAGCGGGGCCGCGGCGGATATGTGCGCCTTTGCGATGCGATCGGCGCGACCGGTCGGGGCCAGCCACGCGAATGCGCACAGCCCGAGCGCAAGCGTGAGCAAGAGCTCTGAGGGTGCGTCCGGTCATGTGCGTGCGCGGGCGTCCTACCCTGGTGCGCTGGCGTCCTGCCATCGCTACAAGATAGTCGCGGGCGCACGGAAGGGCGCAAGTACCTGTTCAACCTCGTCCAAGTACGCTGTCTCGCCGTGTCTCCATTCTGGATCTGGACACAGGTCGCGATCGTCGTGTTCGTGCTGATCGGGATGATCATCGCGATCACAAAGCTCGCCTGAGCGCGCCTCTCAGGTGCGTCCGCACGGTCGCGGACGCCGCGGCGTTCGGGGCCGAGCGACGGCGCTCGTGCCTGTAGCGCGCGCAGGTATGATCGCTCCCGCCGGCAGTGCATTTGGTCTTGCGACAGATAGACAAGGGAGGATCATGTTCAAATCGATCGTGGTGGGTACCGACGGTTCCGATACGGCCACCCAGGCGGTGCGCCAGGCGGTCGATCTGGCCCGCTGCGGTTGGGGCGAGCTCGAGCTGGTGAGCGCCTATGAGCCGGTGCCGGCACAGCGTTTGCAGGGGGAACGGCGCGACGCCCCGGAGGATCTGCAGTGGGCGATCAATCCCCGCGAGGACGTCGACGCGACGCTGGAGGCCGCCGCCGCGGTGGCCCGGGAGGCGGGGGTGACCGTCAACGTCTACGCGCGCCAGGGCGATCCCGCCGACGCGATCCTCGATGTCGCCGAGGAGCAGGAGGCCGACCTGGTCGTCGTGGGTAACAAGGGCATGACCGGCGCCAAGCGCTTCCTGCTGGGCTCGGTGCCGAACAAGGTCTCCCATCATGCTCCCTGCTCGGTGCTGATCATCCGCACCACCTGACGAGCTGAACCGTTCCGTGCGCGCTGGGCACTCGTCGATGACTTCGGCCATCTCCCGGCGGAAACGCTCTGCGGCCGAAGCGCTTCGCGTTCTCGCGCATTCGATCCGGGTCGAGATCCAGCTGCTCGAAGCGCTCGATCGCCGCCCATCACGCCATCGCCGATCCTGATCGTCGAAGAGCACCCCTGTCTGGCCGTCCAGAACCGACTCGCGCGCGCCCCCGACGCCGTATGCCACCACCGGTACGCCCGCTGCCTGCGCCTCGACCGGCACGATCCCGAAGTCCTCCTCGCCCGGGAACAGCAGCGCGCGCGCTCCTTCGAGCAGCCGGTCCCGCTCGTGGTCGTCGACCCGGCCGACGAACTCGACCTCCGCCTGCTGGCCGGTCGCCGATTCTTCGGAGCCGGCAACAGCGCGCACGGCAGTGAGCGCACGCCCGTCTCCGGCGACCTTCAGCGTGCGGTCCCATGCGAATGCACGCGGCCACCGCGAGATCGACGCGCTTATAGGGGACGACGCGACCGAAGACGAGGTAGTAGCCGCGCTGCTCGTGCGCGCAGCTCCAGCGAAGGCTCGATGTCGACCGGGGGATGCACAACCTCGGCAGAGCGGCCGTAGTAGCGCGAGATGCGCTCGCCGACGTGCATTGAATTGGCCACGAACACGTCGGGCGGATGCGCGCCTGCCAGGTCCCGCCGGCGCAGCCGGCCAGCAGCGGCGGGAGCAGCAGCGCGCATGGCCCCCCGACTTCCTCGCCGTCCAGGAAGTCCTCCTCCCACGCGTAGCGCATCGGCGTGTGGCAGTAGCAGACGTGCAGCGCACCGGGCGGCGTGCGCACGTTCTTGGCGCAGGCGTGGTTGCTCGAGAGGACGAGATCGAAGCCCGAGAGGTCAAACGAGCGGAACGCCCTGTCCATCAGCGGCAGCAGCTTCGGATAGTTGCGCGCTCGCGCCGGGGATCCGGTTGAGGAAGGATGCGTGGACGGGGCGCTCGGTGATCTCGCCGGGCCACGGGTCGGGGTCATAGATCGAGGTGAACAGCTCCGCCGCGGGGAACATCTCGAGCAGCTCGAGCACCACCTGCTCGGAGCCGCCGGGAATCGTCAGCCACTCGTGGACGATCGCGACACGGGGAAAGCGTTCCCGCAGCTCGTCGAGCAGCGCGACGGTCACGGGCGTGTGCCGCCGAACTGCGGAGCGGGCGCGTGCAGCGCCTCTGGGCGCAGCAGCCGCCAGGTCTGCCGGCCGCGGGTGACCGCCGCCAGACGGGCGAGCAGGATCGGCAGCATGACCACGGCGCCGCGCGTGCCAAAGCGGCTGATGTAGTAGCGCAGGATGTCCTCGTACATCTGGGCACGGAGCCGTCCGGTGGCCTGCACGCAGCTCCGGTTGCCCAGGTGCACGAGCGATGTCGCCGGTGTGTAGAGGATCGTCTTGCCGGCGTCGTGGACGCGCTGGCATAGCTCCACGTCGGTGTAGAGGATCTTGTAGCCCTCGTCGAAGAGGCCGATGCGCTCGACGAGGCTCCGGCGCAGCAGCAGGCACGTGCCGCTGACCTGCTGTACCTCCTGCTGATGGTCGAAGTCGAACCTCCCGTTCGGCAGGTGCTTGGCGAAGCGCGGCAGCGACAGATACAGCGCCGCGCCGTCGCGCAGAGTCGGGAAGTCCAGACAGGTGCCTTCCGGGTAACCGGTGGGTCCCTCCACGCGGCAGGTGACGGCTCCCGCCTCGGGATGCTCGTGCAGCGTGGCCAGCAGCGTGTCGAGCGTGCCGGACCCGACGCGCGTGTCGCTGCCCAGTAGCAGCACCGCCTCGCCGGTCGAATGGCCGAAAGCGATGTTGTTGCCTGGGCCATAGCCGCTGTTCGTGTCGTGGCGGACGAGGAGGACCTGAGGGAAGCGCTCGGCGATCGCGTTGGCGCTGCCGTCCTCGGAGGCGTTGTCGACGAGGACCACCTCGAACGGGTCCGCGGGAGGGTGCTCGTAGATCGTCCGCAGGGCGTCGAGCGTCAACTCGCGCGTGTTCCAGCTGAGCATGAGGATCGACAGCGCCGGCGCGGTCACGCGGCTAAGGATGACAGGCGCACTTGAGCTCGATCGAGGTGCCAGGGGGTACTACTGCGGCCGTAGAGGGACGGTCCGCGGTGACCGGCGGCTTTCTGCCGACTCGAGATCCGCGCCTTGCCGTGCAGTTCTTCAGATACGTCCAAAGCGCCCTCGGACGCTAAAGCGAGGGCGGCTTGGGGCCGAGAGGTTCCTTGCAGCACGTTGGTAGGTGATTGCCTCGGACAGCTTCCGGGCGCCGCCTCACAAGTTCCCGACAAAGGCACCCCCGTCGCAAGACGGGCTCGCAACGCCAGGGGTCTCACGTAGACAGCCCAGCTTCCGAAGGAGACAGGTCAGATGAGCTTCAAGCGTTGCCGTAGCTGGACACGGCTGATCGCGTCGCTGGCGGCGAGTTGCATCATCCTGCTGTCACTCGACGTCGCTGTCGTCGCGGCATCCTCGGCTGTGCGCGTCACCGGTCCCGGAGCCGGCCATCATCGGGCGAGCATCTCGAGATACCTGGCCCTGCGTCGCGCTCCGCTGCTCGCCGTCTCCGGCAAGACCTTGAAGTGGGCACGGGTGGACAGGCTCGATCGCTACCTGCTGAAGAGCAAGGCGGCGGGCCGGCCGGCGAAGTACGCGGTGGTGCGCGGCACCTCGGTCACCCCGCCCCCCGTTCCGGGCGTGGTCGTGCACTACAGCGTACGGACGACCGCCCACCAGTCCGCTTGGGCCCCCGAACGGTCCATCAGCTACCCGCCGGTGGCAGCCGTTTCGGCGCCAACAACGGCAGTCTCTCCTCTCTCTTCCATCGAACCGGCCGCTCCGGGCCCCTCCTCAGAACCAGCCGGTGGTGAACCCAGCTCGCCGGCGACGAGCGCCCCTGAACCGGTCATCTCGCCGACGCTCCCCCCCGAAGCTCTGGGCGAATCTTTTGTGAAGGGCGTGGCAATCGACCCGGTTGGCTGGGGCGAAGGCGCCGCTCCGGAAATCGCCGGCGAGGTGCACAGCCTCGGCGCCGAATGGGTGCGTACCGATCTTCCCTGGAAGGAAGTCATGCCCTCTCCGGGCGTGTACGACTGGTCGCACTTCGACGCGGTCATGCGCAACAGCGAGGCTCAGGGCCTGCATGTCCTGCCGATTCTCGGCTACGCGCCGTCCTGGACCACCCCGACCAACGCCGCAGGGTACGCGGAATTCGTGGCAGCAGCTGTGGCGCGATATGGCCCGGGGACCACGGCGAATCTGCACTGGTTCGAGCTGTGGAACGAGCCCTATTTCTCCTACGCGTGGAGCGGCAAAACTCCCGAACCGGAGGCGTATGCCCGGGACGTGCTTGCGGCCGCCGAAGCCGCGAAGAAAGTCAATCCCGCGGTGAAGCTGCTCGTCTCGGGCGAAGATGCCGATGGCGGTCAGACGGGTGGCTCGAGCCCCTACGAGACCACCTGGGTCAACGACATGTTCACTGCGGCACCCGATCTCGGCAAATGGATCGACGGGGTGGCTGTCCACCCATATGGCGACGATCCAGCCTTGCCCCTCACTGAACGGGGCGGGTTCAGGGACGCAACCGGGGGATGGAGCTTCCAGCGGATCGACTCGATACATGAACAGTTCCTTGCCCACGGCGTCAACGTGCCGTTCTGGATCACCGAGGTGGGTTGGTCGACGTACAACATGAGCGAAGCCGAACAGGCGCACGATTATGCTGACCTGATCCCCCAGGTTGCCTCGCGCCCGTGGATTCGAGCCCTGTTTTCCTACTGTTTGCGTGAAGTTGAAGAACATCCCACGACCAGCGAATCTCAGACAGGTCTGCTGAAGTTCGACAGCTGGCAGCCCAAGCAGGCTTTTTACACGCTGCAACAGGGGTTCAGTACGCTTGACTAGCGATCGACCTTCGTGGCAGGCGACATGCAGGCCAACCAGCGCAAGGAGTGCCGGTGATACCATCGCCAAGTGCTCGACTACGCCAATTTGTTGGCTTGTCCTTGCCTCAAGCGTGGAGGTCATCTAGCCGATAGGATGGCCGTGAAGACGCTTGGTCGTGTATCTGCCGCGGGATCGGTTGACGAGGACATCGGATGAGTGTCGCCGCCCGCTTGGATCAGGTGCGCGACGGCGATGGCATGTACAGCGCGCTGAGTGTGCTGCGCCGCCACTGGTTGTTGACATTGGGTGTGGTCTTGGCGTGCGTGGTTGTCGCGGTGGTACACCACGAGCGCTCGCCCAAGTCCTACGCCGCCACTGCCAGCGTGACTTTTCAGAATGGCACACTCTCAGAATCGGCACTTCAAGTCACTCCTACGGGTAGCAGTGAACCCCAACGAGAGGCAGACACTGAGACGCTCATAGCGCACTCACCCGAAGTCGCCCGTGCCGTGCGCAAGCAGCTGCATCTCTCGACCGAAGCGGGCGAACTGCTCACCCAGGTAAAGGTGGAAACTGCTGCAAATGCAGACGTCCTGAATATCATTGCATCAACCGGCAATCCCCACTATTCAGCACGTCTGGCCAACGCGTTTGCAGAACAGTACATCGCCTTCAGAACGACTTCGCAGCTCGCGGGAATCGAAAGTGCACAGCGAACGCTCCAGAGTCAGATTGTCGCTCTTCCAGCGAACTCGCCTGAACGTGCCGCACTGCAGCAATCCTTGCAGCGTCTGAGCGAGTTACGAGCGGTGGCGGGCGGCGGTGCGAGCATCATCGGACTGGCTACGCCTCCCTCTGAACCTACCGGCATGAGCCTCAGCACGACGGTGCTAATCAGCATCATCATCGGGCTTGCGATCTCGTTCTTGCTCATATTCCTGCTGGAGTCGTTGGACAGGCGTCTGAAGTCGATCGAGGAATTCGAGCTCGAGTACAAGTTGCCGGCACTTGCCGGCATCGAGCAGTCGACATTTGGCCATCGGAGTGCCGAGGAACGCAGCCAGGCGCTCGAGCCCTACCGCATTCTGCGCAGCGCACTCGACCTCTCCGCGGTGACACGGCCGTTGGACACATTGTTGTTGACCAGCGCGGTGTCCAGCGAGGGTAAGACGACCGTCGCGGTCGACCTTGCGCATGCGATTGCGTTGGCCGGGCGGCGGGTCGCGCTTGTGGAGTTGGACCTGCGCCTACCGACCTTTGCTCGACACTTCAACCTCGACACGGATAAAGGGTTCACCTCGGTCTTCAGCGATAATCACTCGGTCTCGGATCTCATGGTTCAGCCATTTCCAGAGCTGAGCAACCTTTCGGTACTGCCCGCCGGGCAGCTGCCGCCGAATCCATCGGAGCTACTCGGCTCGCCGGTTGTCACCGACACCTTGTCGGAGCTTTCGAGCACTCACGACATCGTCATCATCGACGCTCCACCGCTCAACCCCGTGGCAGACGCGCAGGTGCTGCTCAACAACTCGGTGATCCAAGCCGTCCTGGTCGTCGCCCGGGTTGACCTGACCACGCGGGATCAGGTCCGTCGCGCTCGTGCCATCCTCGATCGCCATATGGTTGAGCCTGTTGGTATCGTAGTCACAGGCCTACGGGAAGCCGGACGCTATGGGTACGGACGTTACGGCGTGCCCGAGTCAAGGTCGGCGGGAGCATTTACGGCCGCCGGACGAGCGGAAGCGCGTTCTCGTCATTTGAGCGATCCCACGCGCTCACTGGCTAACTGAGGGGCGCAGCGGATGCTGGCACGCGCGGAAGGGATGCGCATATCATGGAGCGCAGAGGCAACTCACGCGGCCGGAGCAACAAGTTTCACCCTCGTTCTCGGCCTGTTGGCGACTCACAAGTGGGGCGTAGCGGGTCTCATTGTTCCATTAGGATTGGTCGCGCTCGTCATTCTCCTGCTCAGACCGATTATCATGGTCTCGCTCGTCGTGGGCCTGACAATTTTGTGCGAGGGGCCTACTTTTGGGCTTTTCACCTTCACCTCTTCGCTGTACGGATCGATCGTCAAGGATGTCACGATCCTCGACGCTCTGGTCGCTCTGGCGATATTTGCCGTTGCCTTGGACCTGATACGCCGACGTCGCTCGCTCCGTGTACCAAGACCGCTGCAGTTTCCGGCAACGATCCTTGCGCTGGCTATGGTCGCCGGTGCGATTACCGGACACGCGGCTGGTGCAAGCACCCACCTGGTGATCGTCTCAGAGCATGTGCTCATGTATCTGCTGCTGCTGCCGATAGCGGTGGCCAATCTAGATGTTGATCGGTATCAGGTCAGACGCTTGCTTATCGGTTTGATGGCGCTGGCGATCTTCAAGGCGTTCCTCGGCCTGGTCGAGCTCGCCAGCGGCCACGGCTTGGCGATCGAAGGGGTCGCAGGGCTGACTTACTACGAAGCGCCTGCGAACTGGGTGATCATGATCGCATTGCTTGCGGTCTTCGCCGCCGTGGTCATGCGCATCAGGCCGCCCCTGTGGATGCTGCTTGGGAGCGTGTTGCTGTTCGCATCGTTGCTTCTCTCATATCGACGCTCGTTCTGGATCGCGGCTGTTTTGGGGCTGGCTCTGATACTGATCATCGGATTGGCTCCCGCTGGACGTCGCCTGCTCCTGCCGGTGGGCTTGGCGGTGATCGCGGCTGTATGGATGCTCAGCTCGGTCAGCGTCCAATCGCAGAGCCCGCTTGTTAAGCGGGCGACCTCACTGGCTCCTACCAAGCTGGAAGCAAATTTGGAAGATCGCTACCGTCTGGACGAGCGCGCCAACGTGCTGGGGGAGATCCGTGAGCATCCAATTACCGGCTTGGGTATGACGATCCCTTGGCAGGCGACCGTGCGACCTCTTTCGGTCGAACACGGAGAAGGCCGAGAATATGTTCACTTCGCGGCGCTATGGTTTTGGCTAAAGCTCGGCGTGCTTGGGCTCTTGGCGTATGTGGCTATATTGGCAGGGGCTGCGACGCTTGCATGGAAGGTATGGCGCGGTAGTCCCGAGCCGGCATTGAGAGTGTTTGGGTTGGCATCATTGTGTGGAATGGCGGGTCTCGTGGTGATGGATACGACAGCAAGCTTCACCGGTGTGGATCCGCGCTTCACCATTGTATTTGGCGCCCAGATGGGGCTGTTAGCCTTGGCGGCGAAGGCGGGTAGCGCAACCCGGCCGGCGAGCATAAGCTAGAGCACCCCACTCCGACTCTCGTCTGTCGTAAGCGGTTCCTTGCGCAGCATCGCCTCGACCTCGCCGATCGTCAGCACTCTCAGTAGCGCTACGCTGAGCAGATAGCTCAATCCGGCGACGGCCGCGAGGCCCGCGAGGGGTGCTCCCAGCGTGCGGGCGACCCAAGTCACAAGACCCATTACGGTGGCGGCGACGACGGTACGGATAAGTCGATTGAGGCTTGGCCTCATTGCTAGAGAGCTGAGAATGCTCCGTGTCATCAGGGACATAACCAGCACCTCTGTCAGCAGTGTGACCCACGCCGCTGCGACGAAGCCGTAACGGGGAATGAGCAACACGTTGAGCACGCCGTTGAAGGCCAATGCGAGCGCGGCGTAACGCAAGAAGCGGCGTTGCAATTCGAGGATCACGACCACACTGCCCGTCACGTACCCAAAGGAGATGAAGACGAAGGCAGCCATGAGGATCGGCAGGGCGGGCGCGGCGGCTAGGAACTGCTTACCAAACAAGATCTCCGCAATTGGACGCGCCGCCACGATTGTGAATGCGAGGATCGGCAGCGTCGCGATCGTCAGGTACTCCGCGGCGAGCTGCATGAGGCTCCGCACTCGTTCCATGCTGCTCGGATAGGACGAGGCGATCAGCGGAAACAGCGTCGTCATGACCGCGATCGGGATGAATTGCACTTGATCCAGTACGCGGTATGCCGCCCCATAGAGCCCTGCCTGCCGCGCACCGGCGAACTCCAGGACGAGGATCTGGTCGAGCCTGACGTAGGAGGTGACGAAGATGCCGGCGACTCCGACCGGGATTCCCACTCGCATGAGACCACCCCAAAGGCCGCGCGTCTGCGACAGCCGGATAGGGATCATCCGCAACGCCAGGAAGACGGTCACGCTCGTAGTCAGTGCCGCTGTGGCGAGAAAGGCGGCGGCGAATACGACGATGTCACCTGGTCCTGTGGCTACGACAACCACCGCGGCGGCCCAGACGATGCTGTTCAGCGTCAAGATCGCCGTCGATATGTCGTTGCGCACGCGGAGCTGAAAGACCGCGCTCAGGCATGATGGGGCCCCCACCAGCAGGGCGCAGGAAATCAGGATGCCAGCGAGCTTGCTTTGGTGAGTCGGGGCGATGAGCAGGACCGCGATCACCGAGGTCAATGTGATCGGCAGGGCGAGCGCCAGTCGCAGGGAGAGCAATGCGGAGAGCCACTCCGATTGGCGTTTTGGTTCGGTGGCGGCACGGCTGACAGCGACCTGTCCAAGCCCGAGTTCTCCGAAGTTCGTCGCGATCTGGCTGATCGCGAAGATCGTCGACCACGCGCCGAATCCTCGAGCTCCCAGAGTACGAATGAGCACGAGGGTGACCACAACGCCCAGCGCGAGGTTGCCGATCCGCCCGACGATCTGTACGGCGACGTCAGTGGAGGCCCGACGGGCTCCGATTTGGACGGGGCTGCTCACCGCTTGCTTACGATGCTCGTCGCTCGGCAGCCGGGGTCTACTGGGAGGGCGCCTGTGCCGGCGGCATCTCTCGGGTGCATCGGCCGATGGTAGAGCCCGTCCTGGCGGCAGGCCTGACCGCCGCCGGGTGGCAATAGACTGCGGGCATGAACAGGCAAGGGCCAGATGAGATCTCTTTGGTTCTTCCGACCTTCAACCGGGCTGACGCGCTGCGTAGGAATCTCGACGCGATGCTCGCGCTGGAAGGTGTGGGTGAGGTCATCGTCGTCAACGATGGCTCCACGGACGACACGGTTGAGGCATGCGGACAGTTTGCGGACCGGCGGTTGAAGCTGGTAAGCCACCCGCGTAATCTGGGCGTTGCGATGGCTCGAAACACCGGGGTCGACGCGTCTTCAGGCGCGTGGGTGCTGTTCGGTGAGGACGATTGTCGCTTTCCGGTCGACTACGCGACGGTGCTACGAGCGGAGGCCGAGCGTCACGTCGGGGACGTCATCGGTGCGCCCCTGTTCTATCTGGACGGAACGGATGAGGACGTCGCCGCGCAGGTTGCCAGGTTGCCGCGCACGTCGAGGATGCCGTCCATCGAGAACTCCGAGGTCTTCCCGGCACACACGATCGAGATTCCCTTTCTGCCCGCCCGCGTCCTCGTCAGGCGGACGGTGTTCGACCGTGTGCGCTTCTACGAGGGTTACTCGCACAATGGATATCGTGAGGAGACGGACTTCTTCGTCCAGGCGGCTCGCAGCGGTTTTCGCTGTCTGCTCACGCCGGAGACCTATTGCTACCAGCTAGATGCCTGGAGAGGGGGCCAGCATCACTCTTCCAGGCTGCGCTATGAGTACTGGGCGATCGTCAACAATTGGCGCTTTCTCCGGCGCCACGGGTCATGGCTGATACAGGAGGGATATATCGGCGGCGTGGTGAGTGCTCAGCTTCAATTCGCTCTGCACCGCGCGCGCACCGTCAGCGTCGGCGTTTTCAGGGCTCGTCTATGGAAATTGCGCGATGCGGCGATTGGACGTCGGGCGTCCCTCTCAGAATGACACTGGCAGCATGAGCCGCGCGGTGATCGTATCCCCGGACCCGCGCAACGCGGCCGGGGGTGTGGAGCGTATGTGTGTGCTGTTGTCCCGTGTTCTCGCAGCGGATGGGTGGTCCGTGGACATAATTGGTCCGAGACGTGAGCCGCAGCGCTGGCTCGCTCGGATCGGCGCCGGCTATCTTGCGAGCTCCTTGTCGACGACTCGGGCTGCTAACAAGCTCAGGCCCGATCTACTCATCACCAATGGATTTCTGGGGATGAGCGTGCTCGGCGGGCCGCGGCGGGTGCATGTCTATCACGGCACGATGGTGGGTGACACGCGCGGAGAGGGTGGTGATCTGTCAGGTGCTGAACGAGCCCGGAGGGTCGTCGGAGCGGGTCTCGCGGAGGCGATTGCTGGGCGCAGGGCGACAGTCGTCTGTGTGTCCGATGCAGCCGCTAGGGAGGTGCGTCGATTCTATGGGGTGCGCAGTGATGCGGTGATCCCCAACGGGATTGACACGGGTGTCTTTCGGCCGCGTGAGCGCCCCGGTGCGCGCTCACGCTTGGGCCTTGCGGAGGGGGGGCGCTATTGCCTGTTTGTTGGGCGGATGCAACATCGCAAGGGTGGAGATCTGCTCATGCCGGCAAGCCGGGAGGCCGGTTACGAGGCTCGTGATCGCAGGTGCGGAGGGGGCGCCGGGAGCGCATCATCTGGGCGTACTCGATGCCGAGTCGCTCACCGATGCTTATGCGGCGGCGGACTGTGTGCTCTTCCCCAGTCGCTATGAGGCTTGCAGCTACGTTGTGCTGGAGGCGCTGGCCTGCGGGGTGCCGCTGCTGACGACCGAAGTCGGGTGGATGACGACCTTTTTGGAGGCGATGCCGGAGTACAAAGCTCTCTGTGTGCGCCCGACTCACGATGACATCGTTGCGCGCTTGCGACAGCTGACGGATCTGGATACCAACGGACTCACCTCAAAGGCACGAGGGCACGTCGTAAAGCACAACAGCCTCGAGCGCTATGCAGAGCACTGGAGTGATCTACTGAGCAGCGTGCGGAGTCTAGAGCGAGCGTAAGCAATCGTTCATTATTAAAGAAACTCCGCGTACCCTGTGAGATCTATGTCTGGGATGTCAAACGCTCGCACGATGCGCTCAGCCACCTTGCGCCATGTGAACAGCTTGGCGTGCTCCCGAGCGAGCCGGCCAAGTTGCTGGGCGATGTCGGGGTCGCAAAGCTTGAGCATTACGTCAAGGATCTCTTGTGGCTCTGTGGGATCGATGACGTACCCGCCATCGCCGATGCACGTCTTTGCCCCGCCGTTGCCCGACCCGATCGAGGCGATACCTGCTGAGGCGGCCTCGATCAGCACGGTGCCCGACGGCTCGTGCAGCGAGGGCATCACAAAGGCGGTGGCGCGACCATAAAGCTCTGCCAGTCGGCTTCGGCTGGTGGGATCGTTCATGGCCAGCGGGCCGTGACCCGTTACGCCTTCGAGGGCGACGCGTGGATGGCCGCCCACCAGGTCGAGCGTCGCATCTGGGTGCGTATCGCGAACTCTGGCGAACGCGTCGAGTACCGCTTGACCGTTCTTGCGCTCCCAGTCAACCCCGACGAACAAAAACCGCGGCGTCGCCCACTCTCGCTCAACGACCCCGAGCTCAATCGCTTGGTGGTTGGCGCCCAGCCCGACGACATGGACCTTGCTCGCTGGGATCCCATAATCAGAGGTGATGCTGTCAGCAACCCACTGTGTCACGACACAGCACGCGACAGCTGACTCATATGCCCTTCGCTGGCGCTGGGCGAAACGTCCGATATCTCGTTGGGAAAGCCCGCGAAGATGCGCCCATGGATAAGCCTGGACGGCCTGGATCAAAGTCGAGTCCTGGAAGGTGACCATCGGAACCCCGACGGGGTTGCGGTAGTCGGCGCCATTCTGGATAAATCCGTCGAGTGTCTTGTCCGCTAGCTGAGCGCTCGTCGTCCGTGCGCGGGCGGCGGCAAACGGTCCACTTGCCTGTCCGACGTTGTACAGCTTGATCTTGGCGGCCCGGAGGTCTCTGAGATCGGATGGCCTCCAGCTGAGCAGCGTGCCAGCTGCCAGCGCCGCGCGAGCCTTACTGCGGTTCGGAGCATCGCTGATTGCCACCACTTGCCCCACCACTTCCCGAAGTGCTCCCAGTAGCGATGTGGGCAGCCCTGATGATGCGGTCGGGTCCTGGGGATCGCCGGTGGTCGTCATCCCAAGCGCCAGCGAGTCTGGTGTGCGGTTCATAGCCGAACTTGCTCTTGATCCAAATCGAGTGGATTCAGGGAACCTCTATCGCCCGCCAAGCACTTGGCCAACGCCTCAATCGAGTACTCGCGCTCGGCCAGCTTCCGCGCGGCGCTCGCCAACGGCGCGGCGCCGTGACGCAGCACCTCGACCACCGCAGCGGCAAACGACGCGGCATCAGCGCCCTCCCGGTAGTGGACTTCCGGGAGTGCCTGGAGCCCTCGCGCCGCCAGGGGAGTGGCCACGATTGGCATCGCGTAGGCCATCGCCTCGATGAACTTAAGGGGTGTGCCGGCTCCTTCTGTCAGCGGCACGACGACGCAATCGGCCGCCGCGTACAGAGGATCCAGCGATGGCGCGAAGCCAGCGACGCGGACCTGCGGCATCGGTGCGCTCCAGTCCTCCAGACCGCGACCGACGAGGGTCAGGCGGGCGTCGGGTAGCTCGCGCAACACCAGGGGCAGGATCTGCCGGATCAGCCAATCGCGTCCGCTCTGGTTGGGCCGGTACCTGAAGTCGCCGACCATCAGCAGCTCATGGCCCGCGCCGTCCCGCACAGGAGGCTCGATCGCCGCGACATCGACGACATTCGGCGCATAGCGCAGACGGGCGCTGGGGACGAGCGCCTGCGCGCTGTCGATGTCTGCCCTGCTGACCATCCACGACTCGGCGGCGAGCGCGAGCAGGCGCCGCTCGTAGCGCCGCATCGCCGGTCGGTGCCAGGCGCGCTGGTCTTCACCGGAGCGGACGTGCTCGGACTCGACGTTGTGGGCGTTGTAGATCACGGGACGGCGGCGGGCCAAGGGCATCAGCGCGGTCGCCGCGTTGAGGTCTCCCACGATCACCCGTCCGCGGTCGGGCATGGTTGCCAGTCGCGTGGCGAGGTTGATCACCTCGGGGCTGGTGCCACGGCAGCAGATCGCCGGGATTCCTTGGACGCGCTTGGAGAGGTACACGCCGGCTCGGCGCGCCCCGCGCGACGGCTTGATCTCGTGCAAGGTGAGACCCTCGATCGACCGATACTCGTGCGAGGGCGTATTTCCCTCGAAGGCCACGTAGGCGAGATCGACGGGTCCGAGCATCGCCAGCGCGCGGATGCAGGTGTACGTGCGCAGTGCCCGCCCGCTGCCGAGGGCGGGAGCGTACGTCGAGATGTAGAGGTCACGCCGAGTACTACTCATCTGCAGGATCCACTCGCGGTCAGAGGGGAGTTCACTCTTTTACCTTTCGAACCTCGGCCTTGAGGAGGTCATTCGGCTCACGTGTCCGTCCCGTCGGTGCGCTCACGCTCCAGCGCCGCATCGAGCAGTCGGTGCACCTTCTGCTGTAGCCATATCTGTCTGAGAGTGTGCAGGTCGGAGAGCCCCGGCACCACCTCCAGCGTCAGGTTTGGCCATCGCTCCATTCGCCCGAGCCTGCCTTCGTGCTCGAACTCCTGCAGCAGCGACTCGAGCCCGGTGAACAGGATCAGCGCGCGCCGGTCCCGGTCGCGGAGCTCATCGAAAATATCGTCTATGACTTCGCTGTGGGTTGACGCCTGCTCGCCTCTGCGCGGCCGTCTGCCGCCACCCAGGATCATTCTCAGGCGCTGCGTGAGGACGCCGAGCGCCCGGGCAATGTGGGCCTCACCGCTGAGCAGCCGCTTCCAGTTCGACGGGTGGCGCAGCTCTGAGAGATAGTGCCGCGCCATGCGATCCACGTGAGTCCCCTCGTCCCAGACGAGCACGCGGGGATTGAGCATCAGTGGGACGATCTCTCGATCGGTGCTCAGGGACGCTTGCAGAGCCCAGTAGGCGCCGATGCACAGGCCGACCGTGACGGTGTGCGGGGGGAGCCCGATCTGCGCCAGCTCGCGCAGGGCGAGGTTGAGCTGCTCGGTGAACTCGGGTTGATGGAGGGCGGGCACGTCGGGGGCCTGGACTCCGCCCGCGTCTCCGGCGCCCGTCAGGTCCAGGCGCACGGATGGGACTCCTGAGGCTGCCCACCGCCTTGCCGCCTCGACCCACATTCGGTTTGGGCCGATGCGATGTCCGGTGCCGCCGAGCAGCAGGGCGGTGCAGCTCGCCACGTCCCTCCAGCGGCTCGGTCAGCACACCGAACATATCTCCAAGGGGGTGCTCGATCGTGAGAAACGACTCCCTCACCAGAGTGCCGTCGGGGGCGTGCACCTGCGCCTTGGTGCTCGCTCGAGGGATGTCTTCGTCAGGTTCCGGCGCTTGGGCGGCCGGGGGGCCCAGGGCAGCGATCCACTCGACCACCCGCTCGACGGTGGCTGTCGGCGAACGCGCGAGCTGCGGTTCGACCATCATCTTTCCGTAACCCTCACCCGGCATCGTCTGAACTGACACCTGCTGGCGCTCGAGGGCCTCGCGTAGGTGGGCGTCCACGCTGATGCCGTCGCGCTCGATCAAGAGGGCGTGTCGTCCCCCGGCCGTCGGCAGCGGCAGTTCGCTCACCTCCAAGCCTTCGAGTGCGGCGCACGTCTCAGCCGTGATCACGTAACCGCCGGCTGACAGCCAGCCGGGAGGGAGCTCGTCGCGAAC
Source organism: uncultured Solirubrobacterales bacterium (assembly GCA_963818545.1). Taxonomy (GTDB): domain Bacteria; phylum Actinomycetota; class Thermoleophilia; order Solirubrobacterales; family Solirubrobacteraceae; genus Palsa-744. Next base: position 73,327 of record CAWFSI010000002.1, on the reverse strand, counting down.
ACCCTCGTCGTCCTTGTCCTGCTGCATCGCCTCCATCCGCGCGAAGACCTTCAGTTCTCGAATGAACGTGCGCCCGCGAGCGGGCGCACCCCACAGCACGAGATCGTCGATCGGGACACCTCGTGCGGCTGCGGTGTAGGCGAGCAGCCCGCCCACGCCGATCCCGATCGCCACCACGCGGCGACAGCCGGTCTCGTGCCGAAGCCACCTCACGGCCTCGCCCAGAGCATCGGTCCAGGCATCGACCCGGCCCTTGTCCGTCGGGTAACCATCGCTGTCGCCGGTGCCCGGCAGATCGATTCGCAACGCGGCGATGCCCCGCTCGGCCAAGGTTTGCGCCCATTCGCGCCGCGGTCGATAGGAGGACATCTCCTCCCAGCCAAACGGGGGGCAGATAACCACGCCGACATCGGGACTTGGCTCGGCGGTCGGATGGAGCATCACCACGAATGGCCCGTGGCTGCCGTGCAGAAATGCGGGACGTACGGGAGGTGGGGAACCCCCACTGCTCGCGCGCGTTCCGTTGCCTGTCGGGGCCTGTGCCAGATCGCTCTCGTGCGTCGACCTAGCCATGCCGTCTAGCTCCACCGAGATTGACTAGCTTGCGCCGCGCGGCACGCCGTGCACCCGTGCGCCAGGATCGCCGCGCCCAGTAGGCGTGCTCGGCCCCCAACCGCTCGAGCCGGTCGCGGTCGGCCGGCGTCGCCGCGCCGCGCGTCGCGCGGCGCTTGGCGAGCGTCTGGGGCAGTTCGCGGGCATTGATCACCCATGCGTCCAGTATGGCCAGATCGCGCAGGCGCGCTCCGCGTACGATCGTCTTCGCCAGCATCCGCCCGGCGTAGCGCGCGGTTGCCGGCCAGGCTCGCAGCTTCAGGTGCACGTACAGGCCGTTCTTGATCTGTTCGGCGCTCCAGCGATGGCCTCCGCCCGCTCCCCCGACATCGTGCTCGGCGACGGCGTCCCAGGACTTCAGCACGCGCCGCCCGAGCAGCCACGTGCGATAGCAGAGATCGGCGTCCTCGCTGTAGAGGAAGATCCACGGGTCGAAGCCCTCGAGGCGCTCGAAGTGAGTGCGCTCGACGAGGATCGTGGTGGCGTTCATCGAGGCGACGTTCTCGACTCGGCGCTGGCGTTCGTGCTGCTTGCCCGGATCCAGCGTCGTTGCGCAGAGGATCGCGGCGCCCGGGTTCTCCAACAGGTCGCGAACCAGGATCGAGATCGTGTCGGTGTGCAGGTCCACGTCCGGGTTCATGAACAGCAGCAGCTCGCCGTGAGCATGCTCGGCGCCGAGGTTGCAGCCCCGTCCGTAGCCGAGGTTCTCAGGGCTCTCGAGGACCGTCACGCCCTCCTCGGCGGCGAACAGCGCCGCGCTGTCATCGGTGGAGGCATTGTCGACCACGATCGTCTCCACGCGTGGGTAGTCGCTCCTACGGACTCCGGCGAGAAAGCGGTCGACGAGGGCGCCGCCGTTGTGGTTGACGGCTATCAGCGAGACCAGCGGTGTGGTGCTCATCGAGGGACGGCGTCCAAGGCCGAGGCGATCTGCTCCAGGCGCGACTCCCAGGAGTGAGACTGAGCGGCGGCCGAGCGCGCGGCACGAGCCGCGGGCGTGTCCCGTTCGAGGGCCTCCTGCAGGCGTGAGACGAACTCCTCAGCGGTGGCGGCCCGGGCGACGTCGGGTACATCGGCCAGAGCCGGGAGCGGCGTGGTGACGACGGGGCGCCCGGCGGCGAGGTACTCGTAGGTCTTCATCGGGAAGACGCTCGCCATCTGTCGGCCCACTCGGTAGGGGATGATCGCGGCCTCGGCGCCTCGCAGCACGCTGGGCAGCAGGGCGTGCGGACGCTGGCCCAGCAGGTGCACGTTCGGTCTCGCCCGCAAGGCTTCGATGTTCGTATGGGGATCGCCTTGGCCCACGGGTCCGACGAAGGCGAATGACCAGCCCGGCCGGCTGCGGGTGCAGCTCCACCACCAGCTCGATGTCGATCGTGGCGGCAAGGATCGCCCCGATGAAGAGCACCCGCGGAGATGGCAGGGCCGCCATCGCCTCGTCCACCGGCCCGGGCTCGAGCGCGGTCGCGAACAGCCGGGTGTCGGCGACGTTGGGGGCATAGTGGACGTTGCCGTTGAGCAGTTGCATCCGCTGCACCAGCTCGGGCGCGCTGGCGAGGACCACGTCGGCGCGGCGAGCGAAGCGATTCTCGGCTGCCGCGAAGCTCGCGGCGTCGATCCCCGGCTTGGCGGCGTGGTCATCGTCGATGTAGTAGAGAATCTTCGAGGGTTTGAGGCGGTCGACGAGCACCTCGGCTTGGGGCACGAACGACCACAGCACCGGTTCGCGCAGGCCGAGCTTGCCGGCGGCGCGTGCGACCAGGTGGGGCAGCAGCCACGCGTTGATCCACCGAGCCAGGACGTTTGAATGCAGCGGCAGCACCAGCGGTGAGAGGATGTGCACGCCGTCCACCTCCCTCGGCGGAGTCAGCCCGCGGGCCAGTCGACCCGCCATGCGTCGCAGATCCCCGCCCGCCAGTTGCGGGCGGCGCAGGCCGAGCGACTCCACGAACAGGATGCGATTGCGCTCGGCCGCGCGCGCGAGCAGGTGCTGCTGGTTGGTGAGCACATCGGCGTTCCAGTCGGAGAAGCCCACGCAGACGATGTCCCAGCCTGCGAGGGTCATGCGGCTTGGGCGTTTCGTGCGGCCAGGCTGCGGCCCACGACCGTGTCGAGGTCCCGCTCGGAGAGCCGGCCCAGCGCCCCGCGCAGGTTGCCCGGTACGAGACGCATCAGCATGCTCGCGCTCCTGCCGAAGGGCACGACGGCGTCGATCGTCCGCAGCTGCTCCTCGGCGTCGAGCGCATGGATCAGGGCGAGCGGGCGCCTCGCCGGCAGGTCGCGCAGACGGACACCGCTACCGGTGAGCGCTCCTGGCGAGTCGCTGATCAAGACCACGTCGGCGCCATCCGCCTTGATGCCCGTCAGCCATTTCGTTGCGCTGGCGGTCGCGGCTGTGCCGGCGGCCACAGCGACGACGTGGGCTGAGCCCCGGGGTAGCCTCCGGGCGCCGTAATGTCCGCCCGTGGCAACTCCGGAGCGTCCGCGCTCGCGGCCGCGAAAGCCCAACGTATGGCGGACCCAGACGGTCGAGTCGATCGCGCACTCGATCGCGATCCTGCTCGCGCCGCGCCAGCCGTCGCGCCAGCCGCCGTCGACCGTGAGGCGGTAGCCGAACTTGACCGCCGGACGCAGCAGGGCTCCCTTCAGGAACCCGCCGAGCGAAGGATCCTCGTCCAGCTGTCCCGCCTCCAGCCGCGCGTAGCGCCAGGCGTCGGTGAGGGCTTCGCGCCAACTCACGGCCAGCAGGTGCAGCAGATCTCCCTCGAACGGGTGCACCGGGCCGTGGGGAATGAGCCCCTCGTGGACCGTGCGGAGCTCGTCGTGGCGATAGGCCTCGCGGCGTAGGAGGCGGTGAGAGTACATCGGATACTTGGCGGCGCGGCCGAGGGCTCGACCGAGAAAGACTTCTCGCCGGGGTAGCCCACCCAGCTCGACGCCGGCGGGCGGCGCGGCCAGGAACGCTTCGATCTCGCCGCGCAGCGCGGGGCTGACGCGTTCGTCGGCGTCGATCTCCAGCACCCACTCTCCGCGCGCGTGATCCAAGCCGACGTTGCGTTGCGCGGCGAAGCCCAGCCAGGGCTGGTGCACGACCCGGGCTCCGTTCGCCTCTGCGATCTGCGCGGTCGCGTCCGTGGAGCCCCCGTCGACGACGACGATCTCATCGCAGAACTCGACACTCGCAAGGCAAGCCGGCAGACGATCCGCCTCGTCACGGGCGATGATGCAGGCGCTCAGGCTCGCTCGGGCAGGGGGCCCCTTGCGAGTCTCGCCGGTGAACTGCCCTTCCGTGCCGGTCGTGGTGGCGGCGCTCATGGTGCCTGGTCGAGGGCAATCGACACACGACCTTGCAGGTTCACGGCCGTCAACTTGCCTGCGGTGAATGCCGCGTTGGGCTTGTGCGGGCGCAGCAGCACGACCCGCTCACCCCCCGGCTCGATCGAGAAGCCGTCGTCGGAAGGCATGAACCCGGGCGCGTGGATCTCCACGCCGTAGGCCAGCCGTCTGCTCGAGATCGCCAGCCGCACGTTTCCGTCTGCCAACGCCTCCGCCTCGGCGACCAGGCCGAGCCTGTCCAGCGGCTCGCGCTCGAGCGGGCGTCCCGCGGGGAAGCGGAACGCCTGAGAGATGATGCTCGCGCCTCTCCTAGCGTCGTCGCCGTCCGCGCCGGCGCTCGGCTTTGCGGCTCGGATCTCGTTTGCGTCCCCGTTCGCACCTTCGCCTTCGCTCTCGTCCTCGTCCGCATCCCGAGCCAGCGTGACCACGATCGCGTCCTGGGCCGGCGGCCCGAACTTGTACGCCCACGCCGCATCGATGAAATGCCCGATGACCGCCTCTACGTTCCACTCGCCCTGGCTGTGCGGCGCGAGCTCCACCGGCACGCGCGCCTGCTCGACGCGCTGCTCGCCTTCTCGGTACAGCGCCACGCGCAGCGAAGCGCTCAACGGCGCGGGGCCGTCGTTGGCGACGTGCGCGACGACGCCGCCGAGGTTCTCGTCGGTGCTCCACACGGCGACTGGCGCGAGCGCGCGCGCCAGGTGGTGGTAGGCGAGCTTTGGTCGCCCGCGGTGGTCGACGAGGCCCCAGCCGGCGCCGGGCAGCAGATCGTGCAGCCACAGCACGAGTCCGCCGCCGCTCCGAGAGCCGGCGCGGCGCCACTCGCCGAAGACCTCGGCGAGGATCTCCCCGGTGAGCATGCGTGAGAGCTCGAGGTAGCGTGCGCCCTCGACGTGGCGCAGATCGACGGCGTCGATGCCGAACAGTAGGCGCAGGTAGTGGTCGCGGATGTCCTCGAAGTCCCAGTCGGCCTCGTTCTCGCGTGGGACGCCCGCCTTCCACAGCGGGTGGTGCCCGGCGAGTCGCGCGGGCGCCGAAGGAAGTATTTCCTCGATCGCCTCCTCGCCGGGCACGTGCGAGAAGGCCAGGCACTCCGCGGCGAAGCGCACGCCCGCGCGGCGCACGTCCTCCAAGGGCAGCCGGTAGCAGCCGACGGCGTAGTAGGTGCCGATCCCGCGGTCGGGGCGGAACGGCAGATCGCCCCCGTAGGGCGCGGAGGGGATGTACAGCGCGTCGACGCTGCTCGCGCGGACGAGCTCTGGCAGCAGCTCGCCGAACAGCTCGCCGCGCGCCACCGTGGCGTCGATCCCCATCATCGCCGCCTGCTGCTCGACCTCGCTGTTGCCGCACAGGACGGCCAGGCTCGGTCGTCCCCCCAGCGCGGTAAGCACGTCTGTCGCCTCGCGCGTGACGCTCGCGCGGAAATGCTCGTCGGCGATCGGGTAGTCGAGGTTGGCGAACATGAAGTCCTGCCACACGAGGATGCCCAGCTCGTCGCAGAGGTCGTGAAAGGCGCAGGTCTCGTACGCCCCGGTGCCCGGCAGGCGCAGCATGTTCATGCCGGCGTCGCGCACGCGGCACAGTTCCGCGCGCAGCTCATCTGCCGACGGGGCCAGGCCGATCGGGTCGATCGGCGTCCACACCGCCCCGCGGGCGAATACACGGGTACCGTTGATGTGGAGGTCCAATCCGTCCTGCTCGACGTCGTGCCCTGAACGGCTCCGAACGCCAGGCCGCGGAAGCCGACGCGGCCGCCGTCGATGGCCGTTTGTTCGTCCTCGCCAGTGCCATGCACCACGAGTCGCACATCGTGCAGCGCCGGCTCGCCGTGGGTGTGGGGCCACCACTGCGCCACGCTCGGCACGCGCAGCTCACCGCTCGCGATCATGTGCTCGCCGGAGCCGCTCGTCGTATCACCAGAGGCGTCCGTCGCTTCGCCGGAGCCGCTGGCCGTCGTTCCGGGATCGCGATTCGCGTCGAGGGCGAGCTGCGTGTGGTGGGAGCCCGAGGGCCCGCTCAGCTCGACCTCCACGGAGCTCACCTTTGCACCGTCGAGCGAGCGCAGGCGCGCAATCACAGACAACACACCGTCTCCGCCGTCGAGGCGTGGGCGTAGCGTGAGCTCCTGGACGTCGATTCGCCGGCGGCGCTCAACCCGCACCGCCCGCCACGGGCCGACGGCCGCCGGGCCGGGCGCGATGCCGGGCAGCCGACCGAGCAGCATGGTGCGAAAGAAGCGCAGGTTGCCGTCGGCAACCAACCGCGTGCGCCAGCGGGCGCGCGGGCGGCGGCGCACATCCAGCAGCGGGCTGAGCGCGCGGCAGCGGATCGCCAGCTCGTTGCTAGCCTTCAACCTCCCTGTCACGTCGAGCGCGTGCGCCGCGAACATCGAGTCGCTCTCGAGCACCAGCTCGCCGTTCAGGTAGACCTCGGCCACGGTCGCGATTCCGTCCAAGCACAGGCGCACCTCTTCGTCAGCGGCGACTGGCTGCGCGTCGAAGCTCGTGCGAAACCACCAATCCTCGGCGTCGAGATCGCTCGGATCGCCCGGGCGCCCATGGCCCGCGTCGCGCAGGACTGCGGCCGCCGTGCCGGGCACGCGCGCTGGCAGCCACGCGAGCTCGTCCAGCGCGGCCGGATTGGCATGGGCCTCGGGCCGGCACCGGGCGGCCTCCCAGCCGTCGCCGAGCACAAGCTCGTCGTGACCATCCACGCGGATGCGCGCGGGCGTTATGCGCATCGCCATCCATCCATGCTTTCAAATCCTCCGCGGAAAGACGCACGGGCATTTGCAAGGCTCCGACCGCCGCAGCGGCCACCGATTGACTACCGTGGAAACCACGCGGGCCACAGGCGCCGAGCGGTGGCCGGCCCGGCCGCGAAGAAGGGGAACGCCGATGAGCGAACAACACGTGACGAGACAGGGGGGACGGCGATGAATATGCGCGCCGGCGCTCAGGCGGCGCGGGCGTTCGCGCGAACTGCCGCGGTCCGGGCGCAGGAGCCCGCGATCCTGACCTGCGCGGTCTCCGGCGGGGTTGTCACGACCAACCCAAACCAGCCCGTCAGCCAGGCTGACGTGATCGCCGCCGCGCTCGACGCCGCGCGGGCCGGCGCCAGCATCCTGCACATCCACGCCCGCACGAGCGACGGCGAGATGACCCAGGCGCCCGAGGACTATCTCACGATCAAGCAGGCGATTCGCGAGCAGGTGGATGACGTCGTACTGAACTTCACGACGGGTGGGCAGCTCGCGACCGGTGGGCAATTGGGCGCGCCCGACCGGGAGAGCCGCCGCGCGATGATCGCCCAGCCGGAGCTCGCCACCGTGAACTGCGGCAGCATGAACTTCGGCTCCGGCGATGACGTGCTGCTGAACCCCGGGTCGCTGATCGCTGAGGTGACCGAGGATCTCGTCGAGCGCGGAATCGTCCCCGAGTACGAGTGCTTCGACATCGGCATGGCGGTCACGGCGGCCAAGCTCGCGAGCGCGGCGAAGGGAGCGCCGGGCATGATGCACATGATCCTCGGCGTCGCTGGAGGCGCCCCGGCGAGCGCCGCGACGGTATCGCTCTTCGCCGGGCTCGTGCCGGCGGGCGTCCCGTGGGCGGTGACCGCGATTCCCCGGCACTTCCCGATGATGGCGCTCGTGCTCGCGCTCGGTGGTCATATCCGCACCGGCCTGGAGGACGTTGTTTACACCGCGCCCGGCGAGTACGCGGAGTCCAACGGTCAGCTCGTAACTCGCGCTAGGACTCTCTGCGAGGCGATCGGCAGGCCCGTCGCGACACCCGCCCAGGCCCGCGAGATCCTCGGGATCGGCATCGCCTCACGGGAGCCTGCCGCCGATCACCCCTCCAACCCAAACCCCCGCTCCGCCTCCTCCACCACATAACGCCCAATCGCCAGCGAAGAGGTAGCCCCCGGCGAGGGCGCGTTGCGCACGTGCAGCGCCCGCGGAGTCACGGAGAACGCGAAGTCGTCCACCAGCCGCCCGTCCCGCCCCAGCGCCTGCGCCCGCACCCCGGCAAACGCCGGCTCGACATCCTCCGCCCGCAGCTCCGGCACATACCGAGCAGCCGCCCGCACGAACGCCGAGCGCAGCGCCGCGTGGCGCAGCTCGGTCAGCCCGGTGCGCCACCAGTGGCGGAACATCCGCCAAGACCCCGGCCAAGCAAGCGTGTCTAGAAGGTCCCCGCTCCGCACCCGCCCGAGCGCATAAGCATCGCGCGCCCCTGCCAGCAGCGCGGTCGGCCCGATCAGCACCTCGCCGTCGATGTGCTTCGTCAGGTGCACCCCGAGGAACGGCAGCGAGGGGTCGGGCACGGGGTAGATCAGCGAGCGCACGAGCCCACGGCGCTCGGGTACGAGCCGCAGGTAGGCGCCCCGGAACGGCACGATTCGCGGATCGGGATCGGCCCCCGCCGCCACCGCCAGCCGATCGGCCCACGCGCCCGCGCAGAAGATCGCGTGTCCGGCTTCGGTCGCCCCGTGAGCGTGCAGCAGGCGCAGCGACGTTGCTCGCGCTTCCACGCCCTCGACCCCACATCCGGTTGCCACAACCCCACCCGCCTCGAGCACGTCATGAGCGTAGGCGCGCGCGACCGCGGGAAAGTCGACGATCCCGGTGCGCGGCGAGTGCAGCCCGGCGATCCCGCGCGCGTGGGGCTCGAGCGCTTCGATCTCCCGAGCGTCGATCCGGCGCAGGCCGGGCACGCCGTTGGCCTTGCCGCGCCGCTCCAGCTCCTCCAAACGGTCCAGCTCACCGGCGTCGGTCGCGACGATCATCTTGCCGCAGGCCTCGACGGCGATCGAGCGAGCCTCGCAGTACTCATACAGCTCGCGCGCGCCCTCCACACACAGGCGCGCCTTCAGCGAACCCGGCGTGTAGTAGACGCCTGCGTGGATCACCCCCGAGTTGTGCCCTGTCTGATGGAAGCCGACGGCGCTCTCGCGCTCCAGCACACACACCGACGCATGCGGGTGGCGCCGGGTCAGCTCGCGCGCGACCGCCAGCCCCACGATTCCGCCGCCGACGATCGCGAAGTCGCACCGCGAGGGCGCCGGCGCGGAGGCGAGCGGATCGGCGGAGCTCAAGAGCGCAACTGTAACCCTCGGATCGACGCGCTCTCCCGGCGCTACTTGACCGCCCCCGGTCCCCCGGGCGCCGTGGCAGCCGCCGCATTGACGAGCCCGGCCCCGTACAGCCGCGCGTCCGCAGGCCCTCCCAATGGCCGCGCCGTCGCCCGCAGCCGCGCCACAATCTGCGCCGGCGACGGATGGCGCCCCAAAACCCCGGAAGCGATGATCAGAGCCGCCGTCGCCGCCACATGCGGCGAGGCCATCGAGGTCCCTTCGTACCCACCCGGGAACCCGAACTGTCGCGGCGAGGACCCGGTGAAGGTCATCTGAAAGACGTCGCGGCCGGAGGGTTCTTCGGGGCGGCAGTTGGGGTCGCCCGGCAGAGCGGCATCGGCGCCGCCGCCGGGGGCGACGAGCGTCAGGCCTGAGCCGTCGTTTGAGTAGTTGGCCAGGCATCCGTGTTCGGTCGTGGCCCCCACCGCGATCACGTCGGGCGCGCGCGCGGGATAGGCAATCGTCGAGTGGCCCTCGTTGCCGGCGGCGGCGACCACGACCACTCCGCGCCGGCGGGCGTAGCGCAGCGCTTCGATCAGCTCGGGGATGTCCGAGGCGGTGACTTCGCTGGAGAACTCCAGCGACAGGTTGATCACCTGGGCGTGATGGTTGACGGCGAAGCGCACGCCTTCGGCGATCGTCGAGGCGTTGCCTTCGCCCTGGCTGTTGAGCACGCGCACGGGCATCAGGCGCACGCCGTAGGCGAGGCCGGTGAGGCCGAAGTGGTTGTTCGTGGACTCGGCGATCGTCGAGGCGACGAACGTGCCGTGGCCGTTGTGGTCGTTGGGATAGGGGTTGTGAGCGATGAAGTCGTAGCCTTTGACGAACTCGTAGCGGCTGAAGTCCGGCGAGCGGCGAAAGCGCCCGCGGTTGGCATAGGCGACGCCGGTGTCGAGCACCGCGACGATCACGCCGCGCCCGCCGGGGTGACCGTCGGCGGCGACGTTGGCCCACGCTTCGGGGGCGTTCACGCCGAACGGGCCGACGAAATTCCACTGCAGCTGCTCCCAGTCGGTGGGCGCGCCACCGAGACCGGGGTCGTTGGGGATGAACGTGCCGGCGGTGTGGGCCGTGTAGTCGGGCACGGCCCACAGCACGCCGCGGCGGCGGCGCATACGGGCGAGCGCCGCGGGCACGCTGATCCCACGCGCAAGGCGCAGCAGCCGGGTGCGCGCGGGCGCTTCGGTCTCGTCCGCGGCTTCGTGTGCGCTCGCGGCACGCGCACGCAAAGCAGGTCTGGCGGGGGCGTATCCGACTAGGATCTGGGCCGGAGCGTACGACCCCATCGCCGGCGCCACGAACACGCCGAGCGCCAGCGTTGCGCAGACCCCGACCAACAGGCGCCTGCGACGGGCGATCGGGGCGAAGGGGGGGCTGAGGGGGGCACGGGGGCACATGGCGCTTGAGCGGTAATGATGATGTGGATGAGCCGAGGCGGGATGCACTGTCGCAGAGCGCGCGTAAGCGCGCGTAAAAGGTGGATGCCCAATCAACCCGCCGGCGAGCGCAGAGGATCGTTATGAGCGAGGCAGGACCGCAGGACGAGTACTTCATGCGCCTGGCGCTGCGCGAGGCCGAGCGTGCCCGCGAGCACGGGGACGTGCCGATCGGCGCGGTCGTCGTGCGCGGGAGCGAGGTGATCGCCGCCGGGCGCAACGAGCGCGAGCTACTAAAGGACCCGACCGCCCACGCCGAGATCCTCGCCCTGCGCGAGGCGGCCGCAGCCGGTGGCAGCTGGCGCGTGCTGGAGGCGACGCTGTACGTGACGCTCGAGCCCTGCGCGATGTGCGCTGGCGCGATCGTGCTCGCGCGCGCGTCTAACGTTGTATTCGGCGCGAGCGACCCGAAGGCGGGCGCCGCCGGCAGCGTGCTCGACGTGCTGGGGGAGCCCCGCCTGAACCACCGCCCCGAGGTGCGGGGAGGAGTGCTCGGGGAGGAGTGCGGGGCGCTGCTGAGCGAGTTCTTCGCCTCGCGCCGTGATGGGACGATCTAGCACGCGCAAGAACTTCAGCTCCAAGGACGGAGGGGGAGAGATTCGAACTCTCGGTACGCCTATCAGACGCACAACGGTTTTCGAGACCGCCGCATTCAACCGCTCTGCCACCCCTCCAGGATGACGTTGGCCAAGGCTAGTAGATCAACACATCCCGTAGCCCAGCGACCCGCAGGTTGGCTCGTCTGGCCCAAGGAAACCCGGTGCTCGTGACGAATGCACCGGGTGCGTATGTCACGTCGATCGCCAGTGCTCGGATTTGGGCTTGCCTGGGCCTGCCTGCTCGCGCTGCTCGCCCTGCTGTTGCCTGTAGCCGCCCGGGCCGAAGGCAAACCCGACCTCGGCATCTCCGTAACGTCCCCCAAGAGCATCCTGTTCGGGGCCAAGGCGACCGTCACGCTCGAAGCGAGCAACCCGACGGGGGAACCCTACGGCTACAACCTCAGCTACCGCGCGGTCCTGCCGGAAGGCGTCTCCTACGTGCCCGGCAGCACGAACATCGGCTCCGGCGGCGCCGCCCCGACGCCGACGGTGATCGAAAACCAGCCGAAAGCGAAAGAAACGACGCTGATCTGGAGCAACGTCGGCGACCTCTCGCCGGCCTCGCACAGCACGCTCTCCTTCGAAGTCACGCCGTCGCAGGTGACCTACCCGGTGGCCTCCAAATTCACGGTCCCGGCGGAAGCGTTCGTCGCCGAAGCGCCGCGCTACCTGCCGAAGTTCAGCGCCACCGGCGAACCCGAAGGGCCCGGGCCGACTCGTTCACGGGCTATCGCGAAAGGGTCCACCAAAACCGCGATCTCGGCGCTGGAAATCAAGCAGGAAGAGGGCTCCCCGGGGGCGAGCTCCTGCGCGGGGTGCACGACCACCAGACCGTCTACAAGGTCACCGTCACGAACAACAAAGTCAACGCGACGACGAACGTCAACGTCGACGACTGGCTGCCGGCCTCGCTCGAGTACCTCGGCTGCGGGGGCGCCGGCTCCGACCACACGACCGAAGCGCCGACGAACCCGGGCAGCAAGGAAGAGTACCCCGGCTCGGGACCGATCGAAGTCGCCGCGCTCGGGGGCTGCACGGCACCGGAACTCGTGGAAACGCTCGAAACCGACCCCGACGGCGCGGCGAAGACCCGGAAGCGGTCTACACCCACCTGCGCTGGACCATCGCCAAACTGAAACCTGGCGAATCGCGCACGTTCGAATTCCGCGCGGCGGTGCCGTTGCGCGAAAACACGACCGCTGGACCGGCGCCGAACCGAGCCCGCGAGCGGCCACCAGGCGGCCAACCTCGACAACAACTCTGGCACGGAGACCAAGCGACGGCGAGTCGATCGTGACGTTCGCGAAGGCGGAAGGGCTCTTCAAAGGCACCACGGCAGTCGCAGCCGAAGAACACATGACGCGCGTGGCGAAGGACATCACGACGGAGAAGTCGGCCGATCTGAACACGCTGTCCGATGGGCAGGTCAGCAAATGGACGATCCTCGTGCACTCCTCGGAGTACCGCTACAACACTGAGGTCGAAGTCACCGACACATTGCCGAACGGCCTCTGCCCGCTGAGCTCGACGAACCTGACGGGCAGCGCGGAATGCGAACCGAACGCAGACGCCCTCCTCGCCTACACGACGGCCAAAGAAGAAGACAACGGCACCTGGAAGCTCGTCTGGAACGAAAAGACGGACCCCGCGCTGGCGACGCTCAAGCAGAACGAAACGACGACGATCACCTTCTACTCGAAGACGCGCACGTACTACCAGTCCAAGCACGCGCAGGCCAGGCCGATCCTGTCGAACGACAAAATCAAAAACACGGTGCTCGCGAACGCGACCACGAACGTCGTGTGCGACAACGACACCGACTGTTCGAAGTGGCGCCAAACCGATCGATCACGAACGGCCGCTGAACGAACCGGTGCCGGACAACTCCCACTTCACGCAGTCGGCCGAAGGTCCGACGATCGAGAAGGAAGTCGCCGCATCGGGCACGGACTGCCTGGCGACACCTATACGAGCGCGAACCCCGTCTACCACCCCGGCGACTTGATCTGCTGGCTTTTGCAGGCGAGCTTTCCCGCGTCGCTCAGCACCCACGGCTCGGACGTCACCGACTTCCTGCCGGAATTGGTCCTGTTCGACGAAGCGTTCAACTCCGGCAAGGGCGAAGCGGCGACCGCGAAGACACGCTGCCGACCACCACCTTCAACCATTCCGAAGCGGGCCACGGCGAAGCAGGCGGCGTGCTGAACTGGACGCTGCCGGAATCGGGTTTCGTCGGCAACGGCAGCCAGCGCCTCCAACGCGTCTTCGCGACGACGCGACGCTGCACGAAGGGCACGACGCCCGGGGAGCTGCAGGGCAACCTGATGAAGTTCGCGAGCATCAACACGCCGGGCGAATCGTTTGCGCTGCGCGCGGAAGCCGACTACAAGCTGCAATTCCCGCAGCTGAGCCTGGAAAAGCAGATCGTGAAGGTCAAAGGCGCGGCGTTTGGCCCCGCCACCTCGGCCACGGTCAAAGGCGGATCGGAAGTGGAATTCGCGCTGACCATGAAGAACTCCGGCGAAGTCGCAGCGCTGAACATCGAAGTGCGCGACGCTCGCCGAACGGCATCGCCTGCGCGGACATCGTCGCGGGCTCGATCTCGAACAAAGGCGCGCTGTGCCTCCGGGGCGATCAGCTGGGGCGAAACCGGCATGGGCGAGGAAGCGATCGGCGTCCCCGAAGGGCAGACGGTGCTGCACTTCATCGCCAAGCTCCCCACCACGCTCGACCCGGCGACGACACTCGAAGACAAAGCGGGCGTGCGCGAGTACCACAGCGCGACGAACACGGGCGGCGAATACACCTACATCCCCGCCGAAAACATCGACCCGACTGTGGAAAAAGAAGCGAACGTGCCGGCCGCGAACTCCCAAGCGTCGGTGAAAACCGAAAAAGTCACCCTGGAAAAGAACCACACGAGCTCGGTCAAAGAAGCCGGCAACAAAGCTCAAAGAAGCGACGATCGGCGAGCAAGTCGACCTTCGAAGTCTCCACGACGATCCCCAAGGGCACGACGCTGAGCGGCAGCGCCAAAATCACCGACCCCGGCGATCCCCGACGACACGATTGACCTACGAAGCGGGCTCTGTCGAAGCACTGGTCAACGGCAGTGCCGCGTCGAGTAAGTTCAAAAAGGAAGACATCGCCGGCAGCCCCGTCGTGATGCTGCCCGAAAACTATGCCGCGCCGGCGACCGAAACCCGTAAAGTGACGATGCGCTTTCGCACGCACGTGACGAACGTCGCGCAAGAACATCGCCGCGTCCGCAGCGAAACCGAAAACCATCCCAACAAAGGCAAGCTCGCGTGGACGAACCCGCTGTCCGGCGCGCAGACCCGCGAAGCAAGCAACGAAGTGCCGCTCGTCGAACCGTCGATCACGCTCACCCAGATCGAACAACGCCGGCGGCACAGTCCACGGCGGCCAGCTCGTGGAATACAAGCTCGAACTCAAAAACGCCGCGGGCGCGAGCACCGCGTTCTCGAGCAAGGTCGTCGACACTGTCCCGTCCGGCCTCATTCCTTCCAACGCTGGCGGCGAACCGCTTCAAAGAACGGCGAAATGACCGCAAGCGGAGGCGTGTGGAACGAAGGCACCCGCACGATCACGTGGAAACTGCACGAACTCGAAGGCGGTCATAAACAGTCCTATGCGTTCTTCGCGAAGGTCAACGAAGAACCCGTGGGTCCTCGCGAGCCTGAAGAACACCGCGACGGCGACCGCGGCGAGCCTCGCTCGAGCGAATCCCCGTCTGCGCGCACCGCCGCGAACGCGCCGACCGCGGAAATCAAGAAGCGCTACGAATCGAGTCCAAAGCCAGTCTCGAAGTCGAAGGTGCGACGATCGACAAGTACTCGGACAGCGCGACCACGACGATCGGACAACGCATCACCTACACGCTCGACGGTCACGCTGCCCGCGCATCGTGGCCTTCAACGAGACGGTCATCGACACGCTGCCGAGCTCACTCGACTTCGACGAATACGTGAGCGCCAAATGCACGAGCGGCTGCCCGCCGGAAGTCGAACCGGTCCACACCTACAAACCGATCGGCCGACAACAACGTGCGCGCCAGCACCAGGGTCGGCTGGTACCTGGGCAATCTCACCGACACGCCGACCTCCGCGTGCTGATGAAGCTGATATTCCGCGCGAGCGTGCGCTCGACTACCGCAACGGCGGCGCCAAGATCGAAGCCCCGAACGAAATCGAAAACTCCGCGACGCTCTTCTACAACCAGAGCGAATAGGGCTCCGTTCGAGGAAGCAACGATCCCTGCCGCCGGCCATCTTCGACAAGACGACTCGGCCCGGTGCACGCGTTACGACGGTGATCGAGCCGAAGCTGACGCTCGTCAAGGAAGCCTCCGTGAACGGCGGCGCCTTCAGCGCGACGACGCGACGCGTCACCGATGGCAGCACGATCGACCTACCGCCTGAAGGTCACCAACACGGGCAGCCGCCCGCCTACGACGTGACGTCGACCGACGCGACAAGCCGTCGAGCGCGCTGCGAAGCCATCACGGCGACGGAAACGCGCCGGTCACGAGCCACGAAGCGGAAGTCACCAAAGAAAGCGCGGGCGAAATCGCGTGGAAGATCCCGGGGCCGATCCCCGCGGTGCCGGTGAGACGTTCAAGCTCGGATACACCGCGAAACTGGTCCCCGTGACGCACTCAAGCCGGGCCAGGAAGTGCAACACGGCCAAGGTGCCGAGCTACTTCGGCGTCCCGGAAGCCGAACGCACGGCAAAGGCACTTAACGAATACCCGAGCGAATACCGATCCCCTACCGCGAATACGAAAGGACTCGCCGCGAAGGCGAAGCCGTCGGCGCATTGCCGCGATCTCGATCGAAAAGGCGGCGCTCGAAGGCGCCAAATACCAGGCCAGCGCCAACGCCGAAGTGGGCCAGCCCTTCACGTGGCGCGTGATCGTCAAGAACACGTCGAGGTGGCGGCCAAGAACCTCAAAGTCGCAGACAAACTGCCCGCCAACTGGGAATACGTCCAGGCAGCGCGAGCTTCACCAACGGCGGCAAGCCTGACCCCCACCGAAGTCGGGCTCGCTCGAAACGGGCAGGGAACTGACGTGGAGCACGAGCATCGAACTCGCGGCGGGCCAGCACGATCCTCACCTACCAGGCCAAGCCGACGCTCGCGGCCGAGTCCAACCCAGGTAGCGGCGCGGGCCACCCGAACAAAAACACCGCGAGCGCGACCGTGCTCGACGCGGCCGGCAACGCCGAAGACGCCGAAGGCCCGTTCGCGGCCGGCCCGGCGAGCGCGCAGGGGGTGCTGCAGGTGCCGGTGCTGACGGTGACCAAGACGCCGCTCAAAGCGAGCGTCGCCGCCGGCGAAGAAGACTCCTACACGATCGTCATCCACAACACCGGCGCCGGCGTCGCGCGTGAAGTGCTCGCCGAAGACACGCTCCCCGCAGGGATGACCTACAAAGCCGGATCGGCCACCGCATCCCCGACCACAGGCTTCTCCGAGAAGTCCGCGAGCGCAACCAAAGTCGTCTGGGAAGTCGCGTCGATCGCCGCCGGCGCGTCGGTCGAAATCGAAGGTGCCCGTGGGCACGGAAGCGAGCCTCGCGAGCGGGACCAAACTGAAGAACATTGTCGCGGTGCACGCCACGGCGGCGCCGACCCCGGTCGAAGCATCGGGGACGATCACCCTGACCACGAGCGCCGATCTAGGCCGCCAAGACCAGCAGTTGCCGGCAAAGGCGTCAGCGCCGTGCCGGGCCACGAAATAACCTACGAAGTCGCCGCCACGAACAAAGGTCCGTCGCTGGCACGCGAAGTCAAGCTCGTCGACCATCTCCCCACCGGGCTCACGTACAAGCTCAGCTCCACGCCGGGTGCAGCGAAGCCGCGAGCATCGATGACCTGCGACGCCGGCAACCTGGCCGTCACCCAGAAGCGCGCCATTCCAGATCGAAGTCCTGCTCGCCGCTAGCCTCACGGGCACGATCTCGAACACGGTCACTGCCGAAAGCCCGACCCCCGACCCGGAACCGAACAACAACAAAGCCACAAAGGAAGTCGCCGTCTCCCCCGAAGCGGATCTCTGCGCTGGAAAAGACCGCACCGGACACCGTTATCACAGGCGAAGAACTGACCTGGACCTTGACTGCCAAGAACAACGGGCCATCCGACGCGAAAGGGGTCACCGTCGTCGATCCACTGCCGGTTGGCACGAGCTATCTGAGCTCCACGTCCTCCCAGGGTTCATGCGCAGAAGCCGCGGGCACGCTCACCTGCAAACTGGGTCCCCTCGCGGCCGGCGCCAGCGCCAAAATCACGGTCACCGCCAAAGTGACCGCCGCCCCTGGTCCGCTCACGAACACGGCGACGGTCAGCGGGGAAGAGACCGATCCGGAACCGGAAAACAACAAAGCGAGCGCGACGACGACCGTGCTCGAACCCCCGTCGGTCGTCGAAGGCCTCCGACAGTCCCGAAGCGACGATCGGTCATCGGATCGCCTACACGCTGACCGTGACGATCCCCGCGCAGGCCATCACGTTATAACCAGACGGTGATCGACACGCTGCCGGACACGCTCGACTTCGACGAATATGTCAGCGCCACGTGCACCAGCGGATGCACGACCCCGGAAACGGCGATCGTCCCGCAGACCTACGACCCCGAAAGTCCTGGGTGCGACGCCGTTCACGACGAGCGTGGCCTGGTATCTGGGCAACCTGACCGCGGCCCCCACTGTGCGCACGGTCGTGCTCGTCTATCGCGCCAGCGTGCGCGAAGCGCATCGCGCGGCCCCCCATGAAAAGGTGCAGGCGCCCGCCGAAATCAAAAACTCAGCGACGCTCTTCTACAACCAGACCAGCAAGGGTTCTTTCGAAGAAAAAAACGATCCCCAGTCCAGAATCGTTTGATCAGAAGACCCTGCCCGTGTCCACGAGCACCAAAGTGGTCGAGCCGAAGCTGACCTTGACCAAGGAAGCCTCGGTCAACGGGGCGCCTTCAGCGCAGCGCCGTTCACGATCGACCGCTGCGGACGCCGTCACCTATCGGCTGCAGGTAGAGAACACGGGTACCTCGCCGGCCTTCAGCGCAGACGTCACCGATGTGATCCCGGTTGGTCTCACGGTGGTGTCCACCGTCCCAAACCTCGCTGCGACGGAAACCAAGGCGTGGAGCGAAGGCAGCCCCGAAATCGCCTGGCAGATCGCCGGTCCGCTGGAACCGGGCGAAAAAGTCACGCTCGAATACCACGGCCAAGCTCGCGCCGAGCAGCGTGAAAGACGGCGCAGAAACTCACGAACACGGCGACCGTTCCCTCCTACTTCGGAGTCGCCGAAACGGAACGTAACGAAGGCAAAAAAACCTACTTCGGGGAAAAAATCCTCTACCGCAAATACAAAGGACCCTCGGCGCCGCTCACCGCGACGGTCGCGCTGCCGGTGCTCGGGGTGACCAAGACACCGGCACAGGCAAGCGTGCTTGCGGGCGAACAAAGACTCCTACACGATCGTCGTCCACAACTCCGGCACGAGCGTCGCCCACGAAGTGAAGGTGGTGGACACGCTGCCCGCGGGCATGACCTACGAAGCCAACGCGGCCACCGCCGAGTCCGGCGACCGGCTTCTCCGAGGAATCGATCGTCGGCAACGTCGTGACGTGGAAGATCGCGTCGATCGGCGTCGGCGAAAACGTCGAGATCACGGTCCCGGTCGGCATCGAAGCGAGCGTCGAAACCGGCAGCGAACTGAAGAACGAGGTCGCGGCGACCTCGATCGAGCAGACGACCCCTGTGGAAGGCGGAAGGCACGATCAAAATCATCACCAGCGCCGATGTCGAAGCGAAAAAGAGCGTGCTCGGCGGCGCCACCCAGCGGTTCCGGGCGCGCGAGCTGACATATGTGGTCGCGGCGAAGAACAACAAAGGGCCGTCGGTGGCGCGCGCGGTGAGCTCACGGACAAACTGCCGGCGGGCGTGAGCTTCGTCAGCGCCTCTGCGGGCTGCACGCAGAGCTGCGGGCACGGTGACGTGCGAGGCGGGGAACCTCAACCCCGAACAGGAAGCCTCCTTCCAGATCGTCGTCTCGGTTCTCAGCGGCTACAGCGGCTCGATCGCGAACACGGTGCACGCCGAAAGCACGGAAACCCCCGGGCACCCCGCCACGCCCGATCCGGAACCGAAGAACAACGAAGCCCACGTCGAAGTCTCGACCCTGCCGAGCGCCGACCTCGAACTGGTCAAGACCGCGCTGACGCCGGAAGTCCACCCCGGCCAGCAGGCCAACTTCTCGCTGGTCGCGACCAACAAAGGACCGAGCGACGCACAGGAAGCGAAGCTCGTCGACACGCTGCCCGCGGGTCTGTCGTACGTGAGCTCGAGCGGCGCCTCCTGCGAAGCGGCCGGGCAGGTGGTGACCTGCGCGCTGGGCACCCTCACGGCGGGGAGCAGCGTCACGGTCGAGCTGACCACGCAGCCGGCGGGTCTGGGTTCCTACACCAACACGGCGGTCGTCTCCAGCACGACGCCGGACCCCGACCCGGGGAACAACTCCTCCGAAGCGACCGTCAAAGTCGTCCCCGTCCCCGTGGTCACACCCGTGACGCCGCCGACGGCTGTGACGTCCCCGACCTCCGGAGTCAGCCCGAGCAGCCGCCGCGATGGCACGCACCCGCGTGACCCTGCGCAAGCTCGTGCGCGAGCATGAGGTCGCCCCCGGCGGGCGCCTGGACTACCGGCTGATTGTGCGCAACGCCGGCGCGCAGACCGCCGAAAAACTGAAGGTGTGCGACAACCTGCCCGAGCAGACCACGGTCCTCAGCCGCGGCGGCGGACACCTCGCCGGGGCGCGCATCTGCTTCACGCTCGCGACGCTCGCCGCCGGCCACAGCCACACCTTCGCGCTCGTCCTGCGCGCCGATTCCGACGCCGGCGCTCAGATCGTCAACCACGCGACGGTCACCGGCAAGAACTTCGATCCCGCTCACGCGCGGGCGTCCACCCCGGTGCAGAAAGCGAGCTTGGCCCCGGCCCGCGAAAACCATGTCACCGGGTAGCGAGCGCCAGGGTCCTGGGCACAGCCGTCCTGTTGAGCGCGGCGCTCGCGTGTACGACGTCCAGCGCAGGCGCGGCAAGCACCGTCGCCCGCGCCGCCTCCGCCGGGCCCCCAACCCCCGCGCGGGCGTGGGTCGCCAAGGTTGTGTACCCGACCGTCGCCCGCACCGCGCCGCGCCTCACCCATGTCAGGCGCCTGTTCACGGTCTCTCCGGTGTCCGCGTGGGGCGCCCCGACCGAGCTGCTGGTGCTCGGCTCGCGCGTCGACGCCGCCGGGCACCCCTGGCTGCGCGTGCGGCTCGACTACCGCCCGAACGGCTTCGCCGCGTGGATCGACGCCGAAGACACGGTCCTGCACCAGGACCCCTGGCGGATCGCGGTCTCGCGCGAGCGCCGCGAGGTGCGGGTCTACGACGCCGATCGCCTGGTGCGCACCTTCGCGGCCGTCGTCGGCAAGCCCTCGACCCCGACCCCCGCCGGCCTGTTCGCGATCGCCGCCGAGCTGCCCCAGCCCAGCCCGGGCAAGAATTTCGAGGGCGCCTGGGTGCTGCCGCTGACCGCGCACTCAGAAGTGCTGCGCAGCTTCGAAGGCGGCGACGGCCAGGTCGCGCTGCACGGCCGCGGTGGCGCGAGCCTGGCGGACCCGCTTCACAGTGCCCGCTCCCACGGCTGCGTGCGCCTGGCCAACGCGGCGATCGGCTGGATCGCGGGGCATGTGCCGGTGGGCACGCCGGTGCGTATTCTCTGACAGCGTGACTACGCGTAGAGGTCGCGTGATCTCGTGCAAGGTCGCCCGCGATGAGCCCCAGCGATCGCAAGATCCTCGCCGTCCTCGGTACCGCCCAGTTCCTGATGGTGCTCGATCAGGCGGTGATGAACGTCTCGATCTCGCAGCTCGTCGCGGACTTCCACACCGACGTGACGACGATCCAGGCGGTGATCGCGCTGTACTCGCTGGTGATGGCCGCGCTGATGATCGCCGGCGGCAAGATGGGCGACATCTGGGGCCGGCGGCGGGCGTTCTCGATCGGCCTTGTGATCTACGGCACCGGCTCGGCGCTGACGGCGGCGGCGTGGAGCGTGGGCGCGCTGCTGGTCGGCTGGTCGCTGCTGGAGGGCATCGGCGCGGCGCTGGTGCTGCCGGCGCTCGTCGCGCTGACCGCGCGCAGCTTCGAGGGCCCGGCGCGCGCGCTCGCCTACGGCGTGCTCGGCGGCGTCTCCGGCGCCGGGATCGCGGTCGGGCCGATCCTGGGCGGCTGGGTGACTACCAACCTGACCTGGCGGATCGTGTTCGTCGGTGAGGTCGTCGTCGTGATCGCTGATCCTGCTCGCGGTGCGCCTGCTGCCGAAGGACAGGGGCCAGCCGGGCGCGGAGCTCGACCGCGTCGGCGCCGTGCTGTGCGCGCTCGGCCTCGCGCTCGTCGTGTTCGGCGTGCTGCAGGCGAGCACCTGGGGCTGGCTGCAGCCGCGCAACTCGCCGATCACGCCCTTCGGGTTCTCGCTGACCCCGTTCGTGATCGCGGCCGGGCTTGCGGTGATCGGCGGCTTCCGCGCGTGGGAGCGCCGGCGCGAGCGTCTGCAGCAGCAGCCGCTCGTGCACTTCCGCCTGCTCTCGATCCCGGTCGATGCGCAGCGGGCTGACGACGTTCCTGTTCCAGAACCTGATCCTGATGGGCGTGTTCTTCGCGATCCCGCTGTACCTGCAGGTCGTGCAGGGCTTCGACGCGTTCCAGACGGGCGTGCGCATGCTGCCGGTGTCGGTCACGCTGTTCGTGACGGCGCTGATCGGCTCGCGCCTGGCGGGTCGCTACCCCGCGCGCACGATCGTGCGCAGCGGCCTGGCGCTGCTGCTCGCGGCGTGTCTGCTGCTGCTCGCGACGATCAAGCCGGAAATCGAGACGGTCCCGTTCGCGATCGCGATGGCGGTGCTCGGGATCGGCATGGGTTTGATCGTCTCCCAGCTCGGCAACGTCGTGCAGTCCGCGGTCGGCGACGAGGATCGCAGCGAGGCCGGCGGCCTGCAGTTCACCGCCCAGCAGCTCGGCGCGGCGATGGGCACGGCGCTGATCGGCGCGATCGTGATCAGCGGCCTGATCGCCGGATTCTCCGGCAAGGTCGCGAGGACCCGCGCGTCTCGGCCGAGGTCAAACAGCAGGTCGGGATCAAGCTGGAGGGCGACGTCAGCTTCGTCTCGATCGACCAGGTCCGCGCCGGCGCGGAGGATGCGGGGCTCGACGCGCAGAGCACCGACGCGATCGTCGAAAGCTACGCCGAAGCGCAGCTGATGGCGCTGAAGACCGGGCTGCTGATCGCGGGCCTGCTCGTCTGCGCGGCGTTCTTCACGACCCGCGGCCTGCCGAGCGAGGTCCAGGCGGCGAGACCACCGCCTGCTGTCGCGACCTGATCTCCCCGCTGTTCAAGCCACCGCGCGCAGCCGCCGGTAGGGCGCGCCGCGCAGCTCGCGCACGAGCGCGTCGACGACGCCCTCCTCGTCCTCCTCGAGCCCGTCGGTGACGGCGCCGATCACCGCGCGCTTGCGCTCCAGCAGCGTCGCGATCGTCTCATCGATCGTGCCGGCGGCGAGCAGGTAGGTGGCGTTGACGGTGTCCTCTTGGCCGATGCGGTGACAGCGGTCCTCGGCCTGGTCGTGCTTGGCGGGCGTCCAGTCGAGCTCGAGGAAGGCGACGTTCGAGGAGCGCGTCAGCGTGATGCCGTGGCCGGCGACCTCGATCGAGCAGACGATCAGCTGGTTGCTCGCGCGCCGTCGGGCGCCTGGAAGGCCCGCAGCGCCGCGTCGCGCGCGACGGGTGAGTCCTCGCCGAGGATGTGCAGCGCGTGCGGGAAGCGCTCGAGCAGCGCGCGCTGGATCTCGCGATGGTGGGCGAACACGACCAGGCGCTCGCCCGAGGAGCAGAAGTCGTGGATCCAGGCGAGCGCGGCGTGGAGCTTGCCGCGCGCGGCGAGCAGCTTCAGCGCGTTCAGCCGCACGAGGCGTTCGGCGCGCAGCGCCGCCGCGACCCGCGCGTCGAGCTCGCGCAGGTCGAGCGGCTGGCTCCGCAGCCACGCGACGAGGTCCTGCTCGGCGAGGCGGTACTCGGGCTCGTTGTCGAGCTCGATCGGCACGACGGCGCGGGTCTTCGCCGGCAGCTGCGGCAGCACGTCGGCCTTCAGCCGCCGCGCGAAGCAGCGCGCGCGCAGATGCCAGTGCAGGCGCAGGTGCGCGTCGGCGCCGCGGAAGCGCTTGCCGAACTGCGCGCCCGAGCCGAAGTCGCCCAGCCGCCCGAGGATCCGCAGCTGGGAGATCAGCTCGGGCGGGCGGTTCATCACGGGCGTGCCCGTCAGCGCGAGCACGAGCCCGTCGCGCGGCACCGCCGTCGACAGGTGCGCGACCGCCTGGGTGCGCTTCGCGGCCGCGTTCTTGCAGTAGTGGGACTCGTCGAGCACCAGCGCGCGGGGGGCGATGGCCGCGCAGCGCGCGCAGGCGTCCGGCGACGATGTCGTAATTGACGACGGTCACATCGGCCGGCTCGATCGGTGCGCTCGCGCGGGTGCCGGTCAGCGCCTGGGCGCTGCGGTGCGGCAGCCACAGCGAGAGCTCGCGCAGCCAGTTCAGCTTGAGGCTCGCCGGGCAGACGACGATCGCCGGGTAGGCGCCGTCGGCCTCCAGCGTCGCGAGCGCCTCGATCGTCTTGCCGAGGCCCTGCTCGTCGGCGAGGAACGCGCGTCGCTGCGCGAGCAGGTAGCTCACCCCGGCGCGCTGGAACGGCTTCAGCTCGCCGCCGAGGGTGGGTGCGACCGTGTCATCGAGCGGCGCCTCGGTCGCGGCCGACAGCGCGACCAGGCCCGCGGCGCGGGCGTGCTCCTCGCGGATCTCCTGCAGCAGCGTGAGCGCCTCGGGTGCGATCCAGGTTTCGTGCGCGGCGAGGAACTCGTCGAGCTCGGGGACGCAGAACGGATCGGCGCGGATCGCCGGCATCCCCGCGTGCTCGCCCGGCGCCCCCAGCGCGTGTCCCCGCCCGCCGTGGCCGGACTTGCCGGGCGCGGCGCCGCGAGCGCGGCGAAGGCCTCGAGCTGCGCGGCGTCGTGGCCGGGCGCGAGCACGAACGTCGGGTCCTCGTGCAGGGCGGATACCTCCAGCACCGCGGGCGGCGCGGGCCGGCCCTCGCGCAGCGCGGCGATGCAGCGCTTCGCGCCGGGGCTGATCCAGCCGCGCAGCCGTCCGTCCATCAGCCGCCACGACTCGAGCGTCAACGGCACGGTCGCCCCGCCAGGGACGGCTGACGGCCCTTCGCGCAGCTCGCGCGGCAGGCGCGAGGTTGCTCCCAGCAGCAGGAACACGGGCTGCTCCGGCGGGCCCCTCGACCTCGATCGTGCCCGTCCAGGTGGTGGCGCGCGCGAGCCAGCTCTGCACGCGCGGGTCGATCCGCGCGACCTCCAGCTCGGCGATCAGCTCGGCGATCGACTCGGCGTCGTGCTCGACGCGCGGCCAGCGCGAACGTCGCGCTCGGGGCCGTCCAGCGCGCGCAGGCCGGCGCGGCCGGCGAGCACGCGGGCGAGCGGCGCGTGGACGGCGTCGATCATGATCCAGTGCTCCCCGCGGCGGTCGCGGCGCAGTTCGACTTCGTGGGCGGGCGTGCTCCGCCCAGGTGCGCTGGAGGCGCCGTCGGAGGCGCCGTTTTTGATCTCGGTGAGCGCGTGCGCCGCGTCGTCGGTCAGGCGCAGGCGGGGGCCGGCGGCGGGCAGCTCCTCGACCAGGCGCGCGGCGTGCTCGTCGAGCGGGATCAAGGCCGCGGCCGATCGCCGGCAGGCGGTAGCCGCCGGGATGCTCGAGCAGCGCCTCGGCGCAGCTCGGGGGCAGTGTCGGTGGCGAAGCTCAGCCACCAGTTCTCATCGGGCCGCGCGAGGTCGAGCACGCACTCGTCGTGGCGGCGCCTTGCTGCGCTGGCGCTCGAGCGCGCGGGCGAGGCCGTCGGTTATCTCCGGTTCGACGGCGAGACCCGCGAACAGCCGCGCGAGCGCCTCCGCGCGCTCCGGATCGAGCGGCACGCACCACGCCCGCTCGCCGGGTCCCAGCGGCGGCCCGGCAGAGCGCGCAGCAGTTGACGCAGGCGCTCGTCGTAGGGGAACCGCAGCACGGCCTCACCGTCGGCGAGCGAGGCGTGGAAGTTGGAAGGCGACACGAGCACTCCACGATAGGCAACGCCCTGGATGAGAGCGGGTCGAGGCGCCCCGACCCTCCTCGAGGCGTCTTGCGCCGGCGAAGGACCGCGGCCGGATGAATTCAGTGGCCGGGAGGCCGGCGCGCCGCTCAGCGATCTGGCGAGGTCGGGCCTTCCCCAAGGTTGGTCGTCGTGGTCATGACCGACGCGACGCCGCCGCCCATCACGCGCCTCACCAGCCCCGGCGTGAGGACGCGAAACGCCGCCGCGAGCGCGTAGGGGCGGGGGACGTAGCGCTCCGCCCGGCGGCCCGGGCCGGCCTGGAAGATCGCCTCGGCGGCGCGCTCGGGCGTGGAGACGGCCCAGCGCGTGAGCGCTTTCTCGGTGAGCTCCGTCTGGGGAAAGCCCTCGGTGGAGATGAACCCGGGGAGCACCAGCCCGACGTGGACGCCGTAAGGACGCTCCTCCGCCCACAGCGCGTCCGACCAGCCGGCGAGCGCGAACTTGGAGGCGGAGTAGGCGCCGGCGCCCGCGCGCGCGACGCGGGAAGAGGTCGAGGCGACGTTGACGATCGCGCTCGGCGCGGAGGCCCGCAGCAGCGGCAGCAGCGCCTCGGTGAGGCGGACGGGCGCGTCGAAGTTGAGCGCCATCGTGCGGCGCACGTTCTCGTAGCCGCCGTCGGCGAAGCGCGCGCGCCAGCCGGAGCCGGCGTTGTTGACGAGTAGGTCGAGGCGGCCGTGGCGCTCCTGCACGTGCGCGCGGATGCGCGCGGGCGCGTCCTCGTCGAGCGAGATCGACGGCAACCCAGCTGACGCGATCCTCGCCCAGCGAGGAGGCGAGCGCGCGCAGGCGATCCTCACGGCGCGCGACGAGCACGAGCGCGGCGCCCGGCTCGCGGGCGAGGCGGCGAGCCGCCGCTTCGCCGATCCCGCTGGAGGCCCCTGTGATCAACCCGACCATCCGCTACACCCTATCTCCCCGCCTCGGCAGCCCAGTACGGTGCGAGGATCGGTCGATGGACTCGGCAACTCGGTGAGGAAGCTGCAGGCGCTCGAGCTGTTTCAAGGGTTGCCCAACGCTACGACCGGCTGAGCGCGGCGTTGAGCTTCTGGCAGGACCCCCGCTGGCGGCGCGCGATGGTGGACGCGGTGGCGCCGGCGGCGAATGAGCGGATCCTCGATGTGGCGACCGGCACGGGGATGGTCGCCGCCGAGCTGCGCGAGCGCGCGGATTGCACGGTCGTGGGGCTCGACCAGAGCCCGGAGATGCTCGCCGCCGCGCGGGCGCGTTTCGCGAGCGACGGCGCGCGCGTCGAGTTGATCGAAGGCCAGGCCGAGGAGCTGCCGTTCGCGGACGAGAGCTTCGACGCGCTGACGTTCACGTACCTGCTGCGCTACGTCGACGATCCCCCCGCGACGCTGAAGGAGCTGGCCCGGGTGCTGCGCCCGGGCGGCCGGATCGCCTCACTGGAGTTCGGCGTGCCCCCGCGTCGCGTGCCGCGCGAGGCATGGCGGCTTGTACACGGCGATCGGCCTACCGGCGCTCGGGCGAATCGCATCGCGCGAGTGGGCCGAGGTGGGGCGGTTCCTCGGGCCGAGCATCTCCGGCTTCTACGAAAGACACCCGCTGGAGCGGATCGTCGGCTACTGGGAGGACGCGGGGCTGAGCGAGGTGAAGCTGCGGCGGATGAGCCTCGGCGGCGGAGTGGTGATGTCGGCGCGAAAGCCTGCCGCGCGCTCGTGAGGGCCTCGTTGTGAGCGCCGGGTGGATCAGACGCGGGTGGGGGAGCGGCGCGAGGCGAGGTACTCCTGGTTCGCCCGGCGCTCGCCGCGGATCTGGATCGCGATGAAGATCAGGATGATGTTGACGAGCAGGCCGATTCCGCCGAAGACGGCGATCAGGCCGATGTCCTTGGAGACGGCCTGACTGGTGGCGAGCAGCATCGTGGCGAGCAGCATGATCAGAGCCTACCAACGAGACGAGACGCGCGCCGGTGTCGTAGCCTTGGGCCGGCCGCGCAACAGAAGTGCAAGCCAGGAGAGGTGCCGGAGCGGTTGAACGGGCACGACTGGAAATCGTGTGACGGGGGAAACCTCGTCCGAGGGTTCGAATCCCTCCCTCTCCGCTATCGACCAGACCGGTTCCCCTAAAACGCTCGATCGTCCCGCGTTTTACGCCCTGCGCCCAGGCGGGTGGCGGGACTTTGTGACGGTCTTGCACCCGCCCTACACGGCCTGGAACCTCGCCAACGTGGCAATCGGGGCGGCGGTCGCCCCGCATCTGTACGCCGGTCGGCTGCTGGCGAGCCTGGGCGCGTTCCTGCTCGGGGTGGGTGTCTGCGCGCACGCGCTGGACGAGCTGAACGGCAGACCGCTCGGTACGCAGCTCTCCAGCCGCACGCTGGCGGCGATGGCGGGCATATCGCTGGCGGGAGCGGTCGCGCTCGGGATCGTCGGGGCGGTGACGATCTCGCTGACGCTGATCCCGTTTGTGCTCGCGGGTGCGTTCATCGTGCTCGCATACAACCTCGAGTGGTTCGGTGGACGCTTTCACACCGCCTTCTGGCTCGCCGCCGCCTGGGGCGCCTTTCCGGCGCTGACCGGCTACTGGGTCAACGCGCTGGAAATACGCGTACCGGCGCTGCTCGCCGCGGTCGCCTGCTTCATGCTCACGATCGCCCAGCGGCGCCTCAGCACTCCGGTGCGCGAGCTGCGCCGTCGCACCGTCTCGCTCAGCGGCGAGCAGCGCCTCGCAGACGGCTCGGTCGTGCCGCTCGACGCCGCGCGTCTGGCCGCCCCACTGGAGGGCGCCCTGGGCGCATGGGCGCTCGGGGTCGTGCTGCTCGCCGTCGGGATGGTGCTCGCGCGGTTGTGGAGCTCGTAGTGCAGCCGCGACGGTGCGCGGGAGCCTCAGCCCGCGGCGGGCGCCGGCTCGACCTCGCCGCGCTGCGCCGCTTCGGCGTGCTCGCGGCTGTCGCGCGAGGAGATCAGCACGGCGGTCAGGATCGCGCCGACGATCGCAAAGCCCGCGCCGACGAGGAACGCGCGGTCGAACCCTTTCGTCAGCGCGACCGACGAACTGTGCACGCCGGCGTGGAACAGGCTCTGGGTGCGGCTGTTGGCGACCGTCGCGAGGATCGCGAGGCCGAGCGCGCCGCCGACCTGCTGGGAGGTGTTGATCAGCCCCGAGGCCAGGCCCGCCTCGTGGGGCTTGGTGCCGGTGACCGCGGCGATCGTCACGGGCACGAAGGAGAACCCGAGCCCGAACGCCGCGAGCACCGACGGTCCGAGCACATTCGCGGCGAAGGAGCCGCCCGGCGCGGGGACACGCGAAAACCACAGCAGTGCGCCGGCGATCATCAGCAGACCCGCGATCAGCGTGGGCTTGAAGCCCACGCGCGTGACGAGCACCGAGGCGGCCCCGGCGGAGAGGATGATGCCGATCGCGAGCGGCAGGTAGGAGAGGCCGGCCTTGATCGGCGAGTAGTGCAGGACGTCCTGTAGGTAGAGCGAGATGAAGAAGAACATCGAGAACAGCGACATCCCGATCAGCAGGCCGACGATGTCCGCCCCGCGCAGCGTGCGCAGGCGGAAGATCGAGAACGGCAACAGCGGATGGCGGGTGCGCAGCTCGATCACGACGAACGCGACGAGCAGCGCGGCCGCACCGGCGAGCCGCGACAGCGTGGCGGTCGAGCCCCAGCCGACGTTGACGGCGTCGACGACCGCGTAGACGAGCAGCGCGAGGCCGGCCGTGACCGTCACCGCGCCCGGGATGTCGAAGCCCTCGGTGCCGTCGTCGGCGCGGCTCTCGAGCAGTATCCGCGGCGCGAGCGTCGCCGCGATCAGGCCGATCGGGACGTTCACGAACAGCACCCAGCGCCAGCTCAGGCCGCTCGTCAGGATCCCGCCGAGCAGCACCCCGGCCGCGCCGCCGGCGCCCGCGACCGCACCCCAGATGCCGAGCGCGCGGTTGCGCTCGGCCCCTTCGGCGAACGTCGTCGTGATGATCGAGAGCGCCGCCGGCGAGACGATCGCCGCGCCGAGGCCCTGGACCGAGCGCGCGACGATCAGCCACGCCTCCGACTGGGCCAGGCCGCCCGCGAGCGAGGCGAGCGAGAACACGACCAGGCCGAGCATGAACATGCGCCTGCGCCCGAGCAGGTCGGCGAGGCGCCCACCGAGCAGCAGGAACCCGCCGAACGTGAGCGTGTAGGCGTTGACGACCCACGAGAGGTTGTCGCGCGAGAAGTGCAGCGCCGCGCCGATCGAGGGCAGCGCGACGTTCACGATCGACGCGTCGATCACGATCACGAACTGCGTCATCGCCAGCAGCATCAGCGCGAGGTTCTTCTGCACGCGGCGTGTCGAGGCTCATCGGGGGCCAGGATAGCCGCGATAGACTGCGCGACCTTGCGCCCGTAGCTCAGCTGGATAGAGCGTCGGTCTACGGAACCGAAGGTCAGAGGTTCGAATCCTCTCGGGCGCGTCGAAGCACCCGCTCGATGTAGGGACCGAGCAGGGTCGTCACGGAGGCGGCGGTCATCCCGGTCGGCCCCGCCGGCAGCGCCGCGTAGCTGATCGCCAGGCGCACGAGGCACTCGGCGAGCAGCCGGGCGTCGGCCGGCGCCACTGCAGGCCAGCCGGCGAGGATGATCGCGCAGAGACGCTCGGTCGCGCTTTCAACGACCGGCTCGCCCTCGGTGGTGATCAGCGCCAGCAGGCTGTAGGCGCCCTCGCCGGCGAGCAGCGTGCGCACGAGCGGATCCTCGGCGGCGGCGGTGAGGAACACCTCGAACGCCGCCGAGAGCGCCGTGGCCGGATCGTCGAGGTGCTCCCGCACGGCCTGCTCGACGGCGAACAGGAAGCGGTCGCTCTCACGCAGCACGAACGCTTGCGCAAACGCCTCGCGCGAGCCGAACTCCTTGTAGAGCGTCTGGCGGCTGACGCCGGCGGCGGCCGCGATGTCGGCCATCGTGATCTCCGCCCAGGGGCGGCGCTGCAGCTCGTCGCGGGCCCCGTCGAGCAGCGTGTTGCGCAACAGCTCACGCGCGGCGAGCGCGTAGGGGGTGCGCTCGGCAGCGCGCTCGAGGGTCGCCATCCGGCTCAGTCCTCCTCGAGCGACTCGCCTGTACGTCAGAAGTCGACCTTCTCGCGCACGCCGCAGTCCGGGCAGGCCCAGTCCTCGGGCACCTCGCTCCACGGCGTGCCCGCCGGGAAGCCCTCGCGCGGGTGCCCCGCCTGCTCGTCGTAGGTGTAGCCGCAGCCCGGGCAGCGCCAGCGGCTCACCGCTGCGCCTCCTCGCTCCCGCCGCCCGCCACACCGTCGCCCGCGCCCGCCGCGACGGGCGAGCCATAGCGCGCGAGCACCCGCTTGCGCGCCCGCGGGTGGATGTTCACGCGCTCCAGATCGCCCGCCGTAATGAGCGAGCACACGATGGTCCATCACGCGCCGCCACAGCGGGGGGAAGGCCGCCGTGACGATCATGCCCGCATAGCCGGTGGGCAGTTGCGGAGCTTCCTCGAAGTGGCGCAGCGCCTGATAGCGGCGCATCGGGTTGGCGTGGTGGTCGGAGTGGCGCTGCAGGTGGTAGAGCAGCACGTTCGAGGCGACGCTGTTGGAGTTCCAGCTGTGCTCGGGCGCGGTCCGCTCGAAGCGCCCGTCCTCGCGCTTGCCGCGCAACAGGCCGTAGTGCTCGAGGTAGTTGACGACCTCCAGCAGGGAGAACCCAAGACCGCCTGGATCAGCAGGTACGGCAGCACCACGACCCCGAAGACGGCGGTGAGCGCCCCAAACAGCACGATCGTCATCGCCCAGGCGTTCAAGATGTCGTTGCGAAGGCTCCAGTGGGACTTGCCCATGCGGTCCAGGCGCACCCCCTCGAGCTCCCAAGCCGAGCGCAGGCTGCCGGACACGGTGCGCGGCCAGAACGCGTAGAAGCTCTCGCCGAGTCGTGAGCTGGCGGGGTCATCGGGGGTGGCGACGCGCACGTGGTGGCCGCGATTGTGCTCGATGAAGAAGTGCCCATATGCGCTCTGCGCGAGCGCGACCTTGGAGAGCCAGCGCTCGGAGCTGGCGCGCTTGTGGCCGAGCTCGTGGGCGGTGTTGATCGCGATCCCGCTGACCATCCCCATCGTCAACGCCAGCCCGATGTCGTCGAGCGTTGAAAGTTTGCCGCTCGACCACAGCCAGCACGCGAGCACCAGCCCGGCGTACTGGATCGGGATGTACAGGTACGTGCACCAGCGGTAGTAGCGGTCCTGCTCGAGCCACTTGATCACGCTGTCGGGCGGGTTGGTCGCGTCCATTCCGACCGCCAGGTCGAGCAGCGGGAAGATCACGAACACGAGAAACGGCCCGTAGAACCAGAAGATCCCAAGGCCCGTCAGTTCGACCAGGCCAAAGGCGAGGAACGGCAACGTGGGGACGATCAGACCGAGCAGCCACGCGTAGCGCTTGTGATCGCGCCAGCGCCGTGGCTGTCCCGCACTCTGTTCGCTCGCGATCGAGGCCATGCCGTACGCATAGTATACAAAAACTCTATCTTTGTCAACGACGAGTACGTGGAGTCAAGAATTGTCCAACAGGAGAGGCCTAGGTTGGAGCTTCGCCGGCGGCGCTACGCTCGGGCTGGTTTGGGCGGTTGCCGACGCCGGCGCGGGCCCGCCGATCGCGACGAGCGTCGCCCCGGCGAGCAGGCTCGCGGCGATCATGAGCTCCCAGGCGGCCTTGAAATCGCCCGCGGTGTGCGGCGTGCCCAGCACCGCGACGAGGATCGCGAAGCCCAGCGCCGAGCCGATCTGCCGGCCCGTGGTCTGCACCGCGATGCCGGTCGCCAGCCGCGCGGGGGCGAGCGTCGAGGCGACGGCGCCGGTCAGCGAGGGGATCATCAGGCCGACGCCGACCCCGCCGATCATCATGCCCGGCAGGAAGTCGGCGCGCGTAGTGGGGCGCGCCGGTCAGGTGCGTGACCCACCACACGCCGCCGAGCGCGAACAGCAGCGCGCCGACGGCCCCCACCCGGCCGGGGCCGAAGCGCGCGCCCAGCCGTGCGCCGGGGACCGCGATCGCGGCGGCCATCGCCGGGCCGGGGAAGATCTGCAGGCCCGCGGTGAGGATCGGCTCGTGCCAGATCCCGGTCAGGAACAGCACGCTCGCGAGCAGCATCGCGGCGAACGCCATGAAGAACAGCAGCGACGCCGTCGTCGCGAGGCTGAACGTCCTGACTTTGAGCAGCGCCGGCTCGACGATCGGGGAGGGGTGGGTGGCGATGCGCCGGCCGACGAGCGCGATCAGCAGCGCCGTGAGCGCGAACAGGCCGAGGATCCGCGGGCTCGCCCAGCCCCAGGTCGAGCCCTGGATGATCGCGACGACGAGCGTCGCCATCGCCGCGGTGAGCAGGCCCGCGCCGAGGAAGTCGGGCCGCGAGGCGTCCGGGTGGCGGACCTCGCGCAGGATGCGCCAGCCGGCGATCAGGCTCGCCAGGCCGACCGGCACGTTGACGATGAACACCCAGCGCCAGCTGATTTGCACGAGCAGGCCGCCGAGCGGCGGTCCCGCGGCGGCGGCGATCCCGCCGACCGCGGCCCAGATCCCGATCGGGATGTGGCGCTGCTCGGGCGGGAACTCCGGCAGCAGCAGCCCGAGCGAGGCGGGCATCAACAGCGCCGCGCCGAGACCCTGGACCGCACGCGCGGCGACGAGGAAGGGGATCGACGGCGCCAGCGCGCAGGCGGCCGAGGCCGTCACGAACAGGCCGGTGCCGAGCAGGTAGGAGCGCTTGCGCCCGAACGTGTCCGACCAGCGGCCGGCGGCGATCAGGAACGCGGCGAACACGATCGTGTAGGAGTTCAAGACCCACGACAGCGAGCGCAGGCTCGTGCCCGGGAAGTCGGTGTGCAGCTGGGGGAACGCGATGTTGACGATGAACACGTCGAGCCCGGCCATGAACACGCCGGCGACGACCACGATCAGGACCTTCCACCTGCGTTCATCTTCTCACGCTCCCGTCTGGGTTGTGGATCGGTCTGGGTTGCATCAAGAGACGCACACTAACACAGAGAGTTTTATCACGCAACTAAGTGATAGGATGAGGGAATGCTGAAGAACGACTACGAGGATCAGAACTGCTCGATCGCCCGCGCGCTCGAGCTGGTCGGCGAGCGCTGGACGATCCTCGTGCTGCGCGACGTGTTCCTCGGCCGGCGGCGCTTCGATCAGATCCAGCAGAGCCTCGGCGTCGCCCGCAACGTGCTCGCCGCGCGCCTGGATCGCCTCGTCGGCCGAGGGGATCCTCGAAAAGGTCCCCTACCAGGAGCGGCCGCTGCGCCACGAATACCGGCTGACCGTCCAAGGGGCTCGACCTGTGGCCGGTGATCGTCGAGCTGCTGCGCTGGGGCGACCGGCACGCCGCGCCCGACGCGGGACCGCCGATCGTGCTGCGCCACAAGGGCTGCGGCGGCGAGCTCGGCGAGCATCGCATCTGCGCGCGCTGCGGCGAGCTGCTGGAGGTGGGCGATGTGCGCGGCGAGCCCGGGCCGGGGGCGGGCGTCGGGCCCAGCGTGCGAAGATCCGCGCGTGCATCGCGCCCCGCTCGTCCAGCTACCGCCTGAGCTGGCCCCGCCCGGCGCAAACGCAAAGAGCGGCGGGACCGCGCGCTTCGTGCTGGGGATCGACGGCGGCGCGACGAAGACGCTCGCCGCGCTGCTCGACCTGGAGCGGGGGACGCTGCACCTGGGGCAGGGCGGGCCGAGCAACGAAGACGCCGTCGGCACGCGCGCCGCGGTCCAGGCGCTGCTGGAGGCCGCGGACGAGGCGGTGGGCAAGGCCGGCATCGACGGGGAGCGACTCGACGCCGAGGTGATCGCGCTGGCCGGCACCGACACCGACGCCGTGGCCCGGCATGTGCGCGCCGCGCGCTCGGAGGATTGGCTCGTCGTCAACGACGTCGTCGCGGCCTGGGCCACGGCGACGGATGCGCAACCCGGAATCGGCGTGATCTCCGGCACCGGCAGCAACGTGCTCGGAGTGGGGGCGGACGGACGCGCCTGGCGCGCGGGCGGCTGGGGGCACCTGCTCGGGGATGAGGGCAGCGGCTACTGGTTCGGGATCGAGTCGATCAAGGCGGCGCTGCGCGACCGCGAGGCCTCCGGTCCGGAGACCGCGCTGAGCGAGGCGGCGGTCGAGTTCTTCGGCGTGCCGAGCGTCGAGGCGCTCGCGGCGCATGTCTACTCCAAGCCGCTGAGCAAGGGCGAGATCGCGGCGTTCGCGATCGAGACCGCGAAGCTCGCCGAGGACGGCGACGCGGTGGCGTGCGAGCTTTACCGAGCGCGGGGCCGGACTGTTGGGGGAGCAGATCGCCGCCGTGATCCACCGCACCGGTCTTGCAGGGCGCTTTCCCGGTGGGCCTGATCGGCAGCGCCTTCAAGGCCGGCGCCGTGTTCGTCGAGCCGCTCACTCGAGCCGTGCACGAGCTCGCCCCCGAGGCGCGGGTATCGGTCGTCGAGATGGCCCCGGTCGGCGGCAGCCTGCTGCTGGCGATGCGCGCTTGCGGTTGCGAAGGCGCGCTGTCGGTCGCCGAGCTGGAGCGACTCCTCGACGAGGCGCTCGCCGCCGGAGTCGAGCGCAGCCGCCTGATCTCAGGGCAGCCGGGCCTCGATCGCGCTCCGGTCGCCGATCGCGTCCGCCCCGGAGCCTTCGATCCGGATCGCCGCCGCCGCGTTGCGCAAAGGCCGCGGCGCGCTCGGGGGACAGGCCTTCGTGGAGCGCGACGAAGAACGCCGCCGCGAACACGTCGCCCGCGCCGAGGTCGTCGCGGGGCTCGGCGACCGCGGGGGCCTGCACCCGGGTGCACTCGCCGCCGGGCGGCTGAACGCTCGTGGCGCCCGGCGCCGGCTGTGATCGCGATCACCGCGCCGATCTCCGCCGCCGCGGCCAGCAGCGGCGCGCAGGCGACGCGCTCCTGCTCGCTGATCACGACCGCGGAGCAGCCGTGCGGAAGCAGAGCGTCGAGCGAGCCACGGTCGCTCGGCAGCGGTGCGGAGCGATCTGCCGCCAGCCTCCCCAGCCATCTTCATGCGCGTCTGCGCCGCGACCGCTCCGGTTCGATCCCATGCGCGCGCGAGCCCCTGGGGAGTGAGCCCGACGAAGTCGGCGTGCCCGCGCCACGCCGCCGGGGTCTCGCGGGCGACGGGCGCGAAGTGCAGGATCTGGGTGTCCACCGCGATCGTCCCGGCGATCGGCCCGGCCCAGGCGAGCACCCGCTGGTGTGCGCCGCCCGCCCGGCCAGGACGTCTGCAGCGTCGTCGTGGCCGGCGCCGGGATGACGCGCAGCTCGAGCTCGTCGCGGTAGGGCTCCAGCAGCGCTTCGATCTCGGGGGCCGAGCCCTGCGTGAGGATCAGCGTGCGCAGCCCGAGCCGGGCGGCCTGGAGCGCGCTGTAGAACGCGCCGCCGCCCGGACGGCGCGAGTCCGTCGGCGGCGATCACGTCGACCGTCACGTGGCCGACGGTCACGTAGTCGAAATTGAAGGAGTTGGGCCTGCTGGATGCGTACACCAAATCAAATGGCCCGCTCGACTGTTCTGCTTGCTGAGTGACGAATGAGATCCAGATCGCGATCGCTCGCCCGTGCCAAGGGCACGTCGCGGCATGTTCCTGCTGGGCCTCGTGGCCGCGGCTCTGCCTGCCATCCGCGCCCGCCGTCGGCGGCCTCGTCGCACCCGGCGGCCTCGCCCTATCCGGCGGGCGCCCAGCGCCCCGCCAAAGTCGCGCGGGCCTCCGAATTCGCCCACTCGCGCGAGCGCGGGCGGCACGAGCGCCCCAGGCGCCACGGCGCCCGCCGCACGAAGCTCGACCGCAAAGAAGCCCGCCAAGCACGCGCCCAAGAAGCCGAAGCTGCCCGTCAACGCCGAACGCGCGCAGCTCGCGTTCGAGGCGATGCAGAAGACCTACTACATCGAGGGCTCGGGGCTCTATCAGGGAGAACCGTTCTCGTTTCTGTGGCCGTTCTCCCAGGCGCTCGCGGCGACGATGAGCATGGCGAACATCCCGAGCCTGAAGAGCATCGTTCGGCCCATGAAGTCTATGCGCGGCTCGTCGGGCTGAAATCGTATCTGGACCTCAACAACTCGGGCGCCCCGGAAGGGACCTACACGAGCACGCTCGCGGCCTACGACGGCACCGTCGCGCCCCCGGAAGGACCGGGCGGGGCGAAGTACTACGACGACAACGCGTGGGTCGGGATCGAGCTCGCGCGGATGTACGAGCTGACCCACGTCGCGGGCGTGCTCGGCGGCGCCGAGGGGATCATGGCGTTCGAGATGGCCGGCTGGGACACTCAGCCGGGGATCGCCTGCCCGGGCGGCATCCCGTTCTCCAACTCCGCCGAAAACATCGAACGCAACACCGTCACCGACGCGCCCACGGCCGAGCTCGGCTTGCAGCTGTACCGGCTGACCGGCAACGCCCAGTACCTGCAGTTCGCCGAGATGGCCTACGAATGGGTGCGCGCCTGCCTGACCGAGCCGAACGGCCTGTACGCCGACCACATCAACCTGCACGGGAAAATCGAACCGACGGAGTGGAGCTACAACCAGGGCACGATGATCGGCGCCGGCGTGCTGCTCTACCAGGCGACCGGCAACGGCGCCTACCTCTACCAGGCGCGCCAGACCGCCAAGGCGGCGCTCGCCTACTACACCCCCGAACGGCTCGGTCAGGAAAACCCGTTCTTCGTGTCGGTCTACTTCCGCAACATGCTCTACCTCGACTCCGTCACCCACGACCCGCCCGGGACGAAGCTCGTGCAGGGCTACGTCAACTACGCCTGGGAACACCTGCGGCTGAGCGACGACGTGTTCGTCGTCCGGCTCGCCCGCCACCGCCCAGCTGCTCGTGCAGGCGGCGATCGTGCAGGACTACGCGTTGCTGTCGACGTCGCCGACCACCTACTTCTGAGTCCAGGCCGAGGCGGTCGCGTCGAGTAGGCTCTCTACCTCGGATGACCGACGCCACGAACCTGATCACCGCCGAGGGCCTGCAGAGCCTGAACGCCGAGCTGGCAGGAGCTCGAGGGAGAGGGCCGCAGGGAGATCGCGGAGCGGATCAAAACCGCGCGCGAGTGGGGGGACCTGAAGGAGAACAGCGAGTACCACGACGCCAAGAACGAGCAGGCGCACCTGGAGACGAAGATCGCGCGGGTGCGCGAGAAGATCGCCGCGGCGGTCGTCGTCGAGGAAGCCGCCCGCCGCGGGCGGGGTGGTCGGCTTCGGCTCGACGGTGCGCGTACGCGCCGAGGACGGCGCCGAGCACACCTGGCGGATCGTCAGCTCCCACGACGCCGCGCCCGCCGAGGGCCGGCTGTCGGCCGACTCCCCGGTCGCGGTCGCCCTGCTCGGGCGCGGCCGGGATGACAGCGTCTCGGTGGCGCTGCCGAGGGGCAAGCGCAAGTTCACCGTGCTCAGCGTCGACTGAGCCGCCGGTCGGAGATCTTCGGGCACCGCCGGTGGCAGAT
This sequence comes from uncultured Solirubrobacterales bacterium, assembly GCA_963818545.1. Lineage (GTDB taxonomy): Bacteria > Actinomycetota > Thermoleophilia > Solirubrobacterales > Solirubrobacteraceae > Palsa-744. The sequence goes on along the minus strand of CAWFSI010000002.1, from coordinate 35,496 downwards.
TCCGGTGGGCGTCGCTGCTCCTTGCGCGCGTACAGCCGCTGGTCGGCCAGCTGCAGGACCGCGGCCGTGTCGCTGCCCTCGGCGGGAATGCTCACCTCGCCGTGCGCCGCGCCGATCGAGAAGCCCGCCCCGTGCTCGGACAGCGCCGCCACGCTCGCGTCCACCAGCGCGTCGTCGGCCGTCGCGGTGCGGATCAGGACGCAGAACTCATCGCCCCCCATCCGGTAGGCGGTGCCGTGCGCGGCGACGATCGCGCGCAGCCTGCCGCTCAGTCGCTCCAGCAGGGCGTCGCCCGCGGGATGGCCGAAGGTGTCGTTGTAGCGCTTGAAGCCGTTCAGGTCGTACAGCACCAGCTGCCACGGCTCGCGCGCTCGGCCCGGGTCGCAGGCGAGCTCGAGGTCTTCCATCAGCTGCCGGCGGTTGCTCAGGCCGGTCAGCGGATCGGTCAGCGCCAGCCGCCGCGAGCAGACGAGCATCGCGAGGTTCTCGCGCACCGTGAACATCAGCCGCGCGCCCACGGCGAGCACCGTGGCCGTGGCGAGGATCAGCGCCCCAGCGTGAGCTGGTGGTGGAGGTTGCCGTAGACGAACACCCCCAGCGCGGTGAGCAGCGAGACGGCGGGCACCGACACCAGCCGCCAATCCTCCACCCGCCGGCGCTTCGGCGGTGGCCACGGCGTCCAGGCGGCGATCGCCAGCAGCACGGCCGCGGCGGGCCACATGGCTTCGACCCAGCTGCCCGCCTGATAGGTGCTCGTGGCGGTCTGGTAGAGGTAGGTCGTGTCGGCGATCGCGTTCAAGAGCATGCTCGCGGCGATCAGCAGCCACACGCGCCCCGGGCGCCAGCCGGTCATGCCGAGCGCGCCGATCGTGAAGATCAGCAGCAGCAGGTCGCCGATCGGATAGGCCAGCGAGATCGCCACCGAGGCGACGTTGCCGTGGGTTGGTCGATGATCGGTGGCAGCAGCACCGCCGCCGCGAGCGTGGCGGCGGCGAGGCCGCCGATCAGGCCGTCGAGCCACAGGCTCACGCGCAGCTCGCGCAGGTGCGCCCGCAGCAGCAGCATGATCGCCACGTACAGGCACGGGTACATCGCCAGGTAGAGCCCGTCGGCCGGGGAGACGCTGCCGGTGGCCACGCCGGAGCCTTCGACGAACAGGGCGAAATAGAGTTCGCCGAGGCTCCAGCAGAGCAGCCCCGCGCCCATCGTCAGCCACGCCGCGCGCTGCTCCTTGAACGCGACGGCGCGTGCGATCACGGCGAACGCCGCGCCGAACATCAGCACGTCGTAGACGCCGTCGTCGATCAGCCCCGTCGGCGCCGTGACCGCCGAGGCTCGACGGTCATGTGCAGCACGAGCACTCCCAGCCCTCCCAGGAGGAAGGCGAGCAGGAGATTCGATGATGTCGTTCGTGCGCGCATGGCCGAGAGTGGCCTCACGCTTACATCGGCATTCGCCTCAGATCCTGGAGGTTCGCCCGTGGGCGCGACGCACGCGTCGTAGGAACTTCTTCGGCCTGCGCCGTACAGGCGCTCTCCTTCGCGCAGCGCGCGCTTGCGCAGTCGTCGGCGACGGCGTGCGATCCGCTCGAGCAGGGCCTTGCGCGCCCGCTTGCCGCGCTTGCCCTTGAAGGGCGCTCGCCCGGGCGGGGGGAGCAGGGCGGCGAGCACCACCAGGTCGTGCTCCTCGCCGAGCACTTCGCCCAGCTCGTCGGCGCGGCGCGCGAGCGGGCGCAGACCCAGGATCTCGGCGGCGTAGCGCAGGTCCTTGACGCGTTTGCGCCACTCGTGCAGTGCGCGTGTGCGCCGCCCTTGCCGCGCGCGAGCGGCGCTTGCGCTCGCGCCCCTGCCGGTAGATCCGCCGCAGGTCGTTCTCCACGAGGGCGATGCCGGGCCGTTCGGGAAGCTCCCACCGCTGGGCCCGCTCGCGCAGGCCCGCTGAGCTCGCGCAGCACCTCCCCGCGCGTGGCCTGGTCGCCGAGCGTTCGCCGCGCCGCCGCCGCGCGTTCGGCGACGAGCCGCTTGCGCAGCTCGATCAGTGGGCGCCGGCGGCCGAGCTTGCGCGGGTGGCGCTCGAGGAGCGCGTCGAGCGTGCCGACCATCACCTCCGCGTCGCGTGCGCCCGCCAGCCGCCGGGCCGCGTCGCGGAGGATCGCGTGCTCGCGCTTGAACTGCTGCTCGCCGAGCTCCTCGCGCAGCAGACGCACCAGCGCGCGCAGGCGCTTGAGCGCCTTGCGCGTCTCGTGGATCGCCTCTTGCGTCGAGGGCCCACCCGCCGGTGCCTTCGTCGCCGCAGCAGCTCGATCGCGAGGTCGAGCTGGCCGAGCGTCATCCGCCGCAGCGCCTCGGACAGGGGCTCGCCGGGCAGTTGGGTGAAGCGGCGCGCGCGCTTGCGCTGCGGCCTTGGCCGCGCGGCGGGTGCGCTCGGCCTGCGCGAGGGCGACGCCGACCCCCACGGCCACGCTCGCCGCGATGGTGGCCGCGAGCGGCGCAACAATGGAGCCATGTCCAGCCTGCCGCCCGCCCCATGGTGGACGGTGCGCCGTGCGGCGAACCGCAAGCCGGCGACGTACCGCTGTCCAATTTGCGGCCATCATCTACCCGCGCTCAGCGAGCACATGCTGATCGCCCCCGAAGGCGACACGCGCCGCCGCCGGCACGCCCACAGCGAGTGCGTGCTCGCCGCCCGCGCGCGCGGGGAGCTGCCTGTTGCGCGAAGAGTGGCAGCGCACCCAGCCGCGCCGACCGTCGCTGTGGCGGCGTGCTGCGACGCGGTCGGCGCAGGGCCGTCGGCCGGCCCGCGCGGCTCGGTCGCGATCGCTCAGCCGCCCCACACTTTCACGTGCTCGGGCTCAACGCGGATGATCACGCGCTGTTCGCCGGGCTGGCGCATCGGGTACTCGTCGACGCCCATGTACTTCTTCGCCATCGCGTCGATGTGCGCGTCGGCGCCCTCGGTCGTCGCGCTCGGCGCCGCCCGCGGATCGCCAGGTACTCGTACGGGTTCTCCATGTTCTGCACGGTCAGCGTCACGCGCGGATCGCGTTCCAGGTTGCGCGGCCAGGCGCGTCCCTCGGCGGTGTTCAGCACGGCACGCCCGTCCTGCACGTCGACCCAAACCGGGACGCCGTGCACGGAGCCGTCGGGGCGCAGCGTGGCGACGTGGCAGAAGTTCTTCCCCTGCAGCAGCTCCTCGCTGCGGCCCTCGATCGTTGCGCTCATCGAGACGACCCTTTCCTCGTGGTGTGGTGGTGGTTTGCCCACACCACGATAGGGCCTTCCGTCGATGATGCGCTGTGGGGCGTCTACTGGCGGTGCTGGCCGAGGGGATCGCCCCGAGCGGCACCAGTTTGCCGTTGTTCAGCTGGAAGCGCACGGTCGCCTGGCCGCCGCCGGCGAGGGCATAGGCGAGCGCGACTTCGGTGTCGCCCTGGCTGACCACGTTGACCGGGGCGCTCGGCTGCTTGGCGTCGGTGCCGATGTAGCGCCCGTCGACGAAGAAGAACGCCTGCTGGCCGTTGCCTTCCGCCGAGCCGGTGCGCGTGCCGACGAGCACGCGCAGGGTCTGGTCAGGGTGGTAGTCGGAGGCGGCGTTCACGGTGAAGCCCTTCGCACGCACGACCGCCTCGGCGGCGCTCAGCCCTTCCGCGCCTTCGCCCGTCGTCGTCGTGCTGGTGCCTCCCGTGGGTGAACGCCGGCGCGGTCGCGGTGCGCGTCGTGCTCGGACTTGCGGTGCCGCCGCTTTCGCTCGGGGGGGCCGGGGTGGTGCTCGTCGGCGTGGTCGTCGTGGTCGTGGTTGCTGGCTGCGTGGTGGTCGTGCTCGTGCTCGTGCTCTGTACCGGCGGGGCGCTGGCGACGGAGACCGTCTTCGTGCCGCCGCCGCACCGGCCAGCAGCGCCGCGAGCGCCACTCCGAGGAGCGGCGCGGGAGTTGTGGAAAGCGTGTCTCATCGCCTCGATGATATTCGCTGCGCGGTGGCTGTCCCTCCTCGGTCCTGCAGGGCCCTTGACGTTCTTATTAGTCGCTGCTAATCTACGCGGCACAAGATAGTTAGCACTCGCTAAGATTGGAGCTCGAAATGACCGACTCGCGCAGGAGCAACGGCTGGACCTTGGGAATCGTCTCGGTGGCGCTGTTCATGGCGGTGCTCGACAACCTCGTCGTGAGCGTCGCGCTGCCCACGATCCATCGCGAACTCGGGGCCTCGATCCAGTCGCTCGAGTGGACGGTCAACGCGTACGTGCTCGCCTACGCGGTGCTGCTGTTGACGGGCGCGGCGCTCGGCGATCGCTTCGGGCGCAAGCGGATGTTCGTGATCGGCCTGGCGATCTTCACCGCGGCCTCGGCCGCCGCTGCGCTCGCGCCGAACACCGACCTGCTCGTCGCCGCGCGCGCGGTGCAGGGCGCCGGCGCCGCGATCGTCACGCCGCTCACGCTCACGTTGCTCGCGGCCGCCTTCCCGCGCCGGAGCGCCAGACGCGGGATGGCGATCGGCGTGTGGTCGGGCATCAGCGGGATCGCCGTGGCGATCGGCCCGCTCGTCGGCGGCGCGGTCGTGCAGGGCATCTCCTGGCACTGGATCTTCTGGATCAACGTCCCGCTCGGGATCGTCCTGATCCCGCTCGCCGCGCGCAGGCTGACGGAGAGTCGCGGGCCCTACGGGACGCTCGACCTGCCCGGCCTGGGACTCGCCTCTGCCGGGTGCGTTCGGGGTCGTGTTCGGGCTCGTGCGCGCGCAGTCGCTGGGCTGGACGAGCACGACGGTCCTGCGTCTCGATGATCGGCGGCGCGGTGCTGCTGGCCGGCTTCGTCGCGTGGGAGCTCCGCACGAGCGAGCCGATGCTGCCGATGTCGTTCTTCGGGAAACGATCGTTCGCGGTCACCAACGTGGCCTCCTTTAGCATGTACTTCGGGATGTTCGGGTCGATCTTCTTCCTCTCTCAATACATGCAGAACGTGCTCGGCAACTCTCCCCTGCAAGCCGGGCTGAAGCTGCTCGTGTGGACGGGCGCCACGATGGTCGTCGCGCCGTTCGCGGGCGTCTTCTCCGAGCGCTTCGGCAGCCGCCCCTTCATGTTCGCGGGCCTCTCGCTGCAGGCGGGCGCGCTGGCGTGGTTTGCCTCGATGGCCTCCACGCACCTGCCCTACTCGCACATGATCGTCCCGTTCGTGATGGCCGGCGCCGGCATGGCGCTCGTGTTCGCGCCCTCCGCCAACGCTGTGCTCGCCTCCGTGCGCACCGAGCAGGCCGGCCAGGCCTCCGGCGCGAACAACGCGATCCGCGAGGTCGGCGGAGTGTTCGGGGTCGCCGTGCTCGCCTCGATCTTCACCGGCGCAGGCGGCTACGCCTCGCCGCAGGCGTTCGTCAACGGTCTGATCCCGGCGCTGTGGGTGGGCGTCGCGGTGCTCGCCGCGGGCGCGCTGATCGTGCTGGTGCTTCCGTTCCGCACGCAGGCCTCCCCGGATGCCGCCGACGCAGGGACCGCCGCGGTGCGCGAGGGCTCGATCGCGGCCGAGGGCCGGCGCAGGGTGCTGGCGGGGGAGGCGGCGTGAGCGAGGCGTCCGCGATCGAGGAGGGCTCAGCCGCGGGAGCTGTTGTCGAGGCGACGACGCCCGTCGCGGACGCCCCAGCCTGCGCCCGCCTGCGCCGGCGGGTCCCCGCCGCCGAGCGCCGCGAGGAGCTGATCGCGGCCGCCGTGCACGAGTTCGCGCGCGGTGGCCTGCACGGCACCCCGGTCGAGCGCATCGCGCGGCGCGTGGGCGTTGCGCAGCCGTACGTGTTCAGCCTGTTTCCCACCAAGCGCGAGCTGTTCCTCGCGGCCCTGGAGCGGGGCTTCGAGCGGGTCGCCGACACCTTCCGCCGCGCCGCCGCCGACTACCGCGAGGGGCGCGCTCCGGCGGAGTGCGAGGATGCGATGCAGGCGATGGGGATGGCCTACAAGGAGCTGCTCGCCTCCGACCGCGACTACCTGATGCTCCAGCACCAGTCCTACGCCGCCTGTGACGACGAGGTCGTGTGCGCGTGCGTGCGGCGGCGCTACGCCGAGCTGATCGAGCTGGCGCGGGAGCTCTCGGGCGCCGATGCGGAGCGCTTGAACGAGTTCTTCTGGCACGGCATGGCCCTCAACGTCGCCGCAGCGCTCGGGGTCGAGGACCTGTCGATCGATTGCCCGTGGATCCAAGCTGAGCTCCGTTGAGCGGCGCGAATGCTGCGTCCTCGGTCGCTCGCGTGACCGATCATCCGGGATCGGCCAGCACGCCACGCGGGGTGGGTGGGCCTTTTTCGATCTGCCTCGCTTGCTCAACGAAGCTCAGCGAGCTGCGCTGAGCCACAGTCAGTGCAGCACGACTTTCAGCGCGATGATCGCGAGCCCCATCGTGGCCCCGATGGCGGCTTCGAAGGCCAGCTCGCGCGGCGTTGCCTTGGCGCGGATTCCGGCCAGTAGCTCGAAGGCGATCAGGCTCCCGACCGTGGTCCACAGCGCCGCTTCGACGCCGCTCGCCAGCGCGACGCCCAGCGCCCAGCAGAAGAGCAGCGTGAGCAGCGGCAGCACGGCTCCGATCAGGATCGCCGCTTCGTCACGGAACGCTCGTCCCAGGATCGCGATGCTGAGACGAGCGTGCGCCTGCAGGCGATGCCCGAGCACGTCCGCGTAGGCGTGTGCCAGCCAGTACAGCAGGATCGCGATCACCGCCGAGGCGGCGGTGTCCAGGTAATTCTCGTGGCTCCCGCTCTCCGCGGCCAGCACCGCCCCGATCGCGAGCACTCCGTAGACGAGCCGCGCTGGGTTTCGCTCCGGCAGGAGCCAGTCGACGGTGCGGTCGGCCCAGCCGCGCGGGTCAGTCTGGTGCGCTTGTGTGCGAGGTGGCATGTCGAAAGGCGGCGAAGCCCAGCATCGGACTCGAACCGATGACCCCTTCCTTACCATGAATTGCAAGGGAGGTCCTCCTATGGGCTGGAGTCCCGTCCTGTCTGGGTTTTTGAGACTCTGGAGGACTCTGGATGACCGGCCTTTGGGGGCGAGCTGCCCCAGATTGCCCCAGAAATCCGCCAAAAACGCCCCCAGAAACGGCTGGGACACTTGTGGTCTGTACGGGTCAAATTGTACTACGTCGGACCCTGGGAACGGCTAGGATCCGGGGCCGCGCCGACGTAGCTCAGCTGGTAGAGCACCTGCATGGTAAGCAGGAGGTCTCGGGTTCGATTCCCGACGTCGGCTTGCTTTCGAGCTTGCTCCCGAGCCCTACGGGGCAGGGTCTGGCGGGTACCCGTGCGGCCAGCGGGGTGTGCTTTAGCGGCGCCTCACGAACGCTCTGGCGGCGCCCATCACCTCGTAGGCGCGACCGTCATGAATCACCTCGATCGGCGCCCTGCCCTTCAGACGAGGGTTGCTGCCCATCATCCACGACTTGATCGACGAGGAGCGCATGCCCTCGCCCAGGATTCGCACCACAGTGTAGATGTCAACCAGCCGGCCCAGAGTCCGTGACTCCGGCAGGCGCTCGCCACGCGCGTAGCGGCCGATCGTCCTCGGGTGACGATCGCCGACGGCGAAGGCGACCAACTTCTGACCGAGCAGCTCCTGCAACTCGCTCGCGAGCCGCCCGGGCTCCAAGTCAGTTGCGGCTCGGTGCGCATCCTCGATGAGTTGGTCTACCGCCATTGCTTCCCTCCTTCAGCCCGGGTCTGGCTTATAGGGATACCACAACGGTCATCCTTCGGCCACATATCGGCACCCTATCGGTCATCCCATAGTCACGCTGCGGACGATGACTCACTAGGACCTACGCGGTTGCGGGCGGGCTGGAGTGTCCTGGGGAGCTTCGAGCGCTGCTTCGGCTGCTTCGCGTTCGGGCTTGAGCTTCGGCCCATCGATCAACTCAAGAACGCGAGCCATGGGTACAACGACCGATATGCCGACGTTGAGCGGCTCGTTCGATGCGTCGCCGATGCCGTCCACGTCGTTGCCCTTTGTCTCCCATGCCCCATGCACTACACCGAGCAGGTAGTTAGGTCCAGCGTTGCCCGGCGCCGTAGGGGGCGCCAGATGAGCCAGATTTAGGTCGTCGTCGTAGCGCCATGGCGGAAAATGGACGAATACCGGCGACCCGCTCAGGCCGCCAATTGACCGCGACTCGATCAGCACCGCATGGTCGGCTCCGGTGGAAAGTGCGATCTTATCTTCGGGGTACGCAGCAACGGTGCCGGTCCGAATGATCGGCATGATCCGTGTCTCGCCTGGGTGGTAAAACAGCAACCCGGTCATGAAGACCTCTGTGCCCGGTCCAATGGCCGGCAGGTCTACAGGGTTCTGGCGCTCGCCCGTAGACAAGTAAAACGGCCCTGTGTGGCTCCGTGCAGGGTAGTACAAGAAGTCAAATCCATGAAGATCTTGAGCGCCAGCGCCAAAGCTGTAGACAGATACGTCGGCGATGTCATGATGGATCCACCTATCCAGGTCGGTGTCGATCTCCTTGGCTCCGCCACCCGTGGTGTTGAGCCGCACCCTGATCGAATCGACGGAGGGGTCTGTCGCGGGATCAATCTGTTGGACGCAGTGTCGAGCCGTCACGAGGTACACCATTGGCAGCGGCTTCCCGGCTGCATCGTTGACCCCGAGACGATCGAACACGAAGAAGCCTGTCCCCAGCCAAGCGTTACCGTCCCCATTCCCTTCAATGAAGCAGACAAGCTTTTGGACATCATCGGGTATCTGCATCAGGTCACGAATATCGCATTGGAGGTCCGATAATGGCCAGCATAACTCTAGAACGTAGGGAGGTTGTCGAGGTTGTCCTTCTTGATGCCGTCGGCTTTGGTTTTGATGAACTTTTCGCTGTCGATCATCACGACTTTTACTGCTGCGCCATAGTAGTACTTGCCGTCACTCCCCTTCGTCGCCGTACAGTACGTGTAGCCGGAGTCGATTGAGGTTATGACGCTGCTGCGAGTCTTGGTGGCGCAATTGGTGAGTTCGGTACCAGTGTGTTCGTACGTCTCTACTTCTTCGATGTGCGTCCCCGCGCTGTTGAAGTGCACACGGGTAATGACGTAGTCGGCCCATTTAATGGCCATGGATGTTCTCCTTATTTCGTTGTGTGGTCAGACAAGGACCGCAATGGCAGCCACTCCGCCTACGGCGCCGCTGCCGGCCGCGGCGAGCCACTTGCCAGCACCCATAGCCTTGAGTATTAGTGCGGCTATGCAGGCGACGACTGCTGCGATGGCTGCCCGCCCGAGTTCCTTTGGGATATTGATGTTGTCCATTCTTGCTATTTCTTCGTTGTTGTTGCTGTGTGTATGTGGAAGCTGTCAGCGCGAGAAAAACCGCTTGACACGTTCCCATCGACCACGCTTCGTGGTATTCGGTTCGGTGCGGTTCGCGTCGGTGGCCTGGTCCGGTTGCTGGGGCTCGTCGTCGTCAGCCCATGCGCCGAATCCGATCTGCAGTGCTGCTTCATCACGCTCGGCTGCGAGCACTCTCTGCTGCTCCGTGAGCGGCGGCGCCCAGCGCACCTTCCCGCGGGTGATGAAGTAGTGCGAGTTGCACCCGCCCCCACCGATCGACGGGGATAGCGAGACAGTCTCACCGTCGAAGGAGAGCGTCCACTGCGCCGGGTGCAGCGGCGTCACCACACGCTCGCCGCAACCGCATGGGCACAGATGCGTGACCACGCGGTACCGGACGGACACGTAGACGACGCCCTCCTCGAGCACGTCGGGGATGAACTCCACGAACGCGTGCGTCATGGTCTCCAGTCGCTGGGTCATGCGGGCTCCGCGTTGTCGAGCTGGTCACGGTCGAGCGTGTAGACCGAGAAGTGCTCGTGGCCCAGATCGCGGTAGAAGCCGCAGTACTTCTTCCACCTGAGCACCGCCAGGATCGCATTCAGCGCGTTCAGGTCGGCGACCTGGATGTTGCCTTCGTAGAGCTCCTCAGGGGGAGGGCTGCTCGTGTCGATGTATGTGCGGGCGTGGTCGCGCTTCGCCGGGGTGCTTGTCGTGACCATGATCATCGCTCCGAGAGAGCCTTTGTGCTCGTCGACGGCTAGGCCGACATCGATGAACGGCAAGTCGAACTCGTCGAGGCTCTCGATGAGCAGCCGCTTGACCTCGCCGCCATCGGCGGCGAGGAACACGAACTGCATATCCCGCAGCTCCTGCACGGTGGTCTGGTCGATGTCGTAGGGGTGCGCGATGATTCTGCGCTTCATGGCCGAGTAGCGGGCCGCCAGATAGTCGACCTTCTTGGGCTGCTCGTTCAGCTCGTCTATGCTCGCTGCGCCGGGGGCGCGGAACGCGTTGTGGTTCAGGAAGTCATCGCCGTCGAAGAGATGGATTTCGCGTACCGGCGTCTTGGCAAGCTGGTCCAGGATGTAGGAGCCGGTTCCACCGAGCCCGACGATCGCGACCTTCTCCATCCGCAGCTTCTCGCCGATCGCGGTGATCTCAACCCGAGCCGACGCCGTGTCGGGGTAGACGAATGGGGCGTCCGGGTCTTCGTCGGCGAGCACTACGGGGTGCTCGAACGTTGCCGTCACATTCGGTTCGACGGCGCGGGCGTAGGTGAGGAGCATGTTGACATAAGCGGTGATCTTGGCGTGGTAGTCCGGGTAGTTGCCGTCGCCGGAAGGTTTGCATGAGAAGCGGTGTCGCACCGTCAGGCCGCCGAGCGGTTGCGGACTGTCGGTGACGATGAGCATCGAGCTAAGGGGCTGGCCGTGGGCGTCGCACGGTGTCTCCCCGTCGAACCAGAGGCTATGGTCGCCGACGGGGTTGGCGGCTTTCTCTCCGGCCTGCTCAAGCGCGGAGACGAGCGTCCCGTACGCCACCACCCCGCTCGGCGTGACGTACGGGATGTGCTCGACGATCAGGCACGCGCCGTCCCCAGAGATCCGCAGCGCGAATCCCTCCTTGTGCAGCCTGGTCAGGTCGGGGCTATGAGCGACGATGTTTGGCGACATTGAACGAGGTGTCCTTCTCCTTGACGCGGACGGTGGCATCCTGCGCGAGGATGCCGGACTTGTCGTGGGCGGCATCGCTGTAGGTGACGACGAACGTCAACTGGTCGTTCTGTCGTTCGCCGGGGAACGCCAGGTCGACCACTTCGTCCCAGGTCACGTCGCGGGACGGGACGGTCTTTGGCTGGCCGTCGACGACGATGGTGACTGCGCGAGGCTTGGTCAGAAAAGCTGAGTGATCGCTGACCGCGATCTCCTCGTCGGGGTCACGGAACTCGCGCTGCTCGCCGCCGATCTCCTCGACTAGGTACCACTGGTCGGGCTTCTTGCCCACGAGCGCCAAGATCTCGCTCATAGTCAGGGTGTCCGTCTCGATCTCCAACGGCTCGCCGTCGACCGTGAAGTGGACGGCGTTCGGGTGGGACTTTTGCTCGTCCTGGATCTGGTTGTCCTGCTGCTGAGACTGTTCGGGATCTGAATCCACCATTCTGGGCTCCTTCGGTAGCAATTTTGGGCGCGTTCGCGCGCTTCATTCACTAAGAACGAAGGATCGGCCCGGATGTTCAGATCGCCGATTAGGGGCGGATCTTGTTGATCGCGCGGGCGCTCATGAGCGCGTACACCAGCACTTGGCGGCTGACCCCGAAGTGCTCCCTGAGCGCCTTCGCCGACGGGGTCTTCGCAATCGCGGCTCCCAGGTCGGCACGTGGGATAAGCAGCTCGGAGGCAAAGGCGTTGGCCTCTGGCTCCAACTTCGAGCGCTCGCCCTCGTGCCGGAGTACGTGGTGGCCGATCTCGTGCGCGATCGCAAACCGCTGCACAACGGCGCCCGCGCTGTTCGGGACCTCGATACGCTCGCCGACGAGCAGCCCGTCGTGATCGAAGTTTCCGTACACGATCTCCAGGTCGAGCTCCGCAACAAGCTCGTCCAGCTCGTAGGGAGGCCCTGGAATCGTGTGTCCGAGGTGCAGTTTGCGGGCCGCCTCCTGCGCCACCTTGAACTCGGGCTTGTCGCGTACGTCCTTCGCCTCGCTCGCCGGCACAAGCGCTCTTTCGCAGATCGGACACGGGTCATCCACGGAAGTCGGCAGCGGCTGCCCCTGCTCATCCTCCTGCCAGTCGTCGTCTGGACCGACCGTGGTGTCGATCGTGTACCCGCAGTACTCGCAGCGCAGCTCTCGCTCAGTCGGGTCGTACGTGTCCTCGGTCTCGAGGTCCTCGGACCCGCACTCTGGGCAGCCCTCCTCGAAGCGGCTTCGCAGCGTCACCTTTTCACCGCACTTGCGACAAATCATCACGGTCATAGGCCGAGCTCCTCTGCAAGACTCGCCGCGTATTTCTCGGCGGCGGCTTTCGCTTTCGCTGGGTCGCGGCGCGCCTTTGGAGCCACACCTCTACGGCGTCTTGCCATCGCTACTCCCTTCATGGGCTCCTCAGCGAAATGATGCGCTTCAACCGATGCGTGCGCGAGGTTGATCACACGCCTACTGACGAGCAGCTGCAGCCCGTATATCGCCTTCGCCGCGGCTGGGACCGCAATCGTCGCGTAGGGATCTGCTTCGCCTGCCTCAAATGCAGCCCAGTCTCGTGGGTCAACATCCAGATCGCTGCTCCAATCCGCAAGCTCGAGTCCGAGTTCCTCTCGGCGATGTGCGAGCACAGGACCAAGCTCGTCTGCGACCTGCAGCAGCGCCCACGGCGTGTAGAACGGGCGCAGATCGTCCGCGATTGCGGCGTGAGCGTCTATTCGCGGGTCTGCATCGGCGAATACTGGGGGACCGGCCGGATCAGAAAGCGCCTCGCCTGCGAAGAATGCGTCATATGCGTCCAGCAAGTGCGCGAGGCTCTCCTCGGAGAGCATCCCGACTGGCTCGGCGGCCTGCTCGATCAGGATGTGGTCGCCGGCCCAAACCGGGGCGAGCGCGGGATATCCGAGGACGTCTTGTGCGAAGACCACGTCGGCATCTGCGGACCAGCTGGCGTCTTCGAGTAGCGGCACGATTAGTACATCCGTCTCGCCGGCGTCGAGGACGGCGCCCACGAGGTACTCTTCAATCGCGGGCGCCCAGAACGTCCATACTCCCCCGGCGATGGGGGGCGGCCCAGCGACTCGTGCTTGCTCAGGCTCCGTCACGTCATCCGGCACACGCCCGCCACCGCCGACGCGTGCCACGATTGCTCGACATCGTGGGCAATGCTGCAAATGGTCCTCAAAACGTGATGATGCATCAGCAGTAGATAGCTCCGTGACTGGTGGACAGGTCATACCTCATCTAATAACAGAGCATCGACGACTTGGTTCAGAACTTTTGGCGCGTCTGTCCCAAGACGAGCCAAGATATCGGCGATCTGCGCTTTCTCGTGAGAGATCGTCCCTGTCGAGCAGCCCACCTGTGTAGCCAGCTCTCGCACCGGAACGTCGTTCACGAGCCCAACGAGAACTCTTGCTTGGCGCGCGGTCAACTCAGCCAGCGTGGCCGTGACGAGATCCGCAACTACTACCTCAGCGCCTGGATCGCCGCCGACCCTTGCGTGGGCCTCGGGATCGAACTCGGTTGACAGCGATTGATCATCAAGCGAGAAGCGCATCTGCATCGCTCGCATGATTGTCCCCGTCGTCATCGCGCCCGCTCGCAGTATGCCTGTAACGAAGCGCTCAAGCTCCTCGGCTTCAAGCAACGGCGAGAGCTTCTTCGCGTCGATGTCGTATCGGATCACTCTGAAGTCCCCCAGGCCCCAAGCCACCCCAAGTAGCCGCTGGTCTTCGCCCTCGAACGGCTTCTCAGGGCCTCCCGTGACGTGCCAGAGCCGCCCGCGACCGGAACCTGTCCCCGCGAACTTCTGCTCGTCTAGGAGGAGCTTCGCAACCCGCTCGTACAGGTTCGCCGACTGTGATCGCCTAAGACCATCGACGAGGTGCTGCCGCACGGAGGTCTCCGCCATCCTACGGAACACCTGAAGCGCAGGAGATCGCTGCAGCATAGCCAGCAACTGCCCGCGGCCGATCATCCGCACAGCCACCCAGTCAGCGAATACTTCTTCAACTGCCTCCTCGCTCCAAACGCCAACCGGCGAGTAGAAGGCCGGCAGCCCCGCGGTGCGGATCAGAAGCCTCACCGTCTCTCGGCAGTCGTCCAGCAGCGATGCCGACGGGTCCCCGCCAGCGATCACCGCCGAGCGCGCCTGCTGGTACTCGGCTTTCGTCATTTCCGTCTCCGGCTGAGCGCCAAGACTTCGCCGCGGTACGGTTCGGTGAGCTGTCCGTGGTTCGGCGCCGTTTCCGCCGCGACCCGGCCGACCCGACAGCGCCAGCGGCTGAAGCTGCCCTCTTTGTTGAAGCCGTCCGACGCGGTCGCCGGCGTCGGCACGCTGCCGCTCACCGAAACCGATCTCGGCGCCACCACGACTACGGACGAGGCGATTGCAACGACCACGCACGGACGCACTACGTTCTTGTTCGAGGCGCCTGTATCGGCGTCATGGAGAGCCAGGACATCGCCCACTTCGATCACCGTGTGACGAGGTGCTGGTCGTGAGCATGTGGGCTGCGACACGATCGCTTCCGGGCGTCGAGTCCACTGGCAGCTTGAGCAGCGCGAACGGGGGCGCAGGAGGCACGCAGCGTGGGAGGCCCTGCGTGTCTGGGCACGATCGATCCGGTCACAAGTCGACCTCGGCGAGGGTCGCCAGGTCGTCGATGGCTCGACGAAGACTGCGCAGCATGAGGAGCTTCTGCTTGTTCTGGGCCAGATCCCGGATCTCGTCCACCGGCGCCTTCGTCAACTTGGCCGTCGCCTTCTTGACGGCGTCATACAGGTCACTGCCGAGCGCTGGGTCCTCGGTGATCAGCACGCCCGTAGCCGCGGGGTAACCCTGCGCGCTCAGGACCTCCATCGCCTTCGGGTTCCCGAGGAGCATGTCGAGCTTGCGTACCTGCTTGGAGTCTGTGAGCTTCCCCTCAGACAGCCACCGCATGAACTGCTGCTGAAATTGGACGTCGTCGGTGAAGCGCTCGGCGAGGTCCTTCTTCTTGGCTACCTCCTGGAAGAACGCGAACTTCTCGAGATTCTTCGGGTCCGGGTTCGCCGCCAAGTAATCGGTGGTCCATTTGTAGGCCTTCAGCTGCTGGGTGATGCTCGACTTGCTCAGGCGCAGGTGCGTGGCGAGCCAGTCGTAGGTCTTGCCGTAGACGTGGTACAGCGTCGAGACGTGCTTGGCCTGCTCGTAGGCGTCCCAGCGGATCTTCCCCGTCACGTGCATGTCGGCGAGTAGCACCGTGACGTCCTCGTCGGTGAGCTCCTCGTCGAACACCATCGCGGGGACGGTGCTGAAGCGGTCGTCTTCGGGATGCAATTCCGCGACGTGTCTGGTGGCGACCGTCCGACTGTTCCCCTCGCGTACGACGTAGTGCCCTTCGAGCTGCTGGACGACGAGCTCGTCGTAGACACCGCCGTTCTGATCGATGGCCTGTGCCAACGCCTTGACCTGATCCTTGGCCCACAAGAGCTCGTCGAGCCGCTCCTGGGTGACGGGATCTGGCTGCCTCCCGATCAGATACTGGATCCGAGGATTCTTGGGATCGAGGGTCAGCTGGTCGACCGCAAGCCGTGTCCGCTCGAACGGGATATTTCGGTTCTGCAATCGGATGTGGTCCTGCACTTGGCCTCCTTCGTAGTCTCCGAAAGACTTATAGCAGTACCACAGCAGACTATCAAGTACCATCGAGTACAGATAAGTACGGATATCTAAACGTCTACCATTTGCCAGGAGGGCGATTCAGATGGTCCGAGGCCCCCAGCCACGAGGTCGGCGCGCAGGCGTTGCTCACGTGACCGATGAGCGGCCTCTACCGTCCTATATCGGCTGGAAAACCAACAAAGTCGCCTATGCTCGCCGGCGTCGTGCCCATGGAGGCGCGTGGTCGCGTGCCCACGCGGCGAGCAGTGGGTCGGCCAGCACCCATGTTCGTGGCTGTGGCTGCCAGGCGAGACCGAGTCCGCGGAGGCGTGCGAGGGCGTCGTTGACGCTCTTCGGATTGGCTGTTACGGCGTGTGGTCTGAGCCCTACGCTCATCGCGGCTACGACTGGCTGTGCACTTGAGTGAACACGCCTGAGTAGATCCCACTCGCGGGCCGTCAGGCTCGCGGTCGTCTCCCGCAGATGCCGCCAGCCCGCAGGCGCTCGAGTCTGGTCGTCCTCCCCACGGGACGGTGCAAGGTCGACGATGCGCCAGGTGAGGGCCGGGGACCGCCAGCTCGGGGTGCTGGTGCCGGCACTTGAGGGTGTGGCGGTGCTCGCCATGACCGTGCTGCTGCGCTCAGCACCAGGCGGTCGCCGAGCGCCCTCCCGCGTTGCTTGGAGAGCCGCGGCCTGATCCGAGCCTGCCTCCACACCTGACGCTGGCAGGAGCGCCGACAGGGATGCCCGACCCGACGCCACGTACTCTGGCGCGTTTGCCAGCACGTAGTCCTCAGCGGCGTTGCTGTGCTCGCGTATCAGTCGGTTGATCTGGCGCTCCGCCCGCGGCGTCATAGCAGCAGCGGCGTGTAGATCGTGGTGCAGTTTCGCCAGCGCGGTAATCGCGCCCCTATCTTCGTAGAACGTCGTGGTCGGGGATGCGAGTACATGGTCCTCAGCGTCCTCACGGGCAGCGAGAGTGACGTGCGGCGTGTTCATGCCGCTGCTCGATCGACGGCACGGGATTCGTCTCCCCACCGTTGACGATCGACGGCCCCATCCGGGCCGGTTGTTTGAGCTCGGAGTGCCCGCGCGAGGATCACGCGCGCCGCGTTCACGTCGCGGTCCGCGTGATATCCGCACTCACACCTATGCACGCGCTGGGAGAGTGTCTTGGTGACAATCGCACCGCACGCCGAGCACTCCTGGCTCGTTTGTCTTGCATCGACAGGGACCACCTGGCGGCCAGCATCTTCCGCTTTGTCACCTAAGAGGATCACAAACTGCGACCAACCCTGATCGTTCACATCTCGTGCGAGAGCGCTCTTAGCGAGCCCCTGCACGTTCAAGTTCTCCACTGCAATCACGTCGAACCGCTCGACCAGCTCGCGGCTGAGCTTGTGGGCGTGGTCGCGGCGCACCTGGCGCTCGTGCTCGCGCGCCCTGGCGAGCAGTACGACCGCCCTGCGACGCCGTTGTGAGCCGCGCCTGCGCCGCGCCACTCGCCGCGCTGCTCGCCGCACCTTTGCCGCGGCTGTGCGCTCGGCGCGGGGGCCGTCAATGAGCTCGCCGGTGGAGAGTGCCGCGAATGTGCTGATTCCGAGGTCGATCCCGACCGCTTCACCCGTGGACGGCAATGGGTTTGCGGGCACGTTGTCGAGCGAGATTGACACGAACCATCTCCCGCCGGGCCGGCGCGTCACTTGCGCTGTGCAGGGCTTCGCGCTCGCGGGGATCGGGCGGTGTAGCTTCACCTTCACATGCCCGACGTTCTGGAGACGCAACCGGCCGGCATCGGTGAGTGCGGCGCCGTCCCCGATTGGCCACTCAAGTGTGTCGAACCGCCGCCGGCTCCGGAACCGTGGAAAGCCCGGCTTCTCACCCGTCTTACACCGCCGGTAGAACGCTGCGAACGCACGATCCAGCCGGCGTAGTGTCGCACGCTGCGAGCAGAAGCTGACGGTTGGGTCGATCAGACCGGCGGCGCGCAAGTCTTTGAGCTCGCGGTCCTGATCGTAGAAGCTCACCGATTGGTGGTGTTCGCGCCACAGGTCCCGGCGGTGCTGCAGTGCGGCGTTGTACAGGTCACACGCTTCGCCGAGCTGCTTGTCGAGCTCGCGCGCCTGGCGACGGGTGGGATGGATGCGGTAGCGGTAGGTGCGACGCATTAGGCGCACTGATCGTCCCTCCCAGGCAGCTCGCGGTCGTCTCCGGGCGCCCGCTCATCGGCCAGACGTGTTTAGCATACATCGGTACCTAAGGGCTCACGATTTAATAATTGATGGTGTGATGGTGTAGTTCCAGAACACCGTGCCGGACTCGGGCCGTTCGGAGTTCCTGTGCGGACGCCTCGCGTCGTTATCGTTCGGGTCGGCAGGAGCTCGATCCTGTTCAATCCGGCCGTCGCGCGGCTTGGAATAGGCGTTGCTCACGCGGCACCTCGCAACGTCGAGATCAAGGAGGGGCGAACATGACCTTGTCAAATTTGCCCGGACCGCCACTCTGTGAACGGTTAGGACAGGCGACCGTGCAGTGCGCCCCGTTACGTTGCCAGAAGAGTACCGTGTTCGGAGCGGTGAGATAAAAAGTCATCCAGTTGGGTGGACCTTGCTGTCCCGAGGCCCACATTTCAGGAAGCGGAGAAAGTGCGGCCACACGCACTGGGTGGTGGGCAACGAGGGCCAATGACCGGCCCGCGATCTCGGCGAGAGTCTGCAGGTTGCAACCGAGCTTATCGTGAGGTGGGGCGCTCTTGTTGTCCACCGCAACCGAGACGTATAACACACGCAAATGCGTGGGAGCGGCGGCTGCCAACCGTGGAAAGAATCGGCCGTTGGTGCCGCCGTGGTGAGGCACGTCAATCACGGGCGTCCAGCCGATTACCGTCTTCCATCCGGCGCTCAGCGAGTCTGGGACACCACCCCTGGCTTCCTGGAAGCCCGCGTCACCGGTGCACAAGACGCCCGCATCGGAGGGCCGGCGGATCGCAAGGACGTTGCTCGCCCGGTTGATGCTCGACGGCAGCGGCACGTAGGCCAGCGTCATCACCAGCTCCTTGATCTTCGGCAGGCTGTCGCTGAGGTAGGCCAGGTACTCCGCCGTCGGTGCGAGGTGCCAAACCTCGACGCGCTGGCCCTGCGCTCGCGCGACCGCCGGCGCGGGAGCGAGAATCGACCTGATCCCCGCTCTGCGGAGTGCCGCTAGCAGTCTGTTCAGCGCGTCGGCGGCCACGGTGTCGTCGACGACTGTCAGAGCACGTCGCACCTGGGCGGCGCCCTCCCCGTCGGCCCGCTCGGCCCGCTGGATGATCTCGGCTGCCCTCGCATGGTCGGCCACGACCCTCGCGGCCAGGGTTGTCCCAGCCAAATGCGGTAGGCCCGCGTCGTAAAGAGCCGCCCCAGCGCGCTCAAGGCGCTCCACGTCGAGGACATCGTTGGACAGCGCTCCCTCACCCGCGGCAAAAGCGCCGTAATCCCCAACCGGCGGCTCATCGTCACTCTGCTGCGGCCGATCATCCGGCGGCTCGTCGTCTCGGTCGGAGTCGAGTTGCGCCGCCACTTGATCGACGGCGCTGCGCAAGCGCGTTTCGAGATCGTCGCGCTGGACGACTGCGCCCAGCAGTCGCTCAAGTGATGTAAGCGCCCTGTGCAAGCCATGTTTGCCCAGTCCGCCCGCGATGAGGTGGTCGGCAAGGAATGACGAAAGTCCGGGAACCGGACCTTCGAGCGTACCTGCGCGCACGGTGTCGCCGGTGGGGTGCAGGATGGGCGGTAGGAGCACCGCGTCGATTTCCGGCCTGTCGGACTCCGGGCTTTCCACCAGCCGGATGACGCCCTCGATGTGGTCGGCGTCAGGGTGGGTGATGGCCACGAGGTCGAGGCGCTCGACCTCGTCGCGCAGCGCTGGCAGGTGTCGCTCGAACTCTTTCCGGCGGCCGCCGTCTACAAGAGCGGCCCAGTCGGGATCCTTGGTACGCACGAGAGTGCAGTCGCCTTGACCGACATCGAGGAACGTGACGCGCATAGTCGCCTCTTCGGAGGAACGAACCAGCCGCTGCTGCGGCGACAAGCCACGGCACTTGCCGAATATCGCGTCAAACGGATCACGCGGCCCGAAGTTGCTAGGGCTCGCTGCCATTACTCGCAGCCTACACCCCGTAGGGTGGCCGGGCGGTCGCTGGTTCTTTCTGTGGGTCCGTCAGTGGTCACATTCGGCACGCTGGCGCGTGGCGAGTTACTGGCGGCTCGCTCGACATTATGCCCGACGCGACAACGGGTCGCTGCAGGACTGAGGACGTGCCTCCTCCTCCCGCGCAATGCAGTGGCAACGCCCCGGCATCGCCGCCACCAGCACAAACGCACCCCTCGATCACCGCGACACCGCCGCCCCGCTCGCACCTTTGCGCGACACCCACGACGATGAGTAGTAGCCCGAGCAATGCCGACCCTGCGCTTATCAAAGCCTATAAGTCATTATCAAGTTTTCTTGATAGCGCCTTATACCTTCTGATAGCTCTGCTACCTTGCACCCGTGGACCCGCTCGCAAACCCATATTCGATGAGCGCCGGCAACCCTCCGCGTGCCCTGACCGGCCGAGAGACGCAGAAGCAGCAATTCAGGACCATGCTCGGTCGCCTCGCCCGCGAGATGAACGAGCCGAGCATGATTGTCTTTGGCCTGCGCGGCGTAGGCAAGACGGTCCTGCTGCTGGAGTTCGAGAGCATCGCGGACGCCTCGGGATGGACCGCGCCGGACCCGATCGAGATCCGCTCGGACACAGACTTCCGTGCCGAGCTCGCCGACGCCGCCTACCAAGCGCTGCTGCGTCTCGACCGTCGCCGTGCGCTCGGCGACCGGCTCAAAACTTTTACCCGCCTACTGAGCGGCTTCAAGGTCGGCGCGAGCATCGAGGGCAGCGTCGAGTTCTCGTTCGACCCGAGCGCGGTGGGTGGCTCGACGGGCAACCTCGAGCGTGACCTGACACACCTGTTCGTGGAACTCGGCGAGACGGCGCGAGAGCACGAGACCGGCGTAGTGTTCCTGATCGACGAGATGCAGTTCCTCAAGCGTGAGGAGATGGAGGCAGTTGCGGCTGCCATGCACCGAATGTCCCAGAAGCAGTTGCCGATCGCATTGGCCGGCGCGGGCCTTCCTCAACTCCCTGGTCTGATGGTGGATGCCAAGTCCTATGCCGAGCGTCTGTTCTCCTACCCGGAGATCGGACCGCTGAGTCCCGACGCCGCGCGCCAGGCGCTGTTCGAGCCGGCCCAAGCGGAGGGTGTCGGCTTTGGGGATGACGCGCTTCAGCGAATCGTTGAGCTCTCGGGCTGCTACGCCGCGTTCGTTCAGGCTTACGGCAAGGAGACGTGGAACATGGCGCCGGGCTCGCCGATCACCCTCGCCGACGTGCAGGCCGCCGAACCGGTCGTTGAGGCCAAGCTCGACGAGGAGTTCTTCCATGTCCGCTTCGAGAAGGCCACGCCCGCCGAGCGACGCTACATGGCCGCGATGGCGAACCTCGGCGACGGCCCCTACAAAACGGGAGACGTCGCCGGGCGCCTCGGCGGTCGAGCAAGCTCATCCTCCGTGCACCGAGACAGCCTCATCAAGAAGGGCCTGATCTTCAGCCCCGACCACGGAGAGGTCAACTTCACCGTCCCGCACTTCTCACCATTCATGCGCCGACGCTACCCGCTGTAGCCTCGCGGTGCGCGAGCACCAGCAAGGCTAGGCGTAGCTCGTGAGCGCTGCGGGTGTATCGGGCACCGGGCCTCCCCGGCCAGCCGGAAAAACATCTGTTCGTCATCTAGTACCAGTAAGTAATGACGCTATTACCCTGGGGTACTATCTGACTCCTCTGCCCATAGAACCGTCTGGTCCTGCGGGCTACCTTGATCGCGTTCTCGTTCGGCGAGCTCGGCTTGCTCGCGAGGTCGGCGATGACATGCGCATAGTGGCTGAGCAGGGTCGCGGGGCTGTGCCCCATCCACTCGGAGATTTGCACGATCGAGTGCTTACCGTCGTGGATCAGCAGGCTCGCGAAGCTGTGGCGCAGGTCGTAGGGCACGGGGCCTGCGTAGGTTCGCTTGGTCTTGCGCTTGCCGTTGCTGACGATCGTGGTCTTGGTGATCGTGGCGATGCCGATCGCCTCGCAGGCCGGTTGCCAGACGCGCGATCGCCAGTCGCGCCAGTCGTGGTCGCGCCAGGGCGTGCCGTCCGGTCGCGCGAAGATCAAACCGCTGGGTCCGCCGCACGCGCGCTGGTACTCCCGTAGATCGGCTTGCAGCGCATCGAGCAACGGTGGACAGCGTGGCGGGCGATTGGTCTTCTGACCGGGCACGATCTCCCCGTCGATCCACTTCTGCTCGACCAGGATGGTTGTCTTGCACACATGCTGGTATTCGAGCGCGAGTGCCTCCTCAGGGCGCAGGCCGGCGTACGCGAGGACGCTCACGAGCGTTGCGTCTCGCAACCCGTGGTCGGAGTTCAGCAGCATCTGTCTGCGCAGCGCCTCGACGTCGATGGGACGCAGCGGCTTGATCGTGCGTTTGCGTCGCACGCGCGGCTTGGCGATCAGCTTGACGACATTGACGCTCGCCCGGTCCCATTCGACGGCCCGCGCGAACATGCTCTGCAGCAGGCCCAGGCAGCTTCGGATCGTGGCCGCTCCCGCCCCGGCCTCTTCGAGTTCGAGAATGAACTCCGAGAGAACCAACGGGGTGATCTGGCGCAACTCCATCGCACCGAGCCGCCTGTTGATGTGCACGTTCCAGAGACAGCGGTACTTCTTGCGGGTGCTCGTCTCAAGCCGCGTCTCGACGTATAGGCGCCAGAAGTCGCCCATGAACCGCTCCAGCGCTTCGTTGCCGCGTTCGAGTACCGCGAGGTCCCCGGTTCGCTTGAGCAGTCGCAGACGAGCGCGGAAGTCCTGGGCGTCCTGTGCGGTGTCGAAGCTCCGCTGGTCACGCTTGCCCCGGGCGTTCTTGAAGCGGACCCTGTAGGAGTAAAGGACCTCGCCGCCGCGTGGGCGACGCTCGCGGATCTCAACTCCGGGAATCGGCTTCGGACGTACGCTCATGTCTAAATAAGCCCTTACGGTGCGCGGGACGATCTGGACTACGACACGAACGTCGGTGCGCCATGGCTCAGCACAAACGAGCCGAGTGACGTGGTCCCGGCCAGGTCCGAAGGAGGGCTCAACGCCCCCGAAACGCCCCCACGATCACATCTGGCGACTCTTTGGAGAGGCCGATGCCGGGCAAAAGCACCGACCTTGAAGCGATTATCTGACACGTGAAGGGTGACCTGTTCCGGTGCACCCCTCCTTACCATGGTGGTGCCCCCCAAGGGCGTTTTGCCTGCAAATCGCAACATTCCTAGTCACGGCCTGCGAATTTTACCGCACGGTTACCGCAGATCCACGCCGCCTCGCGCAAGTTCTGCAGCGAAGTAGCCCCCCTTGCCCGGCTCCCGATCGGGTGCCCCTCCCCCGGGCTCTCCCCCACTCTCCAGCGCTCGCCGGCCCCAACAAACCAGGGGGCATCGGGCGGTCTGCCTCGACATCGGGCCATGGGTCGCTCTGGCACATCCTCGCGACGTCGGGGCCCGCTGCAGCTCCACCGAAGCGGCGGTGGCGCTCGGCGTGTGCGAGCGCACGCTGCGTCGCTACATCGCCTCCGATCACATCCGCTACCACCGCCTCCCGGGCGGGCACTACCGGATCCCCGAGGAGGCAATCGCGGAGTTCTGGGTCGAGCAAGACCGCCGCAGACGCGCCCGCCAGCGCGCCCGGAACCCGGCACGTCCGGCTGCCAGGGCGCCTGAACGCAGCACGGAGCGCGCGCGGCGGCCGGCACTCGGGCACGAGCAGCGAGCCGACTATGACCTCTCGCTCGAGCACCTCGCCGAGCTCCGCGCGCGGTTCGCCACCCGAACCCCTTGAGATTGAAACGGAGCTTTCCTCATGAGTAGACCCTGGAAGAAGCTATGGCCGCGTATCGGCACAACTGGCAAGAAGTCCTACATCGTCGGCTACTACGACCACGACGGCGTCGAGCGAACGAAGACGCGTGAATCTGCGAGCCTCGCCCGCGAGTGGATGCGCGACTACTCCGCCGCGGCGGGCCGCGGCCCGGACAGCCTGCGCCGCTTCCTGCTCGACCTCGACGCCCAGGAGGCCAACGCGATCGACGGGCGCACCCTCGGAGAGGTCATCGAGCTGTACTTCGCGCTCGACGCCGACCCGACGCTCGAGGGCGGGCTAGCGCCCGCTACGTTCGCCGGCTACCGCACCTGCGCCAACGGCCACCTCCTCGGCCACCCGATGCACAACAACAAACACGAGATCATCGGCCACCACAAATACGCAAGATGGCTGGCCGCGCAACCCGCCGTCGCGTTCAACGAGCCCGGCACGCCGCGCCAATGGCGCGATCAGATGCGGGCCGCCGGCCAGCCGCAGCCACGGATCAAAGAGTCTTGGAAGGTACTCTCCGTGGTGCTGAGCTGGGCTGCAGGCTCGCACGAGATCCCCGAGATCCAAACGAACGGATGCATCCTCGCGAACGACCGCAAGACCAAGCTGAGGCGCTCCGCACGAAGCGCCTCGACCGGCCGGGGCACGGCTGGACGGCGGCGCAGCTCGCAAACGCCGAGCTGGGCTCTTTCCCCGCAGGCCGTCGAGGCGATCCGCCATCAGATGCTGGCCCGCGTATATCGGCGCGATCCGATTCTCGCGGCGCGCGACGCGATCATCGTCAGCTTGCAATACGGGCTGACCGCCCGACCTCAGGAGATCTGGGGAATTCGGTGGGCATCGATTGCCGAAATTGTGGCGAACATCATGGAAGTCATCTCCTGGGGCGAACTCGACGAGTACGGCAAGACCGAGCACAGCACCGAACGGCGAACAGCCGTCCCGAGCATCATGTGGGAAGACCTCATCAGCTGGCGCGCGGCGCTGCGCGCCTGGGGACATCCGGCACGCGATCTGGACTTCGTAATCCCCGGAGATCTCGGCGGCAAGCGCTGGGGAGTCATAGATCCCGCGACCGGCGCCTGCCACCTAAGCCTCAGCCAATGCAAAGCATGGGGCGGAAAGTTCTTCAACCCCGCGGTCGCCAAGGTCGCCAAGCGCCCGCAGTTCGCCGAGATAGCCGGCGCGACGCCATACTCGCTGCGCCGCGGCGGCATTTCCGTCCGCTTGCGAGCAGAGGATCCACAGACCGTAGCCCGCGAGGCCGGGACGAGCCTGCGGATGTTCGACCGTCACTACGCGTTCGCGATCGACGACCTGCGCCGCTTCGGGCCACGACCGTTCGATCAGGAGTGGCGTGCCGCCCGGGACGCATACCGTCCCCCCGACGAGGGACCTGCCCTGCGCCTGGTGGCCTAGCGGTGCCCAGCACCGCCCAACGCCCGGGCGCGCGGTTAGGGCGGCCGGCCCATTGCTTGTTTGCGCATTGCGAGAGCCGTGATCAGACCCCACTTGGGCCTGATCACGGCCGTCGCCTCTGCGCACCCGTCCGCGGGATCTACGGGGCGAGGCGGAACGGCGGGTAGCGATCCGTCACGAGCACATGGGCGTACGCGATCACGCGGTTGGTCCAACGGCCGACGCCCACGAGGAAGTCGAACATCCCGCGCGGGAAGCGACCGGTGAGGAGGATCGCGAACCACGCGGCGATCACGACGAAGAACGCGGCGATGTAGAGGAAGAACAGCACCACGTAGTGCGGGATGGCCAGCAGCCACTTGACCAGCGGCAGCCAGCGGTTGAGGTCGTTGCGCGCGTCCGGATAGGGAAACTCGAGATGCACCGCCTGATGCTCGTCCGTGGAGGGATAGCGGTCATCCATCAGTGCCAGGTAGACGCCGACCCGGGCCGAGAACCGCATCAGCTCGAGGTTCCAATCGAACCACCAGCGCGGGTACTTCTGCCGGAACAGGATCAGCAGCAGCGCCGGCAGCACGACCAGGCCGGCAGCCCCTAGCGCCACGGAGCCCCGCCCACCACCGTAGGCGTAGTCGCCGCCCTTGATGAGAGCAATCACGATCGCGATCGGGATGACCATGAACAGCCGAAAGAAGGTGGTGAGGCGGTTGAGCGGCCGGTCAGGGTAGTCGACCGAGTACTGCACGGGATACGGAGCGTCGGGGTTCATGAGATGCCTTTCGATGAGGTGAATAAGGTGTACGGCGTACACTCGTCTGTGGAACTATAGGTGTACGGTGTACACTTGTCAAGACCAATGACAAACCAGAAGATCGCGAACCGGAAACCGCTGAGCAGCGCACGCGTGCTGCAGGCCGCCGTCGCCCTCGCCGACGAGGCCGGGCTCGAAGCGTTCAGCATGCGCGGACTCGCACAGGAGCTCGGCGTCGTGCCGATGGCGCTCTACAAGCACGTCGCCAACAAGGACGAGCTCCTCGATGGCATGATCGACATCGTCTTCAGCGAGATCGAGCTCCCCTCCACGGACCTCGACTGGCGCTCCGCTATGGCGCGCCGGGCGATCTCCACTCGCGAGGCGCTGCAGCGCCACAGCTGGGCGATCGGGATGATGGAGTCGCGGCACCCGGGGCCGGCGAACCTGCGAAACCACAACGCGGTCATGGGCTGCCTACGGAAAGCTGGCTTCCCATTCAAGATGGCGATCCACGCCTATTCGGCCCAGGACGCCTACATCTACGGCTTCGCTCTGCAGGAAAAGGATCTTGGGTTCGAGACCGCCGAGAGCGCCGGCGAAGCCGCGCAGCGGAGGGCGCAGACGATCGGCGCGCTCGAGAACTACCCGTACCTCGTCGAGATCGCCACGAAGCTCCCCGAGTCTGGGTACGACAACACCGTCGAGTTCGCATGGGGACTAGATCTGATCCTCGACGGCCTCGAGCAGCTTCGCCACACCGGAGCCGCGCCGGCATGAGCGGCCGCTGCGCGCCTCCTGGCCCCTCCCTGGGCTGATCGACCGATTATTCGCCACGCTGGGCTTCGCGTTCGTCCCGCCTTGTTTCTTCTTCATTGCGGTGATCTTCGCTTGCAACTTCTTGCTGTTGCTTCTCCTCTTCATGGTGCTGCGTCGTATCTTCCTGTTCGCGTTCGCGGTCTTCCTTTTGGTTTTCCCGAGCTTCCTTCTGCCTCTGAACAGCTTCTTCCTTTTCCAGCTGTTCCTGGCCCCTCTGCCGTGTTTGGTCTTCCTGTGCTTCCTTTGCTTCTCGGGCAGCGGTGATGGTGTCTTCGCGTTCGGACTTCCGCTGATTCTGTTCCTGTTCCACCTTCGCACCCGGGCCTTCGGCTTCATGCCAGCCCCTCGCTGTGAGGCTCGCGCAGATCCGGTTGCCGTAGAGATGTTCGCCGGTGTCGCGGACTTCGATCACGAGCGAGCCGCCTTTAGACATCGAGCAGACGAGTTCCCCCCGCAGTTCTTCCGCTTGCGGCTTTGTCCGCCAGAAGTCGCCGGTTGTCTTGGAGGCTCCCTGGTCGTATTCGCTACAGGCTGATTCGCCGCCGCCGTAGATCGTGACCCGAACATTGGAGCTCACAGGACCGGTCGTGCAGCCTTCGGTCGAGGTGCTCGCGGTCGTGGTGCTCGCGGCGGTGCCACTCGGGATCGTGGCGTTGTCGCCTGAGCTCGAGGAACTGCTCTCAAGGGCACCCACGACCAAGATCGCAGCAAAGGCGACGACCACCGCGATCGGCAAAGCGATCAGGAGCTTCCTGTACCGGCGCGGATTGCCCCTTGAGTCGTCCGGCCCAGATGGGTCAGGTCCCTGGTCAGACGGTGGCATGCCCATGCATCGGTATCGGCTAGTCGGACTCCGGGCTACAGTCGAGATCACCCCGGGAGCATCGAGCGGCCTGCGGGCCGAAGTGGGATTCCCCAAGAGGGCCGGGCCGACGTTCGGGTGGCCAAAATCCGGCCTGGCCGTGCTTCCTCGCGTCGGGTAGGGTTGGCGCCGTGCACGAGGGCTTCCAACCGGCTCGCACGGTCCGTAGCGTCCTCGAGGAGATCAAGAACCAGCAGCTCGTGCTGCCCGCGATCCAGCGCGAGTTCGTCTGGAACGAGCAGAAGATCTCCACGCTCTTCGACTCGCTGATGCGTGGCTACCCGATCGGCGGCTTCCTGCACTGGCGCGTCTCCGATGAGACGATCAGCGCGCATACGTTTTACGGGTTCCTACGGGACTACGACCAGCGTCCTCCGCACAACTTCTGCCCGCGGCTGGAGGAGATCGCACCGTCGGACAATCGCTTCGCCGTGCTCGACGGCCAGCAGCGGTTGACTAGCCTCAACATCGGGCTGCGCGGCTCGCACACAGTGAAGCTGCCGAACAAGTGGTGGGACAACCCGGATGCGTTCCCAAAGCGCTACTTGTACCTCGACCTGCGCAAAGCTGATTCCGAGGTGGTCGAATCTGGGTCTGAGGACGAGACGGGTGAGACGGAGAGCTATGTCTTCAGGTTCCGCACGCCGGAGCAGGCCGCAGCGGAGAACGAGGCTGGGAGGCGCTGGATGCGCGTCAGCGACGCGCTCGAGCTACGGCAGATCAAGGACGTGCTCGCCTACGTGGTGAAGTCGGGTATCGGCGCTGACGCGGACGCGACCATGATCCTGAGCCGCCTCCACGAGGTCGTTCACGTCGACGGCGTGATCAGCCCGTTCGTCGAGCCCGACCAAAGCATCGACCGTGTGATGAACATTTTCATCCGCGTCAACGCGCAGGGCGAGCCGCTCTCCTTCGCCGACCTCTTGCTCAGCCAGGCGACCGCGGCGTGGAGTGCAGGCGAGAAGGAGGACGCCGTCGACGCGAGAGAAGAGATCCGATCGTTCAACGAGCACCTCAACCGCGCCGATCACCGGTTCGATTTCAAGCGCGACCAGATCATGAAGGCGTGCCTCGTGCTCACCGACGCCACCAGCGTCCGCTTCCAGATCGAGAACTTTCGTCGGGAGCAGATGCTGCGCATTCGCGATGAGTGGCCGGAGATCAAGAAGTGCTTAGAGCTCGCGGCCAGCCTCCTCGACCAGTTCGGCCTAACAGCCGTAAACCTCAACGCGCGCAGCGTGATCCACCCGCTCGCGTACTACATCAAGCACCGTAGTCTCGATGCGTCCTACCTGACCGCGAAGGGATCCGAGCACGACCGCGAGACGATCCGGCGGTGGACGTTGCGCAGCCTCCTGCGCCAAGGAATCTGGGGCAGCGGCCTCGACACACTCCTTACGCGCCTGCGCAGTGCCATCAAAGACCACGGCTCGGAGCAGTTTCCCGTCGCCGAGATCGAGCAGACGATGGGCGAAATCGGGAAGAGCCTGACTTTCGACGAGGCCGCCCTCGACGGCCTTCTCCAGCTGCGTTACGGCGATCGCAACTGCTTCCCGTTGCTGTCCATCATCTACCCCGGCGGAGGCACTCTGCGCAGGCACGTCGACCACGTGTACCCGCAAACCGCGTTCTCACGCGCAAAGCTAGGGAAGCTCGGTTTCTCCGATGAGCAAGTGGCGTGGATGATCGCCGCATCACGCGAGATCCCCAATTTACAGCTCCTCGATCCCGCCGACAATGAGTCGAAGGGAGGCCAATTCCCGGGCCCGTGGTTGGCATCGGCGTACCCTGATGAGGGTGCTCGCGCCGCAGTGGCGGCGTTCCATCACTTCGGCGATGTTGGCGACTCGCTCGAGCGATTCCCAGAGTTCTTCGCGGAGCGACGTCAGTTGCTCGCCGCAGTCATCCGTGAACGGCTCGGAGTCGTGAGCGACCGCCAGCCGCTGCGAGCGTAGACTCGCCGGCCCTGCCATGGGGCACCAGCGGCCCAGGGTGCCCCTGCTTCAAGGGATGCGCTCGAATAGCCTCCCGGCCGACACCTCGAGTGCTTCGGCCAGGATCACGATCGTCGGGAATCGAGGTGCGCGGTTGGCGCCCTCGATCTTCGAGATCGCAGTGGTGTGCAGGCCGGAGGCTCGCGAGAGGTCCTCTTGAGACCAGCCACGCTCAGCCCGAAGTGCCTTGAGGTTCGCCGCGAAGCGCTCGAGTGCAGTCACGCCTCATAGCTTCTGGCCGCTAGCCCAAGAAGCCAAGAGACATATCGTCAACCTTCGGGTAGAGTGCCGCACAAGGACCATGACAATGCCCGAGGAGCACTGGAACGAGCGCAGCCTTCGCGTCGCGCTCGCGAGCCGCATGTTCAGCGTCCCCGACCCAGCGTCGCTGAGCAATATCCGGGCCTTCGTCGACGCACTCCGGACCCACACCAAGGGAAACGACATTCCCGCCAGCGATGAAGGGATCCGCGCGTTACTTGAGCGGACCTGCGGTCAATTCAATCTTCGAATCGAGCCGAAGGAGAGCATCGGCCTGCTGGGCCCTACACCACGGCACCGCGTCAAACGGGTCTTCCTTCTCCGTGCAGGCTTCCACGCCGGCGCCATCGGGCTGCTGTTTCTCGACCCGCCGGCAGAGTGGTCCCTCCTGCTACCCGACGACGGGGCCACTCCTCCACCATCTCTCCCTAGTAGACGGAGCTTCCTCTCAAACTTGTTGAGACGTAGGGATTGGCCGTCTGCTTGATACGAGGCCCTTGGCGATTTGGCCTTCCTCATGATCGCCAACAGAGAATTCCTCTAGTCGGCGTGCTACTTCGCGTCGTCGTCTGATCTGCTCAACGACTTGCCCGCACTGTCCACAACCTTGCGCAGGAACTCGGACTGTGTGTGCACCAGCCGCTGGGCCATCTCCAGGGCGGAGTCGGTGATCTCCTCCCTCCTGGACGGACCCTCGCTGTGCGGCGGCAGGGCCTCATCGACGGTGCCGAGGAACTTGCGCACCGCGTCGATCGCGCTCCGCGCACCGTCCTCGAACTCCTGGAGCACATCCTCGGACAGCTCCGTGGTCCGCTTGGCTGCGCTCCTCGCATCGCGCTTTCCACGGGTCGCGGGAGATTTGCGAGCAGTAGCTTGTTTTTTTGCAGCTGGCCGGCGTTGAGTCTTTGCCGCCGGGCGGCGTTTGGTCTTCGTCTCGGGCATCAGCTCCACCACCTTCAGGACTTCGGTCCCGTCACGCAGCTTCGCGAAAGCCGATCAGCCGGACCGACTGCACTTGTGGGTTCAACGCCACAGCCTTCGCCTGTCCGCTCGACAGTAGGCCAACTCAACGTCCGTGGCATCCGCAGAAACACCCACTTGGTGATGGGAGGACTACGTACAGTCTTACAGGGCCGGCGCGGTGCCTGACGCGGGGATCGTCGATGTTCAGACTGAGGAGGGATGATCTCGGTCATGGAAAGCTGCGAGATCGCGCTACGCCTGATTCCACGCGCGCGGGTGAACGAGATAGCCGGCGAGCGTAACGGTGTTCT
This sequence comes from uncultured Solirubrobacterales bacterium, assembly GCA_963818545.1. Classification (GTDB taxonomy): domain Bacteria; phylum Actinomycetota; class Thermoleophilia; order Solirubrobacterales; family Solirubrobacteraceae; genus Palsa-744. The sequence goes on along the minus strand of CAWFSI010000002.1, from coordinate 4,503 downwards.
GCTGGTGCGGGTAACCGCCCCGCCAGTGGATGGGCGCGCGAACGCGGCGCTGTGCCGCCTGATCGCCAAGCGCGCGGGGGTCGGAGTGCGCAGTGTCTCGGTCCTACGTGGCGCCGGCTCCCGCGAGAAGGTCGTGCGTGTTGAGGGGATCAGCGCGGAGGATCTGTGGCGCGCGTTGAGCTAGTGGCCGGACAGCTTGCCCTTGCCGGTGGTTGTCGAGGTTCGGGTTGGTGTGAGGCCGTTGACGCTGGTGTGACCCGACGGCATCGTCTGGGCCTCGCGGTTGTTCAGGTTGCCTTCCAGGCTGGTGAGATGTTGCCGGATCTCGGTGGGTAGCTGCTCGCCGAATTGCGCTAGGTGCTCCGCGATCTGCGGTAGCTCTCCGCGCAGCGCTGTGACGTCGACCTCCAGTAGCTTGGCGAGTGACTGCGGTGATAGGTCGAGCCCTGTGAGGTCGAGCTCGCCCTCGACGGGGACGAGGCCGATCGGTGTCTTCACGGCGTTGGCGGCGTCTTCGCAGCGGCGGAAGATCCATGCGAGCACCCGTGAGTTCTCGCCGTAGCCGGGCCAGAGAAAGTTGCCGTCGCTGTCCTTGCGAAACCAGTTGACGTAGAAGATTCTCGGCAGCTTCTCCGGGTCCGCGTCGCGCTCGATCTGGAGCCAGTGGGCGAAGTAGTCGGCCATGTCATAACCACAGAAGGGGAGCATCGCGAACGGGTCAAAGCGCAACTCCCCGACGGTGCCCGCGGCAGCGGCGGTCTTCTCCAGCCCATCGTCGCGCCGAGGAATACCCCGTGCTGCCAGTCAAACGCCTCGCGCACGAGCGGGACTACGCTCGCGCGGCGACCCCCGAACAAAAAGGCGTCGATCGGCACGCCAGCCGGGTCATCCCACTCGTCTGCGATCGCCGGGCATTGCGCGGCCGGCACGGTGAAGCGCGCGTTGGGATGGGCCGCCGGTACATCCGATTAGGGCGTCCAGTCAGTGCCGTGCCAGTCGGTCAGGTGCTCGGGCGCATCGGGGGTCATGCCCTCCCACCAGACATCGCCATCGGGGGTTAGCGCGCAGTTGGTGAAGATGGTGTTCGTCTCGATCTCCTCATGGCGTTTGGGTTCGTCGGAAGCCCGTGCCGGGAGCGACGCCGAAAAAGCCGGATTCGGGGTTCACCGCGTACAGCCGGCCGTCCGTGCCGAACTTCATCCAGGCAATATCGTCTCCGACCGTCTCGACTTCCAGCCCTCAGGAGGGGATCAGCATCGCCAGGTTCGTCTTCCCGCACGCGCTCGGGAAGGCGCCGGTATGTACTTGCCTCGCCCTCGGGTGATGTGAGCTTGAGGATCAGCATGTGCTCGGCGAGCCAGCCCTCATCGCGGGCCATCACCGAGGCGATCCGTAGCGCCAGGCACTTTTTTCCCAGGAGCGCATTTCCGCCGTAGCCGGAGCCGTAGGAGGTGATCTCGCGGGTGTCGGGGAAGTGCACGATGTACTTGTTCTCCGCGTTGCACGGCCAAGGCACGTCGCTCACGCCGTCGGCGAGGGGCATACCCACTGAGTGCAGGCAGGGGACGAACGCTCCGTCCGCGCCCAACGCCTCGAGCGCGCCGGTCCCCATGCGGGTCATGATCCGCATGCTCACCGCCACATAGGCGGAGTCGGTCAGCTGCACCCCGATCTGGCTCTTGTCGGAGCCGAGTGGTCCCATCGAGAACGGGACCACGTACATCGTGCGGCCCCGCATCGAGCCGGCGAACAGCTCGGTGAGCGTCTCCTTCATCTCTGCCGGATCACGCCAGTTGTTCGTCGGCCCCGCTTCGGCCTCGGTTGGCGAGCAGATAAACGTGCGGTCCTCAACGCGCGCCACGTCGCCAGGGTCGGAGAGCGCAAGATAGGAGTTCGGACGCTTGGCCTCAGAGAGCTTGCGGAAGGTCCCCGCCGACACCAGTGTGCTGCACAGGCGGTCGTACTCCTCCGAGGACCCATCGCACCAATGAACCTCCTCGGGCTCGGTGAGGGCCGCGATATCCTCGACCCACGCCAGCAGGCGCTTGTTCTCGGTGGGGGCAGTGTCGGTCATCGGGCTCCTCGCTCCTTCTTGGCTTGCGCGCGGCATCTTCAGCACTTGGTGGGCATGAATCTTAGTAACTCCTAAGCGAATAAGATATCGGGTGTGCCGCTCCCCCCTCATCGACACGAGTCACGACCAGAGATCCTGCGATCCCCCGTCTGGAGTGCGGTGCTCGCGCAGGTCCGGTACGAGATTGACCAACTCACGCCATCGGGCGTTGGGAGGGGCACTCCAGCGCGAGCGCGCAACCACGCCTCCACGGTGCTCGCCCACGCACACGCACGACTGCTCACCGCGTTGGACGCCAGCCGCGACCCTGGCGAGGGTACGGTGTCCGAGCTCATTGGCGGCGCCGTAGAGCTGGTGCGTGCGTTGCCCGTACTCTGGCTGAGCCACACCGCCACTGGGAACGATGATCGCCTCCCGATGATCGCCGACGCCCTTGAGCGCCAGCTCAGCGCGCACGAGCATGGTGTGCTCAGCGGCGAGCTGACGTACTCACTCAGCGTCGCCGAAGCCGAAGAGCCAGCGGTGCGGATGCGCCACTCCCTCGCCGAGCTCGCCGGCCACGATCCTGGGCTCATAAGCGACTTGATCTCCGTGCAGAGCGCGGCGATCGAGCTCGCGACCCTGCTCATTCGAGCCGCAGGCAACAGCATGACCCACGCCCGCGGAACGGACGCACCGGAACAGCGCACCGAGGCCCTAGATCGTGCTTTGCTCCGGGTCGAGCGTGAGATCTCAACGCACGCGCGAGCACTCAATGAGGAGGCGGATGAGGTGGGCCATCACCTCGGGCGGGCTCTGCGGCTACACGTACCCTCAGCACCGCCGCAGACAGGAACAGCCGACCACGACAGACTCGACGAAGCCCGTGCTTACTGGCTAGAGCTCGCAGCACACGAGCACGCCGCAACCGTCGCGCTTGACGGCCATCTGCAAACCGCGAGCTATCAGCCCCGCTTCGAGACACTCGACGCCGCGATCACCGAGACTGCCGCCGAGGTCATATGCAAGGCACGCCTGCTGGAGCGGGCTGAGGACTTCCGTCACGAAGAGGCATGGAAGGCGCAGAGCACATCGCTCTCGCGCGCGCGGGAGATGTACACCAACGGGCTCCCCGGCGCCTCCGACGCGCTCCAGCGCGCCCAGGGAATCCTCCTGACTCGGCTCGTCCGGGCGACCGTGGCGATCACACTGATCGACCTGCGGTCACAGAGCCCGGCATCGAACATGCCCTGCGAGCAGAATGAGTGACGCGCTGAAGATCGTCGTGCTCGACGGAGATGAGACCGGGCAGGAGTTGCTGGAGCAGGCCCTGCGGGTGCTCTGCACCGACGTGCTTGCCCTGGAGCTCGAGATCGAGCGCTTCGACCTGTCTCTGGAGAACCGCCGCCGAACGAGTAACGCAGTGGTGCAGGACGCCGCGCGGGCGATATGCGTTACCGGGTTTGGTCTGAAGGCCGCGACGGTCACCCCGGAGGGCGTTGATGACGTGGGCTCGCCCAATCGCATCCTGCGCGAGCAGGTGGGTGGCACGGTGATCATCCGCACCGCCCGGCGTATTCCGGGGGTCACGCCGCTGGGAGGCGTGCATTTCCCGATCTCGGTCGTGCGGATGGCCGTCGGTGATGCCTACGGAGCCCACCAGTGGCGCGAGGGCCCGGCCGGCGAGATCGAAGAGGTGGCGCTGCGTACCGAGCGGATCACGCGGAGGGTCTGCCGGGGGGTGGCCGAGCACGCCTTCCGCACCGCAAGGTCTATGGGCGGGAAGGTGTATGGCGGCCCGAAGTGGACGGTCTCGCCGGTGTATGAGGGGATGCTGAAGGAGGAGCTCGACGCCGCCGCAGAGCGACACCCCGACATCCCCTATGAGCAGGTTCTGATCGACGCCACCTACGCCGGGCTGATGAGTGGAGCGGCGGATGCGCCGCTGGTGATTCCGGCGCTCAACCGCGACGGTGACTGCCTGTCCGATCTGGTGATGCCGATGTTCGGGTCGATCGCGGGGGCCGAGTCGGTGCTGCTGGCCCTGGATGAGAACCACGAGACACGGGTCGTGATGGCCGAGGCTCCTCACGGCACCGCGCCGGCGCTCCAGGGGAAGGACATCGCCAATCCGATGGCGATGATCCTCGCCTGCGGCGCGCTCCTGCACCACGCCGCCAACCCTGCGCACCCACAGATGGCCAGAGCATCGGAGGCGATCTACAACGCCACGATGGCCGTCACCAACGCCGGTGTGCGTACACCTGACCTCGGTGGCCATGCGTCGACGAGCGAGGTGACCGGCGAGATCGTTGCACAGGTCCGCGCCAGGCTCCGCGGCTGATCTTCGTGGCCTAGCCTGGTGTCGGGGCGCTCATGACACGCCCCGCTCAGCTGACGGTTCGCGGCGACTGAAGCTCACCCACGTTCGGGCAACATCCCTCACCTGG
>CAWFSI010000001.1:0-603432 GCA_963818545.1 uncultured Solirubrobacterales bacterium | reverse complement strand
CAGGCCCCGCTCGACGGTGCGCTTGTGCAGCTCCACCTGGTACCCGATCTTGAAGCGGCGGATCATGTCGAACAGTCCCTGCAGCGCCAAGCGCTCGGTGTCGAGCAGCAGCTCGTCGCCGCGGTCGAGGATTCGCAGGTCGCCGAGCATCTTGCCCTTTGGCGTGAGAAACGCCGCGTAACAGCCCTCACAGGGGTCGAGCGCCTCGATGTCGTTCGTGACCTGCCCGGCGAGGAACTCCTTCGCCCCGGAGCCGGTCAGCGCGAGCTTGCCGCGCTCGGAGCGGTCGAGGAGGCCGCAGCCCTCGGTCAGCGCCCGATATTCGGCGTCGAGGCGGTGGTGTCGATGGTGGCCACTGGTTCGAGGATAGCCACGCTAGGCTTCACCGCAGATGGGCCTCGCCGACACATTCCAGAGATCATCGATGGGCTTCCCGACGACTGGACCGACCTCGAGCTCGACCTGCGGCTCGCGGACGAGTCGCTCTATGTCGACGCTGCCGTTTACCTGACGACCTGCAACGCGCAGCCCTACTCCCACCACGACTGGCACTGGCGGCTGCTCGTCGCCCACCGCTTCGGCCACGCCGCCTCGGCGCCGACCGTCCACGGGACGCTCGGCCTGCTCGACGACGCCGGGATCGAGGGTGAGTTGGTAGTGCGCGAGGTGCGCTCCGGGCGGGTCGAGGTCACGCAGATGTGGGGCCGCCCGCAGTCGGTCCGCGAAGACTTCCGCCGCCTGCGCGCGCAATAGGGACTCGTCACTCGTGGCGCGCGTGGTGGCGCTGGTCCCGGATCTGCTGTTCGGCTCCCAGGTGCAGGGCATGCTCACGGCGGGCGGTCACGAGGTGGAGTTGGTCGGGAACGCCGACCGGACACGGGAGCGCCTGGCGGATTCACCGGCCGTGCTCGTCGTCGACTTGGTGGATCGGGATCTCGACGGTGCGGCGCTCGTGGAATCTCTTACGGCGGAGGGCATGTTGGGTCAGACTTGCACCCTGGGCTTCTACTCACATGTGGACGCGCCTGCACGCGAGCGCGCCGAGCGGGCTGGATTCGACCTCGTGGTCCCCCGCTCGCGCATGGCTCGCGAGGGTGCGGCGCTCGTCGCCGGCCTGGCCACGAACATTTAGCTCGACCGGCTCAGCTCGCCACCGTCGCGTCTTCGCCACCGAGATCGGCGCGTTGCTCCGCCGCCGCGGGGTCGAGCGGCACGATCGCGCCGTTCTGCACGCGCTGGCCGTTCGGCAGCCGTTCGCCGGCGCGGACCGAGAGCGCGGCGCGGATCACCATGCCGTGGCAGACGACGAGCGCCGGCAGCGAGCGCGCTTCGATGTCGCACAGCGCCGCGTCGACGCGCACCTCCTGCTGAGCGAACGATTCCCCGCCCGGGAAGGCGAAAGAGGGAGCACCGGTGAAGAATTCCTCGAACAGCTCGGGTGCTTCGGACTGGACGTCGGCGAACGAGCGGTCGGTCCAGTCGCCGGCGTCGGTCTCCATCAGTCGCGGGTCTTCTCGCGGCGCTAGGCCGATGCTTGCGGAAACGATCTCCGCGGTTTCGCGGGCACGCAGCAGTGGGCTGCACCACAGCGCCGCGAACCCGTAGCCGGCGGCCCGCTCGGCCAGCTCGGCGGCCTGCTCGCGACCGGTGTCGTCCAGCGGAACCGGCTGCTGGCCCTGGAAGCGACCCTCGAGGTTGTAGGCGGTCTGGCCGTGGCGGGCGAGGAAGACGCGGTTGGCGGATCTCATCTGACGGCGGAGGATAGTTCCTCGGCTGCCCTATCCCGCGCCACGGGGGAGGACGCGATTATGTGTGGGTGTAACGGTGTGCTGGGCGGGTGCGCTGTGCGCGCAGCGCTCTCAGCTCGCCGTGGTATCGCTGACGCCAGGCTCGAGCACACCCGTCTCGGGCGGACCGTCCGGCTCGGAGGCGGATGGACGCAGATACAGGAACTCGTAGAGCAGCGCCGCAACCACAGCGCCCAACACCGGCCCCACGTACCAAACCCAGCCGTTGGCCCAGTGGTCGCCGACGAGCTGTGGTCCGAACGCGCGCGAGGGGTTCATCGCGGCCCCGGTGAACGGACCGCCGAAGAGCACGTCGATCGAGATTGTCAGGCCGATCGCCAGTCCGGCGACGGCGTTGAAGGGACCGCGTGTGTCGACGGCCGCTCCGAACACGACAAGTACCAGGAAGAACGTCAGGATCGCCTCGAGCAGAAATCCGGAGCTGGCGTCCACGCCGTGGCCGAGCGCGGGCACACCCAAGTTGACCGCTTCGGTCGTAGCGCGCGGAAGCAGCTCCTTGACAAGCAGCGCTGCGAGCGCGGCGCCGCCGAATTGGGCGACCCAGTAGACACCCGCGAGGGCAGGCTTGATCCGGCGGGTGATCAGAAAACCGAACGTGATCGCAGGGTTGAAGTGGCCGCCGGAGATGTACCCGAGGCGCAGACCATCACGCCGATCGCGAGCCCGTTGGCGATCGCTACGCCGATCAGGGTGCTGTCGTGTGCGACGCCGGCGGCCGCGGCGGCGCCGGCTCCGACGAAGGTGAGCGTGAAGGCGCCGATCATCTCGGCGACCGCCCGACGCAGGGTATCTTCGGACATGGGCGGAATCTAGGAGTCGCGTCGGACGGATCGGTGGCCTCTAGACTCAGAACCGATGCGTCGCAGAGTTACCTTCTCGCGCAACCTGACGCTGTCGCTGTCGCGGACTTGCCGCTGCTACTGCAAGTACTGCGCGTTCGCGACGCACAAGGCGCATCTGTACGCCCCCGATGAGGTCAACGAGATTCTCGACGGCGCCTCCAAGCGCCAGGTCAAGGAGCTGCTCGTGCTCACCGGCGAGCACCCCGAGGTCAATCCCGAGGTGCGCGTGCGCCTGGCGGAGTACGGACACGAGGACTTCACCGCGTACGTCGTGTGGACTTGCGAACGAGCGCTGGAGCGTGGCCTGTTGCCGCACACGAACCTGGGTGTGCTTTCTCGCGAGGATCTCGCGCGCCTGCGTGAGGTGACGGCCTCGCAAGGGCTGATGCTGGAGTCGGTCGCGGAGCGGCTGATGCAGACCGTCCATGCGGGCTCGCCGACGAAGCATCCCGTCAGGCGCCTGGAGACGATCGAGGCGGCCGGCGAGCTGAAGATCCCGTTCACGAGTGGGATCCTCGTCGGGATCGGCGAGACCGAGGTGGAGCGGATCGAATCGATCGAGGCGCTCGCCGCCGTGCACGCCCGGCACGGCCACATCCAGGAGGTGATCCTGCAGAACTTCGTTCCCCACCAGAGCTACTACGGCGAAGAGCCGGCCGAGATCGCCGACAAGGCCGCGCGCGAGTACTGGCGCACGGGCGTCGACGAGGATCCGACCCACGCGAGGCCGGAGCTGCCGCTGCCCGCGTGGGCCTGCGCGGTGAGCATCGAGGACATGAAGCGGTTGATCGCGGAGACACGGCGGCTGATGCCCGACGTCGGCATCCAGATTCCACCAAACCTCGCCGACTGGTGGGGCGAGCTGTGCAGGCGGGCGCGACCGATCTCGGCGGCCTCAGCGCGAACGGCGATCACATCTCACCAGAGCATCCGTTTCCGTCGCCGCATCAGGTGCGCAAGCAGCTGCAGGCCGACGGCGTGGCGTTGACCGAGCGACTGTGCGTCTACCCGCAGTACATCGACCCCGACTGGGTCGCGCAGGGCGTGCTGGACACGATCAAGCTGAAGTACTGGAGCTTCATCCCGCGGCGCGGCTCCGGCCGTACCGATCCTCCGGCGCCGATCAGACCGGACCTGGTCGCGGGCGCGATTGCGAAGGGCCGCGACGGGATCGCGCTCAGCCCCGACGAGCTGACGGCGCTGTTCGCCGAGACACGGGAGGAGGCGATCGAGGAGATCCGCGAGGCGGCCGACGAGCTGCGCGAGGAGCTGGCGGGGGAGACGGTGACATTCGTCGTGAACCGCAACATCAACGTTTCGAACGTCTGCACAGTGGGCTGCGCGTTCTGCGGCTTCGGCCAGGGCAAGCGCTCGCCGGACGCCTACGAGCATGACGAGCAGGAGTTCGCCCGCCGGGTGCTCGAGGCGATCGACTACGGCGCGAGCGAGCTGTGCATCCAATCGGGCATCCATCCGGATTGGGGCCTCGAGGACTACCTCGGCTGGCTGAGGTTCGCCAAGCAAACCGCGCGCGCGGCCGGGACGGACCTGCACCTGCACGCATACAGCCCGATGGAGATCGCCCACATGTGCGACATCTCAGGGCTTCCACCATCCGAGGTGTTCGCCCAGCTGAAGCAGGCGGGTCTCGGGTCGACGCCGGGGACCGCGGCGGAGGTGCTGCACGACGGCGTCAGAGAGCGGATCAGCCCAAACAAGCTGCCCGTCGCACGCTGGGTGGAGATCGTCGAAGCGTCGCACCACGCCGGGCTCAGGTCGACCTCGACGGTGATGTTCGGCCACATCGAGGAGCCGTGGGAGCTGGCGGAGCACATGCGCGTGATCCGCGAGCTGCAGGAACGCACCGGCGGGATCACCGAGTTCGTGCCGCTGTCGTTCATCCCGTTCCAGACGCTGCTCGGCCGCACGCATGGGGTGGAAGAGATCTCACGCGAGGAGAACCTCAAGCACACTGCCGTCTTCCGCCTGGCGCTCGGACGCACGATTGGAAGCCTGCAGGCGAGCTGGGTGAAGATGGGCATCGAGACAGCCACCGAGTCTCTGCGCTGGGGCGTGAACGATCTGGGAGGCACGCTGATGGAGGAGTCGATCAGCCGCCTGGCGGGCTCATACCACGGTACCCGCCTGGACCCTCAGGAACTCGTCGCCGCGGCGCACGAGGCGGGCCGTCCCGCGGCCGAGCGCACAACGCTGTACGAGACCAGGCGGCGTTATGATCTGGCGGTGATCGCATGACGGCGCATAGCGACTACGACGCGGCGATTGTCGGCGCCAGCCTCGCCGGCTGCACCACGGCGATCCTGCTCGCCAGGGCCGGTGCGCGCGTGGCGCTGGTCGAGCAGCGCCCGGACGCGGGGGCATACAAGAAGGTCTGCACCCACTTCATCCAGTCATCCGCCGTGCCCACGCTGGAACGGCTCGGACTGCTGGAGAGGATGATGCAGGTGGGAGCGCTGCGGGGACGAGCGCGCCTGCGGACCCGCTGGGGCTGGATCGAACCGCCAGCCAGGAGTTCGGTTCCGATGGGGGTCAACCTGCGCCGCGAGCGCCTGGACCCGCTGATTCGCCAAATGGCGTCTGAGACCCCCGGAGTCGACTTGATCCTCGGACATACCGTACGTGAGCTCGTGCGCGAGGAGGGCGCGATCTGTGGTGTGCAGGCGCGCGACCACCAGGGTGAGACACTGACGTTGCGCGCGCGCCTCATCGTCGGGGCCGACGGCCGCGACTCGCGGGTGGCCAAGCTCGCGGAGGTACCCACGAAGACCAAGCGCCACGGGCGCTTTGCCTACGGCGGCTACTTCGAAGGACCCCGGCCGGTCACCTACCCCGACCCGGTGCTGTGGCTGCTCGACCCGGACATGGCCGCGGCATTCCCCACCGACAGCGACCTGGTTTTCTATGCCGTGATGCCGACCATGGAGCGCCTTCCCGAATTCCGCGCCGACCCCGAGGCGGCGCTGAAGGCACTGGTGTCCTCCGTGCCGGAGGCTCCTCCGATCCTTGCCTCGCGCATGGTCGGAGAGATCACGGGCAAGATCGATATGACCACCGTGACCCACATCCCCACGGCCCCCGGTCTCGCGCTCGCCGGCGACGCCGCGGGCGCGCTGGACCCGCTGTGGGGCATCGGCTGCGGCTTTGCCTTCCAGTCCGCCGAATGGCTCGCCGACAGTATCGCCCCGGCGATGTCGGGGGCCGAGTCGCTGGAGCAGGGCCTGGAGCGCTACCGCCGCCGTTACGCCCGCCGCCTGCGCGGCCACACGGCGATGATCACCGACTATTCCAGTGCTCGCAAGCTCAATCTCGGCGAGCGGACGCTGTTCTCCGCGGCTACGCGCGACGAGCGCCTGGCCCGGACCTTCGAGGCGTTCGGATCACGCAACATCGGGCCGGCACGGATGTTGGTCTCAGCGATGCCGCGCGCGGTGTTCGTCAACGCGCGTCACGCGCTCTCTCGTGGCGCCTCCCAGCCGGTTCGCCCGGCGGAGTCGGGCAGCGCCTGACCTGATAGCGCCTAACGGAACAGGTCCTCATCCAAAGGTCGCAGCAGCGCCGTCGCCCCGGCTCCGTCCTCCGCGGTGACGAACCGCGCGAGGCCGTCGATCAGCACGACCGGCTCGCGCGAGTCCTTCGCGCGGGCAAGGTCGGCGGCGGCGGCGGCGGCGTCTGCCACCGCCAGCCAGGTCGCACGCAGCTCCAGGCCGACGGAGTCGGTGCGTCCGCGCCAATCCTCCAAGGGGGTCATCCCCGCGCAGCCGATCGCCACGTCGCACTGCCCGTGGCGCCAAGCGCGGCCGAAGCTGTCGGTGATCAGCACCGCGGGTGCGGTGCCGGTCAGCTCGCGCAGGCGTGCGCGCAGGCGCCGCGCGGAGGCGTCGGGGTCGCGGGGGAGCACGATCAGCGTTTCGGTCCCGCGCTCCCGAGCAGCATTGGAAGCGTCGACCCCCGCGTTGGCGCAGACGAAGCCGTGGTGGGTTCGGCTGATCAGCACGCCGTTCGCCGCGCGGAGGATCTCCGCGGACTGATCGAGCACGACCTGCACCGCGCGCGGGTCCTTGTCCTGTTCGGTGGCCAGCTCCAGAGCGCGCTCACTGGGCGTCACCGTGGACAGGTCAACCACGGCGCCCTCGGCCTTGGAGATGACCTTGTGCGCGATCACCACGACCTGACCGTCGTGTAGTGCGGACGCCGGTTGCTGGTCGTTCGATGCCTGGATGATCAGCGCCGCGAGGTCATCGCCCGCGTGCACCTCGGGGAGGCCGCTCAGGCCGCGGGCGAAAAGGCTTGCCACGGCGTTTGGGCCGAGTCGAGCACCGCGCGGGTGCGGGGGGCTCTTACGTGCTCTGCCGAAAGCCGCGCGCGCAGCGCGGTCAGGTCATCGCCGGTGTCGATGTCCAGAAGCAGCGACGGGGGTCGCTCGATACGCCACCGAACACTCGCGGCGAGCGCGAGCGCGCGGTGGCGCTCACAGCTGTTGGGGCCGAAGCTGGGGGGGATGGCGTCGGGGGGCGCGAGCAGGAGGCCGTTGGTGCCGGTGCCGTGGCGATCGGGCACGATCACGACCTCGGGCCGATCGCCTGCGGATGGACTCAAGAGCGCCTCCAGCTCGGCGGGGTCGAGGGTGGGGCAGTCTCCCGGGATGCAGAGCGCGCGCTCTATCCCTTCCGTAAAGGCGTGCTCGACGCCAAGAGCAACAGCGGCGCTCTGACCGTCTTGCGCAGAGTCGTCGATCACGATCGCTCCCTGCGCGCGTGCTGTGTCGGCGACAGAGGGCTCGCCGGTGACGACGATCGTATGTTCGATCGAAGCGGTTTCGGCCAGTGCGGCGAGCACGTCGCCGACCATCGCGCGCGCCAAATCCAGCCGCAGGGGATCCTCGACGCTCGCGCCCAGACGCTGCTTGGCCTGGGCGAAGCGCTTGACGGGCAGGATCGCGGCGGTGCGCACTGAGGAGAGGGTATCCAGAGACCGACCTTCCGGCCGGCGGCTCCCGTTCGTTTTTGGCTTACCAGCCTAGGAGCATTAGCCCGAGGGTGACTCCGGGGCCGATCGTAACCATCAGCCCATGCTCGCCCGGTGCGGGTTGGCGTTGCTCGATCGTGTCCTCGAGCACGTACAGGATCGAGGGCGTGCCTACGTTGCCGTGCTCAGCGAGCGCGCTCCAGCTCGTGGCGAGGTCGTCCTCACAGAGCGCGAGCGCGCTCTGTACGTTCTCGACGATGCGCCTGCCGCCGGGGTGAGCCATCCAGTGATCGATGTCCGAGTGCTCGAGGTGGTTGCGGTGCAGGAATCCGGCGACGAGCGCCGGCAGGGCCGCCCCGCCGATGTCCGGCAGGTCACGGGCGAGGTGCAGGTAGCTGTCCTCGGCGGTGAGGTCCAGGCGGACGGCGTCGAGCGTGCCCTCGATCTGATGGACCTGCGAGTCGAGGATGACCGGGCCGTCCGCGCTGGGGTCGCCGGAGAGCACGGCTACGGCGCAGCCGTCGCCGAACAACGCCGAGCCCACCGTCTTGGCTCGCGGGTCATCGGGTGTGGCAGGCGTGAGGATACCGCTCATGCTCTCGGCCGCCACGACCAGCGCCTGCTTGCCGGGCTGCTCGCGCATCGTCTGGATCGCCAGGCGGATGAGCGGCACACCGCTTGCGCAGCCCACGCCGCTGATGTGGTATTTGTCGGTCGCCGGGTGCATCTCGTAGTGGTCGACCATGCGATGGGCGAGCGTGGGGCAGCCGAGCGAGTACAGGCTCGAGCTGATGACCGTGCCGATCTGGAGCGGGTCGAGTTCGAGCGCGTCAACAGCATGGATCGAGTGACGCAGCAGATCCTGCTCGATCTGCTGGGCGCGTCCCTGCAACGTTTTTTCCAGGAAATCCTCGCTGAGGTTCAGGTGGCGGCGCTTGACCCCGCTGCGCGCGAAGATGCGCTCGGCGAACTCGTCCCCCTTCAGTCCCAGCCGCTCCAGAACCTGCTCCTGCGAGTAGGTGCTCTCGGAGTCAGAGACGGCGAGCCCGGCGATCCGCGGGCCGGTGTGGCGAGGCAGGGTGTGGTTACCCCGCAGCTCCGCGGTCGAGCTCCCGGTCGGCTAGCGTATTGGGCACGGTCGGAACTCCCTGGCTGTCGGGGTGGGCATTGGAGCGGGTCGAGCAGGTCCGTCGGAGCTGCGATGCATGGTTTGACCTGACCTATATAAACCATAAAGTCTAGCCTGACCCTAGCTGGAAAGACCGCCACGACCGGCAAAGATGCGGTGTACTTATGCACTTTTTCACGTGCCTGGCCGGTCATGGCCCGCTACCCGCCAGCGCTGTGGCGAAGTCGAGGGTCTGCCGGGCGAGGTGCGCGCGCGCGGCGGGGTCGCCCATGCGGGTGTCGGTCTGAAGGGTCGGCAACTGCCCGACGCTCTCGTCCGCGACGATCCCATCGAGCAGCTCACCGTAGAAGTCGGCCACCCCGTCGGCGCTGAGCTCCAGCGCGGCGAACGCCATGAACGCGGCCGTAGGGCCCTTGAGGACCTCGCCGCCGACGATCGGGCTGACGGCCACGACCGGCGCCGGCGCGGCGATCAGGGCGTCGTGGATGCCGGGGACAGCGAGGATCGGGGCGATCGAGGCGAGGGGATTGGATGGACCGATCACGATCGCGTGAGCGCCCGCGATCGCCGCGAGCACCTCCGCGCTGGGTTTCGCCTGCTCGGCGCCGCGGAACTCCAGACCCTCGACGAGGCCCTCGGCGCGCTGGCGGATCATGAACTCCTGGAAGGGTTGCCAGCCGGTGGTCGTGCGGATCCAGGTGCGCACGGGGTCGTCGCTCATCGGCAGCACCCGCGCGCGCAGGCCGATCGCCCCGTTCAGGCGCGCGAGCGCCGCCGTCGGTCCCAGGCCGTCCTCGTCGCGCAGCCGCGCGCGCTCCACGCACCACGCGAGGTCGCGGTCGCCGAGGTTGAACCACACGTCGCGGCCGAGGTCGCGGAGCGCGTCCATCACCGCGAAGGTGTCGCCCTGGAGCCCCCAGCCGCGCTCGTCGATCAGATCGGCCAGCCAGAAGGAGACGAGGTCGGGGTCGGGGGAGACGTGGGCGCCGTAGATCTCGATGTCATCGCCCGTGTTCGCGATCACCGCGAGACGCGAGGGATCCTCGACGACGTCGAGCATGCCCCGCGCGAGCTTCGCGCCGCCGGTGCCGCCGGCAAGGACAACGACGTCACCCGTATACGTGGACATCACTCCCAGGGTACGTCAGGGAGGCCGGCTAACCGAATGCCCGCATGCGCCTTGTAGCGCGAGTTCACGGAGATCAGCATCGCCGTGAGCGACTCGGTGATGCGCGCCATCTCCAGCTCGCCACAGTCGACGCAGCGCAGGCCCGCGATCCGCTCGATCAACAGCGCCGCGTCGCGCTTGTCCGCATGCGCGTCCCCGCACAGGAGCACGTCTTGCTCGAGGGGATGGTGCAGGTCGGCGAGCGAGGCGGCGCTGACCGTGTGCAGGGCCGAGACCACGCGCACGCCCGCGGGCGCCATCTCGGCGGCCTGCTGCGCGGCGGAGCCCTGCCACACGCCGAGCATGCGCGTCGCCTTGCCGCCGGCGGCGGCTGCGAGCGGGACGGTCGCGTCGATCAGGAGCTGGCCGGGAATGAGCGCGTCCTCGAGGTTGGCGAGCGTCTCGGACTGGTTGCGAAACGGCACGCTCAGGATCACGGTGTCCGCCGCGCGGACGGCGCCTGAGTTGTCGTGGCCGGAGAAGGAGCCGTCGGGGACGATCGCCCGCGCGCGCTCGGCGGCTTCGCGGGCGCGGCTCGCGTCGCGTGAGCCGATCGCGATCGGCACCCCGGCGCGGGCGAGGCGCACGGCGAGACCGTACCCCAGCGCGCCCGAGGCTCCGACGATGGCGACCGGGTCGATCGTGGCGGGTGGCACGGCGGGTGAGTATAGGCTTCATGGATGATGAGATTGGAGGGAAAGACCGCGCTCGTGACTGGGGGCGCCTCCGGAATCGGCGCCGCGACCGCCCGGCGGCTGGCGGCCGAGGGCGCGAAAGTGGCGATCGGTGACGTCAACGAGGATGGCGCCTCCTCGGTCGCCGGCGAGCTGGACGGGTTTGGGTGTGCGCTCGACGTGACGGACACGGGCTCGGTGCGCGCTGGGGTCGCGGCGATAAAAGAGACGCTCGGCGAGATCGACGTGCTCGTCAACAACGCCGGCACCGACCGGTTCTCGTTCTTCGTCAACACTGAGGAGGAGCTGTGGGATTTCGTGCTTGCCGTCAACCTGCGCGGCGTGCTCGCCGTCACGCATGCGGTCCTGCCGGGTATGCAGGAGCGGCGCACGGGCGCGATCGTGAACGTCGCCAGCGAGGCCGGTCGCGTGGGCTCGCAGGGCTCGGTCGTCTATTCGGCGGCAAAGGCCGGCGTGATCGGCTTCACGAAGGCGATCGCCCGCGAGAGTGCGCGCTACCGCGTGCGCTGCAACGCCGTCGCGCCGGGTCCGATCGAGACGCCGCTGTTCGATTCCGCGCCGCAGGTTCTGGGGGAGATCGGCGAGCGCCTGCAGCGGGGCATGGTCAACGCGACCGTGATGGGCCGCGCCGGCGAGCCAGAGGAGGTCGCCGCCGCGATCGCGTTCCTGGCGAGCGAGGATGCTTCTTACGTCACCGGACAGACGCTGAACGTCTCCGGTGGCCTGTCGATGTGGTGAGTCTGCCGAGCAAAGTCAATATCCGCGAGGTCGGCCCGCGCGACGGCTTTCAGAACGAGCCGGAGACGATCCCGACGGCCCAAAAGGTCGAGCTGATCGACGCGCTCGCGCGTACGGGAGTGAAACGGCTGGAGGTGACGAGCTTCGTGCGCGCCGACGTGATCCCGCAGCTCGCCGACGCGGCGGAGGTGCTCGCAGGGATCGACGTGCCGGAGGACGTGGCGGTCGGCGTGCTCGTGCCGAACGAGCGCGGCCTGGAGAACGCGCTCGCGCTGCTCGAAGTGAGCCGCGCGCGCGGCGGCCGGCAGGCGTTCGACGAGATCAACGTGTTCCTGTCCGCCTCGGAGACGCACAACCGCAAGAACGTCAACCGAACGGTCGAGGAGTCGCTCGCCGGGCTCGAGATCGTGTTGACGCGCGCGCGTGAGGCGGGCTTGCGCTGCGAGGGTGTGATCTCGACATCGTTCGGCTGCCCCTACGAGGGCCACGTTCCGTCCGAGCGCGTGCTGGAGATCGCGCGGCGCCTGCATGCGGCCGGCGCGCAGGAGATCGGCTTCGGCGATACGACGGGGATGGCCAACCCGCGCCAGGTGGGGGAGCTCCTCGCGCTGTGGAAGGACGATCTGCAGGGGGCGCAGCTGACCGCGCACTTCCACAACACACGCGGGCAGGGGCTTGCGAACGTGCTCGCGGCGCTGCAGGCGGGTGTGGACAGCTTCGAGTCGAGCTTCGGCGAGCTCGGCGGCTGCCCCGTGCCGGCGGGCGCGACCGGGAACATCGCGAGCGAGGATCTCGTGTCGATGCTCGAGGAGATGGGGATCGAGACCGGGATCGACCTACCCGCGCTGCTCGCCTGCGCCGTGCGCGTGCGTGAGATCCTCGGCCGGCCGCTGGGCAGCCACACGTTGGTGGCCGGGCCCGTGGAGTGGGGCTAACCCGCTACGTCTCACCCGCGCCGCGACCGCTCTCCGCTTCGCCGGCCCTCTGTGCCGTCTGCGCCGCCTCGCGCATCGCCGCGACGCAATACTCCTGCACCGCGACCTCCATCTCCAGCGTGCTCGCGAGAGCCGGGCGCGCGGAGGCGTCGATCACGCGCTTTGCGCGGCCGACGGCGACGGGCGAGTTCGCCAGCAGCTCGTCGACCAAGGCCTGCGTGGCCGCCTCGAGCTCCGCGGCCGGAACGACGCGGTTGAGGAGCCCAATTCGGTGCGCCTCGGCGGCGTCGATCGTGGCGGCGGTCATGATCAGCTCCTTCGCGCGGCCGAGCCCGACGACCGCGGGCAGGCGCGAGGATCCGCCGACGTCGGGGATGATCCCGAACTTGACCTCGGGCAGGCCGAGCTGGGAATCGTCGGCGGCGATCCGCAGGTCGCAACCGAGCGCGACCTCCAGGGCACCCCCGAAGCACGCGCGGTGGATCTGGCAGACGACCGGCTTGGGCATCGCTTCGCAGAGGTTCGCGCAGTCGAGGAACACGTTGCGAAAGGGTCGCAGCACATCCGGGTCGCCGGCGAACGACATCAGCTCGCCGAGGTCGACGCCGGCGGAGAAGACGGGGCCTTCGCCGCGCAGCACGACGCAGTGCACCGACGCGTCGTTTGTGGCGTCGCGTAGCGCCTCGCCGAGCTCGAGGAGCAAAGCCTGGTTCATCGCGTTGCGCTTCTCGGGCCGGTCGAGCACGACGTGGCGGACGGCGCCGCGGTCTTCGGTGGTGACGAGGCTCATTTGAGACGTCCTTTCAGTCGCATGTCTGGGCTCAACTCAAATCCAAAACGGTCGTCGGCGCCTGGATCTCCTCATCGTGCCCCTCGCGCGGCACGATCGCGGTGCCGACGGCGAAGAACTCGATCGTGTGGCTGCCCCAGCCGTGCGACTTCTCCTGCAGATCGACGCCGACGATCCCCTCGGCGCCGATTTCCTGGGCCTCGGACTGCATCCGCTCCATCGCCAGCTCGCGCGCGTCGTACAGGGCCTGGGTGAAGTTCGAGAGCTCGACGTTGCGCCCGGTCTGGGCCATCGACTGCAGCATCCCACGGTGGGCGACGTGGTAGACGCAGCTGCCCATCACCATCCCGACCGGGCGGTGCCCGGTGTGAAGCAGCGTCCAGAAGTCCTGGCCCGACAGATCGCTCGTGAAGGGCCTGCCGCTGGGAGCGCGGTGCAGGGCGCCGTCGCGGTGCTTCACAGCGGTTCCGATCGCGATGAACTCGGCCATGTCCTGGCCCCACTCGTAGCGGCCGATGTCCAGGCGCACGCCGACGACCCCGTCGGCGCCGAGCTGGTCGGCCTCCTCCTCCATGCGCGTCATCGCGAGCTGGCGCGCGCCGTACATCGCTTCGGAGAGGACCGTCATCTCCTGCGATTTCTTCCAGCCGGAGAGCTGGATGCCGATGTGGTAGATCGAGCTGCCGACGACCAGGCCCATCGGCTCGAAACCGGCCTGCTTGACGAGCAGGAACTCGTTGACGGAGAGGTCGGAGGTGAACAGGCCCGCCTTGTTCTGCTGCAGGCGAGCGCGACCCGCCTCGGGGACGCCCTCCAGGGAGGATGGGTCGTATGCGGTCTCGCGCTCCTCGGTCATGTGGTGCTCCTTCTCATGTGAATAGGTCGACGACGGGTTCGGGGGCTTGGATCTCGGCATCGGCGTGCTGGCGGATCGCGGTGCCGATCGCGTTGAAGGTGATCATCATCCCGCGCAGCTCGCGCGCGCCGAATCCACCGACGGCGCCGCCCATACCGGCGCCCAGTGTGCGCGGCTGCATCGTGTGGCCGATGCGCACGCCGACGACGCCGGACGCGCCTAGGGCGGAGGCCTGCTGTGTGATCTGGCCCATCGTCCGCTCGCGCGCGCTGTACAGCGCCTGCGTGAATTCGCTGAGCTCATACGGTTGCATCGAGTTCATCATGCCCGGCCCGCCGCCGAGTATCCCGCTGTAGGCGTAGCTCGCGAAGAACACCGAGCTCCAGGCGACGATCCCAGCCGGCTCGATCCCGGCGCGCAAGAGCAGCGCGTAGTCGGCGACCGACAGCTCGGTCATCACCGGCTGCTCGGTGTGGGCGTTCTCGCGACGCACGGCGGTGCCGAGCACCATGTGCTCGAGCGCGAGCTGGCCACCGCCCGCGCCGGAGCCCAGTTCGGATTCGCCCGCGCGCGTTTCCACGCCGACGACCGCGTCGGCCCCGACGTGGCGCGCCTCCTCGGCGAGCCGGTTCAAAGCGCGTCCACGCACCTCGTTCAGCGCCTGCGATAGCGAGTCGAGCTCGACGAGTGCGCTGCCACCGAAGCTCGTCGCCCCCCATGCGCCCTGGTAGCCCATCTGGTAGATCGAGCTGCCCATCACCTGCGACAGGGGCGTCAGCCCCAGCTGGTGGCAGAGCGCGAAACCGTTGACGGACAGGTCGGACGTGAACGACGCGCCGCGCCCACCCTCCTCACCCTGTGTCCCGCGCAGCTCGCTCAGACGCCGCTCCGCCGACAATGGGATGCCGCCCGCTTCGATCCGCGCGAGCGACTGCGCTTGCTCGCGCTCCTGGGTGGCGTCCTGCACCGGTTCGCCCGCCATCTCAGCGCACGAGCCCTTCCAGCGCCGCGCGCGCCTCGGCGCTGCGCTGCGCCTCCGCCTGCAACTCGTCGGTGAGCGCCGTGATCCACTGGTCGGGGTCAAGCGGCTCGCGCTTGATCGCGATACCGCCCGATTTGCGCTCGCGGAAGCCCTCGATGCGATCGCCGTCGATCTCCAGCTTGTATATGGCCCCGCCCGCCCCACTGCCAGAGCCGAGCTCGACCTGGATCTGGCGCACGTGCTTCTCGCCGCGGCCGAGCAGGCCGCCGCCGCGGCGCTCCACATGAGTGCGGCCGGGCAGCGATGACTCGAGCTTTGCTGCCAGCACCTCGACCGAGATGCGCAGGTCCGTGCCGTCGGCGCGCAGGCCGGCCGCGGAGAGGTCGAAGGTCTCCTCGGTGCTCACCCGACGGAGGCTACCGTGAGCCGGGCGAGTCCGCCGAAGCCGTCCCGCTCAGGGCGCTCGAAGGGCGTGTCCCACAAGCGCGTAATAGGCTCCGATCAAACCGGAGACCAAACGGAGGGTGTATGGCGCAGCAGATCGAGAAGGTGGGCGTGCTCGGAGCCGGGCTGATGGGTCATGGGATCGCGCAGGTGGCGGCTCAGGCCGGCTACGAGGTCGTGCTGCGTGAGGTTGACGACGCGACACTTGCGAGGGGCATCGGCAAGATCGAGAAGCAGCTCGCGCGCGCGGTCGAGAAGGGGAAGTCCTCTCAGGAGGATGCCGACGCGGTGCGCGGGCGGATCAAGGGCACGACCGACTACCAAGAGCTGGCCGACTGCGATCTGGTGATCGAGGCGATCACCGAGAACCTGGCGCTGAAGCTGGAGATGTGGAAGGAGCTCGATCGGATCGTCAAGGCAGACGCGGTGTTCGCGACGAACACGTCCTCCCTGTCGGTGATCGACCAGGCGGCGTCCACCGGACGCCCACAGCAGTTCGTCGGCTTGCACTACTTCAACCCCGCGCAGGTCATGAAGCTCGTCGAGGTCGTGCGCTGCGTGACTACATCGGACGAGGCGTTCGATACCGCCTTGGAGTTCGCGAAGTCCGAGGGCAAGCTCGCGATCCCGACCAAGGACCGCGCGGGCTTCATCGTCAACCGCTTGCTCGTGCCGTACATGCTCGACGCGATGCGCGGCTACGAAGAGGGCGTCGGCTCGGTCGGGGAGATCGACGAGGCGATGAAGGCCGGCGCCGGGCACCCGATGGGGCCGCTGACGCTGGCGGACTTCGTCGGGCTGGACACGCTCGGCTCGATCTGCGACGTGCTGTTCGACGAGTTCCGCGAGCGCCGCTTCGCGCAGCCGCCCGTGCTGCGCAAGATGCTGAGCGCGGGCTGGTTCGGGCGCAAGGCGGGGATCGGCTTCTACGACTACTCCGGCGAGGCGCCGGCCGAGAACCCGGGGATCTGAGTCACGATCCGGAGCTAGACGCGAGAGGCGGCACACGAGGTGACTGATCTCCCAGAGGCGAGGACCCGCGCGCTCGGAGGCGGTCCCGAGCGCCATCGCGAGAAGGCCAGGGAGCAGGGCAAGCTCCCGGTGCGCGAGCGGGTGGCGCTGCTGCTCGACGAGGGCAGCTTCGCCGAGGAGGCGCTGCTGGCCAACTGGGAGCAGGACGGGCTGGGCGCCGACGGCGTCGTGACGGGGGTCGGGACGATCGACGGGCGCCCGGCGGCCCTGATGGCGAACGACCCGACCGTGAAGGCGGGCTCGTGGGGGCCGAAGACGGTGGAGAAGATCTTGCGCATCCAGGAACGCGCGCTGGAGTTGAGGATCCCGATGGTCTACCTGGTGGACTCGGCGGGTGCCAGGATCACCGAGCAGGTGCAGATGTTCCCGGGCCGGCGCGGCGCGGGGCGGATCTTCTACAACGAGGTGCAGATGTCTGGGGTTGTTCCCCAGGTGTGCGTGCTGTTCGGCCCAAGTGCCGCCGGCGGGGCTTACATACCGGCGTTTTGCGACTTGGTGATCATGAGGGATCAGAACGCGTCGATGTACCTGGGCTCGCCGAGGATGGCGGAGATGGTGATTGGAGAGCAGGTGACGCTGGAGGAGATGGGCGGCGCGCGGATGCACACGGGGGTGAGCGGGTGCGGGCATCAGCTGGTGAAGAGCGATGAGGACGGGATCGCACTTGCCAAGCGGTATTTGGGGTACATGCCCACCAATTGGCAGGCGTCCCCGCCGCCGGCAGGGTCGGCGGAGCCCGCGTCGAAAACGCCGATCGCCGAGTTGATTCCGCAGGACGAGAACAAGCCGTTCGACATGAAGCTGCTGATCGCGGCGCTCGTCGACGGTGAGTCGTTTATGGAGATCCACCCGCGCTGGGCCAAGGAGCTCGTCGTCGGCTACGCGCGCATCGACGGGAAGGCGGTCGGGATCGTCGCCAACCAGCCCAAGCACAAGGGGGGCGTGCTGTTCGGGGATTCCGCCGACAAGGCCGCGCGCTTCATCCAGACGTGCAACGCGTTCAACGTGCCGCTGCTGTTCCTCGCCGATGTGCCCGGCTTCATGATCGGCACGCAGGTCGAGCGCGAGGGCATCATTCGCCACGGCGCGAAGATGATCAGCGCGGTCAGCGAAGCGACCGTTCCGAAGATCTCCGTCGTCGTGCGCAAGGCCTACGGGGCGGGGTTGTACGCGATGGCAGGGCCGGCGTTCGACCCGGACGGTTGCATCGCGCTGGGAAGCGCGTCGATCGCGGTGATGGGGCCGCAGGCGGCGATCAACGCGGTGTTCTACAACCAGCTGCAGGCGATCGACGACGAGGGCGAGCGCGCGAGGAAGACCGAGGAGCTGCGGAAAGAGTACGCCGCCGACATCGACATCCTGCATCTGGCCTCGGAACTGGTGATCGACGCGGTGATCGAACCGCAGGACCTGCGTGGGGAGCTGATCCGCCGCTTCGCCCACGCTGCGAGCAAGGCCCGTGACTGGCCGGCGAAGCACAACCCCGTGACACCCGTTTAGCTGACGGGCCGCACGACGATTGACGATTACGCGGGGCTGGGTGTAACCAGGTCTGGCACGCCCTTGTAGGGCAGTCCTCCGGCGGCACGCATCGCCATGTTCTGATGCTTCGTCACATACCAGTAGTGGAAGAAGAACGGGACGATTAGCAAGATGCCGGGGAAGTAGAGCAGGAGGGCGACCGTCGGGTTGATCTGGTCCTCCTTCGGTATACCCGTCAGACGCTCCGATCGCTTGATGCGCTGGCCGTAGTTGTAGACCGAGAGGACAGGTATGACAAGCCCAACCACCGACCAGGACAGCAAAGCACCACCGACGAGAGCGGTCACGGACATAGCAGGGCTCGACTGACCGAGATTCTGGTCATCCTTGGAGAGCCCGACATCCTTCAGCTCGTCATTGACGAAGTAGTACCAGCAGAAGGCATAGATCCCGAGCGTTATGACCGTGAGGCCGAGGCCAACCCAGAAGCTGCGGATCTTGCCTTCGCCACCTTTGCCGAACTCGACTTCCTGTGCCACTGCTTCCTCCCCCGTAGCTTGCACCAGATCCTACATGTTCGGACGCGGACGATGATCGGCGGCCGTGTCGATTTTTTCTTTCGTCTAGATTGCGAGCATGGACACAATCGACCTCGCCTACGCCGGTATCGCCAAGCAGGCGGAGTTGATCGCCGCGGGTGAGGTCGGCTGCGCGCGAGCTCGTGGACCTATACCTCGATCGGATCGCCCGGTACAACCCTAGGCTGAACGCGTTCAGGGTCGTGTTCGCGCAGCGCGCGCGGATGGAGGCCGACCAGGCCGACGCCCGCCGAGGGGCGGGTGGGGAGTCGAGTCAGCGTCCGCTGCTGGGCGTGCCGATCGCCGTGAAGGAAGAGCAGGACGTCGCCGGCGAGCTGACGACGTGCGGCACGAACGCCTACGGCGAGCCCGCGAAGGCGGACTCGGAGATCGTTCGGCGGATGCGCGCGGCGGGCGCGATCGTGATCGGCAAGACGCAGATGCCCGAGCTGGGCGCGTTCCCCTGGACCGAGTCCCCCACCTGGGGCGTGACGCGCAACCCATGGGAGCTGCAGCACAGCCCCGGGGGTTCCAGCGGCGGCAGCGCGGCGGCGGTCGCCGCCGGCCTGGTGGGCGCCGCGCTCGCGGGCGACGGCGGGGGATCGATTCGGATTCCCTCGGCCTTCTGCGGCCTGTTCGGGTGCAAGACCCAGTGGGGGCGCGTGCCGCTGGCGCCCCAGGTGGGCGCCTGGCACGGCCTGGTCGTCTACGGCGTGCTGACGCGCTCTGTGCGCGACAGCGCCCTGTTCTACGATGCGATCGCCGACGGGCCGGTCGATCCCGACACGCCGGTCGTGCCGCCGAGCTCGTTCCTGGACGCGCTCGGGCAGGCGAGGCCCCTGAAAATTGCGCTCGCGACCAAGCTGCCGCCGTCGCCGCTGACGAAGCTGCACGCGGAGAATCGCGCGGCGCTGGAGGAGACGGCGGCGCTGCTGCGGGATCTCGGCCACGAGGTGCACGAGCACGAGGTCGACCACGGCCAGCTCGCGCCCGCGGCCGAGTTCACGGTCGTCTACCTGCGCAGCGTGCACGAGACGGTCTCAGCGCTCGCGCACCCCGAGCGCGTGGAACGGCGCATCGCCGCGCTCGCCCGCATCGGGGGGATGATCCCGCAGGGCGTCCTGGACTGGGCGCTCGGGCGCAGAGCGCAGTACACGGCGCGCCTGAACGAGTCGCTGGCCGACCACGATGTGCTGCTGACGCCGGTGACCCCCGCGCCGGCGCCGCGGATCGGCGCTCGCGAGGGTCGCGGCTGGCTGAGGACGTCGGTCGAGGCGTCGGCGACGGTGCCGTACGTGGCCTGCTGGAACTTCACCGGGCAACCGGCGTGCTCGGTGCCCGCGGGGTTCTCCGCGGATGGCCTGCCGCGCGCGGTGCAGCTCGTCGGGAGGCCGAATGACGAGGCGACGCTCGTGGCGCTGGCCGCGCAGATCGAGGCCGAGCGCCCGTGGGCGCAGGACCGCCCGCCCGGCTTCTCGTGAGCGGAGACGCAGACGGCGAGCGCCGGGTGGGGGAGACCTCGTGAACGCAGACGGCGAGCGCCGCGCTGGGGAGACGCAGGCAGAGCTGCTGGAGGTGGCGGTCGAGGCCGCGCGGATGGCGGGCGGGCTGCTGCTGGAGCGCGTGCGCGCGGGGGACGAGCGCGAGGTGACCAGCAAGAGCACGCCGACGGACCTGGTGAGCGAGGCGGATCTGGCGTCGGAGCGCGCGATCGAGGCGCTACTGGCTGAGCGCCGGCCGGAGGACGGCTTCGTGGGGGAGGAGGGCGGCTCCGCGCGGGGCACGAGCGGCCTGGACTGGGTCGTCGATCCGCTCGACGGGACCGTCAACTTCCTGTTCGGGATCCCCCAGTGGTGCGTGAGCGTCGCGGTGAAGGATGGCGAGGGCACGGTGGCCGGCGCGGTGTACGACCCGAACCGCGATGAGCTGTTCACGGCGACGCGCGACGGTGGGGCGAGGCTGAGCGGGTCCGAGGGGAAGGTCGAGCTGAGGGGATCGGAGCGCGAGGAGCTCGCGACGGCGATGGTCGCAACCGGCCTGGCCTACGACGCGAAGGTGCGCGCGGCCCAGGCGCGGGTGCTCGCCCGCGTGGTGCCGCGGGTTCGCGACATCCGCCGCTTCGGCAGCGCCGCGCTGGATTTGTGTTGGACGGCCGCGGGGCGCTTCGACGCCTACTTCGAGCGCACGGTCAAGCCCTGGGACATCGCCGCCGGCGCGCTGATCTGCCAGTGCGCGGGCCTGAGCGTGCTGGACTTGCCAGAGCACGAGGATCTGCCCTACGGCATTCTCGCGGCGCCGGAGGCGATCGCGGGGCAGCTGCTGGAGCTGGTTGGAGGACCGGCGTAGGGACGCATATATTGGTGTCGCACGTGCGGCGGTGGCGGAACGGTAGACGCGGAGGCCTCAAAAGCCTCTGTCCGCAAGGGCGTGTGGGTTCGACTCCCACCCGCCGCATCGATTTCCCGGCTCAGGCCTCAGGCCGGGAGCGGCGGAGCGTCCGGGTACCCGCCCGCGTCCGGATACCCGCCCGCCCCCGGGCCCGGGCGGGTGGGGTCCTCAACTGACGGGTCGCGCCGCTCGACCTCGACGTTCCAGCCCTGTTTGAAGCCGCGCATCGCGAACAGGACGAGCAGGATCTGCACGGGGACGATCAGCAGCGTGATCACGCCGAGCAGCCCGGAGTTGAGGGCGGCCTGCGAGAAGCCGGGTTTGTTGCGATCGAACCAGCTGGGCGCGGCCACGAGCGCGAAGATCGCGAGCAGCACGGCGAGCCCCGCGCCGAGCGGCAGCACGCCCCGGCTCCAGCGGCTGGCGTAGTAGGCCATCAGCAGGTAGACGAGGATGAAGCCGAGCTGGACCGGCAGCGCACCCTCGAGCAGGCTCCAACCACCGATCGTGTTGATCAGCAGCAGCACGACGGTGATCAGCAGCAGCGCCACCACGACCACGCGCGTGGATTGCACGACCGGCTTGTCGCGGTTGGGGTGGGTGACGATCACGCCGCGCGCGCGGCGATCCGCCTCTTCACGTTCCCGAATCGCAGAAGCCATCGTGAGAAACCATACAATCTGAGGCGGTCCCCGTGTGCGCAAGCGGCGCGGAGCGGCCGAGCGGGCGTGGTGGAATTGGTAGACACGCTGGCCTTAGGAGCCAGTGGGCGCAAGCCCTTGGGGGTTCGAGTCCCTTCGCCCGCATCGCGCTAGCGACGGTTGCGCTATGGCTTGCTTGCCAGCGTTTGGCGCTGGATGTACCAGGCGGCCTCGATCGGGTTGAGGAAGTGCGGCGGCTCCTCGGCCTGCAGGCGGTTGTCGTATTTGAGGCTGTACGGATACCCGCTGATGGCCGTTTTACCGTTGAACACGCCCGTCATCCCGTTGCTGAACTCGCCCGCGACCGCGCCGTAGAGGTTCAGGGCTTTCAACGGTTTGCCGCAGTCGAAGTTGTCGACGATGAACGAGTGTTTGAGCGCGAGGATCGCGGCATAGATGAACGGTTCTTCGAGATCCTTGGGGATTGCTGAGGTGCTGACGGTGTCGTTGGTCGTGGAGCCGCATTTATAGAATTCTTTCGGGCTCGGACGAGTGCCGGTCAGCGGATGGTAGACGCGCACGAAGTTGTTCGCGATCAGGCCCAGCATCGTGTTGCCCGTCGGTTCGCTGCCCAATTTGCCGGCGACGCTTTGCGGATAGACGTTGCCGTTGATGATCACGTCGTTCTGCGCCGCGATCGTCAGGGCTTTGTCGTATTCGCCCTGTACGTATACGTTGCCGCAGGCGCTGCCTTCGGTGTATGCTGGGGAGGGGCCAAACGGCGAGTACGGTTCACAGCTCCCTCCTTCTTCGCTGGAAACATAGATCACCCCGTTGGGTGGAAGTTCCACGCCGGGCGTTGTCGTTTCTTTCTTCTTATATTCCGGAGGACCTTCTTCGGCTGGGGTAGGGTGAGAACCCTTGTGTTCGACTACCGTCATCGTTTCACCCGTCAGCACGATTTCGGTCTGCCCTTCGTAGTTATAGTTTGTCGGTGAGGTTTCGACGATGTGTTCGAGTTCTTCGTCGCCCGGGGGCGGGGTTATTTGCAGGGTTTCGCTCGGCGGCACCATGGTGCCTTTGAATTCGGGTTTAGATTCTCCTTCGCTGCATGCGCTCTCGCCGGAGTAGCCCACTTTTGCGGTCTTGTTGAAGCCGTTGCCGAATTCGATCCGATCGCTTTTGGTGCGGCCAAAGACGGGGTTGCCGCAGATCCCCAGGTGGTCCTCGGTGTGCATCGGGCCGTTGACCGATTCGCCGCTGATGAAGTAGTTGTTGAACTCACTACAGTAAGACGGTCGTTCTGTGTAGAACTTGCCACATTCGGTGTAGCGGTTTGGTTCCGTAGCGGGAGGTGTGCCGTAGAGGCTCGGATCGCCGGTTTCGTAGACGCTGTACCAGACATAGCTGACGAAGTTGGCGTTGCGGAACGTGGCGACGAGCGTGCGCGACTGCTTGCCGGAGAAGCCCGTGGACTCGATCCTGAAGGTCCCGGCGGTGGGGCCTTCTTTCTCTTCGATCATCGATCCCACCACGTTGCCTGTATTGCACTTTTTGGGTTTTTCAGTATCGCTTTCGGCCGGCACCAGCTGGATCGCGTACTTCTCTTCGCCGCTGGTGCCGGGCACTTCGGCCGTATGCAGTTCGGAGGTGCTCAGCGGGTTTTCCGTCCCTGCCTTGAAGTACTGGTTCAGCGCCGTGTTTTCCGGCGTGGGCGTCGTGCAGTAGGTCAGGTAGTTGCCGTCCTGGGTGAGGTGGTACTCGTAGTCCTCGAGGCCGGCCTCGGCCGCGTAGTAGGCCTTCTTCTCTTGCCTGTCGGTGTTTGTGAGGTGGATCTCGCCCTGGGCCGACGTGAACGCCGCGACGAGCAGCAGTGAGCTGATCAGCAGCACGACGAGCGTGAGGATCAGCGTGAAGCCGTCCTGGCGGCGAAGCGCGGGCGGGAGGTGCGGGAATGATGTGGAGAGACGTTTCATGGCGCTTCCGAGCAGGGGGAGTTGACGTGTTCGGAGGAGGTCGAGGAGGGGGTCAGGCGGAACACGGCCGAGTCTTCGAGCGCGACGGGCTGACCGCCTTTGGCGACGATGCTTTCGTGGCCTTCCGGCGCCAGCGTGAAGCTCACGGTCACCTTCGCGACGTTTTCGATTTCTTTTTCGAGTTCTTTGCTTTCCATCGGTTTGGGGTTCAGTTCGCCGTAGGGAAGTTCTTTGTCGCCTTCGGGTATCGTGTCGCCCGTTTTGTAGTATCGGTTGTATTGAAAAATCGGTATTTCTTCTTTTTTGGCGTTTAGCGTCGGCTTCACCCCCTTGAGCAGTTTTGTCGTGGTGGACGCCGTTGTCGAGAAGGGATAGTTTCCTTTCGACTCGGGGCCGGTGCTCACGTAGGTCTTTTCGATCAGGGTGCCTTCAGCTTTGTTGTAGATGATTTCATACATAGAAATTTCACTGGTCGCAAACCCCGATTCTTTTCCGCTTGCACTGACGAACCTGAGTTTTTCGCTGTTGCTTCCTTCGATGATCGGGTTGACTTCCAGGGCCACGCAGGAGGAGTGCAGCTGCAGCATGAGCTTCTCGAGCGCGGTGCGCCCGGTCTGGTCCGCGTGCACTCGCGAAGTGATGCGCGAGACGTCGGCCGTGGCGAATTCCAGGATCGAGAAGGCGGCCAGGCTCAGGACCAGCGTCATGATCATCGCGACCAGCAGCTCGATCAGCGTGACGCCGTGCTGCTCGCGCCAGCGCGCGCCAGACGGTGCGCCCGTGCCTTTCGGGGATGGGGGGGTCGTCACGGGCACGATTCTTCACCTGTTACTGGCTTCAGTCCTTCGCCTTTGGATCCACCCTCATAGAGGTTGACGACGGTGCCTTCTTTTTTGGGATTGTTGTTTTTTTGCGCCGGTTCTTCGAAATGCTTGTTTTCGATTTTTTTGGTGGTTTTATTTTCAAAGGGGACGTTGACGCAGACGGTGTACGTGCCCCAGGGCTGGCCGGGGTACTTCAGCGCGCCAAGTTTTTCTTTTGTCGGCATAATGGTTTCCGGCGTTTGACGTTTGCTTTCGCAGCCTTCGTCGGTGTCGTAGAGAAAGATTTCGGGTTTGCTCCCGATGAGTTTTTTTGGCGTTTCTTTTTCCCATTCTTTCTTACTGTTTTGCCAAACGTCCACGGCCAGCGATGGCAGTACGAGCTTTGCTTCCTTTTCTTTTTCCGGGAGGAACGTCACTGTCGTCCGTTCTTTTTCTACGGGGGGCTTGTTGGCGACGCAGCTGCCGGCGTAGAGGGTGTAAGACGTTTTGTTGAACGGATAGATGATTTTTTCGGTCTGCATCGTCGCGAGATATGTGGCGCTGCCTTCTTTTTGCACCAGCCTCGTGGGGGGCGACATTTCTGTGTTTTCGAGGGTCGCGTTCGTCGCCTTGTCTTCTTCTTCTTTGCCGCTTTCCGGGTTGAGATACTTGAACGTGAGCGGCTTCAGTTGGGCGGCAGGGGCGAACAGGTATTGCTTCTTGGTCGTGGTCTCGGCCGGCAGGTAGACGGTCTTCTCATAGAAAGGGTCTTCCTTGGATTCTGGGAACCAGTTCTGATCGACGTAGCCCGTCCGGTGGACGTTGATCGCGTATTCGCCCGGCGACACCGCCAGGATCGCGCAGCCGCTGGCCGACGTCAGGGCGGTCGCGCTCGTGGGCCCGGTGACCTGCGCTTCCATACCCGCCACCGGTTCGCCCAGCTCGTTGGTGACCTCGACGATCAGCGATGTGTCGGGCGGCGGGCTGACGATTCCGGTCTGCACGACCGGTTTGCCTTTGCCGAGCGAGTGCCAGGTCACCGTCGAGGCCGTCTGGATGTAGCCGACTTCCGTCGTGGAGCTCGAGGTGCAGCTCGAGCTGGTGGAGGAGGCCGGGTAGTACGAGGCGCTCGAGGTGACTTCGAATTTCGTGCCACCCTGTTCGACGGTTTTCGAAACCGCTTTTTCTTCGAGTCCTTTGAGCGTTGAGATCGGCAGCGAGTGCAGCTGCTCCTCGTTCTGCTCGGCCAGCGCGTCGGCCTGGGAGCGGGCTCGGTTGAGCGAGGTGGCGGCGTTGGTGCTGTTCAGCCCCGAGAACAAGCCGACGACGATGATCCCCAGCAGCAGCGCGCTGACGATCACCTCGAGCAGCGTGTCGCCCGCCTCCGCGCCCAGCGATCGACGCCCGATCGAAGATCGGTCAAGGACCCGGAGCCTGGCAGAGAAAGTGCGTATCATCACAAGAGGGGATTGGGCTACAGACGTTTTCGGCATTCCCGAGCCCCGCCTTTAGCGTTCGAGTTGCCGCGCCCATCTATGTCTCAGTGCCCCCGAGCCCCTACAATCCAGGGCCGCCCGGGGGACTGGTGTATCGGTAACACGGCGGTCTCCAAAACCGCAACGCCAGGTTCGATTCCTGGGTCCCCCGTCGGCTCTACAGAGCCAAATCCCGAGGCATGCTCGGGTCGGTAACGACGCCGGCCACGGCGGGCAGCTCCACATCGAACATGCCGGCGACGCCATCCGCGGGGCTGGGGGCGCCCATCAGGGCGCCCTGGGCCATCGTGCAGCCGATCGCCTGGAGCGTGGCCATCTGCTCGTGCGTCTCGATTCCCGTGGCGACCACGGTCAGCGAGAGTTCACGCCCGACGAGCAGGATCGCCTCGAGCAGCCAACTGCGGTAGTCCTCGTCCTCGGACGCGGCGAGCGAGCTGCGGTCGACCCGCAGGGAGTCGAGCGGAAGCTGGCGCAGGTCGGCCTGGTGGGCGTAGCCGCTGCCGCCGAAGTCGTCGATCGCGATGTTCACGCCCAGGCGCTTGACCAGACGCATGCGCTCTGCCGCCGCGGCGAGGTCGCTCATCACGGCGGTCTCGGGGATCTCGAGCGTGAGCAGCGACGGCTCGATCCCGGACTGCTGCAGGGCGCGCTGCACGTCCGTGGCGAAGCCGTCTCGATTCAGCTGATGCGGCGGAGACCTTCACCGAGACGCCGACGCGAGGACGGGGGCTCACAGCCGGAACGTTGTCGGCGCGGCGCCCGCAGCCACCTCCCAGGCCGCGGCACGGGCGCAGGCCTGTTCGAGCATGAAACGGCCGATCGGCACGATCAGCCCCGTTTCCTCGGCCAGCGGGATGAAAGCCTCAGGCGCGAGCACGCCCTGCGTCGGATGCTGCCAGCGGATCAGTGCCTGCAGGCCGGCCACCTTGCGGGTGCTCAGATCGTAGATCGGCTGATAGAGCAGGAAGAACTGGTTCTCCGCCAGGGCCGTGCTCAGCTCCGCCTCGAGCACCGCGCGGCCCTCGATCACGGTGCGCATGTTGGCGTTGAACAGCGTGTAGCGGTCCTTGCCGGCGGTCTTGGCCGAGACCAGGGCCACGTGCGCGTCGCGCAGCAGGTCATCGGGCGTCGCGTAGCGGCCGAAGGCGACGCCGATGCTCGCGGTCAGCACGAAGCTCGGGCCCGAAGGAGTCGATCTCGACCGGTTTGTGCAGCGCCTCGATCATGCGCTGGGCGAGCGAATCGAGCCGCACCCCGCGCGCCTTCGATTCGACCAGCACGACGAACTCGTCGCCGTCGAGCCGGCCGACCGTATCGCCAGCCCGCACGACGTCCTCCAGCCGTTCCCCGACGATCTTCAGCAGCTGATTCCCGGCGGTGAGCCCGAGCTTCTCGTTGACCTCTTTGAGCTGGTCGATGTCGACGAACAGCGCGCCCGCCAGCATGCCCGAATCGCGTCCCGCCCGGGCGACCATGCGCTCGGCGCGGTCGAGCGTGAGCTCGCGGTTGGGCAGCCCGGTCACGGGCTCGTACAGGTATCTGTCAGGCAGTGCGCCGTCCTGCGCCTCGGCGCCGGCCTTTACCTCGGCGTCGGCCTTTGCGTCGTCCTCCGTCGGCGCTGGTGCCGGCGTCGACCAGCGAGCGGCGCCGAGCAGGTCCACCAGCAGGCCGAGCACCACGCTGCACAGGATCCCGCCGATCAGCAGCGCGAGCGCGTCTCCGTTATTGAGCACGTTCGCGCCGGCGGACGGGCCGAAGCTCGTGACGGTCCAGCCGTCGTGCAGGTTGAGCGTCGTGTTCTGCGCGTCGGACCGCGGGGCGCCGCTGGTGAATGCGAGACTCGAGCGCCGGCCCGGTTTGCGGCATGGGGCCGGTAGGTGACGCTCAGCGCGTAGCCGGGATGGCCCACCAGCACCTGTCCCAGCAGGGCCCCGGGAACGAGCACCTCGCGCAGCCATCCCACCGATGCCGCGGTGCGGCCGAACACGGTGTGCGGGGTCACATTTCCCCGATACACGGGCGTTGTGATCGCCAGCGCCTGCCTGTGACCAGCAGAGATGGGGTGATAGATGCTCAGCCCGGTGTTACGACTCAGCAGCAGCGCGGGCGCGACGTGGACGGGTGCGGGCGCGGGGGAGGCGCTCGTGGCGTGGCATCGTCGGGTGGGAGGTCGCCGGATGTGGATGAGGCCGGTGACAGCGGACGCGTGGGCTTGTGGACGACCGGCGCGGGTTTGGGCGGAGCCGGCAGCAGGCCGAGCGCGTCGAGCTCGGGATAGCGACGCCGTGTGCGCGCCCATGTGACCCACCGGGCGAATTCGGCGGAGGTCGCCTTCGGATTGCCGGCGAAGAAGGTTGAGGCCGCGACGGTGAGCTCTTCCTGGCGCTGGACCGCCAGCTTCAATGTCGAGGCGATCGCCTGCGAGCCCTGCTGGAAGCTTGTTTCCGTCTTGCTCGCGTCGCTCTTGCGCCACAGCGTGCGCGCCGAGCACCGAGGCGGCGCTGCCGGCGAGGACGCAGACCACGGCCGCTGCGGCCCACATACCCCTGCGGCGATTACCCTGACCGGCCGCTCCCTCGGCGACGGTGGCCTGTCCAGGCTCCGTGCCCTGCTCGGTGACCTGTCCGGGCGCGGTCGCCTCGGACGACTCGGCGGCCCCGACAGACTCGGCGACCGGCGGACTCGATTCCCTGCCCGGGGACGGACCCGGCTAGCGGGTCGGGGCCGGGGTCGGGGTTGGTTTGGGGTGTCGCGTCGTCTGACATGGCGATCTCGTTTGTGCAGGCTGGGTCTGTGCAGACTGGGGTTGTTCGGAGATGGCTTGCTCAGAGATGCGCACATGCGCTCTCGGGGAGGATGATCGGGTGTAGATACGGATGCCTATGCGGGCTGTGTACCTATTTCGACAAATGGCTGATATGCTAAAGTCCACAAAATCGATAAAGAATCTGTGGAATATGCCGATAGGGGTGTGAAGAGCACCGAGAAAGCGATCAAGAGTGGAGCAATAAAGAGAGCGATGAAGACCGATATCCACCAACATCTCTGGACCGAGCCGCTCGTGCAAGCGCTCGCCCAGCGCCGGGAGTTGCCGTTCGTGCGCTATGAGCACGGGCTGACCGTGCTGTTCCTCGCGGGCGAGCGGCCCTATGTGATCGACCTCGCCTCCGAGGCGCCCGCGCGTCGTGCCGCGCTCGTCGAGCGCGACGGCCTCCACCGCGCGCTGCTGTGCCTGTCGAGCCCGCTGGGGATCGAGTCGCTGCCCCGCGCGCAGGCGCAGCCGCTGCTCGACGCCTACCACGAGGGCGCGCTCGCGCTCGGCGAGCCCTTCGGCGTGTGGGGCGCGATCGCGCTCGACCGCCCCGACCCGGCCGACGTCGACCGTGCGCTGCACCGCGGCTGCGTCGGCATCTCGCTGCCCGCGGGCGCGCTCGCCGGCGTCGATCGGCTCGCGCGTCTGCGGCCGGTGCTCGCGCGCCTTGCGCGCAGGGGCGCGCCGCTGTTCGTCCACCCCGGGCCCGGGCCCGGATCGGCCCGGTCGCCGCGGCGCCCGCAGCGAAAACGTCGCTCGGCGACCCGCTCTGGTGGCCCGCGCTCACGCACTACGTGGCCGACATGCACGCGGCCTGGCTCGCGTTCCTGCACGCAGGACGCGCCGAGCACCCCGAGCTGAAGATCGTCTTCGCGATGCTCGCCGGGCTCGCGCCGCTGCACGCCGAGCGCCTGGCCGCACGCGGCGGTCCCGATCGCTCCAAGCCCGGCCGCGGGTACGACCCGCTCGCCTTCTACGACACCTCCTCCTACGGACCGGCCGCGATCGATGCTCTGACAGAGGCGATCGGCGGGCAGGAGCAGCTCCTGTACGGGTCCGACCGCCCCGTCGTCGAGCCCACGCTGCTCGACACGCCCGCGGCGCTCGACTGGGATCTGCTCGCGGGCACCACCGTGCGTGCCTTCGGCTCGCCGCCGCTCGGCGTACCCCCGAGTCCCGACCGGTCGCCCGTCGAGGTCGCCACCGCCGCCGTGCAACAAGCCCCAATCGTCCCGGTCGCGCGGGTGGAGGCGCTCCGATGAGACCCTCCCTCGCCTCCATTCCCCGCCCGCGCGGCCGGGACCTGACCGGCCCTGAGCTGCAGGCCTTCGTCGCCGAGCTCGCCGAGCGGCCGGAGCTGTGGATCCGACGCGTCCACCACGATCACTCCCAGCGCGTCTACGAGGAGCTGCTCTCCGACGCGCACCTCACCGCGTGGCTGATCTGCTGGATGGACGACCACGACACCGGCTTTCACGACCACGACATCTCCGCGGGCGCCGTTGCCGTGGTGGGAGGACGCGTGCGCGAGGAGCGCCTCGCGATCGACGGACCGACGCGCGATCGTGTTTTTGGGCCCACCCAGAGCTTTCACTTCTCCGCCGCCGACATCCACCGCGTGCGCCACGCGGGCGTCGATCCGGCCGTCACGCTGCACGTCTACTCACCGCCGCTGGCGCGGATGGGCGCGTACGTTGTGGGCGAGGACGGCGTGCTCGAGCGTCACTCGGTCGCGCCCGAGGAGGAGCTGCGGCCGCTTGCCGCCTTGCCGCCCCACGACGCTCAACGCCACCGGCGCCCGCGATCAGGATATAGCTGACCATCTCCGGCGCGAACAGCCCGTGCTCGACCACGCCCGGGGTCGCGCTCAACCGACTCGCCAGGCTCGCGGGATCGCCGATCGGACCGAAGTAATCGGCGATCAGGTTGCCGTCCGGGCTCTCCAGGTTTCCGCGCAGCCGCGCCTCGCCGACCTCCGCTAGCGTGTGCTCTACACCGAAGCGCAGCAGCTCGAGCGGCACCGGCGGGCGCAGTGCTGCCACCACCTTCTCAGCCGAGACGATCACCACGAACCGTCGCGCCGCCGCCGCGACGATCTTCTCGCGTGTCTGCGCGGCGCCCCCGCCCTTCAGGAGCCACCCCGACGGGTCGACCTGGTCGGCCCCGTCGATCGCGATGTCCAGTTCGCCCACCGCATCGAGGTCTTCGACGATCAACCCGAGCGCGCGCGCTGCTTGCTCGGTGGCCGGCGAGGTGGCTGCGCAGCGCAGCCCGCGCAGGTCTCCTATCGGCCAGCGCCGGCAGCAGATAGGCGACCGTCGAGCCGGTGCCCAGCCCGACGCGCATCCCGTCCTTGACCATCGCGGCCGCGGCCTCGCGGCCGCGCGCTTGCTTAAGGCGCATCGTCGCTCAGTGGCGGCTGGTGCCGCGCAGTCGCACGATCGGGCGCCATGGTGGGGGCGAGCGTATCGCCCCGGCCGGCTCTCTGAGACGCAGCCGCTCGGGCGCGTCCGGCCGGTGCAGCAGATAGCCCTGTCCCACCGTGCAGTTCAGCTCGCGTGCGAGCGCGAGCTGGCGGTTGGTCTCGATCCCCACGGCGACGGCGCTGAGGCCGCTCTCGCGCGCGAGCGCGAGCGCTGCGACAACCATCGCGCGCCGGTCCTTGTGGCGCTCGAAGCCGTGGATCAAGGAGCGGTCGAGCTTCAGCATGTTCAAAGGCAGGCTCCCCGGCAGGCTGAGCGTGGACTGACGCGCGCCGAAGTTGTCGAGCGCGACGGATACGCCGAGGCTCCTGACCTCCTTCAGTGCCGCGCGCGCACGGGCCGGGTCGCGCAGGACCACCTCCTCGCTCACCTCCAGGCACAGCGCATCCCCTGGCAGCCGGCAGTACAGCAGTGCCTCGTGCACCCGCTCGGCGAGGTCGGACCCGGTCAGCTCACGCGCGGAGATGTTCACCGAGACCGGGATCCCGATCCCGTCGCGGCGCCACGCGGCCGCCTGGGCGCAGGCGGTGTGGAGCACCCAGTCGCCGATCTGCACGATCAGCTCGCCTTCCTCGGCCAGCGACAGGAAGCTCAGCGGTGCCGTCCGACTCCCCGCCGTGGGGGTGCCAGCGCACGAGCGCCTCGCAGCCGATCGGCCGTCCGCCGCCCAGTGGCAAGCAGCGGCTGGTACTCGAGCAGCAGCTCGTGCCGGGGCAGGGCGTGGTCGAGGCGGTCCTCGAGATCCAGTCGCGCCGAGGCCTCACGACGCAGGTCCTCGTCGAACAGCTCCAGGTTGTGCCCGCCCGCGCCCTTCGCCCGGTACATCGCCACGTCGGCCTCGCGCAGCAGGTCCTCGGGCTCGGCCCCCGGGTCGTGCGTGATCGATACGCCCACCGACGCGAGCATCGAGACCTCGGCCGAGCCCACCTGGAACGGCTCCTCCAGCGCGTGCAGCACGCGCTCGGCGACCGCAAGCGCCTCGGCGTCGGAGTCGAGGTCCTCGGCCAGGATCACGAACTCGTCACCGCCCAGCCGCGCGACCGTGTCTGAGTCGCGCAGCATCTCGGCCAGGCGCTCGGATACGGAGATCAGCAGGTGGTCGCCGACGGCGTGACCGAGGCTGTCGTTGATCGCCTTGAAGCGGTCGAGGTCGATGAACAGCAGTGCGATCGGGCCGTTTGAGCGGCGCAGCCGCGCGAGGGCCTGGCGCGCGCGGTCCATCAGCAGCAGGCGGTTGGGCAGCTTCGTCAGCGGGTCGTGCAGCGCCTGGCGCTCCAGCCACATGCGGTCGGTCACGTCCTTCGCGGCTGCGTACCAGGCCTCGCCGTCGCAGCGCGCGCTCCACAACAGCCAGCGCCAGGATCCGTCACGGTGGCGGTAGCGGTTGGTGAAGTTCACGAACTGCGCAGGCCGGTGGTGGCCGGCGAGCGTGAGCGCGAGCGTCTGCTCGAGGTCGTCCGGGTGCACGAGCTCCTGCATCGGGTGCGCTTTGAGCTCCTCGATCGACCAGCCCAGCAGCTGCTCCCAGGCCGGGTTCAGCAGCGTGAAGTGCCCGTCGAGCGAGATCGCGGCCAGCAGATCGCTGGTCATCTCGAACAGCCGTGAGATCTGCGCCTCGCCGGGCAGCGCCAGCTCGCTGCCTATCTCGGGGCCGGTCGTCGTGATATCGGTGTGCATGGCCTTGCACACCACGTCGGTTCATCGGCCTCTTTGCACGGGCCGGCCCGCTATTGCTGGACGGATTGCCTAGCCGAGAGTGAGATCGTGCCCGTGGAGAGACTCTCCTCCCCGCGCAAGAAGCGCCATACCGCCAGGCACGCGAGCACGGTCATGATCACGGCACTGGATACGCACCACTCGCAGATTTTGTGCAGCGTGAAGCAGCTCGCGATAGGTGAGGTAGAGGCTGAAGCCGAATCCGCCGAGGATCAACGCCATCGTCACGAGCCGGGCCCGTTCGCCGTCTGGAGCGAACAGCGAGCCGAGGATCGCGATGTAGCCGAGCAGGCCGATCAGGGCCACAGGAATGCCGATCAACAGCGAGTACTGCGATTTCTGGACCTGGCTGCAGGGATTGCCCTTGATCGAGCAGGGGGGGGTTACGCCGGAGTAGTGGACATAGGTGAGGTAGCCGGCCAGGCACAGGCCGACGGCCGTCAGGACGATCATCGTCTTCCTGAGGGCCCCGGAGCTCGACGTCCGGCCTAGCCCTTCAGCTGCTTTTCGATCGCCGCTTCATACGGCCCGGCTTCGGTGAACGTGCCCGGTTCGAACTTTTCCAGGGTGCCGCCGGTTTTGCCGAGTTCGAAGGACGGCGTGCCGGTGAAGCCGGCCTGGTTGGCGGCCTGCGCGTCGGCGTCGACCTGGTTGGCGTAGGTCGGTTCGCTGCGTGCGGCGGTCCAGTCGGCGAGGTTCAGCCCGGGCACCTGGGAGGCGATCCCCTGCAGGTATTTTTCGTTTACGTAGCCCGAGTCCTCTTCTCCCTGCTCGTGGTAGAAGGTCTCGATGAAGTACCAGCCGAGGTTCTGCTTGCCGGCGGCGTAGGCCGCCTCCTGCTGGGTTTTGAAGACTTCCGGTTCGCGCGTGGCGGTCTCCAGCGAGTGGTACTCGATCCGCAGCTTCCCCGTGCGCACGTACTTCGGGATCAAAGTCGGCAGCACGCTGAGCGTGAACTCCTTGCAGATCGGGCACTCCAGGTCGCCGAAGTACTTCAACGTCACCGGCGCGTTCGGGTCGCCGAGCGTGTTTCCGCTCTGGGGGATGCCGTCGATCAGTGTCTTGACTTCCGCGACGGTTGCGTTGGCTTCTTTGCTCTTCGGTGGGACGGTGTTTTTGCCGCCCCCGCCGGAGGCGATCGCGATCCCGACGATCACGACGACCACGACGGCCACCACGATCCCGAGCTGCGTCAGCCGCGTGCGCCGTTTCGCGCGAGCGGCCTCGGCCTGCTCCAGCGCTTTGCGTTCGCCGCGAGCCTGCTCGCGCCGCTGCTTGCGTGTGAGGTCCCCCTCGTCATCTCCCGTTCCCGAGCTCATAGGCCCACTTTCTACACGTTTTTGCTCAAGCCTGGTTAAGTCGCCTCGCGCACGTTCTTCGGGCCCGGCGTGCGACGATTCGGTCCAGATTGCCGGACGCCGCCCCCGTAGCTCAGCTGGATAGAGCAGCGGATTTCTAATCCGCAGGTCGCTGGTTCGAATCCAGCCGGGGGCATTGATGCAGCAGAGCCCACGCCACCAGAGCCCACACCACCCCGATGGGAACGAGATCCTGCTCGGCGACAACCTCGATCTGCTCCCGGGCTTCGCCGATGAGGTCTTCCAGCTGATCTACATCGATCCCCCGTTCAACACCGGCAAGCTGCAGAGCAGACAGACGTTGCGAATGACGCCGGACGAGGACGGTGACAGGACGGGGTTCAAGGGACGTCGCTACAAGACTCGCCTGCTCGAGCAGTCCTCCTATCGCGACCAATTCGACGACTACCTCGCGTTCCTCGCGCCGCGCCTGGAAGAAGCGCACCGGCTGTTGAAGAACACGGGGACCCTGTACTTCCACATCGACTACAGAGAGGCGCATTACTGCAAGCTGCTGCTGGATGAGATCTTCGGGCGGGAGGGGTTTTTGAACGAGATCGTGTGGGCGTACGACTACGGGGCGAGAGCGAAACGGAGCTGGCCGAAGAAGCACGACACGATCTTTGTGTACGTGAAGGACCCGGCGAGCTACCACTTCGACTCGGAGGGGGTCGATCGCGAGCCATACATGGCCCCGGGGCTCGTGACGGCGGAGAAGGCCGCGCGGGGGAAGCTGCCGACGGACGTGTGGTGGCACACGATCGTGCCGACGAGCGGCCGGGAGAAGACCGGCTACCCGACGCAGAAGCCGGAGGGGGTTGTGCGCCGGATGGTCGAGGCCTCGACGCGTAGGGGCGACTGGTGTTTGGACTTCTTCGCGGGCAGCGGCACGCTGGGCGCGGTCGCCGCGCCGCTCGGGCGGCGGTATGTATTGATCGACTCCAACCCCGAGGCCGTACAGGTGATGCGTGTCCGTCTTGGGTAAACCCGCGATCGATCCGAGCGCCGAGCCTGCGAGCGCCGCGAACGGCAGGCCTGCGAGCGGCTCGGGCGCCACGCCCACGACAGGCTCGCGCGGCTCAGAGCGAGCGGTGCTCGCGCTGACGTTCACAGCCGCCGCCGCGCGCTACTGGATGAGTGTCTACCCGCACGTCCTGCGCGAGGCGCGCCACTGGCGGGGCCGCGCCGAGCAGGTCCCCGACGCGACGTTGCGCCGCCTGGCGCTGAGCACGCAGCGCCAGGAGCGGGGCAACCTCGAAGGCGCCGCGGCGTTCGCGGTGCTGGCGCCGCGCCCGCAGCGCGTGCGCGTGGTACGCGCGGTGGTGGCGTTTCAGGCGATCTACGACTACGTGGATACGCTCGCCGAGCAGCCGAGCGCGGATCCGGTCGAGAACGGGCGGCAGTTGCATCGCGCGCTGCTGAGCGCGCTCGATCCCGGCACGGGACAGCCCGATCCGGGGCAGGCCGACACGATACGGCCCGACACGGGACGGCCCGACTACTACATGCATAGCCTCCACAAAGAGGATGGCGGCTACCTGGAGGAGCTGATCGATGCCTGTAGGGGAGCGTTTGGAGCCCTGCCTTCGCATGCCTCGCTGAGGGCGCCGGCGCAGGGTGCGGTGCAGCGCATCGTCGCCTTTCAGGGCCTCGCCCACGACAGCGAGGATGGCCGCGGGGACGCGTGGCGGGAGTTCTCTGTCTGGGCGGATGCCCAGACCCCGCAGGGCAGCGGGTTGCTTTGGTGGGAGACGGCGGCGGGCGCCGCTTCCTCGCTGCTGGTGTTCGCGCTGATCGCCGCCGCGGCCGAGCCCAGCCTGGGTGACGAGGAGATCGCCGCGATCGAGCAGGCCTACTTCCCCTGGATCGGCGCCTTGCACCTGCTGCTCGACAGCCTGATCGATCAAAAAGAAGACGTGCAAGCCGGCCGCTACAGCCTCGTCGATCACTATGCCTCACCGCGGGAGCTGGCCGGCCGCCTGCGGGCGATCTCGGCCGAGGCGATGCGTGCGAGCGAGGCGCTCCCCAATGGCCGCCAGCACGGGCTGATTCTCGCCGCGATGGCGAGCTTCTACCTCGCCCAGCCGGCGGCTTCGTCCCCCGCCGGCGCCCCTGCAAGAGCCGAGATCCTCGCGACGCTGGGCGAGCGCGTGGTGGGAGCGATGTGGGTCTTCCGCCTGCTCCAAAGGCGTCGCGGAAGGCGACGT
This sequence comes from uncultured Solirubrobacterales bacterium, assembly GCA_963818545.1. GTDB lineage: Bacteria > Actinomycetota > Thermoleophilia > Solirubrobacterales > Solirubrobacteraceae > Palsa-744. The sequence goes on along the minus strand of CAWFSI010000001.1, from coordinate 567,087 downwards.
GGGAGCCTTTGAGCGATGTACCACATCCAGCTGAGGCAGTTTCCGAACAACATGTGCCACTTCAACATGACCGAGCGGGAGCTACTCGAGACCGTGGTCGAGGGCTGGGCCCGAGGGCAGTGGATCGAGATGGGGGAACGCAAATGGAACCCGCACCAGGCCAAACTGACGGTGCTGGAGGGACCGGAGATTCCCGTCGAGCAGTTGTCGGTCGGTCGCGGTTGGCCCAAGGCACAGCACGAGGGCGAGGATGTGACCGAGCGCATGGTGGCGCAGGCCAAGCAGGCCTCGCAACCGGCGATGGTCCCACAGACCGCGCCTGCGGTGGCGCCACCGGTGCCACCGGCCGGTGGGCCCACCGGCCAGCTGCTGGCGCTACTCGGCGCCGACCCCGCGTCGCTGCTTTCCGCGTGGCGCCTGACCGCCGAGCGCCGGCCCGAGCTCGCGCCGAGCGAGTCGCTCGCGCTGGCCGAAGCGACCCTGAAGTCGCTGGACGCGAGCGAGCGCTGAGCCGACGCTACACTCCGGGACGCCCGTGGTGGGCGTAGCTCAGCTGGTAGAGCTCCGGATTGTGGTTCCGGCGGTCGCGGGTTCGATCCCCGTCGCTCACCCTCGAAGATCCCGTTGGCACCCGAGTCGTTGTGACTGTCCGCGTGACCCTGTTCGCCGATGGCCTGGGTACCGGCCCTATCGGACCGTTGCTCGCCGGTGCTCTGTGAAGAGCGTGAGCGCGTAGCGCCCGGCGGGGTGCTCGCGTGCTCGCTTTACGAACTCCACCACGGCGGGCGTGAACTCATCCAGCGGCGGCAGCGCCACCCCGTACTCCGGTGGAACGACAATCGGAGCAGACAGCGCCGCGAACGTCAGATCGGCCGCACCGAACCGCTCACCACACAACCAGGGGCGGCCGTCCGCGAGCAGATCTGCGACGAAGTCGAGCTCCCGCCAAACCGCCGCCTCGTCCGCGATCTCGACCCCACGGGTGATCTGGAGCTTGCGATGGATGACGCGCTTGGCCAACGGCCATCCGTGGCGGATCGCTCGGTCCTCCCAGACAGGCACGCCCTGGTTGTTGAATTTCAACGCGAGATCGTGCTGAGCGAACACCTGCACATACATCAGCCGCCGCCCCTTGGGCCCGAGCTCTCCATCCAACCGCCGGCAGAGACTCTCGACCTGGTCGCGTTCACGGCCCTGCGCCGGAAACAGCCGGTGCTCGGCGGGAGTGCGCTCATCGACCCAGTGCAGGATGTCCGCTGAGTCAGCGATCGAACCGTCCGGCGTCACGAGCACGGGAACTGTTATCCCGCCTCCCGCGCGTCGTGCGGCGAGCATGTGGATGCCCTGTACGTGGCGCTCCTCGCTGTAGGGGATCGACGCCCGCTCCAGTGCCCACCGCGCCTTTTCGCAGTAGTGACTGATCGGGATCGTGACGAGTCGCAACAAGCACGTGAGTATGCCCGCTCGAGCTGTGGGCGACGGTCGATCCCTGTCGAGAGCGCTCGCCGGGGGAGCGCTGTGGTTCAGTCGATGAGCTCACGACGCGCCAGCGCCTAGCCGGCGTTTATGTAATTGCCGTTGGCGGCCGATGCTCCGGGATGATGTCGGGGTTGAGCACTAACAACGGCGAGTCATACCCTGAGCAGCCACAGGCGGCTGACGAGCATCTTCGTCGTCTCGGCGAGGCGCTCAACGAGCGTACGGAGGACGTCCTTGAGAGGATCCTTGCGCGCAATGTCGCTTCGGGTCAAACGCTCGATGCGATGGTCGAGGACTCCTTTGCGCGGGTCGGCACGGTTTCCACGATCGCCGTTGCGCGATGGATGTCAGGCGAGCCGCCGGAGGTGGCCCGTGAGGTTGGTAGGGAGTCCTGGCAGATCTTTGGTCAGCTCGCCGTGCAGCGCGCCGCCGCGCTGAACGAGGTCACCAAGCGTTGTCTGCGTTGGTGTGACGCTGCGAGTGAAGTCGTACGTGAGAGCGCCGCGGCACTCGGGACTCCGCCTGAGACCCTGCTCCAGGCGCTGGCGATGTTGCAGCGCAGCCTCAACGTGACGCTCGTGCGAATGTGCGAGTCCTTCGATAGCGAGCGCAAGCTCGCGGACGAGCAGCTCGAGCACCGTCAGGAGGAGCTCGCGTTCCTGGCTACTCACGACCCCTTGACCGGGCTCCCGAACCGCACTCTGATCTTGGATCGCGTCGAGCAGATGCTCGCGCGCTCGCGTCGTAAACAGACGCCCGTGGCGGCGCTGTTCATCGATCTCGACAACTTCAAGTCGATCAACGACACGCTCGGTCACGAGGTCGGCGACGAATTACTGCGTGCGGTCGCCGCAAGACTGGACGGCGTCGTGCGCGCGACTGACGCATTCGGCCGCCTCGGGGGCGATGAGTTCGTCGTTGTCTCCGAGGAACTCTCGCTATCGGCCGGTCCCGATCTGATCGCGGAGCGACTGCTCGAAGCGCTCAAAGAGCCATTCAAGCTCGGATCCGACGAAGAGACTCGCTTGACGGTGACGGCGAGTATCGGGATCGCCTCCGGTGACCGGACGGCGCCGGCGGACCTCCTACGCGATGCGGACATCGCGATGTATAGGGCGAAGTGGGACGGCAAGAACCGTTACGTCGTCTTCGAGACCGGCATGCAGGACGCGGTGCAGACTCGGATGGAGCTCGAGATGGATCTGCGCGTCGCGCTGGAGAGCAAGGAGTTCTCGCTTGTCTACCAGCCAACGTTTGACCTGAGCGACATGAGTCCCACTGGGGTGGAGGCCCTGATCCGCTGGAACAGTCCCACGCGAGGGACCGTCCAGCCAGACGACTTCATCCCACTGCTGGAGGAGACCGGCCTGATCACGCAGATCGGCAAGTGGGTCCTCGAGGAAGCCTGCGCTCAGGGAGCCGCGTGGCGCGCGGCCGGGCATAGGATCGGGATGGCCGTCAATGTCTCGGCACGCCAGCTCGACACCGATCAGCTGATCGGCGACATCGAGAGCGCGCTCTCCCACAGCGGCTTGGCCCCAGAGGCGCTGACGATCGAGATCACCGAGACGACGTTGATGCGCAACGCCGATGAGACCGCCCGCCGGCTCACCACGATCAAGGGGCTCGGCGTACGGATTGCGATCGACGACTTCGGAACGGGCTATTCATCGCTGGCTCACCTACAGAAGTTCCCGGTGGATGCGCTGAAGATCGATCGCTCGTTCATCTCGGGCCTCACCAACAAGGGAGAGGGTGAGGCCCTGATCCATACGCTTGTGCAGCTCGGCAAGGCGCTCTCGATCGAGACGCTTGCCGAGGGTATCGAGCAAACACAGGAGCTCTCACTGCTCCGCGACGAGCGATGCGACAGCGGGCAGGGTTTCCTGTTCGCGCGACCCCTCGACGTAGCCGCGACCGAGGCATTCCTCGAAAGCTGCGCCACCGATACCGCACCCGCACTGGTGCAAGCTCCCAAGCCTGCCTAAGCACTGCACGGGATCTGGTTGCAGACCCGACCCTGTTACTGCTTGCAGTCCCCCGTCACATATCCGGCAGCGCAGCTTGTTTTCGCCTTCCACTTGGCCTCGAACTGATCCTGAAAGCTCGCGAGCGCCGCCTTCTTTTCCGCGGCTGTGTGCTTTGTGGCGGTCACCTTCCGTGCGATCGCCGACTCGAGCAGTTCGAGCTTCACCCGCAGCAGCAGGTCGGCCATCGTCTCGTGGTTCTTGGTGAGGTACTCCTGCAGTTCGGAGGGCTTCTTGAACTGTTTCTTCTGGACTTCTCCAAGACGTTTCTGCACTTCCGCTTCGGAAACGTTGACCCCCAGCGCGGACGCTTCGCCGAGTACCCACTCCGAAGTCAGCAGAAATCCCATCACCTTGTCCTTCAAGGCCGCATTCGAAGCGCTCGCGTCATGTCCGTGCTGGTTACTGAGCGCCGCCGTGATCGCCAGCCAGTGAGCGAACGTAACCTGCGCGATCGGCGTGGCCTCCACGGTGGCCACCGCCGCGCCGCTCGCGGGCGTGGAGTGGGATGACGCGCCGGCGCCATCCGTGATCGCCGCCGGGGAGCCGCTGGCCGTCGAGCTCGCACCGCTTGCGGAGCTCGAGCCGGCGCTTGTGGCAGAGCCACCCCCACAACCGCTCAAGGCCAGGATCAACGCGAGCGGGAGGACTCCCCCTGTCCACACGGCGGTACGCATCCGGAGAAGAGTACGGGCGGGGGCTAAAACGAGCCTAAGCGCCGATCGTGGTGATCACGCAGTCGCTGGTTCGCATTTGGCTGGCGCCGCTGCGAACCCGCCGGGGGCAGAAACTAGACTGGGTGGGTGCTGGCGCGGGAGATCGGAGGATGAGACTCGACGAGGTGATCGTCGGCGGCGAGGATCAGGCTCAGGGCGCCCAGGGCACAGGCGGGGAGGTCGAGATCACAAGCCTCGCCTACGACAGCCGTGCGGTGCGTCCCGGGAGCCTGTTCTTCTGCGTGAAGGGCTTTCAGAGCGACGGGCACGACTTCGCCGCGCAGGCGGTTGCGCGCGGGGCGGCGGCGCTCGTCGTCGAGCGTTCCCTGGGTCTCGGTGTGCCCGAGGTGCTGGTCTGCTCCGCGCGCGCTGCGATGGGCCCGGCGGCGGTTCGCTTTTACGGAGATCCGAGCGCCGAGCTGAGGGTCGTGGGGGTGACGGGGACGAACGGGAAGACGACGACGGCGTTCCTTTTGAAGGCGCTGTTGGAGGCGAGCGGCGGAGTTTCGGGCGCAGGAGGCTCAGCTGCCGCCGGCGGAGGGTGTGGCCTGCTGGGCACAGTCAAGTCGGTGATCGGCGGGGTGGAGAGGCCTGTCAGCCGGACCACCCCCGAGGCGATCGACCTGCAGGCGGACTTTCGCGCGATGCTCGACGGTGGCGACAGGGCCTGCGCGATCGAGGTCTCCTCGCACGCGCTCGAGCTGGGTCGCGCCGAGGGCATCCATTTCGCCGCGGCGATCTTCACGAACCTCACGCAGGACCACTTGGACTTCCACGGGAGCATGGAGGACTACTTCCAGGCCAAGCGGCGGCTATTCGATGCTCATCCCGGGGTTAGCGTCGTAAATGTCGGCGATCAGTACGGGCGGCGGCTTGCGCGGGAGATCGATCGGGCGGTCACGTTCGCGGTGGAGGGCGAGGCCGACTACCGCGCCACGGATCTGCGCTGTGATGTCGAGGGGTGCCGTTTCGTGTTGCGTACGCCCGCCGGCAAGCTCGAGGTCGCGCTGGGAATGCCGGGGCGCTTCAACGTCGCCAATGCCCTTGGAGCACTGGCGGCCGTGCACGCGCTGGGGGGCGATCTGGACGTGTTGGCCGGGGCGCTGGAGCGGGGGGTGAGCGTTCCCGGGCGGATGGAGCCAGTGGACGAGGGCCAGGACTTCGCGGTGCTCGTGGACTACGCGCATACACCCGACTCGCTGGAGAATGTGCTCACTGTGGCCCGCGAACTGACGAGCACGGGCGAGCATGGGAAAGGACGCGTTGTGTGCGTGTTCGGCGCGGGGGGAGACCGCGATCGTGGCAAGCGGCCACTGATGGGCGCGATCGGTGCGCGCTTGGCGGACGTTCTGCTCATCACCTCGGATAATCCGCGCTCGGAGGACCCGAACGCGATCATCGCCGAGATCCTCGCGGGGGCCGCGGGAGCGCTTGGACCGGAGGCCGCACGGCCAATCGCGTCGATCCCCGATCGCAGGGAGGCGATCCTCCGAGCGATCGCTGCCGCCACGACGGGAGACATCGTGGTGATCGCGGGCAAGGGCCACGAGCAGGGCCAGGAGTTCGCGGATGGCCACAAGCTGCCGTTTGATGATGTGGATGTCGCCCGGGACGCGCTGCGCGTCAGATTCGGCACTGAGGACATCTACTCCTATCCTTCCACCGAAGCACCGACTGGAGCGGGCAAGTGAGGGAATGGAACCCCGCGCGTATCGCGCAGGCGGCCGGCGCGAGGCTGATAGCGGAGCCATCCCCCAGTGCGCCATCCTCCACATTGGGAGATGAGCCGGGGCCGAGACGGGTAGTGATCGACTCTCGCGCGGTGGCGCGGGGCGATCTATTCGTCGGCCTGCGCGGCGAGCGGCAAGACGGAGGTGAGTACGGAGCGCAGGCGTTGGCCGCGGGCGCGTGGGGGGTGCTGGTGGCGGATGAGCACGCCGAGCGGGCGCTGGCGGCGGCTCTGGCCGGGCCGGGCGGGGCTGTGCTGGTACACCCCGATCCGCTGCGGGGGCTGCAGGCGCTCGCCCGCGAATGGCGGCGAGAGTTGGGAGTGCGAGGAGCGCAGGTCATGGCGGTCACAGGATCGACCGGAAAGACCTCGACGAAGGACATCCTGGCGGCGGTGTTGGGTGCTCAGAGGCGGACCGTGGCGAGCAGTGAGAACCTGAACACGGAGATCGGGCTGCCACTGTCGGTGCTCACGGCGCCCGGGGACACCGAGGTGCTGGTGCTGGAGCTGGCGATGCGTGGCGCGGGGCAGATCGCGGAGCTGACAGCGATCGCGGAGCCCGACGTCGGTGTGATCGTGAATGTGGGGCCCGTGCACCTGGAGCTGCTGGGCTCGATCGAGGCGATCGCGGCGGCGAAGGCGGAGCTGATCGCTCACGTCGCCAGTGGCGCCACGGTGGTGATTCCGGCGCGAGAGCCGCTGCTCGAGCGACACCGGCGCGCGGACGTACGCACGATTACCTTCGGCGAAGGCGGCGACGTGGTACTGGAGGAGCAGGCACGGGCCGGGGAGGTCACGATCCGCCACGAAACGCAGCGGATTACGCTGCGGCCGTCGTTCACGCAGGCTCACAACCTGAGCAACCTACTCGCCGCGGTCGCCGCCGCGCGGGCGCTCGGCGTCACTCCGGTGGGGAATCTCGAGGTGCGCTTCTCGGCGCTGCGCGGCGAGCGGATCGCGCTACCCGGCGGGATCGTTTTGGTCAACGACTGCTACAACGCCAACCCGATGTCCATGCGCGCCGCGATCGAGGACTTGACGAAAACCGCAACGGCGCGCCGGGTGGCCGTGCTGGGAGACATGCTCGAGCTCGGCCGCGAGGCAGGGCCTGGCCTGCACCGCGAGGTGGGCGCGTACGCGAGCATGCACGGCGTCGACCTGCTCGTGACGGTCGGTCCTTTGGCCGTCGAGATGGCGGGGGCGTTCGGCGGCGAGGCGCACTGTGTGCCCGACGCGCAGGCGGCCGGCGAACTGCTCGGAGGGCTGCTGCGCGAGGGTGACACGGTGCTCGTGAAGGGCTCGCGCGGCGTCGGGCTGGAGCGCGTGGCTCAGGTGCTCGAAGCTGAAGGGGAGGCGCACGCGGGCGGCCCGCGTCACGAGCAGCGCGGACAGACCGTGGATCTGGGCGAGCGGTGGGGCGAGCGGGGCTCCAATCATCCGGCGGGAAGGCGCTGAATGGGCCGCATTCTGATCGGGGGGACGGCGGCGCTGTTGATCTGCATCTTCCTGAGCCCGAAGTTCATCGCGTTTTTGCGAGAGCGCGAGTTCGGACAGCAGATCCGCGAGGACGGCCCGAAGGGGCATCACATCAAGGCGGGCACGCCGACGATGGGCGGCGTGCTGATCTTTCTGGCGGTCTCTGTGCCGTTTTTGATCCTGAGCAACTATGAATGGCGCTCGATCGGAGTCTTCGGCGTAGCGATCGCGTGTGCGCTGCTGGGCTTCGCCGACGACTACATCAAGCTCGTCCGGCGCCGCTCGCTCGGGTTGCGCGCGCGGACGAAGCTGATCGTGACGATCGCGATCTCGCTCGCGCTGTGGTACGTCGCCGAACAGAAGGCGCACCTCGCGCCGACGCTGCGTTTGCGGTTCGTCGACTACCAGATCGACCTCGGAATCTTCTATCCGGTGCTGATCTACTTCGTCGTGGCGGGCACGACCAGCGCGGTGAACCTGACGGACGGGCTGGACGGCCTCGCGGCAGGCTGCGCGGCGATCGTGCTGCTCGCCTACATCGGGATCACGTTCATAACCGGAGCGGACCTCGACATGGCGATGCTCGCGGGCTGTCTGGTGGGGGCGTGCGTCGGCTTCCTGTGGTTCAACGCGTTCCCGGCGACAATCTTCATGGGCGACACCGGTTCGCTCGGCCTGGGCGGTGCGATCGCGGGCCTGGCGGTGATGACGAAGACCGAGGTGCTGCTGATATTGCTCGGCGGGATTTTCGTGATCGAGGCGCTGTCGGTCGTGATCCAGGTGATCTCGTTTCAGACGATGCGCAAACGCGTGTTCCTGATGGCGCCGATCCACCACCACTTCGAGCTGAAGGCGTGGTCTGAGACGAAGATCATCTTGCGCTTCTGGATCGTCGCCTCGATCTGCTGCGCGATCGGCTTCACGATCTACCGCCAGAGCAGGGGCGGGTGAAGCCTCGGCGCCAGCTCCCTCGGGGTCCCTATCTCGTCGTGGGGCTGGCGCGCTCTGGCGTCGCGGCTGCGCTGGCGCTGAGGACGAAGGGGGAGCAGGTGTTTGGGTCGGACACGGGCGCGCCCCAGGGGATGGAGGAGCTGGCCCAGGCGGGCGTGCAGCTGTACTCCGACCATGGCGGTGTGGCGCTTCTGGAGCAGGTGCGGGTGGTGGTGAAGAGCCCGGGTGTGCCGGCGCAGGCGCCGGTGATCGTCGCCGCTCGCGCTGCGGGCAAGGAGGTGTTGGGCGAGCTTGAGATCGGCTGGCGGATGCTCGCGAACGAGTTCGTGGCGGTGACGGGCACGAACGGCAAGACGACGACGGTCGAGCTGATCGGGCACATCCATCGCGAGGCGGGCCTTCCAGTCGCCGTCGCGGGGAATGTCGGCGCCGCGGTCAGCGGGCTGGTGGGAAAGGTGGACAGTGCAACGACGGTCGTGTGCGAGGTCTCCTCGTTCCAGCTCGAGGACACGCTCGCGTTCGCGCCCGAGGCGGCGGTGCTGCTGAACCTCACCCCAGATCACCTGGACCGGCACGGCACGTTCGAGCGGTATCGGACGGCGAAGCTCGAGATCTTCGCGCGCCAAGGCAACGAGGACATCGCGGTCGCGCCCCTGGGCCTCGGGGTCGAGGATCTCGGTGGTTGCGCGAGGCGCGTGTGCTTCGGCGAGGGGGCGGGCGCCGCACTGTCACTGAACGCCGGCGAGCTGTGGTGGGAGGAGCGGGCGCTGCTGCGGGTCGATGAGCTTCGCCTGCCGGGGAGGCACAACGTGGAGAACGCGATGGCGGCCGCGGCTGTGTGCCTGACACGTGGGATTGACGCCGACGCGGTGCGCGCGGGGCTGCGCTCGTTCGCGGGGGTGAAGCATCGTTTGGAGGTGCTGGCGCTGAGGGGCGGCGTCAGATGGGTAAACGACTCGAAGGCGACAAATGTGGCCAGTACCTTGGTCGCGTTGGACGCGTTCGCAGCCGGCACGGTCCACCTGATCCTCGGCGGACAGGGCAAGGGACAGGACTTCTCGGCGCTGCGCGCTCCGGTGCAGAGGTGCTGCCGGGCGGTGTATTTGATCGGGGAAGACGCTCCTGTAATCGCGACGGCGCTGTCGGGGAAGGAGGTAGTGCCGGTGTATGAATGCGGTGACTTGGAGCGGGCCGTCGGTAAGGCGCGCGAGGTTGCCGGTGAGGGAGATGTGGTGCTGCTGTCGCCGGCCTGCGCGAGCTTTGATCAGTTCGCGGATTTCGAAGCGCGGGGAGAGCGGTTTCGCGACCTCGTTGAGGGATAGAAGGCTTCGCGAAGGCGACGTCGAAGTGTGCGGGGATGGCGTCAGCCGCCCAGCGCGTATCCCTGAGGGGGACGAAAGCCAAACGTGCCGCTCGCGCCAGCGGCAATGCCGAGACGGTGCAACGCAGGCAGCCGCTCGAGCACCGGATCTTGCTGACCGCGACCATGTGTCTGCTGGCGTTCGGCGCCGTTATGGTCTACAGCGCTTCCTCGGCGACGAGCCTGCTGCAGGGTCAGGGCAACGGGACTGGAGACCTCGTGAAGTACGTGATGTACGGGGCGGTGGGGCTCGTGCTGATGCGCCTGCTGGCACGCGACGGGGTGGCGAAAGTCCAGAGGATCACGGGGCCCCTGCTCGCCGTGTCGTTTGTGTTGGTGTTGGCTGTGCATATCCCTCACGTCGGCGTGAGCGTGAACGGCGCGCGGCGCTGGATCGGACCGGGACCGTTTCAGTTCCAGCCCTCAGAGCTGATGAAGCTGGCGCTCGTGCTCTATGCCGCGACACTGCTGGCCAAGCGCCCGCAGCGCGTACACGACCTGCGCGAGCTGGCCAACCCGCTGCTCGTGGTCGTCGGTGGGGCCTGCTTGCTGGTCGTCACGCAGCCAGATCTGGGCACGGCGATGGTGATCGCGTTCACGACCTGTGCGCTGCTGATCGCGGCGGGCATCCCGATGCGCAATCTGGCGATCATCGCCGGCGTGACGCTCGGGTTGGTGTTCCTATATGCGCTCGCGAGGCCGTACGAGCGCGCGCGGCTGACCTCGTTCATCGACCCATGGGCGCACGCCTCGGGCAGCGGCTTTCAGGCGGTGCAGGGGCAGATCGCGATCGGCTCGGGCGGGCTGTTCGGGACCGGGCCGGGGCAGTCGGTGCAGAAGATCTTCTATCTGCCCGAGGCCCCCACCGACTTCATCCTCGCGGTGATCGGCGAGGAGCTCGGCGTCGTCGGAGTGTTCGGGCTGCTGTCGCTCTATGGGTTGATCGCCTATGCGGGTCTGCGCGCGGCGAAGGGGGCGCGCAGTTTGTATTCAGCCCTGATCGCGGTGGGTATGACTTCGTTGATCGTCTCGCAGGCGATTCTGAATGTGTTTGCCGTGCTTGGGCTGGCGCCGCTGACTGGCGTGCCGCTGCCGTTCGTCTCCTACGGGTCGAGCAGCCTGATCGTGATGCTCGCGGCGATGGGCCTCTTGATGAACGTCGCCGCCGGCGGGACCGCGCACGTGCGGGCGGTGGCGCCGGCGCGCAAACGAGGTGCAACCCAGACGCGTTCAAACGGAGGGCGGCAGTCCACCGGAGGTTCAGCCGACGCCAAGGGCCGCGAACCGGCACGATGGGACCGTGAGCAGAGAGACGAAGATCGTGATCGCCGCAGGGGGGACCGCCGGGCACGTGGTGCCGGCGCTGGCGGTGGCCGACGCGCTGCGGGCTGAGGGCGCAGAGGTAACGTTCATCGGCGGCGAGCGTGCCGAGGCCGAACTGGTGCCTGCCGAGGGGTACGAGTTGAGGCAGATCGTGGTCGAAGGGATGAGCAGGACCAACCCGCTGCGCGCCGCCTGTGCGCTGGGGCGCGCGGGGGTCGCGTTCCTGCGCGCGCGTTCGGTGCTGAAGGAGCTGAGGCCGGACGCGGTGATGGGCGGTGGCGGTTATGTCGCCGGACCGGTGGGACTGGCAGCGGTGACGCTGGGAATCCCGCTTGTGCTGACTGAGGCCGATAGCCACTTGGGGCTGACGAATCGTGTGCTCGCGCGCGCCGCGCGGCGGGTGTGCCTGGCATTTCCGCTGGCCGGGCGGGAGGGCGCGCGCTATCGGGTGACGGGCAGGCCAAGCCCCCCGCCCCAGGTTGATCGTGCTGGCGCTCGGGAGCGACTCGGGTTGGCCGCGGGACGGGATTGCGTGCTCGTATTCGGTGGCTCGCTGGGGGCGCGTTCGATCAACCAGGCCGCGGTCGAGGCGTTCGTCGGCGAGCGGGGCGCGGCATTCGATGTACTGCATATCGCCGGCCGTCGCGACTACCCCGAGCTGTCCGCACGTGATCTGCCTTCGGGGTACGACCTGCGGGAGTACCTCGACCTAGATGAGTTCGGCGACGCGTTGGCGGCTGCCGATCTGGTTGTGGCGCGCGCGGGGGGGTCGGTGTTCGAGATCGCCGCGAGCGGCACGCCGGCGATCCTCGTCCCCTACCCACACGCCTCGGCTGATCACCAGACGACGAACGCGCGCTGGATGGAGAGTGCGGGCGCGGCGGTTGTGATTGCCGATCGCGAGTTGGACGGTGGGCGTCTGGCGAGGGAGGTGGCGGCGCTGTTCGCAGGCGGGGAGCGTTTGGCGGCGATGTCCCGCGCATCGAAAGGGCTGGCCATGCCGGATGCCGCCAGAGATATAGCCGACGAGTTGTTGAAAGTCGCCGTATGAACACGTCAAGCGGACCGTGGAGCGGACGGCGGTTGCACTTCGTCGGCGTGGGTGGTGCCGGGATGAGCGGCTATGCGCGTGCGGCGAAGGCGTTGGGGGCCGAGGTGACGGGCTCAGACGGGGCGCTATCCCCCTATGCGGAAAGGTTGCGCGCGGATGGTGTGTTGGAGGTGAAGGTCGGCCACGCGGCTGAGAACGTGCCGGAGGGGGAGGGCGTCGAGGTCATTTATTCGAGTGCGGTACCGGCGGAGAACCCCGAGCGTGAGGCCGCGCGCGAGCGGGGCTTGAGGGAGCGCCCGCGCGCGGAGCTGCTCGGTGAGTTCACCGAGATGAAGCGCACGATTGCGGTGGCGGGCACGCACGGGAAGACGACCACTGCGTCGATGATCGTGCATGCGCTGCGTTCAGCCGGTTTGCGGCCGGGATGGCTCGTGGGCGCCCCGGTGGGCGACGGCTTGCCAAACGCGGAATGGGGCGAGGGCGAGTGGTTGGTGGTCGAGGCCGATGAGTCCGACCGCTCGATGTTGAGCCTGAGGCTGGAGATCGGTTTGCTGACGAACGTCGAGCTGGACCACCACGCGAGCTTCGGCTCGCTGGCGGAGCTGGAAGCGGCGTTTCGCGCGTTCTTGCGCATTGCCGAAAAAGCTGTCGTGGTGTGGGATCGACCCGAGCTGGTCGCGTTAACCGGCGAGAATGCCGCGGGCGTGGAGGTCATTCCTTACGACGTGTCCGATCCAATGCTCGAGTCAGGAGGTTCCCGTTTCCAGTGGCATGGGCACGAGGTCGAGCTGAGGGTGCCTGGTGTGCACAACGCGCTGAACGCGACGGCCGCGCTGGAGGCCGCACGGCTCGCGGGCGCCGACGCGAACCGCGCGATCGAGGGCCTCTCCGGCTTTGCGGGCGCCGGGCGGCGCTTCCAGCGGCTGGGAGAGACCGATGGCGGAGCGGTCGTGTACGACGACTACGCTCACCACCCGACGGAGGTTGCGGCGACGCTGAGGGCGGCGCGCACGCTGGGGTACGGACGGCTGGTGGCGGTGTTCCAGCCGCACCTCTATTCGCGCACAGCGCTGCTCGCACGCGAGTTCGGCGTGGCGCTCGCGCTGGCGGACGTAGTGGCGGTGCTCGATGTCTATCCCGCGCGCGAGCGCGGGGAGGATCACCCGGGGGTGAGCGGGCTGCTGATCGCCGAGGCGGCGGCCGACGCCGCCGGCGGAAAACCGGTGTACTGGCTGCCGCGCTTCGTGGAGGCCGAGGCGGTCTTGAGCGGGGTGCTCGGCGAGGGCGATATATGTCTGGTGATGGGCGCCGGGGATGTCGACGCGCTCGGCCGAGATCTGGTGAGGGTGGACTCTGGCGGAGCTCGCATCTGTCTGCGGCAGCGATTGAGAGGAACTGATGACGTCCAGGAGCTCGCCAACGACCATCCCCTCGATCGTGCAGTGCGACTTTCTGCTCGACCGCATGTCAACCGTACGGACGGGCGGCGAGGCCGAGTACTTCGCGCGGGTCGGGTCGGGCGCGCAGCTGAAAGAGCTGCTCGGGTGGGCGAAGACGATCGACGCGCCGGTCCACGTCGTAGGCTCAGGCTCGAACCTACTGATCGCCGACGAGGGCGTGAGGGGCCTGGTCATCAAGCTCGACCGCAAGCTCGCGTTGATCAAGCACGAAGGGGAGCGACTTATGTGCGGCGGCGGCGCACGGCTACCGTCGGTCGCGGCGCGCGCCGCGCAGGTGGGCCTGTCGGGGATCGAGTTCGGCGTGAACATCCCCGGGACCGTCGGCGGCGCGGTGCGGATGAACGCGAACGCCTACGGCGGCGAGTTGGCAAAGGCGTTGGAGTGGGTAGATGTCGTGACCGCCGAGGGGTCCGAGCGCCGCGCGCCGGCCGAGCTGGGATTCGGTTACCGCCACTCGAACTTGGACCCAGGGGAGATCGTCGCGCGAGCCTCGTTTGTGCTGACGCCGGCGCGGACAGCAACGGTCAAGGCCACGCTCGCGGAGATGCGCGAGCGCCGCCACGCGGCCCAGCCGCAGGGGATCAAGACGTTCGGCTCGACGTTCAAGAACCCAGATCCCGACGATTCGGGCGCCGCAGGTCGCTCCGCCGGGCTGCTGCTGGCCGAGGCGGGTTGCAACGGCCTGACGGTCGGCGGCGCGCGCTTCGCCGAGAAGCACGCAAACTTCATCGAGAACACAGGCTCGGCCACGACCGCCGACGTAATCGCCGTAATGACTGAGGGCCGTCGCCGCGTCAAGGAGCGCTTCGGGGTGGAGTTGGAGGCAGAGGTGCAGACCCTCGGTGACGTGCGCTTTCCCTGGTAGGGGTTTGCCCCCCCGGGTCGAAGACCCAGAGATGGAACGCTCCGTCGTCGCTCGCTCCCCGATCTCCTCACTGGACATCCTGTGGCGCCCGTTCGAAGCACTCGGGAGTTTCACGCGAGGCTCGTTCCAGGCGATCGCGTGCCATCGCCGCTTGCGCATCACGCTGCTGACGATGCTCGTCGCACTCCCACTGCTCGCCGGGGGCTGGCTGCTGCTGCGGAAGTCCTCCTTCACGGCGGTCGAGCACGTCGAGGTGAGCGGCCTGCACGGGCCACAGGCGCAGGCGATCGAAGCGGCCCTGGACGGCGCCGCGAGCCACATGAGCACGCTCGACGTGCATCCCGCTGCCCTGCGCGCGGCGGTCGCCTCGTTCCCTGTCGTAAGCGCGGTCCGCGCGACCCCGAGCTTCCCACACGGCCTGCGGATCGAGGTCACAGAGCAGCTACCGGTCGCGGCACTCACGATCGAGGGGACACGCACGGCGGTCGCCGCCGACGGGGTCGTGCTCGGCTCTACGCTGCTGTCGAGCTCGCTGCCGGCGCTCAGCGAACCGCAGGGCGCGACGCAGACGCAGCCGGGCCAGCGCCTACAGGGCCAGAGCCTGCTCGCCGAGCTGGCCGTGTTGGGCGCGGCACCCCGACCGCTGGCACGGTTCGTGGCCCGCGTGTACACCTCCCCTGGTGGACAGGGCCTGACGATGGCGATGCACAATGGTCTGCTCGTCTACTTCGGCGACGCCGCGCGGCCCCACGCGAAGTGGCTGTCGCTCGCGCGGGTGCTGGCCGACTCGACCTCGGTGGGCGCCGTCTACATCGATGTGCGCGTGCCCGAACGCCCCGCCGCCGGTTTCTCCTCCGCTGATGCTCCGTCTGCTTCGACGGCATCGACGGGTCAACAACAGGCAACTACGCCGGAATCGACCGTGGCGGCGCTCGCCGCGGGCTTGACCGACGACACGAACGGGCAACCGGCGGCGTCCTCGACGGCGACGACGACGCCCACAAGCGCATCGACCTCCACGACGGAAGCCGCTACATCGACCGTACCTGCGGAAGTTGGATCGAGCACGGGCACGGCGGGAACAGCGACGACGAGCGAACCGGAACCATCATCGACGACCGCGACGGTGCCAGGCGGCTGAGAGATGCCGGCCGGGTTCGGAGTTAAACGACAGGAGCGACAAGACGCACACAACCCCTCCAACATTAAACCTAAACATAAGGTTGAGTCTTTGGAAGGAGCAATCCTCGGGTGGTGGTTGAGAGTTAGCCGATCTGCAACGAATCTTGCGAGATTGCTGAACAACGTTGACAGGGCGAAGATCCCTGCATAACGTGACGATCCGGGCGTCTCAGATGAGGTAGTGTGCCCGAACCCTTAACAACTACTGAAGGCTTCGGATAGAACCCATGGAGAGCGGCGGCGGAAGCTACTTGGCAGTGATCAAGGTCGTGGGGGTCGGCGGCGGCGGCACGAACGCGGTCAGCCGTATGGTCGACGCGGGCTTGCGCGGCGTGGAGTTCATCGCCGCCAACACGGATGCTCAGGCGCTCGCGATGTGCGATGCCGACGTGAAGCTGAACGTCGGTCACGAGTCGACGAAGGGCCTCGGCGCTGGCGCCAACCCCGACGTGGGCCTCGCGGCGGCCTCGGAGTCGCGCGACGACATCAAGGAGGCGCTGAAGGGCGCGGACATGGTGTTCGTCACGGCGGGTGAGGGCGGCGGCACCGGAACCGGCGCCGCGCCCGTGATCGCGGAGATCGCGAAGAACGAGATCGGTGCGCTGACCGTCGGCGTGGTCACGCGCCCG
Source organism: uncultured Solirubrobacterales bacterium (assembly GCA_963818545.1). GTDB lineage: Bacteria > Actinomycetota > Thermoleophilia > Solirubrobacterales > Solirubrobacteraceae > Palsa-744. The sequence continues at coordinate 550,839 of CAWFSI010000001.1, read as the reverse complement.
TTTGACTTCGAGGGCTCCCAGCGCGGCCGCCAGGCGACCGAAGGCATCGAGCGCCTGCGCGAGGTCGTCGACACGCTGATCGTGATCCCGAACGAGAAGCTGCTCGCGGTCGTCGAGCGGCGCACGTCGATGCTCGACGCGTTCCGCGAGGCCGACAACGTGCTCAGGCAAGGCGTGCAGGGCATCACCGACCTGATCACGATTCCTGGCCTGATCAACCTCGACTTCGCCGACGTACGCACGATCATGCACGACGCCGGCTCGGCCCTGATGGGAATCGGCACGGCCGGCGGCGAGAACCGCGCCGCCGACGCCGCGAAGGTCGCGATCTCCTCGCCCCTTTTGGAAGAGTCCGTCGACGGCGCTACCGGCATACTCTTGAACATCACCGGCGGCAAGGAGCTCGGCCTGTTCGAGGTCAACGACGCCGCGGAGATCATCCAGAACGCGGCCGACCCGAACGCGAACATCATCTTCGGCGCCGTCATCGACGAGGCGATGGGCGACGAGGTCAGGGTGACCGTGATCGGCACCGGCTTCGACCACCGCCCCGGCCGCTCGGCGCGGCGTGACAGCCGCTCTGGGCGTCCGGACCGCAACCCCCGGATCGACGACCGTCAACGCTCGTCGTTGGAGATCTCCGACGACGATATCGACGTGCCGCCGTTCTTGCGCTAGAGAGCTCGCCCCGCCCTTCGATAGCCTGCGGGCGGTGCCACCGGCCCCGCGACGCACCGCCCTGTTCGACCGCCACGTCGCCGCTGGCGCGAAGCTCGTCGAGTTCGCCGGATGGGAGATGCCCGTCCAATACTCCGGCGTGCGTGAGGAGCACGTGGCGGTGCGTGAGGACGTCGGCGTGTTCGACGTATCGCACATGGGTGAGATCGAAACTGCGGGCCCCGACGCGCTCGCGCTGCTGCAGAGGCTGCTCTCCAACGACGTCGCCCTGATCCCGATCGGCGGCGCGCAATACAGCGTTCTGTGCCGCGAGGATGGCGGCGTGCTCGATGACCTGTTCACCTATCGCTTGGACCTCAACCGCTATCTGACGGTGACGAACGCGGCCAACCACGAGCGTGATCTCGCCTGGTTCCAAGAGCACTCAGAAGGCTTTGGCGACGTGGAGGTGACCGATCGGCTGGATGACTACGCGATGCTCGCCGTCCAAGGTCCGCGCGCGAGGGAGCTCGTGCAGGCGATCTCTGACGACCGAAGCCGGGTGACACGCGCCTACGGCGAGAATCCCCGTTTCGACCAGCTGCCCGCCCGGATGACAGCGGCTACACGACGCCTGATGGGAGCAGATGTACTGGTATGTGGAACCGGTTACACTGGCGAGGACGGCGTCGAGCTGCTCGCCTCGTCCCGCGATGCCCCCATGTTGTGGGACGAGCTTTTGCGACGCGGCGCCGTCCCTGCAGGCTTGGCCGCGCGCGACACGCTGCGCTTGGAGGCCTGTTACCACCTATACGGCAACGACCTATCGACCGAGCGCGGCCCGATCGAAGCCGGGCTCGGCTGGTGCTGCCGCGAGCAGACGGGCTTCATCGGGGCCGATGCCGTGCAGGCCGTGCGCGAGGCTTCTCCAGCGGAAAAGCTTGTCGCGTTCACGATCGAGGGGCCGGGAATCGCGCGGCAGGGCAACGCGGTTCTCGGCGGCGGCGAGGTCTGCAGCGGCACGCTGTCGCCGAGCCTCGGGGTTGGAATCGGCATGGCGTATGTCCCGGCCGCGCGGGCCGCGATCGGGACGCGCCTGCAAATCGACGTTCGTGGCAAGATCCGCCCGGCTGTCGTGAAGGAGAAGCCGCTTTACCGAAAGAAGGGCGTGTAAATGGCCGAGGCGAACTACCCCCAAGACCTGCTGTACCACCCCGAGCACGACTGGGCGCGCGTCGAAGACGATCTCGCCACGCTCGGCATCACTTGGTATGCGCAGGACGCGCTCGGCGAGGTCGTGTTCTTCGATCCGCCGGCGGTCGGGACCACGCTCGTCAAGGACGAGCCCTACGCCGAGGTCGAGTCGGTGAAGGCGGTCTCCGATGTGCTCGCGCCGCTGTCGGGGGAGATCGTCGAGGTCAACGGCGACCTCGCTGCGGACCCCGGAGCGATCAACGAGGACCCCTACGGTGAGGGCTGGCTCGTGAAGATCAGGCTGGCCGAGCCGGCGGAGCGCGATGCGTTGATGGACGCCGACGCCTACTCCGCCACGTTGGGTGGCTAGGCTGACAGCAGGACTTTGAGCCGCTACACCTCCATCACTCCCCAGGATCTCGACGCGATGCTCGAGGCGATTGGCGTGCCCTCCGTCGAGGCGCTGTTCGATCGCCAGATCCCCGAGGCCGTGCGTCTGCGCCGTCCGCTGGAGCTTCCCGGCGGGCAGGGGAGAGCAGGATGTGTTCGCGCATCTGCGCGAGCTCGCTGCGAAGAACGTATCCGCCGAAGACGAGCTGAGCTTCCTCGGCGCGGGTATGTACGACCATTACGTGCCGGCGCTGATCGACATGCTGATGTCGCGTTCGGAGTTCCTCACCCCCTACACCCCCTACCAGCCGGAGATCTCCCAGGGCGGGCTGCAGGTGATGTTCGAGTATCAGACGGCGATCTCAGAGCTGACCGCGCTGCCGGTCGCCAACGCCTCGGTCTACGAGGGACCCTCGGCAGTCGCGGCGGCGGGCTACCTGGCGAAGCTGCACAACGGCGGCAGGCGCTTCGTTGTGAGTGCCGGGCTGCACCCACACTCGATCGAGACGCTGCGCACCCAGGCCCACGGTTACGGGATGGAGGTTGTCGAGGTCCCGTTGACCGGCGGCGTCACCGACCCCCACGCGTGGGCACAGGCGATCGACGCCGAGTGCAGCGCGGCGATCTTCGCCCAGCCGAACTTCTACGGCGCGGTCGAGGATGCCTCCGCGCTGAGCGCCGCCGCGAAGTCAGGGGCCTCCGGGCGCAACGGGGCAAGGGGCAACGGCACGGGTAAGTCGCCGGTCGTCATTGCCCAGGTCGACCCGATCACGCTCGGTATCCTCGTTGCACCCGGCGAGTGCGGCGTGGACGTGGCCGTCGGCGAGGGCCAGCCGCTCGGCAACCGCCTCGACTTCGGTGGGCCATCCTTCGGCTTCTTCGCGGCGCGCGAGGAGTATCTGCGCCGGATGCCCGGGCAGAATTGCGGGGGAGACCACGGACGTAGACGGTCGGCGTGGGTTTGTGCTGACGCTGCAGACCCGCGAGCAACACATCCGCCGCGAGAAGGCGACCTCGAACATCTGTACCGCGCAGGCGTTGAATGCCCTCGGGGGCGTCGTGTACCTGGCGTGGCTCGGCCGTCAGGGGATCGTCGAGCTGGGCGAGCTGCTGCTGGCGCGGACGCACTACGCGCGCGAGATGCTATCCGCGCTGGATGGAGTGCAGCCGCTGCACACACAGCCGGTGATCCGCGAGTTCGCGCTGCGCCTGGACGGAGACGTCGCCGCGGTCAAGCGCCGCTGCGCCGCCGAGGGCGTCAACCCGGGCGTTGACATCCAGGCGCTGACCGGGCGTGAGGAGGATCGTGGCGGGCTGTTGGTGGCGATCACCGAGCAGCGCTCACGGGCCGACATCGATCGCCTGGCAGATGTGCTGGGAGCGGCCGTCGCCGCTGAGCTGGCCGATTCCCGATCGGTGGCGGTGCCGGCATGAGATCGGTGACCGAGCTGCCGCTACAGCGCGAACGCGCAAAGACGATCTTCGAGAAGGGCGCCGCTGGGCGGCGAGCCTTCATGTGCCCCGAGTTGGACGTGCCGCGAGTCGATCCCGAGGTGCTCCCCGAGCGCTTCCGGCGCTCGCAGCCGCCCCGCCTGCCGGAGGTGTCCGAGCCCGAGATCGTTCGCCATTATGTGGGATTGTCGAAGCGGAACTTCGATCTGGACTCCGGCTTTTACCCGCTGGGCTCGTGCACGATGAAGCACAACCCGCGGCTGCACGAGCGGGTCGCGGCGCTCCCTGGGCACGCGCGGCTGCATCCGCTGCAGGACCCCGAGCGGGCGCAGGGCGCGCTCGAGCTGATGTGGAACCTGCAGGAGGCGCTCGCGGAGATCTCGGGCCTGCCTCACGTCTCGCTGCAACCGTCCGCCGGTTCGCACGGCGAGCTTGCCGGGGTGCTGTTGACTCGTGCCTACCACGAGGCGCGGGGGGAGCAGAGGCACAAGGTGCTGACGCCGGACACCTCCCACGGGACGAACCCCGCGACGGTCACGATGGCGGGCCTGGAGGTCGTGAAGGTCGCGACGAATCCGCAGGGTGGCGTCGACCTGGACGATCTGCGCGCGAAGGCCGACGGCGAGACGGCGTGCTTGATGCTGACGAACCCGAACACGCTCGGTCTGTTCGATCAGAACATCGAGGAGATCGCCGCGATCGTGCACGAGGTGGGGGCGACGCTGTACTACGACGGCGCGAACCTGAACGCGGTGATGGGCCTTTCCAGGCCGGGGGATATGGGCTTTGACATCGTGCACTTCAACCTGCACAAGTCCTTCACCCAACCCCACGGCGGCGGCGGCCCGGGGGCGGGCCCAATCGCCGTGTCGGACCGCATCGCGCCGTTCCTGCCCCGCCCGCTGGTTGTGCGCCGCGAGGACGACGTCCCGGGGATCGGGGCTATAACGTCGGTCACGAGCGGCGAGAACGGCGACGGCCCCACGTCCGAGGGGCCTCGGTACGACCTCGATTACGACGTTGAGCGGTCGATCGGCAGGTTGCGGGGCTTTCAGGGCAACTACGGCTGCTTCGTCCGCTCCTACGCCTACATCTGCTCGCTCGGCGGCGACGGACTCAAGGACGCCTCACAGACCGCGGTGCTGAACGCCAACTACTTGCTCGCACGCCTGAAGGAGAAAGGCATCGCGGAGCACCTGCCGCTTGCCTACGGAGAACTGTGCCTGCACGAGTTCGTGCTGTCGGGCGGCCCGATGAAGAAGGAGCTGCAGATCAAGACGCTCGACCTGGCCAAGCGCCTGCTCGACTTCGGCTTTCACCCACCGACGGTCTACTTTCCGCTGCTTGTCGAAGAGGCTTTGATGATTGAGCCGACCGAGACAGAGTGCAAGGAGACGCTGGACGCGTTCGCCGACGCGATCGCCGTGATTCTGAGCGAGGCGGCCGAGGACGGGCCTGAAATCGCAAGGAACGCCCCCTACACGACCCCGGTCCGCCGTCTGGACGAGGTGGCAGCCGCCAAGAACCCGGTGATCCGCCAGGCGCTTCCCTGAATCAGAGACGGAAGTCCAGGCGATACACGTTCGGCATACGTAGGGGCTGCCCGGCGGTGGCTTCCCTCCGTTAGCCTGCCGCGAATGCGTATCTTCTCCGGCATTCAGCCCACCGGCCGTAAGCACCTCGGCAACTACATCGGGGCGATCACGCAGTACATATCAAGCCAGGAGCGCGGTGAGGGGATCTTCTGCATCGTGGACCTGCACGCAATCACCGTCCCCTACGAGTCGGGCGAGTTGCGTGATCGTCTCTACGACACGGCGGCGATCCTGCTCGCCGCCGGGCTTGATCCGGAGCGCTGCATCCTATTTCGCCAAAGCGATGTGCGCGAGCACGCCGAGTTGACGTGGCTCCTGTCAAGCGTGACGGAGCTCGGACGGCTCCAGCGGATGCACCAATTCCGCGACAAGTCGCTCGCACAGCGCGAGCTCGTCTCGGCCGGGCTGCTGCTCTACCCCGTACTGCAGGCCGCCGACGTGCTCGCCTATCGCGCGCAGGAGGTGCCCGTGGGCGAGGACCAGCGCGAGCATCTGGAGCTGATGCGCGACGTGGCGCGGCGCTTCAACGCGCGCTTCGGCGACGGCGAGGATGTGCTGGTTGTGCCCGAGCATCGGATTCCGGAGGTCGGCGCGCGGATCATGGATCTGCAGGACCCGACGAAGAAGATGTCGACCACGGGCACAAGCGCGCAGGGGACCGTATACGTGTTGGACGAAGCGAAGACGATCGAGAAGAAGTTCAAGAGCGCGGTGACCGACTCCGGCAGCGAGGTGCGCCGGGGGAAGGAGAAGCCGGGTGTGAGCAACCTGATCGAGATTCTCGCCGCGGTGCGCGGGCAGCGCCCGGAGGAGGTAGAGGCGGAGCTGAAGGATGCCCGATATGGCGAATTGAAGAGCGAGGTCGCGACCGCGGTGATCGACTACTTGGAGCCTGTGCGCGAGCGATACGCCGACCTGCGCGCGGATGAGGACAAGCTCGAGGCGATCCTCGCGGACGGCGCCGAGCGCGCGCGGAAGATCGCGGGCGAGACGTTGGCGGACGTGCGCGAACGCATGGGCGTGGGCGCTCCTCGTCGGGGCTGACCGGTACGGTGAGCGAATGAGCATCGCCACGCTCGAGCTGGACCTGGATCTCTTCAGCGGTCCGTTCGACCTGCTGTTGACGCTGATCCTGCGCGAAGAGGTCGACCTGCTCGAGCTTCGGCTGGCCGACGTTGTGCTGGCGTATCTCGACCACCTCGAGGCCCGTGGCGAGCTGGACCTGGAGACCGCGACCGAGTTCATCGTGCTGATCGCCGCGCTGCTGGAGCTGAAGTCGCGATTGATGCTGAGCGGCGAGGACGAGGAGGAGCTGCTCGACATCGAGCCGGCCCAGGCGGCGGAGGAGTTGCTGGAAAGGATGCTGGAGGCCCGGCGCTACCGTGCGGCTGCGGGGCACCTGGGCGAGTTGCTGGCGCGCGAGGAAGGTGTGCGCTTCCGCGAAGCGCCGCTGCCGGTGAGCCTGCGTAAGACGGTGGCCCAGCCGAGCGACGGCTCACAGAGCCCGGATCTCCTCGGCGAGGCGCTTGGACGGCTGCTGCGGATGCCACCGGCGATCAGCCTGCGCCACATTGGCGTGCCGAGGATCACGGTCGCGGAGCGCCTGGCCCACCTGCGCGGCCTGCTGCGGCGCGGGCGCTTCAGCTTCGATGAGGCCGTGCGGGGCGCCGATCGGATGACGGTCGCGGTCACGCTGTTCGCGCTGCTGGAGCTTTACAAGCGTGGCGAGGTTGACTGGGAGCAAGAGGAGAGCTTTGGCGAGATCGCGGTGCACGCGCGTGCGCAGCCGGCGGAGAGCTACGGCGAGAGAATCGCCGGGTGAGCGGGAGCGGGACGATGGACGTGATGGACGCGACCGAGCTGCAGCGAAGCCATTCTCAGGAGCAGCACCTCGCGCCGGAGCTGGTTGGCTCGTTGGCAGGAGCGCGCCGGTGAGGTGTCCGGGGAGACGCCAACGCTCCAGCGCATGGTCGAGGCGCTGCTGTTCCTCGCCTCCGATCCGCTGAGCGAGCAGGAGCTGGCCGAAGCGACGGAGGTCGATGCAGATGAGGTGCAGGCCGCGTTGAGGGCACTCACCGAGCAGTACGCGCAGGGCCGGCGGGGGATCACCCTGCGCGAGCTGGGAGGTGGCTGGACGTTGGCGAGCGACCCCGCGGCGGAGGACGCGGCCCGGCGCTTATTCAGCCGCAAGCGCGTGGCGACGCTCAGCCCCGCGCAGGCGGAGACACTGGCGATTGTCGCCTACCTGCAGCCGATCTCTCGCCCGGAGATCACGCGCATCCGCGGCGTGAGCGCCGACTCGGCGACCGCGACGCTGCTGGAGCGAGGTCTGATCGAGGAGGGCGGGCGCTCCCAGTTCGGCGCCGTGCTCTACCGCACGGGCACGCAGTTCCTGAAGCTATTCGGCCTGCGCACGCTCGATGACCTCCCCGATGTCGCCCGCTGGGACCCGACGCCGGAGGAGCAGGCGACGCTGCGCGAGCGGTTGCTGCGAGCCGGCGAGGCTCGCGCGGGCGGCGGCACCCCGGCGGAATAGCGCTCAGGCAGTCCGGCTGCCAGCTGACCGCAGGCTGCATCGATGTCGCGCCCGCGCGTCAGACGGACGGTAACCGGGATGTTGCGGGATTCCAGCGCTGCGCGGAACGCGGCGATCGACTCGCGCGAAGAGCCTTCATAGGGCGAGTCGGTGGGGTTGAAGGGGATCAGGTTGACCTTGAATATCGAAGGCTCCCCCTCACGGTCGCCGCCGGACAGCGCGCGGGCGAGCGAGAGCGCCTGCTGATAGCGGTCGTTGATGCCGGCGAGCATCACGTACTCGACGAACACGCGGCGGTGCTTGCGCTCGTAGAACGCGCGGCAGGCGTCGAGCACATCCTTCAGTGGGTAGCGCTCGTTGACCGGCATCAGCTCTGAGCGCAGCGCCTCGTCGGCCGCGTGCAGCGACAGCGCCAGGCGCAGCGGCGTCGGTTGTTCGGCGAGCCGTTCGATCCCGGGGATCCAGCCGACGGTGGAGATCGCGGTGCGCCGGTGGGTGATGCCGATCTCAGGCAGCCGCTCGCAGGCGGCGAGAACGTTGTCGAGGTTCAGCATCGGCTCGCCCATACCCATGAACACGCAGTGATCGAGCGGTTCGATCCGGCGGAAGTAGAGCGCCTGGTCGAGGATCTCCGAGGCGGTCAGGTTGCGAGCGAACTTCATCTGCCCGGTGGCGCAGAACGTGCACGTCAGCGGACAGCCGGACTGCGAGGAGACGCAGATCGAGCGCCGCTTGTCGCGGTAGCGCATCAGCACCGCCTCCAGCGGACGCCCGTCGGTTGTCTGGAACAGGGCCTTGATCGTTCCGTCGCTCGACTGTGCCTCCTCGGAGAGGGTGAGGCTTGAGAACGGCAGCTCGTGCGCGAGCGTCTCGCGCAGTGCTACGGGCAGGTTCGTCATCTGCTCGTAGCCGTCCACGCCCTTCGCCGCCCACGCCCAGATCTGGCCGGCGCGAAAGCGTGGCTCGCCATGAGCGGCGAGGGTTTGGTCGAGTAACGTGAGATCCATTGTCCCTATGGTGGCAGCCGATGCGCTTCCCTTCGACTGCCGCCGATTGAACCTCGTGATGGACTCAGGCTGATGCGTTTAGCCAAGTACCTCGCCCACGCCGGTGTCGCCTCGCGGCGCGCGGCCGAGTCTGTGATCGCCGACGGGCGTGTGAGCGTCGACGGGGAGATCGTGCTCGATCCGGCCCGCGACGTGGGCGAGGGGAATCGGGTGACGGTCGATGGCCGCGCCTTGGCCGGCCCCGAGGCGCGCGTCGTCTATGCCGTCAACAAGCCGCTCGGCGTGGTGTCCACTGCGCGCGACTCCCACGGCCGCCGGACAGTTGTCGAGCTTGTTTGCGCTGAAGGACTGCGCCTGTATCCGGTCGGGCGCCTGGATGCGGACTCGAGCGGGCTGATCCTGCTCACCAACGACGGCGAGCTTGCTAACCGACTGACGCACCCGCGCTTCGAAGTGTCGAAGACCTACCGCGCGACGCTCGGCGGCGGCCCCGTGGGGGATGGCACCCTGCGGACGCTTCGTCGCGGCGTCGAGCTGGATGACGGCCCCACGGCGCCGGCGCGCGTGCGCCGGATGGGTGGGCGGGGATCGAATCTGATCGAGATGACGATCCACGAAGGTCGCAACCGCCAGGTGCGACGCATGTGCGAGGCGGTCGGTCACCCGCTGCTGGCGCTGGAGCGTGTCGCGTTTGGGCCGCTGGAACTGGACGGTCTCGCAGCCGGTGCGCATCGGCGCCTGAGTGAGCAGGAGACCGAGCGCTTACGCACGCTCTGACACAATCGGCGCCGATGCCGGAACGTCTCTTCGCCCTGCGCGGCGCCATCAGCGTCGATCGCAACGACGCCCAGGACATCCTCGACGCCACCTCGGAGCTGATGAAGGCGATCATGGAGCGCAACGCGCTCGCGCCGGAGCACGTCGTCAGCTGCATCTTCACCGCCACGAACGATCTCAACGCGGAGTTCCCAGCTGTGGCTGCACGGGCGCTCGGCTTCGACCGCGTGCCGCTGCTCTGCGCGCGAGAGATCCCCGTGCCGCGCGCGTTACCGCGCGTGATCAGGGTGCTGATCCATTACTACGCCAACTCCGATCACGAGTCCCGCCACGTGTACCTCGGCGACGCGAGCGCTTTGCGCGCGGATCTTCAGGCGGCGCAGTAATCCCGGCTGTTGCCGCTCAGGCCAGATGACAGTTTGACGCCTAGTTGACAGTGGTAGTTGACAGTTTCTCGGTTAGTTGCCAGTAGGCAGCTTGGTGGCTTCTTACAGCTTCTTACTAGGGCGAGTAAGAAGCTGTCATATGCGCGGCGTGGCCCGCTTTGCCGTTCGAGGGTCGATGGGCGTCCGGTTGGGCTCGTATGGTCTGATGCGTGACTTCGGCCGGAGGCCAAGAGGTCGCTGTGGTGGGGCCTTTTGTGGCGTGTGCCCGTGTTGGCGGGGAGGAGGTTCGCGGCTGCTTGTCGGAGCTTTCGCTGGATGTGCTGAGGGGGTGCGGCCCGGTGCGGAGCCCGGGGGTTTATCAGCGCCAGCGGCATATGCCGGGGCAGTGGTTCTCGACGACGGCGGAGCGCTTCTTGGAGTATGAGAGCCTGCTGGAGCGCGACTGGATGCTGTTGATGGATTTCGACCGGCGGGTCGAGTGGATCTGCGAGCAGCCGCTGCGGCTGCGCTACAGCAAGGACGGCAGGCCGGCCAGCCATGTCCCGGACCTGCTGGTGTGGCGGGACGGTGCGCCTGAGCTTTGCGATGTCAAGAGCGAGGAGCGCGTGGAGGATCCTGAGTTCCAGGCGCAGGTCCGCGCGATGGAGCTGGCATGCGGGGAGGCGGGCTTGGGCTACCGGGTGCTCTCGGAGCCCGATCCTCAACTCCTTGTGAACGCGAGGTGGCTGGCGGGGTACCGCGAGCCACCTTTCGACCCGGATGGGGAGGGCGCTCGGATGCTGTCGGTGTTGGCGGCTGGCCCGTGCACGATTTCAGAACTTCTTTCGGGTGCGCTTGAGCCCGCGCTTGCGCGGCCTGTGCTGATGCACTTGCTTTGGGTGGGGCGGGTACTGGTCGACGTAGGCGAGCCGATGGAGGATGAGAGCCGCGTGTGGGCGTCTTCGGGGTGGGCGGCGTGATGGAGCCAGTGTGGCCGTTGAGCGTCGGCGGCCGGCTGTTGATCGACGGCGAGACGATCATCGTGAATGCGGTGCATGGCGCGGAGGTACGGGGCTTCACGGATCGCGGCGAGCGGGTCCGCTTCGCTTTGACGCCAGTCGCGGAGGAGCCCGCGGAGGAGCGCGATGTGGGGTGGCGGTTCGGATCGTTGCTGCTGGATGCTGGGGCGCTGAACGCGGAGCAACTGCGCGAAGCGGGTGAGTTGCTTGGGCATCTGAACGAGGTCTGGTTTGGCTATCGCTCGGGTGATCCCACGCTTCCGGCGCCGGGGGAGCCGCGCGCCGGTTTTGACCCCGAGCAGACGACGCTCGGGGATCGGATTGAGGCGAAGGCGGCAGAGCTTGGCTGTTCCGTGACGACGCTATACAGGAAGCACCGCGCCCTCGAGCGACGGGGTCTTGGCGGGTTGATCGATGGCCGCGCGGCGCAGTCGGCGACCGGCCCTAGGATCGACCCGCAGTTGCGGGTCGCGATCCTCGCAGAGGCGCGGGAGCTGAGCGAGGCGTCGGATGTGCGCAAGATGCAGTTCCGTTCAAGGGTCGCGAGCCGTCTGGTGCAGGAGAGTGGCGAGCCGCTTGAGCTGCCTTCTACGCGGCAGACGTTCAATCGGATCGTCGACGAGGTGCTGGCGTCGACCGGTCTGTTTCGCCTCCCGGCGAAGAGCCGGCGCAGCGCGCAGAGCGGGCCGAGTGACGGGCTGGGGTCGCTGGTCGCCGAGCGGCCGGGTGAGTATGTCGCGATCGACACGACGAACCTGGATGTTTTCGCGGTCGACCCTCACGTATATCGGTGGATCAAACTCGATCTCACGGTCGCGCTTGACGTGTGCACCCGCTCGATCCTGGCGTTTCGGCTAACCCCGTTCTCCACCCAGGGCGTCGATCTGGCGCTGCTGCTTTCGGATCTGTTGTCGCCGACGCCGGTGGATGGGCGCTGGCCCGCGGATGTGCCATACCCGTATTGCGGGGTGCCGGAGAATCTCGTGTTGCGCGCGTTCGATCTTCCAGCAGAGACGGCACTCTGCCCGCGGCCGACGGTGCGCCCGGGGACGGTCGTGATCGACCGCGGCCGCAACTACCAGTCGGCCACGTTCATGGCGGCGTGCAAGCACCTGCGGATCAACGTGCAGTCCGCGCGGCCCTACCGCGGCTCTGACAAGGGCTGGATCGAGCGGCTGTTTCGCACGCTTCGCGAGCGGCTCCTGGAGTCGCTGCCGGGCTACACGGGGCCCAATGTGCTGGCGCGCGGCAAGGACGTCGAAGCCGACGCGGTTTATTTCACGCACGAGCTCGAGGCGATCATCGGTCGGTGGATCGCCATCGACTATCAGCGCCGTCCGCATGATGGGCTGCGGGTCCCCGAGGCGCCGCATCTGACGCTCAGCCCGAACGAGGCCTACGAGGAGGCCGTCGCGCGCACCGGGTTCCTCTACGTGCCGCGCGATCCGGACTTGCGACTGCGTCTGTTGCCGGTCGAGGCGCGGGTGATCCGTCGCGACGGGGTGGAGATCTCGGGTTTGACCTATGACTCGCCGGTGCTCGATCGCTACCGTCAGCGCCGCTGTCCGCTGCAGGCGTTCGGCGGCAAGTGGCCGATCCGTGTTGACCCGCGAGAGCTCGGGCGGGTGTGGTTCCAGGATCCCCGCGACGAGCAGTTTCACGAGCTGTCTTGGCGTCATGCGCGGGAGGTTGTGCGCCCGTTCGGCGGCTCGGCGCTCGCGTACGTCAAGCAGCTGCTGGTGGAGTCGGGGATGCAGCGGCCGACCGAGGAGGAGATCGCGACCGGCCTGGCGCGGCTGTTACACGAGCTCTCGACGAGGATTTGTTCCGTGACCGCCGTGCGCGCCGCGAGGCAGTCAGGCAGGCGGTGATCGCCGAGCAGCGCCGCGCGCCTGCTACCGCGCCCGAGACGCCCGCCAGGCCCCCGCGGTCGGAGCCGCCGGACGTGTGGTCTGGGATCGAGATCCCGAAATTGGAGCTTGAGCAGTGATCGATCAGGGGGTGGAGCGCTGGCGGCGCCTGACGGTGAAGGAGGGCTGGCGGCAGTTCGTCAGCGATGAGCCGACCGCCCGCCCGGAGCGCCTCCGCATCGGGGAGTACCGCCGGATGGACGAGCACTCACGGGCGGTCTATGACCGTGAACGGGTGCGCCACGCGCACGGCTTCGGGCCGATTCGCTCGCTCTACGCTGACGTTCACCGCACGCTCGAGCGGCTCGTCGTCTCGAACGAGCTGAGGGGACCCGGGGCGCGCCACGGGGCGGCGCTTGACGGCAACCCGGGCAACGGCAAGACGACGATCGCAATCCAGTTCGGACGCAACTATGAGCGTCGCTGCCGGGAGCGCTACCCACACGAGCTGACCCCGGACGGGCACGAGTACCTGCCGGTGCTCTACGTCAACGTCGATGCGCTACCGACGATCAAGGGGCTGAACCACGCGATGCTCACCTTCTACGGCCTCGGCCCGCCCAGGCAGGCGAACGCCAGGCAGCTGACCCAGCTGGTGCTGGAGTGCGCGCGGCTGTGCCGGACGTCTCTGGCGATCATTGATGACATCCATCTGCTCGAGCTGCGTCGTGAGGCCGACCGTGACGCGAACAACCATCTCAAGCGGCTCGCGAACGACCTGCAAGCGACGTTCCTCTACTCCGGGGTCGGGCTCTCCCACGGCGGGTTCATGCACGAGGGACTACACGGCGCCGACGCGGCGCTCGCGCAGATCAGCCAGCGCTTCAAGCGGCTGCCAGTCGAGCCCCTGCGCCGCTCCACCCAGAGCGAGCGCGCTTTGTGGCTGGGCGTGCTGTCGGTGTTCGAGGAAGAACTGGTGTTGCTCTCGGGCAAGCCCGGCGACGTCACCCGCCACGCGGATGACCTGTGGCGGCGCACGCAGGGAGTGATCGGCTCGCTCACCCAGCTTCTGACAGAGGCGACCACCGAGGCGATCGACTCAGGGTCAGAGCGGATCACGCAAAAGCTCTTGGACGGCATCGATATCGGCTACGCGGCCGAGGTCGGCGCGGGACGCCAGCAAACACGCCGCGCGGCGTGAGGACGCTGCCGCTGCGGCTCGCCCCGGTTGACGGGGAGAGCCTCCCTGGCTATGTCATGCGCTACTCGCACACCTTCGCCCTGCAGCCGGGCGACGTCCTGTGCGCGCTCGGGCTCGACAGCGCCACCGGCCGCTTCGCGCTCGAACGCTACGGCGTCTCGCTCACGGCTGAGCAGCTGCAGCGCGCGGCGCACGCGACCGGGCTCGGGACCGAGCGGCTTGAGGCGATGCTGCTCGCACGCTTCGCTGGCCGAGCGTTTGCGCGCTCCTCGGCCACGGCGCCCGTCGCGCTCGCGGGCGAGGCGCAAGCACACGAGGTGTGCGTCTGGTCCTCACGGTTCTGCCCCGGCTGCCTGCACGACGACGGGGCGTGGCTCTTGCGCTGGCACCTCGGATGGAGCGTGGTGTGCATGCGCCACCGCGTGCTGCTGCACCGCTACTGCCCGAAGTGCGGCACCGTGCCACGGATCGGCAGGCGCGCGAAATGGTTCCGTGACCGCCAGGGCGAGCTCCGCGACCCGTCACGCTGCTCGCACCGTGCCCGGCGCGCGCTTTGCCGCGCCTCGCTCGCGGCAGCGACTACGGTGAGCGTGGCCGACGACGCGGCGCTCCTGTCCGCGCAGCGTCGGATCGACGCGCTGCTCGAGGGAAAGCTGCAGTCGACGCTCGCGGGCGAGGAACTCGAGCCACTCATCTACCTGCGCGATCTGCGCGCGCTCGCAAACCTCCTGCGCGACCGGGGCGATCCAGCTACGCGAGCTTCCGGGTCCGCTGGGCGGCCACTCGGCGACCCGAGCACACTCGCGACCGTCCTGCCCGAGGCGATGAGACTCGCAGACCTTCCCGACAGGGTCGCGCTCGCCGAGGCCTTGCGCGAACTCGGCGACCTGCGCTACCACGCAGACGGCGTGCGGCTGAGCCCTAGCAGGCGGGGTGAGGTATCCGCACCGCTTCGCGAGGCGCTGCGGCGAGCGGCGAGCGAAACCGTCTACGCGAAAGCGTCAAGCCAGATGGGGTTTGACCCGCACGCTTACCGGCGTCCCGACGACCTCGACCAGCGGCTTCGGGCGCGGCACGTGCCTCAGCTCTTCTGGGCGGATGACTACGAGCGCGAGCTGTCAGGGCTGTTCGATTTCGACTACTTCTCCGACTGGCTGGGACGCCGCTTCTGCTCGGTCCTCTTGGCGCGGATGCTCACCCCGCTCGGCTGGCGCGCCGCCGCGCGATATCTCGATCTCCCAGAGCGCCTCATCAACAACGGCTACAACCAAACGTTCGTCACGCTGCGCAACGCCGGTCGCTTCGACGAGCTCGCAAGGCGGGTCAAGCGGGTCGCCAACGAGCACGCCGAGCACGGTCTGATCGACTACAAGCAACGCCGGACCAAGCTAGCGGACTGGGCCGGCATCGATCCGCAAATCTGGCGTCTACTTCTGCCTCACTCACGCCCGCAAAACTGGCGCGTGGACCCGCCGGCGCGCCGCGCGCATGCGTCGGTGTGGTTGTGGTGCGAGCTCACCAGCGGCCACGAGCACGCAGCTCCAATGGAGCTCCCCGAACCACAGACTGCACGAACACACACTCTTCATACGTCGTTTCATACCCAATCTACGCGAGCGGCTATTACTCCTCGGAGAGCTCCTGCTCATCACCCACGCCCACGCTCGCCAGACCCTACCTACCCGACTTGCCGCGGCCCTGCACGAGAGCGGAGACCTGGCAAAGACCTACAGGCTGCACGCGGTTGAACCGCTGATCGCCGCGCGCGTCCTCGCGCACATCAGCGCCCACACCGGAGTTGACATCCCCACGCTGACCAGCCCTCCTCCCGTTCCGCGCCAACCCCCAGCGATTCGCCATGCCCGCAGGCTCGCCGCGGCACTGCTACGGACAACCACGCTTGCTTCCTGGTCCGCGATCGCTTCGACCCTCGGCGCGGACTCTGGCTCCTCGCTCTGCCAGGAGCACCGCGCCTACAGCGCGACGCTCCAGCGCACCCCAGCACTCGCCGCTGAACTCGATCAGCTCAAATCTGCAGTCGAGAACTGGCAGACACGCATCCCGGCCACCCCGACCACACCCCACAGCAAGCGCATGCGCGACATTGCCATCACGATCAAAGCACACGCCGCTGAACTCTTCTCGCCCTACACAGCGGACCTCGCCAGACGGACTAGCATCATCGTCTGCCGCGCGCACACCGACCTCAGCTGGCCCGACATCGCCGCCATCCACAACGTCCGAACGGCCCAATCCTCGTTCTCGCGAGCCACCGTCACCAAACACCGCCGCGACGACCCCGACTTCAACCACCGCTACCAACAACTCCTCGACCAAGCCCACGAACTTCAGCAAGCAGCTGGCTTCGCCAACGCCCACCTCACCCGCAGGTCTCACCAACCCACTGCCAACTAGCCGTCACACTCGCAACTAGAGTGAGCGGCAACACCGGCAGGTGGCGTCGCTGTCCGGCATTTGGGACCCAAGCCCGGCACAATAGATCCGAGATGACACTCGAGTTCACAGAGCGGATCGCGCGCATCCCCGTCTACCCGGTGGCAGGCGGTTACGCCCAGCAGGAGCCCTTGGTGCGTCTGGCCAGCAACGAGTCGCCCTACCCTCCGCTGCCGGAGGTGCGCGAAGCGATCGAGCACGCGCTGAGCTCCCTCAACCGCTATCCCGACCCGACCAACGCGGTTCTTCGTGCCCGCCTGTCCGACCGCTACGGGGTGCCCGCCGCGCGGATCGCGATCGGCAACGGCTCCTGCGACGTGCTGCTCGCCGCCGGCGAGGCGCTGCTCGAGCCCGGCGCCGAGATCGTCTACGCATGGCCGTCGTTCTCGATCTACCCGCACCTCTCCGCCGCCTCCGGTGCCCGGGCGGTGACCATCCCGCTCGACGCGGACGACCGCCACGACCTGCAGGCGATGCTGCGCGAGATCACCGTCGCAACCCGCCTGGCGATCGTGTGCAACCCAAACAATCCAACCTCGACCGCCCTACCGCTTGCGGACATCGCCGCGTTCGTCGCCGAGGTTCCCCCGCACGTGTGCGTGATCCTCGACGAGGCTTACTGCGAGTTCAACCTGCTCGATGACCCCGACTCCTCGCTACGGCTGCTCGACCGCCACCCGAACCTCGTGCTGCTGCGCACCTTCTCCAAGGTCTACGGCCTCTGCGGGCTGCGCGTCGGCTTTGCGCTGTGCGGCTCTGAGGATCTGCCGCGGGCGGTCGATCAGGTCCGCCAGCCGTTCTTCTGCAACGCGCTCGCCCAGGCGGCGGCGGTCGAGGCGCTCGCCCACCAGGACGCGGTCATCGAGCGCGTGACCCGCACGATCGCCGAGCGCCTGTCGGTCGACGAGCGGCTGCGCGCGCTGGGCCTCGACCCGGCACTCTCGCAGACCAACTTCTGCTGGTTCGCGCTCGGTGAGGACCGCGATGAGGAGGAGGTCATGCGCGGCCTTGAAGAACGCGGTGTCCTCGTGCGCGGCGGTAGCGCCCTCGGCCGCATGGGTGCGCTGCGCGTCACCTATGGCACCTCCGAGGAAAACGAACGCTTCCTGGAGGCACTTGCCGAGGTGCTTTGAAGGTGCTACAACTGCATGTGATGATCGCCTCCGCGCCCGTATCTACGCTTGACATCCCTGCGCGTGCCACGTGGTCGTCCTATCGCACCTGGCGATTTAGCTAGGCGCTTCGGCCGGCCCGTCCGTGAGCGGGTCCGATCGGCCGCTTTGGGTCCACAGCCTGGACCGAGTGCCGCCCCCCCCGGGCGCTCCACGCCTCTCGCGCAACTAACACACAAGCTTCAGGTGTAAGTGAAAGGATGAATCGATGATGATCGTCATGAAAGAGACCGCGACAGTCGATGAGATCGACGCGGTGGTAGCCAAGATCGAGCGCGCCGGCGCGCTCGCCCATCGCTCTCAGGGCGCGCGCGTCACCGTGATCGGCGCGATCGGCGACGTCGAGCAGGACGTCAGCGTCGAGGGTCTCGGCCTCGAGGGCCAGCCCGGCGTCGATCGCGTGGTGCCGATCCTCAAGCCCTACAAGCTCGCCTCCGCGCAGATCACCCACGGCGAGCGCACCGTCCTCGACATCGGCGGGCGCAAGGTCGGCGGCGATAACTTCGCGCTGATCGCCGGCCCCTGTACGGTCGAGACGCGTGAGCAGACGCTGCAGACCGCGCGCGTCGTGCGCGACGCGGGTGCGACCCTGTTGCGCGGTGGCGCCTACAAGCCACGTACCTCGCCGTACGCCTTTCAGGGTCTCGGTCAGGAGGGCCTGCGGCTGCTCGCTGAGGCCAAGGCCGAGACCGGCTTGCCAGTCGTCACCGAGCTGATGGATATCGGCGATCTCCAACCGGTACTCGAGGTTGCCGATGTGATCCAGATCGGCGCGCGCAACATGCAGAACTATCCACTGCTCGCTGAGGTCGGCCGTTCAGGGTGTCCTGCCCTACTCAAGCGCGGGCTGTCCTCGACGCTCGACGAGCTTTTGATGGCGGCGGAGTACATCCTCAAGGAAGGCAACCCGAACGTGATGCTCTGCGAGCGTGGCATCCGCACGTTCGAGACCGCCTACCGCTTCACGCTGGACCTGATGGCCGTCCCAGTGCTCAAGGAGCTCTCTCATCTACCGGTGATCGTCGACCCCAGCCACGCGGCTGGGCGGCGCGACCTCGTGCTGCCGCTGTCGCTCGCGGCCGCAGCCGTCGGTGCGGACGGAATCATCGTTGAGGTTCACCCCAACCCCGACGAGGCGATCTGCGACGGACCGCAGGCGCTGCGCGCGGAGGACTTCGCTGAGTACGCGCTCGCGGTGGAGCGCGCTGCGGCACTGGCTGGCAAGGCGCTCAGCGCTGTCTGATGGGTCACACTCAGCCCAACGCGGCCCGTGGGTCAAGCGGGACGCGGACGCAGGGAGCGTGGTGTGCTTTGCACACGAGCGACCGAGGACAAAGTCCCGCGCCGTGCCAACGGGTCGCGTGAGGGTCGCGGTTCTCGGGGTGGGGCTGATCGGCGGATCGATCGGCCTGGCCGCACGCGGGCGGGCGGGTGCCGATGTGTGTGGCTATGACCCCGATCCGCGCGTGTGCGCGTCGGCCCTCGAAGCTCGGCGCGATCGACGAGCAGGCAGCGGATATCGCCGGCGCCGTACATGGAGCGGATGTCGTGTTCGTGGCCGCGCCGGTGGGGGCGCTTGGAGAGACCATTCGCGGGGCCCTCGCCGGCGCGGGCCCCGGCACCGTGGTCACGGATGTCGGCTCGACCAAGCGTGCCGTCGCCGAGGCTGGTGTCGCGGACGAGCGCTTCATCGGCGGGCATCCTCTCACCGGCGCGGAGACGGCGGGCGTGGAGCACGCGCGCGCCGACCTGTTCGACGGCGCCGTCTGGTACCTGACGCCCGCGCGTGGCAGTACCGCGGGAGTGTTGTACGAGCGGCTGCATCGTCTTTTGACGAGCTTCGGCGCGCAGCCTACAGCGATCGACGCCGACATCCACGACCGCCTGATGGCGTCGGTCTCGCATCTACCGCACGTGCTCGCCAACCTGCTCGTCGCCCAGGCCGCGAGCGTGCTGGGCGGGGAGGATGAGCAACGCCTGCCGGCGGTCGGTCCTAGCTTCCGTGACGCAACGCGCGTCGCGGGCGCGAACACCGCGATCTGGACAGATATCTATCTGTCAAACAGGGATGCCCTGATAGCTGGCATCGACGGGCTAACCGAGCGCCTGGGCGCTGTGCGCGCGGTGCTCCAGCGGGGCGACGCGGCGGCGGTGTCGGAGTGGAACGAGCGTGCGCGGGCAGACCGTGAGGTGCTGCTCGGCGCCGGGCTGGTCGGCGGGGTGGGTGGGGACGAGGTCATAGAGCTGCGCGCCTCGGTGCCGAACCGCTCGGGTGTGATCGCTGAGCTGGCTCTGGCTCTGGGCGGAGCCGGCGTGAACATCGTCGACATGGCGCTGTCCCCGTCGGAGGACAACCGCCAAGGAGTGATTGCGCTGTGGGTCTCGGGTGAGCCCCGTGCCGCCCGTGCGCAGGAGCTGATCGCGGGCCTCGGCTTTCCGGTGGCGCGGGCATGAACATGCGCTTTGAGCCCTCGGGCGGGCTGCACGGGGAGCTGACCGCGCCGGCGGACAAGTCGATCTCCCATCGCGCTGCGCTGCTCGGGGCGATGGCATCCGAGCCGGTGCGAATCGAGAACTACCTGCGCGCCGCGGATACCACCTCGACGCTCGATGCAGTGCGCGCGCTCGGCGCGCTCGTGGAGATTCGCGAGGGCGAAGTGGTGATCCGCGGAACTGGCCTGCGCGAGGCGCGCGAGCCCGACGGGCCGATCGACGTGGGCAACGCGGGCACGTTGCTGCGCCTGCTCCCTGGTTGGCTGGCGGCTCAGGAGGGACGCTCGTTCACACTCGACGGGGACGAGTCGATTCGCCGCCGGCCGGTCGACCGCGTAGCGGAGCCGCTGCGGCTGATGGGCGCGGATCTGAAAGCCAAGAGCGGACGCTTTCCTCCGCTTCAGGTGCGCGGCGCGCGGCTGCGCTGCATCTCCCACGAGCTGCCGGTGGCAAGCGCTCAGGTCAAGTCGTGCGTGCTGCTGGCGGCGCTCGCCGCAGACGGCGCCACGACGATCGGCGAGCCGGGACGCAGCCGCGACCACACCGAGCGGATGTTGCTGCGCGCCGGGGTGAACATCCATCGCAACGGCCGGCACGTGACGGTCGTAAACGCTGATGAGCTGGTGCTCGAGCGAGTGCGGGTGCCTGGTGATTTGAGCTCAGCGGCGTTCATGGTGGCCGCCGGGGTGCTCGTCCCTCACTCGCGCCTTTTGATTGGAGACGTGGGGGTCAATTGGACGCGCACCGGCTTCCTGCGGATCCTGCGCCGGATGCAGGGCATCGTGCTTGGCGACCTCGAGGACGAGTCGGGCGAGCTTCTCCGCGGATGAGCCGGTCAGCGACCTCGATGTCGCCCACGGCGCGCTGGAGGGAACGGTCGTCGAGGCCGAGGAGGTTCCGCTGGCGATCGACGAGCTGCCCTTGGTGGCGCTGCTCGGTTGCTTTGCCGAGGGCGATACGGTCGTCCATGGCGCCCAGGAGTTGCGCGTGAAGGAGTCAGACCGGATCGTTGGCGTGGTCGAAGGCCTGCGCGGCCTCGGTGCCGAGATTGAGGCGACCGAGGATGGCTTTGCGGTGCGCG
Organism: uncultured Solirubrobacterales bacterium; assembly: GCA_963818545.1. Classification (GTDB taxonomy): domain Bacteria; phylum Actinomycetota; class Thermoleophilia; order Solirubrobacterales; family Solirubrobacteraceae; genus Palsa-744. The sequence continues at coordinate 529,596 of CAWFSI010000001.1, read as the reverse complement.
GCTCCGGCGGTCTGCGGGGCGGCGCGATCGACGCTCGTGGCGACCATCGCCTGGCGATGATGGGCGCGGTCGCGGGTCTCGCCTCGCGCGAGGGGGTCGAGGTAGTGGGCATCGAGGCAGCCGCCGTGTCCTATCCGGGGTTCGTGGAGGACCTCGTGGCGTTCGGGTAGACCTCGTGCTTCACTTCCACGATGAGTCCTTCTGAGCGCGGCGCGACCGCGGCGCCCCGTCCTTCAGGTGAGCCGGCTGACGTCGTCGATTTGATGGGCGTGCTTCCCTCCCAGCAGCTGCGCGAGGCCATCACGGGCGGGTGGGTCACCGCCGGCGATTGGCGCATTCCGGTGGAGTCGATCCAGCCCGCCAGCATGGATTTGCGGCTCGGCGAGCATGCATGGGCGCTGCGCTGCAGCTTCCTGCCCGACAGCGATTCGAGTGTCGAGGAGAAGACCGAGGACATCGCCTTCGAACGGATCGATCTGCGTGATGGGGCCACGCTCGAGCGCGATCGTCCCTATCTGGTGCCGCTGATCGAGGAGCTGCGTCTTCCCGAGGCGATTCGCGCCAAGGCGAACCCGAAGAGCTCAACCGGCCGTCTGGACGTGTTCACGCGCGTGCTCACCGATCGCAATCACCGCTTTGATGAGATCGCCGGCGGCTACAACGGCAAACTCTATCTGGAGGTCGTCCCACGCACGTTCGCGATCCGCGTGAAGACCGGCCTCGCCCTCAATCAGGTGCGTCTGATGGTCGGCGACGCACGCCTGAGTGACGCGGAGCTCCTCTTGCTGCACGAGCGCTATCCGCTGCTCTACCGTGATCGCAATCCCGTCCCCATCTCGGAGATCTCAATCGCCGACGGGTTGTTCCTCAGCCTTGACGTCTCGGGCTCGGCCGAGAGCATCGTTGGTTACCGCGCCAAGAAGAACAGCCTGCCGATCGACCTGACGAAGGTGGGCGCGCTGAATTGGCGCGACTATTGGGAGCCGGTCCACCCCGAGCGAGGGAGACGCATCGTGCTCGAGCCGGAGGTCTTCTACCTGCTGCTCTCATCGGAGGGGGTCAGCATTCCCCCTTCCTATGCCGCCGAGATGCTCGCCTACGATCCCACCGCGGGAGAGCTGCGTACACACTATGCGGGCTTCTTCGACCCGGGGTTCGGGTTCCATCGCGACCAGACCGCGCCAGGCAGTCGCGCAGCGCTGGAGGTGCGCGCGCGCGATGTGTCCTTCATGGTCGAGCACGGCCAGCCGGTGTGCAAGCTCGCCTTCGAGCGGATGGCCGAAGAGCCCGATGTGCTCTACGGCAGGGATATCGGCTCCAACTATCAGGGACAGCTGACGATGTTGAGCAAGCACTTCGCCGAGCAGACAGCGGGTCTCGCGCAACCGCCGCCACGGGGTGGCGGTGGCGCGCTCGAGGACATGTCGCCCCCGTCGCCGCGAGCTACGTAGCCGGCTCGGATGCTGATCGCGATCGATGGCCCCGCGGGGGCTGGCAAGTCGACTGTCGCGCGCTCGCTCGCTCGCCGGCTCTCCTTCACCTATCTGGACAGTGGTGCGATGTACCGCTGCGTGGCGCTGCTGTCGCTCGCCTCGCCGGGCGCGGCGCCGGCTGAGCTGGCTGGGGCGGCGCGGATCGAGCTGGGTGCCCGTGTGCTGCTCGACGGTCGCGACGTGAGCGTTCAGATCCGCTCGCCGGAGATCTCCGAGGAGGCCTCGCGCGTGGCCGCCGACCCTGGGGTGCGCGCGGCGCTCGTGTCCTTGCAGCGCGCCCTGATCGCCGGCGGCGACTGGGTCGCCGAGGGCCGGGACATTGGCACAGTGGTGGCGCCCGAGGCCGAGCTGAAGGTGTTCCTCACCGCCTCGCCCGAGGAGCGTGCGCGCCGCCGTGCCGCCGAGTTGGGCGCTGACGCTCACACGGTGCTCGCCGAGCAGGCTTTGCGCGACGAGCGCGACGCCACGCGCGAGCACAGTCCGCTCGCGGCTGCCCCGGGGGCGGTGGTGCTCGACACGAGCGGGCTGGCGGTCGAGGACGTGGTCGAGCGGATCGCGACGCTCGCCCGCGCGGCCTCGTCCGCGGTCTGAGGGGCGCTTGCCGCCAGCTTCGCTGGGACATCGCTCCGGCCCGGTCATACTGAGCGAATGCTGAAGGTCGCCGTCGTCGGCTATCCGAACGTGGGTAAGTCCTCGCTGATCAACCGCCTGACGGGCACCCGCGAGGCGGTCGTGCACGAGCGTCCGGGGATCACGCGCGATCGCAAGGAGCTCGAGTGCGAGTGGAATGGGCGGCGTTTCATGCTGATCGACACCGGCGGGGTCGACTTTCAAGACAAAGATCCGCTCGCCGGCTCGATCCGCGACCAGGCGCGCGCGGGGCTGGCCGACGCGCAGGTGGCGGTTCTCGTGGTCGATTCTCGCGCTGGGGTCAGGCCCGGCGATGAGGAGATGGCAGACCTGCTGCGCCGCTCGGAACTTCCATTGATCGTGGCGGCGAACAAGTGCGATGGTGTCGCCGATATGCCGCTGGCCTCGGAGTTCCACCACCTCGGCCTCGGCGCGCCGATCCCCGTCTCCGCCGCCCAGGGCCTCGGCACGGGCGATCTGCTGGACCGGATCGTCGAACTGTTGCCCGAAGGAGACGATGAGCCCGACGGGGACACCGTGCGCCTCGCGCTGATCGGCCGCCCGAATGTGGGCAAGTCCTCGCTGGTCAACCGCTTCCTCGGCGAGGAGCGCGTGATCGTCTCCGATCTCGCGGGTACGACGCGCGACGCGATCGACATGCCGCTGCTCGTCGGCGAGCGCAAGCTGGTCCTCGTCGACACCGCGGGAATGCGCCGTCAGTCGAAGGTCGAGGACTCGGTCGAGTACTACACGGCGCTGCGCTCCCAGCGCGCGGCCGAACGCGCGGACGTCGCGCTGGTCGTGTGCGACGCCCGTGAAGGCGTCACCGCCCAGGACTTGAGGATCGCCGAGCTGGCGATGAAGGCTGGCTGCGCGACGGCGATCGTGCTGAACAAGTGGGACGTCCACGACGGCTCGGAGGATGACCTCGACCACGAGCGTGCGCGCGTGGCCGCAAAGCTGCGTCTGCGCCCACGTGTATTGACCGCCAGCGCACTCACCGGCCGCCATGTCGCCCGTCTCCTGACCGAGGCGCTCGCGCTCGGCGATCGCATGTCCGGTCGCATCCCCACCGCGGAGCTGAACCGCTTTCTCGGTGAGACCGTCCAGGCGCGCCAGCCCCCTGTGGGGACCCGCCGGGGCTCCAGTCAGCACCGGCTGAAGCTGATCTATATGGCCCAGATCGGCGAGCGTCCGCCGCGCTTTGCGATCCAGATCAACTCCCGCGCGCGCGTTACCCGCGACTACGCCTACTTCGTGGAGAACCGCCTGCGTGCCCGCTACGGAATGGACGGGGTGCCGCTCGTGATCGACTTCGTCGAGCGTGGCCAGCGAGGGCGAGAGACCCCCGGGCGCGAGGACTCCGGGAGACGCGTAGGGGCGAGAAGCTCCCCGACCTCTTGACTCACCTATTCTCTATCGACTTTTTGCCTGCGACCCTTTGGAGTGATTCCCGAACCCATGACCCAACTTCCTGACAACGAGTACCTATTCACTTCCGAGTCGGTCACGGAGGGGCACCCGGACAAGATCGCGGATCAGATATCTGACGGGGTGCTCGACGCCGTGCTGGGAGACGACCCCTACGGTCGCGTCGCCTGCGAGACGCTTGTCAACACCGGACTGATCGTGGTCTCCGGAGAGATCTCGACCGACACCTACGTGGACATCCAGGAGATCGCGCGCGAGACGGTCCGCAAGATCGGCTACACCGACGCCGAGCTCGGCTTCTCGGCCGACTCCTGCGCAGTGTTGAACGCGATCGACAAGCAGTCGCCGGACATCGCGCAGGGGGTCAACGAGGCTTACGAGAAGCGCACCGACGCGACCGACGAGGACGAGCTCGACGTCGCCGGCGCTGGCGATCAGGGCATGATGTTCGGCTACGCGAGCAACGAGACACCGTCGCTGATGCCACTGCCGATCTCCCTGGCCCATCAGCTCGCAAAGCAGCTCGCCACCGTGCGCCACGACGGCTCGCTCGACTACCTGCGCCCGGATGGCAAGACCCAGGTCTCCGTCCGCTACGTCGACGGCAAGCCGGTGGGGATCGAGAAGCTGCTGATCTCCACCCAGCACGCCGAGCACGTGACGCAGCAGCAGATCACCGACGACCTCTGGGAGCAGGTCGTCGTCCCGGTGCTGCCAGCTGAGATGCTCGACGCCAACGCGCTGCGCCGCGACTTTCTAGTCAACCCGACGGGTCGCTTTGTAATCGGCGGGCCGGTCGGCGACTGCGGTCTGACGGGACGTAAGATCATCGTCGACACCTACGGGGGCATGGCCCGCCACGGCGGCGGCGCATTCTCGGGCAAGGACCCCTCGAAGGTCGATCGCTCCGCCGCCTACGCCGCGCGCTGGGTCGCCAAGAACATCGTCGCCGCGGGCCTTGCCGACCGGGCCGAGGTGCAGGTCGCCTACGCGATCGGCGTCGCGCATCCGGTGTCGGTGATGGTCGAGACGTTCGGCACCGAGCGCATCGGCCGCGGCCAGATCGCAAAGCTCGTCGACGAGCACTTCGACCTGCGCCCCGGAGCCTTCCGTGAGGAGCTCAAACTGCACCGCCCGATCTACCAGAAGACCGCTGCCTACGGGCACTTCGGCCGCGACGATGAAGACTTCACGTGGGAGCGGACCGACAGGGCCGAGGCGCTGCGCTCCGCCGCCGGCCTCTGACCGGCACCGCGTCTAGACGGCCGAGAGGCAAGCGAGGCGAGGACGCAGGGAGCGAAGTGTGCAAGGCGCACATGAGCGACCGAGGACACAGCATCGCGCCGCCTATCGGCCGTCTAATGTGGCGGAGTGTCCGCCATCGCCCAGGTCGAGCCGATGACGACGGCCCGCGCATTACGCGGGCCGTTTGACTACCGTCTGCCCCCGGAGCTGCGCGGCGGGGAGGTGCAGATCGGCTCGATGCTCGTCGTGCCCTTCGGCCGGCGCGAGGTATTGGGGGTAGTCGTCGGGCTGGCCGAGCGCAGCGAGGTCGCCGAGGGGAAGTTACTCGCCCCGCTGCGTGCGCTGGAGCTCGGCGTGCCCCGCGATCTTGTGGCGCTGGCCGAGTGGATCGCCGCGGAGTACTGCTCGACGATCTCCCGCGCGCTCGGCCTCGTTTTGCCACCCGGCGCCGCGCGCCGCCTGAGCGGGCGTAAACGCCGTGCCGTTACCCGGCGCGTGCACTTGCCCGTCGGCGCGCGCAGTCCCGAGCCGCCGACGTTGACCGTCGAGCAGCGCGAGGTGCTCGAATCCTTGACGGCAGCGCTTACCGCTGGTGCACCTGCCAGGCGGCTGCTGCACGGGATCACGGGCTCCGGCAAGACGGAGATCTATCTGCGCGCCGCCGCGACCGCGCTACAGCAGCGACGCGGTGCGATCGTGCTCGTCCCGGAGATCGCCCTGACCCCGCAGATCGTGGGGCGTTTCGTCGAACGCTTCGGTGACACCGTCGCGGTACTGCACTCGCAATTGCGCCCGGCCGAGCGCTACGAGGAGTGGCGGCGTCTGCGCTCGGGTGAGGCGCGGGTCTGCGTCGGCCCGCGCTCGGCCGTGTTCGCGCCGATCGAGGATCTCGGTCTGATCGTCGTCGACGAGGAGCACGACGCCTCCTACAAGCACGAAGGCGACCCGCGCTACGACGCCCGCGATGTCGCTGCCGAGCGCGCCAAGCGCTGTGGAGCACTGCTGCTGCTGGGCAGCGCCACCCCCCGGCCCGAGAGCGTACGTGCCGTGCCAAGCCCACTGCGGCTACCTGGCCGTGTGGACGGCCGCCCGCTGCCGGAGGTCGAGATCCTCGACATGCGTGGGGACGACGGAGACGCCAACAGGGACTGCACCCGCAGACCGCTCGTGCGCTCGCAGAGGTGCGCAGCACTGGTGGGAAGGCGATGGTGCTGCTCAACCGTCGTGGTTGGTCGAACTTCCTTTCTTGTCGCTCCTGCGGGCGGGTATGGAGCTGCCCGGACTGTGACGTGGCGCTCGTGTTGCACCACGCCGAGGGCTACGTGGCATGTCATCACTGTGGGCATCGCGAGCCCGCGCCGGCGCGTTGTGGCGACTGCGGCTCGACGGCCGTGGCGCGCCACGGTGCGGGTACCGAGCGCGTGCAGCACGAGCTCGCGGGAACGCTCGACGACGGGAGCTTCCCGGTGCTCCGTCTGGATGCTGATGTAACTGGTGGGGGCGGGGAGGAGGATCGTGTGGGTGCCGTGCTGCGCCGCTTTGAGGCGGCGCCCTCGGGAGTCCTGATCGGCACGCAGATGGTCGCCAAGGGCCACGACTTCCGCGATGTCACGCTCGGGGTGGTACTCGACGCTGACGCCACACTGCGCTTCCCCGACTTCCGCGCGGAGGAGCGCACGTTCGCGCTGATCGCGCAGCTCGCCGGGCGCGTCGGGCGCGGCGGCGAGGGCCGCGTGCTGGTGCAGAGCATGGCCCCCGAAGCGCGCTCGATCGAGCACGCCGCGCGCCACGACTCAGACGGCTTTCTGGCCGGCGAGCTGCAGCGGCGCGAGGCGCTTCGTTACCCGCCCTTCTCGCACCTGATCAGGATCGTCTGCGCTGCTGTCGAGTTCGTCCCGGCGCGCGCGGCGGCGCAAGCGCTGCGTGAGCGCCTGCGGTCCTTGCCCCCGGGCCCGATTCGAGCGTGCTCGGTCCAGCATCTTTGTTTCGCCTGCGTGGGCGCGAACGCCAGGTGCTGGTGGTGAAGGCGGCGGAGCGCCGTCCTGCCGTGCACGCGGTCGGGGAGGCCGTGCGGCGGGTGGCGGCCGCACGGGAGCACGCGGGCGTGAGCTTCAGCGTGGATGTCGACCCGCAATAAACTGCAGTCGTATGGCTGAGACGGACGAGTCCTGGGGTCAGAGCGGGACGCCGAGGAGTCCCCCGAGGAGCTCGAGGGCGGGCCGGTCGAGGAGCTCGATGCCGAGACCCGCGCGCGACGCGACGCGGCGCTCAGTCGCGTGCGCAAGCTCGGCGACCCGGTGCTGCGCGCGAGCGCGCTTCCGGTCGATCGATTCGACCAAACACTGCGGGCCGAGATCGAGCGCATGGGCGAGCTGATGGGGGACGCGCTCGGGATCGGGCTGGCGGCCACTCAGATCGGCGTGCTGCACCGTGTGCTCGTCTACCGCGCCGACCCCGAGGAGGAGCTGACGGTGCTCGTCAATCCGGTCTTGGAATGGTCGAGTGAGGAGACGGAGACAGCGAGCGAGGGGTGCTTGAGCATTCCCTTTGTCCATGTCGACGTGGAGCGCCCCGCCGAAGTGCGGGTACGCGCGCGGGACGGGTACGGTGTGGAGCTGCAGGTGCAGGGGAGCGGATTGACCGCGAGGGTGATCCAACACGAGATGGATCACCTCGACGGCATCCTGATGATCGACCGGATCTCGCGTACGGAGCGCAAGGAGGCGATGCGCGCTATGCGTGAGGCGCAGCGTCAGGCAAGCGAGGCTCCGGGCGAGGATCGCGCGACCGGAGACGCCGGAGACGCCGCAGACGCCGACGAGGAGCCGGATGCTGGCGGGGCTCCCACCGTTCCCGATGCGGATGGGGCTGTCCCGGGCGTCGGCGCCGCACCCCTTGCAGCGGGCGAGGCTGTCCCGGGCCAGGGTTCCGCCTAGCGGCGGTTTTGCGGCGGTCTCGATCTTGCGCACTACCTTCCTCGGCACGTCCGATTTCGCCGCCGCGGTCCTCGAGCGCTTGGCAGCGAGCGATCACCGTCCCTCGCTGGTTCTCAGTCGCCCCGATCGCCCACGGGGCCGTGGCCGCCGGATGGCCGCGCCGCCGGTCGCCGAGAGAGCACGCGCGCTGGGGATCTCGGTCGAGCAGCCCGAGCGCGTGAACGAGCCACTGGTCCTGGACCGGATCGCTCAGGCACGGCCGGATGTGGTGGTGGTGTGCGCCTTCGGGGCGCTGATCAAGGAGCCCCTGCTGTCCGCGCACGAGCTCTTGAACGTGCACCCATCGCTGCTGCCGCGCTGGCGGGGAGCGGCGCCGATCGAGCGGGCGATCATGGCCGGTGACGAGCACACCGGGGTCTCGATCATGCGCCTCACCGCGGGGCTCGACAGCGGGCCTATATGTCTTACTGCCTCTGAGTCGATTACTTCGGAGGACACCTACGGATCGCTCTCTGCGCGTCTGCGGGAGATCGGTGGCGAGTCGCTCGTGCGCACGCTCGATCTGATCGCCGCGGGCGAACCCTCGCCATTTGCCGAGCAGGACGAGAGTGGGCGTGACATATGCCGAGAAGATCGGCCCCGAGGATCGTCTACTCGACCCCGCCAGGCCGGCGAGCGAGCTCGAGCGCGTCGTGCGTGCCCTCCAGCCGCACATCGGTGCGCAGGTCGCGCTCGCGGACGGGACGCTGCTCGGTGTCCACCGCGCCCGCGTTGCGGCGATCAGGACGCCGCCGGTAGGACCACGCAGTCGAGAGCCGGCTGCTGCATGGCGCCGGGATTGGCGCTGGAGCTGCTCGAGGTCCAGCCGCCGGGCGGCTGCCGACGGCGCTCGCGATCACGCGCTGCGAGCTGCTCGGGTGCGGCCGCCGCGGCGGTCGCGGATGGACGCGGCGCCTAGCTGCACGGCCACGCGCCAGTCGCGCACGGTGAGCTCGCCGCGCGTCGAACGGAGCGCGTCGCCCCCGCGCGCCGCTGCGCCTACGTGGTATTGCGGAGGGTCTTCGAGGACGGCGCCTACGCCGACCGCGCCCTGAACGGGGAGGCGAAGCGGCTCGACGCGCGCGACCGGGCGCTGGCGATGCGTCTGCTCTACGGGACCGTGCAACGCAAGGCCACGCTCGACTACCTGATCGAGCGTCTCGCCGATCGCCCGCCGGAGCAGCTGGACGCGCGACTGTTGGCGGCGCTGAGGCTGGGGTTGTACGAGCTGCTGTACCTCGGCGGCGCGCCCGACCACGCGGTCGTCGCAGACGGGGTGGAGCTGGCGAAGGGGGGAGCGCGAGGCGGGCACGGCCTGGTCAATGCGGTGCTCCGGCGGGGTGCGCGCGAAGGCCCTGGGCTGCTGGCGGCGCTGAGCGATGAGACCCCGGAGCAGGCGGCGATCAAGCACTCGCATCCGGAGTGGATCGCGCGGCTGTGGTGGGAGGAGCTGGGAGCGAGCGATGCCCGCGCGCTGATGGCCTACGACAACGAGCCGGGCGAGGTGGCCCTGCGCGCGAACACCCTGCTCACCGACGCCGCGACGCTCGCCGGCGAGCTTCCGGTGGTCACGCACGTCGACTCGGCGCTGCCCGAAGCACTGGTCCTTGAGGGCCCGTTCGACGCTCATGACTCGCCCGCATGGCGCGCGGGAGCCTTCCTGGCGCAGTCGCGCGCGGCGATGCACGTCTCGCGGGCATTGGATCCACGCTCCGGGGAGCGGGTGCTCGATCTGTGCGCCGCGCCCGGTGGCAAGAGCACTCATCTGGCGGCTTTGATGGGAGGTGAGGGCGAGGTGGTCGCGGTCGAGCGCAACGCGCGGCGGGCGGGCATGCTTACGCGTACCGCGCAGCGGCTGCACGTACCTAATATCCGTGTCGAGGTCGCCGACGCCGCGAGGAAGCGCCCGGAGGGAGCGGTATTCGACCGTGTACTCGTCGATCCGCCGTGCTCTGGTTTGGGCACACTGCAGGTGCGCGCCGATCTGCGCTGGCGCGTGACTGAAGAGAACGTCCGCGAGATGACCTCGATCCAGGCATCGATCCTCGCGGCCGGCGCCGCCGCTGTCCGTCCGGGGGGCGTGCTGGTCTACTCTACGTGCACGATCTCCCCGACCGAGAACGAGCTACAGATCGCCGCCTTCTTGGATGCCCATCCCGACTTCAGCCGCGATGATTTCATGATGACGTTGCCCCATCGTGACCACACGGCCGGGTTTTTTATCGCTCGGCTGCAGCGGGGCTGAGCTGTTGTGATGGCTAACGACGCAGGAGCCTCGAGCAGCGCGCCGGTCGATCTCGGGCCGAAGTGCCCCAACTGCGGCGAGCCGTGGCTGCGTCCGACCAACCTGGCGGGACGCTATCGCTGCGTGTATTGCCTGCACCGCTTCGAGCTCACCTCCGTATGCCCAAACTGCGGAGAGCATTCGACGATCGTGCGCATGTCCTCCACGGCGCTCGTCAAATGCAATAACTGCGGCGACAGCATGCTGCAACCGATATGAGCCTGGAGTTACTGAAGGGCGTGCGCGTCGCGCCGTCGATCTTGGCCGCCGACTTCGCGCGGCTGCGCGAGCAGGTCGGAGAGGTGTTGGACGCCGGCGCGCGGATCGTTCATGTGGACGTGATGGACGGACACTTCGTGCCCCCGATCACCGTCGGTCCGCTGGTTGTCGCGGCGCTGCACGAGCAGGTCAGCCAAGCCGGCGCGGTGCTCGACGTGCACTTGATGATTGAGCGCCCCGAGCGGCACGTTGCCGACTTCGTACGGGCTGGTGCCGACTCGATCACATTCCACGCCGAGGCCACCCCCCACCTCGCCTACACCGCAGATTTGATTCGACAGGGTGGGGCGGGAGTCGGCGTGGCGATCAACCCGGCCACACCGGTCGGCGCGCTGGCAGAGGTGGTGGAGTTGCTGGACATGGCTTTGTGCATGACCGTCAACCCCGGCTGGGGAGGGCAGCCGTTCATCGCTCATTCACCGCAGAAGATCGAGCGCGTTCGCGCGATCGTGGGTGCTCAAGTGGCTGTCGAGGTGGACGGTGGGATCGACCCTGGCACCGCGCCTACATGCAGGCAGGCGGGTGCGAGCGTGTTCGTGGCCGGCTCGGCGATCTTCTCCTCGAGCGATCCGGGCGAGGCCTACCTGGCGATCGTGCGTTCCGTCGAGGCCGACTGAACCTCGGTCGGTCGCGCCGCAACTGACCCTCCCGTGTCTGCGCGCCAGTACAGCATCGCCAGCGTGAACGCCAACAATGCGGTCGCGCCCGCGTAGCCGATCTCGGTGCGCAGCAATTGTTCGCTGACCGCCGGAATCAACATCCACACGAGGAATAGCGTCGCCGCCAGCCCCCAGCAGCAGGCGGCGGCGCGCGCTCGGTCGCGCGCCAGGGCAGCCTGGTTCAGCGCTCCCGAGGTCAGATGCAGGCCCATACCAAGACCGATCAATGCGAGGCCGAAGCGGCCGTAGGTGAAGTTCTGCCCGAACAGGTGACTCATCACGAAGGGGCCGATCAGGAGCAGCCCCAAGGCCACCGCCGCGGCGAAGGCGGCGATCGCCCGTACCGTCACACGGATCGCGCGGGCGAAGGCCTCTTGGCCATCCGTCACCTCGAGGCCGGTCAAGTGAGGTAGCAGCGAGGTTTGAATCGCCTGGAACAGCTGCAGCGGCGCGCGGGCGATCAGCAGCACGTTGAACACGATGCCCGCGAGTGCTTTGTCGGGCGAGGTTGCCGCCACGGTCAGCACGGCGGCGTTCAGGATCGTCTGCTCGGAGAGCATGATCGCCGACACCGAGCCGGCAAAACCGGTGCCTCGCCGCAGTGAGAGGTCGTCGTGGGCTGCCGCCTCTTGAACCCCCTCCGTACCTGGTCCGGCCAACGCTGCGACCGCCTCGTCCACGGTTATCGGCGCGTTGGTTAGCGCCGCTTCGGCCTCCTCGATCGCTCCGGTAGGGGAGCCCTCGTACTCGTGGTGTTCGCCGCCACGTCGTGCAAAGGCCAATGGCACCACTACCAACGAGACCAACGGCGCTGCGGCGATCCCGAGCGCGACCGCCGTCTGACCGCTCGTGATCCCCAGTGCTGCGGCGATCACGAAGCAGATCCGCGAGATCGACTCCATCAGTACAAGGCCGCCGAACAGGGCGAAATATTCATGCCCCGCCAGCCATCCCCGCGCGAAGTAGCTCGCAGCGTAGGCCAAGGTGCCCACGATCAGGACGTCGTATAGCGCGCTGTAGCCGTCGAAGACTTTGTCCACCAGCGGTTCGTGCAACGCGAGCGCGACCGCCAGGAAGAGCAGCGCGAAGCTGGCCTGGATTGCGATCGGGATGCCCAGCGGATGATGCGTATGCCCGCGTGCGCGGCGTTCGGCGATCGTGCGGGAAAGCAACTGTTCGATCGGCCGATAGATCACCGAGATCACGACGAACATCACCGACCACAGGACGTCCAGGCGCTGGGCCGATTCTTCCCCAAGGACATGGCTCGCGATCGAGAAGAACGCGAATGTCAGCAGGCCCGTGGAGGCGATCCCGATTGACAGGATCCTCGCGCCACTCCCATAGGAGCGCGGCGAGCGGTTAGAGCCGGACAAGCAGCATCGTCCAGGGGAACGGCGAGCGGACCTCGGCGACCTGGCCGTAGCGCGAGAGCAGCGCGATGAACGAGCGCCGCGACCAGTGGTTCAGATGCCCGGGGGTGTTGCCCAGGTCCGACCAGTAGGCGCCGCGCGCCATGTTCAGCCCACGCCACAAAGGCTCGCGGGGCACGGACACGAGTAGATGGCGCTCAGCACAGCGCGCCATCTCGGCGAGCGTGTGCTCGGGATCGGGGACGTGCTCGAGCACCTCGATCGCGCTGGCGAGGTCAAACTCGTTCTCGGCGAACGGCAAGTTCTCGGCGTGCATCACCTGGTACTCGAGATTCGGCGCCTGACGCTCGGCCCAGCCGGCCTGAATCGACTCCTCTTCGAGATCGATCCCCACCACACGCCGCTCGTCCAGCCGCTGCGCCCACTTGTGTACGAGCACTCCCTCGCCACAGCCGACATCGAGCAGCGAGCGGGGCTCGGCGCATGTGAACAATTCGTCGAGGGTGCGCTCGAAGGCGCTCATCAGACGACGCACGACCGGATTGGTGGAACCGTACTTGTCGTAGGTGTTGCCTGTGACGATCCCTTCGTCGGAGACGGTGACGGCGCCGCTCACAATCGCACCGCCTCGTGCTCCTCGGTTCCCGCTCGCCCAATTGCTGGGTCTGCATCGTTCTTGGCAGGGTTGCTCTCCTGGTTTGGATGTCCGGTGGACGGGACGCCGGGCTCGTAATGCGAAGGCGCCACGTTCAGCTCGAGCTCGATCCTGCGCACTCGCTCGAAGGTCTTCTGGGTCATCACGCGCTGCGCGGCGAGCAGATCGCCGATCACGCCCAGCGCCCACAGCACGACCGCGGCGATGAACAGCACCGCGCCGAGGATCAGCGACTGCACGTGGCCCTTGCCGCCGCCGTCGATGTAGGAGACGACGAAGCGAATCCAGACCGCGAGCGCAACCACGCCGATCAGCGCCGACAGGCTCCAGAACACCCGCAGCGGCTCGTACTGGGCGTAGATGCGGAAGATCGACACCGCGTTGCGCCGCACGTAGGCGCCCATCGAGGGGAACAGGCGCGACTCGCGTGTCTTCGGGTTGGTGCGCACCGGGACGTGGTCGATCGCGACGAGCTGCTTGCCGGCCTGGATGATCGTCTCGAGCGTGTAGGTGAACTTCGAGACGACGAGCAGCTGGATCGCCGCCTCGCGGTTGTAGGCGCGAAAACCGGAGGTGGTGTCCGGCACCGACGTCGAGGAGGCCTGGCGCACGACCCACGAGCCGAGGCGCTGGAGTGACTTCTTCAGCGGTGAGAAGTGCTCGATGCCCGTGACCTCGCGGTCGCCGACGACCATGTCGGCTCGCCCGGCGAGGATCGGCACCACGAGCCTTGCGATGTCCGGGCCGTAGTACTGGTTGTCGGCATCGGTGTTGACGATCACGTCGGCGCCGAGCTTCAAGCAGGCATCCAGGCCCGCCTGGAATCCTGCCGCGAGGCCCTTGTTGTTCGTCAGGCGCACGATGTGGTCGACGCCGTGCGCGCGCGCGACCGCGATTGTCTCGTCGGTGGAGCCGTCGTCGATTATGAGCCACTCCACGACATCGAAGCCCGCGACGGCCCGCGGCAGGTCGCCAAGCGTCCCCGGCAGTTGATCTGCCTCGTTCCAGCAGGGGATCTGAATGATGAGCTTCACCGCATGTAAGCCTACCCCGTGAAGTCGTGTGCAGAGGCGCGTGTACCCGCCCGGATAGGCTCTACGCCCCATGGCCGGCGCCACCCTCAGCAAGCCGCGGCAGGACTCCACCCCGCTGCAGCGGTTGCGCGCGGTGGGTGCCTCGACGTGGGCGAAGCTCGCGTTCGCGCTGCTCTGCGTGCTGGCTCTGATCGGGTACTTCGCGTTCCCGACATACCCGACGTACGACTCTTTCTACGCCCTGCTCTGGGGTCGCGACCTGCTGCATCTGCACCTGCCCGATTTCGAGGTCTACCGCGGTCCCACCGAGCATCCTTTGGCAATCGCTTTCGGCGTGCTGTGCTCGCTGTTTGGCCAAGGCGGCGCGCGGCTGATGGTGTTCGGGTCGATCGCCTCGTTTGTGGCGCTCGTAGCTGGCGTGTACCGGCTCACACGGCTGTGTTTCGGACCGGTCGTCGGAATGTTCGCTGCACTGTTGATGCTTAGTCGCTTCTTCGAGGAGAACCTCGCCGCGCAGGGCTATCTGGACATCTCCTACATCGCCCTCCTCGTCTGGGCCGTCGCCTTCGAGGTCGAAAAGCCCCGGCGGGGCACGTTGGTGTTCCTGATCCTGGCGGCCGCCGGACTGCTGCGCCCCGACGCGTGGGTTTTGAGCGGCGTCTACTGGCTGTGGTGTGCCTGGCCAGCGGGGTCTGCAACTGATCGGATTTCGAATGGCAAACGCCTTCGGTACCTGGGCCTGGCCGCGATCGCGCCGCTGATCTGGGTCGGCGCCGACGCGATCGTCACAGGGAACCCGCTGTACTCCCTGCACTCGACCGCCGGCCTCGCTCAGGAACTCGGACGCACGCAGGGGTTCTCGAGCGTCGTGACCTCCGTATGGACATATTCGGTGCGGATCGACAAGCTGCCGGTCGTACTCGGCGGCCTGATCGGGATACCAATCGCGGTGTGGCTGGCCCCGCGACGCGTGCTCGTGCCGCTCGCCGTGCTCGTGTTGCTCGTGTTCGTGTTCGTCGCAGAGGGCGCTGCCGGCGCCTCGGTGATCGACCGCTACCTGATGGGCGCCGCGACGGTGCTGCTGCTCTTCTGCGCGGTCGCGATCGGCGGCTGGGCGATGCTCGAGCCCGGATCGTGGCTGCGCCGTGCGTGGATGGTCGCGGCCGCGGCGCTGGTGCTCTTCGGAGCGGTCCTAGCCGCCACCACGCTGAGCCTCTCCAGCCTGCGCACGACGCTGGCCTACCACGAGGACTTCCACAAGGGGCTGGCGGTGGCGCTCGCGGACCCGGCGGTGAAGGCCGAGCTGCGGCGCTGTCCACTGGTCTCGCTGCCGGACAACAAGCTGATTCCGGACGCCCGCTGGATCCTCGACAGCACCGGCCAGCGCAATATCGTCGCCCGCAGCCAAGCGCGCGCGGACGCCGACAAAGGCGCACCGGAGCTCGAGAGCCGGATCCGCGCCGGTAGCGTCGCGGTCTACCCGCTGGGCAGCGCGGTGTTCTTCGAGGCGATCGTCGACGTCGGGGATGACCCGCGCGACCAGATTCCGCTCGCTCACTTCAAACGGATCTTCACGAGTCGCTACTACGCGGTTTATGGCAACTGCTGAGCCTTCGATGGCCGCGCGCGACGAGCCGGCGATCGGAGATGCGGGGCTGGAGTTGTCACGCCGTTGGGCCTGGTCTGGCCTGGCGGCGGTGCTGCTCGCCGGCCTGGGGTTGCGCCTGTGGGGCGTGCGGCAGGGGCTGCCCTATCCGTACAACACCGACGAGGCCCAGCACTTCGTGCCGCACGCGGTCGAAATGTTCCGGAAGAGCACGCTCAACCCGCACTACTTCGCGAACCCGCCCGCGTTCACGTATCTGCTGCACTTCCTCTTCCGGCTCTGGTATGGGAGCGCGGACGGGGCGGTGCGGGCGCTCGAATTGCACCCGGAAGGCGTCTACACGCTCGCCCGCGTGGTCGTCGCGCTGCTCGGCACGGGGGCGCTGTGGCTGCTGTACGCCACAGGCGCTCGACTGTTCAACCGCACTGTCGGCCTGCTCGCGGCGGCGATCGAGGCGGTCGCGTTCCTGCCCGTCTTCTACGCGCACCTCGCACTGAACGACGTGCCCACCTTGTTCCCGCTGACACTGTCGCTGTTGGGGAGCGCCGGGGTGCTGAGAAAAGGCCGCCGACGCGACTACCTGCTGGCGGGCCTCGGACTCGGGCTCGCCTGCGCGAGCAAGTACACCGCCGGGATCGTTCTTTTGCCGTTGCTGGCGGCGGCCGCGACGCGCTACCTGGACGTTGAGCCCGGCGCCCAGGCGTATGTGATCGGTCGCCGGGCGATGGTCGGGCTCGGGCTCGCGGGCATTGCTGCGCTGCTCTCCTTTTTGATCGCGAACCCCTACGCCGTGCTCGACTATCAGGACTTCCATTCCGAACTGGTGCACCAGTCGACGCTCTCCGCCGAAGCCCAGGGCAAGCTCGGCGCGCCGAAAGAGGGTGGCTTGCTCTACTACCTGTGGTCGCTCACGTGGGGTCTCGGCTGGGTGCCGGCGCTGGCGGCGCTCGGCGGGATGTTCGCGGTGTGGCGCAAGGAGCGGCGGCTTGGCTTCATGCTGGTGCCCGCCCCGCTGCTGTTCCTCCTCCTGATGGGCCTGGAGGGTCGCTACTTCGGGCGCTGGCTGCTGCCGATCTTCCCGATTCTCTGCCTGCTCTCGGCGTTCTTCGCATTGCGGCTCGCGGAGGAAGTCGGTCGGCTGGCGGGCAGTCGGCGTGCTCGCACTGTCGGGGTATCCGGGCCAAGCGACGACGCGGACCGAGCGTCGTCGAGGGCCGCAGGGCGCTCGGTGCGAAAGCTCGGCGTGGTCGCGCTGGTGGTCACGGCACTGCTGGCACAGGGGCTCCTTTACAGCGTCCATTCCGGCTTGGTGCTCTCGCGCGCCGATACGCGCAACCTGACGCGCGCGTGGATGGTGGCAAACGTGCCGAAGGGCGCGCTGATCGTGGCCGAGCCGGTCTCGCCGGATGAATGGGCGCGCGAAGTCAAACCCGCCACCGCGACCGCGGGCAATCCCTACCGCTGGCCGAAGTACGCGTCGCTGTTCTCGCGGATCTCCGCCGACGGCGCGCTCGAACCGGCGTCGAGCCTGCCCCGGAAAGTCGGAATCGAGGACTACGTTCGCACGCTCAGCCCCGCGCTGATCGGCTACTACGAGGGTCATTCCTATTGTTGGGTCGTGAGTGGCTCCACGCAGGCTGGCCGGGCGTTTGCCGACCCAAAGGCGGTGCCGCAGGCGATTGCCTACTACACGGCGCTGGCCAAGCAGGGCGAAGTGGTCTATCGCGCCTCACCGTATTCGCATGGGCGGAATCGGGTGGCGTTTGACTTCGACTGGAGCTTTGACTACTACCCCCTTGCCTACTATCGGCCAGGGCCAGAAATGACCGTGTATCGGCTGCACGGTGGCCGGTGCGGAAATCGCCCGGGGATATCCTGAAAGACGATGACCACCTGCACTGACACCGACCGGGCGCACCTGGAGCGCGCGATCGAGCTCGCCGGCAACGGATTGGGTGCGGTCAAGCCCAACCCGGTGGTGGGCGCTGTGGTCGCACGCGACGGAGAGGTGTTGGGCGAGGGTTGGCATGAACAGTTCGGCGGCGTGCATGCGGAGATCAACGCGATCGAGGCCTGCGGCGTGGCGGATCTGAGTGGGGCGACGCTGTATGTGTCGCTCGAGCCGTGCTGCCACGAGGGCAAGACGCCGCCATGCACCGAGGCGATCCTGCAGGCCGGGATCAAGCGGGTGATCGTCGCCTCCGACGATCCCACGGAGAAGGCCTCGGGGCGAGGTCTGGGGATCCTGCGCGATGAGGGCGTCGAGGTGCTGCTCGCCGACAACGAGCTCGCCGCGCGTGCTCGGTTACTCAACCAGGCCTTTCGCAAGCACGCTCGCGTGGGACGGCCGTGGGTGCTGTTCAAGTCCGCAATGACGCTCGACGGGAAGGTCGCGACCCGCACCGGTGACTCCCAGTGGATCAGCGGGGAGGACAGTCGCGAGCTTGCGCACCGCTGGCGTGCGTCGGTCGATGCGGTGGTCGTGGGCATCGGCACGGCGCTGGCGGACGACCCGCGGCTGACGGCACGGCCGGAGGGTTTGGTCGCGGATTTGCCACCACAACCGCGACGCGTGGTGTTTGATTCGCTCGCACGTCTGCCGCCCACATCCCAGCTGGTGGCCGCGGCGGCGGAGATACCGCTCACGATCGTGGTCTCGCGGGCGGCGGCGCGGGCGGACACCGACGCGCTGGAGGCGGCCGGCGCACAGGTGGTGCTGGCAACCGGTGAGAACGAGCCGGCACGGGTCCGCTCGGGGCTCGAGCAGCTGGGGGCGCTCGGCGTCACCGCGGTCCTGCTGGAGGGCGGTCCGCATCTCGCCGGCGCGTTCCTCGACGCGGGCGAGATCGACGAGATCCGCCTGTTCCTGGCGCCGCTGCTGTTGGGCGGAAGTGCGGCCCGCGATCCTTTGGAGGGAAAGGGAGTCGAGCGGATCTCCGAGGCGCTGCGCGCGCTCACCTTCGACTGCGAGCGCGTCGGCGAGGATCTGCTGATCTCCGCGCGCCTGCGCGAGTGGTGAGCTGATGGGCACGCATGGCGGCGCTGGGCAGCGTCCTCCCTCGCTCATGTGCAAAGCACACTTCGCTCCCTGCGTCCTGGGTGGGCGGGTCTTCATCCATCTGCGTGCCCATCAGGGGCCCGAGACTCGGAAGAGGCCATCATGTTCACCGGCCTGATCGCCGATATAGGTGAAGTGACCGCGCTGCATGAAGGTGAAGGGGGCGCGACGCTCGAAATCGCCACGCGGCTGGCGGGCGAGTTGGGTGAGGGCGACTCGATCGCCGTCAACGGCGTGTGCCTGACCGCCACGGGGGTCCGGGGCGAAAGCTTCGCGGCGCAGGCGATGCGCGAGACGCTCGATCGCTCCGCGTTGGGGGTATTGGTGCACGGCGCGCGGGTGAACCTCGAGCTGCCCCTGCGTGCGGCCGATCGCCTGGGCGGACACGTTGTGCAGGGCCACGTCGACGGGATCGGCACGGTCAGTGCGATCGACGAGCAGGGCTTCGCGCGTGTGCTGAGGGTCGCGAGCGAGGAGCCCGGCCTGGGTCGTTACTTGGTAGAGAAGGGGTCGATCGCTGTGAACGGCGTGAGCCTCACCGTTAGCGCATCGCAGGACGATGGCTTCGAGGTCTCGCTGATCCCGGAGACGCTCAAGCGAACCAACCTGGGAACGTTGGTCGTCGGAGATAAGGTCAATCTGGAGGCGGATGTGCTGGCAAAGCACGTGGAGCGTCTTTTGGAGGCCAGATCATGAGCGACACC
Source organism: uncultured Solirubrobacterales bacterium (assembly GCA_963818545.1). Taxonomy (GTDB): domain Bacteria; phylum Actinomycetota; class Thermoleophilia; order Solirubrobacterales; family Solirubrobacteraceae; genus Palsa-744. Next base: position 510,170 of record CAWFSI010000001.1, on the reverse strand, counting down.
CGCACGACTACACCGTTCGCGACGATCGAGGAGGCGCTCGATGAGATCCGCGAGGGCCGGATGATCGTCGTGTGCGACGACGAGAATCGCGAGAACGAGGGCGATCTGACGCTGGCGGCGCAGTTCGCGACGCCCGAGGCGATCAACTTCATGGCGAAGGAGGGTCGTGGGCTGATCTGCCTGTCGTTGACCCCCGAGCGCTGCGAGGAGCTGGGCCTGGAGTTGATGGCGGCGAAGAACGAATCGTCATTCGAGACGCCGTTCACCGTGTCGATCGAGGCACGCGAAGGGGTGACCACGGGAATCTCAGCGCACGATCGCGCGCGTACGATCCAGGTGGCGATCGACCCTGAGACCAACCCTCGTGACCTCGTCCAGCCGGGGCACATCTTCCCGCTGAAGTCGCGTGCTGGAGGCGTGCTCGAGCGAACCGGACAGACCGAGGCAGCGGTTGATCTGGCACGCCTGGCAGGGCTGAACCCCGCGGGGGTTATCTGCGAGGTGATGAACGACGACGGGACGATGGCGCGCGTGGACGATCTCGCGGGCTACTGCGTAAGGCATGAGCTGAAGATGATCACGATCGCCGACTTGATCGCCTACCGCCGGCGTCACGACAAGCTCGTCGAGCGCGTCGCTGAGGCGAAGCTGCCGACGGCATTCGGGGAGTTCGAGGTCGTCGGCTATCGCGCGCTGCTCGACGAGAAGCACCATGTTGCGCTCGTCAAGGGCGACGTGGCCGGGCGCAGCGACGTGCTCGTGCGCGTGCATTCGGAGTGCCTCACCGGCGACGTGTTCCACTCGCTGCGCTGTGACTGCGGGGAGCAGCTGGAGTCGGCGCTGGCGATGATCGAGGCAGAGGGCGAGGGGGTGCTGTTGTATCTCGCCCAGGAGGGCAGGGGTATCGGCCTGCTGAACAAGCTCAAGGCTTACCGTCTGCAGGAGGAGGGAATGGACACGGTGGAAGCGAACCTCGAGCTCGGGCTGCCCGCGGACCTGCGCGACTATGGGATCGGCGCGCAGATCCTCGCCGACCTCGGGCTCTCCTCGATCAGGATCCTCACGAACAACCCGAAGAAGATTCGTGGCCTGGAGGGCTACGGGTTGTCGGTAAGCGCCCAGATCCCGATCGAGCATGCCCCGAACGAGCACAACGCGCAGTACATGCGCACGAAGGCACGGCGCATGGGGCACACCCTGCACCACCAGGGCCTGAATCTCGACGAGGAGCTGCTGCACTCAGAGCGCGAGCTTGACCGCGCTCAGGATCGCCGCAGTGCTGAGCGTCGCACCGCGGATCGGCGAGAGTCGTGAGCGAGCGTTACGCGATCGTCATCGGGCGCTTCTATGAGCAGCTGGCCGAGCTTCTGCTCGACGGTGCGAGGAAGGCATTCGCGGAGGCGGGTCATGAGGAGGTAGGGGTGTTCGACGTGCCTGGCGCGTTTGAGCTGCCGATCGCCGCGAGCTACGCGGCGAAGTCCGGGCAGTTTGCTGGGGTGGCGTGTTTGGGAGCGGTGATCAAGGGCGAGACCGACCATTACGAGTTCGTTTGCGCCGAGACCGCGCGGGGGGTGATGCAGGTGCAGCTGCAGACGGGTGTGCCGTGCGCGTTTGGCGTGTTGACCTGCGCGACGATGGAGCAGGCATTGGCGCGCGCCGGCGGCGGCAAGCGCGATCAGGGCGCTCACGCCGCCGAGGCGGTGCTGCGGATGGCGGCGCTGCGCCGCGAGCTTTCAAGTGGCCGAGAGTCTTTTTGAAAAAGGCTCTAGACTGCCGCTCATGGCAAAGGTGTGTCATAGCTGCGGGAAGGGCCCTGCGTTCGGCCAGAGCCGCAGCCACTCGATGGTCGCGACTAAGCGGCGCTTCGACCCGAACCTGCAGAAGGTGCGGATCCTCGTCGGCGAGGCACCGCGCCGTGTGTACGTCTGCACCCGTTGTCTGAAAGCCGGCAAGGTCACGAAGGCCGCATAGGTCATTCTTGCTGCGAGCGGGCGGCGTGCCGCCCGGATGAGGTGATAGAGGTGTGGGTGTGACCGATACGAATCTGGTCCGCTTCCGCGCCGCGGTGGCGGGGGCGCTGGCGCACTTGGAATCGCGCCGCGAGGAGGTCAACGATCTCAACGTGTTCCCGGTTGCCGACGGAGACACGGGCGACAACATGGCGCTCACGCTGCGCGCGGTGCTAGCCGAGCTCGACCGCTTGCAGGGGAGTAACGAGGCGCGCACGATCGACGAGATCGGACGTGAGGAGATCGTGCAGTCGGTGGCCCGCGCGGCGTTGCTGGGCGCTCGTGGCAACTCGGGTGTGATCCTCTCCCAGCTGATTCGTGGAGCCGCCGAGGAGCTGGTCAGTCGCCCTGGGGAGCTGATCGACGCCACGCTGATCGGTGCGGCGCTGGCCAACGCAGCCGACCGTGCTTACTCCTCTGTGCGCGAGCCGGCGGAGGGCACGATCCTGACTGTGGCGCGCGAGATGGCCCACCAGATCGTCACCGATCTCGCTCACAGTCCGGAGAGTCCTCGCCTAGCCCCTGACGCGGAGCCGCGGCTGCAGGATGCGGCTATCGCAGCTGCGTTGGAGCGCGCGGTGACGACTGGGCAGGAGTCGGTCAAGCGTGGTCCCGAGTTGCTGGCGGCGTTACGCGATGCCGGCGTGGTCGACGCGGGCGGTTATGGGCTGACGATCATCTTCGCGGGCGTCGTTGCGGCGCTGCGCGGCGACGACCCGCCGGAGCTCGATCATTACGCGCCCGCGCGCATCAGTCATCCCGAGCATCATTCGAGCACATACCGTTTCTGCACCAACTTCGCCGTCACCGGTACCGGGCTGAGCTCGGGGCGCTTCATCGCGCCGCTGGAGGAGCTCGGGGACTCGGTGCTGGTCGTCGGCGACACGACGACGCTGAAGGTGCACGTGCATACGGATGAGCCCGAGCGGGCGACCGCGGTGTTCGCGCTGGCGGGGGAGGTATCGCGTCTGGACGTCGCGGACATGCGTCTGCAGGTGAGCGAGCGCGAGCAGCGGCTGAGAGACGACGGTGCCGGCATCGATGCCGAGGGCAGAGGAATTGATGGGATCCCGCCCGCCCAGGCCGACGGTCGGGCCTCCGTCGACGGCCCGCGCGTGCGCTGCGGGGCGGTGGCGGTTGTCAGCGGCGACGGTCTGGCCGCGATGTTCGAGCAGCTGGGTGTGCACACGATCGACGGCGGCCCGACGCTCAATCCCTCCACCTACGATCTGCTGGCGGCGATCCACGAGGTACAGGCCGAGGAGGTGGTGGTGCTGCCGAACTCGGCGAACGTGATCATGGCCGCCGAGCACGCGGCCGAGCTGTCGGACAAGCAGGTGCTCGTGGCGCTCACAACCAGCCAGCAGGCCGGTCTCGCCGCCGCGGTCGCGCTGGAGTCCGATCGCACTGTGGAGGAGAACGCACGGGCATTGGACCAGGCGCTCACCCACCTGCGCACGGGTGCGGTAGCGCAGGCCGCGCGCGACGACGCGCAGGGACGCTTCGGTCGGGGCGAGGCGGTGGGGTTCGTGGCGGACGAGGTGGTCGCATGGGGGGAGCCTCGCGAGACCCTGCGGGCGGTCCTTCAGACGCTCGCCGATGGCGCGGAGTTGATCAGCGTGCTGGCGGGTCAGGACGCTCCACTGGAGCCGGGGGACGTCGCCGAACTGGTCAACGGCGAGGTTGAGCTCGAACTGCATGACGGCGGCCAGCCCGCCTACTGGTGGCTGCTGGCCGCGGAGTGACGACCGCCGAGCGAGGCATGATGGATGAAGAAGATGTCCACAGCCGCCACAGTTACGAGGAACCCCGATGACCTGATCGCGGATGCTCGATATCCCATCTCAGGTGGCCCGCCGGCATTTGGATCGACGAGACCTCTGAATTGGCGGGAGATGTTGGAGGCGCCGGTGCGCTGGCCGCGGCCCTCGCGGCTGGGAGCCCCGCTGGAGGTGCCGCAAGCAGGCAAGCTGGCTGAGGGTTTGCGAGCAATGGGGTTGACGAGCGTCGGCGCGCTACTGGAGCACCTGCCGAGGGACAGCCGCGAGGCGCGTACGGTGGCTGCGCTGAAGGTGGGCGAGCAGGCGACGGTTGCCGTGCAGGTGCGAAAGATCGGCGCGCGTGCGGTGCGAAGACGCGGGATGAAGCCGCTGGTCGAAGCGACCGTGTTCGACGGGACGGGGAGCATGCGAGCGACGTTCTTCAACCAACCGTGGTTGGCGCAACGCTACGAGCCGGGAACGCGTCTGGTGCTGCATGGCAAGACGACTGAGCGGGGAACGTTCAACGTCGCCCACCATGCACTGAGAGGTGATTGGAATGTCCCCCACCTGACGAATGCCCACCCGACCCCGGATACACCCGGCGAGATCGCCCACTATCCGGCGACTGAGGGCGTGAGCTCGACGCAGATCCTGGCGCTCGTGCAGGGCGCGAGGGACGTCCTGCGGGACGTGCCCGAGACGCTCGGAGCGGCGACGAGGATGAGTGAGGGGCTCCCAGATCGCGGGGGCGCGCTCGCGGCAATGCACTTCCCGCGCGATGCGCAGGATCGCGAGAAGGGTCGTGAGCGACTGGCATTCGAAGAGCTGTTGTTGACGCAGTTGGTGTTCATGAGAAGACGCGAGCGACGGGGGCAGAGCACGAGGGCGCACCGGTTGAACGAGCCGTCGGGGCTGAGCGAGCGCTGGTTGAAGCAGAGTTTGCCGTTCACGCTGACAGGAGATCAGCAGGGGGTGGTGGAGACGATCGGCAAAGAGCTTGAGAGCATCCGCCCGATGCAGCGGCTGCTGATGGGGGAGGTGGGCAGCGGCAAGACGGTCGTGGCGCTGTACGCGATGCTGCGTGCGGTCGAGCACGGCCTGCAGGCTGCACTGATGGCGCCGACGGAGACGCTCGCCGAGCAGCACTTCGCGACCCTGCAGCGACTGCTCGGCGCCGAGTCGGTGCCTGCCGCACTGCTGAGCGGCTCGACCCCGGTGCGCCGCAGGACAGACATCCTGGGCAAGCTCGAGAGCGGTGAGCTGGGGCTGATCGTCGGCACGCACGCGTTGATCGAGCCGGATGTGCGATTCAGTGCGCTGGCGGTGGCGGTGGTTGACGAGCAACATCGCTTCGGCGTCCGCCAGCGCGCGGCGCTGGACGAGAAAGGGTCCCGGGCGAAGGGAGGCGAGGGACCGATCGGAGAGCAGTTGGCGCCGCACGTGCTGCACATGACCGCCACTCCGATCCCGCGCACGCTGGCGCTGGCGCGCTATGGAGACCTCGACGTGAGCGTCCTGCGCGAGCTGCCGCGGGGACGGCAGGCGATCCAGACGCGGATCGTCGCGGGCGAAGAGGCACGGGCGCGCGCCTATGAGGAGCTGCGCGAGCAGTGCGGCACAGGCAGGCAGGCGTTCGTCGTGTGTCCGTTGGTCGAGCGAGCGGACCCGGCAGACCCGGGCCTGCCGGTGGCGGATGGGTCCTCATCCGTCGGCTCGGGGCTATCAACCGGAGCCGAGGCGTCGAGTGTGGGCGCGGGCGGAGAGGTCGAGGTGAGAGCGGCGAGAGCGGAGTACGAGCGGTTGGCGAGGGGGGAGCTCGAGGGATTCACGCTGGAGCTGCTGCATGGTGGGATGCGTCCGTCCGAGAAGCAGGAGGCGATGGCTAGGTTTGCCTCCGGCAAGGCGGATGTGCTGGTCGCGACTACTGTGATCGAGGTCGGGATCGACGTCGCGAACGCGACCGTGATGTTGGTGGAGAACGCGGAGCGCTTCGGGCTGTCGCAGCTACACCAGCTGAGGGGGCGGATTGGCCGCGGCGAGCACCGCTCCAGCTGCTTGCTGATGGGACCGCCCGGCGCGCGGCGGCTGCGCGCGATGGTGGAGCACTCCGACGGCTTCAGGCTGGCGGAGATTGATCTGGAACTGCGTAGCGAGGGGGAGTTGGTCGGCACCCGTCAATCCGGACTGCGCCAGTTCGAGATCGCTTGCCTGCCCCAGGATGCAGCTCTGCTGGAGCGTGCACGCGCGCGGGCAGAGGTGATCGTTGCGACTGACCCCGGCTTGGAGGCGCCTGAGCACGCGCTGCTGGGCGAAGTACTAGAGCACTCCTTCGGCGCCGGTGCGTCGGAGCCGATCTCCGCGTGAGGGTGATCGCCGGCCGCTGGGGCGGCAGGCTCCTGAGGGCGCCAAAGGGTAGGGCCATCACCCGGCCGACGGCCGATCGGGTGAAGGAGGCCATCTTCTCGATGCTCGGCACGGTGGAGAACGAGCGCGTGCTCGACCTGTTTGCGGGCACCGGGGCGCTGGGGATCGAGGCGCTGTCGAGGGGCGCGAAGCGAGCCGTGTTCGTTGAGCGCGATGGGGCCGCGCTGGTGGCGCTGAGGGCCAATCTGGAGGGTCTTGGGCTCCGGGAGAGTGAGGCCGAGGTGCGCCGCGCGGAGGCACTCAGCGCGCTGCGCGGTGCACGGAGGCACTCAGAGACGTACGATCTGGTACTGATCGACCCCCCGTATGGGCGGGCGAGCGACTTGGAAGGCCAGCTGACGCTGGCCCTTGCGTCGCTGCTCGAGCCGCAGGCGCGCGTGGTCGTCGAGAGCGATCGCAGGGCGCCATTGCAGCTGCCTTGGGAGATCGAAAAAGAGCGGCGCTATGGCGATACAACGATCACAATCCACCGGTACCAGCGATCTCAATGACCTACGTGGGTGAGCGATGACAGCACGGGAGAAGTCGATCGTCGTGTGTCCGGGCTCGTATGACCCGATCACGAACGGTCACCTGGATGTGATCCGCAGAGCGGCGGCGCTGTACGACGAAGTCGTGGTGGCGGTCGTCAATCGCTCGGTGCGCAAGGACAAGGCACTGTTCGGGATCGACGAGCGGATGGGCTTCATCGAGCACGCGATCGCTGATCTCGACGGGGTCAGGGCCGAGCCGTTCTCAACGCTCGTGGTCGAATTCGCGCGGCATGTCGGGGCGAAGGCAATCGTGAAGGGACTGCGCGCGATCTCGGACTTCGAGTACGAGCTGGAGATGAATCAGCTCAACCGCAGGCAGGATCCCGAGATAGAGTCGGTTTACCTGATGGCCAGCCCGCAGTACAGTTTTCTTTCCTCCAGTGGCGTCAAGGAGCTCGCCACCTTCGGGGGCAGGATCGACGATCTCGTCCCCGGTGAGGTGGCGAGACGGTTGCAGGAAGAGCTGAAGCGCTGACGAACTTGGAGACGCAATGGATGTCTTAGTACTCATTGACAAGCTCGACGACTTGGTGCACAACGCCAAATCTGTGCCGATGACCGATCAGGTCAGGGTCGACAAGGAGGAGATCTACGACATCCTCGACCAGATGCGCGCGACGATCCCCGAGGAGATCAAGCAGGCACGGTGGATCGTCAAGGAGCGCCAGGAGATGCTTGCGGAGGCCAAGAAGGAGGCCGAGCGGATCGTCAAGGAAGCGCGCGAGCGTCAGGAGAAGTTGGTTGGCGATGAGGAGGTCACCAAGCAGGCCGAGCGCGCTGCCGAGGACATCGTCGAGGACGCCCGCACGCGCGAGCGCGAGATCCGCCTGGGCGCCGAGGACTACGCGGATGAGATCCTCAATACGCTCGAGGTCAACCTTTCGAAGTTCATCGCCGCCGTGCAGCGCGGCCGGGAGCGTTTGCAGGGCAAGGACGAGCCGGCAGAAGTCAGCTAGTCCCTCACCAGGGGCGCGCAGGGCTGAGTCTTTGAAGTAGGGTGCCGCGCGTGAACCGCGCGTGAACGTTCCAGAGGCGAAGCACAAGCTGCGCGTTGTCAGGACGCTGCTCGGCACGGGCATGATCCAGCCGACGCGCCCGGACAGGGCCGTGCGCTCGGTCAGGGCGCTGCGCCGCTGGGGGCCGACGCCGGCGGCCGCGTACACGGGCTCGGCCGCGCGCTATCCAAACCGCGCGGCGATCGTAGACGAGCGGGGAACCCTGACGTTCGACGAGGTGCAGCGGCGCACGAACGCGCTCGCGTGGGGACTGAAGGCCGAGGGAGTGGGAGAGGGCGACGGAGTGGCGATCATGTGCCGCAACCATCGCGGGTTCATCGACGCGACGATCGCGTGTTCGAAGCTGGGCGCGAACTCGCTGTACCTGAATACGGCGTTCGCGGGCCCGCAGATCGCCGACGTCCTCAGGCGCGAGGACCCGAAGGCGCTGATCTACGACGAGGAGTTCGCCGGCCTTGTGAGCGAGGGATGCGTGGGACGAAAATGCTTCGTAGCCTGGCGCGACCCCGGTGAGGCGCCCTCTGCGCCGCTGTTGGAGGAGCTGATCGCGAGAGAGGCAGACTCCGAACTACAGCCTCCGAGCGAGAAGGGTCGCGTCGTGATCTTGACCTCGGGCACGACTGGGACGCCGAAGGGTGCGGCGCGCAAACAGCCTGAGTCGCTGGATCCGGCGGCGGCGCTGTTCTCGAAGATCCCACTGAAGGCAAGAGAGACGACGATGATCGCCGCCCCGATGTTCCATTCATGGGGCTTTGCGCACTTCACGCTGGGCCTGCCGCTGGCGAGCACGCTGGTGCTGCGCCGGCGCTTCGATCCCGAGGACACGCTTAGGGCGGTCGCACAACACCGTGCGAGTGCGCTGGCGGTCGTGCCGGTGATGCTGCAGAGGATTCTCGAGCTGCCGAAGGAGACGATCGCGCGATACGACACCCATGCGTTGCAGGTGATCGCCGTCAGCGGCTCGGCGCTGCCGGGCGAGCTGGCGACCCGCGCGATGGATGTGTTCGGCGACGTGGTCTACAACCTTTACGGCTCGACCGAGGTGGCGTGGGCGACGATTGCTACGCCCGCGGACCTGCGCGCGGCGCCGGGGACGGCGGGGAAGCCACCGCTGGGGACGGTCGTGAAGCTGCTCGATGCGGAGGGGAATGAGGTCAAGCCGGGCGAGGGAGGTAGGATCTTCGTCGCGAACGAGCTGGTGTTCGAAGGCTATACCGGCGGTGGTGGCAAGGAGATCATCGGCGGCCTGATGAGCACCGGCGACGTTGGGCACTTCGACGCGGACGGGCGCCTGTTCGTCGATGGGCGCGATGACGAGATGATCGTCTCAGGCGGCGAGAACGTGTTCCCGCGCGAGGTCGAGGACCTGCTGGCCGACCACGAGCAGGTCGAGGAGGCGGCGGTGATCGGTGTGCAGGACGCGGAGTGGGGCCAGCGGCTGAAGGCGTTCGTCGTGCCCCGCAACGGCGCGCAGCTGAGCGAGGACACGGTCAAGGGCTACGTGAAGGAGAACCTCGCGAGGTACAAGGTCCCGCGCGAGGTGGTGTTCCTGGACGAGCTGCCGCGGAACGCGACGGGCAAGGTGCTCAAGCGCGAGCTGCAGGAACACTGAATAGGTCCCACCCGCCCACGCTAGCCTGGAAGGGTGAGCGCGAGGGCTGACGAATTCGACCTTGGGGGTCTGCGGCTGAACGTCGGTGAGGGGCGGCGAATCGAGCTGAGCGTGCCGATCGAGCCGCTCGAGCTCGGCGGCGAGCATTATGAGATCGAGCCGGAAAGGGTGCCGGTGCAGCTGGAGGTGTCGCGGATGACCGGCAACGGGTACGCGCTGAGGCTGCGATTGCGGGCGGCGCTCACGGGTCAATGCATGCGCTGTCTGAAGGCGGCGAGTCCGGAGGTTGAGGTGGAGGCGCGTGAGGTCGAGGTTCCGGGCGGGGGCGAGGAGCTGGAAGGCCCATACGTCGACGGGGAGAAGCTTGATCTGGCGGCGTGGGCGCGCGACGCGTTCGCGCTGGCGGTGCCGGTGAAGGTGCTCTGCAGGGAGGACTGCGCCGGGCTGTGCCCGATCTGCGCGGCTGATCTGAACGAGGCCGAGCCGGGACACCACCACGAGCCGGAGCGAGATCCGCGCTGGGCGAAGCTGAGCGAGCTCAAGCTGGAGTAGGCGGGGATGAGATCTGGGTAGGGCTGATACCCTTCCCGACCGATGGCGGTACCCAAGAAAAAGCAATCGCACAGCCGTACGGCCAAGCGCCGCGCGCAGCACAAGATCGGCACGCCTGCGGTGAACGCGTGCCCGAAATGCCACAGCCCCCGCAGGCCTCACAGGGTGTGTCCGGTGTGTGGCTCCTACGCGGGCAAAGAGGTCGTGGTGCAAAGCACGCACGACCACGAGCACGATCACGACCACGAGTAAGCGCCGGTGAGCCAGCCGGTCGTGGCGGTCGATTGCAACGGCGCCGACCTAGGCCCCGCAGAGGTCGCGGCCGGTGCCTCGCTGGCCGCGGCGCAAGGCGCGAGGGTGCTGCTGTTCGGGCCGGCACAGGAGCTGGAAGTCTCACCCCTGCCCGAGGGCGTTGAGGTGGTTGACGCACCGATCTCTGTCGCCAAGAGCGCCGATCCGGTGAGTGCGGTGCGGAGGACGCCCGCGGCCTCGATTGTGCAGGCCGCGCAAGCGGTCGCGGAAGGTAGGGCGCAGGCACTGGTGTGCGCGGGCGGCACGGGCGCGGCGCTCGCGGCGGGACTGTTCAACGTCAAGCGTGCGCGGGGCATCTACCGCCCGGCGCTGGCGATCCCGTTGCCAATTCCGGCTAATCCCGTGACGCTGCTGGACGTGGGAGCGAACGCCGAGGCGCGGCGTGAGCACCTCGTGCAGTTCGCGTTCATGGGGGCGGTGCTGGCACGGATGGTGCTCGGGGTGGAGCGCCCTCGCGTGGGGCTGCTGTCCAACGGCGAGGAGGCCGCGCGCGGGAGCCGGCTGATCGTGGAAACCGGCGAGGAGCTGGCCGCGAGAGCGGGGAAGGTCGGCACGAGCACGCTGGATTTCATCGGGAACGTCGAGGGAGGTGACGTGGTGGGCGGCGTGGCGGACGTGATCGTGACCGATGGGCTGACGGGGAACATCGCACTAAAGCTGATGGAGGGGGTCTCACAGACGCTGCTGGGCGCGGTCAGAGACGCCGCGATGGCCTCCACTCGGGCGAGGCTGGGAGGCGTGCTGCTGCGGCCGGCACTGCGAGAGGTGCGCGACGAGCTCGACCCGGAGGAGCAGGGCGGCGCCTACCTGCTGGGGCTGAGGAGCCTGGGGGTCGTGCCCCACGGGCGCTTTACGAGCAGGGGTTTCGCGCGTGCGATCATGCGTGCGCGCCGTGGCGCGGAGCAAGACCTCGTGGGGAAGACCCAGATTGCGCTCGAGCAAGCGGGGGCGCTGAGGGGTGGGGCGGGTAGGCCGTCATCCGCCCAGCCAGCTAGCCTGCCGCAGGCGAGATGACCCGATGACCCGCGAGCAAGTCTTCACCTTGATCCAAGCCCATCTCGCCGATGAGCTGGACGTCGATCCGAAGAACATCGGAGGGGAAACCCGGTTCAAGGAGGACCTGGAGGCCGATTCGCTCGACCTTTACACGCTCGTGCAGGAGCTGGAGGACACCTACGGCGTGGAGATGTCCGACGAGCAGGCGGCGAAGATCCTGACGGTGGGCCAGGCAGTGGACTTCGTCCTGGAAAACGGCACAGACGGCTGATGTGCGATGAAGCTGCTGGGCGAACTGCTCGACGAGCTGCCAGAGGAGCTACAGCGCCAGGTCTTCACACACGCGTCCTGGAGCGAGCGCTCGAGCGATTCGTACACGCGCTTGGCGTTTCTCGGCGACAGCGTGCTGGCGCTGGCCGTGACAACGCATCTCTACCCGCGTCTGGAGGCAGAGCGGTTCGGGGCGGGCAGGCTGACAAAGATCCGTGCGCAGGCGGTATCGGGTGCGTCGTGCAGGGTGGTGGCCGAGCGCTTGGAGGTACCGCGGCGTCTGCAGGCGGCCGCGCCGGCGGGGGTGGAGGCGAATGCGGCCGCGGCGCTCGTGGAGACCGAGCGAGTGCTGGCATCGGTGATCGAGGCGGTGATCGGGGCCTGCTACCTGGATGCGGGCTACGAGCGCACGGCGGCGGCGGTGGTCGAGGCGTTCGGGCCGGAGATCGAGCAGGCGCTGGAGCATCCACTGGACTTCAAGTCCGCGCTGCAGGAGCTGCTGGCGCGGCGAGGGGCCAAGGTGAGCTACGAGATCACCGGCGAAACGGGCCCGCCGCACGATCGGACATTCGCGGTGGCGGCGAAGGTGGACGGACGAATGCTGGGCGAGGGAAGGGGCCGGAGCAAGAAGCACGCCGAGCAGCAGGCCGCACGAGAGGCCGTCGAGAGACTGGCAAGCGAGTGAGGCCAAAGACGACATGCGCCTGAAGTCGCTCACCTTGAAGGGCTTCAAGTCCTTTCCCGATCGGACGCATCTGGACTTCGGCCCTGGCGTGAGTGTCGTGGTCGGGCCGAACGGCTCGGGCAAGTCGAACGTGACCGACGCGGTCCTATGGGCGATGGGCGAGCAGTCGCCCCTCGCAGTGCGCGGTCAGTCTATGCAGGACGTGATCTTCGGTGGCGGTCGCGGCGTGCAGGCGCGCAGTGCGGCCGAGGTTGAGATCGTGCTCGACAACTCCGACGGTAAGGTCGACTTGCCGTTGAGCGAGATCTCGATCGTGCGGCGCTTGGACCGGGCGGGCGAGGGCGGCTATCGGCTGAATGGCGCCCGCTGCCGGCTGACTGACGTGATCGAGGTGCTCTCCGATACCGGTCTCGGCAAGGAGACACACTCAGTCGTCTCGCAGGGGCGGGTGGAGGCGATCGTGACCTCCAAACCGCGCGAGCGCAGGCTGCTGATCGAGGAGGCGGCAGGGCTAGGTAAGCACCGTAAGCGCCGCCGCCGCGCGCAGCTGAAGCTGGAGCGCACGCAGGAGAACCTCGACCGCGCGCTCGACGTGGAGCGCGAGGCGCGCACACGCCTGCGTCCTCTGAAGCGTCAGGCGGAGGCGGCCGAGCTGCACGAGCGCTTGGAGCGCCAGATGCGCCAGGCGCGCTGGGAGCTGGCGCGCGAGACGCTGCGGGTACGCGCAGTGGAGCTGGAGGGAGCCGAGGCTCAGGTGAAGCAGGCACGTGCGGCACGCGAGGAGATCGAGATGCGGCTGCAGGCGGTGGTGCAGCGGCGGGGAACGGCCGAGCGCGCGCTCTCCGAGCGGGCCGAGCGTCATGACGCGCTGGCAAAACGCGTGTATGAAGCCTGCTCCGCGCGTGAGCGCCTCGAGTTACGCGAGGAGCAGGCCGGCGCCAGCACACAGGCGCTCACGCGGCGAATCGAGCGTGTAAATCTGGAGCTGAGCGCGCCCAGCGAGCCCGGGGACGAGCGGCCGGACGCCAACGCGAACGAGAAGACCGAGCATGCCGAGACCGAGGGCGCAAGCACAAAGCACATCGAGACGCTGGAGCATGAGCTGGCGGAGATCGAGCAGCAGCGCGAGCGCGAGATCGAGCGCGAGATCGGAGGCTTGGAGGCAGCGCGCGAACGCGAGGCTTCCCGCGTGGTGAAGCTGGAAGGGGACCTCGAGCAGGCGCGCGCGGGGCGCGCGCGAGCGGACGAGTTGGCCGAGCAGGCACGAGCAAGATTGCAGGCGGCCGAGCGCGAGGCGCAGGACACGCGCCGCGCGGCCGCGCGAGTGGGCGGAGAGCTGGCAGTGGCCAACCAGTTCCTGCGCAGCCACGCGAGCGTCGATAGTTCCAGCGATGGCACAGCGAGGGCGCTGAGTGAGGAGCTGGACGTGCGCGACGGCTATGAGTTGGCGCTGGCCGCCGCGCTCGGCGGACGTCTGAGCGCCGCCTTGGTGCGGGATGTCGCCGGTGCGGAGGCGTTGCTCGACCGCGCGGGTCCCGACGGCGCCGTCGCGTTGCTCGCCGAGCTTGGCTCACACCGCGAGTCTGCGGCGGGGCGCGAGTCCGAGCCGCCCAAGGCCGGCGCGGAGCGGCTGCTGGACCTGGTGAGCGGGTCGGAGCAGGTCATGGAGCTGGCAGGACGATTGCTGGCGGACGCATGGGTGGTCGAGCGCTTGGAGGGCCTCCCGGTGACCTTCACCGGGATCGCGGCCACGCGCACCGGGCGGGTGTGGTTCGCGGCGTGGGGTGAGGTGCGCCAGCTGACGGAGGGCGGCGAGGAGCAGGTGCTGGCGCGGCGCAACGAACGTGACCGGCTGATCGCGGCAAGCGAGCTGGCAGTGCAGGCCGAGCAGGCCGCGCAAGTCAATACGGAGAGAGTGTTGGAGCAGGTTCGCGCAGCCGAGGACGCGCGCGCCGGGGCCGAAGTGGCGCTGCGCGAGGCCGAGCGCGCCTGCGCCGAGGGGAGCGAGGCGCGGCGCCGGACGGAGTGGCTGATCGAGCAGCGCAAGGCTGCGCCTCAGCAGGGGCCGCTGGCTGTGAGGAAGGCGCAGCTGGAGGGTGAGCTGGCGGTCGAGCGCCGGCAGGCCGAGCGTGTGGCGCGCGAGCAGGCCGAGCGAGCTGCCCGCACGGAGAGGCTACGTGCGCAACACGTGGTCGATGTGGCGCTGATCCCGCTGGCCAAGCGTCTCGAGGAGACGCTGCGCAGCGCTGGCGAGGCGGTGGAGCAGCGAGTGGCGGAGCTCGAGGCGGAGCTCGCGAGCGACCGTGAGAAGGGCGAGGCGATGGCGGGCGAGCTGCGTGCCTGTGCGGCGGAGGAGGCCGAGATTCAGGCGCGGCTGCGCGGTGCGGGAGAGGCCGTGACTGCCGTCGAGGTGGCGGCGCAGCGGTTGCGCGATCAGGCGCAGGAGGCGATGCAGGAGGTGCAGGCGGTGGCGGATCTGTTGGAGCTCTCAGCGCAGGCGCGCGCCGAGCGGGCGGAGCCGCTTGGGGAGGAGCAGGCGGAGACGCTCGCCGCCCGGGTGGATCGACTACAAAGGCGACGCGAGCAACTCGGCCCGGTCAACCCGCTTGCGCAGGAGGAGTACGCGGAGGCGGTCGCGCACGTGGAGGAGCTGGAGAGCAGGCGCTCAGACCTGGAGACGGCGCTGCGCGAGCTGAAAGCGGTGATCCGCGAAACCGACAAACAGATCGAGGAGACCTTCGCGGAGACGTTCGCCGCCGCTGCGCGCAACTTCGAGGAGCTCGCGGGTGACATGTTTCCCGGAGGCTCGGGCAGGCTGAAGCTCCTCCGCGACGAGCAGACACCACGAGCGGTGCTGGGTGGACAGCCGCTATCGGATGCCAGGGCGGATGCAGCGGATGGGCGCGACGGGGGTGGGGAGGCGGCGGAGGCAGCCGCCGAGGCCGAGGCCGAGCGCGAGGCGCTCCAGGCCGAGGACGGATCGGAAATTGGGCAGTTGGGCGTGGAGATCGAGATCACGCCGGCGGGGAAGTCGGCAAAGCGTCTTTCGCTGCTCTCGGGTGGGGAGAAGTCGATGACCGCTCTCGCGTTCCTGTTCGCGGTGTTCCTGGCGAAGCCGTGTCCGTTCTACATTCTCGACGAGGTCGAGGCCGCGCTCGACGATCTGAATCTAGACCGTTTCCTGGCGCTGCTGCGAAGGTATGCGGACAGAGCGCAGTTCATCGTGATCACGCATCAGAAGCGCACGATGGAGGCGGCGGATTGGCTGTACGGCGTGTCGATGGGCGGTGATGGGGTGTCAAAGGTGCTTTCACGCCGCCTGCCGGCTGAGGAGGACGCCCCGCCCGCGCACACCCCGTCAGCCCCGGCCGCGCAGGTGGCCGAGGTCGCGTAGTCGTGGCACGCGACTGGAACGAACTCTTCATCACAGACGGTGTCACTGGTAGCGGTGAGGCTGAACCGGCCGCTGGCGCGGAGCAAAAACGCGGGCTTCTCCGCCGTCTGCGCGAGAACCTTTCGAAGACGCGCCAGGCACTCGGCGGTGAGCTCCAGGCGACCCTGTGGGGGACGCTCGACGAGCATACGTGGGAGCGACTGGAGGAGGCGCTGATCATGGCCGATGTCGGCGCGAGCACGACCGCATCGGTGGTGGCGAGGCTGGAGGCCGAGGCCGCTGACGGCGGGCTGACCGGCGGCGAGGCGCTGAGCGAACGGCTGATCGAGCTGCTGGCGCAGACGGCGCGGGTCGGCGACGGGCGGATCGATGTCAGCAAAAAGCCGACGGTGATCATGGCAGTCGGTGTGAACGGCACGGGCAAGACGACGACGATCGGCAAGCTGGCATGGCACCTGCGCAACGAGCTGGGGCTGACGGTGCTGATGGGGGCGGCCGACACGTTCAGGGCCGCTGCGAGCGAGCAGCTGGAAGGCTGGGCTGGGCGGGCGGGTTGCGAGATCGTGACTGGGCCAGCGGGCTCGGACCCGGGCGCGGTGGCGTTCGAGGCGATTGCCAAGGCGCAAAGCTCGGGCGTGGATGTGGTGATCGTGGACACAGCGGGACGGTTGCATACGCAGGACGACCTGATGGCAGAGCTTGGGAAGGTACGCAGGGTGATCAGCAGGCAGCTCGAGGGCGCCCCGCACGAGACGCTGCTGACCGTCGATGCGACGACCGGCCAGAACGGGCTGCGCCAGGCGAAGATGTTCGCCGCGACCGCTGAGGTGACTGGGGTCGTGTTGACGAAGCTCGACGGCACCGCCCGTGGCGGGATCGCGTTGGCGATCGCGAAGGAGCTCGAGTTGCCGGTGAAGCTGATCGGTGTCGGCGAGCAGGTGGAGGACCTGCGGCCATTCGACCCCGAGGATTTCGCCCGAGCGCTGATAGCTGAGGACTCCCCGCGGTAGGCCGACGCGCGACGGCACCGATCGGCGCATGCTCCGGTCGGGAGAGGCATGGGGGTAACCTGGAGGTATGGAGATCTGGATCATCTGGTTGGTGGTGGCATGTTTGCTCGGCCTGGGGGAGATGCATCAGGGCGGCTTCTACCTGGCGCCGTTCGCGATGGGGGCAGGGCTGGCGACAATCGTCGCTCTGCTCGGAGTCGGCGCGGCACTGTCTGTGATCGTGTTTCTGGCCTCTTCGGGGATTGTGTTCGCGACGCTGCGCCCGGTGGCTCGCCGCCACCGGCGGATGCCGCCGTCGATCCGAACCGGCGCGGCGGCCTTGGTGGGTAAGCATGCGCTCGTGCTCGAGCGGATCGCCAACGAGGAGGGCGTCGGGTGCGTGAAGATCGACAGCGAAGTGTGGACCGCGCGCAGCTATGACGAGGACGAGGTGATCGACGCGGGCGAGCGCGTCGAGGTGGTCGAAATTCGGGGCGCCACGGCGCTGGTCATGCATTGACCACGGAAAAAGGCAAACAAAGGAAACGCACATGGTCGCTCTGATAGCCGTCGCAATTGTGCTTCTGTTCGTGCTCGTCGCGGCAGCGCGCACAATTCGCGTGATTCCCCAAGCCCGAGCAGGTGTAGTCGAGCGTTTGGGTCGCTATAGCCGCACGCTCGAGCCGGGCTTGACGATCGTGACGCCGTTCATCGACCGCGTGAAGCCGCTCGTTGACCTGCGCGAGCAGGTTGTCAACTTCGCACCGCAGTCGGTGATTACCGAAGACAACGTGGTTGTGGGGATCGAGACGGTGCTGTACTTCACGATCACCGACCCCAAGTCCGCGACTTATGAAATCGCCAATCCGCTACAGGCGATCGAGCAGCTGACGGTGACGACGCTGCGCAACGTGATCGGTGGGCTCTCGTTGGAGGCGACGCTGACCGCGCGTGAGAATGTGAACACGGAGCTGCGTGTGGTCCTGGACGAGGCGACGGGCAAGTGGGGGATCAGGATCAACCGCGTGGAGATCAAGTCGGTCGATCCGCCACAGGACATCAGAACGGCGATGGAGAAGCAGATGCGCGCCGAGCGCGACCGCCGCGCGGCAATCCTGACCGCCGAAGGCGAGAAGCAGGCGCAGATCCTGACGGCCGAGGGCGCCAAGCAGTCGGCGGTGCTCACCGCCGAAGGCGCCCAGCAGGCGGCGGTGCTCGATGCCGAGGGCGAGCGCCAGGCCGCAATCCTGCGGGCGGAGGGCGAAGCGAGGGCGATCGATACGGTCTTCAAAGCGATCCACGAGGGCAAACCTAACCGCGAGCTGTTGAGCTACGAATATCTGCAGATGCTGCCGCAGCTGGCGGAAGGCGATTCGAACAAGGTGTTCGTGATCCCGTCTGAGTTCGCCGAGGCGTTTGGCGGCATCGGGGAGGCGCTTGCCAATCGGACAAACGCCACTGGGGTTCCGAATAGCGGTCCACCGGCTCCCCCTTGAGACCCGGCCCAGGCGAGAAAGCCTGACTACGGCAGCTGCCGGCGCCGGCGCCGGGCTGCGGACTGCGAGAATCAAGCGATGTTCGACTCGCTCGCCGAGAAGTTGCAGGGTACGCTCGCTGATGTCCGCAACCGCGGGACGCTGACCGAGGGGGACATCGACGGCGCGATGCGCGAGATCCGCCTGGCGCTGTTGGAGGCTGACGTCAACTTCAAGGTCGTCAGGCAGTTCACCGCCCAGGTGAAGGAGCGCTGTGAAGGCGCGGATGTGATCGGCAAGCTGAACCCGGGACAGCAGGTGGTGAAGATCGTCGCGGAGGAGCTGACCGCTCTGATGGGTGGAGCGGCCGTGGGTCTGAGCTTCTCCGGAAAACCGCCGACAGTGATCCTGATGGCGGGGCTACAGGGCTCGGGTAAGACGACCGCAACGGCGAAGCTCGCGCGCTACCTGCGCGAGGAGCACTCCTCGACCGTCGCGGTGGCCGCGTGCGACGTTTATCGGCCCGCCGCGGTGGAGCAGCTCGTGAAGGTCGGCGTGCAGGCAGGGGCGGAGGTCTACGAGCAGGGTACCGAGCGCGACCCGGTAGAGATCGCCGCGTGGGCGCTGGAGCGAGCGAAGCAGGAGGGCAAAGACGTTCTGATCGTCGACACCGCGGGACGCCTGCACGTCGACGAGGAGTTGATGTCGGAGCTAGTGCGTATCCGGGAGGCGGTGAAACCGCATGACGTGTTGCTCGTTGTTGACTCGATGACCGGGCAGGACGCGGTGAACGTGGCCGAGAGCTTTGCGCAGGCGGTCCAGTTCGACGGGGTGGTGATGAGCAAGCTCGATGGGGATGCGCGTGGCGGAGCCGCGCTGTCGGTGAAGGCAGTCACGGGCAAGCCGATCCTCTTTGCTTCGACCGGCGAGAAGCTCGAGCAGTTCGAGCGCTTCCACCCCGACCGAATGGCCCAGCGGATTCTGGGCATGGGCGATGTGATGAGTCTGATCGAGAGCGCCGAGCGCCAACTCGATCAGACCGAGGCGGCCGAGCTGGAGCGCAAGCTGCGGCGCAACGAGCTGGATTTGGACGACTTCCTGGCGCAGCTGAAGATGATCCGGAAAATGGGCCCGCTGACGAGTCTGCTGGGCATGATCCCCGGCTTGGGTGGAGCTCAGCTGAGCAATATGAAGGTGGATGAACACGAGCTCGACCGGATCCAGGCGATCATCCAGGCGATGACCCCTGAGGAGCGGCGCAGGCCGGAGCTGATCAAAGGCTCGCGCCGGCTGCGGATCGCGCGCGGTTCGGGCACGAGCGTGCAGCAGGTGAACCGCTTGGTGAAGCAGTTCGGTCAGATGCGGAAGGTGATGAAGCAGGTGGGGCGCGGTAAGACGCCTGATATCGGTGCGCTGATCCGCAACGCGCGCTGAGGCCGCTCACCGCTCGTCGAAGCTCTGCTCGCAATCCTAATAAGACCCGAGAGGAAAACGTGGCGGTAAGGCTTAGACTCACGCGAGTGGGCGGTAAGAAGGACCCGATGTGGCGTGTCGTTGTCGCCGACCAGCGCTCCCCGCGCGACGGCCGCGTGATCGAGACGATCGGCCACTACAACGCCCAGACGGACCCGTCGACGATTGTGATCGACGAGGAGCGCGCGCGTAGCTGGCTGGCGCGAGGAGCGCAACCGTCGGACACGGTACGTAAGTTGCTGCGAATTCAAGGCATCGAGACCCGGAGCGCCTAGCGCGCCGCGATCCGGGCACGAAGCGACGATGTCCAGCGACACTCCCAGCAAACTGCTGGAGTACCTGGCACAGGGCTTGGTCGACGAGCCCGAAGAGGTCTCGGTCGAGCAGTTCGAGGAGGACGATGGAACGATCGTTCTGGAGCTGTGCGTGGCCGAGGGCGACTACGGCAAGGTGATCGGCCGTGGCGGACGCACGGCGCACGCGCTGAGAACGGTCGTGAAAGCTGCGGCGACGGGCGAGGGGCAACGCGTGCTGCTCGACATCGTCGATTGACGCGCGCCAGCGACGGATCGGAGATGAAGCCGCAGGCGATGGCGATGGCGGGGGAGGGCGATCCGGCGCCGGAGTTGCGAGCAGGTCACGTCGGACGCCCGCACGGCCTGGATGGAAGCTTCTATGTGACGGGCCCACGGCCGCGATTGCTCCTCCTCGGTACGAGCGTGACTGTGGCGGGACGGAGGGTGGAGATCGTGCGTCGCGCGGGGACCGATCAGCGGCCGATCGTGCGTTTGGCCGGTGTCGATGACCGTGAGGGAGCGGACGCGCTGCGCGGCATGGCGCTGACGGTCGCAGCATTGGAGGCTCCGGGGCTCAAACAGGGCGAGTGGTGGGCGCACGAACTGGAGGGCTGCACCGTCATGGATGGCGAGCATCTGATCGGCACTGTCGGCCGGATGATCGAGCTACCTTCGTGTGAGGCGCTCGAGGTACAACGCGAGCAGGGCGGGATGTTGCTGGTGCCGATGGTGAAAGGCGCGATCCGTCGAGTGGCTGTCGATCAGGGCCGGATCGAGGTAGACATGGGCTTTTTCGGCGAGCGCGGGGAGCGATGATGGAGATAGACGTGTTCACGCTGTTCCCGGAGTGGTTTGACTGGTTTGCCACCCAGCGCCACGTCCGCAACGCGCTCGCGGCGGGCACGAGCCTTCAGTGCGTGAACTTCCGTGAGCACACCCAACTGAGTGGTGGCCAGGTCGACGACACTCCGTTCGGCGGCGGGGCGGGGATGGTGCTGCGCGTCGATGTGATGGACAGCGCCCTGCGCGGCCACTACGGCGTCGACTCGGTACGGCTGCGCGATCAGCGCCGCGTGATCGCACTTCAGCCGGGCGGGCGGGCGCTCGATGACAGGCTCGTCGACGAGCTGGCGGCCGAGCCCGCCCTGACGCTGCTGTGTGGGCGCTATGAGGGCTTTGACGAGCGTATCGTCGAGCACTTCGCGAGCGATCAGATCTCGATCGGCAGCTATGTCCTCTCGGGCGGCGAGCTGGCGGCGATGGTGGTGTGCGACGCGGTCCTACGCAAGCTGCCCGGCGCGCTGGGGCACGAGGAATCGGCAGTGCAGGAGTCATTCAGCCCCGCGCTCGGGGGCAATCCGGAGTATCCCCACTACACCCGCCCGGCTGAGTATCGCGGCTGGCATGTGCCGGATGTGTTGCTGTCCGGCCATCACGAGCGGATCGACGCGTGGCGACGCGAGCGCAGCTCCGAACGCGGCGAGCGCCGCAGCGGCGATGCCGGCCGGTGAACCCGGCCTTCCGCCCGCATCGGGAGTGGGTGCGGCGGCGCGGGCCGAGTGTCCGCTACCATTCCTCCCCGCGTCGGCCGGATACCCTGATCGGGGTCACTGCATCGGGTCATCAGGGCGCACACCTCCTTTACGTCATGAGCAGCGTCATCGAAACCATCGAGCGCGCGCAACTGCGCCGCGTTCCCGACTTCGCGCCGGGCGACCGCGTGAAGGTGCATTTCCAGGTGATCGAGGGCAGCCGCCGCCGCGTGCAGATCTTCGAGGGCGTGGTCATCAAGCGCCAGGGGCACGGCGCGCGCGAGACGTTCACGGTCCGCAAGCAGTCCTTCGGCGTGGGTGTCGAGCGCATGTTCCCGGTGCATTCGCCGAAGATCGAGCGGATCGAGCTGGCGGCGCGCGGCGATGTACGCCGCGCCAAGCTCTACTACCTGCGCGATCGCGTCGGCAAGCGCGCGCGTGTTCGCGAGCGCCGATACACGGGTCCTGAGCAGACGATCGAGCCCGGCCTGCTGTATCAGCAGGCGGAAGGCGCGACTGACGCGGACGGCATGACGGCCGAGGACACGGTGCTCGAGGGCGCAGCTGCGGATGTCTCCGAGCAGAGCACCGCAGCGGAGGCTGGCGAGCACGGCACCGTCGAGGAGGGCGGTACGTCCACGAAACAGGACGCGGCCTTGCTCGAGGACGCGGACGCCGTGGGATCGCAGACGTCGCCGGTGGAGGAGGGCGCGGCCGCTGAAGTTGAGGGTCAAGGGGGGAGCAAGGAGGACGAGGAGATCGCCGCTGGGGAGGAGTCCCAGGCATCCGCGTTCGATGCCGATGTCTCCTCCGATGCCGGCGAGGACACGTCGAAAGACGTGCCCTCCGGCGACCCACCGGCGTGAAGCCGGTGATAAGCGCGACGGGTCTGCCGGTTTACGTATGAGCTCGATCGCCGGGGTCACGAGAAGTTCGATCGTGGAGCTGGTCGTGATTGTTGCGGTGGCGCTCGGTCTTGCGCTCGGCATCCAGGCATTCATCATCAAGCCGTATCGCATTCCCAGCGGCTCGATGGAACCCACGCTCACGATCGGTCAACGCGTCCTCGTCGATCGGATCGGCACGCACTTCAGTGAACCGCACGTTGGCGAGATCGCCGTTTTCCATCCTCCGAAGGAAGCCCAGAAAGAGGTGTGCGGACCGACGCCTCACATCGTCAAGCTCGGCGAAGCAGCCTGCTCGGAACCGGAACCCGTGGAGTCGAGCGTGAACTTCATCAAGCGGGTCGTTGCTGGCCCCGGCGATGAGATCTACATCAAGGAAGGCCACGTCTATCGAAAGGCCGCTGGTAAGAGCCAGTTTGTCCGCGAGCAAGACTCTTACATCCGCGAATGCGGATCGAGCCCTGAGTGCAACTTCCCGACGCCGATCAAGATTCCGGCCGGACACTGGTTCATGATGGGGGACAACCGTGGCGAATCCGACGACAGTAGGTTCTGGGGTCCCGTACCCACTGGATGGATCATTGGGGAAGCCGTCGCCACCTACTGGCCTCCCGACCGGATCGGCGTCTTCTAGGACTCAAGGCTCGACTCGCGCGGCGCGGCGTCGCAGGCGAGCGGGCACGAGCGGGCAGCGACTGTTCGCGTTCGATCGCCGTCTAGGCGTGCGTTTTGTAGCGGGCGCCGACGAGGCCGGTCGGGGCTGTCTCGCAGGGCCCCTGGTCGCGGCTGGAGTGCTGTTCGACTACGAGGCACTCACCACCCGCGAGCTGCGCTCGCTGGCCGCGCTGAACGATTCCAAGCAGCACACGCCTGATGCGCGCGAGGAGCTCTACCCGCTGGTGTTGCGCAGCGCCACGCGTGTCGTGGTGGTCTCACGGTGCGCGAGCGGGATCGACGCGCGGGGATTGCACAAGACGAACCTCGCGGCGTTACGCGACGCGATCCGGGGAGCGACGGCGGGCATCTCGGGCGAGGTCGCGTGTCTGCTGGACGGGTTCTCCGTGCCCGAGTTCGAGCGGCCCCAGCGCGCGGTTGTCAACGGCGATGCCACCAGCGCTGCGATCGCAGCGGCGTCGATTGTCGCGAAGGTCACACGCGACCGCTACATGCACCACGCCGATGTCCTTCACCCGGGCTGGAGCTTCGCCGAACACGTCGGCTACTCGACGCCCGTGCACCGCGAGGCGATCCTTCGCCAGGGCGTGTCCCCGCTGCACAGGATGTCCTTCCGCTCGCTCGCCTACCAGCAGCTCGCGCTCTGAGCTTTACCAAGCCCCCTCAATGTGGTCGAGGCTAATCAGGCGGTCCTTCGTGTCGAGTATCACCCCGATCGCGTCGAAGCGAATCGTATGGGCGCTCGGCCTGATGTGCTTTTCGTCGCGCAGCCATGCGGCGGCGAGTCGGCGTAGACGTGCGCGCTGACGCGGGCGCAGCCATACGAGAGGCTGCTGATCGGGGCGGATGCCCTGTCGCTGTATGTTTACGCGTCGCGTCTTCACCTCGGCGAACACGAGCGTCTGTCCGTCGAAGGCGATCAGGTCGATCTCGCCGTATCGCGTGCGTTCGTTGCGGCCCAGCGGGGAGAACCCGAGCCGGTGCATGTGGGCCATTGCCAGCTCCTCGCCGCGACGGCCCAGTGCCGGGCGCTGGTCGGTACTTTGCGTCGCACCAGGCGGAGCAGTGGATGGGGATGAGGGACCGTCAGAGGGCACGATCGATCACGCTAGAGCGCGAAATGTGACGCAAGATGCCTATCTGTGCCAATTTTGTGCCTAATCTGTAAAGAACCTGCGACGCCATCCACAAGCTGGCTCGCGTAGCCTCCCGTCGATGGAAAACGCTCCCCAAAACCCAACGGCCTCCGCGACCGCGCCCGCCGCCGATCCTCGGCCGCCCGCCGCCGGGCCACGGTCGCTCGACGGCGTCACCACTTTCATGGGCCTGCGCTGGGACGATCCTCAGACTGTCCGTCTGACCATCCGGCCCGAGTTGATCAACAACGGCGGCCTGCTCTCGGGCGTGGTCACCTACGCACTCGTCGATTACTGCATGGGCTCGACGCTCTGGGCGCAGACCTCAGAGCAGGAGCGGATCGCGACGATCAGCATCTCGATCAACTACATCCAGACCGCCATCGAGGGCGAGATCGTGTGCCGCACGACGCTCGACCGCCGCAACCGCAGGACCGCAGTGATGCGCAGCGAAGTTCATCACGAGGATGGTCGCCTGTTGGTCACGGCGATCGGCAGCTACTCGATCTTTCCCCCGCGCGACCGGCCTGCGACCCCACCAGAGCACTGACGTCCACAGCGCTCACGATCGCCGGCTCGGACTCTGGTGGCGGCGCTGGCGTGCAGGCAGATCTGAAGGCGTTCGCACGCTGCGGCGTGCATGGGTGCAGCGCAATCACTGCGATCACGGTGCAGAACACGGTTGAGGTGCGCGCCGTGCATCCCGTCCCGCCAGATGTGGTGCTCGCTCAGGTACGTGCGGTGCTCGCCGATATCGGCGTCGACGCGGTCAAGGTCGGGATGCTCGGTACGGCCCCGGTCACGCTCGCGGTCGCTCGTGCCTTGGACGAGCTGCCTGCCCGCACTCCCGTGGTGGTCGATCCGGTGATGGTCGCCGAGTCCGGTGCAAGCCTGCTCGATCCCCACGCGCAGCGCGCCTTGGTGCAGGAGATCCTGCCGCGCGCGACCGTGCTCACCCCGAACCTGATCGAGGCACGTGTCCTGGCCGGCTGGACGGACGCTCCCAGCGCCTCAGATGTCGGTCTCACTGATCGACCCGACGGCGTGCCTGGGCTCGAGGGTCCGGCGTCCGGAGCGGATGAGGATGAGGAAGCCGAGGCTCTCGCCCGTGCGGTGCTCGCGCTTGGCCCTCGCGTCGTCGTGCTCACCGGGGGCCATCGCGCGCGCGCGGCAGACCTGTTCCTCGATTCGGCTGATGCTGGGTCCGCAGTCAGCATCGAGGGAGAGCGCCACCCCGACGGTGCCGCGCACGGCTCCGGTTGCACCCACTCCTCCGTGCTCACCGCTCAATTGGCTCTTGGTCGCCCTTCGCTCCAAGCCGCGCGCGTTGCCCGTGCCTTGGCGGGCGAAGCTGTCGCGAACGGCTTGCGCGACGTCGGTCAAGGTGCCGGTCCGGTCGACGTGCTCGACCTGGCTCGCATGCGCAGCGACTGAAGATCGCGCGGGCGGGCTGGGGTCTATTTGCCATAATCGGAGCACGATGAAGCTGCTGCGTATGAAGCCTGGTCACGGCGAGATCGTGCTCGCCGAGGGGGATGTGCGTGTGCCGGAGCAGGAGGGAGAGCTGATCGAGGCATTTCGCCGCGAGCTCGACGCCGGCATGTGGGCGGCCGTGCCCACCGGAACTCCGGGTGGGCGCCGGGAAGCCGAGCTGGTGAAGAGCTTCGCCGAAGTCCCCCGCGAGGCCGAGCGTGTGATCTTCTTCCCACGGGCCGCCGGCGGCGCGGTCGGGGCGACGCTCTAGCGCTGATGGCGCTAGCACTGGGCACCGGTGCGATTCTGCTCGTGGTGCTTCTCTGGGGCTCGTCCGGCCCACGTTCAAACGTGCCGTCGCGCGCGGCCAGGAGATCTGGTCGCTGCGCCGAGGTGCCTCGACGCTCTCGGGCTATGACCCCGGCCGGGAGCGTCGCGCCGAGCAGCGGGCGCGCGCGCTGCTGCGCTCTTGCGTCGACGAGCGCGATTGGGAGATGTACCGAGACCTCGGGTTCCTGCGCGTGTGGGGCGGGCTCGGCGAGCGCGGGCGAGGAGAGCACGCGAGCTACGCGTACCTGATCTATCCGCACAGGCCGGTCGTCGCCTATGTCCCTGAGACGGGAGCGCTGCTGAACGAGTACTGCGTCGCCTTTCCCGATCTCTCACGGCCCTACGGCAGCTCGCGGCTGCCCGACTCCGATGACGTGCTCGCCAAGTGGATGGCGCTCACCGCCGACGAGCGTCGTCTGATCTCCGATTCGAACATGCATCTCCCGGGTCGTCAGGTGGACCCCGGGCGGGTGCGCCGCGACCTGCTCCGGCTGGCCCGCTGGGAGCTTGAGCGCACGGCGCGCGACCCGCGTGGCCAGATCGTGCCGCCAGCGATCCAGCTGGCTCAGATCACGCCGGCGTCCTAGATCGCGCCGACCGCGATCTGCGTGACTCAGATCGCGTCGATACCCTGCACGCGTGAGCTTCGACGTTCGCCACAAGAGCCGCGCCCTTACCGAGGGCCCCGAGCGTGCCGCTGCGCGCGCCTACCTGCACGGCATCGGCTACTCCGCCGAGGATCTCTCAAAGCCGATCGTCGGCGTTGCGCACTCGTGGATCGAGACGATGCCCTGCAACTTCAACAACCGGATCCTCGCCGCGAAGGTCAAGGAGGGAATCCGCGCTGCCGGCGGCACGCCGATGGAGCTGAACACGATTGCGATCTCCGACGGGATCACGATGGGCACCTCCGGGATGCGCGCGTCGCTCGTCTCGCGCGAGCTGATCGCCGATTCGATTGAGCTAGTCGCCTCTGCCCATGCCTTCGATGCGCTCGTCACGATCTCTGGCTGCGACAAGACCATCCCCGGTACCGTGATGGCGCTCGCGCGGTTGAATATCCCTGGCCTGATGCTCTACGGCGGCTCGATCAAGCCCGGCCACTACAAGGGCGCCGAGGTCACGATCCAGCAGGTGTTCGAGGCGGTCGGCGAGCTCGCCGCCGGGAAGATCACAGAGCAGGAGCTGCACGAGCTGGAGGAGGCGGCCTCACCGGGCGCGGGAGCGTGCGGAGGGCAGTTCACCGCCAACACGATGGCGATGGCCTTCGAGGCGTTGGGCATTTCAGCGGCAGGGTCTGCGATGGTTCCCGCCGAGGATGGACGCAAGCTCGAGGTCGCCGTGCAGATGGGCGAACTCGTGATGGACACCCTGCGTCGCGGCCAGCGCCCGAGCGACATCATCACCAAGCCGGCGCTCGAAAACGCGATCGCGGCAGTCGCCACCAGCGGCGGCTCGACAAACGGCGTGCTGCACCTGCTGGCGGTGGCACACGAAATGGGCGTGGCGCTTGAGATCGACGAGTTCGAGACGATCTCCGAGCGCACACCGCTGCTGTGCGACCTGCAGCCGGGCGGGCAGTACGTCGCGACCGAGCTCTACGAAGCGGGCGGTGTGCCGCTCGTGCTCGCTCGCCTGCAGGAGGCCGGCATCCTCAACTCCGACGCGCAGACCGTCACCGGCAGGACGATCGGCGAGCACGCCGCCGAGGCCGTCGAGACCGACGGCCAGCGCGTGGTGCGCTCGCTTGCCGAGCCGATCAAAGCGACCGGCGGCTTCGCGATCCTGCGCGGCAACGTCGCGCCCGAGGGCTGCGTGGTGAAGCTCTCCGGGCACGAGCGCCGCAGGCACGTAGGACCGGCGCGCGTGTTCGACGGCGAGGAGGCTGCGATGGCGGCCGTGCTCGGCCACGAGATCAAGGTGGGGGACGTGGTCGTGATTCGCGGTGAGGGGCCCGCCGGTGGTCCGGGCATGCGCGAGATGCTCTCGGTGACCGCCGCGATCGTCGGGGAGGGAATCGGGGAGGACGTTGCGCTGATCACCGACGGGCGCTTCTCGGGTGCCTCGCGAGGCTTCATGGTGGCCCACGTCGCCCCGGAGGCCGTTCGCGGCGGCCCGATCGGGGCGCTCAGAAACGGCGACGAGCTGACGATCGACGCGGACGCGCGCCGCCTCGACGTGGCGCTGTCCGACGAGGAGATAGCCGAGCGCGTGAGCGCCTACAGCCAGCCACCGCGCGCGGATGAGCACGTGGATGTGGCAATTCAGAAGTACGCCAAGCTCGTGGGCAGCGCCGCCGAGGGTGCGGTCGCTCGCTGAGTCGAGCATGCGCTGAACTCGCGTCGCACTGAAGGCTACTGGTGCAGGAACTCCTCCAGTAGCGCGTTGAACGCCACCGGGCGCTCGATCATCGCCATGTGCCCGGTGTCCTCGAAGATCACCTTGCGCGCATTCGGGATCAACTGCTCGTACAGGTCCGCGTCCTTCGCCGAGACCACCTTGTCGCGCTTGCCCCATACGATCAGAGTCGGGCAGGCGATCTCTCCCAGGCGGTCGCGGTAGTCATAGTTCAAGTTCGCCTCGATCCCATCGATGAACCCGGGCGCGGCCAGGCCACGCACGAACTCCGCCGCGTACTGCGCCGGCAGGCGGTCGGGGTGGCGCGTGACGATGTTTGTCGTGGGCTCGAGCCGGCGCAAGCGCGGCCGTCTGGCAAACAGCTCGGCGTGCGCTCCCACCCAAGCGTGATAGGCGTTGAAGATTCCTTTGAACCGGCGCGCCTGAGCGAGCATTTGCAGCGAGCGGGGATCGTTGTAGGTGCTCAGGCCCGCGGGGGAGACGAGGACCAGGCGCTCGACGCGCTCAGGGAAGTTGATCGCGAGCTCGACCGAGGTGAAGCCCCCCATCGAGTGACCGACGATCGCGGCCGCGCTGATCTGGAGGGCGTCCAGCAGCTTGTCGATCGTGCGGGCATAGCCTGATATCGAGATCTGCCTCAGCCGGCAGCGGTGAGTCGCCGAAGCCGGGCAGGTCAACCGCGATCACGCGGTGGGTGGCCGCAAACGCCGTCAGCTGCTCGACCCAATGCGTCCAGCGCCCGATCAGCCCATGGACGAACACCAGCGGTGGGCCAACACCTAGCTCGATCACATTGATCGGCTGACCGTCTAAGATCACCCAGCGCTGGTGGGCTCCGCCAGTCGACGTCGAGCCACCGGGAGCGTCCCTGCGGCCCGTAGACTGAAGGGTCAGTATCCAGTCCGGAGAGTGAGGAGGGGGTTGTGGCTGTCGGGTTCACAATCGTGCAACCTACCCGAGGACCGGCATAAACATGAGGATCGCGATCGACATCGACTCGACGCTCCACCACTACTGGGACATCCTTTCGGAGGTCTCTGTGCGGCGCTTCGGCGTCGAGCTGCCCTACGACGAGCAGTTCACGTGGGGTATCACCCGCCTGCGCCCCGAGCAGCTGGAGATCTGTATCGAGGAGAGCCACTCCGACGAGCGGATCCTCGCCGGCGTCCCCTATCCGGGTGTTATCCAGACGGTGCGCCGCTGGCATGAGCAGGGTCACTTCGTGCACATCACCAGCCACCGCGCCGCCGACCGCAAGCTCGTCACGGCCGCTTGGCTTCGGCGGATCGGGCTGCCGTTCGACGACCTGCACTGCTCCTACGACAAGGTCTCCCGCTGCGCCGAGCTGGAAATCGACCTCTTGATCGATGACGGCCCTATGAATCTCTCCGCCGCCCTCGAACGCGGCATCCTCGCCGCCACGATCGAACACCCCTGGAATCGGGATGTATGCGAGGAAGAGGAGATCCTCTGCGCGAGCAATTGGATCGAGCTCGGAGCGCTGCTGGAGCCGGTGCTGGGGATGCAGGTGCGTTCCTTGGCTCATGGGGGCTGAACCACAGGGCGCTCGAGCAGCGACGAAGAAGCATCTCAGCGGGTGCAGGAACAGGTTCTGAGGGGCACCACGGCGAAGTAGACGTCGCTATGAACACTCCAGTACGGACCTCCGACGAAGCATCGGGTCTCGACAGGGCCTGGCGCGAGGCGCTCCAGTTGCTCGAAGACGACCTGCTCAGACGCGACGCGGCGCAGCGAACCCGCCGCGCGTACGGCATCGACCTGGCCCAGTTCGCCCGTTGGGCGGCCGCACGGGGACTGCAGCCCGAGGCCGTCGGCCCGCGTGAGGTGCGCCGCTACGTCGCGCTGCTCTCTGAAGCCAACGCGGCCCCCAGCACCACGGCGCGCAAGCTGGCGGCGCTGCGAGCCCTGTTCGCAAGCCAGCGCGAGCACGGCATGATCGCTCAGAACCCGGCTGACCTCGTTAGCACACCGCGGCGCTCTTCCTACTTACCGCGCGTGCTGAAGGCCAAGGAGGCCGCGAAGCTGCTCGACTCAATTGGGGCGGGCGGTGGGCGGGCATCGACAGGCGAGGGCGGAGCGGGGGATGGGTGGGCCACTCTTCAGCGCGACCGCGCGCTGTTCGAGCTCGCCTACTCGTGCGGGCTGCGTGCCGAGGAGCTCGTATCGCTTCGGGTCGCGGACATCGACCACGACAGCGAGCAGTTGCGCGTCGAGGGCAAGGGACGCAAGACCCGTTATCTGCCGGTCGGCGAGGTCGCGATGGCGGCGGTCAGGCTCTACCTGGAGCGGGGCCGTAATGGGCTCACCTCCCCAAGCGCATCAGGCTGCGCGCGCGGGAGAGGCGCAGGCGCTGTTCCTGAGTAAGACGGGCAAACCGCTCGGCACGAGCGATGTGCGCAGGCGGCTGCGGGCATGGGCAAGGAGCGCTCAAATCCCCGGTGGGGCGACGCCGCATGCCCTCAGACACAGCTATCGCGACGCACCTGCTCGACGGCGGAGCGGACCTGCGGAGCATCCAGGAGCTGCTCGGACACGCGAGCGTCTCTACAACACAGGTTTACACTCGGGTAGAGTCCTCCAGGCTGAGAAGCGCCTATGCGCGCAGCCACCCTCGGGCCTGAGCGAGGGGGAGAAGACACTGGAGACGAATGTCAAAGCGATCGAGCTGCGCGAAGTTTGGCGGCGGTATAAGACCGACGATGATCGCCGTGCCCGCGAGCGGCTCGTGCTCGCCTACTCACCGCTGGTCAAGTACGTAGCCGGGCGCACCGCCGCCGGGCTGCCCCCGCATGTCGAGGAGGCGGACCTGATCTCCTACGGGCTGGTCGGGCTGATCTCCGCGATCGAGCGCTTCGAGCCCGCGCGGGAAATCAAGTTCGAGACGTACGCGATCATGCGCATCAAGGGCGCGATCATCGACGAGCTGCGCGCAATGGACTGGGTCCCGCGCAGCGTGCGCTCCCGTGCCCGCGAAGTCGAGCGCGCCAACTCGAAGCTCGAGCACAGTCTGCAGCGGGCGCCGACCGACAAGGAGATGGCGGCCGAGCTGAAGATCACCGTCGAGGAACTGAACGAATCGCTGTTGGCGATCTCGCATTCGTCGATGGTCGCGCTGGACGAGCTGTGGAGCGTCTCGGATTCCAGTGGCGACCAGGTGTCCTTGATGGACACGATCGAGGACCACGCCGCGCCCGACCCGGCGAAGGCGCTCGACGTGGGCGATCTGAAGGACCGGATCGCCGACTCGATCGCGAAGCTGCCCGAGCGCGAGAAGCTCGTGATCGCGCTGTACTACTACGAGAACCTGACCTTGCGCGAGATCGGCGAGGTGCTCGGCGTGACCGAGTCTCGCGTGTCCCAGCTACACACGAAGGCCGTCCTGCGCCTGCGCTCGCGGATGCAGGAGGAGTCCTTCGACAGCTGATCGACTAGGCTCCTCAACCGATGGCAACCCGCTCGATCGTCACCTCCCAGCCCGATGTCGCCTGCGACGTATGTGGGCGGCGGCTGCTGCGCGGCGAGCTGCCAGATGTCTTCCTTGCGGGTGGACAGCGGCGCACCGTGTGCGAGCTGTGTGCCCCGCGCGCGGCGCACGAGGGCTGGCTGCGCGAGGCGGACCGCCACTCGGTGAGCCTGCCGCCGTCGCGTTCCAGGCGGGGGCGCAACCTGTTCGAGCGTCTGCGCTCCCAGCGCGAGCCGATCTCCGATCGCGCGGAGGAGGATTTCGCAAGCGATGGCCTTCCGATCGTGGCGCCGGCGGCGGTGGGGGGCTTGCAAACAGAGTCCTACGACTTTCTGGGGGCCATCGCATCTGGATCCGGAGGACCCGTCTGCGGCACCGGCGGTGTCGAGCGAGGACTCGACCTCGACACCGGTATTGACCGCTGGTGAAGTGAAGGTCGAGCGCGCGCTGAAGGTGTTCAACGCCGGCGAGCATCCCCGGCGCGTGGCTGGGGTCGCCCGCTCGCTGGGGGAGCCGAGCGTCGCCGTCCGCCCGCTCGCGGAGTCCGGGAGCGTGGTATCGATCGTCGTCGCCTGGGAGCTCAGCTGGTACCGCTACGAGGTCGATCTCGGCGACGAGGCGGCCGGCGCGAAGGTGATGGCGCAGGGAACGGAGCTGGGTGAGCTCGCGCGGGAGGATCTGCTCGTGAACGCCACAGCCGACGAACACGGGACGCTCGCGGCAGTTCGCGTCTGAGGCGCACCGCTTGCTTATTCGCAAGGCGGAGAGTAGAATCCGGGTAGATGATCTATTGCGTCGTACCCAAGCCGTTGGCCGATGAGCTGTATCCGAAGCTCGTTGAGCACTACCAGAACGAGGACAACGTGACGGTTATCGTCGACCGGCGCGAGTTCGACCGGCGTGCTCGCCGGGGACAGTCGGTCGCGAAAGCGACGGCCGCAGAGGGCGCGCCGCGGCGCGTGATTCGCGATCGTCGCAGGGCCCGCGTGGCTGGGGACATGCCCCCGCTCGCAACCGCCGCCTCGTAGGCCGGCGGCGCGCTTCGTCCTAACCGGTCGGAATACTGCAGGCGATGAAGGTGATCGTTCATATCGATGGCGGCGCTCGCGGCAATCCCGGGCCGGCCGCGGCAGCCTGCGTGATCTCCTCGCCCGCGGGCGAGGTGCTCGGTGAGCACGCCCAACTGCTCGGCACGGTCACGAACAACGTGGCCGAGTACCGAGCGCTGCTGCTCGGGCTCGAGCGGGCGCGCGAGCTTGGCGCGAGCGAAATCGAGGTCGATCGGCGACTCGGAGCTGATCGCGAAGCAGGTGCGAGGCATCTACAAGGTCAAGCATGAGGCGATGAAGCCCCTCCACCGTGAGGCGCTCGCGGCCTTGAAGGACTTCGATCGCTGGTCGATCCGGACTGTGCCCCGCGCCCAGAACGCCGATGCCGACGCGCTCGTCAACGCCGCGCTCGACCAAGCGCGCGCGGCCGCCTCGAGCTGAGCGCGGCCCTAACCTCTCGGCCGAGTCTTAGTTTCTCGGCCAAGCGGAGCGTCGAGTCGATTTCGTCGCCCGCGCGAAGCGTCACGACGAAATCGACTCGACGCGGAGCGCTAGTGCAGCGGCTGGGCGGATTTGGCCAGTGCGAGCATCTGCGCGTTCGACAGTTCCTCTAGCAGCGTGTTCGTCACCCAGTAGAGGACACGACCGGAGCGCCAGCCGACGACGTGGATGTGGGCGCCGTCGTCGACGAGCTCGTAGGAGCGGCCGCCGATGACCTGGACGCGCGCGTGGGCGAACAGCGGCGGATTCAGCCAGTCGGTGCCCTCGAAATCGTAGTAGCCGCCGATCGAGTTCTGCTGCCAGACGATCACATAGGCGTGGTGGAGGTTGCCCTGCTGGTCTTTGAGCGTGTACGCGCGCACCTGCTGCTGTTCTCCCGGGCCGGTCTGTAGCGTCGGGTAGAGAACCGGGAACGGGACTTCGAGGGCGGCCTTCACCGTTTCGCTCTCGCCGGCCGAGGTGGTCGGAAACAGGCCGATCGCGCGCGGCGAGAAGCCGCCGGAGGAGTGGTGGTGGTGGCTCGAGGAGCTGTGTCCGCTGGGGGAGGGAGGAAGGCTCAGGTGTTCGTGGCCGTGAAGGAAGTCCGCGAGCGTCGCCTGCTCGAGCGTCGGATTCGAGGTCACGTAGGAGCCGCCGTTGACCTGGGCGTCGACGTTTGTGGTCTGGAATTTGACCTGACGAAGGGGCTTTGACTGCGAGAAGGCGATCAGCTTCGCCAGTTCGATCAGCTCTTCGGCGGAGGCGTGGAAGGTCGACGTGATCGCGTGCCCGACGGCTTTCGCGACGGTGTCGATCTGGCCGATCTCGTCAGCCGGGTCGATCTGCTCGCGCAGGTCGCGCAGGAAGTCCTGCTGGCGCGCCACGCGCACGAAGTCCGAGTCGGTGTGGCGGTAGCGCACGTAGTCGAGCGCGTTTTCGTAGCAGAGCTTCTGATAGCCGGGCTGCAGGTTGATCGACGTGTAGTCCGTTTCGGTCGTGCCGACGTTCTCGTTGTAGTAGTGGTGATCGACGTTCACGTAGGCGCAGCCGAGCGTGTCGACGACCTGGATGAAGCCCCTGAAGTTCACGTCGATGATGCCGTTCAGCTTCAGTTCGGGGAACACTTCGCGCTTGATCGTTTCGGCCGCGAGCACGATCCCGCCCTTCGCGCCCTCGAGCCGGCTGCCGATCGTGTAGGCGGCGTTGATCTTTTCGCCTGAGTACACCTGACCTGAGGGGGTCGTGATGTTGACCATCAAATCGCGCGGGATCGAGAGCACCGAGGTCTGCCCCTGTTCGGGGTCGAAGCGCACGAGCAGGATCGTGTCTGAGTGCGGCGGGTCTTCCTTGTCGTATGAGTCCTTGGAGCCTTCCCTGCGGTCGGAGCCGAGGATCAGGAAGGTCTGCGCTCCGCCGCTGTATTCGGGCGTGACGAGACCTTTGGGGGCGCTGATCTGGTTGACGGCGGGGAAGATGTCGTGCGCGAGCCCGCTCGCGGTGTTCAGCGCGACCGTCGCCGTCGCCCCGGCGCTGAGCAGCACGATCAGAACGCCGCCGATCAGGAAGCGCTTCCACATGCCCACCCACAGTGAGGGCGGGCGCTCGTCATCCATCGGATGTCACCAAGGAGCAGCTCATAGAACGGGCAATGCGGGCACCGCCCCCCGACGGCGCGCTCGCCCAAGAAGGTTAGCGAGCCGGTCGGCGTGCTTGCGCCGGCGTGGGCGACGGGCGCGACCGGTACCCTCGAGATCGTGCTCAGCCCCAGAAATCGCGAGCTGCTGGGGCTGATCCCCGCCGCGCTGCTGGTCACGGCGGGCTTCACTGCGATCTTCATCCAGGTCCAGGACACCTCGCGGGGCTCGGCGACCAGCCTCACGCTGAACCACGCCTCGAGCGTGTCGCTGACCTACGGCGCGCTGTTCCTCGCGCTGTGCGTGGCCGGGCATCTGGTGATCCGCTTCTGCCTGCCCGACGCCGACCCCTACCTGTTCCCGCTCGGCGCGGTGCTCGCGAGTGTGGGGATCGTGATGGTCTACCGCATCAACCCGACGCTGGCGCGCCAGCAGGCGCAGTGGATGGTGCTCGGACTGGTGCTGTTCGCCGCGACGATCCTCGCCCTGCGCCGCCGCGGCGTGGGCGTGCTCGAGCGCTACCGCTACACGATCGCGGCGGTCGGCATCGGCATGACCGTGCTGCCGCGCCTGCCCGTGATCGGCGAGCAGGTCAACGGCGCCTACCTCGACATCCACGTCGGCAGCGTCTCCTTTCAGCCCGCCGAGCTCGGGAAGGTCGCGATCGTGATCTTCCTCGCGAGCTACCTGCGCGACAACCGCCAGATCCTCGTGACCGGCGGGCGGCGCATACTGGGCTTGACGATCCCGCCGATGAAGCAGTTCGGCCCGATGCTGCTCGTGTGGGGCGCGGCGATGGCGACGCTGCTGCTCACGGGCGAGCTGGGCACCTCGCTGATGTTCTACGGCGCCTTTCTCGCGCTGCTGTATGTCGCCACCGGCCGCTTCTCCTTCCCGCTGATCGGCCTGGTCCTGTTCGCCCTCGGAGCGTGGTTCGTCGCCGGGCATGTCGAGCACGTGCACGCGCGCGTGCTCGCCTGGGAACACCCGCTCGATCCGGCGCTGTTCAGGAGCGGGACCAGCTACCAGCTCGGCCAGGCGCTGTTCGCCCAGGCCGACGGTGGCCTGCTGGGGACGGGCTTCGACCAGTCGCTGCTACGACCTGCCCCAGGCG
The DNA here is from genome assembly GCA_963818545.1 of uncultured Solirubrobacterales bacterium. GTDB lineage: Bacteria > Actinomycetota > Thermoleophilia > Solirubrobacterales > Solirubrobacteraceae > Palsa-744. Next base: position 474,201 of record CAWFSI010000001.1, on the reverse strand, counting down.
GCCCCTCGATCCTGCCGGTCCCCGAAAGCGACATGATCTACGCGGTCATCACCGACGAGCTCGGCCTCTTCGGCGCCGCCGGCTTGCTGCTCGTCTACCTGCTGTTCGTCGCTCGTGGGCTGAAGACGGCGATGCTGGCGAAGGACTCGTTCTCCAAGCTGCTGGCGACGGGACTGTCGTTCATCGTCGCGATGCAGGTGTTCGTGATCGTCGGCGGCGTCACGCGCGTGATCCCGCTGACGGGGGTGACGCTGCCGTTCGTCGCCTACGGGGGCTCCTCGGTGGTGATGAACTTCGTGCTGCTCGCGCTGCTGCTGGTGATCTCCGATCGCGCGCGGCGGCCTTACTCGCGGGCCTGATCTACGCCCGCGCGTCTTTGCTTGGTTTGCTGAAGCTTTGGGCGAGAACCTCCATAACGGTGCGCCGCGCAGGGGAGCCCCGCGCGCCGTCGAAACCCAGGCCGTGCTGACTTCGACGACGATCGCGGCGACACCACGCCTGTTCCTGCGGACACCGCCGCGGCCCGCGCACAACCGCTACGCCGGCTTGACCGAGCCCCGCTCGCATACAGGCGGCGGCCCGTCATCTACCGGCGGTGGTCTGTCCTCTCCGGCGGGGCTGCACCGGCGGCCGTGGCTGGCGCGCCTGCGCCGCGCTTTGCGAGAGCAGTTGTTTGTGCTGCATTATCAGCCGATCATGTCGCTTGCGCGACGGGACCGTGTCGCACTACGAGGCGCTCGTGCGGCTCGCCGACGATCCGGGTGGGCAGCTGGTGGCACCCGGCAGGTTCCTGCCCGCGGCCGAGCGCTACGGCCTGATCCGCGAGATCGACCGGATGGTGCTGGCCCAGGTGACCGCACTGCTAGCGGGGGAGCACGGCGAGCGCGGGCGTGCGGATCGCGATCAACTGCTCGTCGCTGTCGATCACCGACGGGGGGATGCTCGCCGAGATCGAAGCGCGGCTCGCGCTCGCTCGCGTCGATCCCGCGCAGCTGGTGATCGAGGTCACAGAGACCGCCGCGATCTCCGACATGGCGCGCGCCCAGGCCTTCTGCGCCGGAGTGCAGGCGCTCGGCTGCGCGGTCGCGCTCGACGATTTCGGGGCCGGCTTCGGCTCTTTTCAATACCTCAAGCACCTGCCGTTTCGAGTACCTGAAGATCGACGGCGACTTCATCCGCGGCCTGCCGGCCTCGCCAAAGGACCAGCTCGTGGTCAAGGCGCTCGTGGAGCTCGCCCGCGGCATGGGCAAGCAGACGATCGCCGAGTACGTCGGCGACGGGGCCACGGTCGAGCTGCTGCGCGACTTCGGGGTCGACTACGCCCAGGGGTTCGAGGTGGGGCGGCCCCACCCTGTTGTCCCGCTTCGCGGCGTAGGGCGCTGCTACTTCGGCTGGGGAAACTGAGCCCGCATCGCCGCGTCCCAGACGCGATCCGGGGTGAGCTTGCGCTGCAGGATCGACAGGCGCGCCGAGGCGGTCACCGGCACTCGCGACGGCGCGCGGCGGCGGGAGATCGCCTTCTCGATCGCCTTCGCGACGACGTCCGGGCCGCCGCCGAGGTGGCGCATCGGGCCTTCGTAGACACCCGTGGTGAGCGCCGAGACCTTGGCGTCGAACTCGGCATAAGGACCATCCGCGGGGCGGCCTCGCCGGCCTTTGCGACAGCGGTGGCCGCGAACTCGGTCATGATCAGCCCGGGCTCGATCAGCACGACGTCGATCCCAAAGCCCTTGACCTCGAAGCGCAGCGCGTCGCTGATCGCCTCCAGCGAATACTTGGTCGCGTGGTAGAGCCCCGCGCCGGGGAACGTCAGACGCCCGCCCATCGAGCCGATGTTGACGACCTTGCCCCAGCGCTGCGCGCGCATCCCCGGCAGGACCATCTGGGTCAGCGCGATCGGCCCGAACACGTTGGTCTCGAACTGAGCCGCACGGCCTCCAGCGGAACCTGCTCGATCGCGCCGCCCTGGCTGTAGCCGGCGTTGTTGACGAGCACGCCGACGGCGCCCTCGGCGCGCTGCACCTCGTCCACCGCGGCGCGCATCGAGGTCTCGTCGGTCACGTCGAGCGCCAGAGTGCGGCAGCCGGCGTCCTTCAGGTGCTCGATCGACTCCAGCCGGCGGGCGCTCGCGTAGACGGTCCAGCCGCCGGCGGCCAGGCGGCGGGCGGTCGCCTCGCCGATCCCGGAGGAGCAGCCTGTGATCAGCACCGCCTTTGAGATCTCGCTCATCCGCCCAGCAGCATATGGGTTCTGCCCGAGGCCTCCGCGTGGCGCCAAAGGACGCCGCCGTTCTCTAGGCTGGCCGATGTGTATCCAGTCAAGAACGCGACGGCGTCCACCGGCGCTACGGGCAACTCGATGCGCGCGGTCACCTTTCAAGCTCCCGGCGAGGTCCGCGTCGAGGAGGTCCCCGAGCCCGAGCTGATCGACGCCGGCGACGCGATCGTGCGGATCGAGGCGACGGGCGTGTGCGGGTCGGACCTGCACATCTATCACGGCCGCGTGCAGATCGAGCCCGGCTTCACGATCGGCCACGAGTACGTCGGCACGGTGATCGAGGCCGGCTCCGATGTGCGCGACGTGCAGGTCGGCGATCGCGTGCTCGGCTGCTTTCAGACCGCGTGCGGACGCTGCTGGTTCTGCCGCCGCGGCGCCTTTCACAAGTGCGACTCCTCGCGCACGTTCGGCCACGGCGCGGCGCTCGGCGCGCTGCAGGGCACGCAGGCCGAGCGGGCGTTGGTGCCGAACGCCGATCTGATCCTGCGCAAGGTGCCCGCGGGGATGAGCGACGAGACGGCGCTGTTCGCCGGCGACGTGATGGGCACCGGCTACCATGCGGTCGCCGAGAGCGGTCTGCGCGCCGGCGATGTCGCCGCGGTGCTCGGCCTCGGGCCGGTAGGCCTGTGCGCGGTGCAGGCGGCAAAGGCGGCCGGTGCGGCGCACGTGATCGCCGTCGACTCCGTCTCAGAGCGCCTGGCGATGGCGGAGTCCTTCGGCGCCGAGGCCGTGCACCTCACCGAGGGAGACCCGCGCGCCGCCGCGCGCGCGGCCACAGAAGGACGCGGGGTGGACGTCTGCATCGACGCCGTCGGGCATCCCAAGGCGCTCGATCTCGCGCTGCGCCTGACGCGTAAGTGCGGCACGGTGCAGGCGATCGGGGTCTACGCCGAGCGCTGCGAGCTGCACATGGGTCTGTTGTGGATCAAGTCGCTGCAGCTGTGTGCGGGCCACGCGAACGTGATCGCGCACGTCGACCGCGTGCTGGCGATGATGTCCGCGGGGGTGCTCGACCCGAGCCCGCTCGTCACCCACCACATGGCGCTCGACGACGCCGCCGAGGCCTATGCGCTGTATGACCGGCGCGAGGCGCTTAAGATCGTGTTGAAGCCGTAAAGCAATCCGCAAGGAGCCGCTATGACCGCCGCCGCCACCGCCACCGCAAGTCCTAACACCCTCCCCGACGCGTTGAGTGACCCCGCGCGCGCGTTCATCTCCAGTCCCACCGTCTGCTGATCGGCGCCGAGCGCCTGGAGGCGGCCGACGGGCGCACATTCGCCACGCTCGACCCCGCCACCGGCAGCGAGATCGCCGAGGTCGCACGCGCGGGCGCCGAGGACGTCACGCGGGCGGTCGCCGCCGCGCGGCGGCGTTCGCCGAGGGCCCCTGGGCCTCGATGCCCGCCTGCCGGGCGCGAGCGCCTGATGCATGCGCTGGCGGACGCGATCGAAGAGCGCGCCGAGGAGATCGCGCAGATCGAGTCGCTCGACAACGGCAAGCCCGTCGGTCTTGCCCAGTATGTCGACGTGAACGGGGCGATCGGGCACCTGCGCTACTTCGCCGGCTGGCCGACGAAGATCGAGGGCGGCGTGCTGCCGGTCGCGCGCCGAACATGCACTGCTACACCCGCCGCGAGCCGGTCGGCGTGTGCGCGCAGATCATCCCCTGGAACTTCCCGCTGCTGATGGCCGCATGGAAGCTCGGCCCGGCGCTCGCCGCCGGCTGCACGGTCGTGCTCAAGCCGGCCGAGCAGACGCCGCTGAGCGCGCTGCGGGTCGGCGAGCTGGCGCTGGAGGTCGGCTTCCCGCGGGCGTGCTGAACGTGCTGACCGGCGACGGCGAGCACCGGCGCGGCGCTCGTCGACCACCCCGACGTCAACAAGATCGCCTTCACCGGCTCGACCTCCGTCGGGCGCGAGATCGGCGCGAAGGCCGGCAGGGCGCTCAAGCGCGTGACGCTCGAGCTCGGCGGCAAGTCGCCGAACATCATCCTTCCAGACGCCGACATCGACGCCGCGATCAAGGGCTCATTTCAGGCGATCTACTTCAACTCCGGCCAGGCTTGCAACGCCGGCTCGCGCCTGTTCGTCCCAGCGGAGCGCTTCGACGAGGTCATGAGCGGTCTTGCCGAGGCCGCCAAGGCGGCGCAGCTCGGTCCGGGACTGGATCCCGGGCACCCAGCTCGGGCCGCTCGTCTCGGCCGAGCAGCACGAGCGGGTCATGGGTTACATCGAGGCCGGTCGCGCCGAAGGCGCCGAGGTGCTTGCGGGCGGCGAGGCGGCGCTCACCGACAGCGGCGGCTACTTCGTCGCGCCCACGCTGTTCGCCACCACCTACGACGAGCTGCGGATCTCCCGCGAGGAGATCTTCGGGCCAGTGCTGGTGGCCTCTCCGTATGACTCGCTCGAGGAGGTCGCCGCGCGGGCGAACGCAAGCGAGTACGGGCTCGCGGCTGGCGTCTGGACACGTGACGTCTCCAATGCCCACCGCCTGGCCGCGATGCTGCACGCGGGCATGGTCTACATCAACACCTGGGGGGTGGTCGATCCGTCGGCGCCGTTCGGCGGCTTCAAGGCCTCCGGCATCGGCCGCGAGCACGGCCACGACGGTCTCGACGCCTACCTGGAGACAAAGACGGTTTGGACAGCGTTGTAGGCAGCAGCGGCGGCGTTGCAGGTCCTAGCGCCGTAGATCGTCCGGGCGAGAGCGCCGATGACGCCGGGCGTCTGAGCGCCGCGCGCTTTGCACGGCTGCGCGAGCATCCACAGGCGGAGCGCTGGGCGCGGGCGCTGATCGTCCTGTGCACGCTCGTGCTGCTCGCCGCCACCCTCGAGATCGTGCTCGACGCGGCGGTCGGGCACTCGGCGCTGATCCCCAAACAGCCCGACATCGCCGGGTGGCTGAGCGGGATCGGTGTGCGCCTCGGCTACCGCACCTTCCTGATCGCGCTGCTCGCCTTCACCGGCGCCTACGCGGTGCTGCTGGGGCTAGCGGGACGGATCTCCAAAGCGCTGGGCGATCGTGCTCGTGGGGGTGCTGCAGCTGATCGTGTTCGCCGGCCCGGTCCTGATCTCGACCGATGTGTTCAGCTACATCGCCTACGCGCGCATGGGCGTCGAGCACGCGATCAACCCCTACACGCACGGCCCGATCGCGATCGTCCATGACCCGGTCTACCAGTACGTCGGCAAAGACTGGAAGCACGTCGCCACTGCCTACGGCCCGCTGTACACGCTGCTCTCCTACCCGCTGGCGCCGCTCGGCGTGACGGGCGCGCTGTGGGGGATGAAACTCGAGGCGCTGCTCGCGGGCGCCGGCACGCTCGCGCTCACCTGGCGCTGCGCGCGCGTGCGGGGCTTGGACCCGGTGCTCGCGCTGCTCGTGGTCGGTGCGAACCCGCTGTGGGTGATCTACGGACTCGGGGGCGCGCACAACGACCTGATCATGACCCTGTTCATGATGGCCGCGGTCAGCTTCTCGCTCGCCGGACGCGACGCTCCGGCCGCCGCCTCGGTGGTGGCGGGCGCGCTCGTGAAGGCGACCGTCGCGGCGCTGCTGCCGTTCATGATCCTCTCGCGCCGCAAGCTCGCTCCGATCCTCGGCGCGCTGGGCGCGCTGGCGCTCGCCGCGGTCGTCGGCTACGCCGTGTTCGGCATCCACGGGATCGACCTCGTCGCCGCGCTGAACCGCGACGCGGCGTTCGTCTCGACCGACAGCTTCCCGACCGAGCTCGCCCACCTGGTGGGCAAGCCGGGGGTGTTCCCGATCGATCACGATCTGCTCAAGGCGGGCCTCGTGCTGATCGTGGTGTATCTGCTGTGGCGCACGTGGCGGGGCTATGACTGGGTCGCGGCCTCCGGCTGGACGCTGCTGGCGATCTCGGTCACGAGCACGTGGCTGTTGCCGTGGTACACGCTGTGGTCGCTGCCGCTGGCCGTGGTCGTGCGCGACCGCCGTCTGCTCGCCGCGACGCTGGCGGTGCAGGCGCTGTTCATCGTCCACCAGCTGGCGCCACTCTTGGTGCCGGTCCGATGAGCGACGTGGCGAGCACCGCTCAGGACCCGACTCCCGTTGACGGTCAGTCGCTGGGATCGCATGCGCATGCCGAAGTGGCTCCAGCCGCGCGATGCGAGAGTCGCCGGGCACGGGTCGCAGGCACCTGGTCGAGGTGACGCTGCTGATCCTCGCGGGCCTGCTGCTCGCGGTCGCGACGGTCAACGACGTGGTCGAGCAGACGCACGTCAACCATCGCCTGAACGCTGACCTGCGCACGTGGCGCGAGTACACCGGCCACGACTACAAGAACATCTCCACCGAACAGGACATCTACGGCCACACTACGCGCGACGTCGTCTGCGGCAACACGACGCCAGGACCGCCAAAAGAGCGGATCCAGCTGTGCCTGCAGATGACCGGGCCGGTGATCCACGGACGCCGCGCCGCGCGCGGCGGCTGGTACCTGCCGCCGAAGGTCGAAGACGCGCCGGCCTTCCGCTACGGCTGCTTCGGCACGGCGACGCCGGCGGAGTTCTGTGGCAGGGCCGCGGCGGGCGCCGCGGGGAGTCCCGAAGGCGCATCGCCGGAAACAAGCCAGTGAGCAGAACGTCGCCTCGTCGTGGATCGCCCGGGGTGCGCGCCGGTTCTCAGCTCGGGGCGCGCCGGTGAGCGCGGCGATCCCCTCACCGGCGGCGGGTGGGCACCCCGTCGCCGCCGCACGCAGAGGAACGCTGCCCGAGTGGTGGCCGCTCGCGGCGTTCCTGATCCTCGCCGCGGTGCTGCGGTTCTCGACGCTCGGGCTGCAGAGCTTCTGGTACGACGAGGCGTTCACCCCCGTGCACGTGCTGCACGCGAGCCTCGGCGCGACGCTGCACTCGGTGGTGCACACCGAGAACACGCCGCCGCTGTGGTACGTGCTGATCTGGGCGTGGTCGCGCGTATTCGGCACGGGGGCGGTCGCGCTGCGCCTGCCCTCGGCTGTGTTCGGCGTGGCGACCGTGGGTGTCGCGTGGGCGATCGGGCGCGAGCTGACCGGCGCGCCGCGCCACGGCGATCGCGGCCGCCGCCTTCGTCGCGGTGAACCCGCTGTTCGTGTGGTATTCCCAGGAGGCGCGCGCGTACGGGCTGTTCGTGCTGATGAGCGCGCTGGCGATGTTCTGCTTCCTGCGCGCGCAGCAGGAGCCGACGCCACGCCGACTCGCGGCCTTCGCCGCGACGGCCTCGCTGGCGCTGTTGAGCCACTACTTCGCGGCGTTCCTGCTGGCGCCGATGATCGTGATGCTGCTGGCGCGACTGTCGGAGGGGCGGGGCACGGGAGCGACCGGCGCGCCAGGACGCTGCTCGGCGTGATGGCGGCGCGCGGTCCATAGCGTCGGCCTCGCGCTGCTGCCGTTGGCCTCCGCGCAGGGCGGCCACGGCGCGCAGTGGATCGGCGAATGGGCGCTCACCAGCCGCCTGCAGGCGATCCCGCAGTACTACCTGACGGGCTACGCGGGCGCGCCGCTCGGCCACGGCATCGAGCTGCTCGTGGCGCTGCCGATCCTCGCGGGTCTCGGCTATGGCCTGTGGAGCGTGCTCGAGCCGCGCGAGGAGCGGGGCGCGCTGATCGCGCTGGCGATCGCGGCCTGCGGAGTGCTGCTCCCGATCGTGCTGATCGCATTCGGCGTCGACTACCTGGCGCCGCGCAACCTCGTCGCGGCGATGATCCCGGTGACGCCCTGATCGCGGTGGTCGTCACGGCCCGGCGGGCGGGGCGCACCGGCGCGGTGCTGGCGGCGCTGATCGCACTGGGAGGCCTGGCGATTACGATCGACGTCGATCTCAGCCCGCGCCTGCAGCGCGGCGACTGGCGCGGTGTCGCGAAGGTGTTGCGTGGCGATGGCGCCGCTGGTGACAGCATCCCCGCCGGCGATCGCGTGATCACGACCGTCGAGCTCGGCGCGGCGCCGCTGGAGTACTACCTGCCGCCGCTGCACAACCTCGCCGAGGGCACGAAAGTGATGGTGAGCGAGATCGACGAGACCGGCTACGCGCCGCTGCGGGCCTCGGCTGCCAGCCCGCCGGCGCCCGGTTTTCACCTGCTCAGCCGCGACGACGTGAACGGGCTGATCGTCTACCGCTTCGTCTCTTCGGTGCCCCGCACGGTCTCCGAGGCCACGTTGCGCAGGCACGTGATCACCGAAGCGCATCCCGAGGTGCTCGTATCGCCGGGCGTCCGGGTGGCGCTTGGCGAAGCGTCGCCCTAGTTTGCGGGGGCGCGTGGGCCTCGGGTCTGTTCAAGCGCTGTAGGAAGCGGGCGCCGGCGGGTCTTCGCGGATGCCCGCGATCTCGGCCAGCAGCGCCTCCGGTGAGGTTTCCCCGAGCACACGCAGACGGTGCAGCCGGTAGCGGTCTTCGCCGGGGTGCGCCCAGCCCGGGACGACGGTCGTCGACCCGGTGTAGCCGGCGTCCTTGACGGCGGCGATCACGGTCGCGTCGTAGTGGCCGGACGGATAGCAGAACCAGTTCACGGGTACGCCGAAGCGCCGCTGGACGGTGCTGCGCGCGACGGCCACCTGGTAGTGAAGCTGTTCTGCGTCGAGCGTGATCAGGTCGGCGTGGCTGAAGCCCTGGGTGTCGAGCTCCCAGCCGGCCGCGACGAGACCTTTGATCTGCGTCTGGCTGAGTCCACCCTGGGAGGGCGGCAGCCCGGTGAGCTGGATGTTCTCGTCGCCCACCCAGCCGAGCCGGCGCAGTACGGGCAGCGCCTGGGTGTACTGCGACTGGTAGCCATTGTCGAAGCTCACCACGATCGGTTTGCCCGGCCCCAGCGAAACGCCGTGCTGCCAGTACGCCTGCACCTGATCGAGCGTCACGGCGTGCCAGCCGGCGCGCTTCAGCGCTTCCATTTGCGCGGCGAACTCGCTCGGCTCGACGTACAGCCCGGGGAACGGGGCGCCCGCGGGTGGCGCGGCGATCACGTGGTACATCAGGATCGGCACGGCAGCCGTGCCCGGAGGGCCGCCGGAGGCGGTGGCAACGTTGCTCGCGCTCGTCGTGCTGCGCGCCTGTCCGGAGGCGTGTCGTCCAGGGTTGTTTGCGCCGCGCGCGAGGTGCGTGTGGTCCGTGGTCCGCGTCTTGGTTTTGCCGCCGCCGAGATTTCCCACCAGGACGACGACCACGGCCACGATCAGAACGATGAGCAGGCCGGCGGCCTGATAGCGGTGGCGGCTCCTTGCACGCCGAGCTGCCTCGCGACGAACGCGGATCCGCTCGGGAGGATCTGTCGGTGGCGTGGTCACCACCGAAGCATGGCAGGCGATGATGGCTGCAATTGCCCGGGAGAGCCGACGGTCAAACAGCGCCGAGCACGACAGGTGCTGTTGGGAGATGGCTCAGGAGATGACCGCCGGCTCTTCAATGTGCGCGGGCACGCCCGCCGCCGCGTAGGCGTCGCGTGCATCGAGCGTCTCCGCCTTCAACAGCGCCTGCGCGAGGCTCTCGAGCTGGTCGCGATGGTCTACGAGCAGTTGCGTGACCTGCTCGTGGGCGCTCTCGACGAGCTTGCGCACCTCCTCGTCGACGAGGCGCTGGGTCGACTCCGAGGTCTCGCTCGCGCCCGGCAGGAACGGCCCCTCGCCGTCAGCCGGCAGCACCGCGATCGGGCCGAGCACCTCGCTCATGCCCCAGCGCCCGACCATCTGGCGCGCGATCGCGGTCAGCTGCTGGATGTCGGACTCGGCGCCCGAGGTGATCGTGTCGTAGACGACCTCCTCGGCCACGCGGCCACCGAGGGCCACGCGGATCTTTGCCTGCAGGTCCTCCAGCGAATAGGAGACGCGATCTGAGTCGGGCGTCGAGAGGGTCACGCCGAGGGCCATCCCGCGCGGGATGATCGAGACCTTCCTGACCGGGTCCGCGCCCGGCGTGAGCATGCCCACGAGCGCGTGGCCGGACTCGTGATAGGCGGTGCGCTCGCGGTCGGCGGGGGAGAGCACGATGCCGCGCGGGGAGCCGAGCATCAGCTTCTCCAGCGAGTCGGTGAAGTCAGCCATCTCGACCTTCTCGTGTTCGCGCCGGGCGGCGAGCAGGGCGGCCTCGTTGGCGAGGTTCGCAAGGTCGGCGCCGACCATCCCGGGGGTGCTCGCGGCCAGCGCGTCGAGGTCGACGCTCGCGGCGAGCGGGATCGAGCGCGTGTGCACTTCGAGGATTTCGCGCCGGCCGGTGCGGTCGGGGGCCTGGACGGCGACGCGGCGATCGAAGCGTCCGGGCCGCAGCAGCGCCGAGTCCAGTACGTCAGGCCGGTTCGTGGCCGCCAGTACGACGACCGCCTCGGAGGCTCTCGAAGCCGTCCAGCTCGGTCAGGATCTGGTCGAGCGTCTGCTCGCGCTCGTCGTTGGCGCCGGTGACCGACACCGAACCCTGGCGCGAGCGTCCGATCGCGTCGAGCTCGTCGATGAAGATGATCGCCGGCGCCGCCTCCTTGGCCTTGGCGAACAGGTCGCGCACCCGCGAGGCGCCGACGCCGACGATCGCCTCGATGAACTCTGAGGCGGAGATCGAGAAGAACGCGGCGTGCGCCTCGCCCGCCACCGCGCGCGCGAGCAGCGTCTTCCCCGTGCCGGGTGCGCCTGAGAGCAGCACGCCGTGGGGCATGCGTCCGCCCAGGCGCCCGTAGCGCTCGGGATTGCGCAGGAAGTCGACGATCTCCGACAGCTCGGCCTTGGCCTCGTCGATCCCGGCGACGTCTTTGAAGGTCACCCTGATCGTTTCCGGATCGACGCGCCGCGCCTGCGAGCGTCCGAAGTTGCCCAGTGCGCCCATCGCCCCGCCGGCCTTCGCGGCACGTCTGGCAATCAGCACGAACAGGCCGACGATCAGCAGCGTCGGGCCGAATCCGAGCAGGATCTCGGCCAGCAGCGAAGTGCTCGTGCTCGTCGATTCGGCGTTGATCTTCACGCCCTTTTCCTCCAGCAGCGCGGACAGCTGGCTGCCGTTCCAGAAGCTCGGCACCTGGGTCGCGAACAGCTTCGTCGGCGTCGCCTTCGTGTCGCTCGCCGGATAGCGCTGCTTGGCCTTGAGCTCGCCCTGGATCGTGTCGCCCTTGGAAGAGATCGAGTAGACCGTGTCGCCCTTGACCTGTTCGAGGAAGTACGGGCTGAACGGCACCGTCACCCGCTGTTCGCCCGAGGAGGGCTGGAAGAACAAGACCGACAGCAGATTGATCGCCAACAGGATCCCGACAAACCACATGAAGCCCGGCCGGCGATGCGCCGGAGGGCCTTTCGGCGCTTGCTCAGGCATGCCGCGCCCGTCGGGCGCGGGGGAGACCTGCCAGCCCCGTTTGTCGCGCGGCAGCGGCGGGTGCGCGTCTGACCGGCTCGCGCTCAGGCGGTCTGCGTCGTTCGGGGGCTCATCGGGCAAAACGTCGTCGTTCAGCCGGTGATGTAGACGATGTCGCCCAGCGCCAGCATCCCAAAGACCGTTTTGGCGGTTTCGATCGGCAGCTCGACGCAGCCGTTTGACTGGGGAAAGCCGTAGGAGCCACGTTCGTATCCGTGTACCGCGTCACCGCCGTTGAAGTAGTTGACCCAGGGGACGTCGGGAATGTCGTATTTGGTACCGTCGACGTCCGTTCCGCTCATCGTCGTTGACACGTCGCGCGCGAAGATCGGGAAGATGCCCGTGGGAGTTTCCGCTCCCGGGACGCCGGTGTTGGCGGGAGTGGAGAGAACCACGTGGTTGCCCTTGTGGACCTCGAGCGTCTCGGGTTCGGACTCCGTGACCGTCACGAACGTATAGGGGCTCGGGTCCCGGCGCCCTTCGGTCTCGGCGGCGAGCAGGCTCTCCCAGATCCGCGCGTCGGAGACACTGGAGGATTCGGTCGATTCGATCCCGCGGGCGGCCTCGAACACGGTCAGGGCGCCCTGCGTGGTCTCGTCGAGCTGGCCGTAGTTCGAGCGGTGGCGCGTCATGCACGTTGGCGCTCATCACGCCCGTCGGCGGGTGAAAGGCGTGGTGGGCCGCCATGCTCCTGGTCTCCGCGCCGCCGGGGAAATGAATGCCGTAGATCGAGTGGAACGTGTAGGGCAGATACCCCAGCCGCGCGAGCGCCTGCTGGAACGCCTTCACAGGCGGGCAGACGACCTTCAGCGCGACCGTCCTGGTCTTGCCGAGGGGAGCTTGCCCGGTGGCTTGAATCGCGGCCGGGATCGTGAGGTTGTAGGAGGTGCACGGCTCGAGCGTCGAGGCGGGCGTGAAGTACTCGGAATCGCCGTTCGTGCTCCACGCGCCGGACACATGAGGGCTGACCGTCGGGCGTGGCGATCCGGGCGCCGGTGCGCCCGACAGCCTGACCCACAGCGGGGCGGTGCCGTCGACGCGCGTGCGGTCGGGGAGCGCCGTCAGGGTCGTGTGCGGCTCCGCCGCGACGGGGGTCCCGGCCGTAGGCATCGCGGCGCTGGCCTGGTGGGAGCCCCCGAGCAGGTCGCTGGCGCTGTGGTCGAGGCCGGCCAGCACGACGATCGCCACGATGGCGACGAAAGCTGTGGCCAGCAGCGTTCCGGCGGGGGGACGCCACCGCGGCGGGGCGCTGCCGGGGAGTCTCGACGGGATCTGCGGAAGCGACCGAAAATCCCGGGGGAGTTACCCCCTTCCAGCGGGGGCCCATCTCGATGGTCGCTCATCTTCCACAGGGTAACGCTCGTAGGCCGCAATTACCGATTTTTGCAGACCTTTCGCCATGCCGGAGGAGGGACTCGAACCCCCGACACGCGGATTATGATTCCGCTGCTCTAACCGACTGAGCTACTCCGGCGGGAGGACGCAGTCTAGCCTCACACGCGCGCTGCCTCCCTGCGCCAATGGCCGGATATTTTTGCTGCGGCGGCCTGGTGGTGGTTGGGGTGCTCGTCGTTGGAGTCGTCGTCGCGGGAGTGGTGGAAGTGCTCGTCGTAGGCGTTGCCGCCGGCTCGCGTGCCCCGATTCGTCGCAAGTGATACGTTCTCGCGACAGGCCCAACGACGGGCCGGGCCATTAGGGAAGGGAGGTCGGCATGGCCGACCGAGTGCTGTTTATCAGCTGGGGACGCTCCTGTTCGTGGACGCGAGGAGCGCGGCCTCGAGGTATTCAACGAGGCGATCGGGCTCTACGGGCGAATGCAGCAGGAGGGCCGCATCGAGAGCTTCGATGTCGTCTTGCTGGAACCAACGAACCTTGCTGGCTACATCGAGTTGCATGGTTCGGCCGAGCAACTCGTTGCTGCTCGTGAGGACGAGGAGTTCCAGCGCACCACCATTGACGCCAGCCTGATCGTCGATGGCTTGCGCCACATCGAAGGCGTCACCAACAACGAGATCGCAAGGCAGATGGGGCTCTATCAGGAGAGCATCGCGCGGGTTCCGCAGATCGCCTGAGCAATGGCCCGCTCTCCCCGGCGCCTCGCCGCAGTTGGTGAGGCGCCGGGGGCCTGTTCTAAGGCCGGGGGTTTTCCCGGTCGATGTATGTGTCATGGGAGCCCATCCCGGCGATCCGGGAATCGTCGCGCACATCGAGTCGGTCTCGAGCAGGGCCGAGTCCGATACGGACCGGCTGGTGTCGGCGATCTTCCGCGGCTGCTGGCCGGGCGGCATCGGCGACCGGACGGAGGCCGTGGCACGCGAGTGGGTGCGCCGCTGGGGACCGCGCCGCGCCGCTCCGTCCCGTCTGCGTGCCGCTGTGCCGTGGGGCATTGCGGCGTCTGTAACTGATCTCTGTGTGTGACGTCACTCGCGGCCGGCTCGCGAGTGTGGACTAGTACGGTGACCGCCGCAAGCAAAGGTCACCGCTGTGTTTTGAAGGTTGCAGCTCCGGCTACCCTTCCGCTGCGGCCATCGCGATCGCGTCCTGGTCGGCGATGTCCAGTTGCTCCTCCTCGTCTCCGGTGATGCCCTGCAGCGCTCCGGAGGAGTCATCGGAGCCATTCGTCTCGCTGAGTGGGCTGCTGAGGAACTGCACTGTCTTGGCGATGATGCTCACCGCTTGAAAGTTACGGCCGTCCTCGGCCTTCCACTCGCGCCAGTCAAGGCGCCCGTCGATCGCTACGGGGCGCCCCTTGTGCATGTACTTGGCGACGGTCTCGCCTTGGGCGCCGAACACGACGGCGTTGAAGAAGTTGGGCTTCTCGCTCCAGGCTCCGGCCGGATCGCGGCGACGGCCGTTGACCGCTACCCGCAGGTGACAGATGCTGCTACCCGATGGCAGAGAGCGCAGATCGGGGTCGCTCGTGAGTCGCCCGGTGAGGACGACGTGGTTGATGTTGCTCATCGACATGGCTTGCTCCTATTCGCTTGGGGTTGGGCTGGAGAGGACCACGTGCCCGCCCGGGACGCGCGGGAAGCTCTCCACTGTCTACTCCGACGGGGCGAGCCAAACGGGACACCGCCCGGGAGCAGTCCGATCAGCTACCGGGTACAGAATCGTCACATTCGTGTGTGGTTTGTCGCATTTGTGGCGGTAGCGTCGTATGTATGTGTGCTGATGAGAGCCGTCTGCGTGACTCTCTCGAGTCTCTGTTGAGCGTTCGTAGCGGGCGGGGTAAGGATGGTCAGCCAAGAGATCATCGTCGTGCGTTGGGCCGCTACGGCGAGAGGATCGCGCTCGAGCACCTCAGGGCTCGTGGTTTTACCCTGCTCGCTCGCAACTACCGTACGCGTCGCGGCGAGATCGATCTGATCGCTTTCGACGGGCATGTGCTGATCTTCGTCGAGGTCAAGACGCAGCAGACGAGAACATCGGGGACGTGGATGGGAGAGGGTCCGCTGGAGTGGCTTTCCGTGAGCCAGCTGGCGCGTTATCGCCCGGTGGCGCAGGCCTGGCTTGATGACCCCAGGCACGCGAGCCTTCGGCTCAGAGCATGCGCTTCGATGCGATCGGGGTGCTCTTGGACGAAAAGGGCGCAGTGGTGGACTTGCGGCACGTCGAGGGAAGTGAGTGACGCCAGCTTTCACTTTTGATCCCTGAGATAGCCGAGTGTGAGCAACGACGCGAGCGAAGATTGGGAGGACCCCCTGCTTGCCTACTGCTGCGGTGTCGAGCTTATGAAATGGGTGCTGCGTGCCGATGTGTTGAGTTGCCATGTCTCCTGAACACTCGAGCCCGGGATTGGATGAGATGCGTGTGCCGCTGCCGCCGTCCGTTTCGGGGGATGAGCCCGGAGAAGATCTCGCTCGTCTCGGTGAGGCGCTGAAGGCGCGACTCGGGGATGTGCTCGAGCAGACGGTCGCGCGAACCTCGGCATCGGGCGAAGTCGTCGACGCTGTGGTGCAAGAGAGCTTCGAAAGGATCTGCAACAGCTCGACGATCGCGGTGGCCCGCTGGATCGCGGGGGAGGGTATGGAGGTGGCGATTGAGGCCGGCCGGGAAACGTGGGAGATCTTCGCCGAGCTGGCCGCTCACCGCGCGGCGTCGCTGAACGAGGTGACCCGCCGCTGTTACTGGTGGCGCAACGTGATGGCTGAGGTACTGAGGGACTGCGCCACGCAGCTGGGCGTCTCGCCGGACACGCTGTCGCAGGCGCTGAACATCTTGCAGCTGAGCCTCGAGTTCAGTGTTCTGCGGATGTGTGAGAGCTATGAGGCTGAGCGGCGGCTGACCGATGAAGAGCTCGCGCGGCGCGAGGAGGAGCTTTCGTTCCTGGCGACGCACGATCCGTTGACAGGGTTGCCGAACCGGACGTTGATCTTGGATCGCGTCGAGCAGATGCTGGTGCGCTCGCATCGCAGCCAAACGCCGGTGGCGGCGCTGTTCGTCGATCTGGATAACTTCAAGTCGATCAACGACACGCTCGGTCACGCTGTCGGCGATGAGCTCCTGCAAGCGGTTGCCGCTCGGCTCGACGGTGTTGTGCGGGCCACCGATGCGCTGGGGCGCCTCGGCGGCGACGAGTTC
The DNA here is from genome assembly GCA_963818545.1 of uncultured Solirubrobacterales bacterium. Classification (GTDB taxonomy): domain Bacteria; phylum Actinomycetota; class Thermoleophilia; order Solirubrobacterales; family Solirubrobacteraceae; genus Palsa-744. The sequence continues at coordinate 458,023 of CAWFSI010000001.1, read as the reverse complement.
GTCGTGGTCTCCGAGGAGCTCTCGCTGGGGGCGGGACCCGAGCTGATCGCCGAGCGTCTGCTCGATGCGCTCAAGCCCCCGTTCAAGCTTGGAGCCGACCAAGAGACCCGGGTCACGGTGACGGCGAGCGTCGGGATCGCGGCGGGAGAGCACACCTCCGCGGAAGAGCTCCTGCGCGACGCTGACATCGCGATGTACCGGGCGAAGTGGGACGGCAAGAATCGCCACGTCGTGTTCGAGGCGGGGATGCAGGGCATGGTGCAGAGCCGCATGGAGCTGGAGATGGACCTGCGCGAAGCATTGGAGAACGACGAGTTCTTCCTCGCCTATCAGCCCACGATCGACCTGCAGGACATGAGCCCCAACGGAGTCGAGGCCCTGATCCGCTGGGAGCACCCGACGCGCGGTGTCGTCCAGCCCGACGATTTCATCCCGTTGCTCGAGGAGACGGGGCTGATCGTCGAGGTCGGGAAGTGGGTCCTGGAGGAGGCCTGTGCTCAGGGCGCCAAGTGGCGTCAGGCCGGCTATCCGATCGGGATGGCCGTCAACGTCTCCGGACGCCAGCTCGACACCGATCAGCTGATCGTCGACGTGGAAGAAGCGCTCTCCCGCAGCGGCCTCGAGCCGGCGGCGCTGACGATCGAGATCACCGAGACCACGCTGATGCGCAACATCGAGGAGACCGCGCGGCGCCTCGCCCAGGTCAAGGCACTCGGCGTGCGGATCGCGATCGACGACTTCGGCACCGGGTACTCCTCGCTCGCTCACCTGCAACGCTTCCCGGTCGACGCGTTGAAGATCGACCGGTCGTTCATCCTGGGCTTGGAGCACAACCAGGAGGGGGAGACGCTGATCCACACCCTCGTGCAGCTCGGCAAGTCGCTCTCGATCGAGACGTTCGCCGAGGGCATCGAGCAACAGGAAGAGCTGTCCCTGCTCAGAGGCGAGAATTGCGACAGCGGGCAGGGCTTCCTGTTCGCCCGGCCCCTCGACGTGGCCGATACCGAGAAGTTCCTTCAGAACTGGGCCGAGAACGCCACTCCCGAGAACGCCACTCCTGTCCTGGCGCAAGCGCCACAGTCAGCGCAATGAGGCGCAAGCATGACATTCAGAATCACCCATCATTCGGGCTTCGCGGCTCCCGCCGACGCTCTTGACTTGCTATGGCTGCGCCTTGACTGTAACCGCGATGACGTCCGCAACCGCGATGACGTCCGGTTTGCGAAAGTCGATGCTGAGCTCAGGGCCACATGGAGAAAGGACGCGCCGCTCTCGATGGAGCGCCCTGAACGCGAGGAGTTCGGGCGCCGCGCTGTCTTGAGCATCCTCTGCGAGGTCTGCGAGCGCGCACCGGAGCTCGAGTCGGACTGGTACGCCGTCTGCAAGCCTCACTAGGCACCACAGCGCGGGCGCCAGGGCCGGCCCCGGCGCCGTGCGACGACCGAGCCCTGCGCACGATCGCGCGCAAAGCCTGTTTACTGGAGACATGGCGCTTCCGCGACGGCTGATCCTGCTCGCTGCGTTTGCAGCGACCTGCGCGCTGTCATGATCCCGGCCACCATCGAGGCCGGCGCACAGACGAGCCGCCCACCCAGCCCGCCCTGCTCGCCGCCGCGGACGAAGGCGGCGCGCCGGCGCAAGCCCCGCTCCCGGTGACCGTGACGATCGACCCGTTCGCTCCAGGCCCGCCGGTGCCCCAGCGGTTTCTCGGGCTTTCCTTCGAGGTCGGCCGCGCTCGGCCAGCTCGCGCAGTACGCAGAGCACGGCGACCTGGTCAGGCTGCTGCGCTCGCTGGGGCCCGGCGTGCTGCGCTTCGGCGGCATCACCGCCGATGAGAACGTCGCCTGGACCGACGCCGCCACGCCGCGGCCGGCGTGGGCGTCGAGCACGATCGGGCCCGAGCAGATGAAGGCGCTCGGCGTGCTCGCCCGCCGCAGCGGCTGGCAGGTCCTGCTGACGGTCGGGTTGGCCCACTACGAACCGGCCGCCGCCGCGCGCGAGGTCGCGGCCGCCCACCATGCGCTCGGACCGTATCTCGCCGCGGTCGAGATCGGCAACGAGCCGAATGCCTACGGCAGCCACGGCTTTCGCCAGCTTCCCTGGATCGCGCAGGGCTATGAGGAAGAAGTCTCGAGCTATCGCGAAGCGATCGACGCGCTCACCCCGGGGGTGCCGATCGCCGGTCCCGACGTGTCCGGCTCGGGCGTCTTCCCGGAATGGGGCGAGGAGGAGGCGCTCTCGCAGAAGCCCGCCCTGCTGACCGGACACCACTATCCGCTGGGGTGCGCGCAGACGCCCGCGCCCTCGATCGAAACGCTGCTCAGCGCAGCGACCCGCGGACGCGAGGCGCAGTCGCTACAGACCTACATGTCGGTGGCGAACGCCGTACCGCATCCCATTTCGTCTCGACGAGGCCAACTCCGTCTCCTGCGGAGGAGTCGCGGGAATCAGCGACACGTTCGCCTCGGCGCTGTGGGCGACCGGCTACATCACGCAGGCGATGGCGGCGGGGGCGGCGGGCATCAACCTCCAGGGCAACCCAACGAACTGCACCGGGTATACGCCCCTGTGCGCGCCCGATCCGGCGGCCCTCGCGAGCGGCAGTCTGCGCGCCGAGCCGGATTGGTACGCGCTGCTGCTGACCAGTTCGCTCGCCGGCGATCGCCCGCTGCCCACGACGATCTCAGCCGAACCCCAACCCAACCTCGTGGCGGCGTCCTTCGCGGGGCCCGATCACTCGCTGAAGGTGGTGCTCGCCGACGACGAGGAGCCCGGCGCGAGCCCGCTCGCGCTGCTGCTGAATGTGGGCGCCGGCCTGGGCGCGGGACGGATCCTGCGTCTCACCGCGCCCACGCAGAGCGCCACCGGCGGCGTGCTGCTCGGCGGCCGCGCCGTCGCGGCCAACGGTTCCTGGAGCACGTCGATGCCGGCTGAAAGTGTCTCGGCCCGCTCGGGCGCCATCGCGCTCGAGCTCGCGCCCGACAGCGCCGCGCTCGTCACCGTGAGCCCACCGGGCCCTGCGCCGCGCCGGCACAGGCGGGCAACCCGGCGGTAGCCGCCTCATCGGCGGCGATTGATGCCGGCCATCGATGCCGATACGGGTGCTCGCTGCGGCGCGCTGGGGGCGCCGACCGCGTTCAGCTGCCCCTGATACGTAGTCTGCGGTGATGGCAGATCTGAGCGGCAGCGATCAGACAGCCGTGCCGCAGCGGACGACGATCGTGTCGATCGTCGCGGCGGGCCTGCTGGTGATCCTCAAGCTGGGAGCCGGGTTGCTGGCCGGGAGCCTGGGATTGATCTCGGCCGGGATCGAGTCCAGTGGCGATGTCGTCGCCGCGACGCTGACCTTCTTCGCCGTCCGCCTTGGCAGCCAGCCGGCGGACCCCGAGCATCCCTACGGCCACCGTCGCGCCGAGAACCTCGGCGCGCTCGGGCGAGGCGGCGATCCTGCTGGCCGGCGGCGCGATCGTCGCGGTCGGGGCGATCAAACACCTGCTCACCACCGAAAGCACGCCCGACACCGGCTTCTATGTCTTTGCGGTGATCGCGGTCGCGCTGGTCGTGGACCTTGCCCGCACGATCGTCTCCCTGCGCGCCGCACGGCGCTACGGCAGTCCCGCGTTGCGCGCGAACGCGTTTCATTTCGCCGGGGACATGGCGGGCTCCGTGGTGGTCCTCGTCGGGCTGCTGCTCGTGCGCGACGGCTTTGCCCAGGGCGATGCGATCGCCGCGCTGGTGATCGCGACGATCGTCCTCGCCACCGGAGCGCGGCTGATCACCGAGAACGCGAACGTGCTGATGGACCGCACTCCCGCCGAGGCCCGGGAGGCCGCCGAGCGAGCGATCGCGCGCCTGGAGCCCGGCATCGAGCTTCTGCGGCTGCGCCTGCGCGAGTCCGCCGGGCGCTACTTCGCCGATGTCGTCGTCGCGGTGCCGCCCGGGCAGGCGGTGATCGAGGGTCATCAGACCGCGAACCTGATCGAGGCGGCGATCGAGCGCGCGCTGCCCGGCTCAGACGTCGTCGTCCACGTCGAGCCCCGACGCAGCGGCCTGGACATGCGCGACCGCGTGTTGGCGATCGCATTGGCCGAGCCGCTGGTCAAGGAGACGCACGACATCGCGATCTTCGAGCAGGAGGGGGATCGGTCAGCGTTGCCCTGCACCTGAAGTTCCCGGCCGATCTCGACCTGCAGGCGGCGCATGCCGTCGCCGAGCGCGTCGAGCGGGCGATCCGCGCAAGGCCCGGCGTGGCCGACGTGCAGACCCATCTCGAGCCGCTCGAGCTCCCCCTGCTCGCCCGCGCCGCCGACGACCGCGCTGACCGGCATGCCGTGGCGGAGATTCAGCGCATCGTGCGCGAGCGGACCGGCGTCGAGCCGCGCTCGGCACGGCTGTTGTCCACGAAAACCGGTCGTGTCGTGTTTCTCACGGTCGAGGTGGGCGCGGATGCCTCGCTGGTCGATGCGCATCAACTGGCGAGCGAGCTCGAGGAGCAGCTGCGCCGTCAGATCCCGGACATCGTCGACGTTGTCGTTCACACCGAGCCATGAAGACTTCCGAGCAACCCAATCTGCGGCTGGTGTTCGGAGGTCTGCTGCTGGTGATGCTGCTGGCGGCGCTCGATCAGACGATCGTCGCGACCGCATTGCCCACGATCGTCGGCGACCTCGGCGGCCTGGACCACATCTCCTGGGTCGTCACCGCCTATCTGCTCGCGCAGACCGCCGTCACGCCGCTGTACGGGAAGCTCGGCGACATGTACGGGCGCAAGGTCGTGCTGCAGGCCGGCCTGATCGTGTTCCTGGTCGGCTCGGCGCTCTGCGGTCAGAGCCAGAGCCTCGATGAGCTGATCGCCTTTCGCGCGCTGCAGGGGCTGGGTGGCGGCGGGCTGATGGTCAGCGCGCAGGCGGCGATCGGCGATGTCGTGCCGCCGCGCGAGCGCGGCCGCTACACGGGACTGTTCGGCGCCGTGTTCGGTCTGGCCAGCATCGCCGGGCCCCTGCTCGGCGGCTTTTTGACCAGCGACTTCAGCTGGCGCTGGATCTTCTACGTCAATCTGCCGCTCGGGATTCTCGCCTTCTTCGTGCTCGCGGCCACGCTTCCCAGCGTCACCGAACGCGTGCACCACGTGGTCGACTACCTCGGCACCGCGCTGCTCGCCGCGGGCCTGACCGCGATCGTGCTGGCGGCCTCGCTGGGAGGCACCTCCTACGCCTGGGGCTCGCCGTTCATCGTCTCACTCGCGATCGCCGGCGTGCTCCTGCTCGCCGCGTTCGCCTTCGCCGAGCGCCGCGCCGCGGAGCCGGTGCTGCCACCGCGGCTGCTCACCAACCGCGTCTTCGTCGTGACCGGCGCCGTCGGGTTCGTGGTCGGCTTCGCGCTGTTCGGCGCGGTCACCTACCTGCCGCTGTTCCTGCAGGTCGTCAAGGGCGCGACACCGACTGGATCGGGACTGCAGCTGCTGCCTTTGATGGGCGGCCTCTTGATCACCTCGATTCTCTCCGGGCAGCTGATCACGCGCACCGGCCGCTACAAGCCGTTTCCGATCGCCGGGACCGCGGTGATGACGGTCGGGCTGTACCTGCTCTCGACGATGTACGCCGTCGAGCTCGCGGGTCTCGATCTCGCTGTTCATGTTCATCCTCGGGCTGGGTCTGGGGATGGTCATGCAGGTCCTGATCCTCGCCGTGCAGAACGCGGTCGATTACTCAGACCTCGGGGTCGCGACCTCGGGCGCCACGCTGTTTCGCTCGATCGGCGGGTCGCTGGGCACCGCGGTGCTCGGCGCGATCTTCGCCAACCGGCTGACCAGCGAGCTGAAGAGCGTCTTTCCAGCCGGCGTCGCCGGCCACGCCACTACCGGAAGCCAGGTCAACCCGCAGGCGATCGCGAAGCTGCCGTCGCTGCTGCGCCTCGGCTATCTGCATGCCTTCACCAACGCGCTCAGCACCGTCTTCCTCGTCGCATCCGCGTTCGCGATCGCTCGCGTTCGCGCTCTCCTGGTTCATCCGCCAGCTGCCGCTGCGCGAGACCGTCGCGAGCCCCGACATGGCCGATACCTTCGCCAGCCCGCGTGGCTCAGACTCGCTGGCTGTGGTGATCGAGCAGATCGGGCGTCTGGACCGTCGCGAGGGCGCACGCGAGATCATCCGGCGCGTGGCCCTGCGCGCGGGCGTCGAGCTCGACCCCGCCGCGTGCTGGTTGCTCGCGAGGCTCAGAGCAGCGCCGGTTTCGCTTTCCACGCTCGCTGAACGCGCGCATGTGGAAGCGGCGACGCTCGACCGAGCCACCGACCGGCTACTCGAGCTCGGGCTGATCGCCCCCGGCCCGGACGCCGCGAGTAGCCACGAGCCGGCCGCCGCCGGCCCGGATGCCACGCTCACCTACGAGCTGACCGCCGCCGGCCACAGCACGCTGGAGCGCCTCACGAGCACCGGCGAAGAGCGCTTGAGGGATCTGCTCGAGTGCTGGCGTCCAGATCGAGCATGCGGATCTCGCCCGCTTGATCGCCAACCTCGCGCACGAGTTCTTCATCGACGACTCGGCCCTGCGCAAGGGCATCCAGGCGCCCGCGGCGGCAGTCGCCTCCTGAGTGAGTGCGGAAAATGACGCCTCCACCAACCCTGCTCGCGGTGCCGAACGTCTCCGAGGGCCGTGACGAGGCGGCGATCGCGTCGATCGGGGCGGCATTCGCCGCAGCAGAGGGTGTGCGCCTGCTGGACACGCACTCCGACCGAGACCATCACCGCACGGTGTTCACGCTCGCCGGCCCCCCGGGCGCGCTCGCCGATGCGTTGCTTGAAGGCGCGAGGGCGGCGGTGGAGCGGATCGAGATCGGCGACGGCCGTGGCGCACACCCGCACGTCGGCGCGATCGACGTCGTGCCGGTCGTCTACCTGAGCGACGGCGCGCGCGGGGCCGCATGCGCCGAGGCGCTGGTCGTGGCCGACCGGATCGGCGAGGAGCTGGCCGTGCCGGTGTTTCTCTACGGCGCCCTGACCGGTGACCCACCCCGCACGCGGGCGCAGCTGCGCCGGGGCGGCGCGGCGCGATTGGCGCAGCGGATGCGCTCGGGCGAGCTGCGGCCGGACTTCGGCCCGCTGCAGGCGCACCCCGGCGCGGGCGCGACGTTGGTCGCCGCGAGGGAGCCGCTGGTGGCGTTCAACCTGCAGCTCGCGCACCCGGCAACGGTCGAGGATGCCCGCAGGATCGCGGCACTGATCCGCGAGGGTGGTGCCGAGGGACTGCCCGGGGCTGCGCGCGATCGGGGTGGAGCTGAGCGGGGCGGTCGCGCAGGTGTCGATGAACGTCGAGCGCTCCCGGCGAGGTGCCGCTGGCGCGGGTCGTGGAGGCGGTGCGCCGGCACGCCGCGCTCGCCAGTGCGGAGCTGGTCGGGCTCGCGCCGCGGGCGGCGCTGGAGGGCTTCCCGGAGGATCTACAGCTGGTCGGGTTCGACCCGGCGTGCCACGTGATCGAGAACGCACTGAGCGGATGACGGATCGCGGGCGTGAAGGCCACGACAGGGGCAACCATCTAGGCTAAGAGGATGGCTCAGACAAAGCGCAAGCGCCAGACCAAGCACCGCGGAAACGCGGCCGGGGTGGTCGAATCGCGGGGTCGCACCGGACGCAAGCCGACGGCCGCCGAGAAAAGCGGCAAGGGCATTGACGCCACCGGGAAAAAGAAGCCGCAGCTGGCAAGGCAGGACCGCCCGCCGACGTGGCTCGGCGCGTTCTACCGGGCGATGATTGCCGCCGTGCTGATGCTGCTCGTCAGCCTGTTCCTGATCAAGAAAGCCAACGAGGCGATCGCGCTGTTCCCGATCGTGCTGCTGATCTACATCCCGATCAGCTACTACACCGACATGTGGATGTTCAACCGGCGCATGCGCAAAAAAGCCGCGCAGGGCGGTGGCAAGGCGGCGGCGCGATGAGCGAAGCGCGCGGAGAGTCGAGCGAGCCCGCCCCGATCGGCGAGGTGGACGTGAGGATGTTCACCGTCGGGCCGATCCAGGAGAACGCCTACATCGTGCGCCGCGACGCTGAGGCGAAGCGCGCGGTGATGATCGATCCGGGGGCGGAGGCCGAGCGGCTGCTGGAGGCGGCGCGGGCGCTGGGAGTGGAGATCGAGGCGATCCTCATCACGCACTGCCACTTCGACCACATCGGCGCGGTCGCCGAGGTGGCCAGGGCGACGGGCGCGCCGGTGTACTGCCCGGAGATCGAGCGGGGCGTGCTGGCGGACATCAACAGCTGGACGCCGCCGGGGTTCGGGCCGTTCGAGAGCTACGAGGCCGACCACACGGTCAAGGGCGGCGAGCGGCTGAGCCTGGCGGGGCTGGACATCGAGGTGGTCTTCACGCCCGGGCACAGCCCGGGGCACGTCACCTATGCGATCGCCGCGGCGCGCGTCCGATCGCGAGGTTGCAGCCGCGGGCGAGAGCGGGCAGGCACGCCCGCGGACACCGGGAGAGCGGGCGCTGCTCTCGGGAGACGTCCTGTTCGCGGGCTCGGTCGGCCGCACCGACCTGCCGGGCGGCGACTGGAACGTGCTGGAGCGCTCGATCGGCGGCCTGCTGCGAGCTTTTCCCGCGCAGACGGCGGTCTATCCGGGGCACATGGGCACGACGACGCTCGGACGCGAGCGCGACACGAACCCGTTCCTGGCAGAGCTGCGCGTGCCCGTGGAGAGGCCGGCGACGGGCGAGCAGCCCGAGCCGGCGGCGCGCGCCGTGGCGGACCCGGCAGCCGGAAGTTGAGCCGCGGGGAGCAGATCAAAGCCCCACGGGGCACGTTCGACGTGCTACCGGAGCAGGCGGGGGTGCGCGCGAGCCTGGAGGAGAGCGCGCGGAAGATCCTGGAGGGGGCCGGGTATGAGCGGATCGAGACGCCGGCGCTGGAGGCGACCGAGCTGTTCGCGCGCGGGGTCGGGTCCTCGACGGACATCGTGCAGAAGGAGATGTTCACGCTCGACGACGGCGGTGGGCGTTCGCTGACGCTGCGCCCGGAGGGCACCGCGCCGGTCTGCCGGGCCTACGTGGAGCACGGTATGCACAAGCGCAAGCAGCCCGTGAAGCTGTGGTATCTGTCGAGCTTCTTCCGCCACGAGCGCGCCCAGGCGGGGCGCTACCGGCAGTTCTGGCAGGTGGGGGCGGAGGCGCTCGGCTCCGAGGACCCGGCGGTGGACGCGGAGTCGATCGTGCTGCTGGCGGCGCTGCTCGAGGAGATGGGCGTGCGCGAGGTCAGGCTGCGGCTGTCGAGCTTGGGCGGCAAAGAGAGCAGGGGCGAGTACCGCGAGCTGCTGCAGGCGCATTTGCGCGAGCACGAAGCGAGCCTGTCCGATGAGGTCAAGAGCCGGATCGAGCTCAACCCGCTGCGGGCGTTCGACTCCGACCACGAGGGCACGAAACGGGTGATGGAGAGCGCGCCGCGCCTGCTCGATCACCTGAGCAACGAGGACAGCGAGCACTTCGCGCAGGTGCGCGAGCTGCTCGATCTGGCAGAGGTCCCATACGAGGTCGATCCGACGCTCGTGCGTGGCTTGGACTACTACACGCGGACGGTGTTCGAGTTCACCTCCGATGCGCTCGGGGCGCAGAGCGGCGTGGGCGGCGGCGGCCGCTACGACGGGCTGGTGGAGAAAATCAAGGGACCGTCCAGCGACGGCTCCTCGACGCCCGGCATCGGCTGGGCGGCCGGGGTCGAGCGGATCCTGCTGGCGGGCGAGCCGGCGCCGGTCGCGACGAGCCCGTTGGATCTATTCGTCGCGCTCGGCGACAGGAAGGCCGGGTTCGGCGTGATGGGCGCGGCTCGATCTGCCGGGTTGACGGCCCAGATGGAGTTGGCGGGACGCTCGCTGAAGGGTCAATTGGGGTATGCAAACGCGCTCGATGCCCGCTATGTAGCGATCGTCGAGCAGGAGGAGACGGTGCTGAAGGACATGCAGGGGGGAGGGCAGGAGACGATCCCCACGGACACGGTCGTGCACGCCGTTTTACGCGCTTTGCGCACGCTCTGACGAGTCCAGCGGGTTTTGCGCGGTTCAACTCTTCGGCGAAAAATGCCGAAAGGGGAGCGATGGCACAGCTTTCCCGTCCCTTCCAGATCGCCCTCGCGGCGGTTGTGCTCTTTGCGGTCGTGTGGTTCGTGGCGCTGCAGGGACACAGCTCGAGCTCCAGCTCGACGCCCGTCGCCGAGCACGCCTGCGCCCGCCGCTCCACCGCGGCGAAAGCGAAGGCCCCGCGGGGTACGTACGCATATCGAAGGTATGACCCGCGCGGTCACCCACGCGCGCGAAGCGGTCGCGGCCTCGCAGCGGGCGGCGAACAAGTCCGCCGCCTCCTCGGCGGAAGCCCCGCCTCAGGGCACAACCGTCACCACGTCGAGCACGACCGTAACCCACGCCAAGCAGGCAGGTGCGTCGGGGAGCAATGCGGTCAAGACCACGAAGAGCACTACCGTGATCAACTCGAAGCATGCCGCGGTCCCCGCTCGCACCGTGACGAAAAGCAGCGTGACTGTGACCCGCTCGACGCACGGCGCCCCGAGCGGCACAACGACGGTCACGAAAACCGCCGTGCATGCTGCTCCCGCCCAGCAGGTGGCGGTGGAACGCGAGCTCAAGCGGGGCGAAGTCGCGGTGGTGCTGTTCTGGAACAAGAAGGGCGCCGACGACGTCGCTGTGCACGAGGAATTGCAGATCCTGCTGGCGGCGCACCACGAGGTTGCGGTGCATCCCAACAAGGCGCAGGTGCGCAAGCTGCGCCTGGCGACGGGGCTCGAACTGGAAAAGAAGATCGCGGTCCACTACGCGACCGCGGCGCAGGTCACATCGTTCGGCTCGTTCACGAAGACCGTGCAGGTGTACGGGACACCGACGATCTTGATCATCAACCCGCATGGTGCGGTAACGACGATGAACGGCCTGACGGACGCCTTCGCGATCGAGCAGACGATCGACGAAGCGCGCCAGGAATCGTAGACTCGCTCGGGTGAGCAGCCCGGAAGCCTTCGCCCAGCATCTCGAAGCACCGCTCGGACGCGGACATGCCCCCGAGCACGCCTTCACGGGCGCGGCGGGCGGCGCGGCCTGCGGCGATCTGATCCGCGTTTCGATCGCGCTCGACCCCGCCAGCCCCGACGGGCGGATCGCCGACGCGGGGTTCGACGCGAGTGGCTGTGGCGCGTCGATCGCCGCCGGCAGCGCGGTGGTGGGCCTCGTGCGCGGCGTCCCGCTGCTTGCAGGCGGCGAGAATCGGCACTGAGGAGATCGCGCGGGAGTTGGGCGGACTGAGCGCGGCCAAGCGCCACGCGGCGGAGCTGGCGTCCGACGCTCTGCATCGCGCGCTCGGCGGCGCGGTACGCGCGAGCGCTGTCGTGGGCCCCTCAGCGAATCGGCCGGCGCAGGGCGACCTGCCGGCGGAGGGCGAAGCGGCGGACCGCACGCTGGTGGCGATGAGCGGCGGCGTGGACAGCGCGGTGGCGGCGCTGCTCGTCACACGCGAAGGAGCGCAGGCCGTCGGGGTCACGCTGGAGCTGTGGTCCGATCAGGAGAACGACGGCGAGGCCAGCTGCTGCTCGGCGCAGGCGGTGCGCGGCGCCCGCGAGGTGGCACACGGCCTGGGGATGGCACACCTGTCGATCGACCTGCGCGCGGAGTTCCGCGCCGGTGTCGTCGAGCACTGGCTCTCAGACCACGAGGCCGGGGAGACGCCGAACCCGTGCGTGCGCTGCAACGGGAACGTGAGGCTCGACGCGATGCTCGAGCTGGCCGAGCGTCTGGGGGCGCAGACGCTTGCGACCGGGCACTACGCGCGCGTGATCAATGGCCCGCCCGTCCCCTTACTGCGGACGGCGGCGGACCCGGGCAAGGACCAGAGCTACGTGCTGGCGGCGCTTGCGCCCGAGTCGCTTGCCCGGCTGCGGTTTCCGCTGGGTGCGATGCGCAAGGCAGAGGTGCGCGAGCTGGCGGCGGCGGCCGGGCTCGCGGTCGCGGCCAAGCGCGACTCGCAGGATCTGTGCTTCCTCGCGGGGACGCGTCAGAGCGCCTTTCTGGAGCGCCACGGCGGGCTGGGAGAGCGAGCGGGGAAGATCGTCGATTCTCAGGGGAGGGTGCTCGGCGAGCACGCGGGCGCGCATATGTTCACCGTCGGCCAGCGCCACGGTCTCGGCATCGGCGGCGGGGAGCCGTTGTACGTGCTCGCGACGGACACGAGCAAGAGCACGGTCACGGTCGGCCCGCGCGCGGAGCTGTTGAGCGACGGCGTGCGGGTGCGCGAGGTGACGCTGCACCGCGACGGTGGTTGCGTGGACGGCGTGAAGGTCCGCTCGCGTGGGCGCCGCCTCGCATGCCGGCTGGCCGGCGAGGCGGGGGCGGGGCGCCACGAGCACGTGAGCGTGGAGCTGAAGGAGCCGGCGGAGCGAACCGCGCCGGGGCAGTTCGCGTGCTTGTACGCGGGCGATGTGATCGTCGGCCACGGCACCGTTGCCGGATAGCTGCGCAAGCACGCGGTGGGCGGGGAGAGTAGGATGAAAGGACAAGACGGTCGGAGGAGAAGGGAAGCCGGTGAGAATCCGGCGCGGACCCGCCACTGTGACCGGGGATGCCCAATGCGGCGCGTGCGAAGACACGCGAGCCACTGTTTCGGAAGACGAGACGGGAAGGCGCGGAGGGAAGGCCCGGGAGCCAGGAAACCTGCCGAAGGCCGAAAGCCCACAAACCCTCGTGGAAAGGGGTTGGCTCAATGAATACGTCCCGTCGTATGTTGCCGGTGCTCGCCGGTTGTCCTTTCTCGCTGTTTCTGATGTTGTCTGCGTCTGCGTCAGCGGCGCCGATCACCGTCAACCTGCGCGTGGAGGGCTCAACCAAGACACTATTTGAAGGTCCTGTCGGTACCGAAGGGATTCGCCGGTATCACCACGGAATCGAGCCCCACCCCCGAGCCTTGCGATTTCAAGGACGACGGCTAACATAAGGTTTAGGTCCCGCTGCCACTCCCACAGCAGCTCTCTACGATCCGCGCATCGCCCATGGGCTTGCGTTCAATGCCGACCTGGGAAGACAAATACAACGACTTCGTGTCCCAGGTTGGTGACGATGTCAACCGAGAGTGTAAAACGGTGACTCTTGGGGCTACGCCGTCAACTACACCACCGCCAATGTTGGGGGCTGCCAGTTCCGGTTTGCTCCAGGCAGCGAAGTGTTATGGGCCTACAACTACTTCAATCTTAAGCATCTGCTGAGCCTGACTGGCCCGGCGAGCGTGACTGTGGGACGTCCTTTTACCGTGCATGTCATCGATGGTCAAACCGGGGAACCAATCTCCGGCGCGGCGATCGGACAACTCGCCGGCGGTGTGACAAACACCATCTCTTCCAGTCCCACTACAAACGCAAACGGTGATGCCACGCTCACCCTGACCAGAGTAGGAACGGTCAAGCTCAAGGCCACCGCCCGAATCTTCGTGCGCTCAAACGGGCTGTCGGTGAGCGTGGAGCCGCTGGCATCGGGCTGCACTTGCGACCCTGTTCCAACGATCCCGGGCCCGGCACCGGTGCTGCCTCCCGACGTGGCGAGCGCAGGCGGGGTGAATAATGGCCATCGCTACACCCGCCGTTCGGCTCCGCGGCTGCTGAGCGGAACCGTCGAGGTCCCCTACGGCGGCACGCTACGCCAGGTGCGCATCAGTCTCCAGCGTCGTTACCGCGGCCGCTGCTTCGACTTCAGTGGATCGAGGGAGAGCTTCGTAAGAACCAAGAAATGTGGTTCCGCAGATTTCTTCTCGGTCGGCGGAAGCGAGTCCTTCAGTTATCTCCTCCCGGCGCGTCTTCCCAAGGGAAGTTATACCTACGACATCGAGGCAATCAACAGTGCCGGCCAGGCAACGAAGCTCGTGAGCGGAATCAGCCACGTTGTTTTCCAGGTCAAGTAAAAGAACCAGCATAACGGCACTCGCGGCGGCCATCGTGGTCGCCGCGCTAGCCGGCTGTGGCCTCGGTCCCGGCCCGGTGCCGGGGGGAGTTCATCTGACGGTCACGCGCGATTTCGGTGCGCATCGTGCTGACCCAGACGGGCGCCCCACAGGTCAAGGGCGAAGAAACGGTGATGAGCCTGACTGTTGCGCAACGACAAGGTCACGACGAAGTACGGCGGTGGGTTCGTCGAGAGCATCGACGGTTGTCGGGCGGGCAGGAAACCGGGGGAGACCCGCTCGATTGGTTCTACTACGTCAACGGGATCGAGGCCCCGAAGGGCGCCGCGGCGACGAACGTGAACGAAGGCGACCACGTGTGGTGGGACCTGCACGACTGGAGCCAGACCGATGACGTCCCCGCGGTGGTGGGCTCGTTCCCCGAGCCGTTCCTGAACGGCACCGAAGGCAAACGACTGCCGGTGCGCGTGGAATGCGCCGCCGCGCAGAGCGCGCCATGCCGCACGGTGATCGAACGGTTGCGCGCGCTCGGCGTCCCCGCCGCCGTCGCGGCGATCGGCAGCGGCGCCGAGCCGGACGCGCTGCAGGTGGTCGTCGGGCAATGGACGGCGGTGCACGGCGACCCGAGCGTGACGAGCATCGAAAGCGGCCCGCGCGCGAGCGGCGTGTACGCGCGCTTCGCGTCGAACGGCCAGACGCTGACGCTGCTCGGCGCAAGCGGCGACACAACCGCCACGCTCACGGCCGGAGCGGGCCTGATCGCGGCGACGAAGGACGTCGAAAGCGCGATCGTGTGGGTCGTGACGGGCACGAACGAAGCGGGCGTGCAGCGCGCGGCCCAGGCCTTCGACGCGAGCGCCCTGAAAAACCACTTCGCGCTGGCGGTGACATCGACGGGCGCGCAACTGCCGGTGCCGGGGGCGGGCGGATGCATGGAACACCGCGCTTGCGGATGCCTGTTCTGTCTACCGCCGCCTCGCAAGTCCGCTGCACGCCACGCGGGCGGGAGTCGGCGCAATCTGGGCGCTCGCGCTGACCGCGGCCGCGCTGATCCTCTACAACCCGCTGCCGCTGGCGGCGCTGGCGTTGGCCGTGCTGGGCGCCGGGGCGTGCGCCGGCGTGGGCCGTCAGCTCGCGGGGACGCTGCGCACCGCGCTGATCGTCGGGCTGCCGATCGTCGCGATCAACGTGCTCGCCTCGCGCGAGGGCCTGACCGTGTTCGCGCGGCTCGGCGACCTCGGCCCGTTCGGCCAGGGCGACCTGACGGTCGAGGCGGTCGTGTACGGCGCGGTGATCGCGCTGAAGGTGACGCTGCTGATGCTGATCACGACGCTCGCGAGCCTCGCGGTCGACCCCGACGAGCTGCTGAGGGGCTTCCGCCGGTTCTCGTTCCGCTCGGCGCTGACGGCCTCGCTGGCGACGCGGATGATCCCGGTGCTCGGCGCCGACGCGCAACGCTTGGCCGAGGCGCAGCGCACCAGGCCCGAGGACCCCGCGCGCGGCGTCCGTGGTCGCGTCGCGTTGCTCAGCGCGATCGTCGGCGGCTCGCTCGAGCGCGCGATGGAGGTGGCGGCGACGCTCGAGCTGCGCGGCTTCGCCCTCGCCGCTGAGGGCCGGTCAGGCCCGCGGCGGTTACGCCTGTGGGGGTCACGCTCCTGGGGGTCGGGAAACGTGCGGGAAACGCGGGGGGGCACGTGGATCGGCGAGACGCGTAGGGCGCCCGTGGTCGCGGCACGACCTCGCGTTCCTCTGCTCGGCGCTGGCGGTGCTGGCGCTGGCCTTGGCGGGCAGGTTGAGCGGTGCGGCCTCGTTCGAAGCGTATCCCCTGGTGAAGATGCAGATCGACGCGGGCACGTTCGTGCTGTGCGCAGCCATTGTCGCGGCGGTGCTGCTGCCGTTCTGCGATCGAAGAGGCATCGACAGATGATTCTGTCCTTCGATCACGTCACCTACCACTACCCGGGCGCCGAGACCCCGGCGCTGGACGACGTCAGCTTCGAGCTGGAAGCCGGCGAGTTCTGCCTGCTGGCGGGGCTGTCCGGCCACGGCAAGACGACGCTCCTGCACGCGGCTTGCGGCCTCGTGCCGCACTTTCACGGCGGCACGTTCGCCGGCACGGTGTGCACTCGCGGGTCTCGACACGCGCGAGCACGGCCCCGCGCATCTCGGAGGCCACGCGGGCGTGCTGTTCCAGGACCCCGAGACGCAGCTGCGTGATGAGCTCCGTCCGCGCCGAGCTGGCGCTGGCGCTGGAAAGTCGCGGTCAGGCAGCGGCGGCGGTCGCGCGCGGGGTCGAGGAGGTCGCGCTCGCGCTGGGCATCGACGCGCTGCTCGACCGCTCCACGCACGAGCTCTCCGGCGGCGAGAAGCAACGGGTCGCGCTCGGCGCGGCGCTGGCGGGCAGGCCGCAGGTGGTGCTGCTCGACGAGCCGACCTCGCAGCTGGACCCCGTCGCCGGAGACGAGCTGATCGGTCTGCTGAGAAGGCTGAACGAGGAGTGGGAGACGACGATCGTGCTCGCGGAGCACCGCTTGGAGCGCTGCCTCGGGGCCGCGGATCGTGTGATTACGCTGGAAGCAGGCCGTGTGTCTCACGACGGCGATCCCAGATCGTTCTTGAAATGGGCCGCGCCACGAGCCCGCGCTGCAGACGCCGGGCGCGAAGCTGTTCGCGCTCGCCGGGCTGACACCCGCGCGCCGGTCGGCGTCAAGCAGGCGCGCGCGACGCTTGCGCGCGCATGGTCTGCTGCCCGATGACGATGACCTCAGCGGGCGCTCGACGGCGGCTCCGAAGCTCCAGCGGACTCCACGAATGCGCTTTCGCCGCCTCAGAGATGGCGGCGGGGCAGCCACGTCGATCGGGCGCACGCGGCCTGAGAGGCGTGCTGGGACGGCGGGAAGGTGCTCCGAGCGCGCTGCGAATGAAGGGCGTGTGGCACGAGCTGCGCGACGGACCGGCGATCCTGCGCGGGGTGGATCTGACGCTCGCGCCCGGCGAGAGCGTCGCGCTGATGGGCCGCAACGGCGCCGGCAAGTCGACGCTCCTGCGCCACGCCGCCGGGTTGATGGAGCCCACGCGCGGACGGGTC
The DNA here is from genome assembly GCA_963818545.1 of uncultured Solirubrobacterales bacterium. Lineage (GTDB taxonomy): Bacteria > Actinomycetota > Thermoleophilia > Solirubrobacterales > Solirubrobacteraceae > Palsa-744. The sequence continues at coordinate 441,005 of CAWFSI010000001.1, read as the reverse complement.
GAGCGCGCGGGGCGGGTCGCGCTGCTGCTGCAGAACCCCGGCGACTACCTGATCCACGAGCGCGTCGCCGAAGAGGCGCCCGCCGAGGCGCTCGCGGCCGTCGGGCTGGCGGGGATGGCCGAGCGCAACCCGAAGGACCTCTCCGGCGGCGAGCGCCAGCGCCTCGCGCTCGCGATCGTCACCGGCGGCGAGGGAGGGGGGCGGGCGGGGCTCCAATCGTCCTCGCGCTGGACGAGCCCACGCGCGGCATGGACCGCGGCGCCAAGGCCGAGCTGGCGCACGATCTGCGCCGCCGCGCCGAGCAGGGCCAGGCCGTGATCGTGGCCACCCACGACCCCGAGTTCGCCGCCGCCTGCGCAAACCGCGCGGTGCTGCTCGCCGACGGCCGCGTGATCGCCGACGGCTCCGCGGCCGAGCTGCTCGCGGGCGGCTGGTACTTCGCGACCGAGACCGCCCGCATCCTGGGCGGCGCCGGCGGCGCGCTGCTGCCCGAGGAAGGCGCTGAGCTGCTGACGTCCCGAGCCGCCCTGGAGGTTGTCGCGTGAGCTGGCCACTGGCCTCGTTCCTGCTCGTCGGCGTGGTGCTGGCGCTCGGCTGGCTCGCCTACGAGCGCCGCCGGCCGTCCGCGCGGATGGTCGCGGTCGTGGGCACCCTCGCGGCCGTCGCCGCGCTCGGCCGCGACGCGTTCGTCGCGTTGCCGGACGTCAAGCCGATCACCGCGATCACGCTCGTCGTCGGCTACGCGCTGGGTCCGCTGCCCGGCTTCACCGTCGGCGCGGTCGGCATGCTGATGTCGAACTTCCTGCTCGGCCAGGGCCCGTACACCCCCTGGCAGATGGCGGCCTGGGGCTGCGTCGGCCTGTTCGGCGCGCTCGCTTGGCCGGCTCAGCGGGCGGCAGCTGGGCCGCGTGCCGCTCGCGCTCTGCTGCGGGATCGCCGCGCTGGCGGCGAAGGAGGTGATGAACCTCTACACGTGGACGATCGGCGCCAGTCATACACCCGCCGCGTTCCTGGTGGTGGTCGGCGCCGGGCTGCCGTTCGACCTGACCGACATGGTCGCGAGCTTTCTGTTCGGCCTCGCCTTCGGCCCCGAGCTGGCGCGGCTGCTCGCGCGGATGCGCGCGCGCATGGACGTTCAATGGGAACCAACTCTCACCCCCAAGGCCGTTGCGCCCAGAGCAGCCTCGGCCGAGGTGGTGGCGGCGTATCGCCGGTGATCCTCGTGCTCGTCGTTGCCACGGCACTTGCGTTTCGGCGGTGCGCCCGCGCGCGCGTCACGACCCGTCCAACTTCGACGCGCACGCCGCGTCGCTGTCCCCCGAGCTCTCCTTCCTGACCTCCGCCCAGAACTCCGACGGCGGCTTCGGCGCCGCGAAAGGGCAGGCCTCCAGCGAGCTGTACACCGCCTGGACGGCGATGGGCCTGGCCGCCGCCGGCCGCAACCCGGCGAGCGTGCGCCACGACGGGCACTCGGTGCTCGACGCGCTGCGCGCCGAAGTCTCGACCCTGAGCGGCCTCGGCGACGCCGAGCGCACGATCCTCGCCGCGGCTGCGTGCGGCGCCTCGTCGTACTCGTTCGCGGGACGCGACCTCGTCGCCGAAGTGCTGAAAGCGCGCGACAGCGACAACTCCTTCGAGCAGCTCGTCAACCTCACGGCGTTCGCGATCTTCGCGCTGCGCGCGGTCGGCCACTCCCAGAGCTACCCCGCGATCCGCGACGCGGCCGGCTGGATCGAGCAACAGCAGAACTGCTGACGGCGGCTTCGGCTTCGGCGGGCACGGCTCGCCCAGCGATGTCGACGACACGGGCGCGGCGCTGCAGGCGCTCGCCGCCGCGGGCGCGCGCAACGCGCGCGTCCTCGGCGCCGGCGCCGACTACCTGATTCGCTCCCAGAACCTCGACGGCGGCTTTCCCGCAGCAGTACGGCAGCGAATCCAACGCCCAGTCCACCGCTTGGGCGATCCAGGGCCTGATCGCCGCCGGCCGGGGCGGGCGGATCCCGAGCACGATGCGCCGCCGCGGCAGCCGCACGCCGACCGGCTACCTCGAAAGCCTGCTCGCCCCCGGCGGCTCCATCCGCTACTCCCGCACCGGCGCCCAGACCCCCGTCTGGGTGACCGCACAAGCGCTGATCGCGCTGTCGGGCAAGACGTTCCCCGTCGGGCCGTGATCTACCACTCAGAGCACTTCAGCCCTCGTTTAGCCGCCGTCTCTACCCTTTGGGGATGTACGTGAGACCTCACGTATGAGGCTTGCGAACCCGCCCAGCGCGGCCGGGGCGCTCCTCGTCGCCGGCGCTGTGCGTCGCTGGCGCTCGCGCTGACCTGGGTCGTGGCGGCACTGGTGCCGGCGACGCACGTGAAAGATGCGGTCGCGCTGTACGACTTCACGCTGCTCGGCGGCCCGCGGGTGGACGACCTGGCGAACGCCCTGCTGCATCTGCTCGAGCCCGCTGCTGTACATCCTCTGGGGCGTGCTGCTGATGGCGGTCGCGCTCTGGCGTCGGCGCCCGCGCGTGGCGCTCGCCGTCGGGGTCGTGATGGGCATGGCGCCGCTGACCGCGGAGTTGCTCAAGCCGCTGCTCGCCCATCCCCACGCGCAGATCTACGGAGACGAGATCACCGCCGCCTCGTGGCCGAGCGGCCACGCGAGCGCGGCGACGGCGCTCGTGATGTGCGCGGTGCTCGTGGCCCCCCGCAGCCTGCGTCCCACCGTCGCGCTGCTGGGCGCGTTCTTCGCGGCGGCCGTCGGCTTCTCGCTGCTGCTGCTCGCCTGGCATCTGCCGAGCGATGTCGTCGGCGGCTATCTGGTGGGCACGCTGTGGGCGGCGCTGGCCGTGGCCGGCCTGCGCGCCGCCGAGGCGCGCGCTCGCTCACGCAGACTGGGAAGCGGTGTTCGAGCCATGCGCGCCGGGGTCCCATAGCGGCTCCGATCCTCCGCTGGCGTGTGAGCCCTCGTTCGCGGCGCGGCCGAGGATGAACAGCAGGTCCGAGAGCCTGTTCAAGTAGCGCACGACCTCCGGGTTGACCTCCTCGCCCACGGCGATCGCGCGGCGCTCCGCGCGGCGGCAGACCGTGCGGCAGACGTGCAGATGCGCGGAGGCGGGGGTGCCGCCGGGGATCACGAACGAGCGCAGCGGCTGCAAGCTTCGCGTTGACCTCGTCGCAGGCGTGCTCGAGCCACTCGGTGTAGGGGGGGCCGATGCGCAGCCGCTCGCGCTCGGCCTTGCCGGAGGACGAGTCGCCGGCTGCCGGCGCAGCGGGCACGGACAGGTCGGCGCCGAGGTCGAGCAGGTCGTTCTGCACGCGGCGCAGCCACGTCGGCGAAGCGCTGCGGGAAGCCCGGGCTGCAGCAGCGCCACGCCGAGCGTCGCGTTCAGCTCGTCGACGGTGCCGTAGGCCTCGACGCGCGGATCGAGCTTGGAGACGCGGCTCATGTCGCCGAGGTGCGTCTCGCCGCCGTCGCCGAGCTTCGTGTAGATGCGGGTCAGGTTGACGGTCATGACGGTCGGCTCCAGGATGAGTCGGGGATTCGCATGACAGGCCGAGGAACCGCTCTGTGCCGACCGGCACACCGCGTGTCTTCCGATGGGATACGTTCCCGGCGCACATGCGGATCGGTGTTCCGAAGGAGACCGCGGCGGGAGAGCACAGGGTTGCGCTCGTGCCGGAGGTCGTCAGCAAGCTGAGGGCCAAAGGCCTCGACGTCCTCGTGCAGAGCGGCGCGGGCGCCGACGCCCTGATTCCGGACGCCGCCTACGTCGAGGCCGGCGCGCAGGTCATCGGCACGCCCGGGGCGGGTGGGGATCCGATCAGGCGGAGGTGTGGGGCGCCGACGTGGTCGTGAAGATCGCGCCGCCCGACGCGGAGGAGATCCGCCGGCTCGGTTCCGGCTCGATCCTGATCGGCTTCCTCGCGCCGCTGTCGAGCCCGCAGACCACGCGCGCGCTGGCGGACGCGGGGGCGACCGCGTTCGCGATGGAGGCGATCCCGCGGATCTCGCGCGCGCAGGCGATGGACGCGCTGTCCTCGCAGAGCAACGTCGCCGGCTACAAGGCCGCGCTGCTCGGCGCCGAGCAGATGGGCCGCTTCTACCCGATGCTGATGACCGCCGCCGGCACGATCCCGCCGGCGAAGGTGCTCGTGCTGGGCGTCGGCGTCGCCGGGCTGCAGGCGCTCGCGACCGCCAAGCGCCTCGGCGCGCGCACGACCGGCTATGACGTGCGCCCCGAGGTGGCCGAGCAGGTGCAGTCGCTGGGAGCGCAGTGGCTCGACCTCGGCCTGGAGGCCAGCGGCGAGGGCGGCTACGCGCGCGAGCTGACCGAGGAGGAGCGCGCCCGCCAGCAGCAGGCGCTGACCGAGGCGATCAAGGGCTTCGACGTGGTCATCACGACCGCGCTCGTGCCCGGGCGCCCGGCTCCCAGGCTGGTCACGGCCGAGGCCGTCGAGGGGATGAAGCCGGGCTCGGTGATCGTCGACATGGCCGGCGAGGCGGGCGGCAACTGCGAGCTGACCGAGCCGGGCGAGACGGTCGTGCGCCACGACGTGAAGATCCTCTCGCCGCTGAACCTGCCGGCGGGCATGCCCGAGCACTCCTCGCAGCTGTTCGCGCGCAACGTGCAGGCGCTGCTCGAGCTGCTCGTCGGCGAGGACGGCGACCTGCACCTGGACTTCGACGATGAGATCGTCAGCGGCGCGTGCATCGTGCGCGACGGGCGAGATCGTCCATCCGGGCGCCAAAGCGGCATGGCGCCGCGGGCGTCGGGACGCCGAGCGGCCTCGGCACGGCGTGAGAGCCGACGGTCGCAGCATGATCCTCGCCAGCACGCTCACCACCAACCTCGCGATCCTCGTGCTCGCGGGCTTCATCGGCTTCGTCGTGATCTCGAAGGTGCCGAACACGCTGCACACGCCGTTGATGTCGGGCACGAACGCGATCCACGGGATCGTCCTGCTCGGCGGCCTGCTTGCTGCGTCGGCCTGCCCGGGTTGGACGGGTTCAACAAGGTGCTGCTCGTGATCGCGATCGCGTTCGGCACGATCAACATCGTCGGCGGCTTCCTCGTGACCGACCGGATGCTCGAGATGTTCAAGGCCAAGCCCAAGCCGAAGCCCGCCGCGGACGAGGCGAGGACGCCAACGACGGGGACGGGCGAGTCGTGAGCAATCGTCCCGATCGCGACGATCTTCCTGCAGAGCGAAAGCTTCATCTACGTCCTCTACATCATCGCGTTCGCCCTGTTCATCCAGGGCCTGCGCGGACCTGTCGGGCCGACGACCGCCGTGCGCGGCAACCGCATCGCCGCCGTCGGCATGGCGATCGCGGTGATCGCGACCCTGCTAACCCCGGCGAGGGCAACTGGGGCCTGATCGCGCTCGGCATCGCGCTCGGCACCGCCGTCGGGTGCCCGGCGGCGCGCAAGGTGAAGATGACGGCGATGCCGCAGATGGTCGCGCTGTTCAACGGCGTCGGCGGCGGCGCGGTGGCCTGATCTCCTGGGTCGAGTTCCGCCACTACGGCTCGACCTACGGCACGCGCACGGTCCACGTCGGCGGTGAACTCGCCAACGGCCTCGTCCTGCAAACTCGGCGCCACCGTTCAGATCCCGCCGGGGGTGCCCGACCTACGTCGCGATCTTCTCGGTGTTCGCCGCGATCGTCGGCTCGGTCTCCTTCTGGGGCTCGAACATCGCCTTCGGCAAGCTCCAGGAAATCCTCCCCGGGCGCCCGATCAGCTTCGGCTCGGCTCAGCAGATCGTCAACCTCGTGCTGCTGATCCTGGCGCTGGCCGCCGGCATCGACCTGATCGCGGGGGCGCACTCGGAAGCTGCTCTTCATCGGCATGCTGATCGTCGCCGCGCTGCTCGGCAACGCCGTCGTGCTGCCGATCGGCGGCGCCGACATGCCGGTCGTGATCTCGATGCTGAACGCCTTCACGGGGCTCTCGGCGGCGGCCACGGGCATGGCGCTGAACAACCCCGCGCTGATCGTCGCGGGCATGATCGTGGGCGCCTCGGGCTCGATCCTCACGAACCTGATGGCGACCGCGATGAACCGCTCGATCCCGTCGATCATCGCCGGCGGCTTCGGCGGGGGCGGCGCGGTCGAGGGCGCCGAGGGCGCCGGCGAGCACGCGGGCACGGTGCGCTCCACGAGCGCCGCCGACGCGGCGATCCAGCTCGCCTACGCCAACCGCGTGGTGATCGTCCCCGGCTACGGCATGGCGGTCGCGCAGGCGCAGCACGCGGTGCGCGAGCTGACCAAGGAGCTCGAGAAGCGCCAGGTCGAGGTCAGCTACGCGATCCATCCCGTCGCGGGCCGCATGCCCGGTCACATGAACGTGCTGCTCGCCGAGGCGGACGTGCCCTATGACCAGCTGAAGGAGATGGACGACGCCAACCCCGAGTTCCAGCGCACCGACGTCTCGCTCGTGATCGGCGCCAACGACGTGACCAACCCGGCCGCCAAGAACACCCCCTCCTCGCCGATCTACGGCATGCCGATCCTCGAGGTCGCCGACAGCCATTCGGTGATCGTGATCAAGCGCTCGATGAACCCCGGCTTCGCCGGCATCGAGAACGAGCTCTACTTCGACCCGAAGACGGCGATGCTGTTCGGGGACGCGAAGTCCGCGGTGAGCGAGATCACCGCCGAGCTCGCCCAGATCTAGGCGCTGCGAGCGATCGAGGGCACCGCCTGACACGTGCGACGAGCCGCTCTGCGAGACTGCGGTCGTGATCGAGCGCAGCCAGGCTCTTGCGGCCCTGTCGGAGGACGAGTTCGATGTCGTCGTGGTTGGCGGTGGCATCACGGGCGCGGGCGTGGCGCTGGACGCCGCCACGCGCGGCTACAGCGTCGCGCTGCGTCGAGCGCGCCGACTTCGCCTCGGGAACCTCGAGCCGCTCGAGCAAGCTCGTCCACGGCGGCCTGCGCTACCTGCAGAACTTCGATCTCGGGCTCGTGCGCGAGGCGCTGCTGGAGCGCCAGCTGATGGTCGCGCTGGCGCCGCACCTGGTGCGCCCGCTGCCGCTGGTCGTGCCCGCGTTCGAGGGCGCCCGCCCGGATCGCCTGACGGGCGTGGGGTTGAACCTCTACGACGTGATGTCCGTCGACCGCGACCGCCTGCGCGCGCGCCGGGGCAAGCGCGCGCGCGAGCCGAGCGAGATCGCCGGCAGTCCGGCGATCAGGCCGCTCAGCCCGAGGCCGAGGAGGGCGAGTCCTGGAGCCCCGAGCGCCACCGCGTGATCTCCGGCGAGGAGGTGCTCGAGCTGCTGCCGGCGTTTGCCGGCCGCGCGCGAGCCGACGAGCGGCTACCTGTTCTACGACTGCCAGACCGACGACGTGCGCCTCGTGCTGACGGTGCTCGGCGAGGCCGAGCGCTTCGGCGCGGTCTGCGCCAACCGCGCTGCGGCGTCACCGCGCTGCTCGAGCGCGACGGGCGCACGCGAGGCGTGCGGGCGCTGCGACGCCGAGAGCGGCGAGGAGCTCGAGGTGCGCGCCGCGAACGTGTCAACGCGACCGGCGTGTGGGCCGATCGAGCTGCGCCCGGACGAGCTGCACGACGAGGCCGAGCTGCCGCGCATCCGGCCCAGCCGCGGCACGCACATCATCCTGCGCCACGAGGACCTGCCGCTGGTGGGCGGCGCGATCGTGCCGGCGGGCAGCGGACGCACGATCTTCGCGCTGCCCTGGCTCGGGCGCACGCTCGTCGGCACGACCGACAACGACTACGAGGGCGCCCTCGACCACGTGCGGCCCTCGGCCGAGGACATCGACTACCTGCTCCAGGCCGGTCAACGACTTCTTCGGCACTCGCGCTCGACGCCGGACGATCTGGCGGGCGCCTTCGCCGGGGTGCGTCCGCTGATCTCGACGGGCGACCCGAAGAAGTCCGTGGACATCTCGCGCAAGGCCGAGCTGTATGAGACCTCCAGCGGCATGATCACGATCACCGGGGGCAAGCTGACGACCTGGCGGCGGATGGCGAAGATGACGGTCGACCGGCTCGTCGAGCGCGAAGCGCGCGACGCCCCCTGCCGGACGCACGAGATCCCGCTCGGTCAGGCGATCGCGGCCGCAGGAGCTGCCGCGCGTGGAGGGCGTGCCCGAGCGGAGTCCTATCGCGCGCTCGCGGCGCGCTACGGCCACGCCGCCCATCGAGGTGCTGGCGCTGGCCGCGGCCGAGCGTCCGGCGAGCTCGCCCAGCCGATCGTCGCCGGCCTGCCCGACCTGCTGGCCGAGGTCGTGCTCGCGGCGCGCAACGAGCAGGCGCGCAGCGTCGGCGACGTGCTCCTGCGCCGCACGCGCCTGGGGCTGCTCGCCGCGCGGGAGCTGGGTCGCGGTGGGCAAGCCGATCGTCGTGTCGCCGATGTGCTCGCGCGCGAGCTCGGCTGGAGCTACGGAGCGCATGGGGATCGAGATCGAGCGCTTCGCCGAGGAGGCCGAGCCGAGGGACTCTCGTGGGATCTCGCAAGGCCGCCGATAGCGAGCGCGGGTCCCGCTCCGCCGTGCCCCCGCCATGAGTGATCCCCTGTCGTGTGCGTGCCGTCGATCGCGTGCTCGAGCTGGGCGGGCGCCCGTGGCTGATGGGCATCGTCAACGCCTCGCCTGACTCCTTCAGCGACGGCGGGCGGCTCGCGACGCTGCAGGCGCAGGTCGAGCTGGCGCGCGAGCTGCTCGCGGGCGGGCGCCGACATCCTGGACATCGGCGGAGAGTCCGCCACCACCGGGCGCCCGCCGGTGAGCGTCGAGCAGGAGATCGAGCGCGTCGTGCCGCTGATCGAGCGCGTTGCGGGCGAGCTGGGCGCGATCGTCTCGGTCGACACCTACAAGCCGCCGGTCGCCCGCGCGGCGATCGCCGCGGGCGCCACGATCGTCAACGACGTCAGCGGCCTGCGCGACCCGCGCCTGGCGGAGGTGTGCGCGCAGACCGGCGCGGCGCTCGTCGTGATGCACACGCGCGTCGCGCCCAAGCAGCGCCTGCAGGACCCCGATCTGTATGGCGATGTCGTCGGCGGAGGTGCTACGCCTTCCTGCGCGAGCGCATCGAGCGGGCGCTCGCCGCCGGCGTGAGTCTCCGAGCAGCTGATCCTCGACCCGGGCCCGGACTTCGCAAAGACGCCCGCCCAGACGATCGAGCTGCTCGCGCGGCGTCGGCCGCCTGCACGAGCTGGGACGGCCGCTGCTGATGGCGATCTCGCGCAAGGACTTCATCGGGGCGCTCACCGGCCGCCCCCCGCGCGAGCGCCTGCGCGGGCACCCTGGCCGCGCTCGCCCACGGCGTGGACGCGGGCGCGCAGATCTTCCGGGTACACGATGTCGCCGCCGCTGCCGACTTCCTGAGGTGCGCGCGGCGCTCGCGGGGGAGCTCGCAGCCCGAGAGGGATCTGGCGCTCGCCGAGGAACTGCGCTACGAACGCTAGGCTGTCGACCGCTAGGCTGGAGTGCCGGGTGCCGCTGCTGCCAACGCGACCGGACGCCAACCGCCCAATCCAAAACGAAGGAGAAGCAACATGTCAGTACTCGACCGCTCCGAGCTGGAGGCTAGCCCTCTGGCCGACCTGCACGCGATCGCCGACCAGCTTGGCCTCGACGGCTTTCGGCGCCTGCGCAAGGCCGATCTGATCGACGCGATCCTCGGCGAGCCGAGCAGACGGTGGCAGGCGGGCACCGATCAGGATCCGCGCCGCAAGGAGCCGCCGACGACGAGTCCGAGGGCGAGCTCCTCGGATCGCAGCGCGCGCGACCACCGCCGGTGGCGCTTCTCGCAAACGTCGTACTCCGCGCCTGCGGCGCGGAGCGAGGGCGAGGCGGAGGAGCGTGCTCCGCTGCGACGCGAGCCTCGACTTCCTCTTCTTCTTCTTCATCTCTTCGCCTGCCTCGGCTTCCTCTACGCCGCGGTCGTGGTCGCAGCCGGAGCGAGCGCGAGGAGCAGCGGTGGTCGCAGCGATCGCGGCTCCGCGCAGCCAAACGGGGGGCCGGACGCGTCGCCGTCGAAGGCGGGCGCCGAGGACGCACACGCGGTGCTCGCAGCGCCGAGGGCGTGGTCGAGCTGCTGGGCAACGGCTCGGCCTTTCTGCGCGTCGATCCGCCCGAGCCCTCCGACGATGACGTCTACATCTCCGCCGCGCAGGTCCGCCGCTGCGAGCTCGTCTCCGGCGACCGCGTGACCGGGCCGGTGCGCACGCCCCGCCGCTCCGAGCGCTACCCCTCGCTGGTGCGCATCGACACGATCAACGGCGCGTCCGCCGACGCGGTCTCCGAGGGCGCCCACTACGAGGATCTGCCGGTCGCCTACCCGAGCGAGCGTCTTGCGCTGAACGCCGGGGACCCCACGCTCGAGGCGATCGAGTGGCTGACGCCGCTGGGTCGCGGCTCGCGCGCGGTGATCGTCGGGCCGCGCGCGCGCGGGCAAGACCGAGACCCTGCGGCGCCTGCTGGGCTCGTGACCGCTGCGGCGCCGGCGGGCCGATGGGCTCTGGAGGTGACGCGTGGTGCTCGTCGGCGTGCGGCCCGAGGAGATCGCCGAGTGGCAGGAGGGGCCGGTGGCTCCAGTCGCCGCGCTCAGCTTCGCCGCCTCGGCCGATGCGCAGGGCCAGGCGGTCGAGCGCGCGGTCGACGGCGCCAAGCGCGTCGCCGCGCGCGGCGGACACGCGGTCGTGCTGATCGACGGCCTCGACGGCCTGCACCCGCAGGCCGCGCGCAAGGCGCTCGCGGCGGCGCGCAACCTGCGCGACGGCGGCTCGCTGACCGTGATCGCCACCGCCGCCCGCCCGTTCGGCGGCGAGACGACGGTGATCGCGCTCGACGTCGCGCTCACCGACACGGCGCTGCCGATCCTCGACCTGCGGCCAGCGGCACGCTGAAGCCGGAGCTGCTCGTCGGCGAGGACGGCGCCAAGGCGATCGCGCAAGGCGCGCGCGGAGCGCTCGAAGCGGACGCCTAGCGTCTAGCGGCGGTAGGCGACGCGGCCCCAGGAGGGCTCGGGCGCCAGCTCGATCGGCTCGCCGCCGCCGCGCGGGCGGTCGATCGGGCTGCACGTAGGCGAAGCTGCCGGTCTCCTCGTCGAAGGCGACGCTCAGCTCGCCCTCGTTGACGCGCTGGTCGAGCCAGGCGCCGCGGAACACCAGGCGGCGCAGCCAGTGCACCAGTGAGCGCTCGGCCGGGCCGACCAGCTCGGGCCAGCAGTCGTTGACGTGCTCGCCCAGCGCCGAGGCGGGGTCGAGGATCTCGCCGTTGACGGCGAGGTTGACGAGGTCTTCGAGCTCGTCCTCGCCGAGGCGCCCGCCGACGAAGCCGAGCTTCAGCGCCGCCTGCTCGCAGCGCTCGGAGAAGTCCTCCTCGTTGAAGGTGAAGCGCAGCTCTCCGTATTCGAGGACGAAGTCCTCTCCGGAGTCGTAGTTTCCGCGGCGCGACGTTTCCATGTCAGTGAGGGCCGGGAATCAGCTGTGGACTGCCACCCGGATCGTCGGGATCATAAGCCGGGTTCCTGCTTGGCCGGCTGTGGTGCATGGGATTTTGCAGAGCGTCCGCGCCCGTGCGCGAGCGCCGCGCTACGCTCCCGGCCGATGGCACGCCTCTCAGAGCACGGCCTGCGGCGCTCGGTCGGCGTCGCCCGGCCTGTTCGCGACCGCCTACGGCAACGTCGGCTCCTCGATCTACTACGCGCTCGGCCTCGTCGCCGCGCACGCGCTCGGCCTCACGCCGCTGGTGTTCCTGTTCGCCGGCGGCCTGTTCGCGCTGACGGCGAAAACCTACGCCGAGGGCGCCGCGATGTTCCCCGAAGCCGGCGGCTCCTCCTCGTTCGCGCGCCACGCCTTCAACGACGTCGTCTCGTTCTTCGCCGGCTGGGCGCTGAGCCTCGACTACATCCTCACGATCGCGATCTCGGCGTTCTTCGTGCCGCACTACCTGAGCGCCTTCCCGGGCCTCGGCGCGCTCAACCACAACCCCGACGACATCTTCGGCGGCCTGATCGTCGTCGGCGCTGCTGGCCTGGCTGAACATCCGCGGGCTGGGCGAGTCGGCCAAGCTCAACTTCGTCCTTGCGATCCTCGACCTGCAGCACGCAGATCCTGCTCGTCGCGTGTCGGCGCCGTGCTCGTGCTGAACCCGTCGCTGCTGATCCACCAGGTGCACCTCGGCAGTCGGTGCCGAGCTGGCGCGAACTGATCTTCGCGCTGTCGCTGGCGATGCTCGCCTACACCGGCATCGAGACGGTCGCGAACATGGCCGAGGAGTCCAAGGACCCCGGCCGGCAGGTGCCCAAGGCCGTCAACCTCGTCGTGCTCGCCGTGCTCGGCGTGTACGCGGGCATCTCGGTGGTCGCGCTGTCGGCGCTGCCGGTCGTGCACCACGGCGTCGGCTACAGCGCCGAGCTCAAACAGAGCTTCACACGCCCGGCTATGCGACCTCGCTCGGCGGCTTCTTCGAGAACGACCCGGTGCTCGGGGTGATCGACCGCCTCGGCCTGCACGGCACGGTCCTGAACCTCGCCGAGGTACTACGTCGGCCTCCTCGCCGCGACGATCCTGTTCATCGCGACCAACGCCGGCATGATCGGGATCTCGCGCCTGTCCTGGTCGCTGGCCGAGCACCGCCAGCTGCCGCAGCTGTTCTCCCAGCTGCACTCCACGCTACCGCACGCCGTGGTTCACGCTGGTCTTCTTCTCGCTGCTCGCGAGCACGCTGATCATCTACGGCAACACCGAAGTGCTCGGCAACCTCTACTCGTTCGGCGCGATGCTCTCGTTCACGACCGCGCACGCGGCGATCGTCACGCTGCGCGTCAACGACCCCGACCGCGAGCGCCCCTACCGCAGCCCGTGGGGCGTGCGCATCAAAGGCGTCGATGATCCCGATGACCGCCGTGATCGGCGGGATCGGCACGTTCGCGGCGTGGGTGGCCGTGACGGTGCTGCACAGCGAGGCTCGCTGGTCGGCATCCCCTGGATGATCGTCGGCATGGCGCGGCTACTTCTTCTACCGCAAGCGCCAGGGCCTCGACCCGCGCAAGGACTACCGCATCGCGCGCGCCCGAGCGCCCGCCGGACTTCGAGGAGCTCGAGTACACGACGGCGCTGGTGCCGATCTTCGGCGACGACGTCAGCGCCGTCCGCGCTGAGCAGCGCCGCCAAGCTGATCGGCGACGACGGCGTCGTCTACGCGGTCTTCGTGCTGCCCGTGCCGAGCCAGCTGTCGCTGGAGGCGGGGCTCGAGGAGGAGGAGGCGCAGGGCCGCTCGGTGCTCGAGAGCGCGCGCATCCAGGCGCGGCGAGCGGGCATCAAGATCCACACCGGCCTGATCCGCACGCGCAACCCCGGCGCGGCGCTGGTCGAGGAAGCCGAACGCGTGGGCGCGGACGTGATCTACTGGTCGACGATCCACGCGCCGGCCGGCGAGCAGCGGATCGGGCCGACCGCGGCCTACCTGCTCTAGCAAGCGCCCCTGCCGGGTGATCATCGAGACCGAGAACCGCCCCGCGCGCCCAGCGGCCGCGAGCCGGCGCCGGCCTGAGCGACCGCGCGGCGAGGCCTAGCGTGACGCTCGCGCGCGAGCGCGGTGCGCAGCGCCTCGTCCAGCTCGGGGTGGCGGAACTCGTAGCCGAGCACCAGCGGCTTGGCGGGCACCACGCGAGCGCCGGCGGTGACGATCTCGGCCATCTCGCCATACAGCGACGCGCAAGGCGAGCCCGGCACCGGCAGCAGCGCGGGGCGGTGCAGCGCGCTGCCCGAGCGCATGCGAGAAGTCGCGGTTGGTGACCGGCTCGGGCGCGGTGGCGTTGATCGGGCCGCTCCAGCGCTCGTCGTCGAGCGCCGCGAGCATCATCCCGATCACGTCCTCGAGGTGGATCCAGGACATGTACTGGCGCCCCCCGCCACCGGCCCGCCGACGCCGAGCGAAATGGCGGCAGCATCTTCGCGAGCGCCCCGCCGCCGCGGTCGAGCACGACGCCCGTGCGCACCCGCACGACGCGCATGCCGAGCTCGCCGCGGCCTCGCGCCTCGGCCTCCCACGCCGCGCACACCGCGGCGAGGAAGTCGCTCGCCCGGCGGCGCGTCCTCGTCGAGCGGCTCTTCGCCGTGCGCGCCGTAGTAGCCGATCGCCGAGCCGCTGATCAGCGTGCGCGGGCGCGGCTCGCCGCGTCCGATGCCCGCCACGAGATTGCGCGTGCCGATCACGCGGCTGTCGCGGATCGCCCGCTTGGCGCTCGCGCTCCAGCGCTGGGCGACGTTCTCGCCGGCCAGGTGCACGACCGCGTCGCGCCCCGCCAGCGCCGCGGTGGGCGCCGGCTCGTCGAGCGGATCCCAGCGCGACCGCCTCGACGTCGCCGATGCCGCGCCGCGCGCGGCGCGCGGGGTCGCGCGAGAGGACGGTCACCTGCGTTCCGCGCGCCCGCAGCGCGGCGACCAGCGCCGTGCCGATCAGTCCGCGTCGCGCCGGTGACCGTCACGCGCGATGGCGTTCATCGCATCAACCGCTCGACGACCGCTCGTCATGCGCGCCAGCTCGCCGGGCCTGCGGCCCGTCGCTCGCGAGGAGCTCGCGCGTGTCATCGTGTCGCCCTGGGCGAATCCCACCTCCTGGCCGGCCAGGGCGGTGCCCGCCGCGCGCGCCTCGTCGGCGACCGCCGCGGCGACGGCGGGCGCGACGTCGCGGTTGAAGACCGACGGGATGATGTAGTCCTCGCGCAGCTCCTCGTCATCGACGATCGCCGCGATCGCGTGTGCGGCGGCCATCTTCATCTCCTCGGTGATCGCCGGCGCGCGCACGTCCAGCGCGCCGCGGAAGATCCCCGGGAAGCACAGCACGTTGTTGATCTGGTTGGGGTAGTCCGAGCGGCCGGTGGCCATGATGCGCACGTACGGCGCGGCCTCCTCCGGGTGGACCTCCGGGTTGGGGTTGGCCATCGCGAACACCATCGCGTCGGGCGCTCATCCGCGCCAGCGCCTCGACCGGCAGCGCCCGCGCGCCGGAGACCCCGATCAGCAGATCCGCGCCGTCGATCACGTCCGCGGGCGTGCCGGCGCGGCAATCGGGGTTGGTCGCCTCGGCGAACCAGCGCTTGATGTCGTTCATCGAGCCGTCCAGGTAGTCCTCGCGCTGGACGTGCAGCGCGCCGCGCGAGTCGGCGCCGATGATGTGGCGCACGCCGGCGGCCAGCAGGATCTTCGTCACCGCGATGCCGGCCGCGCCGAGCCCGATGATGAGCACGTTCAGGTCCTCCAGGCGCCGGCCGGTGAGCTTGACCGCGTTCAGCAGCGCCGCCATCACGACCACCGCGGTCCCGTGCTGGTCGTCGTGGAAGACCGGGATGTCGAGCTCTTCCTTCAGGCGCTCCTCGATCTCGAAGCAGCGCGGCGCCGAGATGTCCTCCAGGTTGATCCCGCCGAACGCCGGGGCGATCAGCTTGACCGTGCGCACGATCTCCTCGGGGTCCTTCGTGTCCAGGCAGATCGGGAACGCGTCGACGCCGGCGAACTCCTTGAACAGGCAGCACTTGCCCTCCATCACCGGCATCGCCGCGCGCGGGCCGATGTCGCCGAGTCCGAGCACCGCGGTGCCGTCGGAGACGACCGCGACCGTGTTGCGCTTGATCGTGTACTGGAACGCCTTGTCCTCGATCGTCGGCGATCGCCAGGCACACGCGCGCCACGCCCGGCGTGTAGGCCATCGAGAGGTCGTCGCGCGTCTTCAGCGGATGCTTGTTGTGCTGCTCGATCTTGCCGCCGACGTGCAGCAGGAAGGTGCGGTCGGTGGTGTCGATCACCTCGGCGCCTGCCGAGCGCTCGATCGCGGCGATGATCCGCTCCCAGTGGTCGCGCCCGGACGCGTCGACGACGATGTCGCGCAGGCTGTTGCCGCCGTCCACCTCGACCAGGTCGATCGCGCCGACGACTCCGCCCGCGTCGCCGATCGCGGAGGTCAGAGCGCCGAGCACGCCCGGTGCGTCGTCGATCCTGACGCGGATGGTGAGGCGGTACTGCGCGCTGGGGGTGGCTGCTCACTGGCGGAGACTCCCGTTGTCGAGGACGGATGTTAGGCGCACGGCCACAGCACCGTGTTCACGCGCGCGCCCTCGCGGCGCCGCACATGCCTCGCTCGATAGAGTGCTCGGACGTGAGCTGATCCCGAAGCTCGAGCACGCACAGAGTGACCGCGCACGGGCGAGCGCCGCCGCGCTGAGCGACCGACGGCCACGAGCGCGCGGCGCTGTTCCTGATCGACGGCCCCAGTCTCGTCTACCGCGCCTTCTTCGCGCTGCCCGAGTCGATCGCGACCTCCACCGGCGTGCCGACCAACGCGATCTTCGGCTTCGCCTCGATGCTCGTGAAGATCGTCACCGAGTACGGCGTGTGTCCGACCGTGGTCGCGTGGGACGCCGGCACCTCCGGGCGCACCGAGCTGTTCGCCGAATACAAGGCCCAGCGCCGCTCGCGCCCGGACCTGCTCAAGCAGCAGTGGCCCGCGATGGAACCGCTCGTCGAGGCGTTCGGCTACCGCAACGTACGCGTCGAGGGCTACGAGGCCGACGACGTGATCGCCTCGCTCGCCGAGCGGGCGCTGCACGCCGAGCCGCCGGTGCCGGTGATGATCGTGACCGGCGACCGTGACGTCTTCCAGCTGATCGACGAGCGACGGCCTGGTCAAGGTGATGGCGACCGCGCGCGGGATCACCGACACGAAGATCTACGACCGCCAGGCGGTGATCGACCGCTACGGGATCCCGCCCGAGCTGATCCCCGACTTCTACGGGCTGAAGGGCGACACCTCCGACAACATCCCCGGCATCCCCGGGATCGGCGACAAGACCGCCAGCGAGCTGATCCAGCGCTATCGGCTCGCTCGAGGACGTGCTCGCCCACGTCGAGGACATCAGCGGCGCCAAGCGCAAACAGAACCTGCTCGAGCACGCCGAGGACGCGCGCGTCTCAAAGCGCCTCGCGACCGTGCAGCGCGACGTCGCCGTCGACTTCGACATCGCGGCCGAGGCCGCGCGCGAGCCCGACCGCTCGCGCGTGCGCGAGGTCTTCCGCGAGTACGAGCTGCGCGACCCGCTGCGGCGCCTGGAGGAGGCGCTCGGCGACCCCGAGCTCGCCGCGCCGGCCCCCGCCGCGGAGGTCAAGCTCAGCGCCCGCGTGCGCGCCGGCGCGCCGGCCGACATCGCGCGCCTCGGCGGCGCCGAGGCGGAGCTGTGCGCTCGTCGTGCGCGACGCCGAGGCGCCCGAGGGCGCGCTGTTCGCCGAGGGCCCGCCGTGGCGCTTCGCCGTGCCGCCGACCGGCACGGCGAAGAGGTGCTCGCCGGCGACTGCGAGGGCCCCGAGCAGGTCGTCGGCGGCGCTGCGGCGAGCGCGCCGTGGTCGCGCACGACGCCAAGGCGCTCGGGCTCGTGCCGCCCGGCCTCGCCCACGACACGCTGCTCGGCGCCTATCCTGCTCGAGCCGGCCCGGCGCGGCTACCCGTTCGCCGAGCTGTGCGAAGAGCGCGGCCTGGCCAGCGACCTCGAGGACCCGCTGCCGCCGAGGCGCTGCTGCTCGGCGCGCTCGCCGCCTGGCAGCGCGAGCAGATCGCCGAGCGCGGCCTCGAGGCGGTGATGCGCGACATCGAGCTGCCGCTGGTGGCGGTCCTGCGCGAGATGGAGCTGCTCGGCGTGCGCCTGAACCTCGAGCGCCTGGCCGAGATCACCGCCCGCGTGCGCGAGGAGATCGCCGCCCTGGAAGCGGACATCTTCGCGCTCGCCGGCGAGGAGTTCCTGATCGCCTCGCCGCAGCAGCTGGGGGAGATCCTGTTCGAGAAGCTCGGCCTCTCGCGCAAGCGCCGCGGCAAGACGGGCTTCTCGACCGACGCGCGCGTGCTGCAGGCGATCCGCGACGAGCACGAGATCGTGCCGAAGATCGAGCGCTGGCGCGAGCTCTCGACGCTGACCAAGACCTATCTCGACGTGCTGCCCGACGCTCGTCGACGAGCGCTCGCGCATCCACACGACCTTCCTGCAGGCGGTCGCGCAGACCGGGCGGCTCGTCGAGCACCAACCCGAACATGCAGAACGTCCCGATCCGCACGCCGCTCGGGCGCGAGATCCGCGGCTGCTTCGAGGCCGAGGCCGGGCAACGTGCTGATCTCCGCCGACTACTCGCAGATCGAGCTGCGCGTGCTCGCCCACGCCGCCGAGGAGCCCGTGCTGAAGGAGATCTTCGTGCGCGGCGAAGACGTGCACACCGCGACCGCCTCGCAGGTCTTCGGTGTCGCGCCGGACGAGATCGACCCCGGCATGCGCTCGAAGGCGAAGATGATCAACTACGGGATCGTCTACGGGCTCTCCGACTTCGGCCTCGCCGACCGCCTGAACATCCCGCGCGAGGAGGCCAAGGAGTTCATCGACGCCTACCTGGAGCGCTTCCCGCGCGTGGCGGCGTTCATGGCCGAGACGATCGAGCGGCCAAGGAGGAGGGCTACGTCAAGACGCTGTGGGGCCGCCGCCGGCAGATCCCCGAGCTGCAGGCGCGCAACTACCAGGTGCGCACGCTCGGCGAGCGCCTGGCCGTCAACACCGTGATCCAGGGCACGGCCGCCGACATCATCAAGCTCGCGATGGTCCGCGCGCACGCCGCGCTGGCGGAGTCGGGCCTGCAGACCCGCCTGCTGCTCACGATCCACGACGAGCTGCTGTTCGAAGGCCCGCCCGCAGAGCAGGACGCCGCGCGCGAGCTGATCGAGCGCGAGATGTGCGGCGTGTGGGAGCACGATCCGCCGCTGGCGGTCGACGTCGGCGTCGGGCAGAACTGGCTGGAGGCGAAGTGAGCAGGCGCGAGCCAGGTGACTGGCTGGAGGTCCAGTGAGCCGCGGGCTGGCGGTGCTGCTGGGCGTCGGCGCCGGCTGCCTGGTCGGAATGCAGGCGCCGATCAACTCGCGTCTCGGCAAGTCGCTCGGAAGCGTGCAGGCGGCCACCTTCTCGTTCCTCGTCGGCACCGCCGTGCTGCTGCTCATGGTCGCCATCGTGCATCGGCGGCTTGGCGAATCTCGGCCACGTCGGACGGGCGCCCTGGTGGGCGCTCGTCGGCGGGCTGCTCGGCGCGGTTTATGTGACTGTCGCGCTCGTCGCCGTGCGGACGCTGGGCGCGAGCGGCTTGACCGCCGTCGTCATCACCGGCCAGCTCGCCGTGTCGGTGGCGATCGACCGCTTCGGCCTGCTCGGGGTCGCAAAGCAGTCCGTCGGCACGCAGCGCATCGTCGGACTGGTGCTGCTCGTGGCCGGAGTGGTGCTGGTCGTCCGCAAGTCGAGGCTCCCCGTCCGCCGGAGACATTTTTCGGTGCTGCACGGTGTTACACTTGCTCTGTGCCAACGACGAGACCGCGTCACATGATTACCGAGACTCCGCCCGTGCAGGAGGCGCTTGACGAACTGCGGGCGAAGCTGGACGGGGAGCGGATCGATTTTTCCGAGCTGGTGATCCTCGGCGCTCGTGCGAAGGCACGCCGGTTGCCCGGCCGGGGTGATGCTGAGAAAGCTCGCAAGGCTCGTAAAGAGCTTGCCGAGTTGATCCGCAGCGGCTCTGGCCCTCAGATGGCTATCGCCGCGGCCGAAGAGCTCGAGGTCGGGGATCGGCTTGAGCTGGTCGAAAAGGACGGGCAGCTGGTAGTAACGAAAGCTGTGTCCGGCGATCCCGTCGCTGCCGTGTACGGGATTCTGGGCGCTGGCGGTTGCACCGACGAGACGATCCGCGCTCTGCGCGGCGCACCCGACGCCGTGTGATCACGGCGATTGACACGAGCGTGCTGCTCGACGTCTTCGGTGCAGACCGCCAATTTTGGACCAAACTCTCGCGGCTGCCGTACAGGCATGTCTCGCGGGTGGAAGTGTGATCGCGTGCGAGATCGTGTGGGCGGAGACGAGCGCTTTCTTTCCAGCCGCTCCAGACGCGGAAGCGGCACTGAGGCGTCTGGGCGTTGACTTCTCGCCCCTCGACGCGGCGAGTGCGCTGGCGGCCGGCGGGCAATGGCGCACGCTACCGGCTCGCGGGTGGGACGCCGCGAGCGCGTAATCGCGGACTTCGTAATCGGGGCTCACGCGCTGGCGTATACAGATCAGCTCTTGACGCGCGATCGAGAGTTCTATCGAACATATCTTAAAGACGCTACGAGTGATCGATCCCGGCCAGGGGTAGGCGAAGCCTCAGCCAACGCGTCGCCGAGCAACCGCACCCCCTGCTCGATCGCTGGCTCGGCGAGATTGCCGTAGCCGAGCACAAGACCAGGGGGACCACCCGGGGTGAAGCGATGTAAGGAGAGTCCCTCCACGCCCAACCCCGCGCTCGGCGGCGCTCGCCAGCAAGGCGGCCTCGTTCACGTCACCGGGCAGCTCCACCAGCTCGTAGAGCCCGCCTCGTCCGGCCCGTCTGTGTCCCTCCGCAGCCAGCGGGCAAGCGCCCCGAGCAGCGCCTCGCGCCGCGCCTGATAGCGCCGGCGCATGCGGCGCACATGGCGGTCCAGCTCGCCGCGCGCGATGAAGTCGCACAGCGCGAGCTGCCCAATGACCTCCGAGCCTGAGTCCTCGACCGCCTTGGCCGCGGTCAGCTGCCAAGCCAGCCACGAGGGCATCAGCAGCCAGCCGAGTCGCATCCCGGGAGCCAGGCGCTTTGAGGTCGAGCCGCAGTAGAGCACGCGTTCGGGCGCCAGGCCCTGCAGCGCGCCGACCGCGCCGCGGTCGTAGCGGAACTCGCCGTCGTAGTCGTCCTCGACGATCAGTCGCTCTCCGCTCTCGGCCCACTCGATCAGCGCCGCCCGGCGCTCGGGGCTGAGCACGGCTCCGGTGGGAAACTGGTGCGCAGGGGTTACGACCACCGACATCGGCGTCGCTCTGCGCGAGCCGCTCGACACACAGCCCCTCGGCGTCGACCGGGATCGGCACGACCTCCATGCCCGCCTGCTCGACGATCAGCTTGTGTGTGTGCCAGCCGGGGTCCTCCAGCGCGACCGAGCGCACGCCGTGGCCGCTCAGCGTCGGCAGGCGAGCGAGAAGCCCTGCGTGAAGCCGGTGCAGATCAGCATGTGCTCGGGGTCGGCCGCCGTGCCGCGAACGCGTCCCAGGTAGTCGCTGAGCGCTTCGCGCAGCTCCGGTACGCCGCGCGGGTCGCCATAGCCCAGCGCCCCGTGCGGCGAATCGCGTAGCGCGGTGCGCAGCGAGCGCAGCCAGCCGTCGCGGGGAAAGCCGGCGAGGTCGGGCAGCCCAGGGTGGAAGTGGTAGGCGAAGCTTCCCAGCAGCGACCGCGCGGGAGCACGCGGGATCGAGGCGCGTACCGCGGTGGCGACCCGCACGGGTGCCCCCTGGCGGGTGTTCAGGTAGCCCTCGGCCGCGAGCTGGCCGTAAGCCTCGGTGACCACGCCGCGGGAGACGCCCAGCTCGGCGGCCAACCCGCGCGTCGAGGGCATCCGCGCGTCCGCCGGGCAGGCGCCCTGAGCGGATGTCCTCTCGCAGCGAGCGCTCGATCTGCTCGTGGAGCGGGATCTCGCCGGAGAGGTCGAGCTCTGACGAGCAACTCCGGGCCGCCAACTGGTCCTAAAGAATCCGGCACAACTGGAACTGTACTCCGAGCCAGTTGCGGCGTAGCGTGCAGTCTGCAATCGATCCTGGAGGACCCACGATGAGCCAGCAGATCACCATAGTAGGAGGCGGACTCGCCGGGCTGAGCGCCGCGATCGCGTGTGCCGAGGGCGGAGCGAAGGTGCGCCTGCTCGAGGCGCACGACGCGCTCGGTGGGCGGGCACGCAGCAACGACGGGCCGTTCAAAGCGAACCTCGGCCCGCATGCCCTCTACCAGGATGGACCCTTGTGGCAGTGGCTGGCGGAGCGCAAGCTGCTCCCCGCGCACGTCGGACCGCCGCTCGCGCAGCGCGAGCGGCGCGAGGTTCCGTTGGGACGGCGCCGTGCGGCGCACGCCGCCGCTGGGCGTGATTCCCTCGGTGCTGCGCCTGCGCGGTCGTGAGGCGCCCGTCGAGCTCGACTTCCGCAGCTGGGCGGCCAGCCACACCGACGAGCGCACGGCCGATCTGCTGTCCGCGGCGGCCGGCGTCTACACGTTTCACCACGACCCCGGTGAGCTGTCGGCGGCGTTCGTGTGGCCGCAGACGGTGCGCCTGTTTCTCGCCCGCCCGCCCGGTCCCGGTCCGCTACGCGAGCGGCGGCTGGGGGATGCTGGTCGCGATGCTCGAGCGGCGGGTGCGCGAGCTCGGCGTCGACAGTCGAGACCGGCCGGCGCGTGGACGAGTTGCCCGCGGGGCCGGTGATCGTCGCCACCGAGCACGAGCAGGCGGCACAGCTGCTGGGCGAGGAGTCGCTGAGCTGGCCGAGCGGCCGTACCGTCTGTCTCGACCTGGGCCTGCGCAGCCGCCGTGGCGATCCGTGGATCGTCTCGGACATGGAACAGGCGGGCTGGATCGGGCGCTACTCCACCTCAGATCGAGCGATTGCGCCCGCCGGGCACGATCTGATCCAAGCGCAGATGCCGATCCGCCCGGAGGAGAGCGTCGATCAGGCCGGCCTACGGCTGGAGGCGCTGCTCGACGCGTCGCTGGTTGACTGGCGCGAGCGCGAGACCTGGCGCCGGCGTCAGGTGATGGACGCGCGCTCGGGCGCCCTGGACATGCCCGGCAAGACCTGGCGCGACCGCCCTGCGGTCGATCGCGGCGACGGCGTGTTCCTGGCCGGCGACATGGTCGCGGCGCCCGGTCTGCTCGCCGAGGTCTCGCTGAGCCAGTGCCGTGGAGGCCAGCCGGTTGGCGCTTGCGGCGGCGAGCGCGACCAGGCCGCAGCTGCGCAGGGTCGCCTGAGCGCTCAGCGGTTACGGCCACAGCTGCGGCGTCTCGCGGGCGGGGTCCGGCCCAGTGTGGACGGCCGCTCACCCACAAACGTGGGCGGCGCGATCGCCAGGTAGTGCTCGAACGCCCAATGGGAAACCCGCCGGCTCTCAAACGCGAGCGCGAGCGCGGTGACCGCGCGCGAGGGAGTCATGCGGCCGATCGCGCGCTGGAGTTTGAACAGCGAGTCGTATTTACGCCCGTGCCCGGCGGAGAACGCGCCGTAACGCGCCAGCGCCTGCGCGCGCGTGGCTGCGCCCGTCGAGCACCGAACGCAGCTCGCGCCCGCAGGCAAGGCCGAAGTAGAGGGCGGTGCGAATCCCCTCGGCGGTCAGCGGCAGGCAGTGACCGGCGGAGTCGCCGGCGAAGAACACCTCGTCCTCGACGGCCGCGCGCAGCTTGTGGGGGATCCAGTTGCCCTGGTAGCCGTCCGCCGGCAGACCCAGATCGCGGGCGAGCCGGACGGTTGGCTCCTTGACGTGGTGGGCGGGCCAGAACGAGCCGACGCCGACGCGCAGCTCATCGTGTGCGGGGAAGCTCCAGGAGTAGCCCGAGCGGATGTAGCGATGGTCGATCCACAGCTCCATCTCCTCGCCGGCCCCGGCGGGGTGGACCTCGAGACCGCGCGAGAGCGTGGCGTTCGGGGGTTGAATCGGCGCCGCGTTGGACAGCACGCGCCGCCAGCCGAGTGCGTCGACGATCAGCGGCGCGCTCAGATCGCCGCGGTCGGTGTGCACGGTGAAGCCCTCGCGGCCGGTGACCGTGGCGATCTCGAGCTCGGATTCGGTCCCGCCCGCGTCGGCCTGCTCCCACAGCAGCGCGCACAGCTCGCGGTAGTCGAACGTGGAGTACAGCCACGGCAGCGACCAGTGGGAGGTCCGATAGGGGGTGTGCGCGACGAGTTTGTCGAAGCTCTGGCGCGAGGACACACCCAGGTCGAGAGCGTCCACCCAGCCGGTGGGCATCGCGCAGGCCGAGGTCTGGCGCTCGCCGAGCTCGTAGCGGTCGAGCACCAGCACCTTCGCCCCCGAACCGGCCAGTTCGCGCGCGACGGCCAGCCCCGCGAAGCTTGCGCCGCAGATGAGCACGTCGCAGTCGCGCCGCTCCAAGGGGGTGCGTTCCGCTCCCCGCTTCGTCGCTCGCACAGGCATCGGTCAATCATACGAGTGCCCATCGGGTGGTGAGCGCCCCCGCTGCGCTAGGCTTGCTGCCGTGCAAACGCTGATTGAGCAACCCGACGCTCGCGTGGTCGAGGGGTCGAACGGACTCCTGCTGGAAATCGACGGTCAGATCGTCCCCAATTACGACGCCACCTTCCAGCCGATTGAGGAGGGGCAGGTCGTCACCGGCCACGTCGTGAGGATCGACAAGGACGAGGTGCTGGTCGACATCGGCTACAAGTCCGAGGGCGTGATCGCCGCGAACGAGCTGTCGATCCGCAAGTCGGTCGACCCCAAGGACGAGGTGCATCTGGGGGAGGAGGTCGACGCGATCGTCCTGATCAAGGAGGACCAGGATGGGCGACTGATGATGTCCAAGAAGCGCGCGCGCTTCGAGAAGGCCTGGCGGCGGATCGAAACCGCCGCGGAGTCAGGTGAGCCGGTCGAGGGGACGGTCATCGAGGTCGTCAAGGGCGGCCTGATCATCGACCTTGGCGTACGCGGCTTCCTGCCCGCCTCGCTGGTGGATATTCGCCGCGTGCCGAACCTCGACGAATACATGGGTACGAAGATCGAGAGCAAGGTGATCGAGCTCAACCGCTCGCGCAACAACGTCGTGCTCTCGCGCCGCGCCGTCTTGGAGGAGGAGCGCAAGGAGGTCCGCCAGCAGATCCTCGACCGCCTGCAGCCCGGCTCGGTCGTCGAGGGGCAGATCTCGAACATCGTCGACTTCGGGGCGTTCGTCGACCTCGACGGGATCGACGGGCTGATCCACATCTCCGAGCTGTCGTGGTCGCACGTCAACCACCCGTCGGAGATCCTCACGATTGGGGACACCGTGAAGGTCAAGGTGCTCGACATCGACCGCGATCGCCAGCGCATCTCGCTGGGGCTCAAGCAGACACAGGAAGACCCGTGGCAGCGGATCGTCGACACCTACAACGTCGGCGACGAGCTCGAGGGCAAGGTCACGAAGGTGGTCACGTTCGGCGCGTTCGTCGAGATTCTTGACGGCGTTGAGGGCCTCGTGCATATCTCCGAGCTCGCCCCGCACCATGTCGAAAGCCCCCGCGAGGTCGTCCACCCGGGCGATGAGATCCGCGTGCAGATCCTCGAGATCGACTCCGAGCGCCGGCGCCTGAGCCTGTCGGCCAAGCGCGTCGAGGACCAAATCCTGCCGCTGTCGCGCCCTGACGATGTCGCCCCCCCCGAGGATACGGACGAGGACGCAGCGGTTGCGGAGGCGGAGGAGATCACCGCGGAGGCGACCGCCGAAGTCGCGTCTGTCGAGGCGGAGGTTGCAGAGCTGGCGCCTGATGCCGAGGTCGCCTCTGAGGCGCCCGAGGCTGAGGTTGCCTCTGAGGCCGAGGCTACTCCCGCGCCGGAGGCCGAGATCGAGACCGCCCCCGAGGCTGAGGTTGCAGAGGCCCCCGAGGCCGAGGCTACGCCCGAGGCGCCGGAGGCAGAGGCGATCCCCGAGCCGGCGGATGCACCCGAAGCTGCGGCTGAGCCCGAGCCGGCCGCCGAGTCCGCGCAGGACTGAGACGGGCCGAGACGGTCCCAGCCGAGCGGCGCTGAGCAGGTGGAGCAAAGCGTCCCTCTGATCGGGCTCACGGGGGGCATGGGCGCCGGGAAGTCGACCGCGCTGAAGGCGCTGGAGCGGCTCGGCGCGGCGGTGCAGTCGAGCGACGCGGTCGTGCACGAGCTGTACGAGGGCACGAAGCTGCGCGATGCGGTGATCGCACGCTGGGGTGAGGAGGTGGCGCCCGGCGGCGTGGTGGATCGCGCGGTGCTGGCCAGGCGCGCGTTCGCCGACGAGCAGGGCAGGGCGTGGTTGGAGGCCACCGTCTGGCCGTTGGTGGGCAAACGGATGGAGAGCTGGCTGGCGCAGGCACGCGCGTTGGAACCGGCCCCGCGGGCGATCGTGATCGAGGTGCCGCTGCTGTTCGAGGCGGGGATGGACGGGGTCTACGACGCGACGATTGCGGTCGTCGCGCAAGAGGCGCTGCGTGAGCAGCGGGCAGCGCGAACGGGGCCACGCACTCACAGCGGAGCGTACGGCGCGGCAGCTGACCCAGGAGGAGAAGGCGCAGAGGGCGACCTATGTAGTGCAGAACGACGGTAGCGTGCTGGACCTGGAGCGGAAGTTGTCGGGCGTGCTTGACAAGCTGGGGAGATGAGGCGGCGGCGCAGGCGAACGCTGAGCGCGCTGGTGGGAATCGCGCTCGTGGTGGTAGTGGGGGTGACGATCGCGCATGTGAACCATGCCGTGAACGAATTGACTCTGCCGCTGAGTGACGCGAGCGTAATCCGTGAACAGGCGCAGGCCAAGCGGCTCGATCCGGCGCTGATCGCGGCGGTGATCTACGCTGAGACGAAATTCGAACCGCGGACGTCCTCGGCGGGCGCGGAGGGTCTGATGCAGATCGAGCCGGAAACAGCGGCGTTCCTCGCGAAGCTCTCGGGCGGGTACAGCTTCACGACCAGCGATCTCGGCACGCCGAAGGTGAATGTGGCCTACGGCAGCTACTACCTGCGCTATCTGCTCGACTACTACGAAGGCAATGAGATGCTGGCCGTCGCGGCGTACAACGCGGGCTTGGCGAATGTGGACCGCTGGGTGGCGAAGGCGCGCGCCGAAGGGGGAGCGCTGACCGTGAGCGCGATCCCGTTTCCCGAGACCCGCGCGTACGTGCAGCGCGTGCTCGAAGCGCAGAAGGAATACCGCGCGAGGTATGCCAAGCAGCTCGGGCTGAACTGACCCCTGCCCGGCCTGACGGCTCGCTACGGTAGGAGCTATGCCTGACTTCCGTCTCGACAGCGCCTTCACCCCGACAGCCGATCAGCCGAAGGCGATCGCGGCGATGGCTGCGGGGATCGAGCGCGGCGAGCGCTTTCAGACGCTGCTCGGCGCGACGGGCACGGGGAAGACGATGACGATGGCGGCCACGATCGAGGCGGTGCAGCGTCCGACGCTCGTGATCGCCCACAACAAGACTTTGGCGGCGCAGCTGTGCAACGAGTTCAGGACGTTCTTTCCGGACAACGCGGTCGAGTACTTCGTCTCCTACTACGACTACTACCAGCCCGAGGCCTACGTCCCCAGCAGGGACCTGTACATCGAGAAGGACTCCGCGATCAACCAGGAGGTCGACCGGCTCAGGCACGCGGCGACGGCGGCCGTGTTCGCGCGCCGGGACGTGATCGTGGTGGCCTCGGTGTCCTGCATCTACGGGCTGGGCTCGCCGGAAACGTACGAGATGAACATGCAGATCCTCAGGCGGGGGGAGACGATCGATCGCGAGCAGCTGCTGCGAAAACTCGTGTCGATCCAGTACACGCGCAACGACACGGTGCTCTCCAGAGGCGGCTTCCGGGTCAAGGGGGAGACCTTGGAGATCTTCCCCGCCTACGCGGAGTCGGCCTACCGAGCGACGCTGTTCGGCGACGAGGTCGAGCGGTTGCAGCACTTCGACCCGCTGACGGGCGAGCTGATCGAGGACGACATCGAGCATGTGGCGATCTGGCCGGCGACGCACTACAACGTCAAGGAGGGCACGATCGAAGCGGGAGTCGAAGCGATCGGGCGCGAGTTGAACGCACGCTGTGAGGAGCTCGAGTCAGAGGGCAAGCAGCTCGAGTCCCACCGCCTGCGGCAGAGGACGCAGTACGACATGGAGATGCTCAGGGAGATGGGGTTCTGCTCGGGGATCGAGAACTACTCGCGGATCCTCGATGGCCGCCAACCGGGGGAGCGACCCTACTGCCTGATCGATTACTTCCCGAAGGACTTCGTCTGTTTCATCGACGAGTCCCATCAAACTGTGCCGCAGATCGGGGGGATGTTCGAGGGGGACAGATCACGCAAGCAGACGCTTGTTGACTATGGGTTCAGATTGCCGAGCGCGATGGACAACCGGCCGCAGCGATTCGAGGAGTTCCTGTCGATCACACCGCAGCTGATGTTCGTCTCCGCCACCCCCGGGGAGTACGAGCGGACCAGGTCGACGAACGTGGTCGAGCAGATCGTGCGCCCGACGGGGGTTGTCGATCCTGGAGTGGAGGTGCGCGAGACGAAGAACCAGATCGACGACTTGATGAACGAGGTCCGCAAACGGGTGGATCGCAACGAGCGCGTGCTGGTGACGACGTTGACGAAGAAAATGTCGGAGGACCTGTCGGGATACCTGCTGGAGATGGGCTTCAAGACGAGGTATCTGCATTCGGAGATCGACACACTGGAGCGGATCCAGATCATCAGGGACCTGAGGCTGGGGGAGTACGACGTGCTCGTGGGGGTGAACCTCCTGCGCGAGGGACTCGACCTGCCGGAGGTCTCGCTCGTGGCGATCCTCGATGCCGACAAGGAGGGGTTCCTCCGCGGAGAGACGTCGTTGATTCAGACGATTGGGCGCGCGGCGCGCAACATCGAGGGCACCGTGCTGATGTACGCCGACAAGGAGACGAAGGCGATGAAGGCGGCGATCGAGGAGACCGACCGCCGGCGCGAGATCCAGCTCGCCTACAACGAGGAGCACGGGATCACCGCGGCGACGATCGTCAAGGGGATCTCCGACATCGCCGAGTTTTTGCAGGCCGACAGCAAGGTTCCGAAGCGGGGCCGCAGCCGCCGCGGCGCCGAGCGCCGCCGGGCGGGAAAGGAACTGCCGGAGAATGAGCTCGAGCGGATGGTTGTCGAGCTCGAGGAGGAGATGGCAGTCGCAGCGGAGGACCTGCGCTTCGAGTACGCCGCGCAGCTCAGGGACGAGCTGCGTGAGCTCAGGCGTGATCTGCGAGAGATCCAGGCGAGTGAGGCGCCCGCCGAGGAGACTGTCTGAGCCGACTTGCGACGCATGTAGGATCTATGCCGTGGAGCTCGACCGGCAGAGCATCGAGAAGCGGGACTTTCCGATCGGCCGGCGGGGATATGACCCCGCAGCGGTCGACGCGCACCTGCGGACACTCGCCGCAGAGGTCGAGGAGCTGCGCTACGCGCTGGAAAGTCGCGCGGGGGAGACATTGGGGTCCAGTGCCGGCACGCAGGTGCAGGGGATTCTCGAGGCCGCCGAGGCGACCGCCGCCGAGATCGAGCAACGCGCTGCCGAGGATGCGCGCGCCACCCGCGCGGAGGCCGCCTCCGACGCCGAGCGCACGCGCGCTGACGCGGTCGAGCGCGCCCAGGCGCAGGTCTCGGCCGTCGCCCAAGCCACGTCCGTGCTGATCGAGCGCGTCGAGTCGATGGACACTCAGTCTGCCGCGCTCGTCGAGTCCCTGCGGGCGGGGGCCTCCCGGCTCGCCGGTGACCTGTCTGCAGTCGAGACGAACATGGCCGAGCTGTACGACGCGGCCGCGGGGCGTGGTGGGGATGCCGGTGTTGCAGTCGACTCGCCGCCTGCCGTGCCACACGCACCGGAAGCAGACACCGGCGCCGACGCGCCCGTGCGTCAGGGGCACTCCGAGTTCATTCCCGCGCCCCCGGTCCCGGTTCCGGTCCCCGCGTCTCCGGCTCCGGCTGCCGCCGCGCCCTCGGTTCCCGCGCCGGCGAGCTCTCCCTCGGTGCCGTCGTCCGTGCCGCCCATCGCGGCGTCACCCGCAGCGCCGCGATCCGAGCCCCAGGCGGGAGTCGGTAACGGAGATCTGGACGGGGCGCGGCTGATCGCGCTCAACATGGCTTTGAATGGGGACTCGCGGGCTGCCACGGACCGGTATCTGGCCGAGCACTACGAGCTGGGGGATCGGCAGAAGCTGCTCGATGAGGTGTACGCGGCGATCGAGGGGTAGCGGCTGAGATCGCCGTAGAGACGAACGTCTGTTCGCCACAATACAATGACCGGTAGATGCCGGTAAGCGATCAGATCGTCGTCACGGGCGCGCGCGAGCACAACCTGAAAGACGTCACGCTGTCGTTGCCGCGCGACGCGCTCGTGGTGATCACGGGGCTGTCCGGATCGGGTAAGTCGAGCCTTGCGTTCGACACGATCTACGCCGAGGGGCAAAGGCGCTACGTCGAGTCGCTGTCGGCCTACGCCAGGCAGTTCCTCGGCCAGATGGACAAGCCCGACGTCGACTCGATCGAGGGGCTCAGCCCGGCGATCTCGATCGACCAGAAGACGACCTCGCGCAACCCGCGCTCGACCGTCGGCACCGTCACCGAGATATACGACTACCTGCGGCTGCTGTGGTCGCGCGTGGGCAAGCCGCACTGCTCGATCTGTGGGCGGCCGATCGTTGGTCAGTCGGCGGAGCAGATCATCGACCAGGTGATGGAGCTGGGGGACGGGACGCGCTTCATGGTGCTCGCGCCGGTCGTGCGCGGGCGCAAGGGCGAGTACGGAAAGCTTTTGGACGAGTTGCGCGCGGAAGGCTTCGCGCGCGTAAAGATCGACGACCGGCTGCGGATGCTGGAGGAGTCGATCGTGCTCGACAAGCGCTACAAGCACGACATCTCGGTCGTCGTCGACCGGCTGGTGATGAGGCACGACCTGCGCAAGCGGCTGGCCGATTCGATCGAGACAGCGGTCGGGCTGGCCGAAGGGCTGATCGAGGTCGAGATCGTGGGCTCCGCTCCGCAGGCAGAGCCAGATCCCGGGCACGCCACCGGCGCGAAGGGCGCACGCAAGGCCGCTGCGCAGATCGTCCCCGGCGAGGTGCCACCGGACGGCACGATCTTCACGTTTTCCGAGCGCTTCGCCTGCCCGGTGCACGGCCCGTCGCTCATTGAGCTGGAGCCGAGGATCTTCTCGTTCAACTCGCCGCACGGCGCCTGTCCGCACTGCACGGGCCTCGGCGCGCAGATGGAGATCGACCCCGAGCTGATCGTGCCCGACCCCTGCCTGTCGATCGCCGAGGGCGCGCTCGCGCCGTGGGCGGGAAGCTCGTCGACCTACTACGAGCAGGTGACCGAGGCGATCGCCGAGCGCTACGGCGTCGACCTCGACATTCCGTGGGAAGACCTGCCCGAGGAGATGCGCGAGCTGTTCCTGAGCGGGACCGACGAGCGGCTGGCGATCACTTACCGCAACCGCTTCGGGCGCACGCGTAAATATGCGACGAAGGTTCGAGGGGATCGTCAAGGGTCTGGAACGCCGCTACCGCGAGAGCGAGAGCGAGCTGACGAAAGAGAAGATCGAGCAGTTCATGTCGCTGCGGCCCTGCCCGGTCTGCGGCGGCGCGCGGCTGCGTGCGGAGTCGAGGGCGGTGCTCGTCGCGGGAACGCGCAATCGATGAGTTCTGCGCGCTGTCGGCGCGGAGGGCGCTGGAGTGGCTTCAGGAGATCGAGCTGTCGGAGACCGACCGCCACGTCGCGCGGCTGATCCTGCGCGAGATCGACGAACGGCTGCGGTTCCTGGAGAACGTCGGAATCGGCTACCTGTCGATGGATCGCGCTGCGACGACGCTGTCCGGGGGCGAGGCGCAAAGGATCCGGCTGGCGACGCAGATCGGCAGCTCGCTCGTCGGCGTGCTGTACATCCTCGACGAGCCCTCGATCGGCTTGCACCAGCGCGACAACTCGAAGCTGATCGGGACGCTCGAGCGGCTGCGCGACCTCGGCAACACGGTGATCGTGGTCGAGCACGACGAGCAGACGATGCGCGCGGCCGACTACCTCGTCGACATGGGCCCGGGGGCGGGTGTGCACGGGGGTAGGATCGTCGCGCAGGGCACCGCAAAGCAGGTGGAACGAGTAAAGGATTCGGCGACGGGCCAGTTCCTCGCGGGGACGCGCACGATCGAGGCGCCGGGGAAGCGGCGCACCCCGAAGGGCTACGTGGAGATCGAGGGCGCGACCCAGCACAACTTGAAGAACGTGGACGTGAAGGTCCCGCTCGGCGTGTTGACGTGCGTGACGGGGGTCTCGGGCTCGGGTAAGTCTACGCTGGTGAACGAAGTCTTATACAAGAGCGTCGCCAGTCGCCTTCATCGCGCGCGACGCCGGCCGGGCGCGCACCGCGCGATCCATGGGCTCGACCAGCTCGACAAGATCATCGCCGTCGACCAGTCCCCGATCGGGCGCACGCCGCGCTCGAACCCGGCGACGTACACGGGGTTGTTCGACGTGATTAGGGACATGTTCTCCAAGACCCAGGAGGCGCGCGCTCGTGGATATAAGGCGGGGAGGTTCTCCTTCAACGTGAAGGGCGGGCGCTGCGAGGTGTGCAAGGGCGACGGGCAGATCAAGATCGAGATGCACTTCCTGCCCGACGTGTACGTCCCCTGCGAGCAGTGCCACGGCAAGCGCTACAACCGCGAGACGCTCGAGGTGAAGTTCAAGGGGAAGAGCATCGCCGACGTTCTCGACATGGCGATCGAGGACGCGTTGCCGTTCTTCGAGCACATCCCGAAGGTGCGCCGCCGGCTGGAGACGCTGAACGCCGTCGGTCTCGGCTACGTGCGGCTCGGCCAGCCCGCGACGACGCTGTCCGGCGGCGAGGCGCAGCGCGTGAAGCTCGCGACCGAGCTGTCGAAGGTCGCGACCGGGAGGACGCTGTACATACTGGACGAGCCGACGACGGGGTTGCACTTCGCCGACGTCGAGCGGCTGCTGGAGGTGCTGCAGCGGCTTGTCGACGCGGGCAACAGCGTCGTCGTGATCGAGCACAACCTCGACGTGATCAAGTCGGCGGACCGGCTGATCGACATGGGCCCGGAGGGCGGCGAGGAAGGCGGCGTGGTGATCGCTCAGGGCACCCCCGAGCAGGTTGCAGCGGAGCCGAGCTCGCACACGGGCGAATTCTTGGCGGAGCTGGTCACGCCGGCGAAACGCGCCACCGCGAAGAAACCCGCGGGCCAAAGCCGCCCCCAAGCGCAAACCGCGTGCGAAGATAGCTGCTTGAGCGAAGACGGCGATCTCGCCCGACAGGCCAGACTGTGGGTTCAGAAGTGGCGCTGGTACGAGCGCAACTCGCTGCCCTGGAACCGCGCGCTGATTCACTGGGAGGCGATGCGCCGCGAGGCGTTCATACGCTGGCCGGTGCACGGGAATGTGTTGGAGGCGTTGCGCGGGGGGCGGCTGGAGCTAGGCAAGGGGGCGCTGCTGGAGCCGGGCGTATGGATCACGGCGCCGGGGCAGGCGCGGGTCCGGATCGGCGCGGGCACCTTCCTGAATCTGGGTGTGATGATCGCCGCGGAGGAGCTGGTGGAGATCGGCGATCACTGCATGCTCGCGAACGGCTGTTTCGTGACCGACTCGAGTCACCGCTACGACGATCCGGAGAAGCCGGTGCCGTGGCAGGGCTTTACGACGAAGGGCCCGACGCGAATCGGCGAGAACTGCTGGCTCGGCGCGAACGTCGTCGTCACCAGCGGAGTGACGATCGGCGAGCGCTGCGTGATCGGCGCGAACAGCGTCGTCACGCGTGACATACCCGCGTTCTCAGTCGCCGCCGGCGCGCCGGCGAAGGTGTTGAGGAAGATTCTCTACGACAGCTGAGCGTGCAGATCCGCCAGCTCTGAGGGGTCGATCGAGTAGGTGTGCTCGGGACCCGGGTAGCGCCGGGAGCGCACGTCCTCGGTGTAGGCGGTAACTCCCGCATTCATCTCGTCCTGGAGGTTCGCGTAGCGCTTGACGAATCGCGCCCCGAGACCGTCGCGGATGCCGAGCAGGTCGTGGAACACGAGCACCTGCCCGTCGGTGGCGGGGCCGGCCCCGATGCCGATCACGGGGATCTCGATCCTTCCCATCAGCTCGTCGGTGACGGCGGCGGGGATCGCCTCGAACACGAGCGCGAAGCAGCCGGCCTCCTGCAGCGCGAGTGCCTGCGCGCCGATCTGAGCGGCGGCGGCGGCGGTGCGGCCCTGAGCCTTCCAGCCGCCGAGCGCAGTCGCGGTCTGGGGAGTGAGGCCGACGTGACCCATCACGGGGATGCCCGCGGCGACGATCGCGCGGGCACGAGCGACCGAGGACGGCCCGCCACCCTCGAGCTTGACGGCCTCGCAGCCGGCCTCCTTGACCAGACGCATCGCGTTTGAGATCGCCTGCTCGTCTGAGACCTCATAGGAGCCGAACGGCATGTCCCCGATCAACAGGGGAGTGCGCAACCCGCGCCGCGCGGCGCGCGCGAGCACGAGCATGTCGCCGAGCTCAACCGGCGTCGTCGAGTTGTACCCGAGTACGGTCGTCGCGGCCGAGTCGCCGACGAGCACCAGGTCCACGCCCGCGGCCTCGGCGGCGCGGGCGGACGGGTAGTCGTAGGCGGTGACCATCACGATCGGTTCGCCGAGGCGCTTCTTCTCGGCGAGCAGTGGCAGGGTCATCGGCAGACGGCCGGGGTCGGACGGGGCCTGGACGTTGGCGTGGCTTGACATGATGTTTGTGATTCCTCTCTGACGGGGTTGACGCCCTACGCGAGCAGGGTCGCCACCTCGTCGTCGATCGTGATGATGCGGTTGGTGTTCGCCTCGACGTGCACGACGCGGGGCTCGTAGCGGGACAGCTCGGCCTCGTCGTACTGGCCGTAGGAGATGACGATGATCGTGTCGCCGTGATGCACGAGGCGGGCGGCGGCGCCGTTGACCTTGATCTCTCCCGAGGCGCGCACGCCTGCGATCGTGTAGGTCTCAAACCGTGCCCCGTTGTCGACATCGACGACATGCACCTGCTCGTGCTCGAGGATGTCGGCGGCCCCCAGCAGGTCTGGGTCGATCGTGATCGAGCCTACGTAGTGCAGATCGCAATCGGTGACAGTGGCCCGGTGAATCTTCGACTTGAGCATCACGCGCTGCATGTGATCATTGCCTTTCCTGGGAGGGGAACGTGGATCTGGAGGGCGAAGGGGTCGAGGATCAGGTTGTCGATCAGGCGCGTGTCGCCAACATGGGCGGCGACCGCCAGCAGGGCCGGCCCGTCTAGTTGGGTGACGGGCTCCAGCGTGTCGGGGTCGACAAGCGCCAGGTACTCGGGCTCGATCGGGACGATCGCCGCGCGCGCGGCGTCCAGCAGGGCCTCGGCGGAGCGCTCGCCGCCGGCGGCATGTTCGGCGGTGGCACTGAGTGCGCGGTATAGGGAGAGCGCCTGCGCGCGCTCATCTACATTCAGACGGGCGTTGCGGCTGGACATCGCCAGGCCGTCGGGCTCGCGCACGGTCGGGCAGACTTCGATGCGGACCGGCAGGTTCAGATCACGCACGAGCTGGCGGACGACAACGACCTGCTGGGCGTCCTTCTGGCCGAAGTAGGCGGTGTCGGGGAGAGACATGCAGAGTAGCTTCGTGACGACGGTGCAGACGCCGCGAAAGTGCCCCGCGCCGCGGGCGGCGCCCTCCAGGCGCTCGGTCACGCCCAACACCTCGACGGTCGTCGCGAACCCCGGGGGGTAGACCTCCTCGACCGGCGGTGCGAACAATAGGTCGGCGCCGGCCTCGGCTGCCAGACGCGCGTCGTCGGTTTCCTGACGCGGGTAGCGCTCGAGATCTGAGCGCTCATCGAACTGGGCCGGGTTGACGAACAGCGAGACGACGACCCGGTCGCACTGCTCACGCGCTCGCTCGATCAGCGACAGATGGCCCTCGTGCAGGGCTCCCATCGTGGGGATGAGGCCGATCGTAAGTCCCGTCCGGCGGTCGGGAGCGAGCGCCGCACGCAGATCCTTCACGGTGCGGATCGTCTTCATTGACGAAGAATGGATTGCTCTGCTCATCTGGCTCGGTCCAGTTCCCTCGGGGATACCGGTCGCGACTACGTTAAGCATACCGCTCAGGAGGACGCTTGGAACCTGTGTGCGCAATCGCACATGAGGGCCCTCACCACGCGTCGATGTTCGGCCGCTTCTTTCCCTCTCGCCGCCGCCACTGCCCCGTGTTCTCGTCAAACAGCGTCCCGATCCAGCGTCGCGAGTCCGCCGGGTCGATCACGTCGTCGATCTCTCCGTAAGCGGCCATGTTTATGCCCTGGCCGTGCTCATACGCCGCGGCGACCGTCTGCTGGAAGACACGCTCGCGCTCCTCGGGGTCCTCGATCGCCTCCAGCTCGCGCTTCATCCCCAGGCGGACCGCACCCTCCAGCCCCATCCCGCCGAACTCTGAGGTCGGCCAGCCGACCGTGAACAGCGGCGCCTTGAAGCCACCGGCCGCCATCGCCTGTGCGCCCAGCCCGTAGCCCTTGCGCAGCACGATCGTGCCAGTCGGCACAGTCAGGTTCGCGCCGGTCACAAACATCCGCGCGAAGTGGCGCACGGTCGCCGTGCGCTCGGCCGCGGGGCCGACCATGAAACCGGGTGTGTCGCACAGGAACAGCAGTGGCAGCTCGAATGCGTCGCACAGCTGCATGAAGCGCGCCGCCTTGTCGGCGCCATCGGCGTCGATCGCTCCGCCAAGATGGGGCGGATGGTTGGCCACCACTCCCAGTCCCCGGCCGTCCACGCGGGCAAGCGCTGTGACGATGCCCGCCCCGAAGCCGCGGCGCAGCTCCAGCACGGAGTCCTCGTCGAACAGCCCGTCGAGCACCTTGCGCACGTCGTAGATCTGCCGGCGCCGCTCGGGGATGATCTCTCGCAGGAGCCTTTGATCGGGCACGCGCACGTCATCCGCTGGTACAGAGTCGCCGAAGTAGGAGAGATAACGCTTGGCCGCCGCGACGGCGGCATGATCGTCCGCGACGCGCAGGTCGACCACGCCGTTTGAGTCCTGCACGTCGATCGGGCCGACTTCGGCGGGCTCGTAGACGCCCAGGCCGCCGCCCTCGATCATCGCCGGGCCGCCCATGCCGATGCTCGAGTCCTCCGTCGCGATCACGACGTCACAGCACCCGAGCAGCGCGGCGTTGCCGGCAAAGCAGTTCCCGGAGGCGATGCCGACGAGCGGAACGAGGCCACTCAGACGAGCGAAGAGATTGAAGGCGCGGCAGTCGAGGCCCGCGACCATCGGCACATCGACATCCCCCGGTCGTCCCCCGCCACCCTCGGCGAACAGCACCACCGGCAGCCTGCGGCGCTCGGCGAGCTCGAACAGCCGGTCCTTCTTCTGATGGCCCCGCATGCCCTGGGTGCCGGCCAGTACGGTGTAGTCGTAGGACATCGCCGCGCAGCGCCGGCCGTCGATCTCGCCGATCCCGCCGACCAGGCCATCGGCGGGAGTACGGACGATCAGCTCCTCGCGTGAGCGGCGACGCTCCTGGGCGGCGAACAGGAGCGGGCCGTACTCGACGAACGAGCCCTCGTCGACGAGCTCCGCGAGGTTCTCACGGGCAGTGCGCCGGCCGCGCTCGCGCCGTTTGGCGACAGCCTCGGGACGGGCGGCGTCCAGGCCGATCTCGTGGCGCTCGCGCACGGCCTGGAGGTCCGCGCGCTCGGCGCCGCCCGTTCTGGCATCGGACTCGGGGGGTGGCGCCATCGTGAGATCATCGCTCATAGCATGTAGAGCTGTGCCAACCCAAGAAGGTGAGCTGTCGGCCGCCGAGCGGCGTGAGGCCCTGAAGGAGGTCTTCGCCCAGGCGCGGGACTGCACGCGCTGCGCCGAGCTGGCGGCTACCCGCAAGACGGTCGTGTTCGGCGCGGGCAACGCGGACGCCGATCTGATGTTCATCGGAGAGGCGCCGGGCGCGAGCGAGGACGAGCAGGGAGTGCCGTTCGTCGGAGCGGCCGGCAAACTGCTCGAGAAGCTGCTGGTGGAGATCGGGATGGCGCGATCGGAGGTCTTTATCTGCAACGTGCTGAAGTGCCGCCCCCCGGTAACCGTGACCCACAGCCGGTCGAGATCGACAACTGCCAGGAGTATCTGCACCGTCAGGTAGAGCTGATCCAACCCAACGTGATCTGTACGCTCGGGAACTTCTCGACGAAGCTGCTGCGTGGCGATCCGACCGGGATCACGCGGTTGCACGGACAGTCCGAGGTGCTGACCCTGGGCAAGCGTGCCGTGCGGCTCTACCCGATCTTCCATCCTGCCGCGGCGCTGTACACGCCACGTATGCTCGAGACGCTGCGCGAGGACTTCACGCGGTTGCCGGAGCTGCTGGCGCTGGGCGCCCCTGAGCAGCCGGACTCGGCAGAGATGCCAGAGATGGTCCCAGAGGCGGCATCCGAGGTGGCGCAAATAGCGGTTGAGGAGCAGGGCTCCGAGATCGACCAACTGGGGCTGTTCTAGACACTTTTGGACGCCATTTCCCTCAGAAAGAGGGATCTTGGGGTCATTGTCGAAACTTTTGAGCTAAGGGCTAAGGCAAACCGAGCTGGTTGTCGATACGAGCCCTGTCTCCATCCTCCCAAGTAGTGACGACCGGCCCGCGCTTTCCCTCTCCCGCGGGCCGGTCGTGTTTAAGTGCTCGCGGCGTCTGGCGCCGCTGAGCGCCTTTGTCCCGTGTTTGATGCCTGTCTCCCCGCGTTTGAGGTGAGATCCGCTCTAAGGTCTCGGCGTGAGCGTGAGCGTCGTCGAGACGAATGATCCCCTTGAAACAGAGGCGCTTGGCGCCGAGCTGGCTACCGGCCTGCGGGACGGCGATGTGGTGCTGATCCGCGGCGAGCTCGGTTCGGGCAAGACGACCTTCGTGCGCGGCGCCGCGCGGGCGTTGGGCGTCACAGACCCGATCACCAGCCCGACGTTTAGCATCGGCCACCGCTATAGAGCAGCGCAGACCATCGTCTCCCACCTCGATCTCTACCGTCTGGCGGACGGTCTGCAGGCCGAGGACCCCGGCCTGCTGGATGACTATCTGGGTCCCGGGCGGATCGCTTTCGTTGAGTGGCCGATCCGGGACAGCGCCGAGCTCTCGGATGCGAGCGTGCGGGTGACGTTGGCTCATCTGGGCGGGGATCGCAGGCGGATCGAGGTGATGCAGGGATGATCGTGCTCGGCTTCGATACGGCCACACGGTCCACCGCGGTTGCCCTGTGCCTGGGAGACGGGAGCACGCTGCAGGCGCGCGATGACCCCGGACCCAGCGAACATCCCGGACATGCCACAAGACTGCTTGCAATGGCGGACGAGCTGCTGAGGAGAGCGGGCATCGGCTGGAGCGCGATCGACCGGATCGCCGTTGGGCTGGGGCCGGGCACCTTCACAGGTCTGCGCGTGGGGGTCGCGACCGCGCGCGGGTTGGCGCAGTCGCTGAGCGTGGATCTGGTCGGGGTATCGAGCCTGCGGGCTCTCGCCGAGCCGGCGCTGCGGTCCGATCTGGATGGCTCACACCACGTCCTCGCGGTCCTGGACGCACGCCGCGGAGAGGCGTTTGCGGCTGCGTATGAGATGGCCGATCGGGGATCGGCCGAGGGGCTCGTGCCGCCCCGCGCAATAGCCCCCGAGGATTTGGGGAGCGTCGTCGAGCAGGCAGAAACAGTAATAGGAGGGGGGCGGGGCATGAGGTGGCAGGCGATCGGCGATGGGGCCGTGCGCTTTCGAGGAGACCTGCAGGCCGCCGGCGTAGCGGTCCCGCCCGATTCTTCGCCGCTGCACCTGCTGAGCGCAGAGGCGATCTGCGACCTCGGGGCCCGCGCGGAGGCTGCTGCGTCGGGTGAGGTGATCGTGCCGGACTACCGGCGCCGCCCGGATGCGGAGATCGCCTTGGAGCACAAGCAGGCGCTGGCGCTCGCGCAACCA
Organism: uncultured Solirubrobacterales bacterium; assembly: GCA_963818545.1. GTDB lineage: Bacteria > Actinomycetota > Thermoleophilia > Solirubrobacterales > Solirubrobacteraceae > Palsa-744. Next base: position 401,464 of record CAWFSI010000001.1, on the reverse strand, counting down.
TCTGACGGCGCGCCTATCAGGGAGGATGCCCAGCCGTGACCGAGCCATTCACCCCTTGCCCGTGACCGGCGATCCTCTGTCGGTGAAGATCCGGCGGCTGGTCTACCCCGACCTGCCGCAGGTGATCGCGATCGAGCGCCGCGTGTTCCCGACGCCGTGGTCGCTTGCCATGTTCGTGTTGGAGCGCTCCAAGCAGTCCGGAATCTGCCTGGCGGCGGTGCTCGACTCCACGCACGGCGGGCGGCTGGCGGGGTATCTGATCTGCTCTCGCTACGAGGATGCATGGCACGTGATGAATGTGGCTGTCGATCTCGACTACCAGCGCCTTGGGGTGGCCTCGGCGCTGCTCGCGGAGCTTTATGCGCAAGTCGGGGATCACGACGCGCGCTTCACCCTGGAGGTGCGCCGGTCCAACCACGTCGCGATCCATCTATACGAAAGAGAGGGCTTCCGAGCAGCCGGCATGCGCCGCCACTATTACCAGGACAACGGCGAGGACGCGATTGTGATGTGGCGCACCCCGGCGACGCTCAGGGGCTCGCTCGATGATGTGCCCAACCCGGGGCCGGTATGAACATCCTCGCGCTCGAGAGCAGCTGTGATGACACCTGCGCGGCCGTGCTCGGCGCCGACGGCCGGCTGCGCTCGAACGTGATCTCATCACAGGGAGTGCATGATCGTTTCGGGGGAGTTGTCCCGGAGATCGCCTCGCGTCAGCATCTCGAACTGGTCAACCTCGTCGTCGAGCAGGCGTTGAGCGAGGCGGATATGACGCTCGAGCAGATCGGGGTAGTGGCAGCTACACGGGGCCCGGGGCTTGTGGGGGCATTGCTGGTTGGGTTGTCCACCGGAAAGGCTCTGGCCGCGGCCCGTGAGCTACCGTTCGCGCCCGTCGATCATCTGCAGGGGCACGTTGCGGCCAACTTCCTCGACGGTTTCGAACCCCCGTTCCTCTGCCTGATCGCCAGCGGCGGGCACACGCTGCTGGTAAGAGTGGCCGAGCATGACGGATATGAGGTGCTCGGCCGCACACTCGACGACGCGGCGGGGGAGGCGTTCGACAAGGGGGCGAGGATGCTCGGGCTGGGATACCCGGGCGGCGCCGCGCTGGAGCACCTGGCTGCCGAGGGAGATCCTGAGGCATTCTCCTTCCCTGGCTCGCGCGGCGAGCGCTCTCGTGGCGGGCGGGGGCCGGGCCGGGCGGCATTTGCGCGGAGCCTAGACTTCTCCTTCGCCGGGCTGAAGACCGCGCTGCTCTACCGGCTGCGCGAGCTTTCCGAGGCGGAAGCCTCGGCGCGTCGCGCCGACCTGGCGGCCTCCTATCAAACGGCAATCGTGGACAGTCTGATCCTGCGCGCCGAGCATGCGCTGGAGCAGACCGGAATCGGCCGTCTGGCGGTGGGCGGCGGGGTGGCCGCCAACGGCGAGCTGCGACGGCGGCTGGGTGAGCTCGACGCGGAGCTGCATGTTCCGCCACGCGTCCTGTGCACCGACAACGCGGCAATGATCGCAAGTGCCGCGCGCTTTACGCGGGCGTTGCCCTACCCGGAGTACCTGGCGCTCGACGCCTATGCCACTGGGGAACGACCAATTAGCTCGCAGCTGTCGACCGTCGCCAGAGGAAGCATCCTCTAGAGTCACGACGATGACCTACAACGAAGTGAGCACGGGAGCGGATGCTGCCGGGCTGGGCGGTGGGATCTCCTCCAGCGAGCGACTGTCACTCGGCGTCGCGGCGCGCCTGTCGCGCTACCTGCAGGTGCTGACGCAGGCCAAGAAGATGGGCAAGGAGACGATCTCCTCACAGGAGCTCTCGGATTACACCCACGTGAATTCGACCCAGATCCGCCGCGACCTGTCCGGTTTCGGGAAGTTCGGCAAGCGTGGAGTCGGCTACAACGTCGAGGCGCTCGTGTCGCAGATCCGCAAGATCCTGCGCACGGCGGGCCAGCACAACATCGCGCTGCTCGGCGCGGGTCATCTGGGCAAGGCGATCGCCTCCTCGGACATCTTCGCCGACCATGGCTTTCGGGTGGTGGCGATCTTCGACGTGGACGCGGCGAAGATCGGTACCAGCGTAGGCAGCCAGGCGGTGCGCCACACCAGCGACCTGCGCCAGGTGGTGGAGGACGAGGACATCGTCGTAGGTGTGCTGGCGGTGCCCACCGATGCCGCCCAGGGGCTCGCGAGCGAGCTGGTGGAGGCGGGCGTGAAGATCATCTTCAACTACTCCGAGTCGCTGCTGGACGTGCCCCCTGAGGTGACCGTCCACACCTCCAGCCCGGCCGTCGATCTGCTCTACGCGCTGTACTTCTATCTGACCTGACCTGACCTGCCCGACTTGACCCTGCCCCACCTGATCTGACCCGTACCTGAGCGATGACCAGTCTCGACCTCGACAAGGTGGAGCAGACCTTCGCCGCGGCGACCGACATGACGGTGGGCGTCGAGGAGGAGTTCTCGATCCTTCACCAGCGCACGCTCGACCTGGAGCCGCGCTTTGAGGAGCTGCGCGCCGCCGCGGAGGGTGATGTGCTCCTGCACGAGCACATCACGGGGGAGCTGATCTCTTCGGAGATCGAGATCATCTCCGGCGCCGGTGCCGACCTTCACGACGCGCTGGCGCGCCAGCGCGAGCGCCGCAGAGGCCTGTTCGCGCTCGCCGCCGCTCACAGCGCCGCGCTGGGGGCCACCGGGACTCATCCGTGGGCCGACTACCGCGAGCAGCCGATCATCGACACCGAGCACTACCGCCGAGTCGAGGAAGGGCTGAAGTACGTGGCTTGGCGCAACAACACCTTCAGCTTGCACGTGCATGTGGGCGTGCGCGACATCGACCGCGCGGTGCGCGTCTGCGACCGTCTACGCCCGCTGCTGCCGGTGTTGCTGGCGATCTCCGCGAACTCGCCCTATCTGGACGGTCTCGATACGGGGCTGCACTCGGCGCGGACGCAGAGCTTCACGAAGAGCTTTCCGCGTTGCGGGGTGCCCGACGCGTTCGGCGGTTGGCGCGCATACCGCGAGTACATCGAGCTGCTCGTGCGGACACGTTCGATCGTGGAGTTCACGCAGGTGTGGTGGTCGGTCAGGCCGCACTTCAGCTTCGGCACCGTGGAGGTGCGGATCTGCGACGCGCAGGCCACCGCCCAGGAGTCCGACGCGCTGGCCTCGCTGATGGTCGCGTGTATCGCCCAGGCGCTGCGCGACGTGGACGAGGGCGTCCCCTTCGCCGATCAGCCGCCGCGGATGATCGAGGAGAACATGTGGCGCGCGATCCGCTTCGGGCTCGATGGCCGGCTGATCGATCTGGAGCGGGGCGAGGAGTACCCAGCGCGCGCGGCGATTGAGCGCCTGGCCGCATGGACGGCGCCGGTCCGCGCCGAGCTGGGCATCGAGCTGGCTTTCCCCGAGCGCAACGGAGCACAGCGCCAGCGTGAGAGGATCGAAGCGGGCGCCACGCGCGAGGAGGTTTTCGCGGCCTCGGTGGCCGAGACCCGGCAGACCTATTCAGAGGAGGTGGCGGTGTGAGGCACGCACGCGCGACCATTACCCGACCGTGGCGCAGGCGAGGAGAGGACGACCGATGAGCACCGATCCAACCGCAGGACAGGCCGAGCAGGGCGCAGGTCAGCCGCAGGGCACAGGGAGAACCGAGCGAGGAGGAGCTACGCGCGGCCTACGAAGCGGAACTGAGCCGCATCACCACGGCGGACATGATCCTGCAGGCGGCGGTGTCGTTGCTGAACCTGGGCGGTCGCCGCCTGGGCCTGGCTCCGGGGGCGGAGGGTGAGCGCGACCTCGAGCAGGTGCGCGACGCGGTCGACGGCGTGCGGGCGCTGTTGGGGATCCTCGAACGGAGCGTCGCCGCTCAGGAGCTGCGGCCCCTGCGCGACGCGCTGTCACAGCTGCAGATGGCCTACGCGCGTGAGGCGCAGGCAGGTGGTGGCGAGCCGGGCGCACAACAACGGCCGGCCGGAGAGTCGAGTGCTCCCGTTGCGGAGGGAAAGACCGGCGCGCCGACGGCCGCGGATAAGCCGGATGCGCCGCCGACGGAGGGTAAGCCCGGCGCCGGGCCGGCGGAGTCGAGCGGCAGGTTGTGGGTGCCGGGACGCTGAGAACGCTTTCCCGGGGCCGGCACGATAGACTGCGCCCGCCTTTCCGCCGGGAAAGCGCTTTGACGAGCGAGCCGGGGGACATATGTACGCGCGAAATCCTCGCGCGGCACGCTAACAAGACCGCGGAGGATTTCTGTTGAGTAGCTTTCTGATGAACCATGGGGTCGTCGTCGCCCTGGTCTGCGCCGCCTGTGCAGTCGTTTACGGCCTCGTAACCACACGTTCCCTGCTCGCGCTATCGCCGGGCAACGAGAAGATGCAGAGCATCTCGCTGGCCGTCCAGCAGGGCGCGCGCGCCTATCTGAACCGTCAGTACACGACGATCGCGATCGTCGGGGTGTGCTTGTTCATCGCACTGATCTTCATCCAGAACATCGCGGTCGCATGTGGCTTCGCTGATCGGCGGCCTGCTCTCCGGCTCGACCGGCTATATCGGCATGAACGTCTCGGTGCGCTCGAACGCGCGCGTCGCCGAGGCCGCGCGCGGAGGTGTCTCGCCGGCGCTGAAGGTCGCCTTCCGCGGCGGCGCGATCACGGGCCTGCTCGTGGTCGGGCTCGCGCTGATCGGCGTCGCCGGCTACTACGGCGCGCTGACGTCGTTCTTCAACGACAGCCCGAAGACGGCGGTCGACGCGCTGATCGGCCTCGGCTTCGGCGGCTCGCTGATCTCGGTGTTCGCCCGGCTCGGCGGCGGCATCTTCACGAAGGCCGCCGACGTCGGCGCCGACCTCGTCGGCAAGGTCGAGGCGGGCATCCCCGAGGACGACCCGCGCAACCCGGCGACGATCGCCGACAACGTCGGCGACAACGTTGGCGACTGCGCCGGCATGGCGGCCGACCTGTTCGAGACCTACGCGGTCACGGCGATCGCGGTGATGCTGCTCGGCGTGCTCACGTTCCACGAGTCCACGCGCGTCGTGCTCTACCCGCTCGTGATCGGTGGCGCGGCGATCATCGCCTCGATCATCGGCACGTTCGCCGTGCGCACGAAAACCGACAACGTCGAGCGCGCGCTGCTGCAGGGACTGATCGTCTCCGGCGTGATCGCGGCGGCTGCGTTCGCGCCGATCACCTACTGGCTGATGCGCAACATCACCTTCAAGGTCGTCGGCAGCTCGGTCAACACCCCGAGCTGGGGCCACCTGTACCTGTGCTCGCTGATCGGAATCGCCGTCACGGCGCTGCTGTTCGGCATGACCGAATATTACACTTCGACTCGCTTCTCACCGGTTAAGAAGACGGCGAAAGCGTCGATCACCGGCCACGCGACGAACATCATTCAGGGCTTCTCCTCGGGATTGCAGGCGACGGCACTGCCGGCGATCGTGATCGTGCTCGGCATTCTCGGCTCCTGGAAGCTCGCGGGCGGCGGCATCACCGGGATCTACGGGATCGGCATCGCGGCCGTCGGGCTGCTCTCGCTGACGGGGCTGATCGTCGCGCTCGACGCCTTCGGCCCGATCACCGACAACGCCGGTGGGATCGCTGAGATGGCCGATCTGCCCGAGGAGGTCCGCAAGGTCACCGACCGGCTCGACGCGGTCGGGAACACGACGAAGGCTGTCACGAAGGGTTACGCGATCGGCTCGGCGGTGCTCGCCGCGATCGTGCTGTTCGCCGGGTTCGAGAAAGAACTCGAGCTGAAGGCGGGCACCTGATCTCCTTCGGCATCAACGAACCGCCGGTGCTGATTGGCCTGTTGCTCGGAGGCATGATGGTGTGCCTGTTCGCCTCGCTGTCGATCGAGGCCGTCGGGCGCGCCGGCGGCGCGGTCGTCGAGGAGGTGCGCCGCCAGTTCCGCGAGCACCCGGGGATCATGGACTACTCCGAAGAGCCCGACTACGCGACCTGCGTGGATATCGTCACGAAGACCGCCCAGCGGGAGATGATCCTGCCGTCGCTGTTGCCGATCCTGCTGACGCTGATCGTCGGGCTGATCGATCAGCAGGCGCTCGGCGGCCTGTTGATTGGCGTGATCGTCGTCGGCTATTTCTTCGCCGTGATGATGACTGCCGGTGGTGGCGCGTGGGACAACGCGAAGAAGCTGATCGAGGACGGCGCGTTCGGCGGCAAGGGCTCCGAAGCCCACGCCGCCTCGATAACGGGCGACACGGTCGGCGATCCGTTCAAGGACACCGCCGGACCGGCGATCAACCCGATGATCAAGGTCGCCAACATCGTCGCGATCCTGATCATCCCGCTGATCACCTGAAACTGATGCAGGCCGGGTTTGCCGCCAGGTCTTAAGCTCAATCGAAGATGACCACCGGCCAACAGGCGCATCGCTCGGCGACGTTGATCTTCTCCCTGGTGATGGTCGTCATCGGCGTGGCGCTGATCGCCCAAGCCGTAGACGGACATGGGGGCCTGATCTCGCCGCGTCTACTGCTCGGAGTGCTGTTCATCGCGGCGGGCGCAGGACGGATGTATCTGGAGACCAAGCGGCGCGGGAGAGGCTCGTGAGCACGCCGGCCGGTGAAGGCCCCGCTGACGCTTCGGGAGCGCCGGGTGCCGCGGATCCGGCAATCGAGGTCGAGCGGGCGGCGATGGCGATCGCCGCCCGCTCGCGCGTGACAATGCGGCGCAGCATCGGCTCGCCGGTCCTGTTCACGGTTGTGTACACGTCGCTGGCGAGCGCGATCTACTTCTCCCTGGGGGTGATCGCGGGCCACGCGCTGGGGCTCACGCCGCTCGTGTTCCTGCTCGCGGCGCTGCTGTTCGTGCTGACGGCGATGACCTACGTGGAGGGCGCCTCGCTGCACCAGGATCGCGGCGGCTCGACCGTGTTCGCCCGTTATGCGTTCAACGAGCTCGTGAGCTTCATCGCGGGCTGGGCGATCCTGCTCGACTACATCATCCTGATCGCCGTCTGTGCCTTCACGGCGACCCAATACCTGCGTGTCTTCTGGCATCCGCTGGGACACCACACCGAGGCGCTGCTGCTCGCGCTGGCGTTCATCGCGATCGTGGTGCTGGGCAACATTCGCGGCTTCGGCAGCGGTCGCTCGCGGCGAGTCGGACTGCTCGTCGCCGGCGACCTGGTGCTGCAGCTGTTGATTGTCGTGATCGGGTTGATCCTGTTCTTCAACCCGAGCAAGCTGATCGACCCGATCCACCTGGGCAGCGCGCCGAAGTGGTCGGATCTCGTGTTCGCCCTGACGGTCGCCGTGATCTCCTTCACCAGCCTGGAGTCCGCCGCTGGCTTGGCCGGGGAGGTGAGGATCGGCCGTCGTGGCCTGAAGCACATGGTCGGCAGCGGCGCCGCGACGGTGATCTTCGGCTATGTGGGGATCGCGCTGGTGGCGATCACCGCGCTGCCGGTGCACGACGGGCACACGGCGCTGGCGGGCCGCTACTTGAACGATCCCGTGATCGGGATCGTCACGCAGATCCACCCGCACTGGCTGGCGCATACGCTCAGATACGTGGTGGGCGCGCTGGCGACGCTCACGCTGATCGCCGCGGCCAACTCGGCGATGCTCGGCCTCTCGCGGCTGGCCTACTCGCTCTCGACCAACCGCCAGATCCCGAGTGGCCTGGGACGGTTGCATCCGCAACGCTCGACGCCGTATGTGCTGATCGTCCTGGCGGGTCTGCTCGCGGCGGTGCTGGTGGTACCGGAGAACCTCGATTTCCTCGTCGGGATCTATGCCTTCGGGGCGATGCTGGCGTTCACGATCGCCCATCTCTCGATCTGCCGGTTGCGCTACTCAGAGGCCGATCGCGACCGCCCCTACAAAGTGCCGCTATCGATACGGGTGCGCGGCGGCGAGCTGCCGCTGCCCGCTGCCTTCGGAGCGCTGGTCTGCGCTGCCGGCTGGGTGGCGGTGATGATTCTCCACGAACCGGCGCGGTATGTGGGCCTCGGGTGGATGGCGTTCGGGATCCTCGGGTACGTCGTCTACCGGCGTGCGGATGAGACCTCGTTGACGGCGCGGGTGACGGTCTCGCCGCAGGTCCTGCGCGCCGAGCCTCCGAGCGAACGCGACTACGGGTCGATTCTCGTGCCGCTGTTCGGCACCAAGCTCGACGAGGACATCGTGCAGACGGCGGCCCTGCTGGCCGCGGGCGAGGTCACTGAGGAGACGGAGACCGAGACCGAGACGGCGACGATCGAGGCCGTTTGGATCTTTGTGATGCCGATGTCGCTGCCGCTCGACGCGCGCCTGCCGGAGGAGCAGATAAAGCACGCCCGCCTGGCGCTGGCACGGGCGAAGGCGGTGGGGGAGGAGTACGGGGGCGTATACGTCGCCACGGCCACTGTGCGCACGCGCCGCGCGGGGTATGCGATTGTGGAGGAGGCGCGCCGTCGAGGCGTCGAAGCGATCGTGCTCGGGGCGGAGGAACCCTCCCGGATCCGCGGCGGCGCGGGCCTTGGGGGACGGGGTGGGCCGCTCGAGAACTTCGTCGGCGAGATCACCAAGTACGTCGTGAGCAAGGCGACTTGCCGGGTGATCGTGACGGCGCCGGCGGCCCACTTGCCCGAGGATCGCTCGGCGCGAGAGCAGCCTGAAGAGTCGGTGTCCTCCGAGAGCAAACGTGCGGGGGAGCGCCAGCCTAAAGAGCAGTCGGGAGGCCCTCGGCGAACAGAGCCCCGCATCGTCTAATCTCCGCATCCGCAATGTTCGTTCTTACTTCATGTTCGTCCTGATCGTCGGCGCCGGCCGTGTGGGCTCAGCGGTCGCGAAATCTGCGCTGGCGGCGGGTCACGAAGTCTCCGTGTTGGACGCGGATCCACTCTCGCATGAGCGTCTGGATGCGGGCCAGAGCGAGAGCTGGGAGGACGCGGAAGGTCAGTTCACGGTCGGTACGGCGCTGGAGGTCGATGCGCTGGTGCAGGCCGGCATCGAGCGCGCCGATGTGTTCATAGCTTCCACCGGAGGGGACAACACCAATCTGATCATCGCTCAGATCGCCCAAAAGCGCTTCGATGTTGAAAAGGTGCTGGCGCGAGTGATGGACCCAGCACGCGCCGGATGGTACGGCGCGCAGGGCCTGCAGACAATCTCTCCCACCCGGCACGCGATCGAGATGTTCGAGAGCGCGCTCGAGATTCAGCCGGCCTGAGGAGCTGAGCGGGTGTACGCGATCATCGTCGGGGCTGGCAAGGTCGGGCGCAACCTGGCCAGAGAGTTGATCGTGAAGGGTCACGAGGTGACCCTGATCGAGTCCTCGCGCTCGTGCTACCTGGCGATCGTGGAGGAGTTCGAACACGCTGCGCAATACGGTGACGCCACCGAGTTGTGGGTGCTGGAGCGCTCGGGAATTCAGCGCGCGGACCTGGTGGTCGCGGTGACCGGCGATGACGAGGACAACATGCTGGTCTGCCAGGTGGCCAAGGAGAAGTACCTGTGCGAACGCATCATCGCGCGCGTGAACAACCCGCGTAACCACGACCACTTCAGGATGCTCGGAATCCAGCCGGCGGTATCGGCCACCGACCTGATCCTGCGTTTGATCGAGCACGAGGTCCCGCGCTATGGGCTCGTGCACCTGCTGGCGCTCGAAGAGGAGCGCCTCGAGATCATCGAGCTGGAGGTGAGCGAGGACGCGCCGACGGTCGGTGTGAGGGTGGCCGAGATCGCGCTGCCCGAAGGCAGTCTGATCATCTCGGTGCTACGCGAAGGGACGGGCTTCGTGCCCAAGCCCGACACCGTGATCGAGGCCGGCGACGAGGTGCTGCTGGTGCTCGACACGGGCCTGGAGGAGGCTCTGACTGCCTTCTTCGCGCCGAACGGGCAGCCTGTCTGAGCTCTCTGGCTGAACCCGCCACCGCCGGGCTCGAGATTGACATTTGACCTTGCTGCGGTGATCGGGACGTCACGGCGCCATTTACTATTCTTCTAACGCGAAGGCTCTGTCCGGGATAGTCCAATTGGCAGTGACGCCCGGTTCTGGTCCGGGAGATTGGGGTTCGAGTCCCTGTCCCGGAGCTGCATCGTCACGCCGCGGCCGATACGCCCGCCTAGGCCGCTGCCTGCAACGCCCAGTCGCGGTAGAGCTCGAAGTAGCGCCCCTCGGCGGCGATCAGCTCGTCGTGGGTCCCCTGCTCGACGATGCGCCCGTGTTCGAGCACGACGATGCGCCCCGCCTGGCGGATCGTCGAGAGGCGGTGAGCGATCACGATCGCGGTGCGTCCCGCCAGCAGGCGGCGCAGGCCGGCCTCGATGCGGCCCTCGGTGTGCAGGTCCACGTTCGAGGTCGCCTCGTCCAGAATCAGGATGCGCGGGTCGGCGATCAGGGCGCGGGCGAACGCGATCAGCTGGCGCTGGCCGGAGGAGAGCTGCGCGCCGCGCTCGCCGACCTCGGTGTCGTAGCCGTGGGGCAGCTCGGAGATGAACTCGCCGGCGCCGACCGCCGCCGCGGCGTCGCGGATGTGGTTCTCGTCGGCGTCGGGGCGGCCGAAGGCGATGTTCTCTCCGATCGTGCCGGAGAACAGGAACGCCTCTTGCGGCACGATCCCCATCTGCGAGCGCAGCGAATCGCTCGAGACCTCGCGCAGGTCGTGCCCGTCGATCAGGATCTGACCGGTGCTCGGGTCATAGAAGCGCGCGAGCAGCTTGGCGATCGTCGACTTGCCCGCTCCGGTGGCGCCCACGAGCGCGAGGGTCTGTCCGGGCGGGATCGTCAGGTCGATGTGCTCGAGCACGATCGCGTCCTTCGTGTAGGAGAACGAGACGTCCTCGAAGCGAACTTCGCCGCGGATGCGCTCGAGCGGGGTCGCCTCGGCGCGATCGGTCAGGGTCGGCGTGACGTCCAGCAACTGGAAGATCTTCTCTAGCGCCGCCATCCCCGACTGGTAGGTGGTGTAGAGCTGGGAGAGCTGCTGGATCGGTTCGAACAGGAACGACAGGGTTCCCACGAACGCGACAACGGTGCCCGCGGTGATGTGGCCTTCGAGGGCCTGATAGCCGCCGTAGAGGACGATCAGCGCGAGCGCGACGCCGGAGAGCATTTCCACCGTCGGGAAGTACGCGGCGTTGAGCCGCACCGTGACCATGTTCGCGTCGCAGTTGTCGGTGTTGAGCTCCGCGAACCGCGCCTCGTGATGGGGCTCCTGGCCGAAGCTGCGCACGACGCGGATCCCCGACAGGGTCTCCTGCAGGTAGGCGGTGATCGAGCCGATCGTTTCACGCGTGCGCCGGAACGCGCCGGCCGAGACGAGCCGGAACCAGATCGAGCCTGCGAGGACGAACGGAACGACGCAGAACGTCAACAGGGCCAGCTTCAGGTCCAAGAACAGCAACACCACGACCGCCCCGACAAGCGTCAGCCCGGCCTGGAACAGCGTCACCACCGAGTCCGTGACGAGGCTTTCCAAGGCCTCGACGTCGTTGGTCATGCGCGAGATCAGCACCCCCGCGGGGCGGCTCTCGTAGAAGCCGATCGGCTGGCTCTGCAGGTGCGTGAAGATGCGGATGCGCAGGTCCGCGAGCACACGCTGGCCGACCCAGCCGACGAGATAGGTCTGCACATAGGTCATCGCCCACACGAGCAGCGCCGAAAGTAGAAAAGCGACCACCACCAGCACGAGCGTGTGGGTGTCGTGGCGGTCGATGCCTTCGTCGATCGCGACCTTCGCCAGCAGCGGGGGCGCGAGCGAGGCGGCCGTGCCGAGCACGAGCGCCGTCAACATCGCGCTCACGCGCAGGCGGTAGGGGCCCAGCAACCGCAGCAGGCCGCGCAGGTTGCGCCCGCGCGTCCCCTTTGCTGCGCGCTCGCCCGCCCACTGCGAGCGCGCGGGCCCGCCGCCGCCCACCATCCGTGCGCCGCCATGCGCGCTCATATCCCGCTCACCTCGCGTTCTCTGGGTAACTCGCGTGTGAGAAAAACCTGGTCGGGCAGGCCCTTTTCGACGATCTCGCGATACAGCTCCGATGTCTCCAGCAGTTCCTCGTGGTCGCCGTGTGCGGTGATCCGGCCGTGGTCGAGCACGACGATCTCATCTGCCAGCGCGATTGTGGAGAGGCGGTGGGCGACGATGAACGTTGTTCGCCCGGCCATCGCCTCGTCGAGTGCGAGCTTGATCTGGCGCTCGGTGGAGGCGTCGACCGATGAGGTGGCATCGTCGAGGATCAGCACGCGCGGGTCGGCGAGCAGCGCCCGCGCGATCGCCATACGCTGACGCTGTCCGCCGGACAGGGTCAACCCGCGCTCGCCGACGCGCGTTTCGTAGCCGTCGGGCAGACGCTCGATGAACTCGTGTGCCTGGGCGCGGCGGGCGGCCTGCTCGACCGCCTCGCGGGTGGCGTCGGGGTGCGCGTAGGCGATGTTCTCGGCGACGGTCTCCGAGAACAGGAAGGGATCGTCGCTGACGACCGCGACGGCCTGGCGCAGCGAGCGCAGGTCCACCTCGCGCACGTCGGCGCCGTCGAGCAGCACGCGCCCGGCGCTTACGTCGTACAGCCGTGAGATCAACGAGACGAGGCTGGTCTTGCCAGAGCCGGTGGCGCCGACGAGCGCGATCGTGCGCCCGGCGGGAACATCCAGGTCGACGTCGCTCAGCACCGCGCGCGCGGCATGGGCCGTGGAGGCTCCGTTCGAGGCGTTCGTCGCCGAATACGCCGCGCCGAACTCGTCGGACTCGTCATAGCGCAGCGTGACGCCCTGCAGTTGCACGTGCCCATTACCCGCCGGCAGTAGTGGGGCGTCGGGCGGCGAGGTCAACCGCGGGGGGCGGTCGAGGACCTGGAACAGACGCGCGCCCGAGGCGGTGGCACGCTGAGCTAGGTTGAGGATCACGCCGAGCGTGCGCATCGGGGCAATCAGCATGTTCAGGTACAGGTAGAACGCGGTGAACTGGCCGAGCGTCAGGTGCGCGTGGATCACGGCGTTGCCCCCGATCAGCAGCACCGCGGCGAGGCCGAGCTGGGGCAGGAAGCCGATCATCGGGTTGAACTTCGCTTCCAGCCGGGTGGCGACCATCGCTTGGCCGAAGACGCGCCCGACGCTGCCCTGGAAGCGCTGAGCTGGCGGGGCTCGCGTGCGAACGCCTTGACGACGCGCACCCCGGAGATGTTCTCCTCGGCGTCGGCGGTCAGCTCGGCGATGCGTTGCTGGGTCTGCTGGATCGCCGGACGCGCGCGGCGACCGTAGCGGTAGGAGATCAGCACCACGAATGGTACCGGCGCGAGCGAGATCAGGCCGAGCCGCGGTTCGATCATGATCATCACGATTCCCGCGAGCACGATCGTGAGGATCGACTGCAGGATGAACACGAGCCCGTAGCCGAGGAAGAAGCGCACAGCCTGCAGGTCGACGGTCGCGCGCGACATCAGCTGGCCGGTCTGCTGGCGGTCGAAGAAGCCGAGCTCGAGTTGCTGCAGGTGGCCGTAGAGCAGCTTGCGCAGGTCGTATTCGACGCCGAGCGAGAGTCGCCCGGCGACCATCCGCCGCCAGTACATGAACCCCCAGCGCATCAGCACGAGCAGCGCGATCGCAGCGGCGATCAGCGTCAGTTCGTGGCGGGCGCTGGCCTGCGCGGCGGCGTGGTGATGCTGGGGCGCCGTGCTGATGATCTGCACCGCCCGGCCGGTCAGGGCGGGCAGTGCCACGGTCATCACCATCGCGAGGCTCGCCAGCGTCCAGGAGATGATCATGCCGCGCTTGTATGGGCGCAGAAATCCAAGTAGTCGAGTGAAAGTCTTCATAGTTGCTTAGTCAACGATTATCGCAGGTGCGCGTCGTCGCGAAGGCGCATTACGCTGCGGTGATGTCCCGCACCGGCGACTCCCCCGCAGACGTGACCCGACGGCGGGGCTGTGCGACACTGCAAGCACCAGGGCGAGGTGAGCAACACCCGCGGATCGATGTTCTCGCTGTGCGAACGTTCGCGCGAGGATCCAGCTCTATCCGCGCTATCCCCGGCTGCCGGTGCTCGACTGTGGCGGATATGAGCGCAGGGGGCTGGGCAAGATCTCTAATCGGCCGGCCTGGCCGACCGTGTTGCAATTGCGAGTTGAAAACACGGGCGTTTGCCAGGCCAAACCCGTGTGCGTCATCCCGCGGCGGCGGCCACCGGCTCCGGCGCCTGCTCGGCGGGTAGCTCCCCGGCGGATACGAAGTCGCGGCTGCGCACGAGCACGAATGCCAGCACGGCGCCGACGAGGGCCAGCAGCGCGGCGATCAGCGCGATCGTCGTGAACGCTTCGGTGAAGCCCACTCGGTAGGAGTGCTCCAGGGCCGCGCGCGCGGCGGCGGAGAGGGAGTGGGCGACCTGGGTGACTTCGCCGGACTCCAGCAGCGTGCCGAGCTGGCCGTGGGCTGCGCCGAGGATCGCGTGAGCTTGCCCGCTCGAACGGAGCGCCGCCGTGGTGCCCTGGGTCACGCTGTGCTGGAAGACGGCGCCCAGTCCGGCGATGCCCGTGGCGATCCCGACTTGGCGGAAGGTCGAGTTGATCCCCGAGGCCATCCCGCTGCGCTCGAGCGGTGCACCACCCCGACCGCGGTCGAGGCCAGCGGCGGGTTGACCAGGCCGACGCCCGCGCCGGCGAGCATGAAGCCGGGAATCAGTGCGGTCCAGCTCGAGGCTGGCGTCGATCGCGGTCATCGCAAGCAGGCCGATCGCCGATCAGCAGCAGACCCGACCGCCAGCAGCAGGCGCACCGGCATGCGCACGCTCAGCCGGCCCGCGATCGGGGCGACGATGAAGGACAGCAGGGTCGATCGGCAGGAACCGCAGCCCCGCCTGGAACGGAGCGAAGCCGAGCACGTCCTGGATGTAGAGCGTCAGGTACAGGAACATCGCGAAGAACGAGCCCGACAGGGAGAACGCGACGATGCTCGCGCCGGTGAAGGCGGGGCGGCGGAACAGCGACAGGTCGAGCATCGGGCGGCTCTGGCGGTGCTCGACGATCGACGAACAGCGCCATCAGCACGACCGCGGCGATCAGGAAGCGAGACGATCTCGGTCGAGCCCCAGCCCTTTTCGTTGCCCTGCACGAGGGCGTACACGAGCAGGAACAGCGAGCCGGAGAAGGTCACCAGGCCCGCCCAATCCACACCCGTGGCGTTCGGGTCGCGGGAGTCCGCCACGTGGGTGAGCGCGATGAACACCGCGATCGACGCCGATCGGGACGTTCACGAAGAAGATCCACTCCCAGCCGATGCCCGAGGTGATGATGCCGCCGAGCACCGGCCCGATCGCCACCGCTCGCGCCGGTGACCGCGCCGAATACGCCGAAGGCCGTCCCCCGCTCCTTGCCGTGGAACGCCTGGGCGATCAGCGCCAGCGCGGTGGCGAACATCATCGCCCCGCCGGTGCCCTGTACGGCGCGCGCGAGGTTCAGCATCAGCGGCGTGGTCGACAGGCCGCAGACGGCTGAGGAGGCTGGTGAACACCAGCAGCCCGACGACGAACACGCGCCTGCGCCCGAC
Organism: uncultured Solirubrobacterales bacterium; assembly: GCA_963818545.1. GTDB lineage: Bacteria > Actinomycetota > Thermoleophilia > Solirubrobacterales > Solirubrobacteraceae > Palsa-744. The sequence goes on along the minus strand of CAWFSI010000001.1, from coordinate 385,973 downwards.
CAGATCGGCCACCGAGCCGGAGGTCAGAGGAACGCGGCGAGCGTCAGCGCGTAGGCGTTGACGACCCACTGCAGATCGGAGAACGAGGAGTGCAGCGAGCGCTGGATGTCGGGCAGCGCGACGTTGACGACGGTGATGTCGAGCAGCAGCATGAAGATCGCCACCGAGACGGCGATCAGGGTCCACCACTTACGCTCCACTCAGGCTCCTCTGTCGAAAAGAATCGATTCCCCGCACCTCACCTTACAAACCGGTTCCAGCAGTCCTGCCCGTTGCCCTTCGACTTAAACGCCTGGAGGCACGGGTTCCTGTGTTGTCGTCGGAGCCGGTGGAGGCGCCCCCGGCCTGGGCGTCGAGCTCGCGCAGCTTGCGGCGCACGCGCTTGTGCGTCTCGCACAGCTCCGCCTCCAGCTTCGCCAGCTCCGCTGGCGCGGCCGCTGGACGAGCTCGAGCTGACGGTCGATGTGGCCGAGCGCCTCGCTCAGCAGCTCGCGCCGACGCTCGGGGTGGACGTCGTCTCGGCGCAGCTGGGCGCGGACCGCGGCGCGCGCGTCCTCGGCCGCGAGCAGTGTCTTGAGCTGATCGAGCGATACCCCGAGCAGATCCTTCAGGCGCATCACCTCGCGCAGGCGCTCGACCTCGTGCTCGGTGTACAGCCGGTGCTGCCCAGACAGCCGCGCGGGTGTCTGGGGAAGCAGGCCGATCTCCTCGTAGTAGCGGATCGTGCGCGGCGTCGTGCCGGCCAGCTTGGCGACGTCGCCGATCCGCAGGCTGGGCTCGGTTGGAGCGTTCACGCGTGGACTCGCTCACGCGGTGGGGAATGCTCCTCGAAAGACAGCGTCGCGGACTCCGCGACGGACATGTGCTTGGGGCGCAGCAGGCAGACGAACGCGCCCACCAGCGAGGTCGCGGCGAGCACCCACAGCGCGACGTGCATGTTGGCGATGAACGGCGCGAGCTTCGCTTCGGAGAGCCCCTTGGTCAGCCCGGAGAAGACCGCGAACAGCGTCGCCTTCGGCACGGCCGAGGTGATGATCGCGAGCACGAACGCGATCGACAGCACGGCGCCGGTGTTCTGCAGCAGCGTCCGCGCGCCCGCGGCGATGCCGCGGCGGTCGGGCGGGGACGGTGCCCATCATCGCGGCCGTGTTCGGGCTGTTGAACATGCCCGAGCCGACGCCGACGATCAGCAGCCACAGGCCGCTCTGCCAGTAGGGGGTGTGCACTGCGAGCGTCGTCATCCCCGCGAGCCCGACCGCGCTCACGAGCATGCCCAGCGCGGCGAGGCGCGGGAGCCGTGGCGGTCGGCGTAGATGCCGGCCAGCGGCGAGGCGACGAGCATTCCCAGCGCGAGCGGGATCAGCTTGATGCCGGCATCGATCGGCGTGTTCGACTGGGCGCCCTGGAAGTAGAAGACGAACAGGAACATCAGCGCGAACCGCGCGAGCCCGTTGATGAAGGAGGCGGCGCTCGCGGCCGCGAACAGGCGGTTCTTGAAGATCTTCAGGTCGAGCATCGGGGCGCGCGAGCGGCTCTCGATCAGCACCCAGATCGGCAGCAGCACGGCCGCGGTGATCAGGCCGACGATCACGATCGTGTCGTTCCAGCCGCTGATCCCGCCGCGCGAGACCCCGAGCACCAGGCCGGTCAGCCCGAGGATGAAAGTGATGTTGCCGAGCACGTCATAGCCGCGCACCTGATCGGGTTTGGCGAGCTCGCGCAGGATCAGCGCGCCCCAGGCGGCGCCGGCGAGCGCGAAGGGCACGTTGAACCAGAACACCCAGTGCCAGGAGATCGCCACCAGCGCGCCGCCGAGCACCGGGCCGATCGCCAGGCCGATCGCGGCGACCATCGTGTTGGTGCCCATCGCGAGGCCGAGTTCCTCCTTCGGGAAGGCGTCGGTGACGAGGGCGGCGGCGTTGGCGAACAGGAAGGCCGAGCCGATGCCCTGCAGCATGCGCCACACGATCAGCACGGTCGCGTCCGGGGAGAAGCCCGCTCCGAGCGAGGCGAACGCGAACAGCAGGAAGCCGCCCACGTAGGCGCGCTTGCGCCCGAACAGGTCGCTCAGCCGGCCCGCCATCAGCACGAGCACCGTGGCGGCGATCAGATAGGCGAGGATCACCCACACGAGCGCCAGCAGGCTGGCGTGCAGCGAGCGCTCGAGGTCGGGCAGCGCGATGATCAAAGTGCCCGAGTTGGTCGCCGCGAGCAGCATCCCGAGGCTCGTGCAGGAGAGCGCCCACCACTTGTAGTTCTCGTGGCCGGCGGCGACGCCGAAACGTGATTTGGGAGAAGTTGACGTGAACGTAAACATCAGGTATAACAGGCGGTTGAGACGAGCCAAGGAGGAGTGGCTAGAACTAAGTGAATATGAGCGAAGCCAAAGTTGAGAAGTCAGACCAGGAGTGGCGCGAGCAGCTGACGCCCGCCCAGTACGACGTCCTGCGCAAGGCCGGCACCGAGGCGCCGTTCACGGGCGAGTACGTCCACCACAAGGCTGACGGCTCCTACCGCTGCGCGGCCTGCGGCACGAGCTGTTCGGCTCGGACACCAAATTCGACTCCGGCACCGGCTGGCCCAGCTTCACCGAGCCGGCTGTCGCCGAAGCGGTCGAGCTGCGCCCGGACAACGGCCTGTTCATGCGCCGCACCGAGGTCATCTGCCGGACCTGCGGCGGTCACCTGGGGCACGTCTTCGACGACGGGCCGGGCCCGACCGGCCAGCGCTACTGCATCAACTCGGCGGCGCTCGCCTTCCAGCCGGGCGCGGATTCGCCACCTGCCGCGCAGTAGTCTCCCGCGACCATGACCATGATCATGCAGGATCAGTCCAAGCGGCTGTCCGAGCCGCTGCGCTGGGGGCGGCGCGAGAAGACGGTCGTCGCGGCGATGCTCGCGTGCGTGGTGCTGGTCGCCGTGGGTCTCGGGGCCTATGCCCTTACGACCGGCTCGCCTGCGCCGAAGGACTGCATCGAAGTCTCGTTCGCCAGCACGCTCGGCGGCGCGACCGAGCACGGGTGTGGCGCGCAGGCCAGAAAGGTGTGCGCCTCGCCGGGCGCGTTCAGGCATGTCGCCGCCGAACTGCGTGCCTCCTGCCGGCGGGCCGGCTTCCCGTTCGGCTGAGGGCCTGGGTCGACGCCCCGCTAACGAGAGCCCGCACAGGGGCCGTCTATACAAATGTCGAAAGCCCTGCACCAACTGTTGGCCAGGGTGTCCCTACCGGCTCGCCTCCGCGCCCGGTTTGTATACCCGGACTAATGGCGTGCCGCCGTCCGATGCGGGCGGCTCAGCCAGATCCACGACAGCAGGGAAATGGAGGCACATGACCTGGGCAAGCATCCCATCTTGGCTCAACGCCGGCGACAACGCGTGGCAGATGACCGCCGCGACGTTCGTCGGGCTGATGAGCCTACCCGGCCTCGCTGTTCTGTACGGCGGAGTCATGCAGAAGCGCTGGTCGGTCAACAGCATGATGCTCACGTTCGTGGCGTTCTGCGTGACGCTGATCGTCTGGTGCCTGTGGGCGTTCAAGATGGGCTTCGGCCATCCGATCGCGAAGAGCGGTTCGGGCATCTTCGGGACCAAAGGCTTCCTGGGGACGGCTCTCGGTGAACCGGGCAGCGTGCTCAGTCATACGGCTGAGGAGGGCCAGGCGAAATTCCGTCTATCACCGAAGGTCCACCGTTCCACTTCCCCGAGTCCTCGCTCGTGTACTTCCAGTTCGTGTTCGCTGCGATCACTCCGATCCTGGCGCTCGGGTCGGTGCTCGGGCGGGTCAACTTCAAGGCGTGGATCCCGTACGTGGCTGTTGTGGATCACGTTCGTGTACGCGGTCAACGCGTTCCTGATCTGGGGCGGCGGCTACTTTGCGGCGCACGGCGCGTTGGATTACTCCGGTGGTTATGTCATCCACTTGTCCGCGGGTATCTCAGGATTCGTATTCGCGGCGGTGATCGGACCACGATTGCAACGAGATCGCGAGATCGACGCGCCCAACAACCTGCTGATGGTCGCGGCTGGTGCGGGTCTGCTGTGGCTGGGGTGGAACGGGTTCAACGGTGGTGACTCCTACTACGCCGGCGCTAACGCTTCGGCAGCGGTGATCAACACCAACCTGTGCACCGCGGTCGCGATGATCGTGTGGATCGCGTGGGACTACATCTTCCGCGACAAGCCGTCGATGCTCGGGGCAGTCAACGGGATGATCACGGGCCTGGTGGGTATCACCCCGGCGGCCGGGTTCGTCAACGGCTGGGGCGCGATCATCATCGGAGTGGTCGATGTCGACGATCGTGTGGTTCGCGATCCGCTACCTCAGTCGCGCACGACCGTTCAGGAATGTCGACGATACCCTGGGGGTGATCTATACACACGGTATCGCCGGTCTGATGGGTGGCCTGATGGTCGGTCTGCTGGCGGATCCCGCGATCGTCGAGTACATCGGCGTGGGCGGCGCGAGCAACCTGCCTGGCAAGACAGGGTTGCTCCTGGGCGGTGGCTGGACGCTGCTGCGCTGGCAGGCGGAGACGGCCGTGTGGGTGATCGCGTACACCGCCGTTGCGACGTTCATCATCCTCAAGTTCATCGGCATCTTCCTGCCGCTGCGACTCACGGACGAGGAGATGGAGATCGGCGATCACGCAATCCATGGCAACGAGGTCTACCCCTCGGATGTGCCCACTCTCGGTGGTCCGCACGCTCCGTCGTGGCAGCCCGACCCAGCGCCAAGCCCGGCGGCCGGCTAGTCCGTCCGCACACCGGAGGCATGGACGCCTCCGGTTTCAACTCAACCCAAACCCACTACCAGCGACCCCGCTTCGGCGGGGTCGCTGCTGTTGGTAGCGGGGATCGCGGCTGAGGCAGCGCGGCGACGACGTGCAGTCGCCGTCAGCTGCTGGTCAAGCCCGACCGGGCAGCTGACGCCGGTGCCGCCCAGGCCGCAGTAGCCGCCGGGGTTCTTCGCCAGGTACTGCTGGTGGTAGTCCTCGGCGTAGTAGAACGGGTGGGAGTCGCAGCGGCGCGATCTCGGTCGTGATCTCGCCGTGCCCGGCCGCGCTCAGCACCTGCTGGTAGGCGTCGCGCGAGGCTTCCGCCGCGGCGCGCTGGGCCTCGTCGTGCCAGTAGATCGCCGAGCGGTACTGGGTGCCGACGTCGTTGCCCTGGCGCATGCCCTGGGTCGGATCGTGGCCCTCCCAGAACAGCTTCAGCATCTCCTCGTAGCTCGTCGACGGCGGGGTCGAAGACGACGAGCACGACCTCGGCGTGCCCGGTGCGCCCCGAGCAGACCTCCTCGTAGGTCGGGTTCGGCGTGAACCCGCCCGCGTAGCCGACGGCGGTCGTGTAGACGCCGGGCGCCTGCCAGAAGACCCGCTCCTCGCCCCAGAAGCAACCCATCCCGAACACCGCCTGCTCGAAGCCCTCGGGGAACGGCGGCTTCAGCGGCGTGCCCAGCACCTCGTGCAGGGCCGGCACCTCCATCGCGCGCTCGCGGCCCGGCAGCGCGGTCGCGGCGTCCACCATGCTCGGCTCCGGTCGGGTGAAGAAACGCATGGTGCTCAGGCTAGCCGACAGTGGAGGCCGAGCCGGTCAGGGTGTTGACCCGTGCCGATACGGCTCCAGCACGAACAGGCGGATCTCGCGCGTCGTTCGCGCGTTGTAGTCGTCGAAGCCGCTGTACTGCTCGTTCATCTTCCGCCACAGCTCGGCGCGCTCCTCGCCCTCGGCGACTCGTGCGCGCACTTTCCTGCGTTCGCCGCCGACCTCGACCTCCGCGTCCGGGTTCGCCTCCAGGTTCAGCGACCACGCCGGTGCGGTCTTGTGCCCGGCGTTCGACCCGATCACGACCATGCGCTCGCCGTCGGAGAGATACACCACCGGCACGGTGCGCGGTGCTCCCGAGCGGCGACCGACCGTCGTGAGTAGCAGTACCGGCGTGCCCGCGATCTGCCCGAACAGCCGCCCACGGCTGACACGGTAGAGCGGGACGTTGAGCTTGCCGAAGGCCTTCAGCGCCCAAGCCGAGGTCGTCGAGAGGCGCGTATACACGCGATCGCTTGGCATCTGCGGAGTATCCCAGCAATGTTTCTGCACGTGGCGCCGTCCACAGCCCGTCGCCCACAGCCAGATCCCGCCATGCCTCCTGCCCCTATAATCGGCGCTCGCGCGGATGTAGCTCAGTTGGCTAGAGCGTCTGCTTGCCATGCAGAAGGGATATGCGAGTCCTTCTTCCGCTGCAAATCGACACGTTTTTGAGAAGTTTCTCCCAGAACTTTCTCCCAAGGTCGGGCATATGGATGTGGCGGCTCTGATCGCAGCCGAGCTTGCCAGCAGGCGTCGAGCAGACAAGGAGGGCGTAGCCCGACGCCCCCGGTGCTCGTAGCGGCGGCCACCGCGCCGCAACCTCAAACGTCGTGCGAGGGTCACGCGTGCAGCTCGGGCTGCCACGGTGCCGGGCATACAGCCCAGCGATCCCTCACCCCTGAGTGCTTCTGTAAAGGCTTGTTCCGCCGGGGCGTTGAGCGTTCCGAAGCCCGGCGGAAAGGCGGTTCAGGCTGCCGTCAGCGCCTCGGCGAGCGTGTCGGGAGTGACGGCGATGTGCTCGGGGATCGTGATGTTGATGGCGTGGTCGCGTTGCAGCAGCCACTTGGCGTTGATGATCGTGAGCCCGATGACCTCGCCGCGATCGTTGAAGCGCAGCACATGCCCCTCGGGCGTGGCCTCGCTGTCGGCGGCCTCCTGGCGCTCGCCGGCGTGCAGGTAGAGGACGTCGCCGCGATCGTCGTAGGTGGCGTGGTCGAAGGTCAGGCTGCCGATGGTCACGGTCATTGTGTTGTCCATCCAGGAGGGTCTTTGCGGTTGCCGTATGCGGTCACGATCCGCGCTGGCGTCTCGTTGAAGTTTACGACGGCGAACAGCCAACGGCTGGGGCCGAGGTCTATGCGGTAGTAGCGCTCCTGCCCAGGGCGAGGATCGGGGCTGCGGTGGCCGGGGGCGCGGATGGTCGCGATGATCTCATCACGGTAGAGAGCCAGCTCCGCGTGCTCGTGGAGGATGTGCTCCCAGCCCTCCTCGTCCAGGACGACGGTGCGTCCGTCGGGATCGACGGTTTGGGCCAGGATGCTCAAGCGCTCACCGTGCCCTGTTGGCGGGACAGCAGCGCCTTTTACGCTGCCTGGCGGCTATGCGTCTCACATCCATTCGCGGAGGGTAGTCGTCGCTCACGACGGCTTGGTAGCTGCGACTCCACCAAAAGTCGTTGGCCGGTTTCGGCTGCTCGCGGTCATTAAGGGGGACAGGGACGAATCTGCCTCAACTCATGCGGGGGGATTACGTCCTGTTCCACGACAAGTCAACGGAGCGAGCAGATGACACGAACGAACAAGGCCCCTGGAACGGCCGATCCCCACGTCGGAAGCTCGGCCACGCGGACAGGACGGGGCTCGTCCCACGTCCCGGCCGATGGCGCCGCGGTGTCGTTGGATGAGCCGCTGCTTGACTGCGTAGCGGCGGCGGCGCTGTTGAACGTGCGGGTCTCGTGGGTGCGGGATGCGGCGCGGCTTGGGCATTTGCCGTGTCTGCGCGTGGGGCGTCATCTGCGATTTAGCCGGGTGATGCTCGAAGACTGGTTGGCCGAGCAGGTCGCCGTCTCATCGACGCCTGCCCGCGCGTATCCCAGGCCGGTCAACGGCTCGGGCGGCAGATCGAGCCGCAGCAGGTTCAGACGGAGCACCCAGGCGGCGCTCCTGGCGAGCCTGGCCGAGAACCCAAGGACCAAGGAGGCTGACGATGAGCGATAACGATCCCCGCAGGCAGCTACGGACAGGGGGCGATCGGGGCCGGGTGGATCGTCCGCCGGGCTGGGCGGACTCGTTGTTCGCCGGGCGTTCACGCGCGGATAAGGAAGCCGATCAGGACGCGATGCTGCGCGTGCTGCTCGTGCTCGGCGGGGTCGTGGTCCTGCTGCTCGTGGGGCTGCACGCGCTGTTTACGACGGTCGGCCTGCAGCTCGGATGGTGGTCGGCGCCGGCGTTCGCGCCGCTGCTGCTCTGGCTGTTCGCCTGCGCGGCGTGCAATCGTGTTCTGCGCCCCGTTGAGCTTGACGATCTGCGCTGGCGTCAGCGTCTCGCGGGCGCGGGGATGTGGGCCGTGACGTTGTGGGTGGCCTGGCCGTTGTGGGCCGGGCCGACAGCAGAGGCGTGGAAGGCGGCGCACGGCGGCCTTGGTCCTCTCGGGCCGCGCTACCCGCTCGGCGCGGTTCTCGGCGCCTCGCCTGTCGCGATGGGAGTGGTCGCATTCATATTGCTCGCGTTGGGCATGGTCCTCGCGCCGCGCATCCGCGCACGCGAGCCCAAGCGACACACCGCCGCCTGGTGATCCTGAGCCGCTGCGTTCACCGCTTGCCACCCCGCGCCGACCGGACAATCCCCGCTGGCCCCCCAACCGCCCGCGCTGGCCATGATCGCGCTGCTGCTCACGCTCGTGAGCTTCGCCGGGTGTACGGCTGGCGGCCTGTGGGCGACTCGTGCATTCGGCGCCGCCCAAAGGGCGAGCGAGGCTAGTGCTCCCGCGCCGCCCGCTGAGCCTGATGACCCGTGGATTGCCCGCAGCGGAGCATCCACCGCCGGGACGCACGTGTGGGCCGGGCAGACCGCCGCCGGTGTGCTGCGCACCCCGGCGGATTGCGCGGCGATCGTCGTCGGGCCGCCGAAGGCGGGCAAGACACGGAAGGTGATCGCGCCGACACTTGCGTGCTGGGACGGACCCGGCGCTCGTCACCTCGACCAAGGGCGACATCCTGGCAGAGCGCCGCCCACCGCGCGCGGAGGGGGCCGGTCGCGGTGTATGACCCGACCGGCTCACTTGGGCACCCCGAGGTCAGCGTCGGCTTCTCGCCGCTCTCGCGGTGTGGGACATGGGACGGCGCGGTCGAGGTAGCCGCCGCGCTGCTGTCCCCCGCCTCCGCGGATGAGAGCGTCCGTCACGGCGAGCATTTCGCCATCGCGGCCCGCGCGCTGCTGGCGCCGCTGTTTCACGCGGCGGCGCTCTCGGGCGGCGGCATCGACCGCGCGCGGGGGTGGCTGGGGCGCTCGGAGTTCTCCCAGCCCGCGGAGATCCTCCGCAAAGCGGATGCGCAGATCGCGTTGGAGGAGCTTTCCGGTGTCGCCGCGCAGGCCGTCGGGGACTACCGGACCTCGGTGCTCGGCACCGCGCAGGTCGCGCTCGCGTGGGCCTCCCGCGCAGCGGTCAGAGCCTCCACCGACCCAGCCGTCACACCGCAGATCGACCTTGGGGAGCTGATCGCGCAGCAGGGCACGCTCTATGTCGTCTCTCCCTCGCGTATCCAGCAGGAGCTCGCGCCGCTGATCGCCGCGCTGCTGGACGGGCTTTGCGCGCACGCGATCGACCTGGCGATCACCTCACCCGCCGGGCGCCTCCAGGACCCGTTGCTGCTCGCGCTCGATGAGGTGGCGAACATCGCGCCGATCCGCTCGCTCCCCCGCTTGCTCAGCGAGGGTATTCAGCAGGGCATCGTGCCGGTGCTGGGGGTGCAGGACATGAGCCAGGCCCGCGCGCGCTGGGGCGAGCACGAGACCGCGACGATGTGGTCAACGCCGGCGCTTCGGCTCGTGCTCGCCGGGGTCGCCGACCCCTACACGGCGCAGCTCGTCTCAGATGCTTGCGGCGAGCAGCTCGTGTGGCGTCCACAGGTCAGCGAGAACACCTCGACCTCCCAGCAGGTCGAGCGCAGCGGCAAGACCTACACCGGCGGCGACAGCCACTCCTACGCCCAGCAGCGCGAGCGCGCAGTCCAGCCCGCGGACCTCCGGGCGATGCCGGCAGGACGAGCACTCGCGCTACCACAGGGCCGAGAGCCGATCGGCGTCGACCTGTTCCCCGGCGCGCCCGGCCTGACCGACTGCGACTGGCAGGCGCTCTGCCGCACCGGCCGCGAGCGGCTATGCGACCCACTCTGACGGCGGCGGCCCGCCCGCGAAGCGTGCGGCGGTCGGGTCGCCTGCCTGGGTGAGCTGGCGCTCGAGCAGCTCCAGGCGGTCGTGGAACAGCAGCTCCGCGCGCGGGTCGGGGTTCTCGCCCGCGTCGAGCTGGGAGCGCCACGCACTCAGGGCGCCCAGGACCTCTATGAGCGCGCGGTCTGTCCACCAGTCGGCGACGAGCTTTGAGAAGACGCGGGGGTAGCGCTCCGCCAGCGCGGACACGGCCGCCCATAGCTCGCGTCGCCAGCGCTCCTGCTCGCCGGGCGGCTGGAGCCACCCCGGCGACCCCGCGCCCTGGCCTTCGGCTGGTTTGGGTGTGGTGGCGGGCGATGGCTGCTCGCCCGCAGCCTGCGCCTGGGCTTGGGTGCTGAGCAGCCCGTCGCGGACGAACCGCGCTGCCGTCCTGGCTGCCGGCTCACCGGCGGCCTGCGCCCGGCGGCCCAGCTCGGCGAGGGCGTGCTCGTCCAGCGTGATCGCCACGCGGCTCATAGCGCCATCCCCGTGTCCTGCTGGATGCCGGTGTCGGGTGCGAGCTGGCGGGCGGTGGAGCGCTCAAGCTCCTCGCCCACATCCGTGCCGCCCGTGACCGCGCGGAACGCGACAGAGGGTAGCTGCGCCCGCGAAGCCCGCATCAGCTCCGCGAGCCTTCCAACCCGCTCGGCGTCCACGCCCTCGGTTCCCAGGTCCTCCCTGGCGACGTGCCAGTCGGTCCCCTCGCGCGCGCGGGACGCCTGTACATAGGCGCCCTCCTGGCTCGTCTGCCAGCCGCCCGTTACGACGACCGCGCGATCTACGGTCGCGCCCTGCTGACGGTAGAGATGCTGAGCGTAGGAGAGACGCAAGCTCGACAAGTCCTCACCACTGACCATGACCTCGCGGGCGCCGTCGGTCAACACCTTCACCCGCTGCTCCTCGGGGTCCACGCTGAGGATCTCCCCGCGTGTCCCGTTCTCCACACGGCGCTCACCATCGGGACGGTGCTGTGAGATAAACGCCACCCTGTCACTCTCACGCAAACCGTACGCGACGTCGGGCAGCTCCACCTCCGTCTCGCCCAGCTCGCCGCGCTCGGCGCGTAGATGCTGCGCACGGGCGTTCATCCTGTCAATCTCCGCGGTTGACGCATCGGACATGAGCGCCACCTGGCGCACGCCGTCGCGTTCGGTCAGCTCGGCCCACTGCTTGACCGCTCCCTCAAGCGCTTGCTCGCGGGTGTCACTGAAATGCAATTGTCCGCGGGCCTGGTAGTGAGCCATCGCCTGCTCAGCGCGACCCCCGCGCAAATCCGCCCACGCCCGGCGCTCCTCGGGGTCATCAGTGCGACGCACCTCCGAAAGGCGCGCCGTCGGCGCGGTCTCTGAGAGTTCCTCGAACAGGCCGCCCGCGCCGATCGCGGGGAGCTGGCGCGCATCGCCGATCACCACCAGCTTCCCCCCGGACTGCGCGACCACCTCGCTCAGCGCGTCCAGCCGACGGGTGTCCGCCATCCCCGCCTCATCGAAATACACGGTGCTGCTCTCGTCCAGCGTGACGCTCCCTGTGCGCGCTTTGGCGACCAGTGAATCCAGCGTCATCGTCCTGCCTTCCAAGGACGGGCTTTCCCGGCCCAGCCGCTCGGCCGTGTCACCAGCAACCGCGACACCCCAAGGCTCACGGCCCGCGTGCTGCTCGGCGCGCACCGCCGCGTCGATCACCACCCCCTTACCCGCCCCCGCCTGCCCGACGAGCACCGCCGCGCGCTCCGGGCCACCGAGCACCTCAAGCGCTCGCTGCTGCTCGACGCTCAACGGGCCGCCGATCCGCTCCGCGACCTCCCTCACCGCCGTCGTGCGAGCCTGCATCGCTTACCGCCGCCCCGGTGCTGGCCGCCATCTCGCTTATCCGCGCCTGCACGGCCTGCTCCATGTCCCTGATCTCGCGGGTCGTCATCCGCCCGCCCTCAAGCTCGATCACCTCGCCCGAAGCGACCAGTTCGCGGGCGTGCTCGGCAACCCGGTTCGGTTCAAGCTCGCCGACGCCCTGCTCAAGCACGCTCGCGCGCAGCTCGCGCTCAGCGAACGTCGCGCCCTCCGCCGACAAGGACATCCGTTACCCGCTCCTGCCAGCCCGCATCGCCCGCGCGTTGCACACCGCCCCGGCTGCCTGGACTGCAAACCCTCCACATGTGCGCGGTCGACGTGCTGCCCGGCCGCCCGCTCCTCCCATGTGGCTTGTAGCTCGGGGCGATTCTGCGGCGTCTTCGCCTGCCGGTTTTCAAGCTTCACGTTGCGTAGCTCGTCACGCTCGGGAGCGCGGCCGTAGCGCGCACGGAAACGCTCAGCCGCCAACCACACCTCACGACTACGCCCGCTCAATGCCTCCCGCGCACTCTCCGAGATCCCGGCGACCTCGAAGTAGCGCCCGATCGCGCCCGGTGCCCGCGACGACCTCATACCCCTGCCCTTGCAGCTCCTCGGCCAAGCGCCCCGCGGTAGAACGCGCCCAGCTCCCGCGCCGCCCGAAACAACGGACGGCTCGCGACCGCCGCGAACTGCCCATCCTGGCGCACCACGCCCGTCACGACGACATGGCTGTGAAGTTGCGGGTCGGGCGCCTCACCCCCGGCGACACCCCGCGCGGTCGTGTGACGAAACTCCGCCGCCAGCACATCACGCGCAGGGGACAGCACCCGTCCACCCGCGCCTTCACGGACCACCGCGACCTCACCCCGCAGATGCTCAAGCGCACGCGAGACCGCCCGCCCATGCGCAAGCTCGACACCCGCGCGCTGCTGCTCGGAGCCAAGCGCCCACACCGCCGAAACAGACTTCGGCGCGCGAGAACGTCAAGTCGATGCCGCCCGCGCGACGACCGTCGGCGCCGGCCCGGCGAATGAACTCGCCGCTCACCGGATGACGGCCCTCCATCAGCGCGACGAGCTGCTCGGCGCGCACCGCCTCGCCCGCCTCCAGACCCAGCCGTTCGCGGGTCTCATCCAGCACGTGCCACACGCCCTGAGCCTCCGTCGGCTCCCCCTCCGCCGAGAGGTAGTAATCCCCGCGCGAGGGCGCGACCGTCCGCGACTCCAGATAGGCGGCGTACCCCGCCGCCTGGCCCGCACCGATGCTCGCAGCCGTCATCATCGCCCTGTAATCTACCACCTGAAACTGTCACGCTCTGGCACAGTGCATCTAGTCTGTTTGGATTTTCGCAGTACAGTCGGGCTCTTGGCCGACCTGATGTGCACGGATCAATGCCTGGCTACGGGGATGGTCGTGCTGGGTCGGTAGTGGTAAGCGGCGGGGAACAGAACGCTTGGTATGTACGGCCAGCTTCGACGGAATAACGACCGTGGCCCTGGGAGTCCGTGTCAGTTCGCGGAGGGAAGCGACCTCATCGCCGCCAGCTTGCGAGATCGCTGGCGGATGGCATGGAGAATCCCGCCAACCACGAACGGATCGCCGACGCCGCAAACCCGCTCGGCGGCACCTGCGTGAAGGCTCCTGAGGGGCGACTGATCACGGTTGAGAACGCACCAGGTGCTCACCCGATATACGGCCTGCGAGCACTCCGACACCGCCACGCTTGCCGTTGGAAACGAGCGACGCGGCCTCTCACAAAACGTCATCGCGGCTGTGAAGCAGACCGTCGCAATCCCGACATCCTCACGCACCGTGCACACCCTGAACGTCGCGGCCGCCGCGCCGTCCGATTGGTTCGAGCCCGGCGGCGCGGGTACCGGCCGTGAAGGAACCGAACCGCCGCCTGATCGTGGACGCCGACGGATAACCGTCCGGCGAGGCGTCGCACTCTTCCTTGAGAGGCGCACGACCCAGCTCGTCCGCCATGCGCTGGATCGCTTCGATCACCTGCTCGGGGTCCCACGGCGGGTTGTACGGGAGATAGCCGGCGGCCGTCATCATCTCGGTCCAGCTTCCGAACACGATGCGTGCCGCGCTTGCCGGTGGCCAGTGCGGGAACTCGCGCTCCCAGCGGTTGCGCTAACCGTCGGTCGATGGTCGCCAGTCCGTGGTCGCGGGTGGGCGTCCTTCGAGCTGCTCTCATGCGATGATCGCGTCGAGCAGCTCCGGGGCGGACCAGCGCTTCGGGTTGGAGCGACGGGTCACACAACGCAAGCACCGCTTACCCTCACCCACTACCGGTCCCGCGCAGTCCACGCAGGGGTGTGCCTTCAAGTAGCGGTAGGCGGTCGCGATGCCGACGCAAAGCTCACCGGCGATCTCGCGCACAGAGACGCCGGCCGCTGCCATCCTCTCGGAGATCGCGACACGCTCGGCCAAGGGCAGCTTGCACTCGTGCCTGGTGAAGGGCGGCAAGTCGGCGGCTTCCAGCGCTGAGGCCCATGAGTCGAAGTACCGGTAGACGGTCGTGTTGCCGGGCTAGCGCGGATGCTCGCGCTCCCACTTGCTCTCGGCCTCGCTCATCAGTCCAGCGCTGCGCGCGGCGCTGGGGCACCACTCCCATGAGCGCGGAGGCGTCCCGGTCTCCCCCGCCTAGGAGCGCATGGCCGCTGCGATCCGCGGGATGTCCCAACTCCCGTTGGGGGCGTAGTGCCAGCGGCGGTAGCCGTGGCGCGGAGTAACAGGTCCCTGCGTCAGAGCCAGACGGGTTCCTGAGCGCTACCTCGCATCCTCAAGGCGATAGGCGATGAACCCGTCTGGCTCTGACACAAGACGGGTGAAGCCAAGTGGGCCGAACGCCTCAGAACTCTGGAGATCGGCGATGCAGAGGCTGTGCTGCGCGAACTTCTTCGAGGCAGCCACCGGGGCGGTCCTGGACCGCTTGATCGAGCAAGTTCTTCGCCCGCTTATGGAATGTCGCACCCGATGGCTGTCGTTACCCGGGTCGTCCTGCCGGAGCGCGCCAGGACGGTCGTGGGCCGGCATTCTTTTTCTCCGCCGGTTTGCTGACGGCCGTTCGGCGTTTCCTGTTCGTAGACGGCGCTCAGCTTATAGCGCCCAGGCGCGACCTCCACACGAAAGCCGTTGCGCTTCGAGGCGTGCACGGTCGCAACTAGGCGTCCGCTCTGGGTGCGTACCGACACCGTCCCGCTATTACGCCTCTGGACTTCCGACCGGTGCGGGCCTCCCACAAAGATCACCCAGCCAGCAATCACCGCTGAGCGCTTCGACGTCAGCGCGGGTCTCGCTACTTGGCCACCGGCCGAGGCTCCTCCGAGCATCGTGCCGACCGACGTTAGTATGACAACGGTGCCAATCCCAGCTACCCGTTTCATCGTCATCACCAGCTTTCTTCCGATCTACTGATTTCCGATTGCTGGACTCTATCACCAAGCGGGTCTACGCGCGAGCGGGAAGCACGTGCCGCCAACGAGCGTCTCGTCGTCGGCGGCACGCAGATCCTCATATCGTCTCCTCTGTCTCTGTGGCCGCTACAGAGCTTTGACGGCCCCGAGCGGGGTGAGATTCGGTTGTTGCTGGCTTTCGTTTGCGAGATCGAAGGAAGTCACGGCTCCCGTGCTTGTGTCAATCACCATACCGAGCGTCGTGCCGGTCGTGGCCGGCAGTTCGGCGCCTCCGGAGATCGAAGCTGATGGGATCGTGAAGTGCCCGTGAAGCACGACCGCGTACGTCGCGCCACTCAGCCATTCGTGCTGTTCCGGCGTGTCACTGAGCGATAACGCTGGCGTTGCTGCCGCAACAGCGTTTGCCCGAGACGCTTCAGCCACTTCGATGCTACTTGGACTTGCGTCACCCGCACTTGCTGCGACTGCTTCAACCTTGGTCTTTAATGCTGCCAACGTAAATTTGCCCGCTGAGCTTGACGTCGCGGCCGGTGCCTGTTGCACAGGTAGTACAGGTCGGAACCCAGCGTTAGTTTCTGGACTCGTGGCGGCATCCTCCGATCCAGTACACGTGCCTTTCCAATTGACCCCAAAGCCAAAGGTGTCATACCTGGTAAACCACTCCGCTAGGGCGGGAAGGTTGCAGGTAAATTTCGGCGTGCCCGGTTCCACTGGCCCAGTCGCTGTAATGCCAGCCGCCTTGGAGGTCCTCCCAATCCAAATTCGTTGCTGATGCGTAGTTATAGGCGCTCGTGGTCGTCGTCTCGACACCGGCTTCAAGTGCAAGAGCATACGATGGCTGTCCGTTGATTCCACCAGTGAACGTCCCGGAATGCACGTACCAGCCATTGGTCGGTGCATAGTAGGAGTTCTGGACTTCGAACTGGCCGCTTCCCGGCCCTTGACTCGATAATGCGCCACCCTCGCCGTCCCCTTTCGAGTCAAAAAACGCGAAATATTGTGGCGAGCTACCCGTGCATCCAATGATGTATACACAGCCGATGACATCACCAGCCTCGTTCCAGTATCTATGTTCAAAGACGACCCAAGACTCATTCGTAATGAGATTGTCATAGCCTTCTTGTTCTCTCGTGTATAGAGCGTCTTCGTAGCTCTGGAGGATCATATCGGAGCCTTTGAAGCCGGAGCCCGTTTTCCCTTCGACATTCCATTCCGCAAGACCGTAGCAATGGTGGGTGGGAGTACAGGCTGACGCGACTGCTGGAGTCATCAACGCTGCAATTCCAGCGATTGATAGGCTCAAGAGTGTGGCGAGATAACTTTTTATATTAAGCTTACTTTGCCGTGCTGCTCCAACACGCAGGCGCCTCATATCAACTCCTTTAGATTGAACGATTTGTGTGACTTGATCCTAGGCATGGGCACTCGATCAGACTTGGGGGAAGACTTCAAGGCTTCTGGACATATGTTCGGCTCATCGATGTTCGTCCACATACCTAACCTACAGCTACCGTTCGCGGGAGCCGCGAGGTGGCTCATCCTAGCGCCTCGGATGGGAAGTATTCTATCCTCGGGGATAAATTTCCCGCAAAGTGCGGCAAAATCGACGGGGCATGACCTTGGTGGTGGTGTGTGACGATTTGGCAGGCGCAGGAGAAGCTCGCAGCCATAGGCCGTGCCCTTGCGTCGCAGCGGATCTCCTCACACGCGGCGACGATGCAGCGACGGCGCAGCGCAGAGACATCGACGTGCTCGTACGACACCCTCCTGCGTGGATCCCCGCAATACGGAGAGCGGATGAAGCGGATGAAGGGATTCGAACCCTCGACCTTCGCCATGGCAAGGCGACGCTCTAGCCAGCTGAGCTACATCCGCGCGACCGAGTCATTCTAGCCTGCGGCGCTGGGGCGTGTTGCTCCAGCAAATCAGGACGCACCACCAGGGCGGCGATTGCACGGACGGTCATGCAGCTTCGTCAAGCTCGGGGCGAAAGGCGCTGGACAGCATCCGTGCGTCGTCGGCGCGGCTCTTGTGGTGCAGGTAGCGCATCGTCGTCTTGATGTCGGCGTGGCCCATCCACGCCTGGACCTGCACGATCGAGGCGCGGTTGATCGCCAGCGAACCGAATGTGTGGCGCAGATCGTGGAAGCGCAGGAAGCGCAGCCCGGCTCGCTCGAGATCGGCGATGTAGCGACGGCGCAGCGCCGAGCCGTCGATCGGCTCGCCGTTCTCACCGGCGAACACGGGGTCCTTGGGGTGGGTGTGGCGCTCCCGCGCCTTCAGGCCCTTCAGTGCGCCGGCTACGTCATCGACCATCGGGACGGTGCGCGACTTGCGTGACTTCGGCAGCCCGCGCTCACGTTGCGTGACGTTCTCCCACACGCGGATCGAGTGGTTCTCGAAGTCGACGTCCTCCCACAGCAGCGCAATCAGCTCGCCGCGGCGCAACCCACTGAAGGCAGCCGTGAGATACAGCACGCCGTCCTGGGAGTCGCTTGCCTTGGCGACGAGCTTGCGGACCTCCTCCGGGGAGTAGAAATCGAAGCGTGCGGCGTCGTAGGATTCGCGCAGCTTCTCCACGTCCCTGACGGGGTTGCTCAACAGGCCGTGCTTGCGCACGGCGTACTCGAAGACGCCGTGCAGGATTGCCAGCAGCTTGTTGGCGTTACGCCGGCTCAGGTCGTGCTCGGTGACCTGCTCGTCGCGCCAGCGTTCGATGCGGGCGGAGCTGATCGACTCGATCCGCAGCGTCCCGAACGTCGCGATCAGGTGGTGGTCGAGCACGGAGCGGTAGTCACGCTGGGTGTTCAGCGACCAGTCGCGCTTGAGCTTGCCCGAGCTGTACCAGTCCTCGGCGACGTCCCTGAACGTGACCCCGGTGCGCCCCTGCGCCGCGGCGCCACGACGCGCGTCGACAAGGATCGCGTCAAGCGCGGCCTGCGCGTCCTTCTCACGCAGGAACCCCGGCGCGGGCTGGCCGGATGCGCTCCAGTCCTTGCCGAGCCGCTTTTCGTGCTGGCCGGTCGCATCGCGCCACTTGGCGTACCAGACACCGCCGCGCTTGCCGGAGCGCAGATGGGTATGGCCGGAGACTGAGATGGGAGGAGACATGCTGGAGCGCCTTTCGTTCAGTGACCTGTCCGAGCCCTCTGCATCACTGAGATAGTGCGCAACGGGCGATTCTCGGGCTTTCTCATTCCTCCAGCATACAAGCGGGATCGGCGGAACTTCTCCCAAACTTTCTCCCCAAACTACTCGGCACAGCTTGAAGCTACCCGCTCTATTTTGGCTCTATAATGGGCTTTCAGCGCGGACATCTTCTCCCGTAGCGAATTGCCATGCAGAAGGTCGAGGGTTCGAGTCCCTTCATCCGCTTTCTCGGATCTACACGGGTTCCTGCATCGAGAGAACTCGGCGGTGTCATATCTGAGCTGCTGAGCTTTTGGCGCAGGTCTAGGACTAGCTACCCACCAGGCTCTCTCTCTGTACGTACCGGCCGCCGTCTCCTCGCGTCAGTAACCCCATCAGCTCGAGCTCGCCCAAGGCGAGCAGCGTCTCTCCGATGTCCGTGCGTCCGGCGGTCAACTTGGCGGGCGTGTCCTTGCCGATGCCAACCAGCTCCAGCGTCTCCTTCAGCCTCGGCTCCAGCTCGGTCGGCTTCGGCGCTCCGTAGGTCCCTCTCGCAGTGCTGTCCTGGCTCCGTGGCGGATTGCCCTCATGCAGCAGCTCCAGCACGTCCCCCGGTCCCCTTACCAGCGAGGCTCCCGCCATCAGCAGCGCGTGCGTTCCCCGCGACATCGGCGAGGTCACACGTCCCGGGATCGCCGCAACTCCTCGCCCCAGCGACTTTGCGATCCGTGCGCCCAGTAGCTCGATCGGACCCTCGTCAGCCTCCACCACGATCGTCAGCTCCGCCATTCCGACGACGACCCGTTCGCGCGCCGTGTGGCACCAACTGTTGCGCCTTGCGGCGAAGCTGCACGGCAGCTCGGCCACGACGCAGCCTTCCTTGCGCGCACGCAGGTATACCGCCCGTCTGCGCGCCGGGCACGGAACGTCCAAGCCGCTCTCCATCGCCGTCAGGGTCTTGCCATCGACTTCGAGCGCGCCCGCATGCGCGGCGAGGGCGATTCCATCCGACAGGCTCGCCGCCACCGTCACGCCGCTGGCTGCGAGACCGCGCGCGAGGCTGCGAGCCATCTCCATGCCGTAGTCCGTCGCCCTGCGGCTCCCCACTATCGCCACGGTGGGTGCGTCTCCCAATGCTCGCAGTCGGGCTGTCTCGCCCGCCACGTACAGCATTCGCGGTGCCCCATCGCCCGCCAGCGCGCTTGGGTAACCGTGGTGGTGATGGCAAATCGTCTCTATGCCCGTCGTCACATCAATGTCCCGCGGGCCAAAACGCGCATATCGCGCTCGCAGTTCCCCGCGGCGCTTGCCCCCGATCGCCTGCACGAGCTCCTCATCGCCGAGCGCCAGCAGCTCGAGCAATTGTCCCCGATCGCGTGCCCGGTACTCCAGGCAACGGCTCATCCTTGCCAGCAGCCAGCTTCTGCGCAGACAGTCTTTGCATGCGCCCGTCATGCCGCGCGACTTCCCGTGTGCTCGGCTTCGGAGCGCATCGCCAGCGCCCAGCCGACATCCCGCGCTCGTACCTTCTCACTGCCGTTCAGGTCGGCGATCGTCCGCGCCACACGCAGCACCCGGTGCTGGCCGCGCGCGCTCAGCAAGCCCCGCTCTTCGTTCTTTTTCAGCAGCTCGTCCGCCTGTGGCTCAACGCGCGCGTGGCGCTTCAGCATACGCACGTCCATGTGCGCGTTCACCGTCACCACCTCGTCCTTCAGGCGCGCCGCCTGACGCTCGCGCGCGAGCGTCACCCGCTCGCTCGCCTTCTCGGAGCTCGTCAGCGGCGTGGCGCCGAGGCCGAGCGCTCCCTCGCTCTCCAGTTTGACGGTGAGATCGATGCGGTCGAGTAACGGGCCGCTGAGCCGCCGGCGATACCGGGCGAGTTCAGTTTCGCTGCACCTGCACCTTTCCCAGTTCCCCGCGTAGCCACATGGACATGGGTTGGTGGCCGCCACGAGCATGAAGCGCGACGGGTAGACGGCGGAGTGCTGTGCTCTGACGATCGCCACGCGCCCCTCCTCCAGTGGCTGGCGCAGCGCCTCGAGCGTCGGGCGCGCGAACTCCGAGAGCTCGTCCAGGAACAGCACACCGTTGTGCGCCAGCACGACCTCGCCGACCCATCCGCGCCGCGCCCCGCCGATCAGGCCCGCGGTCGTGATCGAGTGATGGGGCGCCCGAAACGGAGGGCTGCTCGCCAGATCGCCCTCCCAGCCGCCGGTCATGCTGCGGATCCGCGTCACCTCGATCGCCTCCGTAGGGCTCAGCGGCGGCAGGATCGAGGGGAGTCGTTGGGCGAGCATCGTCTTGCCCGCACCCGGCGACCCGCTCAGCAGGTTGTTGTGGGCGCCCGCGGCCGCCACGATCAGCGCCCTGACCGCGTGGTGCTGGCCACGCACGTCGCTCAGGTCCGGTCCCATGGGATTCGGAGTGTCCGGGCTACGGCGCGCTTGCTCGGGCAGCGCGTCGGGCGGGCCGCCGCCGAGGACTCGTACCGCGCTCGACAGACGCTCGACGGCGGCCACCTCCAGGCCCTCGATCAGGCACGCCTCTCGCGCCCGCTCGGGCGCGAGCACCAGTGTGCTGCAGACCGGCGTTCAGCGTCGCCTGCGCTACAGCGAGCGTCCCCTGCTGGCAAGCCCTCACGGCGCCGTCGAGGGCCAGTTCTCCGAACAGCACATGGCTCTCCAGCAGCTCGTTCGGCAACTGCGTGGCTGGCCGCCAGCACCGCGCAGGCGAGCGCCAGGTCGAGGCCAGGGCCGACCTTCGGTACGTCGCCAGGGGCGAGGTTCGCGGTGATCCGCCTGGCGGGGAACTCATATCCAGAGTTGATGATCGCCGCCTGCACCCGCTGGCGCGCCTCGCGCACCGCCGCGTCTGCCAGCCCGACGATCGTGAATGCGGGCAGGCCAGGGCGGATGTCCACCTCGACGCTCACATGCCGCGTCTGGTAGTCCTCGATCGTGAAGGTGTGGGCCCGTGCAAGCATTTGCTTTCTCCTGTCGCCGTTTCTGGACGGGGAGGAAGAAAACTAGGCCGAGCTTGAGACGGGACGCTCGATCGGGGTGGGTTCTGAACTTTTCTCGACGGCCCCCGGCAGGCTTGAGCCTGCCGGGTCGGCACGCTGCTTACAGCCCGTCGGGGTGGCGTACGACGTAGCCGGCCGTGGAGGTCATCGAGTCCGACCACCGGTCCCCGGTCTCCTGCAGAGCGACCGTGTCGAAGCGCCGTCCGTCGATCGTCATCCACGCGTGTTCGGCGTCCGCGTAGATCGTGATGTACTTGCCCGGTCCGGCTTCGCCGTAGGACTCCAGCCCGGTCGAGTCCTCGGGCGAGCTCAGCAGACCGCCGCCGTGCAGCGCGTAGGAGACCGAGCCCGAGCAGTCATACCCCTCGGACTGGAATGAGCCGTGCCCGCCGCCGAACACATACGGCCGGGTCGCGATTTCATCCGCGGCCGCGATCACGCGGGCCACGACGCCCGAGGCTTCGCCTTCGCCGCCGGTCGCGGTGCTGGTCGAGCTCGATCCCGAGCTGTCGGCCACATCGCTGCGGCCCGGGCCGAACCCCGCCAGGGCGCTGCTGGGCGGCGTGAGCGTGCTCGCGTTGTTCACTCCGATCACGCTCCAGGTCGCCGGTCCGACGATGCCGTCCACGGTCAGCCCGTGGCGCGCCTGCAGGCGGCGGACCGCCGCCTCTGTTTCCGGGCCGAAGTCGCCGTCGACGGGCATGTGCAGCGCCTGCTGCAGCCGCGCGACCGGGTTGGCGGCGACCTCCGCTTCGGTGGCGCTGGGCGAGTCGCTCGAGGTGGTCGCGGGCGGCGAGGCCTGCCTGGTGGGAGGCTGGTGTGACGGTGGAGACGGGTGCGGCGATCGCCGAGGGGGGAGGGGTGAGCGTTTCCTCGCCGCTCACTCCGATCACGCTCCACGTCGCCGGGCCGACGATGCCGTCCACGGTCAGTCCGTGGCGCGCCTGCAGGCGGCGGATCGCCGCCTCTGTTTCCGGGCCGAAGTCGCCGTCGACGGGGAGGTGCAGCGCCTGCTGCAGCCGCGCGACCGCACTGCCGCCGATCGAGGGACCTGTCTCAGCAGCAGAGCCGCTCGCGGCGCTTTCGGTGTCGCTCGCGAAGCTCGGTGTGGACGCCGGCCGCCGAGGCGATCGCCGGGGCGTCGCCGCGCAGTGCGGCGCTCGTCAGCGGCCCGACGATGCCGTCGACGCGTCAGCCCTCGGCTGGCCTGGAAGTGCTGCACCGCCGCTTCGGTTTCGGGGCCGAAGATGCCGTCGACGGGGATGCCCGAGCGCGCGCTGGAGCAGTTCGACCTGACGGCCGGTGTCGCCCGCGCTGAGCGTGATGCTGTATTCGGTCGTCGTCGTCGGCTCGGGGGTGGGAGTGCCCGGATTGGCGGCCGCGACCCCGGTGGCGAGGCTGGCGGCGGGACCGGCGGTGAGCGCCGCGAGGGCACCGAGCGAGATGCGCTTGGCCCGCGAGCTCGCCGGCACGAAGCGCAGCTCGGCGGCGCGGCGACGTGCGCGGGAGCGGCCCAGCGACAGATCCCACGGCAGCTCCTCGGCGAGGTCGCGCTCGGCGGCGGTCCGGTTGCGCGCGTCGAGCATCGCCGACAGGGACTGCGGAGGTGGCGGAGTGGGCGGCGGTGCGAGTACGTCCACGGGCGGTCCGCTGGCGGCGCTCGCGCGAGCGGATCGACGAAAGCTCCCAGGGCTCGAGCACGGCAAGATCACGCGGGAATCCCGACATAAAAAGGCGTCCTTTCAGTCTTTCTCTTGGCGCCTACGGGGTTAGCTGTCGGGCTCGCGCACTTTGCGCTACGCCACAAATGTGGCGATTCGCCCCCGCAGCCTTCTACTTGGCTGCACTGGGTCCCCCGCTCCTCGGCCCCGTGGGGTCGAAGACTCGGCACGAACGGGCAGGAACCTAACAGGTCTTTCTGCAAGATGCATCACATCGGAAGGTCTGCAACATTTCTTGCCGACGCAGGCCAAACCGTAGAGAGTTCGAATCGAACACCCGATCAGCGGCCGCCAGGCCCACGCCGACGGCGTTCGCGAGCTACGCTTTCCAAATGCCCTGCACGCACCTCGACCACGTCCTGATCACGGAGCTGCCGGAGGAGACCGACGGCTGTGAGGACTGCCTCGCCACCGGCGGCAAGTGGCTGCACCTGCGGATCTGCCTGGAGTGCGGAAAAGTCGGCTGCTGCGACGATTCGCCCAACCGTCACGCGACCGCGCACAGCAAGACGAGCGGGCACCCGATCATCCGCTCGATCGAGCCCGGCGAAGCGTGGTCGTGGTGCTACATCGACGAACTGATGATGAACATCCCCGAGGTCCGCGGCGAGACCCGGATCCCGCCGTCACCGCTGGGCGGCTAAGCGAGGACTGTCTGTGAGGAAGCGCTCGAGCGCGTCGGGTGTGAGCGGGCGGGCGAACAGGAAGCCCTGGGCGAGGTCGCAGCCCTCGCGCTGCAGCTGCGCGGACCTGGCTGTGCTGCTCGACTCCCTCGGCGAGCGTCTCCAGGCCGAGCGCCTTGCCGAGCTGGATCAGGGTGTGCGTCAGCGCGTGCGCCTCGCTGGAGAGCGCCAGGCTGGTGATGAAAGTGCGGTCGATCTTCAGCGAGTCGACGGGGAACTGGCGCAGGTAGGCGAGCGAGCTGTAGCCCGTGCCGAAGTCGTCGACCGCGATGCGCACGCCGAGCGCCTTCAGCTCGGCGAGCAGCAGCGCGGTGGTCGTCCGGCTTGCGCATCAGGACCGTCTCGGTGATCTCGAGCGTCAGCGTCGCCGGGTCGAGGCCGCTGTCGCGCAGCGCCGTGCGCACCTCCTCGACGAACTCGGGGCGCTCGAGCTGGCGCGCGGAGACGTTGACCGAGATGTTCAGGCGGTGCCCCTGCTGCGTGCCAGGCGGCGCCCTGGGCGCAGGCCTGCTCGAGCACCCAGCGGCCGATCGGCGACGATCAGCCCGTTGTCCTCGGCGATCGGGATGAACACGTCGGGTGGGATCACGCCGCTGCGTGGGATGGCTGCCAGCGCAACAGCGCCTCGACGCCGACGACCTGCTCGTTCTCGAGGTCGAGCATCGGCTGGTAGACGAGGAAGAGCTGCTCCGCGTCGAGCGCGTTCGCCGAGGTCCATCTCCAGGTCGATGCGGTCCTCGCGCGGCGGTCTGCATCGCGGACTCGAACTTCACGTAGCCGTCCTTGCCGGCGGCCTTGGCCTTGTACAGCGCGAGGTCGGCGTCCTGCATCAGCTCCTCGGCCGAGGCCGGCCGCCCGGTCGCGATGCCGATGCTCGCGGTCACGGAGATCGGCGGGCGCGCCGACTGGGGCAGCCCGATCGGCTGGCGCAGCACGTCGAGGATCCGCTCGGCGACGAGCTCGGGCGCGGCGTCGAGGCCCAGCGAGTCGATCAGCATCACGAACTCGTCTCCGCCGAGGCGGCCGACCGTGTCGCTGTCGCGCAGGACGGTCTTCAGTCGCGCCCCGACCTGGCGCAGGACCTCGTCGCCGGCCTGGTGGCCGAAGCGGTCGTTGATCTGCTTGAAGCCGTCGATGTCGACGAACAGGGCGGTCACCGGCACGTCCTGCGCGGCGCGCGCGGGCGAGGATCTGCTCGGCGCGGTCGAGCACGAGGCTCCGGTTCGGCAGGTCCGTGAGCGGGTCGTGCAGCGCGCGATACTCGAGCTCGTCGGTCTTCTCCCCGACGAGTCCCCACGCGCGCTGGCGCGAGCGCGCGAGCACGCGCCAGAGCAGGAACACGAGCAGCGTGACGAGCAGCCCGAACGCCAGCGCGATCGCGCCCTGCGTGTCGGCCGCGAGCGGGCTGTCCGGCATCCCGGTCACCTCGAGCAGCCAGCCTCCGCCCAAGTGCAGGCGCTCGGAGTAGCCGGGCGAGCGACCCGCGGGTGGGCGCCCGCGCGACCGATCAGCTCGAGCGGATCGCCGCTGTTGCGGTGATAGAGCGCGAGCGTCAGCGAGGTGTGGCGGGCGAGCAGCGGGTGCAGCAGCGCCGTGCCGGCGAAGGATGTGCCGATGATGCCGCGGAAGGCCGCTCGGCGCTCCGGGACCGTCGCGAGCGGCGCGTCCGCGCGGTAGACGGCTTCGCTGATCCCGACCAGCGAGGCGACGCCGAGACCGGGCAGGGGGGTGACGATCAACGCGCCCGTCGTGCGCTCCATGCGGATCAGGGCCGCATATGGCGACTTGCCGATGCCGGGCAGCACCGGCGCGCAGTAGTCGAGCAGCGGCGGATAGACGGTCTTGCCCCCGGGGTTGCCGACCGTCGCGCGCGTCAGGCAATAGAACGGGCGGCGACCGGACGGGACGATCTGGAAGGAGCCGTGGAGCGCCTTGCTGGCCGTCGGGTCGGCCTCGGCCTGTGCTCGAAACGCGGGCAGCCCAGAGGCGGCGACCGCCTGGATGAAGACGGCCGTGACGTCGGGCGAGGTAGGGGCGCCGCGCTGCAGCTGCCGGTACCACTGCACGTAGCGCGTGTCGCCAGCATTCGGCTCGAGCGTCGCGATCGAGCGCATCGCACGTGTCAGCTCGATTTTCGTCTGCAGCTTCGCCGTCAGCGTGCTGCTGAGGTCGGCGACGGTTGCTTCGAAGGACTTCCTGTTGGCGTGCAGCGAGCTCGCTCGCCATTCGGAGGCCAGGAGGATCGATCCGGTGACCCCGATCGCGACGATCAGCCCCCCGATCAAGGCTGACCGGATGCGACTCGAAAGCTGCGGCTTCGCAGGCGGCGGCGCGGGCGCGCGCGAGGAGCCGTTCGCCGTGCCACGTGCGTCTTGAGCACCGGCGTTAGGAGCGAAATCTGTGCCGGCAGGCACACCCGAACGGTCGTCTGGGTCCACTTCTAGACTCCGCGCACCTGACTCACCGCGCTACCGGTCACGGTCACGGCTCGTGAAGCCAACATGCCACTGCAGGGCCGTCCGGTACGGAGGTGCGGCCAGAGCCGCGAAGAGTCCATTAGCTAGCCTATATCCATCGTACACCTCTCGTCAAATAGATCGCACTGCTTGAATCTACGACCGCCAGCTAGCACAGATGTCGGTAGTCTCCTAACGTGTGGAACTATCAACGGCAGGCTTCGACGACCGCTCAGTGACGGCGGAATGCTTCTTCGTTACGAATTTCCTGCGCCGTACTGCAGTGTGACTGCACTGGCACTCGGGGACAGAGTTGAAGTTGGGGCTCGTCGAGTCGAGGAAGGGATAGGTGATCGACGAGGGGTTCGTCTGTCCGCTGTCGAGGTGTCCGAACAGGTGCCCCACCTCATGCGTCATCGCATCGCAAAACCACTGGAAGGATTCATCATCCTGATGCCAGCTTCGCCACAGAGAGGCGTTGATCGTGATCGTGCACTTCTGCACTTCGGTCCACATCTCGACAACGGAATCCTCGGGTTCGGGGCTTGTGACGGTTTCGTAGTCGGAGTTGGGAAGTTGATGGGCACTGTACGATTGTGGGTGTGCCGCATGCCGGGACGCCATGCCAGTACCGCTCGGCGAGCTTCAACGAGAGCGCCACGGGATTTGTGGTTGGGTGTCCGATCGGCCTGTGAGCTCCAGCCGTTGCGGGCAGGAGCAGCGTCGTTGCGAGGATGACCGGGAGCAGCAGACGAGCCATGCTTTACATGCTGAGGGCAGCAGGGGCATGGTTCCCTCCTCCGGTGGGGTGATCTTGGGGGGAGTGGTGGGGGAGAGAGGGGTGAGGCGGGGCTCACCCTGGCGCTGTCTTCTGTCGATGAGGACCTAGGCGCTGGCCCACGCCTGGGCCGCCTATGCCGCCACATACCCCCATTACGGTCGTCCTCGCCCACTTCGACGATCTCTTCGCCAGAGGGCTGCGCGAGCTGATCGAGAGCGATCCGAGCCTCGCGATCGTCGCCGCCGACGTGGAGCACAGGCGAATCGGTGTCGTGCTGCGCGCTCACCGCCCGGACGTGGCGATCCTCGACATCGGCGCGCTGGGGAAGTTGGCCGAGGTCCGCGAGCTCAGCGATTCCCATCCCGGCACTCGACTGATCCTGCTCTGCAACGATCCCGCGCCGGCCGAGTGTGCGCAGCTGCTCGCGTTCGGAGCGAGCGCCTGCCTCGGCACCGGACACCCAGTCGCGCGATGTGATCAACGCGATCCACCTCGCCTCGCGGGGGCTCCAGGTGATCCCGCGGGCCACGGCAGGCCGAGGTGGCGGTCCGGTTGCGGGAGGGCGCCTGCTGACCAAGCGCGAGGCCGAAGTGCTGCCGCTGCTCCAGCAGGGTCGCTCGAACGCTCAGATCGCGCTCGCCCTGCAGGTGGGCGTCGAGACGGTCCGCACCCACGCGCGCAACATCTACCGCAAGCTCGGCGTTTCCTCCCGCCGCGAGCTCGCGCCCGCAACATACGTTGAGTCACCCGGGGATCGGCTAATCCTGAAGAGGCGAACTGTCGGGCTACATAACAGGTCGAAGAGACCGGGGAGCCATTCCCCTTCTATCGCGGTGCTCAACGCCGCAGTGAGGAGACGCCCATGAAAAGTGGCGTCCCAAAGTCCTGCCGAGCAGGCCTCGTGCTGCTCGGGTCGCTATCCAGCCTCCTGTTCGCGAGCAGCGCCCTGGGCGCCACCGCGACCGTGGGCTTGGGATCGGCCGCCCCCTTCTCGGTGTTGGCCGGCTCGACGGTCACCAACACCGGCCCCACGACGATGTTCGGCGACCTGGGGCTGAGCCCCGGCTCGTCGGTGACCGGCGCTCCGGAGTGCTCGGGCAGACGCACGTCGACGACGCGGTTGCGATCGAAGCCAAGAACGCCCTGACGACCGCCTACAACGACGCCGCCTCGCGTCCCGAGCAACGGCTCGGCCGGGACCGACCTCGCCGGGCAGACATTCTCGCCGGGCGTGCGCACCGCCTCGAGCTCGTTGCTGCTGTCATCGGGAAGCGTCACGCTCAACGCCCAAGGCAACCCCAACGCGGTGTTCATCTTCCAGATCGGCTCCACGCTGATCACGGGCTCGAACACCACTGTCTCGCTCGATCAACGGCGCGCAGGCGTGCAACGTCTTCTGGCAGGTCGGCTCCTCGGCGACGCTGGGCACGGGCACGCGCTTCGTCGGCACGATCATGGCCGCGGCGAGCATCACCGCGAATACCGCCGCCACGATCCACGGCAGGCTGCTGGCGCAGACCGCCGCGGTGACGCTCGAAGACAACACGATCACCACGTCCAACTGCGCCTCCAGCGCCAGCGGTGGCGGTGGCGGTGAAGGCAGCGGCGGCGGTGGTGGCATAGAAACGACCACGCCCGCGGAAGCGGCCAAGCTCGCGGAAGCGAACACGCACGCGGAAGCCGTCGGCTCGGGCAGCGCCCCCGCCATGACGACACCGCTGCCACCGATCGGGTCGCGAACGATCGGTAAGCCGGGCAAGCACCGCTCGCTCAAACATCGCCACCACAGCTCGCACAAACATCCGCTCGCACGGCCGGCGCTCCCGCACAAGCGGGGCTCCTTCACCGGATGAGCTCGCTCCTCTCGCGGTTCGGGTGCTGCTTGGTTGCCGGGCTTGCGGCGGTGTGCCTGCTCGGCAGTCACCGCCGGCTCGGCGGTGGCTGGCGGAGTGCCGGCTCGCATGCAGGCAACTCAGCAACTCGCCGTCCTGAGCACCGCACACGGCGTGCGTCAAGAGCCCGAAGCCGGATCCCCGCAGACCGGGCTTCTCCCCGCCCGCGGCCCGATCACCGGCGAGCCGACCACCGTGCCCGTGATCGGAGCCTTGACCGGTCCCGACGGGGTGCGGTGGCTGCGGGTGATGCTGCCCGGCCGCCCCAACGGATCGACCGGCTGGATCGCCCAGCAGGGCACCCGCAGGCTCGTGACGGACTGGCACATCGTGGTCGACCTCGCCGCGCGCCGCGTGAGCGTCTACCGCGACGGCCACCTCGTGAGAACACTTTCAGGCCGTGGTGGGCAAGCCCTCGACGCCGACGCCCACGGGCGAATTCTTCGTGGAGGAGACGCTGCAGATGCCGGCCGGCGAGGCCGGCGGCCCGTTCGCGCTGGCGCTCAGCGCCCGCTCGAACGTCCTTGCAGGAATTCGAAGGCGGCCCGGGCCAGATCGCGATCCACGGACGTGACAACCTCGGAGGAACGCTGGGGGCCGCCGAATCGCACGGCTGCATCCGCCTGGCCACCGCGAGCATCGAGTGGCTGGCCGCACGCATCGGGCCGGGCACGCCGGTGACGATCGACCCGTAGCGCCGGCCGTGCTCGATACGCTTCGTCTGTTTCCTGGCGTCGTGGCGGAGTGGCTACGCAGCGGCCTGCAAAGCCGTCTACACCGGTTCGATTCCGGTCGACGCCTCTAGGGATGGCTCGCGACTTCGCTCCCAGCGGCAACCTGCAGTTCTATGTGCAGGGCACCTCGCCCGTCTCGATCGAAGTCATTTCCAAAGGCAGTCTCACGAAGGCGCCTGCGCCCTTCGGTCCGAAGCTCGTTGCCGAAGTGCCGCTGATCGAATCGGTGCCCGGTGCGCTGGATGCGTCGGCCGAATACATCAACGTGAGGGTCGGCGCCGCCTATAAAAAGGGTAAGAAAACTATCTACTACGGCATGATGCCGAAGAAGTGCCCGAAGGGTGGCTTCCCGGTGAAGTCGGAACTGTCGTTCCTCGGCGGCGCGGTCGTGCCCGTCACATACAACGCGCCGTGCCCACGCAGACGCCGGCACTAGCCTGACACGCGTACACATCAGCCATTCATCCCACGCTACGCCGCGCTTGGTAGAGAGCGAATACCTGCCGCCTCCAGGGTAAATCCAGATACCGTGAGCGATCTCGATGACCGTCGTGCTCGGCGGCCACTTGCTGCTCGTGCCAGCGTCGATCGCCGCGCGTGCGGTCGCGACGATGCTCGGCTTGGTGCTTGTGCGGCTTACACATCAGGCAACCGGCGCGCGTGCTCTTCGGACCCTTGCGCTTGTGATTGGCCATGCAGACAAATAGTTGCATAGACGCTGAGTCCGAGGTCGAGGTCGTCGTTCAAATTGGCTACAAGGGCGAGGAAGGCATAGGATCGACGACATGGCACTTGGGGATGAGGTCAAGAAGCTCTTGGCGACCGCAGGCAAGCTGAAAGGCCCTGCGGGTAACGAGGCCAACACGAAGGCGCTGTTGATCGAGCCAATGCTCGCAGCCCTCGGTTGGCGCATTGCCGACCTTGACCAAGTGGTCCGCGAGTGGCGGGTGTACGACAACACCTCTCTCGACTACGCGCTGATGGTTGGCAAGAAGCCCGGTCTATACCTCGAGGCGAAGGCGATCAGCAAGAACCTTGACGACAAGCAGTTCATCGCACAGGCCGTCAACTACGCCAACAACGATGGGGTCCTGTGGTGTGTACTCACGAACGGCCTGACTTGGCGTGTATACAAGACTAACGAGCCCGTTGCGATGGAGCAGAAGCTCCTCTTCGAGGTCGACCTCGCGGACGTTGCGGCCGGCTCCGCCGCCGACGCGGCGAAGAGCCTTCAGCTCTTGAGCCGCGAATCCATTATGGATGGAAGCCTCGATCTGTGGGGCGAGCGAGTCTTTACCGACACACGTGTTCGAAAGGCACTCGCCGAGCTTGCCGGCGATCCCCCATCTGCCTTCCTCGAGGCCATTGTGCGCGCCATGGGCAAGCCAGAAACCGCCATGGACCGCCTCAAAGAGAGTATTGCCCGCGTTTTTGATAGTCAGATCGGAGCGACCCTGGGCAAGAATGCTGTTCCAACCCCATCCGCATCGAAACCTCCAGTCGCTCCGCCAACCGCTGGCGGTAAGAAAGAATATCCGCTCTCGCACCATCTGGACGACAAGCCAACGGCTATGGTGGACCTGTTTGAGCGTCTCGACGAGTACGGACGCAGCCTCGGTGCCGACGTAACACGCCGGGTGCGCAAGCAGTACATCGGTTACTTCCGCGGGAAGAAGTCTTTCTTCACGCTAGAGATTCAGCGACAACGTGTAATCGTCTATCTCTCACTCGACCCGGGCACGATCCAGGATCTGTGGGTGCCCACTTTGATGCGCAATGTGACAGAGATAGGACATTTTGGAATGGGGAACACCGAGTATTCGCTACGCGATGGCGAACGCGTCAGAGAAGTACGCAACCTGATGAAGCTCGCATATCAGCGAACCTGATCAGTCCGCGCCGAAGCAACTCGCATAACAGTAGAACTATGCCCATTGTCTGCACGACGCTGAGCGTTTATTGCAGCGATGACCTGTGCGACGATGCCTTCTACAGGCTCATGCTCCCAGGCTCGGATCACAACCCAACCCGATGAGAAAAGAGCACGGTCAACCGTCTTGTCACGTTCCACGTTGCGCCGGAGCTTTGGGATCCAATAGTCGCGGTTGCGATTGGGCGTGTTGCCGTGCTCAGGACAGCCATGCCAGAAGCAACCGTCAATAAAGATGGCTAGCCGCCAGCGCGTGAAGACGACATCTGGCCTTACCCTGACGTCACCAACATCTAGGGAGAAATCGACGCGGAAGCGCAGACCTCGTGCGTGCAATTCGGAGCGCACCTGACGCTCTGGCCGGGTATCGCGGCGAGAATTGCGTGACATGCGCTTAGACACGTCGGCGTCCAAGGGCAGCGGGTAAGGGATCACCGCCATTTATGAACCGGGACCAAGGAGTTCCAGTGCATGGAGCTTTGCTCCTGGTCCAAGGCCAGGTCCTGGATGATCCGCTTGATGTCCACGCATCTGGAGAAACTGCCTAGGGACTGGTGCAACTTGCTCGGGTGCCGGACAGTCATCGCGCAACTTCGGTACCAATGGAGGCTTACGCCGAGGACGCTGACCAAAGACTTGCTGGCGAATCTCAAGACCAAGGAGCTCTCCAATCGGAGGCGGCACGGCATTGCCGAGCTGCCGGCGTACAGAGGTTTTAGCGCCCTCAATCTTCCAGTCGTCGGGAAAGCACTGCAGCCGCGCGATCTCGGGTAGGTCGATCCTACGGCTGCGCCAATGAAAAGGACCAGTGGCAGGCCCCGCTTGAGCCTGCAAGGTCCAAGATGGACGGGGCTTTGCGAGCTTCAGCAGAAAGCTCCAGTAGCGGCGACGCCAGCCAAAGATAGGCTCTCCGTCTCCTCTTGACGTGTGATGCAAATAGTTCGAGCCCTCTGGGATCGATGCCAACAAGCCCGCCCACTTACCATCTGGCAACAAGGCGGAGTCAAATTCAGGATCGTCGAGATGCCCGATTGCGTCCCAAGCCGTTACGAACCTCTCGACGGCCGCCCTACCGTTCGCCGCACGCGCAACAGGCCCATGCGTTGCAAGAGGCGCCGTGAGTCCGGACCCGTCGCGAGCAGCGAAGATAAAGACCCGATTGCGATGTTGGGGGA
Source organism: uncultured Solirubrobacterales bacterium (assembly GCA_963818545.1). GTDB lineage: Bacteria > Actinomycetota > Thermoleophilia > Solirubrobacterales > Solirubrobacteraceae > Palsa-744. The sequence goes on along the minus strand of CAWFSI010000001.1, from coordinate 353,187 downwards.
CACCGTGATCTGCAGCGTCAATAACGAGTGGTATTGGCACGTAGTGCGTTCCGTGACGACGATTGATCGATCGAAGGGCACTTTGCAGGACGTCGAGACCCTCGTGCTTCTGCGTGACGTGCTTGCGGGTGGCGCTGATGCCCCTGACGTTCTCGAGCAACATGACATCAGGAAGAGCGGCCTCGAGGACCTTGAGGTACGCGCGTAGAGTTTGAGCGCGAGGATCGCTCATTCGAAGAGCTTCGCCGTGCCTCCACTGCCCGGACTTGGAGAACGGCTGACATGGTGGCCCACCGGCAAGCAGGGTCGCCTCCCCGACGGACAGGCCAAACGCAGACAAGATATCGCCGGGGCGATGGGTATGTATGTCGCCCGGCTCTAGCAAGCGCCACTGCGGGCGATTGATCCGAAGGGTGGCCCGGCAGGTAGCGTCGGCCTCAACGCAGCCGGCGATCTCAAAGCCGGCTCGCTCGAGGCCCAGATCGAGCCCTCCCGCCCCCGTGAATAGGGACAAAACCTTCATGCTGCGCATCCATTTGAGGCGGGGATACCAGCCCTCGCCAGCATGAGGACGCGAGCGCGCGAGCAGGGACCACTACCGGATGTCGGCATCGCCCGAAACTACAGCAAGTGAGGGTGTCGACCTCGCGTCGTGGGCGACAATCGCACGCCATGTCTAGCAGTTCGGCGGGACGGCGCTGGCTAGATGCTCTACACGCTGGGAAGAGCGATCGCATGTTGCCAGCTAGTCGGTGCTGCAAGCCCCCTCTTGTTGCGTCTAAATTCCGATTAGGGGTCAGATCCCACGAGCCAACGCGAATGCGCAAAGGCAGCTATCGTGCCAAAGGATGAGCCCGCTGGACGCCGCAAGTGTCTTCCAGACACTCCGCGAGTACTTCTTTCGTTACTACGAGACGCCTTTTGCACTGGCTGACCACAGACTGGACCTCGAGCGGCGCTCGCTGCTGGATCAGGACGGGGTGACCTGGCGTGAGCCCTGGCTGGAGCCTCTTCGGGACTTCGAGTCAAGCGGACGAAGCCTCGAGGCATCTTGCGCTGAGGCCGGTGCGCCGGCGGAGCTCGCGGAGTTCGCGCGCGCCGGCCTAGTGCCCGAGGAGATACTGGAGCTCTACCTCCACCAAGAGCAGTCACTGAAGGCGGTCGCCGGAGGCAAGAACCTCGTGATCACAGCCGGGACGGGCTCTGGCAAGACGGAGGCCTTCTTGCTAGGCGTGATCAGCGAGCTACTTAAGGACTCGAGCACGTGGGCCGGAAGCGCTGCGGTGCAGGACGACAGCTGGTGGGCCGGCAAGGGCAAGTGGTCCCCACAGCGAGGCGGGGAGACCGGGCACGAGCCGGCGATCAGGGCGCTGATCCTCTACCCGATGAATGCGTTAGTCGAGGATCAGCTCGTGCGCCTTCGCCGCGCCCTAGATAGTCCCGCTGCGCGGCGTTGGCTCGATGAGAATCGCGGCGGGCACCGTCTCTACTTCGGTCGCTACACGGGGCAGACCCCAGTCTCGGGCGATGAGAACTCCTCAACACAGCTCCCCAACCTGCGCGAATACCTGAGGACCACTGACGCACGTCATCGACGCGCCGTTGAACTAGACGAGCAGGATGGCTCCGAGGGCAAGCAGTTCTACGTCCCGGCGCTGGATGGCGCCGAGATGAGATCGCGGTGGGACATGCAGCGTGACCCGCCGGACGTGCTCATCACGAACTACGTGATGCTCAACGTCATGCTCCAGCGGGAGCGCGATCGGGCCTTCTTCGAGACCACTCGTCGATGGATCGAGTCCGACCCAAGCCATGTCTTCTCGTTGGTCGTTGACGAGCTTCACATGTATCGGGGTACCGAGGGCACAGAGGTCTCCTACCTCCTACGAACGTTGCTACATCGCTTGGGGTTAATCGAGCGTCCCAGCCAGGTTCGCTTCATTGCCGCCAGCGCGTCGCTTGACGCTGGACGGGACAGGGAGTTCCTCGAGGGATTCTTCGCGATCGATGGCGAGACCTTCGAGATCGTGGAGGGCAGGTACCGGCCCCTGCCGGATGGCCCGCGGGACTTGGCAGCGAGCATCTCGAGATTCGTCGACGCCGGACAGGCGCAGGACGTGTCGCCCGAGGCCGCCACGACCCTCCTAGCCAGCACGGGGGCGAGCAGCGCACTCGTCCGCGTCTGCAGCGACGGCGACAAGCCTGAGGCGCACGGCCTCACCGAGATAGCAACCAGCCTCTTCGGCGACGATGAACCGGCGGCGGCTGCGACGGCTCTGAACGGACTCCTGCGCACGGTCGTAGCGGCCGACAGCGCGGATGCGCCCCGACTTCGAGCGCACTTGTTCTTCCGCAGCATTCCCGGCCTGTGGGCATGCTCGGACCCGCGTTGCAGCTGCGCCGAACGAGGCCCTGAGGATGAGTCGAGCCCAGTGGGCAAGCTGTATTCGCAACCGCAGTACCGCTGCGAGTGTGGCGCCCGCGTACTGGAGCTCCTCTACTGCCAGACCTGCGGCGAGGCCTTCCTCGGCGGGCATGCGCAAGCCACGGAGGATGGAATGGCATGGTTCCTCTTCGCCGACCTCGCAGAGGTGGAGCGGTTGCCTGAGCAGGCGCGACTCGAGCGAAGCGCAGACAACTACGTCGTGTACTGGCCTGCGGGGGAGCGCCTGGCGCGCGACTGCAAGAGCTGGACGCGCGAAGACGAACGATTCAAGCTCGGCTTTCGGCCGAGCTCTACGACCCCGGGACCGGATTCCTGCGCAACACGCCGCATGACCGCTCCGGCTTCTCCTTCCATGTCGAGTCGGCTAGCCCCGAGGACCTCCTGCTCGTCCCGCCGTTCCCCACTCGCTGTCCGAGCTGCGGAGACGACTGGGAGTGGACGTCACGTCCGATCGAGGACCGAAGCCGCTGGCGCTCGCCGATCCGGACGATGGGAACAGGCTTCGAGAAGGTCAGCCAGGTGCTTGTGGACAGCCTGCTCAGGCGACTTCGCGAGCCGCGGAAGATCGTGCTGTTCTCCGATAGCCGTCAAGACGCCGCCAAGCTCTCGGCAGGCCTCGAGCGATCTCATTATCAAGACCTCGTGAGGCAGCTCCTGGTCGGTGCGATGACCGAGCGATCGCTTCGGTCGAACGATGCGGCCCTGCTGGAGGCCTTCGAGCGAGAGGGAGATCGCTCCCCAGAGGCAGTATCTGCTCGCCGGCGATTGCTTGAGGAGCGACCAGAGGAGGCGGGACTGATCTCAGACCTTCATCGCGGCCTGCTCGATGAGGATGACGAGCGCCATGCACGCGCGGTCGATGCTCAAAAGCGGCTCTCCTCGCCTCGCAGCCCCCTGTCCGCCGTGATGGGACAGGTCAGTGCGGGGCTATTGAGGAACGGGACGAACCCGGGAGGGCCCGATTGGTCGCTGCAGGGCTACCCGCACCGGGAGCCTCGCTCATCCTGGACGAACGTCTATGACTGGCACGATCCGCCGCGGCCGAGGTCAGACCGAGACCTAGAGGAGGGCGCGTCGAGCCTGCAGGGCGATATCCAACAGTCACTCGGAGACGAGTGCGTCCAGGCCATCTACAGCGGTGCTGGTCGTGACCTTGAGTCGATTGGGCTTGGCTACGTAGGGCTGGACCCGATTCGCACCTTGCGCGCGCCAAATGGCATGGAGGACGCCGCGTTCACGGAGGCCGTGCTCGGCAGCCTTCGCATTCTCGGTCAGATGAGGCGCTTCCCGAGACTGCGCTGGGGGACACGAAGGGCTCCCGGTGCGCTGCGGCGCTACTGGGATGGGGTGGCCGAAGTGCATGGCCTGGAGGCGGAGGTGTTGGGCAACGCGGTCGAGGCAGCCCTCGCGCCGCCGATCATGACCGAGTACCTACTGGGGATCGACCAGCTCTACCTAGTGCCTGCTGGCGAGCGAGCGTGGATCTGTGGCAGCTGCGGGCGCCAGCATCTGCACGCGGCGGCGGGCGTGTGCACATACTGTCAGCGCCCCGGCCTTGACGAAGCGGGCCGTCGGTCGGTCGACGATGACTATTACGCGTTCCTAGCCACGGAGTCGGGCCAGCCATTTCGGCTTCACTGCGAGGAGCTCACCGGGCAAACAGATCGCATCGCGGCGGCCAAAAGGCAGGCTTGCTTTCAGGACATCTTCCTCGACGGGGAGCGCGCCGTCACCGACACTATCGACCTCCTTAGCGTCACGACCACGATGGAAGCGGGGGTCGACATCGGGACCCTGCAGGCGGTGATGATGTCCAACATGCCGCCGATGCGCTTCAACTACCAGCAACGGGTGGGGCGAGCCGGGCGACGCCGTGACGCACTCGCAGTGTCACTAACGATGTGCCGGTCCAATCGTACCCATGATGACTATTACTTCAATCACCCTGAGCGCATCACCGGAGATCCGCCTCCGGCCCCCTACCTCGACCTAGATCGACGCCAGATCCTGGAACGGATGCTGAACAAGGAGCTGTTGCGCCGGGCCTTCGCGGGCACGCAGGACGAGGACGAGGTAGAGCTGGGAGTGAACGTGCACGGGCAATTTGGGACGGTTGGAGATTGGGCGGCTCACAATCGGGAGCGCGTCCTCGGATGGCTAGAAGGCTCCCACGACGAGGCCGCCGGCGTGCTAGACGCGCTGCTTACGAAGAGCGGTCTCGAGGCGAGTCGAGAGGATCTTCTCGATCATGCCGGGAGCGCCCTTGTCGAGAAGATCTCCGCCCTCATCCAGAATGATCCGCCCGAGCGAGATCTGAGCCAGCAGCTAGCGGAGCACGGGATGCTGCCGATGTACGGCTTCCCAACGCGAGTGCGCTACCTCTACCACGCGCGCCCGACCAGCGCATACCCGTGGCCCCCAAAGGGCGTAATCGATCGGCCGCTCGCGTTGGCCGTGAGCCAATTCGCGCCAGGCTCACAGCTGGTTAAGGACAAGGCCGTGCACACCGTGGTCGGCGTCGCCGATTGGCAGCCGTCGGGGGGCATCGTCCGCTCTGACCCAAATCCACTTGGCGACCCGGAGGAGATCGCGTACTGCCGGCAATGCCTGTTCCTCTCAAGCGATGCCAACCTGCCAGGCGTGCGTGACGGAGACGCGCCAGCGTGCCCCTCGTGCGGCACGGTGGATGGGTACGGGCTCATAGATCTGCGCCAGCCGCGCGGCTTTCGAACAGACTTCAAGCCGTCCGACTTTCAAGGGAGCTTCGACTTCACTCCCACGACTGGTTCCTCGCGCATCGTGCCGGCGCCGGAGATGGTCACGCAGGCGCAGGCCAACGCCGTGCTCAGACGCGGGACGGGAAGGGTATACGTCGTCAACGACAACAACGGGCGAGGTTGGCGCTTTGCCAAAGCGAACAATTGGCCAGGACTCCTGTCTGTGGACGTAGCCGAGAATGGCACCATGGCGACCAAGCCGGACATGCCTGCACTCGACGGCGACGGCGCGCTGGAGGTAGCCCTGGGTGCCTCCTACGTGACCGACCTTGCATTGATCGGCATCGAGACGCTCTCGGCAGGCCTGGCGCTGAACCCAACACGGCGCGTCGGATTGCGAGCGGCCTGGTACTCCCTCGGATTCCTACTGCGAGAGGCGGCAGTGCGCTGGCTCGATGTTCAAAACAGAGAGCTGCGCGTTGGGCTCTGGTATCAGCCGGTGGGCAACGAGGAGGTGCGTGCCTGGATCTTCCTGGCGGACACGCTCGAGAATGGGGCTGGGTATGCCACGCACATTGGACGTCCACAGAACTTCGGATCGGTGATGCGTGAGGCACGCGAGTTCCTGATCGGCCTCGAAAAGCCTGAGCACTCGGAGAACTGCGACAGCTCCTGCTACGACTGCCTGCGTGACTACTACAACATGGCCTACCACCCTCTACTCGACTGGCGGCTCGGTGACGACATGCTGCGACTGCTTGCCGGCGAGAGCTTGGACACCGAGCGCACTGCGGTCCGCGAGCGTCAGTTGGCCGAGAGCCATGCCGAGAACTTCGGTGGCACGGCGCTCCAGCTCGAGGGCGGCGTGAGCGCGATTGAGCTGGGCGGGCGACTCATCATCATCACGCACCCGCTCGAGAGTCACGAAGTCGAGCAGTCAGCGACCGAGAGGCTGGGCGCTGCGATCGCCGACGCCGAGGATCAGGGCTTCGGTGCGCTGGGCAGCGGCATCATGCTCGAGGACACCTTCACGATGCTCCGAACGCCGGGGCGCATCGCCAGCCGTTACCTCGCTCTGACCTAGATCACGGCAGGGGCTCGTGATCGATCTTCCGCTGCCTTCCTCGAAGCGACTTTCGTCGCTTTCGCCGACCAGCTTTGAGGCGATACGGCTATGTCACCTGCGAGGCGCATTCAGGCAGCAAGCGCATGGGACGCAGGCAATCCGTAGCCCAGCTCAGGCGCTAGGCGACCTGTGCCATGCAGTGCTGGAGGAGCTTGTGGGCACCGGAGCGATCCGACAGGAGCAATGGGCAGAGGCGGTCGGTCCCTCGTGGCTACGGGTCGCTGAGCGTATGGCCGAGGAGGTCCATGCCGCGCCTCACGAGGCTTCACTCGCGGGATCGCCGGAGAGCTGGCCCGGCTACGTCATGAAGCGCGCACGACTAAAGAAGGCCGCGAGGCGGCTCCACGACCTCGTTGCGACCGCCGGCAGGGAGGCCGAGCTAATAAGCGAGGTGCCGCTAGTAGCTGCGCAGGGTCGCCTGCAAGGTCGCCCCGACCTCATAGTGCGCGACGGCACTGAGACTTGGGTAGTGGACTACAAGACCGGATCAGTCATGGATGCAGACGGGCTCATGCCGCGTGCTACGTACGTGCGCCAGCTCCATCTGTATGCGCTCCTAGAGCAGGCGAGCACGGGGCGATGGCCCACCCAGGGGTTCTTGGTGCCATTGAACGGGCCCGTAGTGGGAGTGCGCATCGACCCGAGCGCTGCGACCGAGCTGGGAGAGCAGGCCCTACAAGCGATCGATGCCTTCAACGCGGTCGTCCCAGCCGCGCAACCCGCGGCACCTGGGCCAGAGGCATGCCAGTACTGCGCGTCGACGACGAGCTGCGCGGCCTTCTGGGCCGCGTGCGACGCTAGCCGCGAGGAGCCGCTCACCGCCGTCGCCGGCGTCGTGCGCAGCGCGGTCAGCACCGCGATCGGAGGCGTCTCGCTCGTGCTGGACGTGCAGGTCGGCTCGGTGCAGTCAGAGGCCATCGTGATTCGCAACGTCTCGCTTACCGATCATCCAACCGTTGCGGGGATCCAAGCTGGCGACGAGATCGCGCTGGTCAAGCTGCGCAGGGTCCCACGCTCGGAGGAGTTTGCACTGCCAGCCTGGGGATCGCTCGCCATCTGGGAGCCCGTGACATGAGCGAGCGCAGTGGCTCCTCTCTGTTAATGACCCACGACGAATGGGCGGCGGCGCTCTCTAACTGGTTCTTCCGAGCCGAGTACGCCCGATCGCATGTGATGTTCCTCGTAGATGACGCGACCCTTGGAGAAGTCTTCGGCGGGGACCAAGAGGACGCACGGCTTAGCCTCGTGAGCGCGATTCGCCCGAAGCTGCGGCTTCGATCCCACAGACGCATCTTCAGCGACATCGACCGATCCACGAGGCTCTGGAAGGCCTCCGGCGGCGAAGGGCCACCACCATGTCTGCCGTTGCTTGCCATAGCGGTGCTCGCTGCGACCCGAATGGCCCGCGGCGACGACCGTGCCGGGAACAACTACTACCTACCGTTCATCGAGCTACTCGCCCTCGATGTAGAGGAGCACGACGTCATCCACTCCTACGGCGAGAGCATTCCTGAGCTGTGGGAGATGCTCCGCTGGTGGATGGACCACAAGCACCGCGGCGGGCTCGGTCTCAGCACGATCGTGGCCGACGCCCACCTCACCCGCATTGGATACGCCGACTCGCAGACGCTCTTCTCATCATCTGACCGGGACAAGCTCACACGCTTCCTCAGATGGCTCGGGCTGCGCCCCGGCGAGGCGATTGGCGAGGAGGAGCTTCTCGCGTACTTTCGACTTTGGACCTCGGGCGGCGGCTGCGAGTTGACGCTAGGCGCTCAGACGATGCTCGACGAAGACGACCGACCGCGCCAGCTCATCGGGATCCTGAGGAGAGTCGCCGATGGATGGCAAGGCGTCAGTCGTGACGATCAAGGGCGTGCCGAAGCCACGATCCTGATCACGCTCCGATGGGATTTCCGGCGAGCCGAGCTGGACCTTATAGGCGAGCGGCCCAAAGGCTTCCCACTTGAGCTCCACCTGCGTCAAGGCGCTCGGCGAGTCGACCTTGTCGACGACGACTCGGACAGTGACGGCGCCTCGGGCTGGTATCGAATTCCGACGCCCTTGAACAGCTCGACGCTTGAGAATGGGATCAGGCTTGAGTCTGAAGGTCGCGTCCTGCGCCTATCAGCAAGCCAGATTCACGTGCTTCACAAGCGGCCCGAGCTTGGTTGCTGGGCATCCGTCGACCGCCTGCGGCCGGGAGAGCCTGCGTGGTTGCTGGTGCACGACAGGATCGCCGGTCGCGTCGAGCGCTTCCTACGCCAGAACGCCCGAGAATCCGACTCGGACGCGGAATGGTGTTGGGTCAGCCGCGAGGGCGTGGCCCCTTCGGGCTGGCGGCTAATGCGCGATGTGATTGTCGACACCGCAGCCTCCGAGGGGCGCGATGACCTTGAGGTCCTGAGGCCCCGCTTTCAGAATCGCCTCTCGCTTCAAGGAGGGCTCCCACTGCCTCGCGGGACCAGCGTGTACCTCACCGGCGGCGAGCCTGACCTTTGGCTGCCAGAGGCTGGCAAAGGGCCACAGCTTGAGGTCCTCATCGACGGTTATAGGCAGCCGGTGGCAGGCCCCATGTTGGAGCTGCGCGCGCTGGGCTTAGCTGAGGGCGCGCACGAGGTCTCGGCTGGTCCGATCCCAGGCCGCTTCTCGACCCAGCGCACCGTCGGGAGGGTGAGCCCCACCGTCGATGAGCCGCTCGGGCACGCAGTTCGCCACAATGCCGATGGAGTCACGGCACGCACGCTGAGTGCGACCTCGATCGCCAACGATGGCCAGGACATCACGATCGTCGGGGCGCGTATCACCGACCGCTCCGAGCAGGAGGGCCGCAGCACAGCCGATGGCGCCGAAGCTCATCGACCGATCGTGCTGCCAGTGATGTTTCAAGGCTGCATCCTCTTGGGCGCCTCGCCTGGCGAGATCACTTGGGTCCCGCCGGCGCCACGCAAGCCGACCTGGATGGACATCGCCGAGCTGGACTACCGGGTCTTTGAGTACGCGCCTAGCTTTCGAGCCGTCTGGGTTCTAACCGAGTGGCGAATCGCCCCTAAGGAGCGGATCAGGCTTCGCGCAACGGAGCCCCCCGGTCCCATTACAGGCGAGCGAACCGAGCCGATGAAGGCATGGGCTATGACGATCCTGGAATGGCATCCCCCGGAGGAGCCAGCTGCCAACGAACTCTGGGACGCCTACATGGGCGCCGCCGAGCTGGTGCTAGAGACGTGAACAACGATCTGCTCCTCGAATGGGTAAGCGAGCGAGCCACCGGCTCCTGGCAGCAGTTTCGCGGCGCGCAAGAGTGGCTCCTCAATGCCGACGACGACACATTGCGGCGGCCGTCCGCCGGCTTCTCGGCGCGCATGCTCTCGACCCTCGGACACCTCGAGATCGACTGGAAGGGCTCCCGTTGGGCAGCCGCGCCTCCGGTGCTAACGATCCTTCCGTCTGCTGGCGCCCACGCCTTGCTTACGGGCGCCCGCACGCGAGCGCTGGTGGACCGCCTGACCGACGCTAGCGACAGCCCGTCCCTTTACCTCTCGCCCCTCAGGCAGCGCCTTGCTCCCACCGCGATGCTCATTGCCTGCGAGAACGAGACAGACATCGAAGCATTAGCTCAAACGCTCGCGATTGCCTACGAGTACAGCGTAAGCGAGCGGCTGAGTAACCTGCTTCCCGAGCTCGACTCCTATCTCGCACTCGCCGCTGCCATGCCGGCCGCCAGCGGATATGGCGTATCCTGTCTTGACCTTGTCAGCCTGAAATGGGTGGATGCCGAGTCGGACCGAGACCCGGGGCTGTACTACTACGACGCCTACGGGCGACCCGTCTACCGACTTGTCGTCAGCCCAGAAGAGATCTACGAGGTCGACTGGTCGATCGGCGCTTGGGCCGCGCTAAGCCGCTGGGGCGAGAACCGGCTTGGCTACAGGGACGACGCCGTGAACGGGACCCTCATCGTTCCGCTGGGTGCGCCGCTCCCGACGCTCCATGCGCGTACCGCAGCGCTATGCAGCGGCCTGGCGCCGGGCGCGATCGACGGAACGCTCTGGTATCGAAACGTCCCTAGGCACATCGCGGAGCGCATCGCGCGTGCGCTTGACCAAACATTAGTCGAGTGAAAAAATCCGTCCCTGTCCTCGAACTCGACCTTTCAGCTCTGAGACCGGTGACAGGATCTCTGGACGGCGACTTGCGTCTTTATTTCTCTCCCCGCCATGAATAAGCTTGCAGTGCCTCAGGGAGGCATGTCGCACGCCCAGTTCGACTACGGAGCCACTCCCAGCGTCTTCTTCGGGCGCACGGGATGGGGACCTTTGATCGTCTGCCTCGACACCAACCTGCTGATCCACCTCGCCCAGAATCACGATGAGATCGGCGGCTCATTCGGATTCGACGGTCAGGGCTTCCGTCCTGAGCTGTGGGATGACCCGGTGCGAGCGCTTCACGACTTGTTCTTGCTGTGGTTCTGGCGAGATGTGCGGTTCTTTCTTCCCCCCGAGCAGATGAAGGACGGGCGACTGACGGCCGATCGCGCGCGGTCCCGCAAGAGCATCTTGGATGCATTTGCCCAAGACTTCTGGGAGCGTGGGGGCTTCTCTCGCTCGTCACACGTCGATGGCGAAGCCGTCGAGGACGGACTCGACCTCGTCATTCCGGACGTATGGCCTCAATCCTTTGACAACGCACTGCCCGCGGGGATGGACGGGGTCCTCGTTCGTGCGGCCGTCGACGCGGGTGCCCATGTCTTCCTAACGACCGATGGCCGCGACATTCTGCGCCGCGCGCGAGACATGGCGCGATTCAGCTTGGCGATCATGAGCCCGAATCAACTCCTAAGCGCGCTTGACGCCTCGGGAGAGCTTGCCCGAATCCCGGACGGTCAGATACCAAGTCCCGACCTCCAGTCGCTCGCTCACTTCTACGCAGTCTTTCCGCAGGCGGAGTCTGACTAGCATCTTCTAGGGTACCCTTACTGCGCCGGCTGCCTCTGTCCCAGGCTCTCCGGCAGGGCATTGATCAGGTGAGCTACTCGTGCTTGGTCGGGGAGCGGCCAATACGTGTACTCGGGCGCAAGGAGACAGTGCAAGGCACCGTAGGCGGCCAAGTCCTCAAGGAGATCTCCTGGTGCCGCAATGATCAGACCAAACGGCAGTAGACCATCCCTGCAGGCGAGTACACCCCGGTCTCTGGTGAGGAAGACATGCGCGCCGAGCTCGACAGCGTCTCGTACGAGGGCGCGATCCTCGAAGGGCACTTGTGCCAAGGCACGGTTCAGCTCGCTTTTCGGCAGCACAAGAAGCCCGTCACGGCTCGGAGCGTCTGTCTCTGGCTCTCCCGATTCGACGAGGCGTAGCGCAGCTGCAAACTTTTCCAGTGCTTTGATGCGTTCCCCGAGCCGGCGCTTTCCTAGCTTTCGCTTCGCGTCGACCAAGGCGCGTGGGACGATATGGAAGCGGAGATCCCTTATGACCCATACGGCAAATATGAGTTGGAGTGCCTCAAGTTCGTCTCCGTAATCGCCCATGCCGTCAGGTAACGACTCATCCTCCCACAGAGCGCGGCCATGTTCGAAGTAGTCGATCAGCAGGTTTGTGTCCCAGACGACGTGTAGCGGACCGCACCCTCGCCTGCCACGGAAGAGCTGCGGGCAGGCTTCATAGTCAAAATCAGGTCCAACGGGAACGAACGGAAGCGAAGGCGCATCTAGGTCGGCAGCGCGCAGCAATGCCGACACCCAGTTCAGCAGCCGGATGCCGTATGCCTCTAGCTCTGGCTCCCCATATTGGAAGAACGCTATGGACATCCCATTATGTTGACACCAGCAAAGCTCTTACGATCCGGCCGGCCACATCGCCGCGTCGCGAACTCTACGCAGCACGTGGGATGAACACCCACACTCCTTGATTACCATCCCCCGAACGGATAGGTGTGGCGCGCAAGTACCGTCCTAGCCAAATTGCAAGATGACCACATGGAGCAGATCAACACATGACCACTGCCACCGACACCCAGAGTGACCTCTTCGCCCAGGCGCAAAACCTCGAGCGCGAAAACAAGCACATTGCCGAGATCAACGCCCAGCGGGTGCGCAACCGCGGGTATCTCGTGTTCGCGACCGACCCATCCGTGGGCGTTGACTCGGCCGAGTACCAGCAGGTCTATGCGACCGAAGCGCACACGCCCAACCAGGCGATCGCGAAGGTCCGGCCGCTGGCCGAGGGCCGCCGGCTACAGGCGTTCTTGAGCACTGGCAAGTACCGGGACAAGTTGGCCGACGCGCGGTGGGTGGCGTAGCCGGCGAGAACCACCAGAGTCGAGTCCAGCCGACCGGCAGCATCGCGGGGACGGGACTGCGCCGCGGGTAAATCGAGGTTGCTGCTGGAGTTCGAAACGCTCGCGCGCGACGCGGGCCAGCGCCCGTGAAAGGCGAACGACCGACTGCGCTCTACTGGTTTCCCAGGGCTGCAAGCCGGTCGTCATACGCCTAAGACAGGGCATAGCCGAAGTCCCAGAGGCAAGGAAAGTGTAGACGATTGGTGCGCTGGCAACCCCTGCTCACGGGGACCAGAGCCAAAGACGGGCGTGTCCTTGGCAAGCAGCAAATAGGAGCTGGGCGGCCCCTCGTCCATGCCGGGCAACCATAACGACAAAATCCTCTCCAACGATCTCGGCGGACTCCCAGGTCCATCCCTGATCCTTTGGCTCGACCCTCCCACCCCTGTGACCGGCGACACTCCTTGTGTTTCGGGCGACTTACTTTGTTGTCTCCCATAAAAAGCGCTCTCTTGATCCGGTGTCGCTGCTCAGCTTCCCTGTGTTCTTCCAATGCAAGCGCCATGTCGGCAGCGTCGGCTCCGGCGCTGTGCGCGACTTCCGCAGGGCGATGAGCGGGCTCGGCGATAAGGGCCTGCTGATCACGACGGGCACCTTCACCTCCGAAGCCAAGCGCGAGTCGACCCGTGACGGCGCGCCGCCCGTCGATCTGATCGACGGCGATCAGCTCTGCGACCTGCTCAAGCAATACGAGCTCGGTGTGCACTGCAGTGTGCGGCAGATCGAGGATATTGCGGTTGATTCGGGGTTCTTTGCTGAGCTCTAGGCTCGTCCAGCCCACCTCTGAGACCGGCAACACCCAGCCTTGTGCAGGTAACAGGTGTTGTTGGCTCCCCATGTTGGCCTGGAGCGCCAAGCCCGCATGAGAGGATGTAACCATGCCTGAGGAAGACGAGACACGAGGACTAGTCGAAGCTCTGGGCCAGGGGGTGACCGAGCGCCTCTCGGCGCAGAGGTGGACCGCGATGGACGACGACCGGCGCGCATCTCATCGTTCTCCCACCGGTGGAGCGTTCCAGCGCACGCTTGGCGACGGCTTCTCCGCTGTCGCGATCTTCCCGTCGCAGTCCAGGGAGTACAGGCCCTTGGAGAACGGCCGCCTCGAGTCCTCGGGGCTGATCGTCGTGGGACGCATCGGTGTCGGGTACGAGCCGGCGGAAGCGCTCGTTTCGGCGTGCACGGGATCGAAGGTCGCTGGGATCGTCCTCAACGCCCCGACGATCTCGGCCACGGCCCGCGTAGCCGCGGACTTGGGAGAGGTAGAAGAGCAGCTCGCTCATTTCGTGGACGATCACGCCGTCGCCGTTGCCGAGCGCTACACCGATGTCGACTCGCTTATCGATGCACTGGGCACGCACGTCGCCCTCCCGTTCACGGGCGTAGCCGGCTCCTGGTACGTGTCCCTCGGCATCGACCCTGACAGCAGCCTGGGCCCGCTGGAGAGCACCGAAGCGGAGCTCATTCCGGCACTGCTCGCGATCGCCGGCCGAGACGGTGAGGCCCGAGAGGCGCTGGCGGACTACGTATCGCGTGACGTCGAGGGCATCGAGAGCCGCGCTTACCGCCGCTTCGCGCGCCAGCTCACCCGCCGGCTCGACGCCGAAGGCCAGTTGCCCCCTCCAAGCACGCCGCCGCGATGGCCACCTCCTTCGAGCCTCCAGTGGAAGCCTCAAGCCACCCCGAGCTTCGCGGAGTTCTTCTTCGACGAGGACCGCAAAACAAAGACCCGGGCGGACCAGCAGGCCCGCAAGGAGGCGCTCGAAGCGGTGCGCGCGGCCGGCGACGACCAGAGCCGCGACGAGCTCAGAGCGCGGTTGGAGCAAGAGCTGAGCGAACGCGGCCTTTCGACGGAGCCGCTACTGCTCGAGCGCCAGGTCGAAATGATCCTCGCCGAGCGTGAACCGTTCGGCAAGGCGCGGTTCGCACTTCGCACTCTCAAAGCCCTCAAAGACTCCCAGGCCTCCCGAGGCAGTCCCCTCAAAGGAGCCATCGAACGACCGCACGAGCCGGACGACGAGCCCGATTGGCTCAAGCCACCTGATCGCGCCGCCTACCCCGTGCGCAGCATCAGCCCAAAGCGGACACCGGTCGAGCTCGATCCGGCCGCGCGCGAGTGGCTCGAGCGGATCAAGGACAGCGACCCAAGCCACCTCGCCGGGAGTCGCAATCTCGAGGTATGGCTCACCAGAGACAGCGGAAACCCCGCTGACGCGTCGCGCTTGACCGTCCACATCGGGACCGAACGGGTGGGTGTGCTCCGTACCGACGTCGAGGAGCAGTTCCGCCCCGTGATGGAGGCGGCCGCGGAGCGTGACGAGGACCCGTGGATGCGTGGCCGACTCTCGGCGAGCACCGGACCGCTGCCGTTCCTACTGGAGGTCGAGCTGCCGGCAGCAATCCCTAGTGATGATCACGCCGCCAGCGGAGCCGAGGAGCGTTGAGCAAGCTCAGCGCATCCTTTCAAGAACCTTCCGCTTCGCCTTCACAGGTTTCCTTGGCTTCGCGCGCACGACGAGCGAGGTTTTCGGTGAAGACGGTCTTGCCGGTGGGGGTGCGAACGAGCACTTCGCTGGGCACGGCTGCCAGCGGGATATAGGCAAGCACTCCGCGGACGTGGAGCCCGGCAGGGATGCGCACCCGCTGGAATGGCTGGAGGCTGCCGGAGCTCCGCGCCAGCACCGTATCCGCGGGAGCCCTCAGGAGGCCAAAGAGGATCGTGTATTCATGCGGCTGGCAGCCCGTCGTCATCTGCAGGGCGAACGGGCTGGACTTCGGCGTGGGGGACCCACCTACGCTGGAGCCGATGAGAGCAATGCCGCCGGCGCCACCGATCGAATCGCCGCCTTCTTCTTCCGCCGCGACTTCAACGCTGAGTTCGAACCGTGTTGCGCCGATCGAGGTGGAGCGCTTGCCGCCGATCGAGAACCCGCTGGAACGTTCGCCGCTGATCGAGAAGCTCGGCCCCTGCGGCAGGCTACCGCTCGCGATCGTGCGGATCACACTGGGCAGGCGCTTCAGCGACTGTTTGACGCACCTGGCGGTAGGCGGCAGCTTCACAGCCCGCAGTGCCTTGCCGTGTGCATCGACCTCGGTGAACGAGACGGGGATCGGCGAGGGGCCGCGCACCACCTGGTAGTAGAAGCCGGCGGGCCCACCGAGCTTCGCTGGAACGATCGCCACGCGCGAGGTGATCTGCCGGCCATCGCTGAGGTTCAAGCGCACACTGCGAGCGCTTGGCAGGGTCTGCGCTTCGATCGTCAAAAGCCCGCGGTCGCGGCATTGGGCGCGCAGCGCTCTGGGGTGTGAGCGAGAGAGGCACACTTCATTAACTCTGGTGCCATCTATTTCCCTGGTTTCGGGACTGTTGCTTTCTGCTTCCGTTTCGAACACCTCCATGCTGAGTCGGCAGCCGGGTGCCTGCGGGCTCGAACCGGGCTTGGGTTCAAGCCAGACGGTGTACTTGCCTCCGACCGCCGTCGCGCCGTGGCCGATCTCGACCGCGCCCTTGGTCGGGCCTTCTTGCGCTTCTTCGCTTTCGGGCAGGGCCCCCGCCCGGGTATCCAAGCCGAGCGTGCGTTCCAATCCCCTTTCGACCGTCGCAAGCCCCTTGCGGGCACTCTTCAGGTCGCCCTCGAGCACATCTATCTCGCGAGCCAGAGCCTTCTCACGCGATCCCTCATAGGGCAGCAGAGGATCTGCTAAGCCAGCAGGGCCGGCGACCCTCTCTCGCAGAACGCGGAGCAGCGGACGATCCACCGTTTCCTGTTCACGTATCAGGGCCTTGGTCACGGTCGAGAGCGTCCGATAGCCACTGGCCACCCACGCCTTCATATCCGCGCACACATCTGGAGGTGCGCTCTGAAGCTGTCGTTCCAACGTGGCTGCGCCTATGCGCGCGAGCTCTGTCAAATAACTGTTGCTCCACCGCAACGGCCCCACGGCGCGAGCGTAGGCAAGCGTCGCCTGCCGATCGGCCTCGATCGGTGCCTGCTCGAGTGTGAGCCCAAGCTCGCTTTGGAGGTCGCTCAACTGCCTGCGCTCTCGGTTCGATTCGCCCATCTGCCTGGGGGATTTCGGCGGAGACTCGGAGTGCGAGGGGGACTCGAGTAACGTGCTCAGCGTTTCCTGCGGAGCACCCGCCAGCGCACCGGGACATTCTCCCCCGAGGCGGCTCGCGAGCCCTTCGGTCGCCGCCTTCGAAGCCGGCGCTGTAGCCAGAAGCGACTGCTCGTACGTGTACTTAGCTTCGAGCAACGCGCGCGTTGCCGCCCGATCCTGCGATGTGACGCCAGCGCCGGCGAAGGCCCCGGTGGGCGCCGCGAACACCGGCAGCAAGAGCGCTGCGAGCACGATCCACAACACGCGAGCGAGGCCGGCTCTCTTGCGCGCTGTCCCGCACCCCGCTTCGCCCATAGGTCGCAATCCTCTCACGTTCTCGCGGCCAGCGCCGCAGAGTGTCGGCTTCCGACCCCTCCAAAGGCGTCGACTCGGCCGAAGGCTCGTCGGAGTGGAAGGAGGGGCTTCTATCGACCCTCCAGAACATCTTCCCGGACCAGCGCGAGTCGACCCGCGACGGTGCGCCGCCCGTCGATCTGATCGACGGCGATCAGCTCTGCGACCTATTGAAGCAATACGAGCTCGGCGTGCACTGCAGCGCGCGGCAGATCGAGGAGGTTGCGGTTGATTCGGGGTTCTTTGCTGAGCTGTAGGCGGTAACACCAGATCACATCCGATAACAAGCTTGCTATCATGCCGGTGACACGGAAAGGAACAGCGTGAAACTCACCGACCTCAAGACAAGCGAGCAGGTACTAGCCGAGGATCTGCGCGACCCCGACTTCAAGCGCGAGTGGGATCGAACCGCGATCGCACGGGCCGTCGCGCTGAAGGTGCTCGCCTACCGCATCGAGCACGCCCTCTCTCAACGAGGGTTAGCAAAACAGCTCGAGATGACCCAGCCACAAGTCGCGCGCCTGGAGGCCGGCGAG
Source organism: uncultured Solirubrobacterales bacterium (assembly GCA_963818545.1). Lineage (GTDB taxonomy): Bacteria > Actinomycetota > Thermoleophilia > Solirubrobacterales > Solirubrobacteraceae > Palsa-744. Next base: position 335,574 of record CAWFSI010000001.1, on the reverse strand, counting down.
CACAACCCCACGATCGATACCCTCGCGCGCCTGGCGCAGGTATTCGATATCGAGTTCGCGATCGACGTCCACCCACACCAACGCCCACCCAAGCTCCTCAGCGCGCGAGCACGCGGCAAAAACACGATCGCCTCCTACCGAACAGACACAGCTGCGGTACTGCTGGCAGCGGGGTGAGGTCTCCCCCTGCTGGCTCTCCAGCGATCTCGGAGGACTGCTGGCGCCTGTCCCTCATCCTCGGACTCGATCCTCCCAGCTTTGTGACCGGCGACACTTACCTTTGTTCCGGGCGGCTTGTGTCGTTGTCTCCCATCCAAAACCACCCCTGATCCCCATTCCTCAACGTTCCCGTCCCAACCCCTTGGCGAGATCGACCGCATGGGGCAGATCGACCCATGACCACAGGCGCCGGCACCCACGGCGACCTGTTTGCCTGGGCGCAGGGTCTCGAGCGGGAAAACACGCGGATCGCTGAGATCAATGCCCTGCACCCTCACTGAAGCCCGCTGCTCGCTCGATGTCTTACCGGTTTCTTCGAATCCGGTTAACGATTCTTTCCGCTTTCGTTAGCGGCTCTTTGGGATTGCGTTAGCGTCTGTACAGAGAGACGGCACATCATGGTCTGATCCCACCGAACCCGGATGGAGGTCACCCGTGAAACGTCTTTTCGCACCCCTTTTGCTCGCAGCGCTGCTTGGAGCCGCCGTTGCCACCGTTGCGGCCACTCTGCTGGGAGCCGGCTCCAGCGGTAGCTCGACATCGACCGTCGGCGCGGTCAGGGCGGCGACCCCGGTGAGCTCCTCCTCAGGGGGGACCCGCCGCGAGGTAACCGTATCCTCCGGGTCCAAGGCGCTGACGGCGACCCAGATCTACCAGCAAGACTCGACGGGCGTTGTGGCGATCAAGGCGGTCACCTCCGAAGGGGAGGACGAGGGCACGGGGATCGTGCTGAACGAACAGGGGCTGATCCTCACAAACGATCACGTGATCAAGGGGGCGACGAGCCTCAGCGTGGATGCGAGTGGGTCTTCAAAAAAGACGACCAGCGCGACGCTCGTCGGCGAAGAAGCAAACCAGGACCTGGCGCTGATCAAAGTCGATCCCTCGGGCCTCGAACTGAAACCGCTGGCGCTCGCGAGCTCGAGCTCGGTCCAGGTCGGCGACACCGTGTACGCGATCGGCACCCCGTACGGCCTCGAAGAGACCTTCACCAAAGGCATCGTCTCGGCCCTCAACCGCGAAATCGCCGCTCCCGACGGCGCGAAGATCACTGGCGCGACCCAGACCGACGCGGCGCTCAACCCCGGCAACTCCGGTGGCCCGCTACTCGACGAACAGGGCGAAGTGATCGGCGTGAACTCCCAGATCGCCTCCGATGCGGCCCGCACCGAAGGCTCCCAGCCAGGCTCGACCGGCGTGGGGTTCGCGATCGCCTCAAACACAGTTGCGGCGGCGGTCAAGAAGATCGAGGCCGGGGAAGGGGTCAGCTACGCCTCGGCCACGCAGAGCGCCGCTACTCAGTCCGAGGGTGGATCCGGCGGCGGCGAGGTGTCGCCGTACGGCGGCCGCTCGCCCTACGGAGGCTCGGAGAGCCCCTACGGCGGCGAAGTCGAAGCGGGCGGCGGCTCGGGCGCCGGCGGCGTCGAAGGCGCCGGCGAAAGCGGCTCCGGCTTGAATGGCGTTGAAGGCTCGGGCGAAGAAGTCGGCTCGAGCAACTCGGAATACCCCGGTGTTGGCAGCGGCGGCCGGGTCGTGATCGTACCGTGAGGCGTTGATAGGCTGGGTCCGTTCCCAGGGCGATTAGCTCAGCTGGGAGAGCGCCGCCTCGACAAGGCGGAGGTCACTGGTTCGAGCCCAGTATCGCCCATTTCTGAGACACCGATGTCGCCGGACTCTGCAGCTTTGCCACCACATTTCCCGTGCGGTACGGTGCCGACGCTTGCAAATCGCAATCACTTGGAGGACGCCGATGCCGGACACCACCTCGGACACCACCTGCCACATGTCGATCTCGCTCGACGGCTTTGTCGCCGGGCCCGACCAGAGCCGGGAGAACCCGCTCGGCAAGCGCGGCAGGGAGGTCCACAGCTGGCACCTCGGCGACGAGCGTGCGAACGACGCCGACGCGACGGCAGAAGCCTGGCTGATGCGATCGCGCGGCGCCTACGTCATGGGTCGCAACATGTTCGGGCCGACCCGCGGCGAGTGGGATGAGGACTGGGATGGATGGTGGGGCCCCGAGCCGCCCTACCACGCGCCTGTCTTCGTGCTCACCCATCACGCTCGCGAGCCGATCGAGATGGAGGGCGGCACGAGCTTCCACTTTGTCACCCAGGGCTTCGAGGCCGCCTACGCGCAGGCGCTCCAGACGGCCGGCGAGGGTGGCATCGACATCGCGGGCGGCGCTTCGACCGTCCGTCAGGCGCTCGCCGCGGGAGTGATCGACGAACTCACGCTCGACGTGGTCCCCGTCCTGTTCGGGTCCGGCGAGCGACTGTTCGACGGAGTCGAGTCCCTCGGGTTTGAGCCGGTCGAGGTGCTCCACTCTCCGCTCGCCACGCACATTCGCTACCGGCGGGTGGGGTGAGGAACCCCCCGCGCTACTCGGTCGGGTTAGGCGAGCGATGGAGCCCCTGCTGGCGTGAGTGCACGTACGCCACAGCAGGCCTACCTGGAGCTACAGAAGCTCGCGCAGGTGGGGGTTTGAAGTGGGCGATGGTGCGGGAGAGCCCCCGGATCGCCAGCTTGGCAAGATGGCGACATGGAGCGTGTGCTCGGAATCGGTGGACACTTCATGCGTGCTGCCGACCCGGTGGCCTTGGGTGCGTGGTATCGCGATTGCCTAGGCTTGGACGCCGATGAGAACGGCCTGTGGCGCCAGGTTGCCGGGCCGACGGTGTTCGCGACGTTCGAGTCCGAGACCGACTACTTCGGGTCCCGTGCCCAGCAGACGATGATCAACTTCCGGGTCCGCGATCTGGACGCGATGCTGGCACAACTGCGCACCAAGGGAGCGGATGTCGCTGCAGAGACGCAGGAGATGGAGGGTGTCGGTCGATTCGGCTGGGTCACCGATCCCGAGGGCAACCGGATCGAGCTGTGGCAGCCCGCCTGACCGTTTCCGGCGACGCTGATGCCCAATAGGGTGGGGTCCGTGGTTCGCCACTACGAGAGCTTCTTCAGCGCAAGCGCCGGCGCGTCCGCTGCCATCCTGGGGCTGCTGGTCGTCGCCGTGTCGGTCGTCAACGCCGACGATGCGGACCCCACGACGCGGGAGTTGCGAACTGTGTTGGCCGGTAGCGCGTTTGTCGTCCTGGTAGACATCTTCTTCGTCTCGATCGTGACGCTGACAGGCGGTGCAGTCGTGCTCGGGCTCTCAAGCGTCGCGATGGCGATCGTCGGCCTGCTGGTCACCAGACTGCTGGTACCGAGGGCCATGCGGGCTGGAAATTTCTCCCCTAGCTCCCGAAACAGAAAACTGAATATTGCCTTCGCGTCGGTTTCGGTTGTCGGCTACTCAGTGCAGCTCGGCCTCGCCGTAGCGCTTCTCGCGAACACCCAGAGTGCCGCGCTGCAACGTGCTTTGGTCCTCGTCATTGTGGCTTTCTATGGCAGCGCACTTGGACGCGCATGGGAGGTCACCGGGATAACCCGTCGGGGATGAGAAGAACACGCACAGCCAAGTTTCGCCTATTCCACGGAGTGCCTGCGATGAGCACTTTTAGTCGCCCTCACGAGCGTCTTGCCAGGCGCCGGCGGGTCGAACAATCTGCCTCGAGCGCTTTGGGCTCGGTGGTGGCGATGAACTCGGCGAGCACCTCGACGAAGTGCTTGGGCTCGTCTAGCTGGGGGAAGTGACCCGAGTTTTCAAAGACCTCCAGACGACTGGTAGGGACCCGGGCGTGCGCGTTGTGGGCGTGGGAGACGGGGATCAGCGTGTCGTGCTGGCCCCAGACGAAAAGCATCGGCGCGCGTTCGGCCAGGTACAGGCGATCGGTGGCGTCGACCCGCTGGCCGCGGGGCTCGACGACCGAGCGCACCGTGCGCAGGAAGGCTTCACGGGTGACCCGGTCGGCGAGCGTGGCGTGACCGCGGGCGGTTTCACGCAGATCCGTACCGGGCCGCAGGCCCACGGCACCCATCACGCTTCCCACCATCCGCCCGGCATCGAGCAGCCGCCCGTTGGTGAGGATCGGCAGGACGTACTCGGCGCCGGGAAGCGTGGCCGCGCGGAGCAGCAGGCTGACCTCGCGGCCCAGGCCGCCGCTGTCCACGAGGATCAGTCGTTCGCAGCGCTCGGGGAACTGGTAGGCCATCTGCATCGCAATGCCGCCCCCGAGCGAGTGCCCGACGAAAGTGGCCCGGTCGTGTCCGAGCTCCTGCAGGATGTCGCGCACGAGGCTCGCGTGGGCGCCCAGTGAATAGTCGCCCGTCGGCTTGGCGGAGCCGCCATGGCCGAGCAGGTCGGGTGCGATCACCGTGAAGTGCTTGGCCAGGCCGGGCATGGCCTGCGCCCAGGTGCTCGAGTCCGACGTGATGCCGTGAATCAGCACCACCACCGGGCCGGCTCCGGCCTGGCGATAGGCGTAGCGGTTGCCGTGCAGGGTGACACTGCGAAGCCGGTACGCCTTGCGCCCCACCGTTTAGCGACGCCCCCACCGAAAGTAGCTCGCCGAGCCGACTGCATTCAGGCAGACCAGGCGCCAGAGCAACTTGCTGCCACGCACCCGATCGGCCGGGCGACGCTGGATGTCGCGCTCCGCTGCGGTCACCACCCCAAGCGATACGACGATCAGCCCGAGGACCCAGAACCGCTGTGCGGGCGAGCGTTCCTTGAATTGCTCGATCGCCTGCGACACACGCCACATCTTACGGGCCGCGCACAAGACGCGGTAAGCAAGACGCAGTAAGGTTTCCCGCCACCACCACCCCCGGCGTAGCCTCGACTCCCAAGGCGATCGAAGAACTCCGGTTGGGCTGCACCAACACGCAATTGGTCCTCAACGATGTCTACATCCACGGGGGCCGCGTGCTGCTCAGTGGCAGTACCGCCTCGAGCCTCGTGGACAAGAAGGTCAAGATTCTCTTCGGTACTGCGAACAAGCACTCCGTAAAGCACGGCTTCACGACCTTCAGCCTGCCGCTGCCCGTCGCGCTGGGCTGAGGGAGTCGCTCAGCCACGCGTGCGTCGCGCTCCGCTCATCGCAGGCTCCGTCGAGACGATGGCTGACGCGGATTGAGGCTCTGCCGGCAGTGCTATTCCGAAGCCGCGCAGACCTTCATGCCAAGCCCTCCCGCCAACTTGCGGTCTGACTCCGTCGTCCGTTCGAGCGAGCCCGACGCGAATCTCTGTCTTTCGGGTTCCAGTTTGGTTAGTGAGCTCGCGAAGCTGCTCACCTCGGCTGCCTCGTGGTCATAGCCGGTGAGGAGCTCCTCGATCGTTGTGGCCTCGCCCGGTGGCCGCGGGAGCGCCTGCAGCTTGGCGTCCGCCGCGCGCACGAATGTGACCGATTGCCGTAGCAGCGCCTGCAGCTGTGCCTTTGCCGCCGTCGTGTCCTGTGTCAGCGCTTGGACACGAGCATTGAGAGGCTCCTGCTGTGAGTGCAACGCTTGGCAGATCTCGTCTGCCGCCGCGATGAAGTGCGCCGTTGCGGCGCCCGAGGTTGGGGTTCCAGTTGCAGTCCCCGAGTGAACGCTCACGCTCGGCGCGCTCGTCGATCCGCAGCCCGCGACTGTCATGGCGGCGAAGGTCATGACCAGCACTGAGCGTCTGAGCATGGGCTGACACTATTGGTTGGACGGCGGGGGCGGGACGCGGATCGCTCCTCACATGTCCAAAGGTGACCCAGAGATGCTGGCCAATCGGCCCCTTGCGCCAGCCGGCGCGGCCGTCATCCTGGGTGTATGGCTGACGATCCCGCGATCATCGGCGGTCCTACGCCAATCCCGGCTCCTCGTCCCGGCGAAACCTACCGCTGGAAGGTCCAGGACGGTCGCGCCGAAAAGCATGTCTATGTGCAGATCGCGGACTATCTCAGCGCAGAGGCGTTCGAGGAGCCGCTGCGGTCGGGGATCGCCTCCAAGGGCGAGTCAGTGCTGCGCGCGCTGCTCGCGCGCGGGAATGTCCCGACGCGGATCAAGATCACCTCGGCCGGGATCACAGAAGTGGGCACAGACCGCCGTTCACGCCCCTGCTCGATCTGATCTCCGAGCCCCCTGAAGCCCACCCCGGAGCGGCTACTCTCTGAGAGAGCTATGAGAGCAAGCGGGTGGCATCTGCTTTCTCAGGCCGGATCGGGCCGATCGATTGTGATGCCATGAGCGCCGCCACGGGTGGTGTGTTCGTGCTGGCCAGCGGCGTACAGGGCGGCGACGCTCGCGCGCCCGGGTACGAAACATTCCTGCTCGCGCTGGTGATCGCCGCGATGACGGTAGCGTGTGTGCTGATCGCGATCTATCTGCGCCGGCGCTATCGGCGGCCCAAGCCGGTGGGCGACCAGTGGCAGGCTCTGGCGGTGATGGGCGAGCTGTGCGCACACGGCTGGCAGGCCCAGATCACGCTGTATGGGTGGGGCGCGCCGGTGCCTGCCGACGCGCCTGCATCGCGCGTGCCTTTGGTCGAGTTGGAATGGAAGCAGTTCGACGAGGAGTCCGGCCGTGTCGCGGTGGCGCGGCGGGTGTGGGCGCCGAGTATCGGAGAGGCGCTGCAGTCGATGGTCGAGGACCGCCGAACGGACATCGCCCTGGAGGAGATCGAGCGGTCGGTGGGGGAGGAGGAAGACGCTTGGTGGGAGGAGTGCGAGTGAGCGGTGAAGTGAGGGCAAGGGGCGGCCGGGCGCGGAATACTCGTGTCGATGACGTCGCGCGCGCCCGATCTCTCCGGCTCTGCTCTCGACGGTCGCTATGAGCTCCATGCGCTGATCGGCGAAGGGGCGTTCGGCCGCGTGTACCGAGGGCTCGACCGCCGCCTGGCGCGTGCGGTTGCGGTCAAGGTGATCAAGCCGTGGTGGGCGGAGGACAGCGCCTGGGTGCAGCGCTTCCAGCGCGAGGCGCAGCTGCTCGCGCGCATCAGCGATCCGGGGATCGTGCAGATCTACGACATCGGTCATGCCGAGGAAGGTCCCTACTACGTTGCCGAGCTCGTCGACGGCGAGAGCCTCGCCGAGCGGCTGCGACGCGGCCCGCTCCCGGCCGCGCAAGCACGCGCGATCGCCGAGCAGCTCTGTGATGCGCTCGCCGGCGCGCACGCTCAGGGGATCGTGCACTGTGACGTCAAGCCCGCGAACGTCCTGATAACCGCTGCCGGAAAGGTCAAGGTGGGCGACTTCGGTGTGGCCCGGCTCGCCGAGGGAACCTCGCAGGCGCCGTCGGCCACCGTCGCGGGCACCCCCCGCTACATGTCCCCTGAGCAGGCCCGCGGACAGCCGACGGGTCCGGCCACGGACGTTTACAGCGCCGGCGTGGTGCTGTACGAGATGCTCGCCGGCGAGCCGCCGTTCGTGTCCGGGTCGGCGGTCGAGCTGGGTCTGCGCCACGTGCAGGAGCAGCCACCCCCTTTGGGAGCCGCGGCCCCCGCGGCGCTGCGCGAGGTGGTCGCGCGGGCGCTGGCCAAGGATCCGGGCGAGCGCTACCGCGATGGCGCGGCGATGGCAGTGCGCCTTGCGCGCCGCCGGCCCGGCCCGCGGAGATCGCTGCGCCAGACGGGGGCATCGGAGCCGGAGATGGCCCGGGCGGTGAGGATGACGCCGGAGCAGGGGCGCCGTCTGAGGAGCAGCGGGGAGGAGACCGGGAAAAGCGCCACCGTCGTGCTCGCCGAGCCGGCGAGGATCGATCGTTCGGCCGCGCCGACGGTCGTCGCCGTCGACCGCGCCGCGACCAGGGTCATAGGGGCGCGCTCGGGCGCGGGCTCGTCCGCGCCACCATCCGCCTCCCGGGCGCGGAGTGGGAAGGAAACGCCCGTCCGCGGCGAATCGCGCTGCTCGCGACGCTGCTCGCGCTGGGGGCCGGCGTGCTCGCGGCGGTGTTGCTGCTCACGACGGGGTCGGGCGTCGCCCATACTTCGGTTCCGGAGATTCGGGGCTTGCCGCGCGGGGGCGTGGAAGCTCGGGCGCAGCGCCTGCACGTGCGTCTCGCGTTCACCGCGAGCCATTCCGTCACGGCCGCCGGCATCGCGATCGCGCAGGACCCCTCTCCCGGTACGCGCGTCACCGATGGCGCGACCGTCCACGTCGTTCTGAGCTCGGGCCCGCAGTGGCGCGCGCTCACCACTTTCACCGGCGTGAACAACGGCGAATCCGTCCCCTTCCACATCCTCGGCGCCAAGTGGCGGGTCGTCTATCACATGGCATACGTTGGGTCGTGCACCCTGCTGTTCGTGTGCTTCGGGCCGAGCGCTGAAGTGAACAACCTCACCACGGGCGCGAGCTTTGGGAGCTTCGAACTCGGCGAAGGCACAACCGAAACGCACACCTTCGACAGCGGCCCGGGCCTTTACCGTCTGGAGATCTCAGGCGGCCACGACTCCGCGCGGTGGTCGATGACGGTCGAGGACTACGACTGAGCAGTAGACCGCGAGCGTGATCGCCGCTCCCGCCACGGCGTCCGCGAGGTAATGGTTCCCGGTCGCCATCACCGCGAAGCTCGTCAGGAACGGATAGATCACCGCGAGCGCGCGCAACAGGCGGCGCTCGCTGATCCGCCATACCGCGATCGCGCACCACGTCGCCCAGGCCACGTGCAACGAGGGCATCGAGCAGAGCTGGTTGGAGTGCAGCGCGGTCGCTCCGAGTTGCCAGGCGGGGAGATGGTGGACGACCGCCACGAGGTCGATGTAGCCGCCGGGCAGCATTCGCGGCGGCGCGACGGGGAAGCTCCAGAAGATCGCGAGGGCGATCAGCGTCACGATCACGAGGGTCGCTGCGCATCACCCTCAGTAGGTCCGGCCGCCGCCACCACAGCCAGGCGAAGACAGCGAGGGTCACGGCGATGTGGACGTTCTCGTACCAGAAGACCACGACCTGGCTCAGCGTCGCCGCGTTGCGCGAGCCAGGAGTCCAGCGCATGCTCGGGGTTCAGGTGCAGCGAGCGCTCGAAGCCGAGGACCTGCTCGCCGTCGCGTCACAGCCAGCCTTGGCGCACCGGCGCGAGGTTGTTGATCGCGTCGAACAGCCAGATCAGCCATGCGACGATGACGAGGTCGACCAGCAGTTGCAGGCGACCGACCCGCCCGGCTCGGCGTGGACCGATCGCCTCCCAGAAGGACCGGCCAATCGCCGGGTCGCTCGCCGCGCTCACCGCGCGATGAATATAGAAGAGCCTCGATCGGGTAAGCCGAAGGCTCTGCGTTCCGGGGCCGCGTTTGCGTGCCCCACCTCGCCTCTCGTGCGCGGCGGCCCGGGAATCGATGACGCCCTTAGTACCCTGCGCCGAGATGGCCGACACGAGCACGATCGCCTCGCTGGCCACGGCCGGCGGCACGCTGATCCTCGCGCTGGCGACGTTCGCCTCGACCCGTTCGGCCAACCGCGCGGCGCGCGTGTCCGAGCAGGCGCTGAAGATCGGTCTGCGCCCGGTGCTGTTCAACGCGCGCCCGCAGGATCCGCCGCAGAAGGTCGGCTATGGCGACGACCACTTCCTCGTGCTGCGCGACGGCCTTGCCGCGGCGCAGGAGTTCGAGGGGAACCTGTACTTCGCGCTGCCGCTGCGCAACGTCGCCTCGGGCATCGCCGTGCTGCACGGCTGGCATCTCTGGCCGCGCCGCGCCGGCCTCGACGATCCGCCACCCGGAGATCGACGACTTCCGCACGCAGACGCGCGACCTCTATGTGCCGGCCGGCGACATCAGCTTCTGGCAGGCGGCGCTGCGCGACACCGAGGACGAGCTCTACGCGCCCGTGCGCGAGGCGATCTCCGCGCGCACGCCGCTCAGCGTCGATCTGCTCTACGGCGACCACGAGGGTGGCCAGCGCACGATCACGCGCTTCTACATGCTCCCGCGCACGCGCGAGCAGGACGAGCAGCCGTGGCTGTGGATGTGCTCGACCTCGCGCCACTGGAACCTGGATCGCGCCGACCCGCGCTGAGGGCCTGGCTCGGTGCGGCGAGGTCGAAGAAGGCGTCCAGCACCATGCGGCCGGCACGTTCGAGCTCGATCACTGAAGGCTCGTCGAGCGCCTCGGCGGGCCAGAGCTCGCTCCATGTGTCCGCGAGCGCGCGATTGACCTCGACGTGGAACTGGCAGGCATACGCGCACTCGCCCACCCGGAAGGCCTGGACCCAGCTGCGCTTGACCGTCACCGGCGTGCGGTCGGCTCGGCGACGATCGGGCCGGCCTCAGCCATTGGGCCAGCGACCGTGGCGGTCGAAGTACTCGCGCGCGGCCTCCTCGGCTTCGCGTTCGCGATCGCCGCTGGCCCCGGTGCGGAACAGCCAGTTGACGAAGAAGATCGCAAGGCCCGCGCTGACGATCCCGGCGCCGCCCTCGAGGTGGTTTTCGTCGCCGAAGGACATCACGACGAGCCCACCGACCACGACGAGCGCGGGGAGCACATAGCGGACCCCATCGAGCAGCCACCTGTGGCGGGTGGGCTTGCGCTTGGGTGGGGAGTCGCCTGGGGAGTGTTCGGCCATGGAGTCTTTATAGCTCTACTAAGGTGAGCGGATGGCACTGGTCCGAGCAAGCGGCCCGCTCAGCCGAGCGCTACGGCGCGCGTTCCCGCAGCGGCCGTTCCACGTGCGCTTCTGGGACGGCGGGGCGGTGCAGGCGACGAGCGAGGGCGCGCCGACGTTCTTCGTGAGGCGGCCGTCGGCCCTGTCGCACTTCCTGCGGGCGCCCGACACGCTCGGTCTGGGACGCGCCTATGTGGACGGCTCGCTGGAGGTCGACGACCTGGACGCCGGGTTCATCGTGATCGACGAATGGGAGCCGCCGGAGCTGAGCGTCGAGGACAAGGCGCGTCTGGGGTTGGGGGTCGTGGCCGCCGCGCTGCCCGGTGGGATCCCCAAGCGCCCGAGCCTCGAGCTGATCCTGCGCGGCGAGCGCCACAGCCTGCAGCGCGACGCGGCCGCGATCCGCTACCACTACGACGTCGGCAACGAGTTCTTCGGGCTGTTCCTCGACGAGTCGATGACCTACAGCTGCGCGATCTATCTCCAAGGGCGCGGAGACCTTGGAGGACGCCCAGCTCGCGAAGCTCGATCTGATCGCGACCAAGCTCGCCCTGGAGCCGGGCATGCGCCTGCTGGACGTCGGCTGCGGCTGGGGCAGCTTCGCGATCCACGCGGCGAAGAACTACGGGGTGACGGTCACCGGCGTCACGCTCTCGCCCTCGCAGGCCGAGCTCGCGCGCGAGAAGGTGGCGCAGGCCGGCCTGAGCGAGCAGGTCGAGATCAGGGTGGCCGACTACCGCGAGCTGCCGGGTGGATCGTTCGACGCGATCGTCAGCATCGGCATGTCCGAGCACGTCGGCGAGAGCCAGATCGACAACTACGCGAAGACGCTGTTCGGGCTGCTGCGCCCGGGCGGCGTGCTGCTGAACCATGCGATCGCGGCGCTCGACCCCGAGTACGAGTCGCTCGACGACGAGTTCTCGATGCGCTACGTGTTCCCCGACGGGGAGGCGCTGCCGCTCTCCCGGGTCCAGCTCGCGGTGGAGCGCGCCGGCTTCCACGTCAACCACGTGGAGGGCTTCAGGGAGGACTACGCGCGCACGCTGCGCGAGTGGACCAAGCGCCTGGACGAACACCTGGAGCGCGCCGAGCAGCTGGCGGGCGTCGAGCGCACGCGGGTCTGGCGGCTGTACCTGCGCGCCGCGCGGCATGGCTTCGACACGAGCATCACGGCCGTCTACCAGGTTCGCGCGCGCAGGCCCGGCCTGAGCCGCGACCGCCGGTCCCGTCTGATCGGACCGGCCGGCTGCGTAACGTCCCGCGGCGGACCGGAGTGCGGTCGAGTCCGGCTGGTCTCCCAACTGAAGATTCTTGTAAACACAGGGGATATGGGTACTAATACCCATACACCCGTCCGCTCCTCGAGCCGTTACTGAGGCATACCCCGACGGTTGACGAGCGAACTCACAGGAGCGGTTTGATGGGAACTCTTTCAACACGAGGCGCTGCAGGATGAGGGTGGCTTTACCCTGATCGAACTTCTGGTCGTGATCTTGATCATCGGCATCCTCGCCGCGATCGCGATCCCGGCGCTGCTCAGCCAGAAGAGCAAGGCTTATGACTCCTCGGCGAAGACGGTCGCTCAGACGGCTCAGACGGCCGCTGAGACGTATGCGACCGAAAACAACGGCGAATACACGGTATGACCCAGGCGGTAAGCTCCACAACGATTGAGCCGTCGCTCAACACCTCCGAAAAGCAACGAAGCCGAGTCTGAACCGTCGCGACAGGGACGATGCTAATACCTACGAAGTCACCGCGAAGGCGGCGAACACCAGCGATATATACACCGTCAAGCGCCAAGCAACCGGAGCAGTTGGAACACAAATGCGTCAAGCTACCAGCGCCGGCTCGCAAAGGTTGCCCACGGTCCACAGCGAATCAATCCAGCCAGCTGGTAGCAGATCCTGCGCTATGGCTCGACCAGCCCGCGCCTGATCGCGTAGCGGGTCAGATCGACCCGGTTGCGCATGCCGAGCTTGTCGAGGATGTTGGCGCGGTGGCGCTCGACGGTCTTCTTGCTGAGCACCAGCTCGGCGGCGATCTCCTCGGAGGTGTGGCCTTCGGCGATCAGCTTCACGACCTCCAGCTCGCGCGCGGTCAGGGGATCCTCCGGCGGCGCCTCGCCGAGCCGGGCGCCCTCGAGGTAGTCGCGCACGAGCGTCGCGACCGCCGGGGGATACAGGAACGCCTCGCCGCGCATGCACGCGCGGCAGGCCTCGACGAGGTCGCGGTTGGCGGCCGTCTTCAGCACGTAGCCCGAGGCGCCGGCCTTCAGCGCCTCGAAGAAGTACTGCTCGTTGTCGTGCATCGAGAGCATCAGGATCCGCAGCTCGGGCCGGCGGCGATGCAGCTCGGCGGCGGCCTGCAGGCCCGTCATGCGCGGCATCGAGACGTCGAGCACCGTCAGGTCGATCTCGCCTGCGAGCGCCTGCTCGAGCGCCTGCGCCCCGTCGCCGGCCTCGGCCACGACCTCGATGTCGGACTGGGCTTCGAGCACCATCCGCAGCCCGCTGCGGACGACCTCGTGGTCGTCGGCGAGCAGCACGCGGATCTTCAGCGGGGTGGTCATGCCCCTGCGTCATTCGCCGCGACCGTCAGGCGCACCTCCACGCCCTCCCCCGACGGTGCGAGTCGATCTCGAGCTCGGCCCCGATCAGGATCGCCCGCTCGCGCATGCCGGCCAGCCCGGTGGCGTGCGCGGGCATCGCGGCGGGCAGGCCACGACCGTCGTCGGCGACGGTGAGCACGACGTTCTCGCCCGCGCGCCGGAGCGCGACGCGCACATGCGAGGCTTCCGCGTGGCGAAACGCGTTGGTCAAGCGCCTCCTGGGCGACGCGGTAGATCACCAGCTCGACCTCGGGGCTGAGCGGCGGCAGGCCTCCTTCGAGCTCGCGCAGCACCCGCACGGCGCCCTGGCGCTCCATCCGCAGGCAGAGCGAGATCAGCGCGTCGATCAGCCCCAGATCGTCCAGCGCCTCCGGGCGCAGCTCGCGGGCGATCCGGCGGACGTCGTCGAGGCTGCGGTGAACCGTGTCGACGATCTCTCCCAGCGCCTGAGTCTGTGTCGGGCAGCTCGCCGGCGGCGCGTTCGGCGCGCAGCGCGACGGCGGTCAGCGTCTGGCCGACCTCGTCGTGCAGCTCGCGGGCGATGCGCAGCCGCTCGGCCTCTTGGGCGGCGAGCGCACGGTGGGCGCTGTCGCGCCGCTCGGCCTCGATGCGGTCGAGCATCGTGTTGAAGGCGCGCGACAGCGTGATCATCTCGGTGCTCATCCTGATCCAGTCGCCCACCGGGGCGCGCTGGCCCGGGCGCATCGGGTCGATGTGGCCCATCAGGGTCGCCAGGCGGCGCAGCGGGGCCAGGACGACGGTCAGCAACAGCAGATTGACGGCCAGGGTCATCAGCAGTCCGCCGACGAGAACCACCAGCTCGCTGACTTTGATGGGGTTGGAGACCGTCGCCGGGCTCGCGATCAGGATGAACACCGCCAGCCCGAAGACGATCGCGTTGACGGCAAAGACCCTCCACAGGATCGAGACCGAAGCGGGCTTGCGCAGCGCGACCGGCTGCCGCGCCGCGTTCATGTCGCGTGGCCGATCGGGGCGCTATGAGATCTCATAGCCCGCGATGCTCTCGCGCGCGCCGGACGGCGTGCGCGAGGCTGGGCGGGGGCCGCCGTCGGAGCCGGCTCTGAGCTCAGACGCCCGGCAGCCGGTACTTGCGGCTCTTGGGGTCGCGCTCGAGCAGGCCGAGCTCGACGAGCGTGGAGGCGTAGCGGTGGGCGGTCGAGGGGCTCATGCCGGCGTCGTGGGAGAGCTCGACGATCCCCCGCGCGGCGCCGTCGGGGCCGAAGCAGGTGAGCAGCGAGAGTCCTCGCAGCAGCGACCGGGACAGGCGCGGGTCGTCCGAGGTCGCTCGGCAGATAGCCCCCGATCACTGTGGAGATGCTCGGGGCGCGACTTCGGGAGGCGGCGCGGACCACCTCGTCGACCTGGGTGGGGGATAGCGTGATGGCGATGGAGACCTGCTCGCTGTTGTCCATGGCGCGATCATGGCAGAAGCCGCAGACGGTTGTCTGCAATGCGTGATCTTCGTTCCGTGTTCTGGAAGGCCCCGGAAGCCGGCGTGCGGGCGCCTTGCAGGCTCGCCGACGGGCGGGTGGATAGCCTGAGGCGCTGAGATGACGGTCACGGTGACACTCCCCGACGGAAAGGCCCTGGAGCTGAAGGACGGCGCCACGGGCGCGGACGCCGCCGCGGCGATCGGGCCGGGCCTCGCGCGCGCGGCGCTGGCGATCGAGGTGGGCGATCCAGGCGCGGACACGCGGATCCGACCCCGCCGACCCGGAGCTACGCGACCTGGCGCGCGAGCTGCCAGACGGGGCGCGGATCGCGATCGTGACGGAGAAGGACGGGAGCAGGCGCTGGCGCTGATCAGGCACGACGCCGCGCATGTGCTGGCGGCGGCGGTGATGGAGCTGTGGCCGGGCGTGAAGATCTCGATCGGGCCGGCGATCGAGAACGGCTTCTACTACGACTTCGAGTTCCCCGAGGGGGTGACGATCTCCGAGGCGGACTTCCCGGCAGATCGAAGCGAAGATGCGCGCGCACGTGAAGGCGGCGGAGAGCGTTCGAGCGCGTCGATGTCACGCCGGCGCAGGCGAGGGAGCGCTTCGCGGGCGAGGACCAGGATTACAAGGTCGAGCTGATCGACGACCTCGTGCAACGAACGCCGACTCGGGGAGATCCCGCTGGAGACCGGTCTCGCTGTACACGAACGGCCCGTTCACGGACCTCTGCCGGGGTCCGCACGCGCCGAGCACGAAGAGCGTGGGCGCGTTCAAGCTGCTGTCGGTCGCGGGGGCCTACTGGCGCGGGGACTCGACGCGGACGATGCTGACACGGATCTACGGGACGGCGTTCTTCTCCAAAGCCCAGCTGGAGGAGTACCTGGAGCGCGTCGAGCGGGCGAAGGAACGCGACCACCGCAAGCTCGGGAAAGAGCTCGGCCTGTTCATGTTCTCCGACGTCTCGCCCGGCGCCGCCTTCTGGCTGCCGCCGGGGACGGCGATGTGGAACCAGCTCGTGGCGGTCTCGCGCGAGATGGGCCGGGAGCGCGGGTACGACAGAGGTCAAGACGCCGCTGATCTACGACGCCGAGCTGTGGAAGACCTCGGGGCACTGGGGGAAGTACCGGGAGAACATGTTCACGGTGCAGGTCGAGGAGCGCGAGATGGGCGTGAAGCCGATGAACTGCCCCGGGCACGCGCACCTGTACGCCTGCCAGCGCCACTCCTACCGGGACCTGCCGGTGCGCTACTCAGAGCCGGGCCTGCTGCACCGCAACGAGCCCTCCGGCGTGCTGCACGGGTTGCTGCGGGTGAGGCACTTCGCGCAGGACGACGCGCACATCTTCTGCACCGAGGAGCAGGTCCAGGAGGAGGTGCGGGGCTGCTTGGAGATGGCGTTCGCGACATATGCGCTGTTCGACTTCGAGGTGCGCCTGGAGCTCTCGACGCGCCCGGAGCAGCGGATCGGCACGGATGAGATGTGGGACAGGGCCGAGGAGCGCGCTGAAGAACGCGCTCGACGCGCAGGGGCTGAAGTACGAGCTGAACCCGGGCGATGGCGCGTTCTACGGCCCGAAGATCGACATGCACATGACCGATTCGCTGGGGCGCTCGTGGCAGCTGGGGACGGTGCAGCTGGACTATTCGATGCCCGAGCGCTTCGACTTGAAGTACACGGGCGCGGACAACCAGGAGCACCGCCCGGTGATGATCCATCGCGCCGCGTTCGGATCATATGAGCGGTTCATCGGGATCATGATCGAGCACTACGGGGGCGAGTTCCCGCTGTGGCTGGCGCCGGTGCAGGCGATCGTGCTGCCGATCTCCGATCCGTTCAACGAGTACGGCGCCGGGGTGAGGGACACGCTGCAGAAAGCCGGCCTGCGTGTGGAGCTGGACGGGCGCAGCGAGTCGATCGGCAAGAAGATCCGCGAGGCCGAGCTGCGGAAGATCCCGTACATGCTGATCGTCGGCGAGCGCGAGCAGCAGGCGGGCGAGGTCGCGGTGCGCGAGCACGGCAAGGGCGACACGGGCAGCTTCTCGATCCAGGAGCTCTGCTCAGCGGCTATACTCGGCTCTCGTTGAAGCCCTAGCCCAATTCAAAGCACCGCGCGTAGACCTCTCAGCTTGACGCGCGGTAAAGACAGCACTAGTGCCGGTTCCCCGCCGCTTCGACCGGCGCCCGCCCGAGCGGGACACGACGAGGATCAACGAGCGCATCCGCGTGCCCGAGGTCCGGGTGATCGACGACGAGGGCAACCAGGTCGGCGTGATGAAGACCCCCGACGCGTTGACCTTCGCGCAGGAGCGCGACCTGGACCTGGTCGAGGTCGCGCCCGAGGCGCGCCCGCCGGTGTGCCGGGTGTTGGACTACTCGAAGTACAAGTACGAGCAGGCGCAGAAGGTCAAGCAGGCGAAGAAGCACCAGCAGCAGATCACAGTGCGCGAGATCAAGTTCCGCCCGAAGATCGCCGAGCACGACTACGACACGAAGAAGCACCACGTCGAGCGCTTCCTCAAGCACAAGGACAAGGTGAAGGTCACGATCATGTTCCGCGGGCGCGAGGTGACCCACCCCGAGCGCGGCACGATGATCCTCGACCGGCTCGCCGAGGAGCTCGCGGAGATCGGCGTGGTCGAGCAGCGCCCGATGCAGGAAGGGCGCAACATGACGATGATGATGGCGCCCTCGAAAGCGGTGCTGGCGGGCCCGGTCGACGGGGAGGCGCACGGCGATGGCGATGGCGCCGGCCGAGAACGGGCGCCGTGGCGCGGCGGCGACCGAGCCCGCGGCTGTGGACGGCGCGGACGCGCCGTCGCCTGAGCCGCAATCCTAGGCACGCGGGCGCCCTGACGGCAGCGCCGTGTCATAATCACCGCGCGATGCCCAAGATGAAGACCCACTCCGGCGCGAAGAAGCGCTTCAAAGTCACCGGTACCGGCAAGGTGCGCGGGCGGCATCCCTTCACGAGCCACATCCTCGAGAAGAAGTCGCCGAAAAAGAAGCGCGCGCTGGGCGGGCCGAAGATCATGTCCGACGACGACACGCCGCGGATCAAGCGGATGCTGGGGGTCGGCAAATGACGCGGGTCAAGCGGTCGGTCCACGCCAAGAAGAAGCGCCGGGCGACGCTCGAGCTGACGAAGGGCTTCCGGGGCGAGGCGCACTCGAACTACAAGCGCGCGAAGGAGGCGCTGCTGAAGGCGGACGCCTACGCCTACAGGGACAGGCGCAACCGCAAGCGCGATTTCAGCAGGCTGTGGATCACGCGGATCAACGCCGCGGCGCGGCAGAACGGGATGAGCTATTCGACGTTCATGCACGGGCTGATGCTGGCCGGCGTGGAGCTCGACCGGAAGGTGCTCGCGGACATCGCCGTGCGCGACGCCGACACGTTCCGACGTTTTGTGGAGGTCTCCCGCGAGGCTTCGGCCTCCGCGGCCACCTCCGAGCCAGCCCGCGAGGCGTCGGCTGCTTAGGCAAGCACTCGACAGAGAAGAGCCCCGCGGGCGTCGCTCCTGAAAAGGACGGCGCCCTTTTTTGTGTCTCGATGCCAGACCAGCCGAAGGACGAACGGTCCCACGCAGTGACGAACTGAACCTGACGAACGAGCACGATGACCGATCACTCCCAACACAATCCCGCCTCAAGCAGTGCAGTCGCCTGGCGCGCAAGCACGAGCGTGAGCGCAGCGGCCGTTCGCTGGCCGAGGGCGAGGACCTGATCGCCGCGGCCGAGCTGGCGGGATGGCAGGCGGTGGAGGGCTATCGCGTGGCGGGCAGCGGGCTCGGCGGGAGAGAGCTTCATCGATGTGGAGGAGGCTGCGCTGGCGGCCGTGTCGACGCTGGGTTCGGGCACGCGCGTGATCGGCGTGTACGAGCAGCGCTGGGCCACGGCGCCGAGGGGCCGTTGTGCGTGTATCTGCACGGCGTCGGCGACCCGGGGAACGTCGGCACGGTGCTGCGCTCGGCGAAGGCGTTCGGCGCGAGCAGCGTGGCGCTCGGCCCGGGTTGCGCCGATCCGCATGCGCCGAAGGCCGTGAGGGCGAGCATGGGCGCGATCTTCGACGTGGAGATCGCGCGTGTGGAGTCGATCGCGAGCTGCCGGGCGAGCGGGTGGCGCTGCGTGGCCGCACGCCGAGCTGACGCCGCCCGGGCCCGACGAGCTCCGCGGGTCGCCGTCACGTTGCTGGTGGGCGCCGAGCGCGAGGGACTGCCGGAGGAGATTGTCGCGGCGTGCGAGCGCGTGGCGCACATCCCGATCGAGGCCGAGTCGCTGAACGCCGCGATGGCCGCGACGGTGGCGCTGTACGAGATGACCAGGCAGGGCGCGGGCGGGATCACCATAGGGTCACGACGAAATGATCGAGCGGATCGAGCAACTGCGGGAGCAGGCCGAGGCAGAGATCGCCAAGGCTGACACCAGCGAGGCGCTGGAGGGGCTGCGCGTGGGCTACCTCGGCCGCAAGGCCGAGCTGCCGCAGCTGTTGCGGGGAGTGGCCGAGCTGGAGCCGGCGCGAGCGGGGCGCGGTCGGCAAGGCCGCCAACCAGGCCCGGCAGGCGCTGGAGGCATTGATCGAGGCGCGCGCGGCGCAGTTGGGCGCGGCGGAGCTGGAGCGCGGTCTACAGGAGGACCGCGTCGACGTGACGCTGCCCGGCGCCCCGCCACAGCGGATCGGCCGGTTGCACGTGCTGACGGCACGATGCGCGAGCTGGAAGACATCTTCCTCGGGTTGGGCTTCACCGTGATGGAGGGGCCCGAGGTGGAGACGGTGCACTACAACTTCGACGCGCTCAACCACTCCCCGACCCATCCTGCACGGGCGCGGACGGACACGTTCTACGTCTCCGACGACGTGTCCTGCGGACGCACACCTCACCGATGCAGGTGCGCGCGATGGAAGCGCACCCGCCGCCGCTGTACGTGGTGATCCCCGGGCGGGTTTACCGTCCCGACTCCGACGCCACGCACACGCCCCAGTTCCACCAGGTCGAGGGGTTGGCGGTCGACGAGGACATCACCTTGGCCGACCTGAAGGGCACGCTGCTGGCGTTCGCGCGGGCGGTGTTCGGGGACGAGCGCGACGTGCGGTTGCGGCCGCACTTCTTCCCGTTCACCGAGCCGAGCGTCGAGGTCGACGTGTCGTGCTTTCACTGCGGCGGGAAGGGCTTCTCTGAAGAGACGGCGCGCGCTGTTACTTGTGCAAGGGCGAGGGTTGGCTGGAGGTGCTCGGCGCCGGTGAGGTCGATCCGAACGTCTACTCCTACGTGCCGACCACGGAGGCGAATGCGCCGGGGTATGACCCGGAGAAGGTGCAGGGTTTCGCGTGGGGGATGGGGGTTGAGCGGATCGCGATGCTCAAGCACGGGATTCCGGATCTGAGGCTGTATTACGAAAATGACTTACGTTTCTTGGAGCAGTTCTGATGAGGGTCCCTCTGGATTGGTTGCGTGAATACTGCGATCCGGCGCTGGATGCGAAGGGGGTCGAGGAGCGCTTGACGATGACCGGGACGAAGGTCGAGGCGATCCACCACCACGGGGTGGGGGCGGTCGAGAAGTTCGTCGTGGGAAGGGTGCTGGAGGTGGAACAGCACCCTGACGCGGATCGGCTGAAGGTGTGCAAGGTGGACCTCGGGGATGAGGCTGACGGAGAGATCGACGACCGGCGACGATCGTGTGCGGCGCGCCGAATGTCGCCGCGGGACAGACGGTCGCGGTCGCGACGCCGGGGGCGGTTATGCCCGATGGAACGAAGATCAAGCAGGCGAAGCTCAGGGGCGTGATCTCCGAAGGGATGATCTGCGCCGAGAGCGAGCTGGATTTGAGCCCCCCCAATTCACCCAGCGAGGGGATTCTCGTGCTGGACGATCTCACGCTCGACGCCGAGTTGGCCCCGGGAACGCCGCTAGCGGATGTGCTGCCGATCGCCGGCGAGGTGCTGGAGCTGGAGATCACACCGAACCGGCCCGATTGCCTCGGGGTGTACGGGGTCGCGCGCGAGCTGCATGCGGCGACCGGAGCGCCGCTGGCCGACGCGCCGTGGAGTGAGGACCCGGGTTCGCGAGGGTCCTGTGCACGGCGCGGAGGTAGTCGTCGAGTGCCCGGATCTTTGTCGACGCTTCACGCGCGCGTGTGTTCGAGGACGTCGACGGTTGGACCCTCGCCGCCCTGGCTGAAGGCGCGACTGATGGCGGCCGGGCAGAAACCGATCAACAACGTTGTCGACATCACCAACTACGCGATGCTGCTCACCGGCCAGCCGTTGCACGCGTTCGACCTCGACCACGTCGCCGGCGCGCGCCTGACGGTGCGCCGCGCGGGGGAGGGTGAGCAGGTGGAGACGCTCGACGGCGAGACGCGCACGCTCGACGCAGAGATGGTCGTGATCGCCGACGCCGACGGCCCGACGTCGATCGCGGGCGTGAAGGGCGGCGCGCGCTCGGAGGTACGGCCGGAGACGACGAGGGTGCTGCTGGAGGTGGCGACGTGGAGCGGCCCGAACATCCACCGCACCTCGTGGAAGCTCGGTCTGCGCAGCGAGGCGTCGGGGCGCTTCGAGAAGGGCCTTGGCGCCCGAGCAGTGCATGCACGCGCAGGCCGTGGCGAGCAGGCTGCTGATCGAGTGTTGCGGCGCTCGGCTCGCCCCCGGCACGATCGATATCGGCTGGGATGGAGCGCCTGAGCAGGTCATCCGCCTGAGGGAGGCGCGGGTGGAGGCGATCCTGGGGCTGCCGGTGCCACGGGAGCGCCAGGCGGAGATCCTGCAGGCGCTCGATTTTCAGACGGCCGAGGCGGAGGATCCGGGTGCGCCCGGACGTGATGGACTCGACGTGACGGTGCCGGCGCTGCGGCGTGTGGACGTCACGCGCGAGGTCGACCTGATCGAGGAGGTCGCGCGGATCGACGGCCTGGAGAAGCTGCCGGCGACGCTCCCCGCGCGCCGCGGCGCCGTGGGCCTGCTGACCCACGCCCAAAGGGTGCGCCGCGCGGCCGAGGACGCGCTCGTCGGCCGCGGCCTGCACGAGGTGGTCGGCTGGAGCTTCACCGACCCCGGCCTGCTCGACCGGCTGCGCCTGGGAGGGGAACATCCGCTGCGGCAGGTGGTGAGGTTCGAGAACCCGATGTCGGAGACCCAGTCGACGATGCGCCCGACGCTGCTCGGCTCGCTGCTGGACGCCGCGCGGCACAACGTCGCGCGCAACGGCCCCGACGTGGCGATCTTCGAGTCCGGGGCCGTGTACCGCGCCGCACGCGTCGGTGCCGCCGCGCGAGCAAAACCACGAGTCCGCCACGCCCGTGGAGGAACACCATGCGCTCGGCGCGCTGCTGACCGGCGCGCTGGGTGGGTGGGCGTCCAAATCCTGGCGCGGATCAGAAGGATCGCCCACCCGCGAGGCGGACTTCTTCGCGGCCAAGGCGTTGCTCGAAGGGGTGCTCGACTCCTTTCATGTCGCCTGGTCGGTGCAGCCGGCCGATGAGTGGCCCTTCCTGCATCCCGGCCGCAGCGCCGAGGTGCTCGCCGGTGGGGAGGCAGAGCCCCGAGGCTTGGGTTCGTGGGGGAGGTGCACCCGCTGGTCGCCGCGGAGTGGGACCTGGAGCGCACCGCCGTGTTCGCGATCGACCTGGGCAAGCTCGCCGCCGCATCCCCAGCCGTGCCGGCCTTCGAGTCGTTCGCGTCGGTGCCGTCGCTGCGCCAGGATCTCGCGGTCGTCCTGCCCGACGAGGTCGCCGCCGCGCAGGTGTTGGAGCGCGTGGAAAAGGCGGGTGGGGAGATGCTCGACGACGTGAGCGTGTTCGACGTCTACACCGGCCCGCAGGTGGGGGAGGGCAGGCGCTCGCTGGCGCTGGCGCTGTCGTTCAGGGGGCAGGAGAAGACGCTCACCGACGAGGACGTGGCCCCCGCGCGGGCGAGGATCGTGGCGGCGTTGGGCGAGTTGGGGGGTGAGCTGCGTGGCTGAGCCGCTCTCCACGCGCGCCGCGGCCGGCACGCCCGGATCGCCGCAGATCTTTCCGAGGCCGGTCGCCGCGCGTGATCGTCGCGGGCGCGACCGGTTTCGCCGGCGCGCTCGCCGCGCACCTGCTCTGGCGCCACCCCGGCTTCGAGCTCGCGCGTGTGACCGGGCGCTCGGAGGTCGGGCGGCGCCTCGAAGACGCTCTACCCCCGCTATCGCGTGCCGCTCACGATCGAGGAGCGAACTCGACGGGCTCGATGCCGATCGGCGAGGTCGACGCAGCCGTGGTCGCCTATCCCGCATGCGGCGTCGGCGCCGGTCGTGGCGGCGCTGCGCGCCCGCGACGTGCGCGTGTGTGATCTCAGCGCCGACTTCCGCTCTGCGCGAGCTCACCACCTACGAGCGCACTGGTACGGCCCCCATCCGCACCCCGAGCTGCTCGCCGAAGGCGGTCTACGGGCTGACCGAGCTGCACCGCGAGGCGATCGCGACGCCGGGCTGGTCGCGAACGCCGGGCTGCTATCCGACCGCGTCGACGCTCGCGCTCGCGCCACTCGCGCGCGCCGGGCTGATCGCCGACCTCGTGATCGACGCCAAGCAGGGCCTCTCCGGCGCCGGGCCGCGCGGCCACCTGGCAGACGCACTTCTCCAACAGCGGCGAGAACATCCTCCCGTACAACATCGTCCACCACCGTCACACGCCGGAGATCGAGGAGCAGCTCGCGCCGCTGCGCGCCGCTGCGCACGCCGGGCCTGCGCGTGCAGTTCACAGCGCACCTCGTGCCGCTCGACCAGGGCGAGCTGGTCGACTGCTACGTGACGCCGACGCGGCCGGTCACGGACGGAGCTGGACGCGATGTATCGAGGACGCCTACGCCGCCGAGCGGTTCGTCGAGTTGACTCGCGCCGCCCGGGAGCGCGACGTGCGGGAGACGAACATCTGCCGCGTGCACGCCGCCCTCAGCGAGCACACGCGGCAAGGTCGTCGTGCTGTCGGCGATCGACAACCTCTGGAAGGGCACCTCCTCGCAGGCGGTCCAGAACCTGAACGTGATGTTCGCCAAGCCCGAGAGCGAAGGCCTGACATGAGCGCGGGCAAAGACGTCTTCGGCGACCGGTCAGCCGCCGGACCGCCGCAGCCCTTCTTTCATTCGCGCTGGGTGCCCGCGCCTGAGCACGTGCGGGATCTGGGACCGGATGTCGGCCTGCCCGCGGGCTTTCGCGCGGCCGGGGTCGCATGCGGGATCAAGCCTAGCGGCAATCGCGATCTCGGCCTGCTCGTGTGCGACGCCGAGCACCCCGTCAGCGCCGCGCGCTTCACCGCCTCCGGGACGCCCGCGGCGCCCGTGCTCGTCAGCCAGGAGCGCTGCCGGCTGGATCGGCTGCGCGTGATCCTCGCGAACGCCGGCTGCGCCAACGCCGCGACCGGCAAGCGTGGACTCGAAGACGCCGCCAAGACGCAGGGCGCCGCGGCGATCGCCGCGGGCGTCGAGGAGTCCGCGGTCGCGCTCGCCTCGACCGGCGGCATCAGCCAGTACCTGCCGGTCGACGCGATGCTGAAGGGCATCCTCGCCGCCGTCGGCGAGCTTCGCCGCGAGGGCGATGCCGACTTCCAGCAGGCGATCCAGACGACCGACGCCTTCGAGAAGCGCGCCTGCCTGGAGGTCGAGCTGTCCGGTGGGCCGGTCCGCCTGAGCGCGCAGTGCAAGGGCGCCGGGATGATCTCGCCGCGCTTCGCGACGATGTTCTGCTTCGTTCAGACCGACGCGGCGCTCGAGCCCGCGACCGCGGATCTGCTGCTCGGCGTGACGGTCAAGCGCTCGTTCGACCGCGCATCGGTCGACGGCCAGCTCTCGACGAACGACATCGCGATCCTGATGTGCTCCGGCGCCTCCGGCGTGAAGGTCGCCCCGGAGTCAGAGGACGAGCTGCGCTTCGGCGAGGCGCTCGACGCGCTGCTGCGCCAGCTCGCGATCATGATGGTCGCCGACGGCGAGGGCGCCGCGCGGATCGCGCGCGTGGTCGTGCGCGGCGGTCACCTGGAGGGCGCCGAGGCGGTCGCGCGCGCGGTCGCCAACTCGCCGCTCGTGAAGGCCGCGCTGCACAGCGGCGACCCCAACTGGGGCCGGATCGTCCAGGCGGTCGGGCGCCGCTTTGCCGGGGACGGCGCCGCTGGCGGTGGACATAACGCTCGAGGGCATCCACGTGTGCTCGGGCGGTACCGCGATCGACTACGACGAAGCCGAACTGGAGGAGGCGCTGAAGGGCAAGGAAGTCGAATACGAGATCACGCTCCCCGGCGATGGCGCCGAGACCGAGGTGTTCTTCTCTGACCTATCCCATGAGTACGTGACGATCAACGCGGACTACACAACGTGACCTTCTTCCCGGCCCATACAGAACCGGAGGACCAACTGATGCGCGACGTCGGCACGCTTTTAGAGGCGCTCCCCTACATCCGGGAGTTCCACGGCAAGACCGTCGTGATCAAGTACGGCGGCGCCGCGATGGAGGACCCCGCGCTGCGTGAGGAGTTCGCGCGCGACGTCGTCCTGCTCAAGTACGTCGGCCTGAACCCGATCGTCGTCCACGGCGGCGGCCCGGAGATCACCGCCTACATGGAGCGTCTCGGCCTGCCCGTCGAGTTCGTCGGCGGCCTGCGCGTATCCGACGCGGACACCGTCGAGGTCGCGAAGATGGTGCTCGTCGGCAAGGTCAACAAGGAGATCGTGCTGCGCCTCGCCGGCCACGGCCAGCCCGCGGTCGGCCTCTGCGGCGACGACGGCTCGCTGTTCCGGGTCGTGCGCCGCGCGGGCCCCGCGGCGAGGACATCGGCTTCGTCGGGCGGATCGAGCGCGTGAACGCCGGCGTGATCGAGCACGTCGCGAGCGACTACATCCCCGTGATCGCCTCCGTCGGCGCCGACCGCGACGGGCGCTCCTACAACGTCAACGCCGACGAGGCCGCCGGCGCGGTCGCGGGCGCGATGGGCGCGCAGAAGGTGATCTTCCTGACCGACGTCCCCGGGTGGCTGCGCGATCCGGCCGACCCTTCGAGCCTGATCGGCCAGGCCTCCGCGGAGGAGGTGGAGAGCTGCACTTGCGGGCCTCGCAGGGCGGCATGCGTCCCAAGCTCCAGGCCTGCCTCGACGCGATCCACCAGGGTGTCAGCGCCGCGCACATTCTCGACGGCCGCACGCCGCATTCGTTGCTTTTGGAGTTGTTCACCGACGCTGGCGTCGGCACCAAGATCGAGGCCTCTCCATGAGCCTCGCGGAACTTGCAGGCGCTCGGAGGATGTCGCAGCGTGATCCACTCCTACGCGCGCCAGCCCGTCGAGTTCGTGCGCGGCGAGGGCGCGCGCCTGTGGGACGTGGACGGCAACGAGTACCTCGACTTCCTCTGCGGCATCTCCGTCACGAACATCGGTCACTGCCACCCGCGGGTGGTCGCGGCCGTGCGCGAGCAGGCCGGGCGGCTGATGCACGTCAGCAACCTTTTCTACACCGAGCCCGCGATGCGCCTGGCCGAGCGCCTGTCGCGGTCGAGCCTCGGCGGGAAGGTGTTCTTCTGCAACTCCGGCGCCGAGGCGTCCGAGGCCGCGATCAAGCTCGCCCGCAAGGCGCGTCCGGCGGGGACGTCGTGTCGGTGTACGGCGCCTTCCACGGGCGCACCTACGGCGCGCTGTCGGCCACGCCACAGGAGTCAAAGCAGGCGCCGTTCGCGCCGCTCGTCCCCGGCTTCCGCGCGGTCGATCCCACGCCAGAGGCGATCGCCGGCGCGGTCGACGGGCAAACCGCCGCGGTGCTGCTCGAGCCGATCCAGGGCGAGTCGGGCGTGAACGTGCTCTCCGACGAGACGCTTCGAGCCGCGCGCGAGGCCTGCGACGAGCACGGCGCGGCGCTTGATCTTCGACGAGGTTCAAACCGGGATGGGCCGCACCGGCACGCTCTGGGCCTACGAGCAGACCGGCGTCATCCCCGATGCGATCACCGTCGCGAAGGCGCTCGGCGGAGGACTGCCGATCGGTGCGCTCGTCACCGGCCCGCGCCTGGCGGACGTGCTCGCACCCGGCGACCATGGCTCCACGTTCGCCGGCGGCCCCGTCGATCGCCGCGGCGGCGCTCGCCGCGCTGGACGTGACCGAGGACCCCGCGCTGCTGGCAGGCGTGCGCGAGCTGGGCCTGCGGCTGGCCGCCGGCCTGGAAGCGCTGCCCCACGTTGTCTCGGTGCGCGGGCGTGGGCTGATGCTCGCCTGTGAGCTCGACGTCCCCGCGCCTGCGCGTCGCACGCCGCGCGCTGCTGTCGGAGCGGCTGATCGTGAACGCCACCGGGCCCACGACCGTGCGCCTGCTGCCGCCGCTGATCGTCGGCGAGTCCGAGATCGACGATGCGCTCGAGCGGTTGGGCGCGGCGCTCGCCGGGCAGGACGAGAGGTAGGGTTCGCCGCCGTGTCAGAGGATTCAACCCAGCTAACCGCCCCCCGCACCGCCTCCTACGAGGCCGACCCCGCCGAGGTCCACCGTGTGCTGCTGCTCTACTCCGGCGGCCTCGACACGAGCGTGATGCTGAAGTGGATCCAGGACGAGTACTCCGCCGAGGTCGTCTGCCTGACGGTCAACCTCGGCCAGCCGGGCGAGGACTACGCGGTGATCGAAGACAAGGCGCTGCGCTCGGCGCCCGGAGTGCCATGTCGTCGACGCGCGCGAGGAGTTCGCGCGCGAGTACGTCCTGCCGGCGATCAAGGCCAACGCGCTCTACGGCGACTACCCGCTGTTCACCGCGCTCGGCCGGCCGCTGATCGCCAAGCTCGCGGTCGAGCACGCGCGCAGAGCCGGCTGCGACACGATCGCCCACGGCTGCACCGGCAAGGGCAACGACCAGGTTCGGATCGAGGCGACCGTCGCGACGCTCGCCCCCGAGCTGAAGGTGATCGCGCCGGTGCGCTCCTGGCAGATGGGCCGCGAGGAGGAGATCGCCTACGCGCACGAGCACGGGATCCCGATCAAGTCCACCCAGGGGACAGCGAGTCCGAAGCGCCCTATTCGATCGACGACAACCTCTGGGGACGCTCCTCGGAGGGCCGCTGGATCGAGGACCTCGACCACGCGCCCGAGGACGACGTGTTCCAGCTCGTCACGCCCCCCGAGCGGGCGCCCGACGAGGCCGAGGTTGTGGAGATCGAGTTCGAGCGGGGCGTGCCCGTCGCCTTGAACGGCGAGCGCCTGGAGCTCGTGGAGTTGCTCGAACGGACGGCGCGGATCGGCGCCCGCCACGGCGTGGGGATCGTCGACCACATCGAGGACCGGATCGTCGGCCTGAAGGTGCGCGACATCTACGAGGTGCCCGCCGCCGCGATCCTCCTGCCGGCCCACCGCGAGCTCGAGCGGCTCGTGAGCACGATCCACCAGAACCAGTTCAAGGCCGGCCTCGAGCGCCAGTGGGCCTATCTCGTCTACGCCGGCCTGTGGTGGGAGCCGCTGCGCGCCGATCTCGACGCCTACATGGAGCACGTCAACGAGCACGTCTCGGGGACCGTCGGGATCAAGCTCTTCAAGGGCCACGCGCGGGTCGTCACCCGTTCCGCGCCGGGCGCCGTCTACGACGCGAGCCTCGCCTCGTTCGCCGAGTCCGGCGGGCTCTTCTCGCAGACCGCCTCGCCCGGGTTCATCGAGCTGTGGTCGCTGCAGTCGCGCATGGCCTGGCGGCTGCACAACGAGTGAGGCCACGCCCGCCGGGGCATAAAGGTGGGGTCGACGGGTAGCATTGGCGCAGATGAACAGATCCGCCGAGAAGCTCCTGGGCTATGCGGTGTGGGAGGGCGGCAAGTGGTACGTGCGCCACCGCTACCTTCGCCGGCTGCCCAGCGTCCGCATCCTCGCCCTCAGCGGGCTCGCCGCCCTCGCCGTCGGGGCTGGCTGGGTGGCGTTCGCGCGCCGCGCTCTCAGCTGAGATCGCGTCCGGTCTCACCCATAGCCTGAGTGGTCACTGTGATGGCCGAGGGATCAGAGACACCGGGAGAGCCGCCGCGGCCGACGAGCGCGATCTGCTGGCCGAGCGCCGCGCACGCCGCGCGGTCGATCTGGATCCCAGCCCACGCCGAGGATGTGCTCACGCGCCGCGCCGAGGCGGCCGAGGCGACCGTGCAGACGCTCGAGACCCACCTCTCGAGCCTCCAGCAACGGGTGCGCGAGGCCGCCGAGGAGCGCGCGATCTTCGCCGAGCGGCTCGCCGCCGAACAGGCGGCCGTGGCAGAGCGTGAGCACGAGTTGCGGCGTGTCAAGCAGCGCGAGTACGCCGAGCAGCAGCTGCGCGTCGAGGCCGAGGACCGTCGCATGCGCTCCGAGCGCGACAGCCGCGCCGAGATCGACCGCCTCACCCGCCGTTTGGGCGCCAGCGAGCACCACGCCCGTGAGCTGGCCGAGCATTTGGAGAGCGCCCAGCGCGAGCTGGACGAGGCCGAACAGGCCGCGGCGGCCGAGCTGGCAGAGCTCCGCTCGGCGGCGGCCCCGGCCGAGCTGCGCTCGAGCGGCGAGCGAGAATTGCAGCTGCGGCTTGCCGAGCTCGAGCGCCGCGCGCTGGAGATCCGCCACGAGATCGATTCCGAGCGCTCCGCCCGGGAGCAGGCCGAGCACCAGCTTACGGAGATGCGCGCCGGCTACCGGCGGATGGAGCTGCTCGTCGCGGAGCTGAAGGGCATGATGGCCCAGCTGCGGGCCGCCACGGCGCGCGAGACCGCTCCGGAGCAGCCGGTGGCCCGTGCTCCGGCTGTACACGGCGAGCAGCGCGAGGAGCTGGCCGACGCGCTCGCGGCCGCCGTCGAGCGCCTTCGCGCGCGCGCCGAGCTCCGTGGATGGAGCCCGAGGGACGACGCTCGACGCCGACGCCGACCCGTCGCACCCGTGGCGCTCCTCGAGAGCTCGAGCCTCCCGCCGCCCCGGCCAGTGTCGGAGTGCCGCCGCACAAGCACAGCATGTCGCTGCTGACCCGCGCGCGGTTAAGACGCAAACAGCGGCGCGAGCGTCGTCTGGCGCAGCCGAGCCGCCTAAGATCCAGTCCCAGTGAGCACCCCTTCCTGCGCCCACCTGCACGTGCACTCCGAGTACTCGCTGCTCGACGGCGCCTGCAAGATCGACGCGCTGGCGGCGCGCGCGGCGGAGTTCGGTCAGCCCGCGCTCGGCCTGACCGATCACGGCGTGATGAACGGCGCGGTCGAGCTCCACAAGGCCTGCGCCAAGCACGGCGTCAAGCCGATCGTCGGCTGCGAGATCTACCTCGTCGACGACCACACGGCCGCGGTCGGCGCCTCGGGGCGCGTCGAGCGCAACCACCTGACGCTGCTCGCCGCCGACGACGCCGGCTACCGCAACCTCGTCAAGCTCTCCTCGGCCGGCTTTCTCGAAGGCCTGCACCGCGGCAAGCCGACGGTCGACCTCGCTCAGGTGCAGCGCCACTCCGAGGGAGTGATCGCGCTCACCGGCTGCCTGGCATCGCGCTTCTGCCAGCGCCTGCTCGAGGATCGCCAGGACGATGCGCGGGCGCACGCCGACGAGCTGCTTCAGATCTTCGGCGCCGAGAACGTCTACTTCGAGGTGCAGAAGAACGGGCTCGCCGACCAGGACAAGTGCAACGAGGGCATCGTCCGCATCGCCCGCGAAGTCGGTGGCAGCCTGGTCGGAACGGGCGACGTGCACTACCTGCGCCGCGAGGATCACGGCCACCACACGGCGCTGCTCTGCGTGCAGACCAAGAGCACGCTCGCCTCGCCGAAGATGATCTTCGAGACCAACGAGTTCTACCTGCGCGACTCCGCGGAAATGGTCGCCGCCTTCGCGGAGTGGCCCGAGGCGATCGCGAGCACCGTGGAGATCGCCGAGCGCTGCTCGGTGCAGCTCGAGCTCGACAAGCAGCTGATCCCCAGCTACCCGACGCCCGACGGCGCCCCCGAGCGCGAGTACCTGCGCGCGCGGGTGCAGGAGGGGCTGCGCCTGCGCTACGGCGACCCGCCGCCGGCCGAGGCGCTCGAGCGCATGGAGATGGAGCTCGGCGTGATCGATCGGATGGGCTTCAACGCCTACTTCCTGATCGTCTGGGACTTCGTCAAGTTCGCCAAGGAGAACGGCATCGCCGTCGGCCCCGGCCGCGGCTCGGCCGCCGGCTCGATCGTCGCCTACTGCCTGGCGATCACCGACGTCGACCCGCTGCGCTACGACCTGCTGTTCGAGCGCTTCCTGAACCCCGAGCGCGTGTCGATGCCCGATATCGACATCGACTTCTCGGTGCGCGGGCGCGAGCGGGTGATGAAATACGTGACCGAGAAGTACGGGCGCGAGTCGGTCGCGCAGATCGTCACCTTCGGCAAGATGTTTCCCCGCGCCGCCACGCGCGACGCGGCGCGCGTGCTCGGCTTCGACTACGGCGCCGGCGATCGCCTGGCGAAGCTGATCCCCGATCCGATCATGGGCCGCTCGCCGTCCTTCGAGGACTGCCTAAAGCCGGGCGAGCCGCTGCGCAAGGCCTGCGACGAGGATCCCACCGCGAAGCAGATCATCGACGTCGCCCAGGGCTTGGAGGGGATCGTGCGCAACTCCTCGATCCACGCCGCGGCGGTCGTGATCGCCGATCGGCCGCTGACCGACATCGTGCCCCTGCAGCTGGCCGATGGCGGCACCGACGAGCACGGCGAGCGCGTCTAGCGCACCGTCACCCAGTTCTCGATGAAGCCGATCGAGGACATCGGCCTGCTGAAGATGGACTTCCTCGGCCTGCGCAACCTCGACGTGATCGAGGACGCGCTCGACATCATCGAGCGCTCGAGCGTCGACGCCGACGGCAACGGTATCGCTCGCCCGGATATGACCACGCTTCCGCTCGACGACGCACGCACGTATGAGATGCTCGCGCGCGGAGACTCCACCGGCGTGTTCCAGTTCGAGTCCGAGGGCATGCGCGAGGCGCTGAAGAAGGTCCGCCCTGATGAGTTCAACGATCTCGTCGCGCTCAACGCGCTCTACCGCCCGGGCGCGATGGACCAGATCCCGGTCTACGCGAGGGGCAAGCACAACCCGGAGACGATCTCCTACCCCGACGAGCGCCTGCGCGCGATCCTCGAGTCCTCCAATGGGGTGATCCTCTACCAGGAGCAGGCGATGCAGATCTCCAAGGAGATCGCCGGCTTCTCCGGCGCCAAGGCGGACGACCTGCGCAAGGCGATCGGCAAGAAGAACCGCGCGGCGATGGCCGCGCTGAAGCCGGAGTTCGTCGAGGGTTGCCGCGCCTCGGGCACGAGCTCGGCCGTGACCGAATCCCTGTGGCAGACGAATGAAAAGTCCGCCGACTACTCGTTCAACAAGAGCCACGCCGCCTGTTACGGGCTGATCGCCTACCGCACGGCCTGGCTGAAGGCCAACTACCCCGCCGAGTACATGGCGGCGCTGATCTCCTCGGTGATGTCCACGAAGGACAAGGTCCCGTTCTTCGTGGCGCGCTGCGAGGAGATGGGCATCGAGATCCTGCCCCCCGACGTGAACCTCCCAGACCACGAGTTCACGGTCGTGCAGGGCAACATCCGCTTCGGCCTGGACGCCGTCAAGGGCGTCGGCTACCAGGCCGTCGAGTCGATCAAGCGGGCGCGCGAGGAGGGTGGGGAGTTCAGCTCGCTGTGGGACTTCTGCGAGCGCGTGGACAACCGTACGGTCAACAAGAAGGCGATCGAGGCTTTGATCAAGTGCGGGGCCTTCGGCTCCACCGGAGCCACCCGCAAGGGCATGCTCGCGGTGCTCGAGCAGGCCCAGGGCGCGGGTCAGAAGGCCCAGCAGGATGCGCTGATCGGCCAGGGCTCGATCTTCGACCTGGATACCCCGGCCGCCTCAGCCGGCGGTGGCGGCTTCCTCCTCCGGGATGGAGGGGGGCTCGGGCGGCGAGCCTGGCGCCGGCGCCGCGAGCACGGCCGCGGCCGGTTTTGCGATTGGGCTGGCAAGGCCGATGCACCCGCCGATCCCGACGGAGGAGTTCGAGCAGGCCGAGCTGCTGGCCGTGGAGAAGGAAGCGATCGGGCTGTTCGTCTCCGCGCACCCGCTGAAGCCGCTGCGCGAGGTGCTGCGCGCCCGCGTGGACTGCCCGCTGTCCGCGCTCGCCGACCGCCGCGACAAGGACCTGGTGACGGTCGGTGGGATCATCACCGAGGCCAAGCGGATCCGCACGCGCAGCGGCGACCCGATGATGTTCGCGACGCTCGACGATCTCGCGGGGGCGGTCGAGATGATCGTGTTCGGCAAGGCGATCGCAGAGCACGAGGCGGCGCTGGCGGTCGATCAGGTCGTGCTGGTGCGCGGCCGCGTGGACCACAAGGAAGCCGGCAATACCTCTCTGGTGGTGCAGTCGGTCGAGTCCTTCTCGCCTTCGCAGGAGGAGATCGAGCGCGCCCGCTCACACGCCGACGCGGCCGCCAGGACCGCCACGGCGCTTGCCAATCCGGTGCGCCTGCGCATCGATGCGTCCTGTCTGCGGGCAAGCGCGATCGAAGACTGCAAGCAGCTGATCGAGGAAAACCCCGGCTCCGCCGAGGTCGTGCTGGAGATCGACACGAGCACCGGCACCCGCCGGCTGCGCTTGGGCGAGTCCTATCGCGTGCAGCACACGCCGACGTTGCGGGCGGAGCTGGAACACGCGCTGGCTCCTGTGGCCTGCCGCCGCAGCGACCGGCTAGCGCCGCTCACTTCTTGCGGGCCGCGATGCCTCGCTCGCGCAGTTCCATTGCCAGCTCGATTTCCTTGCGGCCGGGGCCTTCGCGGTTCTCGCCGGGGGTCTCGAGCACGCACGGCAGCTTCTGCAGGCCCGGCGCGGACAGGAACGCCATGCAGCCCTCCTCGCCGAGCTCGCCGGCGCCGAGGTTGGCGTGGCGGTCGCGGTTTGAGCCGAGCGGGGTCTGGGAGTCGTTGAGGTGCAGCGAGCGGATCTTGCCGCGTCCGAGCTTGCGCGTCGCCTCGCTCAGCGTCGAGCTCATGCCTGCCGTCGTGCGGATGTCATAGCCCGAGGCGAGCAGGTGACAGGAGTCCAGGCACACCCCCAGTCGCTTGCCGCCGCCGGATGCCTCCAGGAGCGCCGCGAGCTCGTCGAACGAGCGCCCCAGCGTGCCGCCGGTGCCCGCCGTGTTCTCCAGGTGCAGCTCACAGCCCTCGCTTTCCTTCAGGGCCTCTTTGATCGTCTCCCCAGCCCGGGCGATCGCCTCGCCGACGTCGCCGGTCTTGGCCGAGCCGGGGTGCAGGACCACGCCGCTGGCGCCGATCTCGTGGCCGACGCGCAGCGAGTGCGTGAGCGAGGTCAGCGACTTGGCGCGGATGTCCGGGTCGTCGCTGGCGCAGTTGAGCAGGTAGACGGCGTGGATCAGGACCGCGTCGATCGGGCTCTGCAGCCATCGCCTCCCTGAACGCGGCGACATCCTCGGCGCGGTAGGTCGTGGGCTTCCACATCCGCGGCGACTGGTTGAAGATCTGGATCGCTCGAGCAGCCGCGCTCGCACGCCGCGCTCGATCGCTTTCGGCAGCCCGCCCGCGGGTGAGACGTGTGCTCCGATTAGCATGGCGGCGATCTTATGGTTTCTGCTCTGACCCAGACCGACCGACCCGAGTCAGCCGATGCGCGTGCGCTTCGCGCCGTCGCCGACCGGCGCGCTGCACATCGGCGGGGCGCGCACGGCGCTGTTCAACTGGCTGCTCGCGCGCCACGCCGGCGGCAAGCTCGTGCTGCGCATCGAGGACACCGACCGCGAGCGCTCCACGCCCGGAGAACGTCGAGCAGATCCTCGACGCGCTGCGCTGGCTGGAGCTCGACTGGGACGAGGGCCCGATCATGCAGTCCGAGCGCTCCGAGCGCCACCGCGAGGCGCTGCAGGCGCTGCTCGAGGCCGGGCACGCCTACCGCTCGAACGCGACCGCGGAGGATGTGAAGGCCTACAAGCAGCTCCACGGCGCCGAGCGCGGGTTCCGGGGTGAGTCGGAGGCCGAGGGCGCGGTACGCCTGCGCGTGCCCGACGAGGGCGAGACCGTCGTGCACGACGCGATCCGCGGAGAGACGCGCTTCGCGCACGTCCACCTCGACGATCCGGTGATCGCGCGCGCGGACGGCTCGGTGCTCTACAACTTCGCGGTCGCGATCGACGACCTCGATGCCCGCATCACGCATGTGGTGCGCGGTGAGGATCACCTCTCGAACACCCCCAAGCAGGTGCTCGTGCTGGAGGCGGTGAGGGCGGTCGGGTTCGGCGCTGACGAGCCGCTGCCGCTGTATGCGCACCTGCCGCTGCTGCACGGGCCCGACGGCAAGAAGCTCTCCAAGCGCCACGGCGCCGCCTCGGTGCAGGAGCTGCGCGACGCCGGCTACCTGCCGGAGGCGGTCCGCAACTACCTGGCGCTGCTCGGCTGGGGTGCGGGCGACGACACGACCGTCCTCTCGACGGCCGAGCTGATCGAGCGCTTCACGCTCGAGCGGGTCAGCCGCAACCCCGCGCGCTTTGACGAGGTCAAGCTGAAGTGGCTCGACGGCGTCCACATCCGCGAGCTGCCCCCGGAGGAGCTGGCCGGGCTGGTGGGGGAGTTCCTCGACGGAGCCGGCGGCCATCCCGGAGCGCGCGAGGACGAGCGCTTCGCGGGGGCGGTCGCGATCAGCCAGGAGAAGATCCACACGCTCGCCGACTTCTGGCCGCTTGCGGGGTTCCTCTTCGACGGGCCCGGCGAGGATCCGGCGGCGCGGGAGAAGTGGCTGGGCGAGGACGGCCTGGCGGTGCTGGGCGATGTGCGCGCGGCGCTCGCCGAGGTCGCCGACTTCGACCAGGCGGGTGTGCAGCAGGCGCTGGAGGGGTGCTCGAGCGTCGCGGGCTCAAGCCACGCGCCGTCTACCAGCCCGTGCGCGTGGCGATCTCCGGCACGACGATCTCCCCGGGCATCTTCGAGAGCGTGGCGCTGCTCGGCCGCGAGGAGACGCTGCGGCGCGATCGACGCCGCCCTCGCCGGGGCGCACTGAACCGGCAAACTGCCCCTCAACCGTTCGTCCAGGGATGCCGATAGTAACCCCGACACGGCATCCCCCTTTGGGTGGCCGGCGATCATGAGGCAGGTACACGGACGTATGCAGGCCACAGCTTCCAAGCCAAAGCGAGCAGACCACGAAGGGCCGCTCCGCGGAGGTAGAGCCCCGGGCGAGCGGGGATCCCACCGCGACCCCCGGTGCGCGCCATCAGAACGAGGGACATGGCCGCCGCCTGACGATGGCCTTCGAGGCTCTGGAGGCCTTTCCCGCGCTCGCCGAGTCGCGCAACCGCCTGCTCGCGGTGATGTCCGGCGACCACGTCGCCACGGCCGACATCGTCACCGCCGTCGAGTCGGATGTCGCGCTGATCATCGCCGTGCTGCGGGTCGCCAACCAGGCGCAGCAGGCTCTCGTGTACGCGTGGACACCGTCGTCGCCGCCGTGGAGCTGCTCAGCCCGCAGATGGTGCAGGCGCTGGCCGGGCGGGTGCGCACATTTGAATTCTTCGAGCGCTCGAGCGTGTGGGACGCGGCGCCGGAGCGCTTCCGGCTGCATGCGCTGGCGACCCAGCGCGCGGCCGACCGGGTCGCGGCCGAGGTCGGCTATGAGCACCGCGATCGCCTGACCGTGACGAGCCTGCTGCACGACATCGGCAAGCTCGTGCTGCTGCACGCCTACCCCGGCTATCCCGCGCAGGTGCATCTCGGGGCAAAGACGCCCGAGGAACGCATCCATCAGGAGCGCCGCGAGCTGGGCGTCGATCACGCGCTGGTGGGTGGCGTGCTCGCCCGGCGCTGGGGGCTGCCGGGCACGATCGCCACCGCGATCGAGCGCCATCACAACCCGGATGTCGAGGGCGAGGCCGCCTTCATCCGCCTGGCGGACATGCTCGCGCACTACGAGCAGGGCGCCCCGGTGTCCTCCACGGAGATGCTGCAGACCGCCCGGATCGTCGGCATCGGCCCGGAGGAGCTGCGGCGCGTGATGTACGAGCTGCCGAGCTCCGCCAACCAGCGCCAGCGCCACGTCGATCCCTGCCCGCTGTCCGGGCGCGAGCTCGGCGTCCTGCAGCGGCTCGCCGAGGGCAAGGTCTACAAGCAGATCGCCCACGAGCTGACGCTCTCGACGAGCACCGTGCGCACCCACCTGCACAACATCTACGGCAAGCTGGGCGCGGTCGACCGCGCCCAGGCGGTGTTGATCGCCACCGAGCGCGGCTGGTTGTAGTTCCCGTAGCATCGCCTGGATGTGATCTCGATCACCAGCAAGTCTCCCTACGCCGTGCTCGCGCTCGCCGAGCTCGGGCGCTCCGCGGGCTCGGGGCCGGTTCCGATCGGCGAGCTGGCGCGCAAGCGCGATGTGCCCGTGCAGTTTCTCGAGCAGCTGTTCGCGGCTCTGCGCCGCGCGGGGGTGATCAGCTCGCAACGGGGGGTCAAGGGCGGCTACCGGTTCGCGCGGGAGCCCTCGACGGTGAGCGTGCTGGAGATCGTCGAGCTGCTCGACGGCCCGCTCGGGCGCGACTCCGAGGGGGTGTTCGCCGACGCCGCCGAGGCCGCTCGCAAGGTGCTCGCGCAGACCACGATCGCCGACGTGATCGAGCGCGAGTCGCGCGATGCGGGCGCGAGCATGTACTACATCTGAGTGGAAGACATTTAGAGAAAGCCGAGAAGTGCAGCTTTGAGGTGCTATGTATCTCTTTGCGCACTTTCTTTGTGTGCCGATGACTAGTACATATGTCCAGTCTTCCCACAGTGGCTAATTCTGTGCTTACACTCCCGGCTCGACAACCCCACTGAAAAAGGCAAACCCGTCGTGAGACGGGGGCGCAAAGTCAGAGATCTCGACGAGATAGCTCGGCCGCCAGTCAAAGCCATGGAGGGCTATCTTGTTTACGGACTCCTCGCGCACCTCTCGTACCTTGCAGCGCCGCCTCGCCCGTACGCCGGATCGACTGCGGGAGCGCGCGCAGGATGAGAGTGGTTTTGGGCTTATCGAAATTCTCGTCGTGATCCTGATCATCGGCGTGCTGGCCGCGATCGCCCTGCCGGCGCTCCTGAACCAGAAAAGCAAGGCCTACGACGCCGCGGCGAAGGAACTGGTTCACTCTGCCGCGGTCACCGCCGAGACGATCGCCACCGACAACGACGGCGAATACACGAAGGTCACGACGGCGGAACTGAACAAATACGAACCTACGATTCAGACCGCTGCAGGTGGGGGCAACGCCTACATCAGCACCGTTACGCCAGGAAAAGAAACCTACACCTTGACCGCCACGGCCGCGACCACAGGTGACGAATTCACGATCAAACGGGAAGCTAACGGCTCGGTGATTCGCACGTGCACGAGTAAAGGCAGCAAAACGGGTTGCTCAGGTGGAGCAACAAGCAGCTGGTAACAGCGCTTCGCTTCAGCGCGTCCGGGCGATGAATGCTCGGGCGCGCTTGGCGGCGTACATCGCCCGGTCGGCCTCCACCAGGATCTGCTCGTTGTCGCGGACCTGGCTGTCGATCAGCGCGAAGCCCACGCTGCCCGACAGGTGCACGA
Organism: uncultured Solirubrobacterales bacterium; assembly: GCA_963818545.1. Lineage (GTDB taxonomy): Bacteria > Actinomycetota > Thermoleophilia > Solirubrobacterales > Solirubrobacteraceae > Palsa-744. Next base: position 297,309 of record CAWFSI010000001.1, on the reverse strand, counting down.
CGGCGTCGCCGGCGTCGACGGTGCATGCGGCGATTACGGACGCCAGGTCCGCGGCGACGTGCTCGGAGCCCTCGCGGTCCATGTGGGGCAGCAGCACAGCAAACTCGTCTCCCCCGAGACGGGCCACCAGGTCGGTGGTCCGCAGGCGACGGGTGAGCGTCCTCGAGACCGCTCTGAGGGCCTCGTCGCCGACCTTGTGACCGTGTAGGTCGTTGACCTGCTTGAAGTAGTCGAGATCGATCACCATCAGGGCGGCCTGCTCGCCGTAGCGCTGGCAGCGACCGACCTGCAGCTTGAGGTCGTGCTCGAACAGCCGCCGGTTGCGCAGGCCGGTGAGGGGATCGTGGTCGGCGAGGTGGCGCAGGTGCTCCTCCAGGAGCTTGCGCTCGGAGATGTCCTGGAGCTGCACGATGAAGTGCAGGGGATCGCCGTCCTGGTCTCGTACGAGCGAGATCGAGAGCAGCGCCGCCATCGTCTCTCCGACCGAGTTGAAGTAGCGCAGCTCGGTCTGGAACGCCGCGATCTCGCCGGCCAGCAGCCGTCGACGGGGCTCCACGTCGCTCTCGTCGTCGGCATGAGTGATGTCTTTGAAGCGCTTGCCGATCAGCTCGGTCGAGGTATAGCCGGTGATCTCGCACAGCGCGTGATTGACCAGCACCCAGCGGCCGTCCTGATCCAGCAGCCCCATTCCAACCGGAGCCTGGTCGAAGACCAGCTCGAAGTGCTCGCGCGGGTCTGAGGAGAGCTCACCCGCATCCCTGGGTGCGCGCGCGGAGATGTCGAGGACGACCGCCACGCCGCCGGTGAGGGCGCCGGGCTCGTTTGCTCTCGGGGCGGAGTCCTCCAGGCACAGCGGGCCGACGTCCACCATCAGGCCACGACGCCCGTCGGTGCTCCACAGCTCACGCGAGCGGGTCTCTCCCTCCAAGGCGGAGCGGCACAGCGGCTCGATCTGCCGCCACATCTCCGCGGGGAAGGCATCCGCGAGCGACTGCCCTTCGCGGAAGCTCGAGGGAGAGCGCCCGCCGCGTCCGAGCGCCTGACCGGCGCTCAGCACGAAGCGAAGCTCGGAGTCGAACACCAGGATCAGCGCCTCGGGTAGCTCGCGCAGTGCGGCCGCGGCGCTCCCGGTCTGCCCGTCGAGTGCTTGCAGGGTCTGCTGGGCTGGAGCCTGGTGCCCAGATCGGGACATGGTCATCTCATCGGCTGTCCGGGCTCGAGCTTGACGGTCCTGGGTGCGGTCTTGCACGATCGTTGCAGCCGCCCCTCCTCGCGGCCCACTATTCTCGGGGGCGGATGTCCCAAATCCCGATCAACATTGCAGAGCTTGTCGGGGACACCCCGCTGGTCGGGCTGCCGCGGATGCTCGAGGGCGCCGGAGCGGCGGACGGCGTCGAGCTGTTCGCCAAGCTCGAGTCGCTCAACCCGGGCGGCAGCGTCAAGGACCGGATCGGCGTGGCGATGATCGAGGCGGCCGAGTCCGAGGGCCTGATCGAGCCTGGGCGCACGACGATCGTGGAGGCGACCTCCGGCAACACCGGGATCGCGCTCGCGTTCGTCTGCGCGGCGCGGGGCTACCAGCTCGTGCTCACGCTGCCGCAGGGCATGAGCCGCGAGCGCGAGAGCCTGCTGCGTCTCTACGGCGCGCGCGTGGACATCACCGAGTCGCTCGGCGGGATGTCCGAGGCCGTCGCGGCCGCCCGCGCGATGGCGGAGGACCCCGACGTGTTCCTGCCCGACCAGTTCTCCAACCCCGCCAACCCGGCCGTCCATCGGCGCACCACCGGGCCGGAGATCGACCGCGCGCTCGACGGCCGCGTCGACGTGCTCGTGGCCGGTGTCGGCACCGGCGGCACGATCACCGGCGCGGGCGAATTTCTGCGCGAGCGCAATCCCGAGCTCGAGATCGTCGCGGTCGAGCCCGCCGGCTCCGCGGTCCTCTCCGGCGAGCGCCCCGGCCCGCACCGCATCCAGGGCATCGGCGCGGGCTTCGTGCCGGCGGTGCTCAACCGCGAGTTGCTCTCCGAGGTGATCGCCGTGTCCGACGACGACGCGATCCAGACCGCCTGGACCTGCGCCCGGCGCGCCGGGCTGCTGGCCGGCATCTCCTGCGGGGCGGCGCTGTGGGCGGCGCTCCAGGTGGCCGCGCGCCCGGAGTCAAAGGGCAAGCGGATTGTCGTGATCATGCCCGACTCGGGCGAGCGCTACATCTCGCAGGCATTCTTCGCGTCCCTAGAACGCTCGGCCGCTCCGGAGCGCGCTGTGTTGCATGCCCGGCTTCGGCGCATTTGCGCTCGCTCGCTCGTGAGCTGCGTCGCGACGTCGCCGCCGCGCGCGATCGCGACCCCGCCGCGCGGGGGGTGGGGCAGGGCGAGATTCTCGCCACCTGGCCCGGGATTCATGCGCTCTTGGCCTATCGCGTCGCGCACGCGCTGCACGGCGCCGGGGTGCGGGTGCTGCCGCGCACGATCTCGATGCTCACACGCACGCTCACCGGCATCGAGATCCACCCCGCGGCCCAGATCGGCGAGGGTCTGTTCATCGATCACGGCACCGGCGTCGTGATCGGCGAGACGGCCGACATCGGCGACGACGTCACCCTCTACCAGGGCGTCACGCTCGGGGGCACGGGCTTCGCGACCGGCAAGCGCCACCCGACGGTGCAGGACAACGTCACGATCGGCTCCGGCGCCAAGCTGCTCGGGCCGATCACGATCGGTCACGGCGCCAAGATCGGCGCCAACAGCGTGGTCATCACCGACGTGCCGCCCAACTCCACGGTCGTCGGCAATCCCGGGCATCCCGTGCGCGTCGACGGGCGCCGCGCCGAGGGGCCCGATGCCGACTGGATCCACCTGCCCGACCCGATCGCCGAGGCGATTCAGGGGCTCGCGAGCCGCATCGGCGCGCTCGAACGGACGGTCTCAGAGCTCTCCGGCGAGGAGCCGGACGCCCCGCTGGCCGAGGTGCGGCCGCTGCGCACCGTCAAGGGGCCGAATCCCGCGGGGGGATAGCGCCGCAGGTCAGCGGATCGCCTCCCGGCGGAACGGATCACCTCCTGGCGGTGGGCCCCTACTCGGGCAGCCGGCGCGCCTCCGGCGTCGCCGGCTCGTAGCGCGAGGTCCGTTCGTCGCGGATCGACTGCCACGAGCCGAGCAGGATCGCCACGGCACCGACGAGCGCCAGCCAGGCGCCCGCGCACAGCGATGTGGCGTGGTCGGGCCGCTCCAGGACCCTTACGATCGCCGCCACCACCCCGATCAGCCCGAACAGCACGCTCCACACCCCGGCTGCTACCGGCAGCGCCGGAGTGCGCTCGGCGAGCGTGGCCAAGAACAGCACCAGCGCGGCGATCGCCGCCAGGATCAGCAGGACGACCGCGGGCCCGAAGGTGCTCCACGCGCTGAGCTTGCCTTCGGCGTTCTCATACCAGGGCAGCGTCAGCGAGACGATCAGGCAGACGGCGCCTGCCGCGGCAAGCAGCTCTCCCAGGCGGATGCGTGTGAGTCTCATCAGTGCTCGCCGGGAAGCCTAACGACACGCACTTGCCGGCCGGGAATCGATGCGATGCTCATCCGCTGACTCGATCAGGCTGCCGCTTGCGCCTGCAGGCGCGCGCCCGCAGCGTGTTCACGAGCAGGTAGGCGATCGTCATCGGTCCCACGCCGCCCGGCACCGGGGTGATCGCCGAGGCCACCTCGGCTACGGCCTCGAAGTCGACGTCGCCGACCAGGCCGCTCTTGTTGTCGGCCTGCTCGGGCGTCAGGCGGTTCATGCCGACGTCGATCACGACGGCGCCCGGCTTGACGAACTCGCGCGTCACGAGCCGTGCGCGACCGACCGCCGCGATCAGCACGTCCGCGCGGGCGCACACCGCGCCGAGATCGCGCGTGCGCGAGTGGCAGGTGGTCACCGTCGCGTTCTCGGCGAGCAGCAGCTGCGCCATCGGCTTGCCGAACAGGTTCGAGCGCCCGATCACGACCGCCTCGGCGCCTTCCAGCTCCGTGTCGACGCTTCTCGAGCAGCTCCATCACGCCCGAGGGCGTGCAGGGCCGCAGCCCCGGCAGCCCGAGCGCGAGCAGCCCGGCGTTGACCGGCGTCAGGCCGTCGACGTCCTTCGCCGGGTCGATCATCGCGGTCAGCGCAGCCCCGTCGAGATGGTCCGGCAACGGCAGCTGCAGCAGCACGCCGCTCACCGCGGGTCGGCGTTCAGGCCTCGCAGCTCCTCGGCCACCTGCTCGAACGAGGCATCGGCACCCAGGCGGCGGTCGAACGGGACCATCCCCACCTCCGCGCAGGCGCGCTGCTTGCCGCCCACGTACACGGCCGAGGCGGGGTCCTCGCCGACGAGCACGGTCGCCAGGCCCGGCGGTCGTCCTGTGTCTGCGCGGTGAACGTCTCCACCTCGCCTGCGACCTCGCCCCGCACCCGTGCGGCGATCGCCTTGCCGTCGATGATCGTGGCGGACATGTCCCGGACTCTAACGTCGTGCGACCGGGGCGTACTCGGCCATCAGCTTGCGCTCGGAGCCGTCGTCGGCGAAGCGCACGACGATCACGCCGCCCGGCTCCACGCCGGTGACCACGCCCTTCGCCGAAGGCCGCGTGGACGACGTCCTCGCCCATGCGAAACGTCGGCCCGGCGGGCGCCTCCCGGCCGCGCTCGCGCCGAGGAGGCTCTCGCCCTGCACTCCCGGCCGGCCGCCCCAGCCACCGGCCGGTGCTCCACCGCCGAGCGAGGACCCGCCGTTGCCGCGCCCGCGCCGGACCGGCGCCGGCCCAAGAGTGCAGCGCCGGCGCCTGCACGCGGTCGAGCAGCTCCGCGGGAATCTCGTCGAGGAAGCGGCTCGGCAGCCCGTAGCGTCTGCGCGCCGAACACCGCGCGGCGGCGCGCGTGGGTCAGGTACAGCTTCGCGCATCGCGCGCGTCACGCCCACGTAGAACAGGCGCCGCTCCTCCTCGAGCGCGCCTTCGTCGAGCGCGCGCGAGTGGGGGAAGACCCCGTCCTCGCAGCCGGCGATGAACACGATCGGGTACTCCAGCCCCTTCGCGTTGTGCAGTGTCATCAGCGTCACGAGCCCCTCGTCCTCGGTCCGGGAGTCGGCGTCGGCGACGAGCGCGATCTGCTGCAGGAAGACTTCGAGCGTGTCCTCGCCCTCCGGCGCGCCCGTGTCGAACTCGCGCCCGACCTGCACGAGCTGCTCGAGGTTCTCGATCCGCCCCTGCGCCTCGATCGTCCGCTCCGCCTCGAGCGCGTCGATATAGCCCGTCTGCGACAGCATCGCCTCGAGCAGATCCGCCACGGGGGTCTCCTGCTCGAGGCGCAGGCGCAGCTCGTCCATCGTGTCCATGAAGCGCCGCAGCGACTTGATCGCGGCAGTGCCGAGCCCGGGGATCCGATCGGGCGCCGAGGCGGCCTCCCAGACGGACACGCCGACGCTGGCCGAGTGGGCCACGATCCGCGAGAGCGAGGTCTGCCCGAGCCCGCGCCGCGGAGAGTTGGCCACGCGCGTGAAGCTGACCACGTCGAATGGGTTCGCGAGCAGAGATAGATAGGCGATCGCGTCCTTGATCTCCGCGCGCTCGTAGAACTTCGTCCCGCCGATCACCTGGTAGGCGATCTCACGGCGCACGAGCGTGTCCTCCAAGACCCGCGACATCGCGTTCGTGCGATACAGCACGGCGATCTCGCGCGCGAGGCGCCCTCGTCGACCAGGCGCTCGATCTCGCCGACGACGAACCTCGCCTCCGCGTGCTCGTCCTCGAGCTCGCGAACCTGTACCTGCTCTCCCTGTCCGAGCTCGCTCCACAGGCGCTTGGCGATCCCGCCGCGATTGTTCGCGATCACCGCGTTCGCGGCCGGCAGGATCGTCTCGGTCGAGCGGTAGTTCTGCTCGAGCTTCACGACCCTCGCATCGGGGAAGTCCTCTTGGAAGTCCAAGATGTTCCGCACGTCGGCTCCGCGGAAGCTGTAGATCGACTGCGAGTCATCGCCGACGACCGCCAGGTTGCGGTGCCCGACCGGGCCGGCGTAGGTCGGGCGCTCTCCGTTCTGCTGCGGCTGATCGTGCGGCTCTGCGACCTCGCCTCGCGGCGGGCGACCACCGCCCACCAGCAGCTGCAGGAATCGGTACTGCGCGTGGTTGGTGTCCTGGTACTCGTCGACGAGCACGTGTCGGAACGTCTCCGCGTAGCGCTCGCGGACCTGCTCGAACAGCTCCAGCAGGTTGACGGTCCGGAACAGGAGGTCGTCGAAGTCCATCGCGTTCGAGCGCAGCAGGTCGCGCTCGTACAGCCTGTAGACCTCGCCGACCATCTCCTCGAACGGGCTGCCCACCGCCTGCTGATAGGCCTCGGCGTCGAGCAGCTTGTTCTTCGCCGCCGAGATCTGGTTGTGCAGGGCGGCCGGCGTGTAGCGCTTGGGATCGATCCCCAGCTCGTCGATGCAGCGCTTGGTCAGCCGGCGCGCGTCGGCCTGATCGTAGATCGTGAACTGCCTGGTGTAGCCCGAGGCGCTCGGCCTCGGCGCGCAGGATGCGCGCGCAGGCGGCGTGGAAGGTCATCAGCCACATCCCGCGCGTGCCCCTGCCCAGCAACTGCTCGACGCGGCCGCGCATCTCCTTGGCGGCCTTGTTCGTGAATGTGATCGCCAGGATCTCGCCCGCCTGGGCCTGGTCGGTGTAGATGAGGAACGCGATCCGGTGGACGAGCACGCGCGTCTTGCCGCTGCCCGCGCCGGCGAGGATCAGCAGCGGGCCCTCGCCGTGGGTGACGGCCTCGCGCTGGGGCTCGTTCAGGCCCTCCAGCAGCTCCTTTAGGTGCTCGGCGTGGGGGTTTTCCGCCGTCGTCTGGGAATTTTCCGACATCTACTCCCAGCATAGATGCGTCTCCGGCTGGTGAGCACAGGAGCCTCAGCGTCGATCCGCCGAGATTGGGCAGGGGCGCTCGATCGTCTTACGCGGGAAGCTCCGTGGCTTTACACAGGGCGCTCCGTAGAATGCGGGCCGTGATCGACCGCGACGAGGTTCTGCACGTGGCGCGCCTGGCGCGCCTGCAGTTGAGCGAGGACGAGATCGAGCCGATGGCGCGCGAGCTTTCGGCCGTGCTCGACCACATCGCCACGATCGAGCAGCTCGATCTGGACGATGTCCTCGCCGACGACGCATGTGGTCGAGGTATCTGGTGGCTTGCGCGCGGACGAGCCTCGGGACTCGCTGCCGCGTGAGGTCGCGCTGGCCCAGGCGCCCGCGGTTAGCGCTGACGGCGAAGGCTTCTTGGTCCCGAGCCCGCAAGCATGATCCTCTTGGGCACGCATGGCGGCGCTGGATCGGCGTCCTCGGTCGCTCGCGTGCTAGCCGATCGTAGATCCCTTCGATCTTCGATCGGTACGCCACGCTTCCTGCGTCCTTGCCCAGCTTGCCCTGCGTACCCAAGAGAATGTTGGTTCTCATGAGCGACGCGGAGATCATCGGCCTGTCCGCCGCCGAGGCGGCGCGGGAGATCGCCGCGGGCGAGCTTGCGGCTGGGGAGCTGTTCGAGGCATATCGCGCCCGTGCGGCCGAGCATGCCTCGGGAGTCTGGCCTGAACTGCTTCACGTGGGTGGCGCCGGAGAGCTCCAGGCGGAGCCTTCGCTCGGCGGCGACGGCGCACCCGGCACGCAGGGGAGGGCTCTGCACGGGGTGCCGCTGGCGGTAAAGGATCTGTTCTGTACCGAAGGCATCCCCAGCCAGTCGGGGTCGAAGATCCTCGAGGGGTATGAGCCGCCATATACCGCCACCGCCGTCTCGCGCCTAATCGAGGCTGGGATAGCGCTGTTGGGGAAGACCAACCAGGACGAGTTCGCGATGGGCTCCTCGAACGAGAACTCCGCCTACGGCCCGGTGCTCAATCCATGGGACCGAAAGCGGGTACCGGGAGGATCCTCGGGCGGGAGCGCCGCCGCGGTCGCTGCTGGGCTGGCGCCATGGGCGCTGGGCACCGATACGGGCGGTTCGATCCGCCAACCCGCGGCGCTGTGCGGGATCGTCGGCTTGAAACCGACCTATGGCGCGGTCTCGCGCTACGGGATGATCGCGTTCGCCTCCTCGCTCGATCAGGCGGGTCCGCTGACTCGCGACGTGACCGACGCTGCGTTGATGCTGCGCCACCTGGTCGGCCGCGACGAGTGCGATGCGACCTCGCTGAGCTTCCCGGAGGAGATCGTGTTGCCCAGCGCCGTGCGGCTGGATGGCATCCGGCTCGGCGTGCCGAAGGAGCTCACCAGCGACTCCAACGTCGGGGATGGCGAGGGAATCGAGCGGGGCGTGCTCGACGCGTTCGGAGCAGCGTTGCGTCGCGCCGAGGAGCTGGGCGCGGAGATCGTCGAGAGCGTTCAGCTGCCGCACGCTCCGCATGCGCTTGCCGCCTATTACGTGCTCGCGCCCGCGGAGGCCTCTTCGAACCTGGCCCGCTTTGACGGAGTGCGCTACGGCCTGCGGACAGAGGACGCGAAAGACCTGCTCGACATGTACACGCGCACGCGCCATGACGGCTTCGGGGCGGAGGTCAAGCGGCGGATCATGCTCGGCACCTACGCGCTGTCCTCCGGTTACTACGACGCCTATTACGGTCGTGCCCAGCGGGTGAGGACGAAGATCGCCGAGGATTTCGCCGCGGCCTTCGAGCAGGTCGATCTGATCGTCACGCCGACCGCGCCGACGGTCGCGTTCGAGCTCGGCGAGAAGACGGAGGACCCGCTGGCGATGTACCTGAACGACTTCTGCACGGTGCCGATGTCGCTCGCGGGGATCCCCGCGATTTCGATTCCCTGCGGGCTCAGCGAGGGGCTGCCCGTCGGCCTGCAGATCGCCGGGCCGGCGTTCAGCGAGAACCGGCTGCTCGACGCCGCCCATGCACTCGAGCTGGCGCTCGGCTTCGACGGATCTGGCGCGCGCGCATGACCGAGTTCGAGCCTGTGATCGGACTGGAGATCCATGTCCAGCTGAAGACGAAGACGAAGATGTTCTGCGGCTGTGAACTGTCGTTTGGGGACCCCCCGAACACGCACACCTGCCCGGTCTGCCTGGGACTGCCGGGGAGCCTGCCGGTCGCGAACGCACGCGCCGTGCACTTCGGCCTGATGATCGGTATGGCGCTCGACTCGGAGCTCGCGCCGCGCTCGATCTTCCACCGCAAGAACTACTTCTATCCCGACCTGCCGAAGGGCTACCAGATCTCCCAGTACGACGAGCCGCTGTGCCTAGGCGGCAGGCTCGGGGAGGTACGGATCCACAGGGTGCACCTGGAGGAGGACGCGGCCAAGCTGATCCACGTCGGCGTCAAGCGGTCGGATCCAGGGCTCGGAGGAGAGCGTCGTCGACTTCAACCGCGGCGGCACGCCCCTGGCGGAGATCGTCACCGAGCCCGATCTGAGCACCTCAGAGCAGGCCGGGGAGTGGCTGCGGCTGCTGCGCACGACGCTGCGCCAGCTGGGGGTGAGCGACGTGAACATGGAGGAGGGCTCGCTGCGCTGCGACGCGAACATCTCGCTGCGCCCGTCGGGTACGAGCGAGCTGGGAACGAAGACCGAGCTGAAGAACATGAACTCCTTCCGTTTCATCGAACGCGGCATTCGCGCCGAGATCGCCCGCCAGGAAACGACGCTCCAGGCGGGGGAGAGGGTCATGCAGGAGACGCTCCACTTCGACCCCGCCTCGGGCGCGATCACCTCGCTGCGCTCGAAGGAGGAGGCGCACGACTACCGCTACTTCCCCGAGCCCGACCTCGTACCGGTGGCGATCGAGCAGGCGATGCTCGACGGGGCCGCCGTGCGGCGATGGTCGAGCTGCCCGCGCACGTGCGGAGCGATTCGAGAAAGAAATCGGCCTTACGGCCGAGAGCGCCGCCGCAGCTGGCCTTCCGAGGCGAGCTGGGCGACTACTTCGAGGCGGCGCTGCTCGTCGGAGTCGACGTCGCCGGCTCAGACACTCGCGAACTGGATCTCCGAGCGATCTCGCTCGCGCGCTCTGGAGGACGGCACCGGGCGGCGAGGGGTCAGATGGGCTCCTCGTTACGCCTCGAGCCCGCGCATAGCGGCGCTTGCTGGACTGGTCGCCTCCAAACAGATCAGTGTCGGTGCCGGCGCCAGGTGCTCGACCGGCTGGTGGCCGAAGGTGGCGACCCGCGTGGAGATCGTCGAGGTCGAGGGGCTTGCGGCGATCGGCGGTGCAGGGGACGAGCTGGCCGCGATCGTAGCGGCCGCGCTCGAGGCCAACGCGGATGCCGCCGAGCGCGTGCGGGGCGGGAACGCGAAGGCGATCGGCCCGATCGTGGGGTATGTGATGCGCGAGACAAAGGGCCGCGCCGACGGTGGCGAGGTTACGAGGCTGGTGAACGAGCAGCTGGGGATCTGAGCCGTCGCCGCGTCATTCCCAACACGCGCACGGCGCACATTTTGGACGGCAGGCCAATGGCAGGTGTCCAGCCTTGCATCAATATGAAGCACGCATGAGTTAGCTCTCTCCTCACATCAACTGCACCTTGGCTTCCCCCGGCCGGGTGCGCGCGAATGCGGTCGGGCAGGGGTTGTTAGCGCCCTGCTCGACCGCATAACCGTCTACGCTGTGGATATGAACGCGAACGAGTCTTCATCTCCGTCACTCGGCAAGATGCTCGTTGCCGGGCTGATCTTGGTCGTCGCCGTTTGGCTGCTGCTGCACTTCGTGATCCACCTGGTCGTGTTCGTCGCGAGCATCGCCGTCGTGGTGCTGGCGGTGGGAGCCCTGATCTGGGCTTTGCGGGTCCTCTTCTAGGAATCGCCGCGCACCCCGTCGATGGCCTACGTCGTGATCGCGATCTGCTTCGGTCTGGCCGGCGGGATCGTCGGCAAGATCAAGGGCAGCTCGTTCTTCCTGTGGTTCCTGATCTCGGGGCTGGTGCCGGTGCTGGGCCTGATGGCCGCGATCGCCTACCGCTTTGAGCGCGAGGAGCTGCGCCGAGAATGCCCGCAATGCGGGCGTGTGACCAAGATCTACGATGCGCTGTGCACCCGCTGCGGGGCCGAGCTCGAGTTCCCCGAGGTGGCGATCGCCCCGGAATCCTGGGAGCCTCGCGCGGCGCCTCACTCCTGATCGCTTGCCGAGGGGCGCAAGGCCACTTCGGCCGCCCTAATCCGGGCCTTCGCCTAGCCTGTGAAGGCATATGAGCACGCAGGTAAAGCCCGCCGTCGATCTGAGCTCCTCGCGGATCGCGCGGATGATCCACCGCTGGGGCTTCGAGGACGAGACGGACTTCGTCCTGCGTGTGGTGCAGCCCGCGCTGGTGGGGTTGATCGACGGCACCGTCTCCTCGCTGGCGCCGATCTTCGCGGCGGCGATCTACGCCAACTCCCATACGGCGCTGATCGTCGGTCTCGCCACCGCGCTGGGCGCTGGGGTCAGCATGGGCTGGTCGGAGGCGCTGTCGGACACCGGCGAGCAGACGGGTCGCGGCTCGGCGGTAGTGCGGGGCTCGATCACCGGCGGGATGACCGCTCTGGGCGGCCTGTTCCACACGCTGCCGTTCATCATCTCCGACGTCCACACGGCCCTGCTGGTGGCCGGGTGCGTGGTGGCCGTGGAGCTGTTCACGATCGCCTGGATCCGCAAACGCTTCCTCGAGGTCTCGATGCGCTCCTCGCTGCTCCTCGTTACCGTCGGTGGGCTGATCGTGCTCGCGATCGGCATCGGGACTCGGGTCATCCTGAAAGCGGGATTTCGCTCAGGGCGGCGAAAACCCGCTGGTACACTGGGCTTTTGCGGAGATAACCCCTGGACTAGACGGAAAGGAGGTCGGTGATATGCGCGCGGTAGACGCGGTGATGGAATGTTTGAAGGCGGAGGGTGTCGACGTCGTCTTCGGGCTGCCCGGCGGCGCCAACCTCCCGACCTACGACGCCTTCGTGACCGGGGGCATCAGGCACATCCTTGTCCGTCACGAGGCCGGCGGCGGCCACGCCGCGCAGGGCTACGCGAAGGCGACCGGGAAAGTTGGGGTCGCGTTCGCCACGTCAGGGCCCGGTGCGACGAACCTGATCACGCCGATCTGCGACGCGATGATGGATTCGGTTCCCGTCGTGTTCATCACCGGCCAGGTCAGGACCGAGCTGCTCGGCACCGACGGCTTTCAGGAGGCCGACACGCTCGGGATCACGATTCCGATCGTCAAGCACTCGTTCATGATCCAGGACGCCAAGGAGATCCCGCGCGCGATCCACGAGGCTTTCTACATCGCGCGCAGCGGCCGCCCGGGACCGGTGTTGGTCGACATCCCGATGGATCTCTCGCGCGATGAGATCGAGTACGAGCCGGTGACCGACGTGCGTCTGCCTGGCTATCAGCCGACGACGGAGGGCAACCAGAAGCAGATTCGCCAGGCGGCGAAGGCTTTGGCGGCGGCGCAGCGTCCGGTGATCTACGCCGGTGGCGGCGTCGTCAACGCGAACGCCTCGGAGGAGCTGATCGAGTTCGCGTGCAGCGATCGCTTCCCGGTCACCTGCACGCTGATGGGTCTCGGAGCCTTCCCGGCGCCGCACCCCCAGTGGCTGGGGATGCCGGGCATGCATGGCACGCGCGCGGCGAACTACGCGATGGACGAGGCGGATCTGATCTGCGCGGTCGGCGCCCGCTTCGACGATCGGGTGACGGGCAAGCTGTCGGAGTTCGCACCGCACGCGAAGTTCATCCACATCGACGTCGACCCGGCGGAGATCTCCAAGAACATCCCCGCGCACATCCCGATCGTGGGCGACGCCAAGCACGTGCTGGCGAAGCTGGTGATCGAGTACCGCGCGCTGGGCGTCGACCCCGCCCGTCTGGGCGCCTGGTGGGAGCGGATCGAAGGCTGGCGTGAGAAGTACCCGCTCGGCTACGAGGACAGCACGGACGACGAGATCAAGCCGCAGTACATGATCCAGGCGCTGTACGAGGCGACAGAGGGCGAGGCGATCGTGACGAGCGACGTCGGCCAGCACCAGATGTGGACGGCGCAGTACTACGACTTCCCCGCCCCGCGCCGCTGGATCAACTCCGGCGGGCTGGGCACGATGGGCTTCGGGCTGCCCTCGGCGATGGGCGCCGCGGTGGGCTGCCCCGATCGTCTGGTCTGCTGTGTCGCCGGCGACGGGTCGGTGCAGATGAACGCGCAGGAGCTGGCGACCTGCGCGCAGAACAAGATCCCGATCAAGGTGTTCATCATGAACAATGGCTTTTTGGGGATGGTGAGCCAATGGCAGGAGCTGTTCTGGGACGGCAAATACAGCCACGTCGACACGGGTGAGTTCCCCGACTTCGTGAAGCTCGCCGAGGCCTACGGCGCGACGGGCATGCGTCTGACGAACAAGAAAACGCTTGTGGACGACATGAAGCGGGCGATCGAGACCGACGGCCCGGTCGTCATCGATGTAAGGGTCACTCCCGAGGAGAACACGTATCCGATGATTCCCGCGGGCCATGCCGCGCGGGAAATGGTGGGGTGAGCGCGATGAGCGGACAGGCCACCAAAGAGCCTTTGAGCCTGGAGGGGCTGCAGGCATCGGGCAGCCTGCGCACCGGACGCAAGCACGTGCTGTCGATCCTCGTCGAGAACAAGTCGGGCGTCCTGACGCGGATCGCGGGACTGTTCGCGCGGCGCGGCTTCAACATCGACACGCTGACCGTCGGCCCGACCGACGACGAGCGGATCTCGCGCGTGACGCTGACGGTCGACGGGGCGCTGCACCCGATCGATCAGGTCACCAAGCAGCTGCACAAGCTGATCAACGTGCTGAAGATCCGCGATCTCGAGCCGGGCGACACGGTCACCCGCGAGCTGGCGCTGTTCAAGATCTCCGCCGACGGCGCGCAGCGCGGCGAGCTGATGCAGATCACCGAGATCTTTCGCGGCAAGGTCGTCGACGTCACAAAGCGCTCGGTGATCGTCGAGGTGACGGGCACGACCGAGAAGATCGAGGCGTTCGAGGGCATGGTGCGTCCGTTCGGCCTGATCGAGATGATGCGCACGGGCGAGATAGCAATCTCCCGCGGACGCTCAGAGACCTAGCGAGCGCGGTGCGACAGCCGCCCCTCACTAAGTCCAGAAGTCCGTTTCGCTGGGCGCGGAGAACCGTGACGGCTGTCCAACCGCCTCGAGCTCGCGGTCAAGCGCGCGCGGCGAAGTGGCGAGCAGACCCTTGCGACGATCAGTTTGCAGCTCCCAGCCGAGGTGGACCCGAGCGCTGTCGTGTGCGCTTCGCGGAGGAAGCCGGCGAGGCAGTGGTTCGTATTCGAGCAGCCCGATCGGGGCAGGGCCGCGCTGGCGACCTTGGGTGAGGTGGCTCATCTGGAGGCATCCGGGACAGACCGCTTCGCGGTGGTGGCGCGATCGCTGGCGCGCGATGGTCGGCAGCGGCCGTGGCCGACCCGACAGGACGATTCGAAGAGCGGCGGTCCGGTGGCGGTGGGCGGGTTTGCGTTCGCGCCCGACGGAGGCGCCGCGCCGCACTGGGCCGGGTTCGGCCGGCATCGCTGATCGTGCCCGAGGTCGCGATGACGCGAAGAGGACCACGGCGCGGGGGAGAAGACGAACGTGGGGAGGTGCGCCTGACGCTGGCGGCGATGGCTCGCCCGGACGATCTTGCAGAGGAGTTGCTGGCGCGCCTGGAGCGCCGTTTGGCTGAGCTGCAGGAGCGGACGCTGCCGCTGCTCGACCCCGCGCCGGCGGGGCGCTACCAGGTTGCGAGCGCGATGCCACCCGAGCACTACGAGGCTGCCGTGCGGAGCGCGGTGCGGCTGATCGAGGCAGGGGAGGTCGAGAAGATTGTGCTCGCCCGCGAGGTCCAGGTCCACGCCCCGCGCGAGTATGACCCGGCGGCGGTGTTCGGCGTGCTGCGCGAGGCGTTCCCGTCATGCTTCGTATTCTGTGTGGGACGCGGCAACGCGACGCTCGTGGCCGCCAGCCCTGAGCTGCTGGTGCGCCGCGAGGGCCACCGCGTGAGCACGCTCGCGCTGGCTGGGTCAACGCGCCGCAGCGCCGATCCCGCCGTTGACGACCATCTGGGCGAGCAACTGCTGCGTGACGAGAGCTACCGCGAAGAGCACGCGATCGTTGCGCGGAGGATCGAGCGGGCGCTGCGGCCCCACGCCGTGTGGGTAGCTGCCGCACCCGAGCCCGAGCTCGTGCGGATCGCCAACATCCAGCACCTGGCGACACCGATCCGTGCCCAGCTGACCACCCCGATCGAGGCATTGGAGCTGGCCGGGCTGATGCACCCGACGCCGGCGGTCGGCGGCGAGCCGGCAGCGCCTGCGCTGCGTCTGATCCCAGCCTTGGAGGGCTTGGATCGCGGCTGGTACTCGGGCCCGGTGGGCTGGACCGATGGAGCCGGTGACGGCGAGTTCTGCGTAGCGCTGCGCTGCGCGCTGCTGTGCGGCGGCGTCGCCCGTTGTTATGCCGGCAATGGGATCGTGCGCGACTCCGACCCGGCGAAGGAGCTCGCCGAGACGGAGATCAAGCTGCAGGCGCTGCTGCCCTTACTCGCCGGCTGAGTGTTTTGTTCGCCGGGCGCCGGCCGATCTTCGATCCGCACGCCGCACAAGTGAGGCGGGGCCCCTGCATCCAGGCCCCGCCCGCCCGACGCTGCTGAGTAGTCCGGTGGGGTTGGCTATGTCAGACTAGGAGCCCCGCCGAGGAGATGGAGTGAAGCGATGGGATTCGACCAATACCACGAGCCGCCCGAGGAGCTGTCCGCGCAGACGCGGACGTTTGCGCGGATGTGCGCATCGCTGACCGAGGAGGCCGAAGCGATCGGCTGGTATCAGCAACGAATCTCGGTCGAGACCGACGAGGAGGCGGTCTCGATCATGCACGACGCCCAGGGCGAGGAGTTCAAGCACTTCGCGATGGATTTCGAGTTCTTGCTGCGTCGCACACCCCAGTGGCGCGAGATCGCCCGCGGGGTGCTCTTCCAGGACGGCGACATCGTCGAGCACGGCGAGGCGGCGGAGGCGGCGGCAGGCTCCGACGCCCCCGCGCCGTCCGGGGTCACGGCCGGTGTGGACGGATCGCTCGGCATCGGCAGCCTAAAGGGAGCGGGACTGTGAATCATCTGCTCCGCGGCCACGCCCCGATCACCGAGGCCGGCTGGGCGCTGCTCGATGATGAGGCGCGCGAGCGGTTGCGCTCCGCGCTCGCGGCGCGCAAGCTCGTCGACTTCGACGGCCCGAAGGGCTGGGAGCACTCGGCTACGAACCTCGGTCGAACCACTGCCGTCAAGCAGACGCCGATCGATGGTCTGAGCGCCGCCCAGCGCCGCGTCCTCGCGCTCGTCGAGGTGCGCGCTCCGTTCAGCGTCTCCCGCGCGGAGCTTGCCGATGGCGACCGCGGCGCGGACGACGTCGACCTCGGCGCTCTGGACGAGGCCGCACACAAGATCGCGACGGTGGAGAACGTCGCGGTCTTTCACGGCTGGTCCGCGGCCGCGATCGACGGCATCGCCGAGGCTTCTCCGCATTCGGCGATCACGCTCGGCGACGAGCACTTCGAGGAGTATCCGCGTCACGTCGCCAAGGCCCAGCAATTGTTGCTGGAGGCCGGTATCGAAGGCCCCTATGGCCTGGCGCTCGGACCCGAGGAGTACACCGGCGTGGTCGAGACGGCCGAGCACGGCGGCTATCCGCTGCTCGATCACCTGCGCGAGATCCTGGGCGGGCCGATCGTGTGGGCGCCGGGCGTACGCGGCGCGGTGCTGCTCAGCCTGCGCGGTGGCGACTTCCTGTTCCAATCGGGGCAGGACCTCTCGATCGGCTATGACCATCACGACGCCGATACCGTCCAGCTGTACCTGGAGGAGAGCTTCAGCTTCCGTGTGGCGACACCGGAGGCGGCGGTGGCGCTGTCGGCCTAGCTTTTCAGCGATTGCGCGACGGCGGCCCAGATCTGCCGGTGCAGCTCGACGTTGTGCGCGCGCTCGGTCAGCACCTGCACGATCGCCGAGTCGACCTGCGGCGAGAACGCTCGCTCCAGGGCCGTGCGGAAGGCCGGGACGGTCTCGACGCGCTCGTGGGCCAGGCCGTACAGCCCGGCGGCCTGTGCGAAGTCGAGGCCTGTGGGGGTGGCGATGTGGCGGTTATAGATGTCGTACTCCTGCGCCATCGCGGTCCTGGATATGGGCAGGAAGTCGAAGATTCCGCCGCCGCCGTTGTCGATCAGCACGATCGTCAGCTTCAGCTCCAGGCGTGTCGCGGCGAGCAGGCCGCCGATGTCGTGGGCGAGCGCCACGTCTCCGATTAGCAGCACCACCGGCCCGTCGCCGTTTGCCGCGGTGCCGAATGCGCTCGAGACGATCCCGTCGATCCCGTTCGCGCCGCGGTTGCAGAGCACGCGCGGGGGATCGTCGCGCGCCGGCCAGAAGGTCTCGATCTCGCGGATCGGCATCGAGGAGGCGACGAACAGCGTTGCCGTTGCGGGTAGCAGCGTGCCGAGCTCCGCGGCGATCGCCGGCTCGCTGAGCCCCTCGCGGGGACCGAGCGCGCCCAGAATCGCCTCCGCCGCCTGCTCGTCGGCGGCGCGCCAGCCCGCCAGCCAATCGGTATCTGCGGCCGGCTGCGACGCTGTCAGCTCTGCGAGCGCCCCGGCGGGCTCCAGTGCGAGCGACTCGGCCAGGATCGACGCCGGGTCCTGCCAGGCGCCCTCGGGGTCGAGCGCCACCTGCGGGATCTCGCCGAGGCTCGCGAGCCACGCGCGCAGCGGCTTGGAGACGGGCAGGTCGCCGACCCGAATCACGAGATCGGGGACGGCGCCAGCGGCGAACGGGTCGTCGCGCAGCAGCGCGTCGTAGTGGGCGATCGCCGCCGCCCCCCGGCGCGCGCCGGAGAGGGGGTCGGCCAGCAGCGGCCAGCCGGCGGCCGCGCAGAAGGCGGGGGCGGCCTCGCCGAGTGGTGTGGAACGCTCGTGGCGTCCGGCAACGACCACCCCGCGTTTGGCTTGCGCCACCAGTCTCTTTAGATGCTGCGTCTCACTACCGTTGTTTGCGTCGGCTACGGTGGGCGAGCGGCGCACGTAGGGACGGCCGCCGGGGCGACCGGTTGGATCCTCGGGCAGATCCCCGTCGATCACGAGCGGCTCGCGCAGGGGGAAGTTGAGATGGACCACGCCCGGCCGGCCCTCGAGCGTCACGTTGTAGGCCCGGCAGGCGAGCGTGCGCATCCACCGCAGCCGCTCGGGGCTCGCGTCGTGCGTGCCGACCTCGAAGAACCACTTTGCCGCGTCGCCGAACAGCTTCAGCTGGTCGATCGCCTGCCCGGCGCCGTTCTCACGCAGCTCCGGCGGCCGGTCGGCGGTGAGCAGCAGCAGCGGCACGCGCGCCTGGAAGGCCTCGATCGCCGCGGGCGCCAGCTCGGCGGCGGCCGTGCCCGATGTGCAGGTGACCGCGACCGGCAGCCCCGAGGCCTTCGCGAGCCCGACCGCGAAGAACCCCGCGCAGCGCTCGTCGATGTGCGAGTAGCAGCACAGGCGCTCCTCGCGCGCGAGCGTCAACACCAGCGGCGCGCAGCGCGACCCGGGTGAGGTGCAGGCGGCGCGCATCCCGCAACGTGCGAGCTCGTCGACGAACGCGCGCAGCAGCAGGTAGGTGTCGGTAGCGGGGGTCATAGGATGGCGGTGTGCCGGATAGCGTCGTCCTGCTGCACGGGTTCAGCGGCACCCATCGCGCCTGGGACGGCGTCGTGGCGCGGCTCGACCCTGAACGCTACCTGCCGCTGGCTCTCGACCTCCCGGGGCACGGCGCGGCGGCCGACGCCGAACGTCCGATCACGTTCCCCGGTTGCGTTGCCAACGTGCTCGCCGCCGGCCCCGAGCGCTTCGTGCTGTGCGGCTACTCGCAGGGAGGGCGCATCGCTCTGCACGTCGCGCTGGCGGCACCCGAGCGCGTGAGCAGGCTCGTGCTCGTCTCGACCTCGGCTGGGATCGAGGACGCCACCGAGCGGGCCGGACGCCGCCGCTCCGACCATCTGCTCGCCGACGAGCTCGAATCGGCCCCTTTCGATGATTTCGTCGAGCGCTGGCGCGCCCAGCCGCTGTTTGTCGGCGAACCCCCCGACGCGAGTCGTCTCGCACGCGAAGATCAGCGCCGCAATCGTCCCGACGCCCTCGCCGCGGCGCTTCGAGGCATCGGCGCCGGGGAGATGGAGCCCCTCTGGGACCGCCTCGCGGAGCTGCAGATGCCGGTCATCCTGCTCGTCGGTGCTCGCGACGAGAAGTACCGGGCGCTGGGGCAGCGGATGGCGGAGCTGTTGCCGATCGCGCAACTCGTGGTCGCGCGCGGCGGACACGGCTTGCCGCTGGAGGATCCGGAGGCCGTTGCCCAGGCAATCGAGCGACGGTAGCTTCGACCGGTACCCGTAAGGGGGTCAGTTGGCGAAGAAGATGAGCATCCGGCATACCTCGAGGAACCGCTCAGAGCGGATCCACCCCGAGCCCGCCGGCAGCGGGCAGCGCGATCTGCCCCTCCCTTGCCTGCAACGGATTCTCGAGACCCTCGAACAGCGAGAGCGTCGCCAGGCCACACGGCGGGACCGGACCGCGGGAGGCGAGCGCAGCGGCGGCGTGCAGCGCGGCGGCCACGCCGAGCGGGCCGTCGAGCGTGGACGCGACGTAGACCTCTGCGCCCGAGGCCCTGACGAGCGTGGCGGCCGCGATCAGGCCGGAGATGCCTCCGCAACGAGAGATCTTCAGGCAGACCGCGTCGGCCACGCCTGCGCCGAGCGCTCCGTGCTCGGCCGCGGTCTCGTCGATCGCGACCCGCACCGCGACTCGCTCGCGCACCTTGCGCACCGCCTCGAGGCCGTGCGTCGGCTCCTCGACGAGCTCCAGGCGGGCGGGGGAGAGCAGCTCGATCGCCCGCACAGCCTGCTCGACGTCCCAGGCGCCGTTGGCGTCGAGCCGCAGATTGATCTCCGGGCCGGCCGCGGCGCGCACCGCGGCCACGCGTCCCGCGTCGTCGCCGACGCCGACCTTCACCTTCAGGCACCGGAACCCCGCGGCCGCCGCGGCAGCCGCCTCGGCGGCCGCCCCGGCGCGGTCGAGCGCCGACAATGTCGCGTTGACCGGCACCGCCTGGGCGGGGCTGTCCGTCAGCAGCGCCGCGACCGGCTTGTCCGCGCGTCGCCCCGCACGATCCCACAGCGCCATATCGATCGCGGCGAATGCCGGCGGTAGGTCGTCCACAGCGCGGCAGGCGTCGATCAGCTGGGCGCCGTTCTTATCCCTCGAGCTCTCGAGCACGGGGGCGTATGCCTCGAGCGCCCGCGCGACGCGCTCGACGCTCACGCCGTCGTATGCCTGCAGCGGCGCTGCCTCGCCGTAGCCGGCCAGTCCGTCCGCGTCGGTCAGCGAGACGCTCAGGATCTCCCGCTCTCGCACCGCGCCGTATGAGCTCTCCAGTGCGCTCGCCAAGCGCAGCGTGCGTCGCTGGACGCTCAGCTTCACGGGGCGATGCCGCCGCCGGCCAGGATCCCGGCCGCGAACAGCAAGCAGAAGACGAGTTGCAGCGCGCCGGTCTTCGCCAGCGCGCCGTTCAGCGCCGGTCCGTCGGTGTGAGTCCTGACGATGCGGATCGTGCCGAGCGCCAGCGGGATCGAAAGCCAGCAGAGCATCAACCACACCGTCATCGAACCGAGCCCCCACAGCAGCGGGGCGCTCAGGAACGCCCCCGCGACCATCGCCGTGTACAGCGCCCGCGTGCGCTTGCGGCCGAGGCGTACCGCGAGCGTGCGCTTACCCGCGCGGCGGTCGGTCTCGAGGTCACGCACGTTGTTCACGACGAGGATCGCACTTGCCAGCAGCCCCACCGGGACCGCGCACGCGAAGGCCTGCCACGGTAGTGCCTGCACCTGCACGAAGTAAGAGCCAGTGACCGCCACGATCCCGAAGAACAGGAACACGAACAGCTCACCCAGTCCCTCATAGCCATACGGCCGCGGTCCGCCGGTGTACAGCACGCCCGCAAGGATCGAGGCGGCGCCGACCGCGATCAGCTCCGGTCCGGCGACCGCCACCAGGTAGACGCCGCACAGTACCGCCAGACCGAACGTCACGTACGTGGCGAGCAGCACCTGGCTCGGCGGCACGAGGCCGCCGGCGGTCACCCTCACGGGTCCGAGCCGGTCCTCGGTGTCGGCGCCGCGCCGGGCATCGGAGTAATCGTTCGAGAGGTTCGTCCCCACCTGGATGAATACAGCTCCCAGCAGCGCGGCGACGAACGTGAGCGCCCGGAAGTGCCCGGCCCCGAGCGCTAGCGAGGTGCCGACCAGCACCGGAGCCACGGCCGCGGGCAGTGTGCGCGGGCGCGCGGCCATCAACCAGATGCGTACCGCGCTCGGGCCCCTGGGGATTGCGACGGACATTACGCTCGCCGGGGAAAGCGGGAAAAATCCGGCTTGCGCTTCTGCCTGTAGGCGTCACGTCCCTCCTGTGCCTCCTCGCTGCCGTAGAACAGCAGGTTGGTGTCGTGCGCGAGCTGCTGGATGCCGGTCAGGCCGTCCTCGGCGGCGTTGAAGCTCGCCTTCAGCAGGCGCAGCGCAAACGGCGAGAGCGCGAGCATCTCGTTGCACCACTGCACCGTCTCGTCCTGGAGGCGCTCGAGCGGGACGACCGTGTTGACGAGCCCCATCTGCAGCGCCTCCTCGGCCGAGTACTGCCGACAGAGAAACCAGATCTCCTTCGCCTTCTTCGGTCCGACGAGATTGGCGAGCAGCCCCGCGCCGAAGCCGCCGTCGAAGGAGCCGACCTTCGGGCCGACCTGTCCGAAGCGCGCGTTGTCGGCGGCGATCGTCAGGTCGCACACGAGGTGCAGCACGTGCCCTCCGCCGATCGCGTAGCCCGCGACCATAGCCACTACCGGCTTCGGCAGGCGGCGGATCTGCACGTGCAGATCGGTCACGTGAAAGCGACCGACGCCGGCTTTGCCCGCCGCGTCGTCGTGGAGATAGCCGGAGTCGCCGCGCACGCGCTGATCGCCACCGGAGCAGAAGGCGTCCGGGCCCTCGCCGGTCAGCACAATTACGCCGACATCCGTGTCCTCTCGCGCGTCCTCCAGGGCCTGTGAGATCTCGACGATCGTCTGCGGACGAAACGCGTTGCGGACCTCGGGGCGATCGATCGTGATCTTCGCGATGCGGGGGGTTGGGTCCGATTCGATCTCCGCCGACTTCTCGTAGCGGATGTCCTCGTACTCGCCGGCGGCGATCCAGGTGGTGGTTGACAAACGTTCCTCCGGGCCGGATTGGGATGGGTGGCCGAGACGGCCGAAGCTGGGGATGAGCGCGATGAAGGCTAGCCTGTGGGCGATGATCGTCGAGGGATGGCTGCCGCGCGCCGCCGCTGTGCGGCCCGAGAGGGTGGCGCTGCAGACGCCGGATGGCGCCGTCTCCTACGCCGAGCTGCTCGCGAGCGCGAGCGCGAGCGCGAGCGAGCTGGCCGCGCGCGGCGCGACTCCCGGGCGGCGCGTCGCGATTGCGTTGCCGCCGGGGCTCGCCTTCGCCCGGGCACTCCATGCCTGCCTGCTGCTCGGCGCGATCGCGGTGCCGATCGATCTCAGGTTGACGGCGGCCGAGCGCGAGCGCCTCACCGCCGGTGCCGCCGTGCTCGTCGAGGAGCCGCTCGCGCTGTACGCGGATCACGGCGGCGCGGATTGCTACGCCACCGCGAGCCACGATCTGGAGGGCACCGCCGTGGTGATCCACACCTCCGGCACGACCTCTCAACCCAAGCCGATCGAGCTCACCTATGGCAACTTTCTGTGGGGCGCGCTCGGCTCGGCCGTCGCGCTCGGTCTCGACTCCCGCGAGCGCTGGCTGTGCGCGCTGCCGCTCTCGCACGTCGGCGGCCTCTCGATCCTGCTGCGCTCAACTATCTACGCCACCACCGCAGTGGTCCACGAACGCTTCGACACCGACGCCGTCCTCGAGGCCCTGATGGAGCAGGAGATCACGCTCGTCTCGCTCGTCGCCACGACGCTCGCGCGCCTGCTGGATGCGATGCCCGCCCACCCCGAGCGTCCACCGGCGCTACGCTGCGCGCTGACCGGAGGCGGACCGGTGGCGCCCGCGCTCATTGCCCGCGCGCGGAAGATGGGCGTGCCGGTGAGCCTGACCTACGGGCTGACCGAGTCCTGCTCGCAGGTCACTACGATGCCCGTCGCGGCACTGGATGACATCTCCACCCAGCCGCCAAATGCCGGGCCACCGCTGTTCTGCACGCGCGTGCGGATCGTCGATTCGTCGGCGGATACGCAAGAGACGTTGAGCACTGGGCGGGAGGGGGAGATCCTCGTCGCCGGACCGACCGTCTCGCCCGGATCGCTCGACGGCGACGGCTGGCTGCACACTGGAGACCTCGGCGTCGTCGACGAGGACAGCCAGCTGCACGTGACCGGACGTAAGGCCGACACGATCGTCAGTGGCGGTGAGAACGTTGCGCCGGCCGAGGTCGAGGCGGTGTTGGAGGAACACCCCGAGGTGCTCGAGGCGGCCGTCCTCGGCCGCGCCGACGAGCGCTGGGGAGAGGCCGTCACGGCGATTGTCGTGACCCGTCAGGGGGCGGTGCTGGATGGGGAGGCGTTGCGCGCCCATTGCGCTCGTGGCCTGGCTGCACACAAGGTGCCCAAGCAGGTGTCGTTCGCCCACGGGCCACTGCCACGTACTCGATCGGGAAAGCTCCTGCGCAAGGAGCTCCTCGTCTGTACAGGGGAGCGATGAGATGAGCTTTGACCCGAGTGCCCACCGCGACGCGAGCTTGCAGAACTGGGAAGAGGCGGCATCAGGCTGGACCCGCCAGCAGCGGGCGATGCGCGAGTTCAGCGCGCCGGTCTCGCACTGGATGCTCGATGCGATCGAGCTGCAGCCCGGTGAGCGTGTGCTCGAGCTCGCGGCGGGTCTCGGTGAGACTGGCATGCTGGCCGCGGAGCTGGTCGCACCGATGGGCGGGGTGATCGTCTCCGATCAAGCTGAGGGGATGCTTAGCGGAGCCCGCGAGCGTGCGATCGCACTGGGCCTTAGCAACGTCGAGTTCCGGGTTCTGAATGCCGAATGGATCGACTTGCCAGTGGCGAGCGTCGACGCGGTGCTGTGTCGCTGGGGCTACATGCTGATGGCCGATCCGCCGGCGGCGCTGATCGAGACTCGACGGGTGCTGCGTCCGGGTGGCCGCGTCGCGTTTGCGGTGTGGGACTCGGTTCGAGCAGAACCCCTGGGCCCTGCTTCCCTCGCAGGAACTGATCGAGCGCGGCCTCAGCACTCCACCCGCGCCGGGGACTCCGGGGCCGTTTGCGCTGGGCAGCCCGAGCGAATGGGTGAGCTGCTCCAGCAGGCCGGCTTCGCCGATGTGCGCCTGCAGGCCCTCGACCTGCACCGGCGCCATGCGAGCTTCGAGGAGTTCTGGGACTCGACGCTCGATCTCTCTCGTGCGCTACACGACGCGGTACTCGACCGTCCCGAGCCGGAGATCGCCGAGATCTATGCGGCGCTGGCGGAGCGCTTCGCGCCCTACACCGCCGACGATGGCTCTTTGGATATTCCCGGGCGCACCCTCGTCGCTTCCGCCTCGGCATAAGTTGGATAGCCTGCGGCGCATGCTCTACGACGACGACGCTGACCTCACCCTGCTCGACGGCAAGACCGTCGCGATCATCGGCTACGGCTCCCAGGGCCACGCCCACGCCCTCAACCTGAAGGACTCGGGAGTCGATGTAGTCGTCGGATTGCGTGAGGACTCCGCCTCCGTTGCTGCCGCGCGCGAGCAGGGTCTCGAGGTGCTGTCTGTCGTCGAGGCCGCCAGTCGCGGCGATCTCGTGATGATCTTGCTGCCGGACGAGCGACACCACGACATCTGGGAGCAGGAGATCCGCGACGGGATCGCCGAGGGCAACATGCTGCTGTTCGGTCACGGCTTCTCGATCCACTACGGCGAGATCGTTCCGCCGCCTGGGGTGGACGTCGCGATGGTCGCGCCCAAGGGGCCCGGACATCTCGTGCGCCGCCAGTTCCTCGAAGGCAGCGGCGTGCCCGGACTGGTCGCGGTCGAGCAGGACGCGACTCACAACGCCCGGGGGCTGGCGCTCGCCTACGCCAAGGGCATCGGCTGCACGCGCGGCGGCGTGATCGAGACGACCTTCAAGGACGAGACCGAGACCGATCTGTTCGGTGAGCAGGCGGTGCTCTGTGGCGGCGCCTCCGAGCTGGTCCAAGCGGGCTTCGAGACGCTCGTCGATGCCGGCTATGACCCGGAGATGGCCTACTTCGAGTGCCTGCACGAGCTCAAGCTGATTGTCGATTTGATGCACGAGAAGGGCCTGGCGGGCATGCGCTACTCAATCTCCAACACGGCCGAGTACGGCGACTACACGCGCGGCAAGCGCGTGATCACCGAGGAGACCCGCGCGAGCATGCGCCAGATCCTCAAGGAGATCCAGGACGGCGACTTCGCGCGCGAGTGGATCGCGGAGAACCGCGCCGGACAGGAGAACTTCAAGCGGATGCGTGCCGAGCAGGCCGACACGCAGGTCGAGCATGTCGGCGCCGAGCTGCGCGAGGGCATGGATTGGATCGAAACCTCGTTCTGAGGTTCCCGTCGTGCTCGCCTACGTCTTCTGGCATCGACCGCTGGACGACTTGGCCGTCGAGGCCTACGAGCACGCCGAGATCGCGTTTCACCGCTCGCTCGCGCACGCTCCGCCGACCGGCTTTCAGGGCTCGGCGGTGTTCCGCGTCGCCGGGCTTCCGTGGTTTCCGGGACCAGGCTATGAGGACTGGTATTTCGTTGAGGACTTCACCGCGCTCGGCGTGCTGAACATGGCGGCCGTCGGGCACGGCCACCGTACCCTCCACGACGGGATCGCGCACCGTTTCGGCGCCGGCGCCGGCGGTCTCTACGGGCTGATCGAGGGGCACCCGCCGGCCGGCCCTGGTCCCGGGCCCGGGGCCTTCGGTCAGGAGCTGGCCGCCGTCTGGGTCGCGCGGGCGCCGGGGATCGAGCGGCGTGGGCTTGGCGAGCTGCTCGGCGACGGCATGGACACCCGGCACGCAAGCCTCTGGCGGCGGCAGCTGGTGTTCGGCCCGGCGCCCGAGTTCTGCCTGCTCTCCGGAGACAGCTCCAAGCTCGGATTGCCGGCCGGCATGGCTCCGAGTCGCCTACCCGCGGGCTGGACCGCGAACGCGTTCGAGCGTGAGGCGCTCTGGACCTGCTGAAGCCGCGTTCGCTACACTCGCTCGCGTCGTCGCGACTGGCGCTCGAGGTGGGCCTAACCACCGGGAAGCGACGTACGGGAAGCACCGCCGCGCGCCTGGGCATTCTTCGATCTGCGACATTCCACGAAGGAAGCCCATGATGCCGAACTCATCGCCAGAGCAGACAACCAACCTTGTAATCCCCGACGGGCTGAAGCCGTCTGATGGGCGCTTTGGCTGTGGGCCCTCGAAGGTTCGGCCGCAGGCGCTCGCGCGCCTGGCCGGCGAGGGCGCCGCGGTGATGGGTACCTCACACCGTCAAAAGCCGGTGAAGGCGCTTGTTGGCGAGATCCGCGCCGGTCTGCGCGAGCTGTTCGCGCTGCCCGACGGCTATGAGGTCGCGCTCGGCAACGGCGGCGCCACCGCATTCTGGGACGCCGCGGCCTTTGGTCTCGTCGAGGATCGCGCGCTACACCTGACCTATGGCGAGTTCTCCTCGAAGTTCGCGACCGTCACGACCGGTGCTCCGTTCCTCGAGGATCCGCTCGTCGTCTCCGCGGACCCCGGCGACGCTCCCGACCCGGTCGCGCTGAGCACCCCCGAGGAACCGGTCGACGTCGTGACCTGGGCGCACAACGAGACTTCGACCGGCGTGATGCTCGGAGTACAGCGACCGGCCGCGACCGGCGACGCATTGATGCTGATCGACGCGACTTCGGGCGCGGGCGGCCTGCCGGTGGCGATCGATCAGGCCGACGCTTACTACTTCGCTCCCCAGAAGAGCTTCGCGGCCGACGGCGGGCTGTGGATCGCGCTGCTCAGCCCTGCCGCCCAGGAGCGGATCGCGGCGCTCGATCGGTCCGAGCGCTGGATCCCGGCGTTCCTGTCACTGCAGACGGCGCTCGAGAACTCTCTAAAAGATCAGACCTACAACACCCCGGCGGTGGCGAGCCTGTTCCTGCTCGCCGATGAGATCCGCTGGATGCTCGACGGTGGTGGCCTCGATTGGTGCGTCTCGCGTACCACCGACTCCTCCGAGAATCTGTACGGCTGGGCCGAGCGCAGCGGCTACGCGTCGCCGTTCGTCGCCGATCCCGCGAAGCGCTCGCTTGTGGTCGGGACGATCGACTTCAACGACGAGGTCGATGCCGCCGTGGTCGCCAAGACGCTAAGGGCCAATGGGATCGTCGATACCGAGCCGTACCGCAAGCTGGGACGCAACCAGCTGCGGATCGGGATGTTCCCGGCGGTTGAGGCCGGCGATGTCCAAGCGCTGACCGCGTGTATCGACTGGATAGTGGAGAGGATCTCAGCATGAGCGACGAACGGCTGAAAGTCCTGGTGAAGGAGAAGATCGGCGACTCGGGTATCGAGCTGCTGAAAGAGCATTTCGACGTCGACCTCGGCTTCGACTGGACCGACGAGCAGCTCGCCGAGCGGATCGGCGGCTACGAGGGCATCCTGATTCGCTCTGCCACGAAACTGACGGCCGAGCTGATCGAACGGGGCACGAACTTGCGCGCGATCGGCCGTGCCGGAGTGGGGGTGGACAACGTCGACGTCGAGGCCGCGACCAAGCGCGGGATCATCGTCGCGAACGCGCCGCAGTCGAACGTCGTGACCGCGGCTGAGCACACGATGGCGCTGCTGCTTGCACTCGCGCGCAACATCCCACAGGCGTACGCATCGTTGACGAGCGGGAAGTGGGAGCGCTCGAAGTTCTCCGGCGTTGAGGTGTACGAGAAGACGCTCGGGATCGTCGGCTTCGGGCGCATCGGCCAGCTCGTTGCGACACGGGCACGCGCATTCAATATGCGCGTGATCGCCTTCGACCCGTTCGTGAGCGCCGAGCGCTACCGCGAGCTGGGCGTGGAGAAGGCCGAGAACAGCGAGGAGATCTACGCGCAGGCGGACTTCGTCACGATCCATCTGCCGAAGACCCCGGAGACGCAGAATTGGCTGAATGCCGAGGCGTTCGCGCAGATGCGCGACGGCGTGCGCATCCTCAACGTGGCGCGTGGCGGTCTGATCGACGAAGCGGCGCTGGGTGAGGCGCTGGAGTCCGGCAAGGTCGGCGGTGCCGCGCTGGACGTCTTCCCTTCCGAGCCGATGACCGAGAACCCCCTGTTCTCCAACCCCAAGGTGATCGTCACTCCGCATCTCGGCGCCTCGACCGCCGAGGCGACCGATCGAGCCGGCTACCAGAGCGCTGAGCAGGTCGTCGCGGCGCTCACCGGCGGCGTCGTCGCCACGGCGGTCAACATCCCATCGGTCGGCGCCGAGGACATGGAGGTGCTCGGGCCGTTCCTGCCGCTCGCGAAAAACCTCGGTCGGCTGGCGATGGAGCTCGCCGAGGGCAGCTCGGTCGAGCGGATCGAGGCGGCGTTCATGGGGCGGATCGCGGACTTCGACACGCGTCTGCTCACGCTCGCTGTGATCGGCGGCGCGCTCGGCGGGCGTACGGAGGAGGAGGTCAACCTCGTCAACGCTCCCACCATGGCCGAGGAGCGGGGGATCGTGATCGAGGAGAAGTCCGTCTCTGAGGCGCAGGACTTCAACGAGTTGATCCGCGTCACCGTGATCGCAGGCGGGGAGCGAGTGGCGGTCGCCGGTACGGCGATCGGGCCAAACCGGGTACCGCATCTGGTGGAGGTTCAGGGACGGCGCTTCACCGTTGAGCTGGAGCCGTTTGTGACGATCTTCCGCTACGAAGATCTGCCGGGCATGATCGGCCGGGTCGGCACGATCTTCGGCAAGCACGGGATCAACATCTCCTCCGCCGCCGTCGGACACACGCCCGACGGCGGCTCGACGGCGAGGACGGCGCGGTGTCGCAGCGCCTCGCGGCGATGGTCGTGACGACCGACGCAGCAGTGCCCGATGCCGTCGTCGATGAGATCGTCGCCTCGGAGGGCTTTGTCGACGGCTGGGCTGTCGACCTCGGCTGAGCGGTTGCTCGGTGCCCTGGCAGGGGCTATTAGCGGCCACTAACCAAATCGAGTAGGGTGTCGCCGATGCGGGCGATCGTCATCACCAAGCACGGCGGGCCGGGCGTGCTGCAGGTACAGGAGCGGCCGGACCCTGAGCTGGGATCAGGGGAGGTGCGGATCGACGTCGCCGCGGCGGGCATCAACTTCGCCGACGTGATGGCGCGGATGGGGCTCTATCCGGACGCGCCGAAGACGCCTTGCGTGGTCGGCTATGAGGTCGCCGGCACGATCCTCGAGCTGGGTGTCGATGTTTCGGATTCCCACCCAACCCTCACGCCGGGCCAGCGCGTGCTCGCCTCGACCGTGTTCGGCGGCTACGCCTCGCAGGTTGCCGTGCCCGCCGCCGACGTGTTCGCCTTGCCTGAGGAGCTCAGCTTCGAGCAGGGGGCGGCGATACCGGTCAATTACGGGACCGCATGGGCGGGACTGATCGGTTACGGAGTGCTGCAGGCCGGCGAGCGCGTGCTGGTGCACTCGGCCGGTGGCGGCGTGGGCATCGCTGCCACCCAGATCGCCAAGTGCACAGGCGCCGAGGTCTACGGCACGGCCTCGCCCGGCAAGCACGCCCGCATCCGTGAGCTCGGCGTCGACCATGTGATCGACTACACCGCCTCCGGCTGGGAGCGCGGACTGCCGCAGTTCGACGTGATCCTCGACGCGATCGGCGGTAAGAGCTTCCGCCAGAGCTACTCACTGCTGCGTCCCGGCGGGCGACTGGTCGCCTTCGGCGCATCCTCGGTCGTGTCCGGTGAGCGCAAAAACGTCCTCACTGCGCTGCGCGCCGTCGCGCGCATGCCGCGTTTCAACATCATGAAGCAGATGTCCGAATCGAAGGCCGTGATCGGGCTGAACATGCTGACGCTGTTGAAGGATCGCGGCACGATCGAGCCGTGGCTCACACCGCTGCGTCCGATGCTCGAGGACGGCACCGTCAGGCCGGTGATCGCCGGTGCCTTCAGCTTCGATGAGGCCGGCGCCGCGCAGAGCATGATCGTCGAGCGCCGCAACGTCGGCAAGGTCGTTTTGATTCCCTAGAGCATTTTGCGGGCACCCGCGACCGGTGCTACCCTGCAAACAGATGTCGTTCCGCAAGTCCCTTTCACTCCTTCTCCTGCTCCCCCCTCGGGGGGAATAGCGCGTGGCGGCCGCGTAGCCGCATACCCAGCAGAGAGGAAGCCCGAAAGAGACCTAGAAGGAGAACGAACGACATGAGCACGAACGATGCACGCAGCGAGGCAAACCGCGTCAAGACGAGCAAGGGACGTAGCGAGGCGGACCGCGTCAGGATCTTCGACACTACCCTGCGCGACGGCGAGCAGTCGCCGGGAATCTCCCTGAACAAGCAGGAAAAGCTGGAGATCGCCCATCAGCTCGCGCGCCTCAACGTAGACGTGATCGAGGCCGGCTTTCCGATCGCCTCGCCCGGCGACTTCGAGTCCGTCGAGGCGATCGCGCACGAGGTCGAAGGCCCCATCATCTGTGGACTGGCACGCACTTCGAAGCTCGACATCGACGCTGCGTGGAACGCCGTCAAGGACTCGCAGCGACCGCGCATTCACACGTTCATCTCGACGTCTGACATTCACATCGAGCATCAGCTGCAGACGACCCGCGAGGACGTAGAAGGTCAGGCGCGCGCCGCCGTCGCGCACGCCAAGGCGTACCTGGATGACGTCGAGTTCTCACCGATGGACGCAACTCGTGCCGACGCCGAGTACACCGCCGGGGTGATCCAGATCGCGCTTGACGAGGGCGCCACGACGATCAACATCCCCGACACCGTCGGGTACACGATGCCGCACGAGTACGAAGCGTTCATCGCCCGGCTGTACGAGCTCGTCCCCGACCTGCGCGGCGTGGCGCTGTCGGTGCACTGCCACGACGATCTCGGGCTGGCCGTCGCCAACTCGTTTGCAGGCGTGCGCGCTGGCGCGCGGCAGGTCGAGTGCTCAGTCAACGGGATCGGTGAGCGAGCCGGCAACGCGTCGCTCGAGGAGATCGTGATGTTGCTACGCACGCGCCGCGCGAACGTGGGATTGGACACCGAGGTGACCTCGACCGAGCTCGCACGTACAAGCCGGCTGGTCTCGCGCTTGACCGGTTATCCGGTAGCGCCGAACAAGGCGATCGTAGGTCGCAACGCATTTGCGCACGAGTCGGGCATCCACCAGGACGGCGTGCTGAAGGAGCGCACGACCTACGAGATCATGGACGCGACCACGATTGGCCTGAAGAGCAACTCGATTGTGCTCGGCAAGCACTCTGGCCGTCATGCGCTGCGCGACGCGCTGCAGGAGATGGGCTTCCAGATCGACGGCCAGGCGCTGAACACCGCGTTCAAGCGGTTCAAGGAGATCGCCGACCTGAAGAAGCAGGTCACGGCGATGGACCTGGAGGCGCTCGTCACCGACGAGCTGCGCGAGGAGATCGCCGGCTACGCCCTCGACTCCTTCGACGTCGAGTCCTCCTCGCACCGACCGCCGCACGCGCGCGTCTCGATCGTCCTGCCTGACGGCAGCTCGGCGAGCGGCTCGTTCACCGGTGATGGTCCGATCGACGCCATCTTCCAGGCGATCAACGCAGCCACGGGCATGGCGCCAACGCTCAGCGAGTTCACGATCGGGGCGGTTACCGAGGGCCAGGATGCGCTCGGCGAGGTGTCGGTCGTGGTCGAGCTCGACGGATTCACGGGCGCGGGTCAGGGTGTCTCGACCGACATCATCGACGCGGCCGCGCGCGCCTACGTGCGCGCGCTGTCGGTGGCCATCGCCCGCGCGCAGGCCGACGAGGCGATCGGGCTGCCCGAGACCGCGGCACCCTGACGCTTCGAGTCTGGGCGGGCGCCTCTGCAGCGTCCGCCCATACGGGCCCGCAATACATTCGTCTGTGATAACGTACGCACGTATGGTCACTGCATCCGCACCTGTGCCGACCACGTCACTACCCGACCAGCTCGACCCGGCCGTTATCGGCGCGCGCGTGAAGGCGCTGCGCGAGGCGGAGTCCCTATCGCTGCGCGAGCTCGCCCTGCGCAGCGGCGTCAGCGCGCCGATGCTCTCCCAGGTCGAGCGCGGCGAGACCAGTCCAACCCTGACCGTCGCCGCGCGGATCGCCGCGGGCCTGGAGTTGCGCCTTTCCCAGTTGCTGCGCCTGGACGAGTCGGGCGCGGTCACGATCGTACGCGCGGCAGAGCGCCAGCGCGGGGGCAACAAGCGCCGCGGGCACAGCTTCGAGGTGCTGACCTCTGGCCAGCCCGGTCAGCGCGCCGAGCTATCGCGCCACAGGCTCGCCCCTGGCGGCGCGACCGGCGCGACGGACGACCCGCCGATACACGAGCCCGGCAGCCGGGAGACAGCACTCGTTGAGCAGGGCTCGGTCATCCTCGTGTGCGACGGGCAGCGCTATGTGCTGGACAAGGGCGATTGCGTCACCTTCGACGCTGACCTGCCACACCACTTCGAGAACCCGACCACCGCGGATGCCGCCTTCCTGGCGGTCGTCTCAGCGGGGTTGCGCCGCAGCTAAATCCACGACGAGAAGGGCCGATGACTATGCCACAGACGCTGTTCGACAAGATCTGGGAGACCCACGAGGTGGCTCACGGCCTGCTCTACATCGACCTGCACCTCGTCCACGAGGTCACCAGCCCGCAGGCGTTCGACAGCCTGCGCATGGCTGGTCGTCCGGTCAGACGCCCAGACCGCACGCTGGCGACCGCCGACCACAACACCCCGACCGACGGCACGCCGATTGCCGCCAGGATCAAGGACGAGCTCTCACGCGTGCAGGTGGAAACGCTGGAGCGCAACTGCGCGGAGTTCGGCGTGCCCGTCTACTCGCTCGGCTCAGACCGCCAGGGGATCGTGCACGTGATCGGCCCCGAGCTGGGCGTGACTCAGCCCGGGATGACGATCGTCTGCGGCGACTCGCACACCTCCACGCACGGCGCCTTCGGCGCGCTCGCGTTCGGGATCGGCACCAGCGAGGTCGAGCACGTGCTCGCGACGCAGTGCATGGTCCAGCACAAGCCGCGCTCGATGCGGATCTCTTATGAGGGCGACCTCGGCTTCGGTGTGACCGCGAAGGACCTGATCCTCGGCACGCTCGGCAAGCTCGGCGTCGGCGGGATGACCGGCCACGTCGTCGAGTACGCCGGCCCGGCGATCGAGGCGCTGTCGATGGAAGGGCGCATGACCGTCTGCAACATGACGATCGAGGGCGGCGGACGCGCGGGGATGATCGCGCCCGACGAGACGACCTTCGCATGGTTCACTGGCCAGGACCTCCCCGGCGCGCCGCGTGGGGAGGAGCTTCCCAAGGCGATCGAGCATTGGCGCGAGCTTCGCACCGACGAGGGCGCCGAGTTCGACTCCGAGAAGATCATCGACGCGACGAAGATCTCCCCCCAGGTGACCTGGGGCACAAACCCCGGGATGGTGCGCGCCGTCACCGAGAGCGTGCCCGCGCCTGAGGAGTTCGACAGCCCGGCCGACCGTGAGTCGACCGAACGGGCGCTCGCCTACATGGGCCTGCAGGCAGGCACGCCGATCGAGCAGATAGCGCTCGACAGGGTGTTCATCGGCTCGTGCACGAACTCGCGGATCGGCGACCTAAGGGCCGCCGCAAAGGTCGTCGAGGGCCGCAAGGTCGCGTCGACGGTCGACGCGATGGTCGTCCCCGGCTCTCAGCAGGTCAAGAAACAGGCCGAGGCCGAGGGTCTCGATCAGGTTTTCCGCGAGGCCGGCTTCGACTGGCGCGTGGCGGGGTGCTCGATGTGCCTGGGGATGAACCCGGACATCCTGCAGCCGGGCGAGCGTTGCGCCTCGACCTCGAACCGCAACTTCGAGGGACGTCAGGGGCGCGGCGGCAGGACGCACCTCGTCTCCCCGCAGATGGCTGCTGCTGCGGCGATCGAGGGCCACTTTGTCGACATCAGGGATTGGAGCTAGCAATGGACCCGATAAGCGTCATCGCAGGAGCGGTCAGCCACCTCGACCGCGCCGACGTCGACACCGACCAGATCATGCCCAAGCAGTTTCTCAAGCGCGTCGAGCGGACGGGCTTCGGCGAGTTCCTGTTCTTCGACTGGGCGAAGGAGCCGGGCTGGGATCTGCCGGCCAACCCGATCCTCGTCGCGGGGGAGAACTTCGGCTGCGGCTCCTCGCGCGAGCACGCGCCGTGGGGCCTGCAGGACTACGGCTTCCAGACGATCGTCGCGCCGAGCTTCGCCGACATCTTCTACTCCAACTGCACGAAGATCGGGCTGCTGCCGGTCGTGCTCGACGCCGAGGACTGCCGCGCGCTGGCGCACGCCGGCGCAGGCGAGGTCGATTTGCTCGAGCAGGAGGTCCGCTTCGCCGGGCGCGAGGCCGCTTTCGAGATCGACCACGAAATCCGCCATCGCCTGCTGAACGGGCTCGACGACATCGCGATGACGCTCGAGCAGGCCGCGGAGATCGCCGAGTTCGAGCACGAGAGCGAGCACGTCGGCTGGGTTCCCACGCCGACGACGGCTCTGTGAGCGCGCTCGCCGAGCGCCACAGCGGTGCAGGACCGGCGAGCGCAAGCCCGAAGAGGAGGAAGAGACAGATGAGCGCCCACCACATCGTCACCCTGCCCGGCGACGGGATCGGCTCGGAGATCATGGCGCCGACGCTGCAGCTGCTGGAAGCGATCGGCGAGTTCGAGTTCGAGGAGCATCTGTTCGGCGGCGCGTCGATCGACGCGCACGGCACCGCGCTCACCGACGAGGTGCTCGCTGCCTGCCGCACGTCGGACGCGGTCCTGCTCGCGGCCGTCGGAGGACCCAGATGGGACACGACGGACCCCGCCAAGCCACGACCCGAGCAGGGGCTGCTCGGCTTGCGCAAGGGCCTCGGCCTGTACGCGAACCTGCGCCCGGTCAAGCCCCTCCCAGCGCTATACGAGGCTTCGCCCTTGCGACGCGAGCGGATCGAGGGGACCGACCTGCTCGTCGTGCGTGAGCTGACGGGGGGGATCTACTTCGGCGAGAAGACCCGCACGCAGACCACCGCCTCCGATCTCTGTGCGTACTCGACCGAGGAGATCGAGCGGATCGCACGCACGGCGTTTCAGGCAGCGCGAACGAAGGTCTCGAGCGTCGACAAGGCCAACGTATTAGAGACATCGCGGCTGTGGCGCGAGGTCGTCACCCAGCTACACGCGCGCGAGTTCGCCCACATCGAGCTCGAGCACGTGCTCGTCGACAACGCCGCGATGCAGCTCGTCTCCAACCCTCGCGAGTTCGACACGATCGTCACCGAGAACATGTTCGGCGACATCCTCTCCGACGAGGCGGCGATGCTGACGGGCTCGATCGGGATGCTCCCCAGCGCCTCGCTGAGCGGGGATGGGCCGGGCATGTTCGAGCCCGTCCACGGCTCCGCTCCTGACATCGCCGGAACCGGCAGGGCCAACCCGTTGGCGATGTTCCTGTCCGCCGCGATGCTGCTCAGGCACGGCCTCGGTTTGGAAAGCGAGGCGGCCGCTGTAGAATCGGCCGTTGAAGGCGCGCTGGCGGCGGGTCTGCGCACCCCCGACCTGGGAGGGACGGCGGGCACGGCGCAGGCGACGAAGGCAGTGATCGCCCACCTCGAATAATCCCTAGCAGGAGCGATATGAACGTGGACCAGACCGACCTCATATGGATGAACGGAGATTTCGTCGCCTGGGAGGACGCCAAGGTCCACGTCCTCACGCACGGTCTGCACTACGGGACGGGCGTGTTCGAGGGCGTGCGCTGCTACGACACCGAGCTCGGCCCGGCCGTGTTCCGCAACGCCGACCACGTCGCGCGGCTCTTGAAGTCGGCCGAGCTCTACTACATGCCCGTGCCCTACTCGGCCGAGGAGCTGCGCGCCGCGACGCTCGAGCTGGTGGCCAGAAACGGCATGAGCTCGTGCTACATCCGCCCAATCATCTACCGCGGTTACGGCACGATGGGTCTCAACCCGCTGGACGCGCCGGTAGACGTGACGATCGCCTGCTGGGAGTGGGGCGCATACCTCGGCGAGGAGGGCAAGCGCAAGGGCATCCGCGCGAAGGTCTCCTCCTGGGAGCGGATCAGCGCGCGCTCGCTCGTGCCCCACGCGAAGGCTTCGGGCCAGTACCTGAACAGCATCCTCGCGAAGGTCGAGTCGGTCAAGGCCGGCTACGAAGAGGCGATCCTGCTCGACGAGCACGGCCATGTCTGCGAGGGCACCGGCGAGAACGTGTACGTCGTGCGCGACGGTGAGATCGCCACGCCCGGCCAGCACAACTCGATCCTCGACGGGATCACCCGCCGCTCGCTGATCCAGATCGCCGGCGACCTCGGCTATGAGATCGTCGAGCGCAGCGTCGCCCGTGCCGAGCTGTACCTTGCCGACGAGGTGTTCCTCTCCGGGACCGCCGCCGAGCTCGTGCCCGTGCGCGAGATCGACGACCACCCGATCGGCACCGGCCAGCCCGGCGAGGTCACGCGCGTGCTCCAGGCCGCCTTCGACGACGCGATCCACGGACGCACCGAGCGCTACCGCGAGTGGCTCGATGTGGTTTCCCCGACCGCGCTCCAGACTCCCACCGGCGATGTTCCCGCCGCGGCGCCCGCCGCGAGCTCGGCCGGCGCGCCGACAGTCACGGGGTAGGCTCCGATGACAGGGGACCGGCCCCGATGACCGCGACATCCAGCTATACGACGCCACCCTGCGCGACGGGATGGGTGGCGGCGGCATGAGCCTCACCGCGGACGAGAAGCTGCGCGTCGTGCATGCGCTCGACGCGCTCGGCGTGCACATGATCGAGGCTGGCTTCCCTTCGTCGAACCCGAAGGAGGAGCAGTTGTTCGGGTTGCTCTCAGAGGAGCACCTCGACACCTCAGAGATCGTCGCCTTCGGGATGACGCGCCGGCGGGAGGTGGAGGCCGACCAGGATGAGGGGCTCAGAATCCTCGCGGAGTCGTTTGCGCCCGTGTGCACGCTCGTCGGCAAGTCCTCGCCGCTGCATGTCGAGAAGGTCGTGCGCGTCTCGCGTGAGGAGAACCTGGCGATGATCGCGGAGTCGGTCGCGTTCCTGATCGGACAGGGCAAGCGCGTGCTGCTCGACGCCGAGCACTTCTTCGACGGCTTCGCCGAAGACCCAGGCTATGCGCTGGACTGCGCGCGCGCGGCGGCCGACGCGGGAGCCGAGCGGATCGTGCTGTGCGACACCAACGGCGGCTCGCTGCCGCCGCAGATTCGCGTGGCGATGGCCGTCGTCTCCGAAGCGCTCCCCGGCATCCCGCTCGGGATCCACACGCACGACGACTCCGGCTGCGCGGTCGCGAATACGCTGATGGCGGTCGAAGGCGGGGCGACGCAGGTGCAGGGCACGATCAACGGGATCGGCGAGCGTGTCGGCAACGCGAACCTCGTGACGATCATCGCCGACCTGCAGCTGAAGCTCGGCCACGAGCTGCTCGCGCCCGAGCAGCTGGCGCGCCTGACGGAGACAGCGCACCTCGTCGACGAGCTCCTCAACCGCGTGCCGAACCCGGCGCAGCCCTACGTCGGCAAGCATGCCTTCGCGCACAAGGCCGGGCTGCACGCCGCCGGGGTGCGCGCCGACGCGCAGACCTTCGAGCACATCGATCCCGAGCTGGTCGGCAACCGTCGTGATGTCCTTGTCTCCGAGCTCTCAGGCCGCGGAACGATCACGGAGAAGGCGCGCCAGGCGGGGATCGCGGCCGACGAGGACTTCGCCCAGCGCGTCGTGGACCGCGTCAAGGAGCTCGAGCACAAGGGCTTCCAGTTCGAGGCCGCCGACGGTTCGTTCGAGCTGTTGATGCGCCGCGAGGCGGGCGAGTACGAGCCGCTGTTCCGTTTGGAGTCGTGGCGCGTGATCGTCGAGAAACAGGCCGACGGGCGCGTACAGACCGAGGCGACGATCAAGGTATGGATTCCCACCCCCACGGGCGAGGAGCGCTACGTGCGCACGGCCGAAGGCAACGGGCCGGTGAACGCGCTCGACAGGGCGCTGCGCGACGCGATCGGGGAGATCCATCCCCATCTGCGGGATATCGACCTCGTCAACTTCAAGGTGCGGATTCTCGACGAGACGAAGGGGACCGGGGCCGTTACGCGGGTGCTGTTGGACGCCTCCGACGGGCAGGAGGTTTGGGGGTCGATCGGGGTCTCGGAGAACGTGATCGCTGCTTCTTGGGACGCATTGGTTGACTCGCTGGAGTATGGAATGCAGCGCTCTGCGGGATCGAGCCTCCGAACGGCCGGGAAGGTGTAGTGGAGGGCTCTGACGCTGGTCAGGGCCCGGGCCCTGCCGTTCGGATCTCGACCCTCCGAGGACTGAAAGATCAACCTGGCGATGCGGACGGCTTGATTCCGCTTGCGCGGCCCGTGCTGGGTGAGGCTGAGGAGCATGGGGTGCTCGAGGTGCTCCGCTCGGGACAGCTTTCGCTCGGGCCGAGGGTGCCGGAGTTCGAGCGGGCGTTTGCCGCACGGGTGGGAGCCCAATGGGGGAGTGCCGTGTCCAGCGGGACCGCCGGGTTACATCTGGCGTTACGAGCGGTGGGGGTGGGGGATGGGGATGAGGTGGTTACGAGTCCCTTCTCTTTTGTCGCCTCAGCCAATGCCGCCATTTACGAGCGGGCGAAGCCGGTGTTTGCGGATATCGATCCGGTGACGCTCAACCTCGATCCGGAGGCCGCCGCCGCCGCCGTTACCGAGCGTACGAAGGCGTTGTTACCGGTACATATCTTCGGATACCCAGCCGACATGCCGGCGTTCGAGCGGATGGCCGGGCGGCACGGGTTGGGGATCGTCGAGGATGCCTGCGAGGCGCTGGGAGCCGTCTATTACGACGGAGGCGCGGTCGGGGGGCGGGGGCATCAGGCTGTGTTTGGGTTCTATGCGAATAAGCAGCTGACGACGGGCGAGGGGGGAATGGTTACCCTCGGGGACGAAGGGATGAAGGCGAGGATTGATTCTGAGCGCAATCAGGGACGGGCTCCGGATATGGGCTGGTTGGACCACGACCGACTTGGGTTCAATTACCGCCTATCGGACATCGCCTGCGCGCTCGGGCTGGCCCAGCTGGAGCGGTTGGACGCAATGCTCGCGGCGCGCGGGCGGGTCGCGGGGCTATATCGGGAAGCGCTCGCCGGGATCGAGGGCTTGGGGCTGCCCTGCGCAGACAGTGGCGGAGCACGGCGAGGGTGGTTCGTGTTCGTCGTGCAGCTGCCAAGTGGAGTGGATCGCGACGCGACGATCCGCGCGCTCGCGGCAAGGAAGATTCAAAGTAAGCCGTACCTCCCGGCGATTCATCTGATGAGCTACTATCGCGAGCGCTTCGGACACAGGGAGGGCGAGTTCCCGGTCTGCGAGGACGTCGCTGCGCGGTCGGTGGCGCTGCCGTTCTTTCCGGGGATGAGCGAGGGTCAGGTTGCTCGTGTGGGAGAGCAGCTGCGTGCGGTGCTGTCAGACTGATCGCCCGTGTCTCGCTTCCGTGACCCACAGCATCCCGACTTCCAGCGGTTGAACGCGTCGATCGAGTTCGACCGGCGGCTGTGGCCGCAGGACATCGCCCAGAGTCGCGCGCACGCGAAGATGCTGGCCGCGCGCGAGATCATCACGGCGGAGGATCGCGACGCGTTGCTCGCCGGCCTCGATGCGGTCGAGACAGAGCTGAGCGAGGGGCGTTTTCCGTTCGAGGAGGACGACGAGGACATCCACATGGCGATCGAGCGGCGCCTGACGGAGATCGCGGGGGTGGTCGGCGGGAAGCTACATACGGGGCGCTCGCGCAACGACCAGGTGGTGACCGACCTGGCGATGTACACGCGTGAGCGCGCCGTCTCAGCGCAGGCGGAGATCGGGAAGCTGATGGGAGTGGTACTGGCCAGAGCCGAGGAGCATCTCGACTGGCCGCTGCCGGGCTATACGCACCTGCAGCGCGCGCAGCCGGTATATCTGAGCCACCATCTGCTCGCCTATTTTTGGATGCTCGCGCGCGACCGCGCGCGCTTTGCATACGCCGAGCACGAGGCCGGGCGATTGCCGCTTGGGGCGGGCGCGCTCGCGGGGGTCAACTTCGACACCGACCGCGGACAGGTTGCCGAGGAGCTGGGCTTTCGCGAGGTTGCGCCGAACTCGATCGACGCGGTCTCCGGAAGGGACTTCATCCTCGACTACTTGGGGGCCGCCGCGACCTGCTCGACCCACCTGTCCCGCCTCGGCGGCGAGCTGGTGCTGTGGTCCAGCAGCGAGTTCGGCTTCTGCGAGCTGCCGGATGCGTGGAGCTCGGGCTGCTCGATCATGCCCCAGAAGAAGAACCCGGACGCCGCCGAGCTGCTGCGCGCGAAGGCCCCGCGGGTGGTCGGGCACCTGGCGGCGCTGCACGGGGTGATCCACGCGCTGCCATTGACCTACAACAAGGATCTGCAGGAGGATAAGGAGCATTTATTCGACGCGGTCGACACGATCGAGCTGACGCTCGCCGCCGCCCGTGGGATGCTCGCGGGCGTTTCCTTCTCGCGCGAGCGGATGTCGGTCGCGGCCTCGGACGAGCTGCTCGCCGCAACCGACATCGCGGACCTGCTCGTTGCGCGCTGCGGGATGCCGTTCCGCGAGGCGCACGGCGTCGTCGCTGGGCTCGTGCGGACCGCGGTCGACAGCGGACGAGCTCTGTCCGAGCTGACGGTCGACGAGCTGTCCGCGCACAGCACCGAGTTGGCGGCCCACAGCGACCTGTACTTCCAGGCACTCCAGCAGAGCTCCTGGCTCGAGTCGAAGATCTCCGAGGGAGGCACCTCGACCGCGCGAGTCAAGGAGCAGATCGTGCTGGCGCGGGCCGTGCTCGATGGCGACGCAGCGGGCTGACCAAGCGGAGATCGCCCGGTCGCGCGCGACGCAGGCGTTCGCCTCGTCCACGCCCGAGGCCTTGCCCGCCGACTTCTACGCGCGTTCCGTGCTCGAGGTCGCCTGCGATCTGATCGGCTGCGTCGTCGAGCATCGCCCCGCCGGCGGCGGCGAACCGCCAACCAGCGGCGTGATCGTCGAGACCGAGGCCTACCACGAGTCAGAGCCGGCCTGCCACGCTTTCGTCGGGCTGACCCCGCGCACGCGGATCCTGTTCGGCGCGCCGGGCCACGCCTACGTCTATCGGTCGTACGGCATTCACGCGCTGCTGAACGCGGTCTGCGAGCCCGAGGGCGTCGGCGCGGCGGTGCTGATCCGGGCGCTCGAACCGCTCGCGGGGATCGATGCGATGCGTGCTCGGCGAGGCGTGACGCGCGAGGAGGACCTCTGTTCGGGGCCCGGCAAGCTGACCCAGGCGCTCGGCATCGAGCTGACCGAGAACGGCGGCGATCTCTACGACGGCCCTGTCCGCATCCTCCCGCGTGAAGTCGACCGATCGGAGATCGGCCAGCACGAGCCCAACGTGGTGGTGGGCACGCGGATTGGGATCACGAAGGCGGTCGAGCTTCCCTGGCGCTTCTGCGCGGCTCACAACCGCAACGTCTCCCGTCCCTGCCCAAAAGTGTG
The DNA here is from genome assembly GCA_963818545.1 of uncultured Solirubrobacterales bacterium. Lineage (GTDB taxonomy): Bacteria > Actinomycetota > Thermoleophilia > Solirubrobacterales > Solirubrobacteraceae > Palsa-744. The sequence continues at coordinate 255,570 of CAWFSI010000001.1, read as the reverse complement.
ACAAAACTGTGCCGAATTTGGATCAAATTTGCACATGCCCTGAATTCTTTGTGAGGTCGTCCTACGGTGTCGGAAATACAACACCGAAAGGACACGATATGTCACTCAAGAACAAAACGAAGAAGGCTGGGAAACGTGACGGGCAGGCGCCAAAGGTGAAGTTCGGCCGGCTTTATCGCGACGACCTGACGGGCTACGAAGGTCGCTGTGCGGGTTTCACTTCGTACATCTCTGGGTGCGACCAGGTGCTGCTCGTGCCGAAGGTGGACAAGGATGGCAAGCACCAGTACGGTCACTGGTTCGACGATGACAGGCTGGTCGATGTCAAGCTTGAGCAGAAGGTGGAGCGCACGAGCACGCGCGGGGGACCCCAGCAGGCTCCCATCCCCCGCCTGAGCTAGGCAGAGACTAGCCCCCGGGGCTGACTCCGCCCGTCGGCGACGGTGACGGGGAGGAGGGCGCTGCCGGCGTTGATGGCGCCGGCGATGACGGGGCGGACGGGGATTCCGGGGTGGGAGTGGCCGGCGTCGGCGTGGCGGTGTGTTCCGGTTCGCCGGACGCTTTGGGCGTACCGCCCGTTGCTTCACTGCCGCCACCGGGCGTGGCGGATTTCCCACTTTCCCTGCCCGCCCCGGTGCCCGCCCCCGTCGTCGTCGCCGGCGCGCCCTGGCTCGGCGTCTTGGTCGTGCCCGTGCTCGACGGCGCACCGGGTTCCACTTCGCCCGTACTGGAAGTACCGGCGCCGCTCCCGCTCGCCGAGCCCTTGGGGCGCGCAGCATGTTCGGCCCGTTCCTTTTCGATCCCCAGCGCGGAGATCATGAAGTCGTGCCAGATCAGCGCCGGAAACGTGCCTCCGAGCACGGGGCCACCATCGAACTGGGTCGTCATCGGTACCAGGCTGTGCGGGTAGCCGACCCACACCGCGACGGTGTACTTGTGGTTCCAGCCGACGAACCAGGCGTCGCCGTAGTTAGAGGTCGTGCCCGTCTTGCCGGCGGCGAATTCGTCGAGCGCGGCGGCTTTCGCGGTGCCGTACTGAAGCACGGTCTCGAGCACGGAGGTCTCGGTCTCGGCAATTTCAGGCGGCAGGATTCGCTTCGTCTCGACCATGTTCGTGTCGTGCCGCGCCCCGTCCGGCAGTGGGCGACCGCTCGCTTCGACTTCCTGGATTCCGACCGGGGCGTCGTCTTTGGCCATCGTGCCGCTGACGCGCTCGCCGCCGTGGGCGATCGTCTCATACGCATGGGCCATGTCCAGCGGTGTGACGCCGACGGACAGGCCCCCGATCGTCATCGCGGGGTTGGTCGAGATCGGGGTCGTGATGCCCATCGCGTGCGCGAGGCGCGCGATCCTGTGGGTACCGACCTTCAAGCCGACTTCGGCGTAGATCGAGTTGTCGGAGTAGGCGGTCGCGTTGGTGAGCGTATTCTCGCCGGTGTAGGCGCCCTCGTCGTTGTGCACGACGAACTTTTCCGGGCCGCGCGGGCTGGGGACGACGAACACCTTCTCCTTCGAGGTCCACACCGAGTCCGGCGAGATCCCGTCCTCCAGGGCCGCGGCGAGGTCGAACGCCTTGAACGAGGAGCCGGGCTGGCGCTCGCCCTCGGTGGCGAGGTTGAAGGGGCTTTCGTCGTAGTTGCGACCGCCGACCATCGCGCGCACCTCGCCGGTCGAGTTTTCGATCGCCACGAGCGAGGCGGAGGGGTCGCCGGAGTAGGCGAGGTAGCCGTTGATCGCCTGTTCGGCGGCGCGCTGCAGTTCGAGGTCGAGCGTCGTCTTGATCCGCAGGCCGCCCCCGAACGTGCGCGGCGCGCCGTAGCGTTCGATCACCTGCTGGGCGACCCAGCTCGTGAAGTAGCCGGCGTCGACCCCTTCGATCGTCTGCTCCTCGGGAGCCTGCACCTCTTCTGGCGCCGGCAGCGCCTGCTTGACGCTTTCTTCGTAGACGGGGCGGGTCAGGTACCCCTGGTCGAGCATCTGGCGCAGGACCACGTCGCGGCGTTCCTTGGCGGCAACCGGGTGCTCCGCCGGGTCGTATTCGGTGGGCGACTGGATGATGCCCGCCAGCAGCGCCGCCTCCCAGGGCTGAAGCTGAGAGACGCACAGTTCGTGGCCGGGCATACCGCAGCCTTTGTGGTCGGGGGCCTGGCCGAAGTAGGTCTGAGCCGCGGCCTCGATCCCGTAGGCGCCGTTGCCGAAGTAGATCGTGTTGAGGTAGGCGGTGATGATCTTTTCCTTCGACCACTTGTGCGAGAGCTGGTAGGCGAGCGCTGCCTCGCGGAGCTTCTCGAAGATCGTGCGGTGCGACTGGGCCTGCAGGGCGTTCTTGATGAACTGCTGCTCGATCGTCGAGGCGCCCTGCAGGTTGCCTTTGTGCTCGATGTCCTGCACGAACGCGCGCGCGATCCCGCGGATGTCGACGCCGCAGTTGGTCTGAAAGCGCTTGTCCTCGATCGAGATCACCGCCTCCTTGACGATCTGCGGGATCTGTGGGGGCGTGACGATCACCCGATTCTGCTGGCTGAGCACGCCGATCGGGTGCCCGACGTCGTCGTACAGGTAGGAGCTCTGCTCGTCCTTGAACTGCGAGAAGCGGGTCAACGATGGCAGGTCGGACGCGACGGCGACGAACATGCCGAAGACGAACGAGATCAGGCCGAGCAGCAGCACGGCGAAGAGGATCAGCAGAAAGCGCAGCCTCTTCAGACGCGGCCGGCCGCGGGCGGGCGGTGCGGCGGACTCCACAGAGGGCAAGACTCTACCATTGGCCTCCGATGCCCGACGCACCTGAGGTGACCGCCGAGGAAGCCGCCGTCCTCGCGCGCAATGCCGTCGACAGCCTGCCCGAGGGCGCGCTCGCCGCCAAGCTTCAGATGGCGCGCGGCGAGGGCCGGCCGCTGCGGGTCAAGCTGGGGATCGACCCGACGGCGCCGGACATCCACCTCGGGCACGCGGTCGTGCTGGGCAAGCTGAGGGAGTTCCAGGACGCCGGGCATCGGGTGGTGCTGATCGTCGGGGACTACACGGCGCGGGTGGGGGATCCATCGGGGCGATCGAGCCTGCGGCCGATGCTCACGGAGGAGGAGATCGAGGCCAATGCGGCCACCTTCCAGGAGCAGGCGTCGAAGATCCTGGACCCCGATCCGCAGCGGTTGGAGGTCAGGCGCAACAGCGAGTGGTTGGACATGGGGCTGACGGATCTACTTGCATTGGTGCGCACGACGACCGTGGCGCAGTTGTTGGAGCGCGACGACTTCGCCAAACGCTGGGGAGCGAAGGAGCCGATCTCGATGCTCGAGCTGCTGTATCCACTGCTGCAGGGCTATGACTCGGTGGCCGTGGAGGCGGATGTGGAGCTGGGGGGGACCGACCAGAAGTTCAACCTGCTGCTGGGGCGCGATATTCAGCGGGCGTATGGGCAGAGCGAGCAGGCGATGATGACGATGCCGATCCTGGTGGGGACCGACGGGCGCCAGAAGATGAGTAAGTCGCTGGGCAACCAGATTGGGGTGACCGACGCGCCGGGGGAGATGTATGGCAAGACGATGAGCATCCCCGACGAGGCGATGGAGGAGTACTACGGGCTGCTACTGCACGCTATTGCACCCGACCAACTGCTCCCACGAGACGCCAAGCGCGCGCTCGCGCGCCGGATCGTGGCGTGGCTGTACTCCGAGCAGGATGCGGAGAGGGCCGAGCAGGAGTTCGACCGCGTGCACATCGAGCATGCGGCGCCCGAGAAGGTGTCAGACGCGCGTGTGCGCGCGGGAGAGGACGGGACGGTGCACCTGCCCGAGGCGATGAGCGAGGCGTTCGGGATGTCCCGCTCGGAGGCCAGGCGGTTGATCGACCAGGGCGGGGTGACGCTCGGTGAGTCGTGCTGAGGAAGGGGGAGCACGACGTCCCGGCCGCGCGCGCCGACGGTGAGGTGTTGAAGGTCGGCAAGCGTAGGTTCGTGCGGCTGCGGGTGGGGTGATCAAGGGCCGGGATCAAGCGGCTCGCCGAGTCCGTACAGGCAGAAGCGGGCATAGATCTCTAACAACCACATAGGAGAAGGCAATGACCGATCACAGGACGGGAACTCGTGAGGAGTGGCTCGCGGCGCGGCTGCAGCTGCTCGACGCCGAGAAGGAGCTGACGCGGCGCGGCGACGAGCTGGCACGGCTGCGACGGGACCTGCCATGGGTTCCAATCGACAAGGAGTACCGCTTCGAGACGGATGAGGGAACCGCGTCGCTCGTCGATCTCTTCAAAGGGCACTCGCAGCTGCTCGTCGCCCAACTCCCCGGCACACCCGTCCAGATCAACTAGAGAAAGGAACACGATGATCGAACGAATCGACGATATGCCAGCAGGCACGATCGGCTTCAAGGCCAACGGCGAGCTCACCCGCGATGACTACCGCAACGTCCTCGAGCCCGTCCTGCGCGAAGCCGCGGAGTCCGGAGAGATCCGCATGCTGTTCTCGCTCACCGCGTTCGAGGGACTCGAGCCCGCGGCCTGGTTCGACGACATCAAGACGGGGCTCGGGCTCGGCATCGGACACCACTCGGCATGGAAGCGCTCGGCGATCGTGACCGACGTTGAGTGGGTTGGGAGGGCGTACCGGATGTTCGCCTGGATGACCCCCGGCGAAGTCGAGGTCTACGAAATGGACCAGCTGGAGGAAGCCAAGAACTGGGTCGCAGCCTGAAGGTGTTTCCTCCGAGAGCACTCCAGCGATCAGTGCGCCGGCGTTGGGCCTACACGATCGGCGGTGGCTTGCTTTCGGCGCTGGCGGCGAGCGCCGGATCCCAAGCGCATACGGCGCACGCGTGACTGAATGTTGAGCGGGCGAACTCGAGCGCGGCCGCGTGCGGGTCGGAGCTCGCGCGGACGTCGTCCCAGTCGAGGATGTACTCACCGAGCGCCGCGTCCCAGCGCGCGGAGGAGGGAGCAAGGGTGGCGTCCGCAAACCCCTTTGGCGCCGGATGCGCGTAGGCATAGAACGCTGCGTTGCCGGATCGCGGATCGCCTGGCCACCAGCCGACGGCGACCTCCTGAGAATCCATCGCGTTACGCATGATGAAGTCATCCGAGGGCGGGTCGGCCGGCTCGCCTGAGAACAGGCTGACGGCGAGGTCGAACGAGCCCCACCACGCGTTGACCGGCGTGCAGCGTCCGCGATACGGCGCGCGGAACGCGGCGAGTACGAGCGCCGCCTGGGTCGCGGCGGCGAAGTAGGAGGCGACCTGGGCGGGGTCGTAGCGGGCGTGCTCGGTGTCCTCGTCGAGCGGCGCGCTCCAGGCGACCTCCTGCGGCGTCGGGTCGATCTCGACGGCACCCCCAAGCGCACGGACCGCGTCCAGCAGTTCGCGTGTGACCACGCCCACCGGTCGGTCGGGGGCGAGCGCGACTGCACGCACGCGCCCGTCGCTGTGCTCGACGACCGCTTCGTGGGTGCGCAGGTCGAGCGCGACGACGAGCGCCCCCGAACCGTCTGGTGCCGGCAGCGGCAAGGTCTCCCAGCCGCGCGCGGTCAGACGCAGCGCCGCGTGCTGGAGCTGCGGCTCGGGCGGCGCGAGCACCACCGCCAGCTTGCCGAGAACCTGGGTGTGCGCGTGCAGCGTGTCGCAGGTCTCACTCCACTGCTCGTAGGAGAGCGCGGGCCACTCGCGGGACATAGTCACACGCTACCCGAACGGGCACCTGATGAACTGGGAGCTCGCCGTCGCGATCTGTTTGCGGGTCAACAGCTTCAAGGAACCTACCCGCCCCGAACCTATGGGTTAGCCGACCCGTCCCCCCGGGTAAAGGAGTGAGTGTCAACCTCGAGGAGGGACGCAAACAAATGGTCGCACTAGTCATCTTGGTATTGCTGTTGGCGATTCTCGGCGGTTTCGGGTTTGCCGTGCATGTGCTCTGGTATGTGCTCGTGATCGCCGTGCTGCTCTGGTTGATCGGCTTCTTCATCGGTGGTGCCCCGGTCGACGGTGGGCGCAGGCGCTGGTACGGACGATGGTGAGGTCCGCGACCGGCCTGCAAGCCTGAGACGCTAGACGCCGTAGCCACATTTAGCCGGAGGGGCGGACGGGAACGGGGACAATAATGTCGCGAATGAACTTCGTCTTGGCGCTCACGCATCAGACAGGCAGACGCTTGGCCGAAGTCGGCTTCTTGCTCGTTCTGTTCGCCGGCATCTGGCTGGCCGCCGCACAGATTCCGCGGCTCGAGCTGCCCACCGCAAGGACGATCGTCGCGGGAGTTGCGCTCGCGATCGGCGGTCTGCTGCTCATCATCGCCACGCGCTGGGGTCACTTTGGCTAGGCGGCCGACAGCGCGGCCGGCCGAGAACGACGACGGCGCCGTTGCAGCCTTCAGAGCGTCAGCTGGAGATCGACCTGGGGATCCCGCCGCAGGCTGACGACGCTTAGTTCTTTCTCGCAAAATCCAGGAAGATCGGGCGCGGGGCACTTGCGCCCGCGGCCCGAGCCTCCTATGTTGCTCCTCGACGCGGAACCGAGTCGCAAAGAGCGAGGCCACCGAGGTGTGAGGCCCTGCCACCCAAGCCGGAGCGCCCAGAGGCGAGCCGGGGCGGGTTCCTCGAGCGGCCCGGGGCCGCGTCGTTTTTCGTTCACGGCCGCACGGTAGCCGGGTATCGAGGAAGTATTCAGGGACGCATGAGTTCAACCGGCTCGAGGCTGCTGTGGAGGCGTTGGCGGGTGTGATCGGTTCGGCTGCGTCTGAGGCCGGCTCGGCCGCTGTGGCGAGCGTCACGCGCCGGCGTGGGCCTGGGCGTCCGCGTGGTTCGAGTACGGGCAAAAAAGGGCCGGGGCGTCCGCGTGGCTCGGGCAGGCGTGCGCGCAAAGCGACTCGGGCCGGTACGCGGGCCGTGAGCGCCTTGGCGGCCACGGCGGCGGCTGAGGCGGCGGCTCCTGTGGTGGGGCAAGCAGAACTACCTCTACAGGGTGCTTCCGGGCCTGGAGCAGGAAGGCAAGCTGCAGAAGAAAGGCCGCGGCTGGTATGAGAAGGCGTGACGAGTACCGGCGTGTGGCTGGAGGGTGACGAGCGGTTCTAACAGGGCTCTATGGTCGGGATTGGCCTGCTGGTGTCTGCTGGTTGAAGGCTCCGAGCGGGCTCTTCCCGATGCAAGCTAGGCAGAGGGACGGAAGCTCGAGTGCATGGATGCGTGGATGAAGAACTCGGGCGTCGTCTGAACCTGGGCGCTCCAGCCGAGATCGGGGAGCTTGTGATCGGTGGCTTGGGGCGGTGGGGGGCAGTGGGGGCAGTTCAAGCATTGTCGAGAAGATGCCGATTGAGTAGTTATGGCGGTAGCTCATTTGGGAGGCATGCCCGAGATCGCGCGGACGTCGGCGCCCGAGGCCGCGAAGCCTCGACTGCCTGCTAGGGCTGATATCGGCGTGCTCGATGACGGAGCTGTTCGGAGGCGCTGCAAGGCAATTGGCGTTCGCCTCCGGAACCTCGTGCGCTTGGTGCGTAACTCCGAGAATGCGCGTCGAGAGGCTCTGCGTTCGCGCATCCTCTTTCCGTTCGCCGCTCGGGTGACGCCGTTTCTTGGCGTAGAGCAGGACGGCGTGCGCTACGTCGTCAACACTCGCGACTCGGCCGTCAGCTTTCAGACGTTTGTGAACGGGGGGTTCGCCGAGGACACGATGGGCAGCATGTTGATAGGGCTCGAAAGATATGCCGGCATCAAGACGCTGGATGGTCTGACCGTTCTCGAGGTGGGTGCCAACATCGGGACGGAGACGGTTTCGCTGCTCATGCGTCACGGTGTCGAGCGTGTTGTGGCCGTGGAGCCTGATGCGGAAAACGTCCGCTTTCTGCGTGCCAATCTCGCTCTCAACGGCCTACAGGATCGCGCCGAGGTTCACCAGCTGGCGCTGTCGGATACCGACGACACGCTTTTGCTCGAGTGCTCCGAGGAGAACTGTGGCGATCATCGCATTCGTGTTTCTGAGCCCTCTGGGCCTGACCTGATCGGCGAGGGGAAGCGGGCAACGGTCGAGGTCGTCGGGCGCCGGTTCGACTCGCTGGCGGAGGTCGAGGCGATCGACCTCGACAGCATCGACCTCGTGTGGATGGATGCCCAAGGTCACGAGGGGCATATCCTCGCCGGCGCCGAGCGGCTCGCGGCGGCGGGCGTCCCGATCGTTACTGAGTACTGGCCTTACGGTCTGCGTCGGGCCGGCGGCTTGGAGCGCTTCCACGCGCTGGTGGCCTCGGGGTACAGCCTCGTGGTCGATCTGCGCGAGCCGACCGTAGCGCTGGACGCGCAACGCGTCGCGGAGCTCGCCGATCGCTATACAGCCCGCGAGGGCGCCGACCCGTCGTCCGCGTACACGGACCTCCTGCTGCTCTCGCCGCCGCCTCGGCTGAGCCGTACGCTGGAACAAACGTTCGACCAGGATGCTCATCTCCACGTGCGAGCGCACAGCACCCACACAGCACGCCCTCAGACAGCGCCCACACAGCAAGCCCTCAGGTAACCAAACCCCGCCGACGGGTTCGGCCCTCCGACCGGGCGAAGACGTCTGACGAGGGGTGGGGCGCCTAGGCTGGACACGCCGCCCCGTTCGCGCTATAGTCCTTCGTTCGCCCTGATGGCGTCTTCGGACGCTGGGCGAGACAGTCTTCTCCGGGGATGTCCTCCCCAAAGAGGCACGGCGGTCTTTGAAAACTCAACAGCATGCGCATCTACGATCGATTTTCGATCGTGGTGTGCGTCCAGGTTCGACCCGCCAACGGGTGCGCTTCGGCGTGAACGGTGGCGGTACAAAGAGTCAAGTAGATTGGTAGTACCCCGTCATGGGTCGGGACCACGGTGTATGGGTCCCGGCGGATGTGAGCTCGTTATGCGTTCGCGTACAACGAGCGAGCGGAAAACCGATGACAGCTCTACGTGAAGTTCTTCACGGAGAGTTTGATCCTGGCTCAGGACGAACGCTGGCGGCGTGCTTAACACATGCAAGTGGAGCGACGAACCGGGGCTTGCCCCGGGGCAGAGCCGCGAACGGGTGAGTAACACGTGGGTTACCTGCCTCGATGACCGGGACAACCCGAGGAAACTCGGGCTAATACCGGATGTGCCCGCAAGGGGAAAGGAAGCTTCGGCCTCCGCATCGAGATGGGCCCGCGGCCCATTAGCTTGTTGGTGAGGTAACGGCTCACCAAGGCTTCGATGGGTAGCTGGTCTGAGAGGACGATCAGCCACACTGGGACTGAGACACGGCCCAGACTCCTACGGGAGGCAGCAGTGGGGAATCTTGCGCAATGCGCGAAAGCGTGACGCAGCAACGCCGCGTGGGGGAAGAAGGCTTTCGGGTTGTAAACCCCTTTCAGTTGGGACGAAGCTTCTCCGGTGAATAGCCGGATGGAGTGACGGTACCTTCACAAGAAGCACCGGCTAACTACGTGCCAGCAGCCGCGGTAATACGTAGGGTGCAAGCGTTGTCCGGAATTATTGGGCGTAAAGAGCGTGTAGGCGGCCCCATTAGTCCGCTGTGAAAGTCCAGGGCTCAACCCTGGAATGCCGGTGGATACTGTGGGGCTAGAGTCCGGAAGGGGCGAGTGGAATTCCTGGTGTAGCGGTGAAATGCGCAGATATCAGGAGGAACACCAATGGCGAAGGCAGCTCGCTGGGACGTGACTGACGCTGAGACGCGAAAGCGTGGGGAGCAAACAGGATTAGATACCCTGGTAGTCCACGCTGTAAACGATGACAACTAGATGTGGGGGGTGTCGACTCCCCCCGTGTCGAAGCTAACGCATTAAGTTGTCCGCCTGGGGAGTACGGCCGCAAGGCTAAAACTCAAAGGAATTGACGGGGGCCCGCACAAGCAGCGGAGCATGTGGTTTAATTCGACGCGACGCGAAGAACCTTACCTGGGCTTGACATGTGCCTGACCGGCGTGGAAACACGTCTTCCCTTCGGGGCAGGTTCACAGGTGGTGCATGGCTGTCGTCAGCTCGTGTCGTGAGATGTTGGGTTAAGTCCCGCAACGAGCGCAACCCCCGTCGCATGTTGCCAGCATTTAGTTGGGGACTCATGCGAGACTGCCGGTGACAAACCGGAGGAAGGTGGGGATGACGTCAAGTCCTCATGCCCCTTATGTCCAGGGCTACACACGTGCTACATTGGCGCATACAGAGGGCTGCGATACCGCGAGGTGGAGCGAATCCCTTAAAGTGCGTCTCGGTTCGGATTGCAGGCTGAAATTCGCCTGCATGAAGGCGGAGTTGCTAGTAATCGCGGATCAGCATTGCCGCGGTGAATACGTTCCCGGGCCTTGTACACACCGCCCGTCACACCACGGGAGTGAGCAACACCCGAAGCCGGTGGCCTAACCCGCAAGGGAGGGAGCCGTCGAAGGTGGGGCTCGTGACTGGGGTGAAGTCGTAACAAGGTAGCCGTAGCGGAAGCTGCGGCTGGATCACCTCCTTTCTAGGGAGCACATAACAGTGCCCCGATCGCAGCGACCGTCCGGCCTCGAGCTCGTCTCATTAGAGCGCGAAGGACCGGAGGGCATTCGAGCGGTCGGGCCTAGCATGTCGACCGAACCTGGCTGGATGGCTGAACGTCGCGCGTCTCCCTTACTACTTGGGGAGCACAAGCGGCCTCAGCCGCAAAACTACCCCAGCATGCTGTTGAGTTTTGAGAGACCGTTGTGCCTCTACGAGAAGATTTTTATCAGGGATTTTTGGGATAGGTAATTTATATTCCAGAATTCCCTGGCCTTTCTGTGCTGTCAGGAGGAGTAGACGCCCGGCAAAGAAAGAAACAAAAAATGACGGCCAGGACGCCAAAGGTCGTGGTTTTCAAAGGCGAACGGGCAAAGGAGCCGTCATTTTTTGTTTCTTTTCTTTGCCGGGCAGAACCGCCCCGTCATTCCTGGAAGCAATAGCAAAACAGTCTGCCCGCTGGCCATGGGATGGATGCCTGACGCGCTCTTTGTGATTAGCGATGGCGGTGTTCCTAGAGCCCGAGCGCGTGTACGCCGGTCTCGTCCCAGCCGAGATGGTGCGCGAGCTCGTGGCGAAGTGTGCGGGTGACTTCCAGCCGTAGAGGGCATGGGCAAACTTTGGCGGCAGCTCGTCGATCGCCTGACGGACTAGCTCGGTGAAGTCTTTCTCGTTGTGCGCTGGGTCAAAGCTCAGTGTGTTCCGGGCGTCCCGAATCGACGCCAACCCTGCGCCATCAGCGCGAGCCCGTCATGAGGACCCGCTCAGCGCGGGTTTCGCTACCCGGCGAACGTCGCGAAGGTCCAGTGGTTTCCGTCGGGGTCCGCCACAGTGAAATCGCGCGATGGATAGTCGGTTTGATTCACGAGTGGGTGCACGATGGTGGCGCCGAGCTCGAGGGCTCGCTCCATCACAGCGTCAGGATCGGAGGTGACGACATGCAGCGAGCTGGTACCTGCCCGACAGGGCGTGCTGCGCTCGCCGGTGCTGGACAGCAACACGCGACCCCCCTCAGGCCAATCCAATTGGCAGTGATGGACTAGCCCGCCCCGCTCTCCGGGGATCATCAGATCCTCGGAGAAGCCGAGACCGAGCAACCAGTCGCGCAACACCAATGCGTGGTCGCTGACGACGCTCGCCCAAATGCTCGGCTGCCGGATTCCGCTGGTTCGCACGCTCATCGTCGACGTCGAAGCCTAGCGGGACCTCGACTCCCTGCGTATTTCCGCCAGCGCGGCAAGACCGGCTCGTAGGCCGTGGAGCTCCTCGGTGGTGAGCCGCTGCGCCAGCGCCGCGTCGACCTGGTTAGTCACCTCCCATACGGGGTAGCTGAGGCTTCGTGGCGTATCTGCACTCCCTGGCGATGACGGTTGTGATGGGTGGGCTGCTGCGCTCGCATGACGGTCACAAAACGTGGGTTGCATGGACCCTCACGGGCGTGGTGTGTGTCGTCGGACTCGGGGTTCGCTTCTATTCGCGACGCCGACGCCGGTGATCCCGCGGGCCAACCACGAAGCGGCCTTGACGCGTGGCTAGCAACTCATCGTCGGCTAGGTCCTTGTGCCGTCGAAAGCTGGAAGACTCTCCCACGATGACTCGCACAATCGCTGATCTGCCTGGGCCGCCGCGGCTGCCACTGCTCGGCAACATCCATCAGGTGCGCCCCGAGAGCCTGCATGCGACGGCGGAGGAGTGGTGTGAGCGCTACGGTCCGATCTTCCGGGGCTGGCGCCGTGGGCGCCGTCTGACTGTACCGCACTGAACTCAAACCACCTACAGCGCTACTTTCACGTCATCACGACCGCCACCGAGCGCCTGTATCGGCGGCTCATGGTCCTAGCAAAGGAGGGGCGCAGCATCGATATCACCGGCGAGCTGTCCGCGGCTTCATCGGGCAGGCCCGGCAGCGAATGCAGCGAGCAGACGTGTTCGATCCGGAGCGTTGGCTCGAGGATGGCGAGGACGCTGGCGGTGCACCCGAGAGCGCCCCGCACGATGATCTGATCGCGCTTGCCAAAGGGTTCTCTAACGAGGCGGGGATGTAGGGTTCTGGGCATGAGGTGGCGTTGCGGCCGGGCGGGTGCGGTCCCTAAACGGAGGATGTATGGCCTGCTCGTGGTCTGCGTGCTGCTCGTGGCCGGCGTCGCCGCATCGAGCGCCTACGCTTCGGCGAGTTTCGGGATCGAACGTTATGGCCTGACCGCGAGCGAAGAAGACAGCTCGGTGGATACCCAGGCTGGTTCGCATCCCGTATGAACTGACAGCCGAAGCGGTGCTCGAGCCGAACGCGCATAGCACGAGCGTGGATGAAGTCAGGGACCTGGATTTCGAATTGCCGCCGGGGCTGGTTCTCAATCCGGCCACTGTTCCTCAGAACAACGCGGTGGGGATGGTGCAGGTGAGCGAGGCGGGGAAGATCGTGTCGCTGCGGTATACAACCTGGCTCCGGCGCCGGGGGAGTTCGCGCGGTTCGGCTTCACGCTCGAAGGCGTCCCGGGTGGTAGCCGATGTCTCAGTTCGCACAGGCGGCGAGGATGGGATGACTTTGAGCATCGAGGACATTCCTCAACTCGCGATCGAATCGGTGAAGTTGACGTTGGGAGGACCGTCGATCTCCAGGTTTCTGACGTTGCCCACCTCATGCGCCGGGTCGCTGTCGACGACGGTCGGAGGCGAATCCTGGGGCGGAGAAACCACTTCCCTGTCCGCCTCGTTTTCGCAGATGACCGGCTGTGAGCGGCTCCCGTTCGATCCGTCGCTCTCGATCGCTCCCGACGCGGACGAGGCCGACACACCTTCCGGCTACCAGCTGGATCTGAATGTTCCCCAGAACGAAGACCCGGAGGGGCTGGCGAGCGCCGATCTCGAGAACGCAGCGGTGACGCTGCCGGAAGGTGTCGGGATCTCCCTGTCGGCGGCAGATGGGCTGCAGGCCTGCTCGCAGGCGCAGATCGGGCTGGGTTCGTCAGGGCCGGTGACCTGTCCAAACGCGTCGAAGATCGGGACGGTGGCGATCCACACGCCGCTGCTGGCGGATCCACTGCAGGGCGCGGTTTATCTGGCGACGCCGAACGAAAACCCGTTTGCTTCGCCCCTCGCTGTGTATGTCTCAGCCGAAGACCCGGTGGCGGGCGTGACAATCAAGCTCGCGGGTGAGATCGAAGCGAACCCGTTCACAGGTCAGCTGACGATCGTGTTGCGCGAACTGCCGCAGCTCCCGATCGGCGCGCTGGAGGTGCACTTCTTCGGGGGCGAACGGGCGCTGCTGAGCACCCCTCCCACATGCGGCCTGGCCACGAGCACGAGCGCGCTGAGCCGTGGTCGGGTGGTTCCGGCGGCGGCGCCGTCGTCGAGCTTTGAGATCGATGCGGGTATGGACGGCACGGCGTGCTCTGCTGTGCAGCCGTTTGACCCGACGTTCCAGGGGACGAGCACGACGGCCGGCGAAGCGGATGCGTATGGCTCGCTGAGCCTGTTCGTCTCGCGCAGCGCTTCCGAACAGCAGCTCGGCACGATCGCGATCCAGGCCCCGCCCGCTGTCGCGCATCTGCTCGTGGGCGTGCCGGCGTGCGGCGAACCGCAGGCCTCGAAGGCGCCTGCCCTGGGCAAGCGAGGTCGGGGCCGTTGCCGCGCAGGCCGGCCTGGGCTCCTACCCGGCCGATCTCAACGGCGAGTCTACCTGACCGGCTCCTACGGTGGCGCCGCGCAGGGCCTCGAGTTCGTGCTGCCGGTAGAACCAGGCCCGTTCGAGCTCGGGACCGTGGTCATCCGCGCGAGCGCCCAAGTCGAACCGGGCACAGGGCGGCTAGATATCGCAACAGGCCCGCTGCCGAGCTTCGCCGACGGCGCCCCGCTGCAGTTCAAAGCGCTCCTGCTGCAGCTCGACCGGGACCCACTTCCGGATCAGCCCGGACGGCTGCGAAGCCCTCACGGTCACGGGCACGATCACCGGCGTCCAGGGCAGCTCGACGACGATCGCAACCGAACCGTTTGGAGCGTCCTCCTCGCCATGCCCGCCACAGGCGGGCATTCCCCCGGCCCCGATATCCGGCGCAGGTAGCGTCGTCACCCACCGGCGACGTATCGCTCGCCGGCACGCGCATCTCGACGACCCGTGCCGGCGAGGCGGCGGTCAAGCTGAGGTGCGCCGGCCCCTTCACGTGCCACGGCAAGCTCACGTTGACGGTCCCCCGAAACGAGGGCAAGAAGGGAACGCGACGTCGTGGCGAGTCCAAGCAGACGACACGATCGCGACGGCCAGCTTCACGATCCCGGCGGGCAGGACCGTGACCGTCGAGCTGAAGCTGGGCGCCGCCGGCCGCGCGCTGCTCGGTGTCGATCACGGGCGGCTGGCCGCCAGCCTGACGATCCTGAAGTCCGTTCCCCTTCCGTCGCAGACACACCGCGAGAACGTCCAACTGATGTGGCCGGCGGTCCCGCGCCTCCGGAACGCATCACCTACTCCAACAGGGGCTTGGGGGCCTCCCGGCATTCCTAGCCTTTGATGGGTTTTCGCGGAGGGGCGATGCAGCGAAATCCGAGCGCCTTCTCATCGGTGTAGAGCTTGACGTTGAGACGGTACGCCGCTTCTAAGTCGTTCGTCAGCGCGCCTGGTTTGTAGCCGGTGGAGTCGGTGATCTTGCGCATAGCTGCTCTCAGCTTGTCCACCGCGTGTGCATCCGAAACCAATGTGGCGACACGTGGCAACTTGCGGTCTGCCTTTACAATCGAACGAAGCGTTGCTGTGTACTTCTGTTCCATTTGAGAGCTCATCGATTTGCCGCCGCAGGGTAGGGCGTCGAATGCGGCCGCAATGCGTGCTTCGGTGTTCTTTTTCGAAGACACACCGCTGCCACAGCCCGCTAAGGCAGCTGCGAGACAGCACACCAGTACGGCCGCACCGATCGTCCGTGCTCGTCCTCTCTCCAGCATTACCGCACGCTAGCACCCAATAGCACGCCAAATCGTGCATCTGCACGAACCCCAGCTCGCGGACCGCCTCGGGCGAGTCATCGACGGACAGCTCTCGCCATACGATCTAATCCCCACCGGAACGCCATGCGATGGGTGGCCGGCGCGATGCTGCGCGGAACCCACGACCACTACCGCCGCTACTCGGGGTTGGGCGCCGCCGCGCACGGGCCGCACGCGAGCGCCGGCGCAGCGAACGTGTTGTGCGCCATATCAGTTTGTGCCTGGTTGCTAGCGGTGGGTTGATCTCATGATCGGACTTGACTGACCATCGTTTACGGGCTAGGCGCGCTGGGGTTGGGGATGCAGCACAGCTGCGCGGAGCCCGTCGCGAGCAGGCGTCCGTCGGTGTCCCAGACCCGGCCACTGACGCCCATCAGACCGTGGTCGGCGACGGTGCACTTCGTGGTCGATCAGCAGCCATTCGCAGTCAGGGTTGAAGTGGTGAAACCACGCGCTCGTGTCGAGGTTCGGTGCCAGGTACTCCCAGCTTTGGTACTCGCGGTAGGCGGCCGGGAAGCCGTAGGTGTCGAGCAGGATCAGAGCGCGCGCCGCGTCGAGGAAGGGATCCTCGAAACACGCTGTCGGTCGGAAGCGCGTCCACGCCTGTACCAGCGGCGCCTGTGGCTCGTCCGTCGGTGCTCTGGTCGACGGGCCGTCGCTCGACGTTCTCCCAGAAGCTGAACGGGGGGCTGGTGGGGTGCAACTCGTCATAGGTCTTCAAGGTCCTCAGGAAGGGGAACCGCGGGAGCGCTCAGGTGCTGGTGGCTGTAGCCGGGCGCCTGCGCGGCGGTCTTGACCATCGCTTGCAGGACTGGCTTGCCTTGCTGGGTCACGGTCACGGCAAGCGACTCGGCGCGGCGGCCTTGCTTGAGCATGTTGACCTCGAGCTCGACCACATCGAAGGCCGGGGAGCTGAGGAAGTGGCAGTAGAAGCTCGCCGGCCGCTTGATCTCTCGCGACCTCGCCCGCCGCCCGCAGCGCGATCGCCGCGAGATAGCCGCCGTTCGGACCCCAGATCTCCCAATCCTCGGACAACCGCGCCTGATATCGGCCGTTCTGCCCGTCGACGTACGTCGCTTGATCGAGGTCTGACGCCATCAGCGGGCACACTACAGCCAGCGTTCGAGGAAGACGGCTAGCACGTGACACCATGCGGGCAAGTGATCGAGGCGATTCTCTTTGATATCGATGGGACCTTGGTCGACCACGAGGCCGCCAGGAGGGCGGCGCTCGCGGCGCAACTGCGAAGTACCCACTCCGGGCTCTCGCGGGCCGAGGTCGACGAAGCTCACGAGCTGTGGGCCGCGCTGGAGCGTGAGCACTTCGCGGACTATCTCGCCGGTCGCGTCTCGCACGGCGAGCAGCGCCGGCGGCGCGTCACGGGTCTGCTCACAGCACTCGGAGACGGAGCCGGCGAGGCGATCGAGCACGACAAGTGGTTCGCTTCCTATCTCGCCTCCTACGAGGAGGCGTGGACGATCTATGACGACGTCATCGGAGCGCTCGATGGTCTCGCCGGACGCGACCCGACGCTGGTCCTCGGGGTCCTTTCAAACGGGCATCGTGACCAGCAGCGCGCGAAGCTCGCAGCGACCGGCATCGACGCCTGTTTCTCCGATCGTTCTGACCGCCGACGAGCTCGGCTGTGCGAAGCCCGAGCCGCGGATCTTCACGACCGCGTGCGAGCTCATCGACCGACCGCCGAACGTCGTCGCGTATGTCGGCGATGACCTCGACATCGACGCACGCGCTGCCTGCGCCGCGGGCTTGCACGGCATCTGGCTCGACCGACCCGGCGAGGAACCGGGCGCCCATCCGAACACAATCTCAAGCCTCCAGGATGTGCGGCGGCTCGTAAGCGAACTTCGATGATCGAGGCCTTTGGCTAGATCATCCAGCTCGGTGACCGGTGACACTTACCTGTGCTTCGGACGACGTAGCGGGCACACTATGGGGAGATGGCTCGGCTTCCGCCCGTCAGTGCATTCGTGCCGACCTCGGCCAGAGGTCGAGTGTTGCTGCGGGTCTGCTTGTTTGCGATCGTTGTCGCGCAGGAGCGTCGGAGCATCGCGAAGGACTCCCATCGGGGCGTTCGACGGGTCGATGTTCGGACTGGGGCTGCACCCAGCTTGCGTCAGACGATCGTCGTGCTCGGTGCGCGGGATGCGATCCGGTGGCTTGTTCGCGCGATTCCGGGTCCTGGCGCCGCGCCACAGCGGCCAGACCCGGAGTTGCAGCATGAGCTCGCAACGCGTGCAAGCGCAATACCCCAACGATCAGGCCGCACGACAACACGAGCTCATGCGCGTCTATCGAGAGCGGCATGTGGCACCAGTGAATGCGTGTCTGCCCGCCCTCGTCCGGAGTGCGGCGGTGGTGGCCGCCAGCCACGCTCCGATTCCGTTCTTGGCGGAGCGCCGGACGATCGCCGACCTGATAGCCGGTACGAAGCTGGTGGGTGGTGGACCGTCGCGGTGGGCGCGTCTGCGTGCGACACTTCGCTAGATGTCTCGACTCGGGTTGGCAAGGATCGCCACGCACGCACTTTGGGCGAGTTGTGTCCTGCTCTTCATCGTCGGCATGCCGCCTACGACACTCGCGTGGCCCTTCCTTGTCGTTTCCGTTGGAGAGGTTGCAATCTTCTGTGCCGAGGATCCCGAGAGGCTGCATCGCCGTGTCGGCCGCAGAGAGGTACTCCAGGCACTATTCGGCGTCTCGGCCGCCCTCACCCTGGGCATTGCCGCGACTCTGTTCTGGCACTAGACAGTGGCCCATTCAGGCCCTTGGGTTTTGCGCCGATGCTTGCCGCATGAGGTGGACGCTGCTCGCCATTTTTGGGGCTGTCCTAGTGGCGGTCGGAATCGCTGGTCTCGGGCTCGAAATAGCCCACGGCAGCGGTATCTGGCGGAAGGGCAACGGCGGGATTGCTCCGCTCGTCATCGGGGGGTTCTGTGTCTGGCATGGACTGGCGGAACGCGAACGTGGACTGAGGAACAAGCCGTTCTGGCCAACGCTCCTCTGGCTGACGATTCTCTTTGCTATTGGCGTCGTCCTGTACCTACTGGCGCCGCCGCTCGCCTTCCTCTACGCAATCGTTGTCGGGGTCATCGTCAGGTTCTCTCTGCTGGCGAGCTGGATCACTCGTGAATGATGCGGGCGCGTCCAGCCGGACGTGCGCGATGGCCACTTAGCTGCGGTCGTTTTTCTCGCGCTGACTCAGCGCATGGACTTCTCGTCTGTATGCCTGAAAATGCCGCCGATTGGGGAGCCAGATGGCGAACGTGACTACGACGGCAACCCAGGCTGCCGAGCCGAGGGCGCTGACGTGGGTGATGCGCCATGCAACGACGAGGACGACGGCGCAGACGAAGCTGAATGCAAGGGGACGAAATGAGCGAGGTGGTTGGGGCACCGCTTGAGATATCGGCTGCTCGGCAGCGGTACGTGAGAGTAGACTAACCGCGGTTTGCTGGCGCGGCGGGGATACAAGGGATCTTGGCGATCGTGCTCGTCGCTACGGCCGTCTATGCGACGGCCACCGGCGCTGTGTCGGCCGGGTCGCTACCCGGCCAGGGGGCCTGAGTTTGATGACTGATGTGATGGCAGGGGAACAGGATTGGCGTCTGAAGGCTGAGCTCGATCCGGCGGTGGGTGCGGCCGGTACGGGGGGCTTGGAGGGCACGGGGATGAGCGGCGCGCTCGATCGTCTGCTCGGGCGTTTGCGCTGGCGGCTCGGGTGGGGGAGGCTCGGAGGTCGTGCACGAGGTGCAGGCGGCGATACCGCATGACGTGGTGCTCACGCACGACGGGAAGTTGCTGTTCGCCTACGCGATGGACCAGGAGAAGATCACCGCGGCCCGCGACGCGCTCGAGAGCGTGCTCAGCCAGGACCAATATCAAAGCGAGCATCTACATCAGCCACTGGGATGATGACCTCGACGCCTGGCGTCAGATCGACCCGCCGAGCACGGGCAGCGAGCGCGTTCAGGAAGAAGCGGCGGTGCGTGACGCGGAGACTGTCGAGACGCGCACCCTGGTCGCGAGCTCCGGCAAGATGATCCGCGCCGAATTCGAGCAGTCGATGCTCACCTGGGCCGAAAAGCTCGGTGTCCAATGCACGATCTTCGAGCATCCTCACCTGCTCACGACACAGGTCGGCTTCACGGTCACCGGTTCGCGGCGCAAGCTCGACGAGTTCGCTACAGGGTTGAAGGCCGAGGAGGCGGCCACGATCCGCACCGAGCGGGCCGTGATGATGAGCCCGCTGTAGTGAGCGAAGTCCGATGTCCAGTCCGAGCCAGCTGAGAACCGCCCGGTTGTTGTTGCGGGCATGGCGTGAGACCGACCACGCGCCATTCGCCGCGCTGAATGCCGACCCAATGGTGATGGAGTACTTTCCTGACCGACTCACCCGGGCCGAGAGCGACGATCTGATCGCCAGGATCGAGGCTGGCTTTGCCACCCACGGCTACGGACTCTGGGCAGTAGAGGTTCGCGCAACGGGCGAGTTTGTCGGGTTCACCGGCCTTGCTGTTCCATCGTTTGCCGCCCACTTCACACCGGCTGTTGAGGTTGGCTGGCGCCTAGCACGGTCCGCCTGGGGCAACGGCTACGCGACCGAGGCCGCTCTGGCGGCGATCGTGTTTGGGTTTGCAGATGCCGGCCTCGCCTTCGGCGGATCATGGAGGGGCGGTCCGGCTCAGACTCCTGCGAGAACGCAAACCTATGCACAACTCCGTATCGGCGACAGCAGTGGAGCGCTTAACCAGTCCGGGGGCAGGCAGCCACCCCTCAGCCCGCGATCCTGCTGAAGTGCTTTGCGATGAGGCGCAGCGCAAGCTGGCGTAGCCCGGGCCCACGGACCCCGTTGTTGTGTCCCCCGACGTATCAGCGGTGCGGGACCGCGTCGTTTTGTTCGCGTGCAAGCCCGGCGAGCTACTGATGTCCAAGGGACCGCATCGGACGGTGGAGTCGGCGGTTAGCACCATCATGGGGCAGGATCGAGAAAACGAATGATCGTCGCCTCTGGGCCGACGGCTTGCTGTGGGCGCCGCCTGTGCTGGCTTGTGACGCTTGCTCTTGTCCTCGTGATGCTCGGTGCCGTTGCGTCCCGGGCGCGGGCGTCGCATTTGCGTCAGCTCGTGGGGAGCACCACTAGCTTCGCCAGCGACGGCGAACGCTACGCGGCCTGGCAGCTCCACGCGGGCGCGCCGATCGTCGTGCTCGACACGCTCACCGGCAGCAGGCAGAGGATCGTCACGCCGGCGGGCTGCGAACTGATGCGCGACCAGGGCGAATACGGCGAACCGAGCGCGACCGCGGCGGACGGGCGCTTTCTGCTCGACTGCGAAACGCCCGCTCATGTGCAGTCCCAGGAGGTGCTGGATCTTGGCACGCCGGGCACCTTCGTGATGCTGCCCAACGGAGCGCCACAGGGGCGCACAGGGTGCGCCACAGATGCCCGGCACTGCGCTCGTCGCTGCGGGCCCAACTGCGATACGGGGTTCTCCCTGAACAGCTCGCCTACCAAAACGGGGTCTTCGCACACCCCACCGCCAACCTCCACAACATCCGCATCGAACGCTGCAACGGACGCTCCACCCTCCTACGCGGCCCCACCGAACCAGCCGCGCAACCGGGTGGCGTGCGCCCCTCCCAACCGCGCAGCTTCGACCTCGGCGCGGACCTGCTCACGTGGGACACCGCCCACAACGCCAACGGCGCGGAAATGAACGAACAATCCAATGCCCGGGGAACGCTCAGCAGCTACCGGCTCTCCACCGGCAGGCGACAAACATGGAAGCTACCCCCGCTGGCGCTCATCGGGGCTCCCGATATCGATGGCTCAGGGCCAGAGGTCGAATCGCCGGGGGTTTATGGCTACTCCACCCACACCGCAAACACCGTCTTCTGGATCGCTACGAGAACTGTCAAAGGGGCCGCAGTGACCTCGGGCCTGATCGTCGAGACCTCATCCGTCTACGCCGCACCACTCGAGTAGAGTCGATTGAGCCGCAAGGCGAGACCGGCAAAGGGTTCCTCGAGCGGCCCGGACCGCGTTGTTGGCGTTCCCGTGATCGCTGCCGGGGTCTAGCTGTCGACTCGTTCCCACATTGCGCTGCGTCCGCGTCCGACGGTGAGCAGCCCGTCGGCGCGGAGTCCCTCTAGCGCGTCGCGGATTGTCGCCTGGCTGATGTCGGGCAGCGCGTCGGCGATCTGGGCGAGCCGGAAACGGCGGGGGGCTTGGGTGAGGATGTAGTGGGAAGCCTGCTCACGCTTGGTGGATCCGACGCGCTCGATGCCCGCGGCGACTCGCTGCTCGAAGTCGGCGTATGCGTCCTCGATGATCCGCAGCAGGTACGTGGTCCACGGTCCGAGATCGTGCTGCGCGTCGTGCCAGTCGCTCTGGCTTGCGCGCAGCGCGAGGTAGTAGGAGTTCTTGGAGTCGAAGATCCGCTGCTCGATCGAGACGTAGCGCGCGACCTCGTAGCCGTGGCGCAGCAGCTCGTAGGTGCTCAGCAGTCGCGCGACACGGCCGTTGCCCTCCTCGAAGGGGTGGATCGCGAGGAAGTCGACGATCAGCGCCGCCAGCAACAGCAGGGATGGGACCCGTTTCTCGTCCAGTGCCTCCTCGTAGCGGTCTACGAGCTCTGACAGCTGACAGACGGTCTGCTCCCCGGCGGGGACGGTCTCAAAGATGACCGTCCGCGATCCGTCGGGATTTTTGGCCCCGATGAAGTTGTCGTTGCTCTTGAGCTTGCCCGCCATCGGGTCCTCGGTGTGGCGCATCAGCATCCGGTGCACGTGCAGGATCAACGGGACGCTGAGCGGCTCGGCTTCCTTGGAGAGGAGGGAGTCGACGGCGTCGCGGTAGCCGGCGAACTCACCCTCGGAGCGGTCGCGGTAGGGCCCGTCGGGTCCTCCTCGGACGAGTTCCAGCGCTCGCTCGTCGTCGAGGATCACGTCCTCGATCGCGCTGGACGCGGTGATCGAGTCAAACCGGGTGCGCGCCGCGAGACGCTCGAGCACCTGTGGCGCCTGCGCGCGGTAGAGCTCTTCGCGGCCACGGCTGCCCTCGATGCTCGCAAGCAGCCGCGCGACATCGAGCGGGATGCCGTCGTAGCGGGCGGAAATGTCCAAGAACGAACGCAAATCAATCAACCAAGGGGTCATCTTGACACATTAGTAGCTCGGCTTGTCAGATTTGGCGCCCGCGACGAGGGGTGGGCGCCTCGGCTGGACGCGCTGGCTCGACTTCGCTATAGTCCTTCGTTCGCCCTGATGGCGTCTTCGGACGCTGGGCGAGACAGTCTTCTCCGGGGATGTCCTCCCCAAAGAGGCACGGCGGTCTTTGAAAACTACAACAGCATGCGTATCTACGATCGAGATCGATCGTGGTGTGCGTCCCTGTTGAGTTTTGAGAGACCGGCGTCCGCCGGTGATCGCGTGGACATGTCCTAAAAAGGCGTGACCGCAATGCGCGAGACCGGCCGGCGTTATCGCCTCTCCACGGTCCTTGAAAACTGCACAGAAGCCACAAATCGGCCGCCATCGATAAGCGGCGGCCGATAACGGGTATCACCGGGCCCTGCAAGACCGATCCGTCGCGAGTGCTCCGCAAGGAGTGCAGAGGACGAGGACGTCGTGTTGGGCCAGATCACCGTCAAGATAGTAAGGGCGCATGGTGGATGCCTTGGCACCAAGAGTCGAAGAAGGACGTGAACGGCTGCGATAAGCCACGGTTAGGCGCTGAATAGCCTTTGACCCGTGGATCTCCGAATGGGGAAACCCAGCGCTGGTAATGCGGCGTTATCCCCACCTGAACACATAGGGTGGGTGAAGACAAGCGGGGGAAGTGAAACATCTCAGTACCCCGAGGAAAGAAAATCAAAAGAGACTCCCTGAGTAGTGGCGAGCGAAAAGGGATCAGCCCAAACCTCACAAGTGTAAGCGGACATGCGTTGCTTGTGAGGGGTTGTAGGACGTCTGTTCCGAGCTGTGTCTGGCTCGGCAGGAGTTACAAAATCGTGTGGTAGTCAAAACGCGTGGAACCGCGTACCATAGAGGGCAATCGTCCCGTAGACGAAACTGCACGATCTCCTGTCAGATGTTCCTGAGTAAGTCCGCGCCCGTGAAACGCGGACTGAACCTGGGGGGACCACCCTCCAAGGCTAAGTACTCCTTGGTGACCGATAGCGGACTAGTACCGTGAGGGAAAGGTGAAAAGTACCCCGGAAGGGGAGTGAAATAGTACCTGAAACCGCGCGCCTACAAGCGGTGGGAGCACCTTCGTGGTGTGACCGCGTGCTTTTTGCATAACGAGCCGGCGAGTTACTCGTCTGCGGCGAGGTTAAGCGATGAGCGGAGCCGTAGCGAAAGCGAGTCCTAATAGGGCGACACAGTCGTAGGCGGTATACCCGAAACTGAGCGAGCTACCCATGGGCAGGCTGAAGCGGGGGTAAGACCTCGTGGAGGGCCGAACCGACCTAGGTTGAAAACTGGGCGGATGACCTGTGGGTCGGAGTGAAAGGCTAATCAAGCTCAGTGATATCTGGTTCTCTCCGAAATATATTTAGGTATAGCCTCGGATAAATTACGTGGTGGCCGTAGAGCACTGTTTGGACTAGGGGCCCTACCAGGTTACCGACTTCAGGCAAACTCCGAAGACCATCACGTCTACTCCGGGAGTCAGTTGCTGGGGGATAAACTTCAGCGTCGAAAGGGAAACAGCCCAGACCGCCAGCTAAGGTCCCTAAGTACTAGCTAAGTGGGAAACGATGTTCGAGTGCATAGACAACCAGGAGGTTGGCTTAGAGGCAGCCATCCTTGAAAGAGTGCGTAACAGCTCACTGGTCAAGTGTTCGAGCGCGGACAATGTAACGGGGCTCAAGCTAGTCACCGAAGCTGCGGGTGCGTGAGACTTTCGAGTCGATCGCGCGGTAGGAGAGCGTTCCCATGCCAGTAAAGCGGCGGCGTAAGCCAGCCGTGGAGGCATGGGAAGTGAGAATGCCGGCATGAGTAACGAAAGAAAGGTGAGAATCCTTTCCACCGATTGCCCAAGGATTCCTGAGTAAAGTTCGTCTGCTCAGGGTTAGTCGGGACCTAAGGCGAGGCCGAAAGGCGTAGTCGATGGCCAACAGGTTGATATTCCTGTACCACGTCGCTTCCGTTTGACCGATGGGGGGACGGGGAAGGCTAAGGGAACCCAGGCGATGGTTGCCCTGGGGTAAGCATGTAGGGGTGGCCCATGTTAAATGCGGGGCCGCATAACCTGAGGTGCGATGCCAGCTGGCTCTAAGCCGGCGAGTCCCTGACGCCATACCTCCAAGAAAATCCTCTAGGGAGGAAGCGCGTGCCCGTACCAAAACCGACACAGGTGGGCAAGTAGAGAATACTAAGGTGATCGAGATAACCCTCGTTAAGGAACTCGGCAAAATAGCCCCGTAACTTCGGGATAAGGGGCGCCCCAGTAGGGTGAAGGACCTTGCGTCTGGAGCCCGAGGGGGCCGCAGTGAATAGGCTGAAGCGACTGTTTACCAAAAACACAGGTCTCTGCTAAGTCGTAAGACGACGTATAGGGGCTGACGCCTGCCCGGTGCCGGAAGGTTACGTGGAGTTGTTAGGACTTGATCCGAAGCAGCGAAGCTAAGCCCCGGTAAACGGCGGCCGTAACTATAACGGTCCTAAGGTAGCGAAATTCCTTGTCGGGTAAGTTCCGACCTGCACGAATGGCGTAACGACTTCAGCACTGTCTCAACGAGGGGCTCGGTGAAATTGCAGTCTCGGTGAAGATGCCGAGTACCCGCGGCTAGACGGAAAGACCCCGTGAACCTTTACTACAACTTGGTATTGGGATTCGGTGCATCTCGCTCAGGATAGGTGGGAGGCTTTGAAGCGCCGGTTGCGGCCGGCGTGGAGCCAACCTTTAGATACCACCCTTGGTGTATTGGATTTCTAACAGCATTCCGTGAATCCGGGTGCTGGACAGTTCCAGGCGGGTAGTTTGACTGGGGCGGTCGCCTCCTAAAATGTAACGGAGGCGCACAAAGGTTCCCTCAGCACGGTTGGAAATCGTGCGTAGAGCGTAAAGGTATTAAGGGAGCTTGACTGCGAGACTGACAAGTCGAGCAGGTGCGAAAGCAGGTCTTAGTGATCCGGCGGTAGCAAGTGGAAGTGCCGTCGCTCAACGGATAAAAGGTACTCCGGGGATAACAGGCTTATCGGGCCCAAGAGTCCACATCGACGGCCCGGTTTGGCACCTCGATGTCGGCTCGTCGCATCCTGGGGGTGGAGTTGCTCCCAAGGGTTGGGCTGTTCGCCCATTAAAGCGGTACGCGAGCTGGGTTCAGAACGTCGTGAGACAGTTCGGTCCCTATCTGCCGTGGGCGTTGGAGAATTGAGAGGATTTGTCCCTAGTACGAGAGGACCGGGATGAACGCACCTCTGGTGTATCTGTTGTCCTGCCAAGGGCATAGCAGGCTAGCTACGTGTGGATCGGATAACCGCTGAAGGCATCTAAGCGGGAAGCCGGCCTCGAGATGAGTTCTCCCATCCCCTAGAGGGAGTAAGACCCCTGGTAGACCACCAGGTTGATAGGCCGGATCTGGAAGGACGGTAACGTCCGAAGGAGACCGGTACTAATCGGTCGAGGGCTTGACGGATTTTTTTGATCCCGCAGTCATGGGACCTTCGCGTTCGCGCGTTCATACCCGCGCTGTGTGGTGATACTCGTTGGTGGCGCTGTGCAGTTTTGAGGGATCGTGGGAGGCGAGGTCTCTCGCCTTTTTCCGGTGGCCTTGGCGAGGGGGAAACACCTCTTCCCATTCCGAACAGAGCAGTTAAGCCCCTCAGCGCCGATGGTACTTGGCTCGCAAGGGCCTGGGAGAGTAGGACGCCGCCGGTTTTTTCATGAAGCGCAAGACAGGGGCCGCCTCCGGGCGGCCCTTTGTCGTTAACACTAGGCCTGGATGAGATGTATATAAAAGAATGAATTTCGTATCCCCATTTCGATACGAAATTCATTCTTTTATATACATCTCACCTATCCGAGCGCTGCCAGCCCAACTAAGGCGACAGGATGGCGCTGCCGTGCTCGGTGGGCTCCCTGAGCGATGTCTTGCTACATGGCGTGCATAATCAAGGTTAGATGCTAACCTGGAGCACATGGCGGAGCTGATCAAGCTTACGTGGACCCCCAAGATCACCGAGGGGCTGCCTCGCAAAGACCGGCTAGGTTGTAAATACGAAGCGTACGTACCCGACCCTCTCGTGGGCCGCACGATCATGCTCGATGGCGCGACGGCCGCGGACGTCGCCGACGCAGAACGCGCGGTGAGCCGGCTCGACGAGGGCGCGCACGGGCTGGCGGACTCGGAGGCGATCGCGCGCATGCTGCTGCGTACCGAGGCCGTCGCCTCGTCGAGGATCGAGGGGCTTCAGATCGGTGAACGACGGCTGTTGAAGGCGCAGCTCGCTCAGGCGCTCGGCCAGCCGGCGACCGATGTTACCGCCCGGGAGATCCTCAACAATATGGAGGCGATGGCAGCCGCGCTCGCGGAGCAGAAGCCCGGGCAGCCGATTACGCTCGAGCGGCTGTTCGACATCCACACGCGACTGCTCGGAGCAACAAACCTCGCGGAGCACGCGGGCCGGCTCCGCGAAGAGCAGAACTGGATCGGTGGTAGCTCGTACAACCCCTGCAGCGCCGAGTTCGTTCCACCACCGGGTCGCCGGGTCCCGGAGCTGATGGCGGACCTGTGCGAGTTCTGCAACCAGGACGGGCTCCCTGCCGTCGTGCAGGCCGCGCTCGCGCACGCCCAGTTCGAGACGATCCACCCGTTCATCGACGGCAACGGCCGCACCGGCCGCACGCTGATCCATCTGATCCTGCGCCGGCGCGGCCTGACGGCCAACGCCACACCCCCAATCTCGCTCGTGCTCGCCACGTGGTCGCGTGACTACGTAGGCGGCCTGACCGCGACTCGCCACCACGGGCCCGCAGGCGCTGCCCCGACACGGGAGGGCATCGACAGGTGGATCGCCCTGTTCGCTGCGGCGAGCAGCCGCGCCGTCGCCGACGCGCAGACCTACGAGCAGACCGTCGCCGATATCCAGTCGGGATGGCGCAAGCGCCTCGGGCGCCTGCGCAGCGACGCCGCCGGCGCGTTGCTGCTGGAAGCCCTCCCGGGCGCGCCGATCGTGACCGTGCACAGCGCAGCGGCGCTGACCGGTCGCAGCGAGCAGGCCATCAACGCCGCAATCCCACGCCTCCTGGAAGCACGGATCTTGCACCAGACCACGCTCGGCAAACGCAACCGGGCATTCGAGGCGACCGAGATGATCGAGGCGTTCACCGACCTCGAGCGCAGGATCGCAAGCCCCGGGGGGACGCCGTAGCGTGCTCGTCCGGGCCTACAACGCAGGCTATGTCTCGTTTAGCGGCAGGGAGAGGCGAGCACAGATGTGCATATTGATCGGAGAGGCAGACCTGCGGGCTCGCACCGGCTCGCCCGGCCGCCGGCGAACGAACCCCCCGCGCAGCGGCGCTCGATGCGGATGAGGCGCCTCACCGAGATGGCTCGTCCCTATGTCGACCTCCCAGTCGACGGCATAGTCGTCCTCGAGCGTGAGGAACGAGCGGGTGAGGCGCAGCGCATCGAGCGCGCGCCGGGCGAGAGATGAGTCTCGATGAAGGGAACATCTGTTCGTACGATAGGTCGCGGCTGCGGACGGAATCGATGCGAACGTGTGTACGTGTCGGAGGTCATGCCGGAAAGGCGCATGCTAGAGCCAAATATTGGCTAGAGATGTGCAATGGAAGTTGCATCGTTGAGCCCGTACCGAGGATCCCGCCTTGCGAGCATCTGGCCCGCAGGCAGGTCAGAGCGCAACGACCACGAACTGGAGAGGGGAGATGGCTGTTAGGCTTGGAGAGCCCCACATGAGCGCCCCCGCGAGCGATATCACCGTCCCCGCGAGGGGCGAGAGGTTCCGCCGGAGAGAACGAAAAATGGAGAAGTTCGTAATCGAAGGCGGGGTCCCGCTGTCCGGCACGATGAGCCCGGCCGGAAACAAGAACGGGGCGCTGCCGATCCTGGCGAGCGCGCTGCTGACCGAGGACGAGGTCGTCGTCGCAACGTGCCGCGGATCCGCGACGTCGACGCGATGCTGAGCATCTTGAGCGCGATCGGTGTGGCAGGTGAGCTGGCGCGGGCCGAACGAGGTCGTCGCTGTGCGCCGCGAACGTGCACGAGGTCGAGATCGAGCGCGAGCTGGCGGAGCTGATCAGGGCCTCGTTCCTGCTCGCGGGCCCGCTGCTGGCTCGCTTTCACCGCGCGGTGATGCCGCCACCCGGCGGCGACGTGATCGGCCGCCGACGCCTGGACCCGCACCTCGACGCGTTCCGCGCGATGGGCGCGACGGCCGACTGCGGGCGCGAGATCGTGCTGAGCGCGCCGAACGGCGCTGAGACCGACGGACGTGTTCATGGACGAGCCGTCGGTGATGGCGAGCGAGAACGCGCTGATGGCCGCCGCGCTGACGCCCGGGACGACCGTGATCGGCAACGCCGCCTGCGAGCCGCACGTGCAGGACCTGGCACGGATGCTCGTGAAGATGGGCGCCGACATCCAGGGCATCGGCTCGAACCTGATCACGGTCAACGGCGCCAAGGAGCTGCACGGCTGCGAGCACGAGGTCGCCCCCGACCACATCGAGATCGGCAGCTTCATCGCGCTCGCGGGCGTCACCGGCGGAGAACTGCGGATCAAGGACACGGTCCCCGGCGATCTGCGCATGATCCGCCTGGTATTCGAGCGCCTGGGGCTGCGCACGGAGCTGGACGGCAACGACGTGCTCGTGCCGGGCGGAGCAGAAGCTGATCGTGCAGGCGGATGTGGGCGAGTACAAGTCAAAGATCCAGGACGGCCCGTGGCCGGCGTTTCCGGCCGATCTGACCTCGATCGCGGTGGCGCTCGCGACCCAGGCCGAGGGGTCGATCCTCGTGCACGAGTGGATGTTCGAGAACCGCCTGATCTTCACCGACAAGCTGATCCTGATGGGCGCGGACATCGTGATGTGCGACCCGCACCGCGCGATCGTCACCGGGCCCGCGACGGCTGCGCGGCGAGCGCGTGGAGTCGCCGGACATCAGGGCGGGGATGGCGATGCTGCTGGCGGCGCTGTGCGCGAAGGGCAAGCTCAGAGATCGGCAACATCCGCCAGATCGACCGCGGGTACGAGCGGATCGACGAGCGCCTGCGCGAGCTGGGGGCGCGAATCGAGCGCGTGGCGATCGAGCCTGTGCCCGCGTAGTCTCGGGTTTCTCCCCATGATCTATCCGATCCCCAGCGGCACGCGCGACGTGCTGCCCGACGAGACGCGCGAGGTGCGCGCGATCACAGACACGCTTGCGCGCCGTGTTCGAGCGGCACGCCTACGGCGAGGTCTACACGCCGGCGCTCGAGTACGAGTCGGTGCTCGCGCGCGCGCGACATGGCCGAGGCGCAGCCCGCCTACCGGGTGTTCGACGAGACCGGCGCCGCGCTCGTGCTGCGCTCGGACATGACGGTGCCGATCGCGCGCGTGGTTGCCACGCGCTACCCGACGAGCCGAGCCGCCGCTGCGCTTCTGCTACTTCGCCCACTGCTACCGCGGCGTGCGCCCGCAGCGCGGCCAGCCGCGCGAGCTGCTGCAGGCGGGGATCGAGCTGGTCGGCGCGCCCGCGCCGGAGGGAACCGCGGAGGCGCTGAGGGTGCTCTGCCACGCGCTCGACGCGACCGGGCTGAAGGACTACCGGGTGGGCCTGGGCGACGCCTCGCTGTTTCCCGCGCTGATGGCCAGCCTGGGGGTGCGCGAGCCCGCTGCGGCACGGCCTGCTGGAGGCGCTCGTGCGCCGCGACTTCGTCGAGCTGGCGCGGACGCTTGCCGAGGCCGGGCTGCAGGGCGAGGCGGCCGAGCTGCTGCTGAGCGTGCCCCAGCGCCGCGGCGGCCCGGAGGTGCTCGCCGACACGACCTGAGCAGGCGGACGGAGGCTGTGATGGGGACTGCGCGACGTGCACCGAGCTGCTCGAGCCGAGCGTCGCCGAGCGGGTCATCTTCGACCTCGGCCTGATGCGCAGCATCGGCTACTACACGGGCGCGGTGTTCGAGGTCTACGACCCCGCGCTCGGCGCGCCGATCGGCGGCGGCGGGCGCTATGACGATCTGCTGGGGCGTTTCGGGCGGTCGCTGCCGGCAGTCGGCTTCGCGCTCGGAGTCGACCGGCTGCACATCGCGCTCGCGGGCGAGGAGCGCGGCACGGGGGCGCTGCTGGCGCAGGCCGCGGGGAGCAGACGCGCATGAGCTCCCCGAGCGGCCTCACGATCGCGGTGCCGCGCGGCGCGCTGTTCAAGGAGCACGGTCGACCTGCTGGCCGGGCTCGGGATGGATACCGAGGAGCTGCGCGAGAACGACCGCAAGCTGCTGTTCGAGGAGATCGGCGTGATCACGATGCGCCCCTCGGATGTGCCCACGTACGTGGAGGCGGGCGCCGCCGACGTGGGGATCACGGGCAAGGACGTGCTGCTCGAGCAGGCCAGGCACGGATCCGACGATCCCGCCCACCGCGAGAGCGGCCGCGAGGTGTACGAGCTGCTCGACCTCGGCTACGGCCGCTGCACGATGGTGCTGGCAAGCAAGCGAGGGCCCCGACCCGGCGGTCGAGGCGCTGCGGCGGCTGGGGGTGATGCGGGTCGCGACGAAGTACCCGCGGATCGCCGCGCGCCACCTGGAGGAGACCGGCAGGCAGGCGGAGATCGTCGAGGTCAAAGGCTCCGTCGAGCTCGCGCCGCTGACGGGGATGGTGGAGGCGATCGTCGATCTGACGGCGACGGGGACGACGTTGCGGGAGAACAACCTGGTCATGCGCGAGGAGCTGATGGTGTGCACCGCCCGGCTGATCGCCAACCCGGTGGCGCACAAGCTGAAGGCGGCGCGGATCGACGAGCTGGTGGAGCGGCTGCGCGGCCTGGCGACGGCCGGCGCGACGGCGTGAGTGGTGCGCCGCGGATGCACAGGGTGACTGGCACGGCCGCAGGTGCGGCGACGTGACGACGCGCCCGGCGCGAGCCGAGATGAGGATCGAGCGACTGGCCGTCGCGGACGTTGCGCGCCTCGGTGGCCCGAGGGCACGGCCGCGCACGTGCGCGCGCTGGTCCCCGACGGGGCCTCGGTGGAGGAGGCCGTGCGGGAGATCGTCGGCCGGGTGCGCGCGGAGGGCGACGCGGCGGTGCGCGAGCTCACGCGTCGGTTCGACACCGCCGGCAACGAGCCGAAGCCGCTGGTGGTCGAGCCGCAGGAGCTGGACGCGGCGATCAAGGCATTGCCGCTGGAGCTGGTGGCCGGCTTGCAGGTGGCGATCGCGAACGTCGCGGTGGTGGCCCAGGCGGGCGTGGACGAGAGCAAGACGGTGACAGCTGCCGCAGGGCCAGAGCGTGACCCTGCGCGAGGTGCCGGTCGCGGCGGCGGCGGTGTATGTCCCGGGGGGCGGGCGCCGTACCCGAGCACGGTCGTGATGGGCGTCGTGACCGCCCGCGCGGCGGGCGTGCTGGATGTCGTCGTGTGCTCCCCGCCGGGCGCGGACGGGGAGATCGACCAGACGATCCTCGGGGCGTGCCGGTTGTGCGGGGTGGAGCGCGTGTACCGGATCGGCGGCGCGCAGGCGATCGCCGCGCTGGCTTACGGCACCGAGACGGTCGGCCGCGTGGACGTGATCGTCGGCCCGGGCAACCTGTACGTGCAGGAGGCCAAGCGCCAGCTCTCGGCGGTGGTCGGGATCGACGGCTTCGCGGGGCCGAGCGACCTCGTGACGGTGATCGGCGGGGAGGCCGGCGAGCGGGGGGTGGAGCTGGCCGCGCTCGACCTGCTCGCGCAGGCGGAGCATGGCGCGGGCAGCCTCGTCGTGGCGATCGCGACGAGCGCGGAGACGCTAGACGCGCTGGCGGAGACGCTGGAGCGCCTGGTCGTGGCACGCCCGACGGTGGGCGACGCAGCGTGCGCGCTCGTGGAGGTTGCAGACGCGCGGGGGGCGGTGGAGCTGGCGAACGAGCTCGCGCCCGAGCACCTGGAGTTGATCGGCGCCGACGTGGAGGCGCTCGCCCCGATCGTGCGCTCCGCCGGCGCGCTGTTCGTGGGCGAGGGCGGCGCGACCGCGTTCGGCGACTACGTGGCGGGCTCCAACCACGTGCTGCCGACGGGCGGCGCGGCGCGCTTTGCCTCGGGGCTGTCGGCGCGGCACTTCCGCAGGCGGATGCAGGAGGTGCGGATCGGCGACGTGACGCCGTGGGCAAGCTGGCGGCGGCGGGCGCGCCGATCGCGCGCGCCGAGGGGTTCGAGGTGCACGCGGAGTCGATGGAGGCGCGCGCGCCGAAGCGCAGGGGCCGACCCACCTGCAGACGACGCCTAAGCTCCCAACGACAGCTCACTCAGGGAGAATCAAGACATGGCCGCGACCAACAAGACACGCACAGCGACGATCGAGCGCAAGACCGGCGAGACCGACGTGCGCCTGACCCTGGGCTTGGACGGCAGCGGCGCGGGCACGCGCGAGACCGGCGTGGGCTTCCTCGACCACATGCTCGACCTGCTCGCCCGGCACGGGCGGCTGGATCTGGACGTGAAGGTCAGCGGGGACCTGGAGACGGGCGCGCACCACACCGCCGAGGACACGGCGATCGTGCTCGGCCAGGCGCTCGATCGGGCGCTGGGCGACCGCGTGGGCATCACCCGCTACGGCGCGGCGACGGTGCCGATGGACGAGGCGCGCGCGAGCTGCGCGATCGACATCTCCGGGCGTCCGTTCACGCTGTTCGAGGCGCAGCTGCCGCCGGGCTCGACGGGCGGCTTCGAGCACGAGCTGACGGAGGAGTTCTTCCGCGCGCTGGCGAACGCGGCGAAGCTGACGCTGCACCTGCGGGTGCGAGGCCGGCACGAACGCGCACCACATGATCGAGGCGGCGTTCAAGGCGTTCGCGCGGGCGCTGCGCGAGGCGGTGAGCATCGACCCGACCGAGACGGGCGTGCCGAGCACGAAGGGCACGCTCCATGACAGGATGGCGAGGGTGGCATCGAGGCGTCGATTCAGTCGCTCGCGTGCGTAGCACGCCACGCTCCCTGCGTCCTTGTACCAGCTTGCCCTAGCGATGCCCATGTGACGCCGCGAGTGCGCCGGCATGACACGCCTCCGATCGGCGTCGTCGATTACGGCATGGGCAACCGCCGCTCGGCCGAGAAGGCGCTCGAGCACGTCGGCGCGCGCGTGGAGGTGAGCGCCGATCCGCGAGCGGCTGCGCGCGATGGACGGGCTGGTGCTGCCCGGGCGTGGGCGCGTTCCCCGCGGGGATGGCCGCGATCCGCGCGGCCGGCCTGGACGAGCTGCTCCAGGAGCGCGTCGAGGCGGGCGTGCCGCTGCTGGGGCTGTGCTTGGGGATGCAGCTGCTGTTCGAGCGCTCCGAGGAGCACGACGGGGCGACGGGGCTGGGGTTGCTGGCGGGGACGGTGCGCCGATTGAAGCCCCCGGGCTGAAGCTGCCGCACATCGGCTGGAGCGAGCTGCGCTGGCTGCGGGCGACGCCGCTGAGCGAGGGTTTGCCGGACCCGGCGTACCTGTACCACGTGCACAGCTTCGCGGCGTGGCCGGCCGAGGAGGACGTGGTGCTCGCGACCGCCGACTACGGCGAGCCGTTCGCGGCGATCGTCGGGCGGGGGAACGTGTTCGGCACGCAGTCGCACCCGGAGAAGTCCTCCGCACACGGGCTGGCGCTGCTGGGCAACTTCACGCGGTTGTGCGGGCGCGCGGCGGTGCCGGCGTGATCGGGCGTCGCGTCGGATCCGTGCCGGGAGATCTGAGACAACACGCGCGTGAGCCCACAGCAAGTCTCCAATCCCGGACGTGGGCTCGCGATCCCTTTCCCAGAGCGGGTTTCCGGCATGATCCTGTATCCGGCGATCGACATCCTCGACGGCAGCGCCGTGCGCCTGGTGAAGGGCGATTTCGACGCGAAGAAGGTCTACGACGAGGATCCGCTCGCCGCCGCGCGCGGCTGGACGGAGGAGGGCGCGGAATACCTGCACGTGGTCGATCTCGACGGCGCGAAGACGGGCGCGCCGGTGAACCTGGAGCACCTGCGGCGGATCGCGGGCGAGCTGGGTGTGCCGGTGCAGTACGGCGGCGGGCTGCGCTCGGCGCGAGGCGGTCGAGCGACGCGCTGGCGGCGGGGGCCGCGCGCGTGATCCTCGGCACGGCGGCGTTTACCCAGGCGGGGCTTCTGGAGCAGGTGCTGGGAGAGCACGGGAAGGAGCGCGTGCTGGTGTCGGTGGATGTGCGCGGCGGGCACGTGACGACGGCCGGCTGGACGGAGACGACGGAGATCACGACCGAGGCCGTGATCGACAGCCTGGCCGAGCGCGGCGCGAGGGACCTCGTGTTCACGAACGTCGATCGCGACGGGATGCTCGAAGGGCCCGACCTGGAGGAAGTGCGCCGGGTGGCGCAGGCGGTGCAGGGGCAGCCTGATCTACTCGGGCGGGATCGGCCAGCTGGCGGACCTGGAAGGGCTGGCGGGCCTCGGAGAGCCGAGCCTGGAGGGCGTGATCGTCGGCAAGGCGCTGTACGAGCGTCGCTTCACGGTCCCGGAGGCCCTGGCGGCGCTCGACGCTCGGAAACATGATCTGAACGCCCTGTATTACTTGTGGCCGCTACGGTGGGCGGGTGCATCTGAAGCGTGTGATCCCCTGTCTGGACGTCGATGCCGGGCGCGTCGTGAAGGGCGTCGAATTCCTCGACATCCGCGACGCCGGCGACCCGGTCGAGCTGGCCGCCCACTACGACCGCGAAGGGGCGGACGAGCTGGTGTTCCTCGACATCACCGCCACGCACGAGAAGCGCGACACGATCGTGCAGCTCGCGCGGCGCACGGCCGACGAGGTGTTCGTGCCGTTCACGATCGGCGGCGGCATCCGCTCGGTGGCGGACGCCCAGGCGGTGCTCGACGCGGGCGCGGACAAGGTCTCGATCAACTCCGCCGCGCTGCAGCGCCCGGAACTGCTCGACGAGCTGGCGATGCGCTTCGGGGCGCAGTGCGTCGTGCTGGCGATCGACGCGAAGGCGCGCACCGTTCCGGTCGATGAGGTCCGGGTGGGTGGGGTTTCAGGTCCAGATCCGGGCGCCCCGACTGGCTGGGAGGCCTATCTCGCCGGCGGGCGCACGCCCACCGGCCGCGATGTCGATCGAGTGGGCGGCGAGGCCGTCGAGCGGGGAGCGGGGGAGATTCTGTTGACGAGCATGGACCGCGATGGGACCAACAACGGCTATGACCTCCCGCTGACGAGCGCGGTGAGCGAGGCGGTGAGCGTGCCCGTGATCGCCTCCGGCGGGGCGGGCGAGCTCGAGCACCTGGCGCAGGCGCTGCAGGCCGGCGCCGACGCGGCGCTGTGCGCGTCGATCTTCCACTACGGGCAGCACACGATCCCGGAGGCGAAGGCCCATCTGGCGGCCGCCGGGATCGATGTGCGCGCGGTCAGTCCACAGCCCGCGTAGCGCGATCGTCGAGAATGGGCGCATGTCGGTAGCCGCGCCAGAGATCGTGCTCGAGCAGCTGCGTCGATCTGCCCGGCGGCGAGGCGCTGCTCGAGGTGGCGGCGGAGCGGGACGACGTGGAGCTGGTCGGCGGCGCGGTGCGCGACCTGCTGCTGGGGCGCACGCCGCGCGAGCTGGACGTCGTGGTGGGCGACGACGCACGGCCACTTGCGCAGAGCTCGCCTCGTCGCTCGCGCGCGCTCGCGGCGCGATCCCGATGAAGCTTGCGGAGTCGAACGAGCACGAGCGCTTTCGGCACGGCGCTTGTGGAATGGGACGGCGGGCGGATCGACATCGCGACCCGGCGCGCCGAGTCATATCCCGCAGCCGGGCGCGCTTGCCCGATGTGCGCGCGGGCACGCCGCGAGGAGGATCTCGCAGCGCCGGGACTTCACCGTCAACGCGATCGCCGTCCGCCTGGGTGGCGCGCGACAGGGGCAGACTGCGCGCGGTGCCCGATGCGCTTGAGCGATCTCGCAGCAGGCAGGCTGCGTGTGCTGCACGAGCAGAGCTTCCTCGACGATCCGACGCGTCTGCTGCGGATGGCGCGCTACCAGGCGCGGCTCGGATTTGAGGTCGAGGCCACTACCGCCGCGCTGGCCGCAGCGGCGATCGCCGCGCGGGCGCTGGACACGGTCTCCGGCGCGCGGATCGGCGCCGAGCTGAGGCTTGCGCTGGCTGAAGACGACGCGGTCGCATCGCTTGCCGCGATGGACGAGCTCGGGCGTGCTCGGCGCGCTGCACCCGCGGCTCCGCTTCGAGGAGCCCGTGGCCCGCGCGACGCTTGCGCTGCTCCCCGAGGACGGCCGGCCCGATCTGGCGCTGCTCGCGTCGCTGCTGCTCCCATTGGCGCTGCGCGCGGGCGATGACCCGCGCACGCGGAGATCGTGGCCCTGCTGGACCGCTGGGACTTCCCGGCCGCAGATCGTGACCGCGTGGCCGCGGCGACCGTCGCTGTACCGCGTCTGATCGAGGAGCTGCCCGCGGCCGAGCGTCCTTCGCGGCTTCGCGCCGTCGCTGCAGGCGTGCCCTTGGAGGGCGTTGCCCTGGCGGGCGCGCTGGGCGCTCAGGAGTCCGCCCGCCGCTGGCTGAAGGACACGCGCCACGATCCACCTCGAGATCACCGGCGATGATCTGCTCATGGCCGGAGTTCCCGAGGGGCCGGAGATCGGACGGCGCTTGGAGGCGGTGCTGGAGCTGCGCCTCGACGGCGAGCTGCCCGACGGGCGCGAGGCCGAGTTAACGGGCTCTGCAGTGCCGGGCATCGCGAGGGGCGAGCATGAGCGAGGCTGAGCTGTCGTTCGACCTTCCCGGCGGCGGCCACGCGCTGTTCACCACGCGCGCGCACGGCAACCTGTCGAGCGTCGGCGGCGACGACGCCGAGCACGGTCTGCAGGCGCGGGAGCGGCTGCGCGAGCAGCTCGGGGTGGAGCGCCTGCTCCGCGGCTACCAGGTCCACGGCACGACGGTGCAGGCGCGAGTGCGGCGAAGCGCTGTAGCCGCCTCGGACAGCGAGGCCCAGCCTGAGATCGAGGCCGATGGGCAGGCCACCGCTCTGCGCGGCTTGGGCGCGATGGTGCTGACGGCCGACTGCCTGCCGGTCGCGCTCGGCCGCGAGCGGCGCCGTGGCGATGGTGCACGCCGGCTGGCGCGGGCTCGCGGCGGGTGTCCTCGAGGAGGGCGTGCGCGCGGTCCGGGAGCTCGGCGGCGAAGGCGATCTGGTCGCGGTCGATCGGCCCCGGCGCCGGGCCTTGCTGCTACGAGGTCGGCGAGGAGGTCCACGCGGCATTCGGCGGGGCGCACCGGATCGCGAGCCCGCCCGCCCGGCAACATCGACCTGAAGGCGATCGCCCGCGACCGGCTGCTGGCGGCGGGGTGAGCGAGGTGCGGGACGTTGCCGCCTGCACGATCTGCGACGAGCGCTTCTTCTCCCACCGCCGCGAAGGCGCCCGCGCCGGACGCCAGGGGGGAGTGGCGTGGTTGAGCTGATCTCCGGCCTGCGCGCCGAGACACGTGCGGGCGAACCTCGCCGAGGTGCGCGAGGAGATCGCGACGGCGGCCACCGCCGCCGGGCGGGACCCGGGCGGAGGTGGAGGTGCTCGCCGCGACCAAGTACGTGGCGGTCGACGATCTCCCGATGCTCGCCGAGGCCGGCGTCGGGCTCGTCGGCGAGAACCGCGCACAGGACCTCGTCGCGAAGGTCGCCGCCCATCGGACGAGCTGTTCGACTGGGATTTCATCGGCCGCCTGCAGAGCCGCAAGGTCAAGGCGATCGTGCCGCACGTGCGGCTGATCCACTCGGTCGCCTCCGAGTCCGTCGCTGCGCGAGCTCGCCCGTCACGGCGCCGAGGCCGGGCCCGGCCTGGAGATCCTGATCGAGGTGAACGTCGCCCGCGAGCCCGGCAAGGATGGCGTTGCCCCAGAGGAGCTCGACGCGTTCATCGAGCGCTCCCCCGTCCCCGTGGTGGGATTGATGACGATGCCTCCGTACGCCCAGGATCCGGAGGACAGCCGCCGCTGGTTCGCGGCATTGCGCGCGCTGGCGGACGAGCGCGGCCTGCAGCGGCTGTCGATGGGCACCTCGCAGGACTACCGCGTGGCGGTCAGGAGGGCGCGACCATCGTGCGGATCGGCACGAGGCTGTACGATTAGCAGCCGCGACGGCCGTGCCCGACTGTGGCGAATGGCTAGCATGAGCAGGGAAATTCGCCCAGCGGGCGAAAACGCACGCTACTTACTATGGCCTTCCGTGATTCCTGGCACCGCGCGCTCGTGTACTTCGGCTTTGCCGAGGAGTATCACGACGACGACGGCTACGACGACGCGCCGGCCGGAGGCCGATCTGGAGGATCGCTACCGCGAGCGGCCGAACGTCCGCCGCCTGCGCCGCCGCCGCGACGAGTTCGACGACATCTTCGCCGAGGACGAGCCGCGGAGGTCGGCAACGGGCGCGCGACGACCGCGCTGCGCCCCGTCGGCGGTCGTGGCAACGGCAACGGCGATGTTCGCGTGCACCTGGTCGTGCCGAAGTCCTTCAACGATGCCCAGCAGATCGCTGACAAGTTCAAGGACTCGATCCCGGTCATCCTCAACCTGCAGGGCACCGACACCGATCTCTCCAAGCGCCTGATCGACTTCGCCTCCGGCCTCACCTACGCGCTCGACGGCGGCATGCAGCGGATCGCCGACAAGGTGTTCATGCTCACCCCGCGGAACGTCGAGATCTCCGCGGAGGAGCGCGCTCGCCTGATCGAGAAGGGCTTCTTCAACCAGAGCTAACCGGCCGCCGGTCGGTAGCCTGGATCGCCCATGCAGATCGGTCTCATCGGAGCAGGCAACATGGCGCGGGCGCTCGCGCGCGGGTGGAATCGCCCAGTGCTCGTGGCGGATCCGGTCGCTGAGCGCGCGCGGGCCTTGGTGGCCGAGGTAGGGGGCGAGGTGCTCGCCTCCAACCGGGAGGTGGCCGAGCGGGCCGACATCGTCGTGCTCTGCCACAAGCCGGCCCAGCTTGCCGATGTCGCCGGTGAGGTGGCGCCGCACGCTAAGGCGGTCGCCTCGATTCTCGCGGCCACACCCCTCGCGGCCCTCCACGAGGCCTACCCCGACCGGCCGGTCTACCGCTTCATCCCCTCGCTCCCCGTGGAGGTTCGCCAGGGCGCTGTTGTCCAGGCCGCTCCCGAGCGGGAGGCTGCGCTGGATGCGCCGGTCAGCGAGCTGTTCGCCGAGCTCGGCACGCTCGTCGTGCTCCCCGACGCGCTCGTCGACGTCGCGATGGGCTCTGATGTCGTGCGCCCCCGCCTATGTGGCGCTCGTCGCCGAGGCGCAGATCGACGCGGGCGTGCGCCGCGGTATTCCCGCCGCCCAGAGCGCGGAGCTGGTCGTGCAGACGCTCGCCGGCACCGCCGAGCTGCTGAGCCGTCGTGGCAACGACACGCTCGCCGTCCGCCGCGAGGTCGCCTCCCCGGGCGGAGTCACCGCCCGCGGGCTTGCCGCCCTGGAGCGCGGCGGGCTCCGTGCGGCCTTCAGCGAGGCTCTCGACGCTGTCCTGGAACCGACGCACCCCCGCCCGCGATGATCCTCGCCAGCGTGGGCACCCAGCTCGCGGAATACCTGTCGACGCTGATCTACGTCTACACGCTGCTGATCGTCCTCTACATCGTGATTCAGCTGCTGTTCTCGCTCGGCGTGCGCCCTCCTTACTGGCGCGCGACCGACGTCGTTATGGGGTTTCTTGCGCGACGTCTGCGAGCCGTTCCTGCGCATCTTCCGCCGCTTTCTCCCGTCCTTCGGCGGGATCGACTTCAGCCCGCTGCTCGCGATCCTCACCCTGGAGATCGTCAACAGCGTGATCGTCCAGCGGCCTCCTCCACGGCTGAGCCGCGGGGATGGGCTCCGTCAGCGCCCTCGGCGCCTGGGTCCGCGCCGGGCTCGTCGTGCTCGTCGTGCTCGCTGCCGACCAGCTCTCAAAGCACCTCGATCCGCCAGTCGATCGTCCCCGGCGAAGAACGTCGCGTGCTGCCCGGGATCCAGCTCGTGAACACCCGCAACCACGGCGTCGCCTTCGGCTTCCTCCCCGGCGACCAGATCGCCGTCACGCTCGTGATCGCCGTTGCGCTGCTCGCGCTGCTCGTCTACTTCGCGCTGCACGCCACGCGCCCGCTGATCTGGCTGCCGACCGGCATGCTGATCGGCGGCGCGCTCGGCAACATCCTCGACCGCCTGCGCGAAGGGTCGGTCACCGACTTCATCAAGCTCCCGCTCGGCTGGCCTCCCTTCAACCTCGCCGACACCTCGATCACGCTCGGCGTGCTGCTCCTGCTCTTCGTCCTGGAGACCCCGCGCAAGGACTCCTCGTGACCGGGGTGGACGGGGTGGGCGGCACCTCATACACGATCGCCTACCAGGACGATCATCTGCTCGTCATCGACAAGGCGCCCGGCCTGGTCGTCCATCCCGCGCGCGGGCATCGCGAGGGAACGCTCGCGCAGTTGCTCGGGCGGCGGCCTCGTCCGCTCGGTGGTGAAGAGGGCAGGGCGGGGATCGTGCACCGGCTCGATCGCGACACCTCCGGCCTGCTCGTCGTCTCGCGCTCGGACGAGGCCCACCGGCTGCTGCAGGCGGCGCTTGGCGGAGCGGCGCATCGAGCGCGAGTACATCGCCCTGGTCGAGGGACGCCCGCCGGCGCGCAGCGGGACGATCGAGGCGCCGATCGGGCGCGACCCGCGCGTACGCACGCGCATGACCGTCGGCGGCTCCAGCCCGCGCGAGGCGCGCACCCACTTCACGCTCGACCGTGCCCTCCCAGACACTTCGCTGTTGCGGCTGCACCTGGACACGGGGCGCACCCATCAGATCCGCGTCCACCTGCAGGCGATCGGCCATCCCGTCTGCGGCGACCCCGAGTACGGCACCGCCGGCCTGCTCGGGCTGGAGCGCCAGTTCCTGCACGCCGCGCGCCTGTCCTTCGAGCATCCCTTCACGGGCGCGCCGGTCGAGGTCCTCTCGCCGCTGCCGGCCGACCTCCAGCGCGCGCTCGCAGCGGGCCGAAGAGCTATCCTGAGCGGCTAACCAGAAGATCTTCGACCCGTGCGGGTCCAGGATTGCGGCCCTGCCCGGATCGCGACTTTCGTCGTGTAACCGGGTCCGCTTCCCCCGCACGGCATCCAATCGCATACAAAAGGGAGTACCTCGTGGCTCAAGTAGGCATAGCGGAGCTGCTGGAGGCCGGCGTTCACTTCGGTCACCAGACACGCCGCTGGAACCCAAAGATGCGCCGCTTCATCCACGGTGAGCGTGGCGGCATCTACATCATCGACCTGCTCAAGACCTCCGCGGCGCTGAACCAGGCGCAGGAGTTCGCCGGGACGCTCGCCCACCGCGGCGGGACCGTGCTGTTCGTCGGCACCAAGAAGCAGGCCCGCGACACGATCAAGGACGTCGCCGAAGCGTCCGGCATGCCCTTCGTCAACCATCGCTGGCTGGGCGGCCTGCTGACGAACTTCCAGACGATCAGCCAGCGTATCCGCCGCCTGCACGACCTCGAACGCTATGAGGCCGACGGCCAGCTCGCGCTGCTGCCCACGCGCGAGCGGATGGCCGCGCAGGCCGATCTCGCGAAGCTGCGCGCGAACCTCGGCGGCGTGAAGAACATGCAGCGCGTGCCCGACGCGATGTTCGTGATCGACCTCAAGACCGAGGAGATCGCCGTCAAAGAGGCCCGGCGCCTGCGGATCCCGATCATCGGCCTGGTCGACACCAACTGCGACCCGGACGGGATCGACTTCGTGATCCCCGGCAACGACGACGCGATCCGTTCCTGCGCGTTGATCACCCAGGCGATCGGCCAGGTCGTCTCCGAGGGGCACTCCGTGTTCCGCGCCGAGGAGGATCGTGCCCGCAAGGAGGCCGAGGAGAAGGCGCGCATCGAGGCCGAGGCCCGCGCCAAGCGCGAGGCCGAGGAACAGGCCAAGCGCGAGGCCGAGGAGCAGGTCAAGCGAGAGGCTGAGCGACGCGCTGCCGCCGCAGCGGCGCAGCTGCTGGCCGCCACAGCCGCCTCCGCCCAGCACCCGCGGCGCCTGCAACCCCGGCGGCGGCACCGGCTGCACCTGCACCTGCCGAGCCCGCAACCACCGCGACGACCGCGTCCGAGGCCCCCGCCACCAGAGCCGGTGGCGGTAGCCGCGGAGGCACCCGGCGAGAGCCGAGCCGGCTGCGACGAGCCCGCCGAGGAGGCACCGAGCGCATGAGTACCGCGGAGATCACCGCACAGGACGTGAAGGCCCTGCGCGAGCGCACGGGCGCGGGCATGATGGACTGCAAGAAGGCGCTCACCGAGGCCGGCGGGGAGATCGAGCAGGCGATCGAGATCCTGCGCGTGAAGCAGGGCAAGAAGGTCCAGGACCTCGGCGAGCGCGTCGCCACCGAGGGCACCGTCCAGGCCTATGTGCACGCCGGCGCCAAGGTGGGAGTGCTGATCGAGGTCGACTGCAACACCGACTTCGTCGCCACCAACGAGGACTTCGTCCGCTTCGCGCGCGACATCGCGATGCAGATCGCCGCCACACCGACGGTGCAATACGTCAGCCGCGAGGACGTTCCCGCCGAGCAGCGCGACGCCGAGGCGCGCATCTACGAGCAGGAGGCGGCCGACAAGCCCGAGAACGTGCGCGAGAAAATCGTCTCCGGCAAGCTCGACTCGTGGCTTGGAACGATCGTGCTGCTCGAGCAGGAGATGCACAACCCGAAGTTCGAGGGCAAGACCGTCCAGCAGCTGCGCGACGAGCTGACCGCCACCACGGGCGAGAACGTCGTCATTCGCCGTTTCACACGGTTCGCAGTAGGTCAGTAGGCTCCGGCCGCATGGCCGACCCCGTCTTCAAACGCATCCTGCTGAAGCTCTCCGGCGAGGCTCTGATGGGCGAGCTGAAGTACGGCACCGACCCCGAGCGCGTGCTCGCGGTCGCGCGGCAGGTCAGCGACGTGCGCGACCAGGGCGTCGAGGTGGCGATCGTGGTCGGCGCGGGCAACATCTACCGCGGCATGAAGGGCGCCGCAGCGGGCATGGACCGCGCGACCGCCGACTACATGGGGATGGTCGCGACCGTGCTCAACGCGCTGCCGCTGCAGGACGCGCTGGAGAAGCAGGGCAGCCCCACGCGCGTGCAGTCGGCGCTGGGGATCTCCGAGGTCGCCGAGCCCTACATCCGCCGCCGCGCGATGCGCCACCTGGAGAAGGGCCGCGTGGTGATCTTCGCGGCGGGCACCGGCAATCCGTTCTTCACGACCGACACCGCCGCCGCGCTGCGCGCCGCGGAGATCCACGCGGAGATCATCCTGATGGCCAAGAACGGCGTGCAGGGCGTCTACACGGCCGACCCGGCGCTCGACCCGAGCGCGGAGTTCATCCCCGAGATCACGCACATGGAGGCGCTCGAGCGCCGTCTGCGGGTGATGGATTCGACGGCGCTGGCGCTGTGCATGGAGAACTCGATGCCCTTGAACGTGTTCAACATGGACGATGCGACGAGCATCCCGCGGATAATCTCGGGCGAACGCGTGGGGACCCTGGTTTCGACAGCGCAAGGAGACGGCGATGGCCTCGACTGAAAACGTGATCGACGAGCTGCTCGACGACGCGCGCGAGCGCATGACGAAGTCGCTGGAGTCCGCCCACCAGGAGTTCTCCACCGTGCGCACCGGGCGCGCCAGCCCGGGGCTGCTCGACCGGATCGTCGTCGACTACT
The DNA here is from genome assembly GCA_963818545.1 of uncultured Solirubrobacterales bacterium. Lineage (GTDB taxonomy): Bacteria > Actinomycetota > Thermoleophilia > Solirubrobacterales > Solirubrobacteraceae > Palsa-744. The sequence goes on along the minus strand of CAWFSI010000001.1, from coordinate 211,279 downwards.
ACGGCGCGATCACCCCGCTGAACCAGCTCGCCACGATCTCCGCTCCGGAGGCGCGCCTGATCACCGTGCAGCCATATGACAAGTCCTCGATCAAGGAGATCGAGAAATCGATCAACGAGTCCGACGTCGGCCTGAACCCGTCCAACGACGGCAACCTGATCCGTCTGGCGGTGCCCGAGCTGACCGAAGAGCGCCGGCACGAGCTGGTCAAGGTGGTGCGCAACCTGGCCGAGGAGGGGCGCGTGGCGATCCGCAACGTTCGTCGCGACGTGATGCAGCACCTGCGCGAGCTGAAGTCCGAAGGGGAAGCCAGCTCCGACGACGAGCACCGCGCCGAGGTCGAGCTGCAGAAGCTCACCGACGGCAAGGTCGCAGAGCTCGACGGCGTGCTGAAGGCCAAGGAACAGGAGATCCTCGAGGTCTGATGCCGCCCACGGCGGATTTGGAGGGCCGGGATTTGGAAGGTCGCGATTTGGAGGGCGCCGATTCGGAGGTCCGTGCTCCGATTGCCGGGACGCGCAGACGGCGCGCTACGTCGCGATCATCACCGACGGGAACGGCCGCTGGGCGCGCGCTCACGGCGTGCCCGTCAACGAGGGTCACAGCGCCGGCGCCGACACGGTCAAGGCGCGCCTGCGCGATGCCGCGGAGCTGGGGATCGAGGAGCTGACCGTCTACTCCTTCTCGACCGAGAACTGGTCGCGCCCCGCGGCGGAGGTGGAGGGCCTGATGGCGATGTTCTCGCAGCGGATCGCCGGTGAAACCCCGGAGCTGCACGAGGAAGGTGTGCGGATGCGCTTCATCGGGCGCCGCGATGGCGTCAGCGAGCAGCTCGTGGAGCAGATGGACTGGCGCGGAAACCTTGACCGCCGCCAACGATCGGATCACGCTGTTCGTGGCCTTCAACTACGGCGGCCGCGCCGAGATCCTCGACGCCGCGCGGCGCTTCGAAGGGAGCACCGAGGACGAGTTCCGGCAATGCCTGTACGCCCCGGAGATGCACGACCCGGACCTGATCATCCGCACCAGCGGCGAGCGGCGGCTGTCCAACTACCTGCTGTGGCAGTCCGCCTACTCGGAGCTGATCTTTCGCGACGAGCTGTGGCCGGACTTCACGCGCGCGGCGCTCGAAGAGTCGCTGGCCGAGTTCTCAGAGCGCCGCCGGCGCTTCGGCGGGCGCTGAGCGGGCGCGATGGCCGACGGTCCCCACACACCCGCAGGTGGCTCGCGACAGAGCGGCCCCGGGCCGTCCCGCAGCGACCGCTCCGCCCCGGGTGCGGCGTGCTCCGAGGCGTGCGGGCGCGCGTAGGCCGCCGGCGGGCGGGCAGCGCTCGGATCTGAACGCGCGGCTGCTCGCCGCCGTGCCCGCGATCGCCTTCGCGCTGTTCATCGTGATCGAGGGCGGCCTGGTGTTCGCGCTCGGACTGTTCGCGCTCGGCTGCATCTGCATGCACGAGCTCTACGCGATGTACGACCGCGCGCACCCGGTCCGCCTGGCCGGCTTCATCGCGCTGGCCGGCCTCTTGGCGGCGGCGCTGTACGGCGGGCAGTTCCAGATCCTGCTCGTCGCGGTCGCGGCGCTGCCGATGCTGTTCGGGCTGACGCTGCTCCAGACCCGGCCGAGCGTGGGGGGGATGGCCGTGACGCTGCTGGGGATCTACTGGATCGGCTTCGCGCTCGCCCACGCGGTGCTCCTGCGCGGGCTGCCGCACGGGCTGGGGATCGTGATCGACGTGCTCGTCGGCACTTTCCTCGGCGACACCGGCGCCTACCTGGGCGGCAGGATGTTTGGGCAGCGTCCGCTGGCGCCGCAGATCTCCCCGAACAAGACGGTCGAGGGCCTGCTGATCGGGATGGTTTGCGCGGTCCTCGGCGTCTGGTTCGCCGGGCGCTACCAGGGCTGGCTGCCCGGCACGCATGCGCTCGTGCTCGGCCTCGGCGTGGCGATCGTCGCGCCGATCGGCGATCTGTTCGAGTCGTTCGTCAAGCGCGAGGCCGGCGCGAAGGACACCGGGCGGGTGTTCGGGGCGCATGGGGGGGCTCTGGATCGGTTGGACGCGGTGCTGTTCGCGGCCGTGGTGGGGTACTACATCTGGGCTGCCTACACGTAGATCAGGATCTTCTGTTAATGATGACAATCGTCATCATTTTTCGCTACCGTGTTGTGCATGGACGACGAAGACGATCTCGCCCACAACTCGCTCGAAACGCCGGGCGCGCATCAGATGACCGCTTGGACGCTGCGCCTGGCAGAGAGCCAGGGCTTCGCTTGGCTGCTCGCCGCCGACCCGCATCTATTTGGACTCTTCTACGCGACCTGCGCGGCGGCGGTCCCGGCTCCCGGGCCGCTCGCGGGCGAGGGTGCAATCGGGGGCTTGGTTTCCGAGAAGCTGCTGCCGACCCTCAAGGATTTGCAGCGTCAGTTCGGCAATGCCACCAGCGGCCGGTTTGCGCGCCTTTATCTGCAGGGTGTCAACGTGTTCCCGCTCGCCGAGAAAGACGACGGCTCCTATCGCAAAGCCATGCGGACGTGGCGGAAAGCAGCGGAGCGGAAGGCATCCAGATTCGTGACTGCGCAGGAGCAGAACGTCACCTGGGTCGCCGACCTGCTGGAACTCGAGAAGGTCGAGCGCATGCTGCTCATCTTCCAGCTCAACCGTCACCGGCCCGGGTTCTCGCAGCTGTTCGACCTGCTGCTGGGCTCCGATCACGTCACGGCGGCGATTCTCGCCGATGCCTTCGACGTCGATGAGCTCGAGGTCGTCTCGGCGCTGGCGGAAAGCTCGAAGCTCGTGCGATCCGGGCTGCTGCGTGTTCGGGAGCGCCCATTGCGTATCGGTGAGCTGTCCACCCATCTGCGCGCGACGCTGACCGAGTCCGCTGATGGCGCGGCCCAGTTCTTGGAGCGCTTCGTCAAGCCGCTGAAAATGTCTCCTTCGACGAGCTCTCTCGCGCGTCTGCACGAGGACGACAAGCAGGATTCTTCGAGGCATCCTGGGGCTACCGCTGCCCGAGGAGGACGGCCTGCACTGTCTCGTCTACGGCCCGAAGTCGGTAGACAAGCGTGACATGCTCGCCAGGCTCCTGCGGGACGAGGGCATCGACGGCTATGCGGTCGTCGCCAAGCACGTCCCGGCCGGCGATCTCCCGACCTGGGTGTATATCGCTCAGCGTTACCTGGAGCAGTCGAACCCGGACGCCGTGCTGGTCGTCGACCGGGCCCATGAAGCGCTCGCCTCGCGTCGTATCAGCGTGCTCACCATCTTCGGCGTGGAGGACGAGGACGCCGCGGAAGAGGAGGAGGGTCGCGCCTCCGATGAAGGGCTCACCGGCAGTCGCGTGCGCTGCGTGTGGCTGACCGACCGCGCCAAGCTCCTGTCAGAGCGCAACCTCGGCGCCTTTCTGTTCCACTGCGAGGCGCTCCCGGGTTCGCGCGCCGATCGCCGCGAGCGCGTCACCCAGGTGATCTCTGATTTCGGTCTGTCAGGTGCAGCTCGAGCGGCATCTGACGAAGTACAGCTCTGCTCGGTGAGAAGCAGGTCCGGCAAGCGGCTGACCTCGCCCGCCTGCTGTCTACGGCAGCAGGCCGAGACCGACGGAGGCTCCCTCGCCGAGCGCGAACGCGTCATCAAGCGCGCCGTCGCTCAGAGCCAGAAAGTGCTCGGGCGCGATCGCACCGAGGGGCTGCGCGAGTCCGTCACCCGCTACAGCCTCGATCACCTCAACATCGCGGGACGCTTCACGCCACAGCAGATCATCGCGGCGTTACGCAAGCGCCCGAAGGGCTCGCTCTGCTTCTGGGGCATCCCGGGGGCCGGCAAGACGCAACTGGCCGAGTACATCGCCGTCGAGCTCGACCTGCCGATCCTGATGCGCTCCGCCTCGGATCTGCTCTCCAAGTGGCTGGGAGAGACCGAGCAGCAGATCGCGGGGATGTTCACCGAGGCCGAGGCCGAGGGGGCGCTGCTGTTCCTCGATGAGGCCGACTCGTTCCTGCGCGATCGCACGCTGGCCCGCGCGGAGTGGTCCGTCACGCAGGTCAACGAGTTGCTGCAGAGCATGGAGCGCTTCGAAGGGCGTCTTCATCGCGGCCACCAACCTGATGGATTCCATGGACGCGGCCGCGATGCGTCGCTTTACGTGGAAGCTCGAGTTCAAGGCGCTCGAACCCGAGCAGGCGTGGTCGATGTTCTGCGCTGAGGCCGAGTTCGACGCTGAGGCCCAACCGGAGCGCGCCGAAGAGCTCGAGGAGCAGCTCGCCGAAATTGCCGACTTGACTCCGGGCGACTTTGCGACGGTGAAGCGCCAGGCGAACATGCTCGATGAGCAGCTGTCCCCGGATGCATGGCTCGAGCAGCTTGCGGCCGAGGCCAAGGCGAAGATGTTCGGCCTCAGGCGCCAGCAGGTCGGCTTCGACGGCTCAGTCGCCGGCCTCGACCGATCCGCACGCTATCAGCGTTTCCATAGCGCCCTCGGCGCCGCTCTGCGAGCATCTCCCACCGTGCGCAGGCTCCTCATCCTCGGCTCCACCGGCTCGATCGGCACGCAGGCGCTCGATGTGCTGCGCCGCAGCGACGACCTGGAGCTGATCGGCCTCTCCGCCGAGCGCTCATGGGAGGCGCTCATCGAGCAGGCCCGCGCGCACGAGGTCAGCGGATCGCGCTCGTCGACGAGGACGCCGCGGCGCGCGCCGCGGAGGCGTGGACCGATGGGGAGGTGCTGAGCGGACCGGAGGGGCTCGTGCGGCTCGTGGTCGAGTCCGGCGCGGATCTCGTGCTGAACGCGCTCGTCGGCTCCGCGGGCCTCGGTCCGACGGTCGCGACGCTCGGCGAGGGCATCGACCTGGCGCTCGCCAACAAGGAGTCGCTGGTCGTCGGCGGCGAGCTGGTGAGCGCATTGGCGGAAGCGACGGGCGCGCAGATAACGCCGGTCGACTCCGAGCACACCGCGCTGCACCAGCTGCTCGCCGGACAGTCGCCGGGCGCGGTCGAGCGCCTGACGATCACCGCCAGCGGTGGGCCCTTCCGCGGCAGGACCCACGCGGAGCTCGCAGGACGTGACCGTGAAGCAGGCCTTGAATCACCCGACGTGGGCGATGGGCGGCAAGATCACGATCGACTCGGCGACCTTGATGAACAAGGGCCTGGAGGTGATGGAGGCCCACCACCTGTTCGGCACGCCCTATGACCGGATCGACGTCGTCGTCCATCCCCAGTCGCTCGTCCATGGCCTCGTGCAGCTGGCCGACGGGGCGATGCTCGCGCATCTCGGGCCGTCGGATATGCGGATCGCGATCTCCTACGCCCTGCACGGCGGCGAGAGCGTCGCGTTGCCGATCACGCCGCTCGATCTCGCCGCGGTGGGGGAGCTGACGTTCGAGCCGGTCGACCCTCGACGCGTTCCCGTGCCTGCGCCTGGCGCGCGAGGCGGCGCTGGCGGGGGGGACGGCGCCGTGCGTGCTGAACGCTGCGAACGAGGTCGCGGTGCACGCGTTCCTGGAGGGGCGGCTGCACTTCAACGGGATTCCCGAGGTGATCGAGCGGACGCTCGCCGGACTGCCCGTCGCGCCGGTGCGCGCGTTCGAGTCGCTCTACGAAGCCGATCGCGAGGCCCGAGCGGTGGCAATGGAGAGCGTTGCTGCCAAACTAACCCCATGAGCTGGGTCCTGACAATCCTCGGCATCTGCGCGCTGGTCGTGCTGCACGAGCTCGGGCACTTCACCGTGGCGAAGGCCGTCGGCATGCGCGTGGAGCGCTTCTCGCTGTTCTTCCCGCCCACGATCTTCAAGGTGCAGACGGGGCGAGACCGAGTACGCGATCGGCCTGATCCCGGCGGGGGGCTACGTGAAGATCTCGCGGGATGAACCCCGAAGAGATCAAAGACCTCCACCCAGATGTGGCGCGGCGCGCCTACTACACGCAGGCGCCGTGGAAGCGGATCGCGGTGATCCTCGCCGGACCGGGGGTGAACATCGCGATCGCGTTCCTGCTGTTCTGGGCGATCCTGTTCTCGGGCAGCCTCAGCGGCGCGAGCACGCTGGACAACCTCGACCCCTCGATTCACACGCGTGATCGTCGACTGCATCCTCGGTGCAGGCGATCGAGCACGGCAGAGCCGGCCGACGGAGTGCTGCGTGTCCGGCGACCGGATCCTCGCGGTCGATGGGCAGCGCGGTGAACGGTCGAACACGGCGAACAGCGGATCGCGGCGCACCGCTGCGCGGGCGCGCTCACCGAAGGCTGCCGCGCGGCCACGCCGGTGCGCTGACGGTCCGCCGCGGCGGGCAGACGCTGACGCTCTCGGTCTTCCCGCGCTACAACAAGCGGAAGCGAGCGGATGCTGGTCGGCTTCGGCTTCGGCGAGGCGGCGAAGTCACTACGGCGTCGCTCAGCGCCGCCGGGACGGCATCGCGGAGATGTGGCGCACGACCACGAGCACTGCTCCGAACTTCGGCAAGGCGCTTACGAGCGCGAAGGTCCGCCACAGTTCCACAGCATCATCGGCATCACCGAAATCGCGCACGAAACGGTCGTCGCCGGCGCCGGCTATCGCGCTGGTCTTCCTCGGCTTCTTCTCGCTCGTGCTCGCGGTGCTCAACCTGTTCCCGTTTCTGCCGCTCGACGGCGGGCACATCCTCTGGTCGGTGGCGGAGAAGGTGCGCGGCAGAGCCGGTCTCGGTGATGGCGATGTGGCGCTACAGCTCGGTCGGGATCGTGCTGCTGCTGTTCCTTGTGGTCAACGGCGTCAGCAACGACATCAGCCGCCTCGGCGGCTGAGCAGCGCGATCGCTTGGTGCGCCGAGCCGGATCCCCTAGCCGCAGCCACTCCGCCCGATTCATATCGATGGCGCCCGCACGCAGACCCAGCTCTTTGTGAGCGGCCCGACCCGCTCTGGGAGCGCTGGGCCGAACAGCGCCTCGACCTCGCCCCGCCGCAGCAGCGAGATGTCTTCCCACTCACCCGTCGCTCCCAGCGTCCAGTAGGGGCGACGCAGTCTCGGCGGCAGCCAGTGAGCCCCGGGCAGCAACGCATGGGGCTCGATCGGGAACGACCACGCGGGCGTCTGCACGAACCAGCCTCTGCCCACGCGCCGGATCTCCTCCGCAAACGCCGCCCGCCGCGCCGGCGGGACGTGCTCGATCACGCTCGAGCAGTACACGAGCTCGAACTCGCCGTCGGCGAACGGCAACTCCTCGGCTGCGTCGGCCTGGACGAACGGCCCCGGGTAGTCGGGGCGCGGGGCGAGATCGACGCCGGTGATGTCCAGCTGGGGCTCGAGCGCGCGCAGTCCGATCTGACCGCAGCCGACGTCCAGCACCCGCGCGCCGGGAGACAGCCGCGTGAGCGCGAAGAAATGCGCGTGCCGGCGACCGCGGGCTCGAGCGGCAAGGGGGGAGGCGAGCCGCGCGAGCGGACCGTGCGCGGTGGAGTAGACGTCGGGCATCGTAGAATCAGCCTATGTCCTCCAAACGTCAGATCCAGGTCGGCTCGGTCCCGATCGGCGGTGGCGCGCCCGTGGCGGTGCAGACGATGACCAAGACCGAGACGGCGAACCTGACGGCGACGATGGACCAGATCAGGACGGTCGCCGACGCCGGCGCGGACATCGTGCGCGTCGCGGTGCCTCGCGAGCAGGACGCCGAGGCGCTGAAGACGATCGTCGCGCAGTCCCCGATCCCGGTGATCGCCGACATCCACTTCAACCACACGCTCGCCCTGAAGGCGATCGAAGCGGGCGCGCACTGCGTCAGGCTGAACCCCGGCAACATCGGCGGCCCGGAGAAGGTCGCCGAGGTGATCGCGCTGGCAAAGCTTCGCGGCACGCCGCTGCGCGTTGGGGTCAACTCGGGCTCGCTGCCCAAGCACCTGCGCCAGCTCGAGTACGACAACCCGGTAGAGGCGCTCGTGACGGCGGCGATCGAGACGGTTCAGTTGATGGAGCGGTTGGACTTCGAGAACTTCAAGGTCTCGATGAAGTCCACCTCGGTGCCGAACACGATCGCCTCCAACCGGATGCTGGCAGAGCGCATCCCATACCCGCTGCATCTCGGGGTGACCGAGGCCGGCACGAAGTGGTCGGGCTCGCTGAAGTCCGCCGTCGGGCTCGGCACGCTGCTCGCGGACGGGATCGGCGACACGATCAGGATCTCTCTCTCCACCTTCCACGCCGAGGAGGAGGTGAAGGTCGCCTGGGAGATCCTCAAGGCGCTGAAGCTGCGCGAGCGCGGCCCCGATCTGATCGCCTGTCCGACCTGCGGGAGGTTGCAGTTCGACATGGACACGGTCGTCGTCGAGGTCGAGCGGCGTTTGGAAGCCTACGAGGACCCGATCGAGGTCTCGGTGCTGGGCTGCGCGGTAAACGGCATCGGCGAGGCACGGCACGCCGACTTCGGGATCACGGGCGCGAAGGACATGGGCATGATCTACTCCAAGGGCGAGCCTCTGAAGAAGGTCCCCACCGAGCAGCTCGTGGATGAGCTGTTCAAGGAGATCGACCGTTACTACGCGGCCGGCAAGACCGTCCAGCGCGACGAGGCCGCCGCCGCCGAGGCGCGGAAGTGGCTCGCCGAGAACGAGGACGACACGCAGATGACCCCGGAGCGGGTCGCCGCGATGGAGGCCGCCGCGGCCGAGGAGGCCGACGCGGTGCTCGAGGCGATGCTCGAGCCGGCGGTCGCGCTCGATGAGGCCGTCTCGCCGGTGGCCGGCCGGCGCTTCAGCCGTAGCTGAGCGCCTGCCGGATTCGAGCGCCCGTCAGGAGGCTGCCGAGAAACGCTCGGCCACCTTGTCCCAGTCGACGACGTTCCACCACGCGTCGATGTAGTCCGGCCGGCGGTTCTGGTACTTCAGGTAGTAGGCGTGCTCCCACACGTCGACGCCGAGCAGTGGCGTCTTGCCGTCGGAGATCGGGCTGTCCTGGTTGGCACTTCCAACCACGGCTAGGCCCGAGCCGTCGTGCACGAGCCATGACCAGCCCGAGCCGAACTGCCCGACGCCGGTCTCCTTGACCTTCGTCTTGAAGTCCGCGAAGGAGCCGAACGCGGAGTCGATCGCACCGGCGAGATCGCCGGTGGGCTCACCGCCGCCGTCCGGGGAGAGGCTCTCCCAGAACAGCGAGTGGTTGTAGTGGCCGCCGCCGTTGTTTTTGACAGGGCCCTTCTTCTCGCCGAGGCTGTCGAGATTCTTCAGGACCTCCTCGATGGGCTTATCGGCCCACTCGGTGCCCTCGAGCGCCGCGTTGGCCTTGTCTACGTAAGCCTGGTGGTGCTTGTCGTGATGGAACTCCATCGTCGCCTTGTCGATATGTGGCTCCAGGGCATCGTAGGCGTAGGGAAGCGGCGGAACTGAATAGGCCATTGTGGCTCCTTGTCGAGTCTTGATCGAAGATTGGTCGGTGACAGCTGTTCTATCAAAGGAACCCTTAGGCTCTGCGTCACCGATGACACGACTGTCCGAATACCTGCTGCCCACCGAGAAGCAGCCGCCCGCCGACGCGGAGGCGATCTCGCACAAGCTGATGGTCAGGGCTGGCCTCGTCAGGCAGATGGGCGCCGGCATGTGGACGTGGCTGCCGGCCGGCTGGCGCGTGCACCAGCGCGTCGTGCAGATCATCCGCGAGGAGATGGACGCGATCGGCGCTCAGGAGATGCTGATGCCGGTGCTGCAGCCGGCGGAGCCGTGGCGCAAGACCGGGCGCTTGGAGATCGAGGAGCTGTTCAAGCTGACCGACCGCAAGGGCTCGGAGCTCGTGCTGGCGATGACCCACGAGGAGGCCGTCACCTTCCACGTCGCCCAGACGGTCCACTCCTATCGCGACCTGCCGCTGATCCTCTACCACTTCCAGGTCAAGGAGCGCGACGAGCCGCGCCCGCGCGCCGGGGTGCTGCGGACGAGGGAGTTCGTGATGAAGGACGCCTACAGCTTCGACCGCGACCAGGCGGGCATGGAGGAGCGCTACGCGCTGCACGTGGGCGCCTATGACCGCATGATGGATCGCACCGGGTTGCGCTGGTACCGGGTGGAGGGCGACGTCGGGATGATGGGCGGTCTCGGCGCGCACGAGTACATGGCGCCGTGCGCCGCCGGCGAGGACGAGGTCGTGCTGGGGCGATGGCTATGCGGCGAACGTCGAGGTCGCGCTGAACAGTCCCGGCGTGGAGAAGGTCGGCGAGGAGTACTTCAAGGACGGCGAGCGGCTGACGATCGAGCCGGCGATCGAGATCGGCAACATCTTCAAGCTCGGCACCCGCTACTCCGAGCCGCTCGGAGCCACCTACCTCGACGAGAGCGGGGCCGAGCTGCCGGTGTGGATGGCCTCCTACGGCATCGGCCCGGCGCGGATCGTAGCGGCCGCGGTCGAGCAGTTCGCCGACGATCACGGCATCTCCTGGCCGAAAGCGCTCGCGCCCTTCGCCGTGCACCTGGTCGCGCTCGGCAAGTCGGGCACGCCCGAGCGCGAGGCGGCCGACGGGCTCTACGAGACGCTTCTGGAGGGCGGCGTCGAGGTGCTCTACGACGACCGCGACCTCGGCCCGGGCGAGAAGTTCGCCGAGGCCGAGTTGCTCGGATGCCCGCTGCGGCTGACGGTCGGGCGCAAGTCCTTGGAGTCGGGCGAGGTCGAGGTTCAGCTGCGCCGGGGACGCCAATCGGCGGCGGGTATTCCCCTGAACGGCGAGCCCGCCGAGCTGATCCGGGCGGTGGACGAGCTGTGGCAGGGTCTTCCCTGACCTTTCGCCGGCTGTTCGGTCTCGATCGCTCCGGGCCGCCACCGCCGCAGACCGTGGCCGGAGCAGCCGCTGCGGCCGTGGACGCTGCCCAACGCGATCGGCTTCACGCGGCTCGCGCTGATCCCGGTGTTCCTGTCGTGGAGCTCTCCAGCAGCGACGGCACAGGCGCGCTGGGCGCGACTCTGTTCGCGGTGATCGCCTGGGGCGACTACGCCGATGGGATCGCCGCGCGCGTGACCGGCCAGTACAGCCGCCTGGGGCGCTTGATGGATCCCGTGACCGACCGCCTGCTGGTCGTCTCGGGCGTGGTCGTGTGCTGGCATTTTCAGCTGCTGCCGCGCTGGGCGATCGCGGTGCTGGCGCTGCGCGAGCTGGCGATGCTCGCGCTCGGCCGCTACGGCCTGAAGCGCGGGGTCGAGCTGCGCATCAACTGGCCGGGACGTCTGGCGGTCGCGCCGGTGATGAGCGCGTTCTTCTTCGCGATGGTCGGCTGGCGCACGGTCGGCGAGGTGCTGCTCTACATCGGCCTCGCGCTCGCGCTGGTGGCCACGGGGCTGTATGTGCGCGACGGGCGGAGAGGGCTGCGAGCGCTCGCGACGGGAGTGAGCGCCGCTCATCTCACCGGCGAACCTCGCCGGTGAGCGTTCGCCAAGACTCTCAAGCTCAGCCTGACCTTTTGGTCTATACTCCGGCATTCCGGCGGTTGCGCCGGTCTGTTCTGCCCGGCACGCCCGGCGCAAGTCCGCGAGAGGAGAAAGCCCGCGATGGAGACGTTCCCCGACCTTGGCTCGCTGAAGACGCCGAGCTGAAAGACCTGATCCAGGAGTTGACCGCGGAGGAGACCGAGATCTCCTACAAGCGGCGCATCCTGCACGGCAAGATCGACATTCTGCGCGCCGAGCTGGTCAACCGCCTGCGCAAGAAGCACGACGGCGGCGAGGTGATGATCACCGGCGACGACGTCCAGCGGCTGACCGACATCCTCGCCCAGAACCAGCCCGAGCTCGGCGCAGGACGGCCAGTCGTGATCGGCTCGGGACGCACGGCAGGCGCGCGGCGCGCGGTCGCGGGTCTCCTAGAGCAGGGTTGCGAGCGCGATGGCCCTGCACTGCACCGAGTGCGGCTTCGTCAACGACGAGGGAGCCAACTACTGCCAGCGCTGCGGCGCGCTGCTCACGCGCGGCGAGAGCGTCGGCGAGCGGGGGGGATCCGGTCACCGCGACCTACCGGATCGACGACGCGGGCGAGCTCGTGCCGATCGAGATCGGCGATGTCACGGCGAACGGCCCGGCGCTGGTGATCCGCGCCGGCGGGGGACGCGTCGGCGAGAGCTTCGCCGTGGACCACGAGCGCATGAGCATCGGCCGGCGCCCGGATGCCGAGGTGTTCCTCGACGACGTGACTGTCTCGCGCGATCACGCGCTGCTGATTCGCCGCGGCGAGCAGTGGTATCTCGACGACTGCGGCTCGTTGAACGGGACCTACGTGAACCGCTCGCGGATCGAGTCTCAGCGCCTGGAGGAGGGCGACGAGGTGCAGATCGGCAAGTACAAGCTGACGTTCCACGTCCGCTGATGGCGACCCAGATCCCTCAGGCGGATGTGACCGAGCTGCAGGACGAGCTCGCGGCTCGGCGCGACCGTCGAGGGGCTCCCGCGGGCTGCGGCCTCGGCAAAAGTCGATCACGATCGGCGCCGTCTGCAAGGCGCTCGTGCAGGAGTTCCCTGACATCTCGATCTCAAAGATCCGCTACCTGGAGGATCAGAAGCTGCTGACCCCGCGGCGCACCCCCGGCGGCTACCGCCTCTACACGCAGGGCGACGTGGCGCGCCTGCGCACGATCCTGAGGATGCAGCGCGACGAGTTCCTGCCGCTGCGGGTGATTCGCCAGGAGCTGGCGGCGGGGCGCGCGGGGGAGACCACGCTTGATCAAAATCCGGGCACGTCCCGCTCCTCCCGCGACGGGATGCGCCCGTGGCGCACGAGCGTGAGCGTGCGTGAGGCGACCGGCGCGCTGTACTCGATCGACGATGTGCTGGAGGAGACGAAGGCCGACGCGAAGCTCGTGCGCGAGCTCGAAGAGTACGGCGTGGTCAAGGGCGAGCAGCGCAGCGGCGTGCGCTACTTCGACGAGACCGAGCGCGAGATCATCGGCGCCGTGGCCGAGCTCGCGCGCTACGGCGTGGGCGGGCGCAACCTGCGGGTGTTCCGCTCCTCGGCCGACCGCGAGGCGAACCTGCTCCAGCAGATCCTCGCTCCCGCGCTGCGCTCGCGCAACCCGCAACGGCGCAAAGAGGCGCTCGAGGCGCTGGAGAACCTCGCGGCCGTGGCCACCCACTTGAAGCATCTCCTGCTGGTCCGCGACCTGCGCAAGATCGCCGGCTGACGCCCGATGACCGGCGCACTCTCTGCGTCCTGCGCTCGCTCGTGTGCAGAGCACACTTCGCTCCCTGCGTCCTTGATCTGCTTGGTCCTCGGGCGTCAGTGGCCAGTGGCGGTCTCGTGGCGCTGAACCGCGATGCCCGACGCGAGCCGCAGCCGCACGATCGCCGCGCCCGCCGAGGAGCTGTGGGATGTGATCAGCGATCCCCATCACCTGCCGCGCTGGTGGCCGCGCGTGACACGCGTCGAGGATGTGGAGGAGGATGCGTTCACCGAGGTGATGAAGACGCGCAAGGGCAAACTCGTGCGCGCCGACTTCAGGGTGCTCGCCCGCGATGACGCCGCGCGCTCGCTGACATGGGCCCAGCTCCTCGAGGGATCGCCGTTCGCGCGCGTGCTGAAATCCGCCGAGACAGAGGTCCGGCTCCAGGCGGGCTCCGCACAGGCGACGGAGGTGAGCGATCGAGTTGCGCCAAGTCCTCAACGGAGTCTCTCGCTTCGGTGGCTACATGGTGCGCCGCGCGGCGCGGGCCACGCTCGACGAGGCGCTCAACGGCCTGGAGCGAATCGGTGGCTGACGTGACGCAGCCGTCCGTCGCGTCACGAGACAGCCCACCTGCGATGCGCTGGTGGGGTTGGGGGGATCGGCGCTCATCCCCAGGCACTGCCCGCGCATGCGCTGGAGTTCCTGCGCAAGACGGTCGGTGTCGCGCCGCGCCCGCGCCCGCCGGTCGCGCTCGGAGCGGTGCAGCTCGCGCCATCGGCGCTCTCCGATCAGGCGGCGGCGGCGTTGCGCGAGATCGTCGGCGCCGAGGGTATGCGCGACGATCACGCAGAACGGGTCCTGCACGCCGCCGGCAAGGGCTATCCCGATCTGGTGCAGGCTGCGCGCCGGGCAGGCCCGAGGGCGCGCCCGACGCGGTGGTCAGACCCGCCGACCGCGAGCAGCTGCGCGCCGTGCTCGATCGGTGCGCGCGCCTTTCGGTCGCCGTGGTGCCGTGGGGCGGCGGCACGAGCGTGGTCGGCGGCGTAGCTCCGCTGCGGGGTGAGCACGCCGCCGTGATCGCGCTGGATATGGGGTCGATGGCGCGGGTGCTGGAGCTCGACCGCCAGTCGCGGATCGGTCACCGTGCAGGCCGGCATCCGCGCGCCGGCGCTGGAGCGGGCGCTGGCGGGCGAGCGGATTCACGCTGGGCCACTTCCCGCAGTCCTACGAGTACGTCTCGCTGGGAGGCTGCGCGGCGACGCGCTCGGCCGGACAGGCATCGAGCGGATATGGCCGGATCGAGCAGATGGTGCTCGGGCTGCGCTTCGCGGCGCCCGCGGGCGAGATCGAGCTGGCCGCCGTCCCCGCCAGCGCCGCGGGCCCGGAGCTGCGCCGGCTGCTGGTCGGCTCGGAGGGAACGCTGGGGGTGATCGATGAGCTGACGCTGCGCGTGCGCCCGGCGCCGCGCGAGCGGGTGTACGAGGGCGTGTTCTTCGCGGACTTCGCCGCCGGCGTGGAGACCCTGCGGGAGCTCGCCCAGCAGCGCGCGTGCCCTGACGTGGCGCGACTGTCCGACGAGGCCGAGACGCGGATGTCGCTCGCGCTAGCGGGCGGAGGGGGTGTGAAGGGGCGGCTCGGTCGTGCGTACATCGGCCTGCGCGGCTACGGCGAGGGCTGCCTCGCGATCCTGGGCTTCGAGGGGGAGGCGCGAGGAGGTTGCCGCCCGTCGCAAGCGCGCGCTGGAGCTGGCGCGCCGCGGCGGTGGCCTGGCGGTCGGGCGCTCGCCCGGGGAGGCGTGGCGCAAGGGACGGTTCTCCGCGCCGTACCTGCGCGACGAGCTGCTCACGCAGGGCGTGATGGTCGAGACGCTCGAGACCGCGACGCGCTGGTCGAACGTGCGGGCGCTGCACCGCAAGGTCGGCACGGCGATCGCCGATGCGCTGAGCGCCGAGGGCACGCCGGGGCTGGTGATGTGCCACGTCTCGCACCTCTACGAGACCGGCGCGTCGCTGTACTTCACGTTCATCGCCCGCCAGCGCGAGGGCGCGGAGCTCGAGCAATGGGCCACGGTCAAGCGGGCGGCGAGCCAGGCGATCGTCGACGGCGGCGGCACGATCACCCACCACCACGCGGTCGGGCGCGACCATGCGCCGTGGCTGCGAGGACGAGGTCGGGCGCGAGGGCGTGGCCGCCCTGCGCGCGCTGAAGGCCGAGCTCGACCCGGCCGGGATCATGAACCCGGGAAAGCTGCTGCCCTGACCGTACCCCTCCGGGAGGCTGGTAGCCGCTCGAATGAGCACGCTTGCCTGCTTGATGCATTGGTATATGTCGGCGCTCTACGTCGCACCGGTCGTGGCCGTCGGAGGCTGGGGTTGGTGGATGACCAGGCGACCGACGATCAGGGCGAAGGGCCATCGGCAGCCTCACCAACGGCCTAGCGCGCGGGCGCTCACCCCGTCGGTGGTGACGGCCGAGAGGATCCACAGCGCCAGGCAGGTGAAGCCGACCATGATCGCGAGCATCCAGTACTGCGAGCGGACGGCGGCTTCGGGGGACTTGAACTCGATCAGGCCCGCGCTCGTGGGAGAGGATCAGGCCGCTGACGTGGCCGGCGACGATCGCGGCGATCTGCACGTACCAGATCGCGGCGAAGGAGATCAGGTTGTAGTTGATCAGGAAGTTCGAGGTCCCGAACAGGTCGCTGCCGCGTCCGAGCGGGTCGGAGACGAGGTAGCCGATCGCCTGCCCGTCGAGCACGAGCAGGGAGAAGTAGTGGGCGAGCATGTAGCCGAAGGCGATCGGGACGAGCGTGTGCAGGAACGTCCGCGACAGCGCCCGTGGTCCTCGACGGCGACGTCGCGCAATGCGCTGCGCATGCCGTAGATGCCGAGGTTGTAGAGGCCCGCGACGAAGGCCACGCAGAAGATCAGGCCGACCGTCCCGACGATCTCGAAGGCCCCGATCGCGCTCACGCCGAGATGCCCGAGATCGGCCTGGAGGGACGGCGCGAGCTGATACCAGACCTCGCCGTTGGAGAAGCCGTCGAAGCTCGTCGAGCCGATCAGCACGAAGATCACGGCCGCGGTGCCGGGCCACAGCTCCAGGTCGCCGAGCCCGGACAGCGGCATCCGTAGACGAAGCTCTCGGTTGCGCCAGGAGAGGGGCGAGAGGCGCGCGATCAGCCCGAAGTACACGCCGAACCCGTCGGCCCGCTCGCTCCATGCCTCCACGCCGAACGCCGCCATCCCCGCCAGCTGCACCGCGCCGTAGGCGAGCAGCAGGATCGCGAGCAGACGCGGGTCGTCCTTGCTCGGGTAGACGAGCTCCAGCCACGCGAAGCAGAGCAGCGTCGCCGCGGCCGGCCAGCGGCCCAGCCACGCGGGATAGGAGCCGAGCAGCGGCCCGCGCCTGTAGCCGGTGCGGTGCAGCAGCCAGCCGGCCACACGCCCGAGCGCGCGCCACGGGTTCAGCGGCCGGAAGATGTCCCCAACGAACGCGCTCGCGATCGGGATGCCGACCCAGAAGATCACGTAGATGAAGGTGGGGGCGAGGTTCGAGGTGAAGTTCTGTTCTCCGGCGAGGCCCGCGTAGATGACGATCCCGAACAGCGCGACGCCGAGCACGCCGCACAGCCATTCGACCGGCCGCGGGACCCGCAGCAGCACCCTGCCCTCAGGGCGCTGCAGCCGTGGCTTTGACCACAGGCTCCACAGCGCGAGAAACGAGATCACCATCACCCCTGTCGCGGTCCACGCGAACAGCCAGGCCGGGATCGGCAGGTCGGCGCGGCCCACGATGCCGTGAGCCGACGCCGAAGCTGGCACGAGCAGCGAGGCGAGCAGCGCCGCCAGGCACGCCAATCGAAACAGCGGGCGTGCCCGGCGAGCGCTCATCCTCAGCTCTTGACCGTGACGTTGCCGCAGAGGATCGCCGGGTCGTTCGACATCGCCTGCATGAACGCCATCGATGCCGGAGCTGAGCCGATCTGGTTCAGCTGGCTGGCCGGCGTCGGTTTCGCGTGGACGACCATGAAGTAGCCCGGACCGACCACCCGCTGGTGGACGATCAGGTTGACCGTTCCGTACGCTTCGCCCTTGCCGTTCGCCACCAGGTCCGGCAGCACTACTGCCATGTTCGAGACCTGTTTGCTCTCGGGGCTGCAGGCGCCGTCGGGGCCGTGCAGGTGATTGGCGTGGCGACTGTAGGGCACCAGACCGGTGATCCGCCGCCAGCCGGTGAGATGGTCGCCGACCTGTTCGAAGTGCCCTTCGCCCGAGGCGGTGCTCGGCAGGAAGGGCATCCCTTCCGCGGCCTTCGCGGTCGACTGCATTTCTTTCATCTCGCTGGCGCTCATGCCCTTCATCGAGCTTGGCTGCGTCTTTGCCATCTGCGACGCATCCCACACGGCCATCGGTTTGAAGACGACGGTCGCCTCGGTCTTTTCGCTGCTGGAGCCGCCGCACCCGCTCACCGCGAGCGCCGCGATCGCAAGCAACGCTCCGAGCGCGGCCCATCGCTGTCCGCTTTTCAGCCCGATGCTCTTGCGGCTTCTTTGCATTTTCTCTCCTTTGTTGAAAGTTGCCTGCTTGATCTCCCTCATTCGCATCCGCACCATCGGTTCGATGCCCGCCGGCTGACCTGACCGCGGCGCCGTCAGCGTCGGGGACCGTCCCGTGGCCCCTTCGCCGACACGCCGCCGCGGCAGCAGCGCGAGCGCGAGCAGCACGAACAACGGGCCGGCATTGGGATCGGTGGCCTTACCGGTCGTCAATCCGCCGAGGCTCTGGCCGAGCGCCCAGTAGGCGATCGAGAGCAGCACCCCGAGCACCAGCGCCTCCGTGCGCAACCGGGTCCACACGCCCACCGCGATCGCCAGCGAGAGGATCGCCAGCACGATCGCGATCGCCTCGCCGTGCCCGTTGGTGCTGCTCGGCCAGCGAGCTCTGCACGCTCGCGAGCCAGTGCATCGAGTTTCCCGACGCCGCTTTCAGAGCTTCGCTGGTGGCACCGGCCGCGCGGTTGACCGACAGGCACCACAACGCCGTGGCGCCGGCCCACAGCAGCGACCACACGATCAGGCCGCCACGTTCGCCGATCAGGCCGGCGCCCGCGGAGGTGCCATCGCGTTCCGCCTCCTCGGTGGGCCACACCAGCAGCCCGATCAGCGCGTACAGCAGCACCGCCCCGGGCGCGCCCGTGAGCGGCGAGGCCATGCCCATCGGGATCATCCCGAAGCCCTCGCCGAACCACCAGACCACGAAGGCCCAGGCGAAGGAGACGATCAGCGCCGGACGAGCTGTGCGCCGGAACAGCAACCCCAACCCGATGCCAACCTGCACGAGCGCGAACAACGTGTTCCACAGCGTCAGGTTGTGCCCGGCGAAATGCGCCGCCGAGAGGATCGGGTGCCCGATCCACGACGGCTGACCTTCGGCGCTCGGTTCGATGACTTCCTTGAGGAAGCCCTTCGAGTACATGAACGACTGGAACTGCAGTGCCCCGTCCAGCAGCCAGATCAAGCCGAGCGTGATCCGCAGGCCGCCGCGGGTGATTGAAAATCTCATCGTCCTTCCCTTCCACGTGTCGATCGCCCAGGCACGATCGCGAAGATCGACGGGCCCGGGGCGAGTTTGTGGTCTCTAGGAGCAGTGAGCTGCAGCCCGGGCGGGCGGCGGCGCGCGGCCGGCGAGCGCGGCGGCGATCAGACGGCCGCCGCGGGGGAAGGAATGCTCGGTGGGATGCGCGAGCCGCAGTCCGGGTGCAGCGACAGATCCGGCCTTACGGCCCCGCTGGGCGCAACGGCGGTGCAGCGCGACGATCAGACGCTCGCCGGGTCGCCGGGCGAGGAGCGCCGCCGCCAGCAGCAGCGCCGGCAGCAGGTACAGGGCGCCTTCGACCAGGATGTGGGACACGGCCACGACGGCGGATCATATCGGTCACGGGGTCCATCCAGGTGACCCCCAACCGCCGGATCTCGCGCTGAGCAGTGGTAGATTCGCGAGGATGACACCAGCGCCTGAGCGCAAGGGCCTCGATCGCCGCATGATCCTGCCGCTGATCGCGATCGTCGTGATCGCGGGCGGGTTCGCGCTGTTGCTCCAGAGCACCGGACACAACTCTCAGCCGCTGGCGGAGGGCACGCACAGCGCCAAGTCCGCCAGCTTTCTCGGCAACGAACTCTCGCCCGCCGAAGGCCGCGCCGTCGCTGTCGCTGCGTAACTACCTGGGTCAGCGGGTGAACATCTCCCAGTATCGAGGCAAGGCGCTGTTGGTGACCTTCATCTACGACCACTGTCCGGACATCTGCCCGCTGATCGTCGCCAACCTGCGGGTCGCACAGAACCTGATGGGCCCGAAGACGGCGGCCAAGGCGCAGATCATCGCGGTGTCCGTCGATCCCCGCGGCGATACGCCGAAGACGGTCGCTGCGTTCCTGAAGGTGCATGAGATGACAGGTCGCATGCAGTACCTGATCGGCTCGGCAAGGGAACTCGGACAGGTTTGGCAGAGGTGGGGGGTTGGCTCCGAACGCGACGCGCGAAGATCCGGACATCGTCAACCACTCGGCGCTCGTCTACGGGATCACCGCGTCGGGCGAGCTGAAGACCGTCTACATCGGCAGCAGCTTCAAGCCGAGCGAAATCGCTCACGACGTGCCGCTGCTGGCCTCGCAGTAGCGGCGAGGATGGGGCCGAGGTGGCAGAATGCCGCGACTCGCGGCAAACGGCTGCTGGCGTGGGTCGTGCTCGCGGTGCTCCTCGCGCTGGCGCTGGCGATCGGGCTCTCCGGCAAGGGCGGCGTCCGGTGGGCGCGTCGCCCCGGCGCTGCCCAGGGAACTGCTCGCGGGTCCGCCCGCGACGCTCGCCACGCTGCGCGCCACAGCGGGCGGGCACCCCGCGCTGGTCGTGTTCTGGGCGAGCTGGTGCGAACCTTGCCGGCACGAGGCCCCCGCGGTGGAGCGCTTCGCCCGCAGTCCCGCCGGCCGCGGCCGGGTGGTGGGCGTGGACTGGAGCGACGAAGCGCAGAGCGCCCGCCGCTTCGTTCGCGAGTACCGCTGGAGCTTCCCGAACCTGCGCGACGGCGAAGGCGCGGTCGGCTACGCCTACGGGCTGACGGGGCTGCCGACGACGTACGTGATCGGCGCCGACGGGCGCATCGAGGCAGACGCTGCGCGGGCCGCAGACCGAACAGACGCTCGGGCACGCTCTGACCGCGGCCGGTTGAGCGGCGCCGGCCTGCTGCGCTCGCCGCGGCGCGGCGCGCCCGTGCGACGTGGGGGGGGCAAGTACGGGTCGCCAGGTAGTACCCTTCGCACTCAGAGCAAGCGCCCCAACCGGAGGTCGATAAACAGTGAGTGACGCCGCCAGCAGCAGCACAACCGTCAGCTACCCGCGGGTTTCGCCGAGGTCTCGCCGCTGCTGATCGGCCTGGTCGGAATCTCGATCCCGGTCATCGCTGCTCGCCTGGGCGGCGGTAGACGAAGAGCACGGTCGTGTTGATCTTCGCCGTGCTGGCGATGTTCGCGGTCGGCGCCGCCACCTTGACGTTTGTGATCGTGCTCGCCGGCGAAGGCGAAGATCACGAGGGCAGCCACGAGGAGCCCACCGAGTAGCGGGACCGCCAGCTCGACCAACCTCTGAGGGGCTTTCCAAACGCGCCCGGCAAGATTCGAACTTGCGACCTCTCGCTCCGGAGGCGAGCGCTCTATCCACTGAGCTACGGGCGCAGGCGGCACCAGATGACATACGGCGCCGTTGCTCCAAAGAGCTTACCGGCGCGCTCGCCGCACGCTCGTAGATCCCGCGGTCCTCGGCCCGTACGCTACCGTTGCGAACCATGGACCTGTCGATCTTCTTCGCCGGCACCGGCGGCTCGGTGCCCAGCCCGCGGCGCGGGCTGCCCGCAATCCTGGTGCGCCGTGGCGGCGATCGCCTGCTGTTCGACTGCGGCGAAGGCACGCAGCGCCAGCTCGTGCGCTCGGTCGGGCTGACCGATGTGGACAGCGTGTTCATCACGCACTTCCACGCCGATCACTGGCTGGGGTTGCCGGGGATGCTGAAGTCCTTTGCGCTGCGCGAACGCGATCAGCCGCTGACCGTATACGGCCCGCGTGGGCTGAAGGAGCTGATGGGGGCGATGCGGGTCGTCTACGGCCGGATGCCCTACGAGCTGAGCTTCGTCGAGCTCGCGCCCGCGGAGACGGTCGCGCGCGACGGCTATGCGATCACCGCGATCCCCGTCAGCCACCGCGGCGCCGCGTGCTTCGGCTACGCGCTCGTCGAGCAGCCGCGCCCAGGGCATCTCGACGCGCGCCTGGCGGAGGAGCTGGGAGTCAGCCCGGGCCCGACTTCGGTCGGCTGCAGCGCGGAGAGACGGTCAACGGCGTCGCGCCCGAGCAGGTGATGGGACCGACGCGGGAGGGCCGCAAGGTGGTGCTCTCCGGCGATACGGAGCCATGTGAGGCGCTCGCGATCGCCGCGCATCAGGCCGATCTGCTCGTGCACGAGGCGACGTTCGCCGAGGACGAGGCCGAGCGCGCGCGCCAGACCTCCCACTCAACCGCGCGCCAGGCGGCCGCATTGGCGAGCGACGCGGAGGTGAGGATGCTCGCGCTGACCCACATGTCGAGCCGCTACGCGGATCGTGAGCTGCGCGAGCAGGCGCGCGCGGTGTTCGCGGCGACCGAGGCGCCGCGCGACTTCGACACGATCGAGGTGCCCTTCCCCGAGCGCGGCGCCGCCGAGCTGATCCGCTGGTCCAATCGCCCACGCACCGCGGGCAACGAGACGACCTCGAGGCCACGCTCCACCGAGACAGTCACGCGAGCTGACCGTCGCGGCGCCCTGATACAGTCAGCGAAACTCCTCCTTTAACCCGGTCCCGAGAGGCCAGGAAGGAAACGATGGACAGCCCCAACGAGAAGGTCGTCCTCCAAGCGGAGGACGTGCGGCGAGCGCTGGTGCGCGTCGCGCACGAGATCGTCGAGCGCAATCCCGGACCGCCGGCTCCGGTGCTGATCGGGATCCACCGGCGCGGGGCGTTTCTGGCGCGGCGGTTGCGGGCACAGCTCGAAGAGCTGCTCGACGCGGAGGTCCCGCTCGGGGATCTCGACATCGGCTTCTACCGCGACGACCTGCAGCGCCGCCCCGATGCCCCGGTCGTGCACGCCTCGCACATCGACTTCGACGTCGCGGGGCGCACGGTGGTGATCGTCGACGATGTGCTGTTCACGGGCCGCACCGTGCGCGCGGCGATCGAGGCGCTGTTCGACTACGGACGTCCCGCGCGCGTGCAGCTGGCGGTGCTCGCCGACCGGGGGCACCGCGAGCTGCCGATCAGGCCGGACTACGTCGGCAAGAACCTGCCGACCTCGCGCGACGAGCACGTGCATGTGCGTGTGAGCGAGCTGGACGGTATCGACGAGGTGGCGATCGAGGCTGCCACGATGCAGGTGCCGGCATGAACCACCTGCTCTCGATCGAGGAACTCGACCGCGACGGAAATCGAGCGGATCGTCGCGCAGGCCGCGCGCTTCGCCGAGGTCTCCGACCGCGAGATCAAGAAGGTCCCGGCGCTGCGCGGACGGATGGTGCTGAACCTGTTCTACGAGGCCTCGACGCGCACGCGCAGCTCCTTCGAGCTGGCCGCCAAGCGCCTGTCGGCCGACGTGGTGAACTTCGCCGCGAGCGGGTCGAGCGTCGAGAAGGGCGAGTCGCTGAAGGACACGGTGCTGACGCTGAGCGCGCACAAGCCCGACGCGATCGTGCTGCGCACGCCGTGGGCGGGCGCCGTCCGAGCTGGTCTCGAAATGGTGCGCCGCCGCGATCGTGAACGCGGGCGACGGCAAGCACGAGCATCCGACGCAGGCGCTGCTCGACGTCTACACGCTGCAGCGGCGCCGCGGCGGGATCGACGGCGCGTCGATCTGGATCGTCGGCGACGTCGCCCATTCCAGGGTCGCGCGGTCGAACATCATCGCGTTTCAGAAGATGGGCGCGAAGGTGACGGTCGCCGGGCCACCGACGCTGATCCCGCGCGGGATCGAGGCGCTCGGCTGCGAGGTGCGCTTCACGCTCGACGACCTTGCCAAGGCCGACGTGGTGTACGCGCTGCGGATGCAGCACGAGCGGATGAACGAGAGCTTCCTGCCGTCGCTGCGCGAGTATGCCGCCTGGTACCAGATCAACGGCCGGCGGCTGGGGCCGCGCCAGGTGCTGATGCACCCCGGGCCGGTCAACCGCGGCGTGGAGCTCTCCGGCGAGGTCGTCGACTCGCCCCAGGCTGTGATCACCGCCCAGGTCGAGGCCGGCGTGGTGGTGAGGATGGCGGTCCTCTACGAGCTGCTCGCCGGTTCGGGGATGCGACCGAAGGGAGCGTCTCCGGTCCGGCCGGCGCGCGCGAGCCCAGCCCGACCCCAGCCGACCGTCCCGAGAACGTCAAGCAGCTCGCGTGATGGCCGCCAACCCGCTCGTCCAGGGACCCGGAGTCCCCGCGAACCTCCTGCTCTCCCAGGCGCACGTCCTCGACCCCCGCGCGGGCATCGACGCCATACACGACGTGCGCGTGCGCGGCGGCGAGATCGCCGAGCTGGCGGCGCCAGGCACGCTGGAGCCGAGCGGCGGATGAGGAAGCGATCGACGCGCAGGGGCGCACGCTGCTGCCGGCCTTCTTCGACCCGCACGTCCACCTGCGGACGCCCGGGCAGGAGCACAAGGAGGACCTGGAAACCGGGACCCGCGCCGCCGCCGCCGGGGGCTTCGGCGGGGCGATCGCGATGCCGAACACCGACCCGGTGCTCGACTCGGCGCCCGCTGCTGCGCTCGCTGCGCGACGCGGCGGCGCGCGAAGCGCGGATCCCGATCGGCTTCCTGCCGGCGATCACGCGCGGGCTGGAGGGGGAGGAGCTGACCGAGATGGCCGAGCTGCGCCAGGAGGGCGCGCTCGGCTTCACCGACGATGGGCGGCCGGTCGCGAGCGCGGGGATGCTGCGCAAGGCGCTGCAGTACCAGCGGCTGTGCGGCGGGACGATCGCGCTGCACGAGGAGGACGCGTCGCTGTCGAAGGGCGGCGCGATGCACGAGGGCGCGGTCAGCGCCGCGCTGGGCCTGGGCGGGATCCCGAGCGTGAGCGAGTCGACGATGGTCGCGCGCGACGCCGCGCTCGCGGGCTACGAGGACGCGCGCGTGCACTTCCAGCACCTGAGCTGCGCCGCCTCGGTGCAGGCGGTCGCGCATGCGAAGGCGCAGGGCTGGAGGGTCAGCACCGAGGTCACCCCCCACCACCTGCTGCTGACCGAGGAGGACGTGCGCGGGATGGACACGCGCATGAAGATGAACCCGCCGCTGGCCACCGAGGAGGATCGCAAGGCGCTCGTGGAGGGGCTGCGCGACGGGACGATCGACTGCGTCGCCACCGATCACGCGCCGCACGCGCGCGAGGAGAAGGAGGTGCCGTTCGAGCAGGCGCCGATGGGCACCACGGGCCTGGAGACCGCGTTCGCGGCGCTGTACACCGGGCTGGTGCTGCCGGGCGTGCTCGAGCTGGGGCTGCTCGTCGAGCGGATGACCGCCGGGGCGGCGTTGTTCGAGCTGCCGACCCCAACAATTGCACACGGCAGAGCCGGCCAACCTGACGCTGATCGACCTCGACGGGGAGTTGCTCGCGGGAGAGCACGGCTGGGAGAGCCGCTCGGAGAACTGCTGCTTCGCCGGGCGGCGGCTGCGAGGCCGCGTGCTGCTGACGGTGGCCGCCGGCGCGGTCGTCTACCGGAGCGGGCGTTCTCGGTGGTGGCCGGCCTAGATGAGCCTGCTCGATCGTGATCGAGCGGCGCTGGTCGTCGTCGACGTGCAGGAGGGGTTCAGGCCGTATGAGTCCTTCGCGGGCGTCGCGGAGGCGTGCGCGAAGCTCGTGCAGGCGGCGCGGATCCTCGACGTGCCGCGCGTGGTCAGCGAGCAGTACCCGAAAGGCCTCGGCCACACCGCGCCGGAGGTCGGCCTGGAGGGGGAGACGACCGATCGAGAAGAGCGTGTTCTCGGCCGCGCGCGCCGACGGCTTCGACCTCGCAGGCAGAGACCAGGCGGTCGTGTGCGGGATCGAGACGCACGTGTGCGTGAGCCAGACGGTGCACGACCTGCTCGAGCGGGGGGTCGAGGTGCACGTCCCGGCCGACGCGGTCGGCTCGCGGCACGGGATCGACTACGAGCGCGGCCTGGAGCGGCTGGAGCGCGCGGGCGCCGTCGTGACGACGGTCGAGGCGGCGCTGTTCGAGCTGCTCGAGCGCGCGGGCACGCCGGAGTTCAAGGCCGTGCAGAAGACTTGATCATCTGATGCAGCGACTGCGACCGCCTACGTGCTGCTTGGAGGACGGCACGCGCTTTGACGGCGAGGCCTGCGGGGCATCGGATCCCGCCCGCCACGCGGTCGGTGAGGTCGTGTTCACGACCGGCATGGCCGGCTACCAGGAGTCGATGACCGACCCGTCGTTCGCGGGTCAGCTGATCGCGTTCACCTATCCCCACATCGGCAACTACGGGGCCAGCGCGCAGGCGATGGAGTCAGAGCGCGCGTGGGGCAGAGCGGCGATCATGCGCGAGGCGTGCAACCCGGAGGACGCGCCGAGCGCCGAGCGCGGCTGGCTGGATTGGCTGAGGACTGCGGCGTGCCGGCGATCAGCGGCGTGGACACGCGCGCGCTGGTGAAACACATCCGCGAGGCGGGATCGATGAAGGGGGGAGTGTTCACGAGCGAGATCTCCGAGCGCGAGGCAAAGGATCTGATCGAGGCCGAGCCGTCGATGGCCGGACAGGATCTGGCCGGCGTCGTGACCCCGAGCGAGGTCACTCGCCACGGCTCGGGCGACGGGCCGAAGATCGCCGTGATCGACACGGGGATCAAGGGCTCGATGGTGCGCGAGCTCGTGGCCGCGAGGCGCGCGCGTGGCGTTGCACCCGTGCACGACCACGGCCGCCGAGCTGCTCGCGGAAGACCCCGACGCGGTGTTCCTCGCCAACGGCCCCGGCGACCCGGCCGCGCTGGACTACGTGGTGGACACCGTGCGCCAGCTGGTGGGCCACCGGCCCGTGTGGGGAATCTGCCTCGGCCACCAGCTGCTGTGCCGAGCGTTGGGCCTGCAGACGTTCAAGCTGCCCTTCGGCCACCGCGGCGCGAACCACCCGGTCAAGGACCTGCAGACCGGGCGCGTGGAGATCACCTCGCAGAACCACGGCTTCGCGGTGCTCGGGCCGAGCGGATCGCGCACGATCGACGGCTCGCGGCCGGTGCGCTGGCACACGGACTTCGGCGCGGCCCAGCTCTCGCACGTGAACCTCTACGACCGCACGGTCGAGGGCTTCGAGCTGCTCGACGTTCCGGGCGGGGCGGTGCAGTACCACCCCGAGGCGGGGCCGGGGCCGCATGACAGCCTGTACCTGTTCGACCGTTTCCTGGAGCGCATTGCCGCGGCGTAGCGATATCCACAAGATCCTGATCCTGGGCTCGGGCCCGATCGTGATCGGGCAGGCCGCCGAGTTCGACTACTCCGGCGTGCAGGCGTGCAAGGTGCTGCGCGAGGAGGGCTACGAGGTCGTGCTCGTCAACTCGAACCCGGCGACGATCATGACCGACCCGGAGTTCGCCGACGCGACGTACATCGAGCCGCTGCTGCCCGGGCCGGTGGCGCAGGTGATCGAGCGCGAGCGCCCCGACGCGCTGCTGCCGACGCTCGGCGGGCAGACGGCCCTGAACCTCGCCACGGCGCTGCACGAGGACGGGACGCTGGAGCGCTACGGGGTGGAGTTGATCGGGGCCAACTACGAGGCGATCGCGTGCGCGGAGGACCGCGAGCTGTTCGGCGCCGCGATGGCAGGCGCGGGGTTGCGGATGCCGAAGAGCGCGATCGCGACGACGCGTCGCCCAGGCCGATGGCGGCGCTCGGAGAGCTGGGCCTGCCGTGCATCGTGCGCCCCGCCTTCACGCTCGGCGGCCGCGGCGGGG
Organism: uncultured Solirubrobacterales bacterium; assembly: GCA_963818545.1. Lineage (GTDB taxonomy): Bacteria > Actinomycetota > Thermoleophilia > Solirubrobacterales > Solirubrobacteraceae > Palsa-744. The sequence continues at coordinate 184,192 of CAWFSI010000001.1, read as the reverse complement.
GGATCGCGCGCAGCGAGGAGGAGCTGAGGGCGCTCGGCGGCGCGCGGGATCGAGGCCTCGCCGATCGGGCAGGTGCTGCTCGACCAGTCCGTGATCGGCTGGGGCGAGTTCGAGCTGGAGGTGATGCGCGACGGCGCCGACAACGTGGTGATCGTCTGCTCGATCGAGAACGTCGACCCGATGGGGGTGCACACGGGCGACTCGGTCACGGTCGCGCCCCAGCAGACGCTGACCGACAGCCTCTACCAGCGCTTGCGCGACCAGGCGATCGCGGTGATCAGGGCGGTCGGGGTGGAGACGGGCGGCTCGAACGTGCAGTTCGCGGTCAACCCCGAGACCGAGGAGATCCTCGTGATCGAGATGAACCCGCGCGTGTCGCGCTCCTCGGCGCTCGCGTCGAAGGCGACGGGCTTTCCGATCGCGAAGATCGCCGCCCGCCTGGCTGTCGGCTACCGGCTGGATGAGATCGACAACGACATCACCGGCGTGACCCCGGCGTGCTTTGAGCCGACGATCGACTACGTCGTCGTGAAGTGGCCGCGGTTCGCGTTCGAGAAGTTCCCCGGCACCGACCCGACGCTGACGACGCACATGAAGTCGGTGGGCGAGGCGATGGCGATCGGCCGCACGTTCGGCCAGGCGTTCGGCAAGGCGCTGCGCTCGCGCGAGCTGGACAAGCCGCCGTGTCTCGACGGAGGTCTCCGACGGAGGTCCTGCTCGAGGGTCTGAAGACGCCGGGGCCGGAGCGCTACGAGGCGATCCTCGAGCTGCTCGGACGGGGCACGACGCGATCGAGGCGATCCACGCAGGCGACCGCGATCGACCCGTGGTTCCTGCGCGAGCTGCAGGTGCTTGGCACTCGATCCGCAGACGCCGTTTGAGGGCGAGCGGTCGTTCCGCTCTGTCGACACCTGCGCGGCCGAGTTCCCGGCGCGCACGCCCTACTACTACTCCGGCTGGGATAGACCGGAGCCGACTGCCCGACGAGGTGCGCCGGGGGGAGCGCGAGTCGGTCGTGATCCTCGGCTCGGGGCCGAACCGGATCGGGCAGGGGATCGAGTTCGACTACTGCTGCGTGCACGCGGCGATGACCGTGCGCGAGTCCGGCCGCGACGCGGTGATGGTCAACTGCAACCCGGAGACGGTCTCGACCGACTACGACACCTCCGACCGTCTGTATTTCGAGCCGCTGACGCTCGAGGACGTGCTCGCGGTCGTGGAGGTCGAGAAACCGAAGGGGGTGATCGTGCAGTTCGGCGGGCAGACCCCGCTGAAGCTGGCTGCCGGATTGGTGGAGGCGGGCGTGCCGCTGCTGGGCACGAGCGTCGACGCGATCGACCTGGCCGAGGACCGCGGACGCTTCGGCGCGCTGCTGGCAGAGCTCGGCTACCAGGCGCCGCCGTACGCGACGGCCCGCTCGGTGGAGGAGGCGTTGGCGAAGACCGAGGAGGTCGGCTTCCCGCTGCTCGTGCGGCCCTCCTACGTGCTCGGGGGCAGGGCGATGGAGATCGTCTACTCACGCGAGGGCCTGCCGACTATCTGAGCCGCGAGCCGCCCCCGGATCCGAGCCCCGCTCGCGGGAGCACCTCTGGCGGCGATTCTTCTTCCGCTGGCGATTCCTCTTCCCGATCCTCTCCGAGCATCTTCCTCGACCGCTTCCTGGAGAACGCGATCGAGGTCGACGTCGACGCGCTGTGCGACGGCGAGACGGTGTGGATCGGCGGGATCATGCAGCACGTCGAGGAGGCCGGCGTGCACTCGGGCGACAGCGCGTGCGTGCTGCCACCGCACTCGCTCGGCGAGGAGATGCTCGAGCAGATCAGAGGCGGCGACGCGCGAGATCGCGCTTGCGATCGGGGTGGTCGGGCTGCTGAACGTGCAGTACGCGGTGTACGCGGGCCAGCTGTTTGTGATCGAGGCCAACCCACGAGCGTCGCGGACGGTGCCGTTCGTGTCAAAGGCGGTCGGCGTGCCGCTGGCAAAGCTGGCCTGCCGGATCATGCTGGGCGAGCGGATCGCGGACCTCGGCCTGCCTGCGGGCAGGGAGGGGCTGGGGTATGGCGAGCATGTGTCGGTGAAGGAGGCGGTGCTGCCGTTCGACCGCTTCGAGGGCGCCGACGCGGTGCTCGGCCCAGAGATGCGCTCGACCGGCGAGGTGATGGGGATTGCGCGCGACTTTCCGACCGCGTTCGCCAAGGCGCAGGCCGCCGCGGGCGTGCCACTGCCGCACAGGGGCACGGCGTTCATCACGGTGACCGACTCCGACAAGGCGGGTGCGTTCGCGGTCGCGCAGATCCTGCACGACAACGGCTTTCGGATCGTCGCCACGCGTGGGACGGCGGAGGCGATCGCGCGGATGGGGGTGCCGGTGGAGCGACTGAACAAGCTCGGCGAGGGCTCGCCGCACGTGCTGGATTGGATCGAGCGCGGGGATGTCGATCTCGTCGTGAACACGCCGACGGGCGTCGGGGCGAGGACCGACGGCTGGGAGATCAGACGTGCCGCGGTGATGCACGGCATCCCCTGCCTGACGACGCTCTCCGCCGGGGTGAGCGCGGCACGCGCGATCTCGAGCGCTCGGCGAGATGGGGCGCCGGAGGTGCTGTGCCTGCAGGAGTTGCACGGGGTCAGGACTGCATGAGCGAGGCGCCCTTCGGTCGCAGGCTGTTGACAGGTCACCGGGATGGACGAGCTGGGCGCCTACCGCGTGCTGCGGGTTGCCGACCCCGACTGGATTGGGAACCCGCCCAGCCCCAGCCGGGCCAGTTCACGATGCTGGCGGCGGCGGAGCGCTGGGGCGGAGGGGAGGACGAGCGGCCGTATCTCCCGCGCGCGTTCTCGATCGCCCGCTGGCAAGACGGGGAGGCTCACTATCTGCTGGAGGATGTGGGGCCGGGTACGAAGCGGCTGTGCGAGCTGGCGCGCGGGAGATGACGTGTGGGCGCTCGGCCCGCTCGGGCAGGGCTTCACCGCACCGCGGGAGGGCCGGCGGGCGCTGCTGGTGGGAGGCGGCGTGGGGATCGCGCCGCTGGCGATCCTCCAGGATGAACTGGAGCTGCGAGTGCGGAGACTCGCAGCGACAGTGCTGCGGACCGTTCTGCTCGGCTTTCGCGATGGCCCGCGCGCGCAGGGCGCGGCGCTGCTGCGAGGCGCGCGCGTCGCCACCGACGATGGCTCGGCCGGCCATCACGGCCTCGTCACAGACCTGCTCGGCGAAGAGCTGGAGCGCGATGCGCACGCCACCGTGTACGCGTGCGGACCGGCGCCGATGCTGGAGGCCGTCAGAGCGCTGTGCGCGACGGGGGGAGTGCCCGCACAGCTCGCGCTGGAGGCGGGGATGGCGTGCGGGTTCGGCGCGTGCTTACGGCTGCGTCGTGCCAAAGCGGGGCGGGGGTTATCTGCGGGTGTGCGTCGACGGCCCGGTGATCGACGCCGCTGAACTGGAGTCGATCGAGGAGCATGCCGGAGCCCCGGCATGAGCGTTGAGTTCTGCGGTCTGCAACTGGCGCATCCCGATCATCAACGGCTCGGGCACGTTCGATGCGCTCGCGGCGAGGAAAGCGTTCGGGGCGGCGCTGGACGAGGAGTTCCCGTTCGCGGCGTACGTGTCGAAGACGATCACGCTGGAGCCACGTCGCGGGCAATCCGCCACCGCGGCTGTGGGAGGCGCCGGGCGGGCTGATCAACTCGATCGGGCTGCCGAACAAGGGATTGGCGGGCTATCTGGCCGAGGACCTGCCCGAGCTGGCAACCCTGCCGGTGCCGTTGATCACGAACGTGATGGGCTCGAGCGCGGCGGAGATCGCTGAGCTCCTGGAGGCCTGCGACGCGTGCGCGGAGATCGCGGCGATCGAGCTGAACGTGTCCTGTCCGAATGTGAAGACGGGGCTCGACATCGGGGCCGATCCCCACCAGCTGGAGGAGGTCGTGCGGGCGGTACGTCCACGGACTGGTAAGCCGCTGATCGTGAAGTTGACGCCGAACGCGGCAGATGTGGCCGCCTGTGCGCTGGCGGCGCAGGAGGGTGGCGCGGATGCTGTGTCGCTGATCAACACGCTGCGGGCACTGGTGCTCGCGCCGGCATCTCGCGACGGTCGGTCCGCGCCGCGCTCGCCCCGGCCATGGCTGGGGGGCCGGACCGGCGGCCTGTCGGGTTCCGCGATCCGCGCGGTCGCGCTCGCGCAGGTGGCAGCGGTCGCCGAGCGCGTGAGGATCCCCGCGATCGGGATGGGCGGGGTGAGCTGCGCGGCGCACGCTCGCGAGCTGCTCGATGTCGGGGCGCGGCTCGTGGCGGTCGGCACCGAGAGCTTCCGCGACCCCGTGGCCGGGGCGAGGATCGCGCGGGGATTGGATCCCAGCCCAGCCTCGCCCACCTCCGGCCCGGCCTGACGTCGGTGGAGATCAGTGTTCGGCCAAGGCCTAGTTGTGGCTGGCTGATCGGCCAGGATAGGAGGCGCTAAAAATCCCTGCAAAGCGGCGGCGCGACCGTCCATCAGCCTCGACATGCCTATAGCTCAAGTTGAGGTATAGCTGAATTGGCTGTTTTTCCTTGATCGACTGCCGCCGGTGTGTAGACTCGCCGCCCATGGCGATGGCGACCGAGACGGCGAGCGAGAAGACCTCCTTGACTCCCGCGGCAGCCCCCGAGCGGTCGCTGAATCAGCGCATGGACGCGCTCGCGAGGGCCAACCAGATCCGCACGCGCAGAGCACAGCTCAAGCGCGATCTGAAATCGGGTCGCTTGTCGATCCAGACGTTGCTTCAGAACCCGCCGGAGTACGTCGAGACCGCGAAGGTGTTCGACATGCTGCTGGCTGTGCCCAAGTACGGCCGGGTGAAGGTGAACAAGATCCTCGCCCTATGCCGAATCTCCCCGAGCAAGACGATCGGCGGTCTCTCCGAGCGCCAACGCAGCGAGCTGGTTTCGCTGCTGCGCCGCTGAAATCCGGTTCCCCCGCTCCTCGCATTAGGCTCCCAGCAGTGGCGCGGGTGTTCGTAATCACAGGGCCTTCGGGCGTCGGCAAGGGGACTCTGATCAGGGGGCTGATGGAGCGGCTGGGAGAACTGGAGCTGTCGGTCTCCGCGACCACGCGCGCGCCACGGCCGGGTGAGCGGGACGGCGTTGACTACCACTTCCTCACGCGCGAGGAGTTCGACCGGAAGGTCCAGGACGAAGACTTCGTCGAGCACGCCGACTACGCCGGCCGCAGTTACGGGACGCTGCGCTCGGAGCTGGAGGAGCGGGTGAGCGCAGGTGCGCCGGTGGTATTGGAGATCGAGGTCCAGGGGGCTCGCCAGGTGCGCGGCTCGGTGCCCGACGCGGTCCAAGTGTTCATCGCGCCGCCCTCGCTTCACGAGCTGCGCACACGGCTGATCGGACGGGGAACCGACGATCCCGAGGAGGTCGAGCGGCGGCTGCGCGTCGCCGCACAGGAGCTGGAGGCGCAACCGGAGTTCGCGCACGTGGTGGTCAACGACCGCCTGCAGGACGCGCTGGAGCAGCTGACGGCAGTCGTCGCCGATGAGCTGGACGGATGGAGGCACTACACTGGAGGATCAACCAGGAAAGGCTCAGACCAAGTGATCTCTCCCCGCATCGACCGCCTGCTCGACAACGTCGACTCCAATTACGCAAGCGTGCTCGTCGCCGCCAAGCGCGCACGCCAGATCAACAGCTACTACCACAACCTCGGTGAGGGCACCTTCGATGAGTTCCCGCCGCCGATGGTCGAAACGATCTCCAAGAACTACCTCACGATCGCCCTCGAGGAGGTAGCAGCAGGAAAGATCAAGTACCACTACCGCTAGGGCAGTCGCGCAAGCGCTGAATCAGCGCTTGCCCATAGGCGACATGCCGTCTAGAACCTAGCTCATGTCCCGAATCCTGCTCGGCGTCAGCGGCGGCATCGCCGCTTACAAGTCGCTCGAGTTCGTGCGCTTGGCAACAGCGGCCGGGCATTCAGTACGGGTTGTGCAAACGCCCATGAGCCAGCGGTTCGTCGGCGCCGCTTCCTTCCAGGCCCTGACCGGGGCCCCGGTGCTGAGCAGCGAGTTCGAGCGCGACCCCGCGCGTGGGGCCTTCCCCGGACAGGAGCCTCCGGCGCACGAGCCACTGAGCCATCTGGCGCTGGTTGCCAACGCCGATCTCTTTCTGATCGCTCCGGCTTCCGCCAACACCCTCGCGAAGCTCGCCCACGGCCTGGCGGACAACCTGCTGAGCAGCTGCGCGCTGGCAGCTGTCTGCCCCGTGGTGGTGGCCCCGGCGATGAACAACCACATGTATGAGAACCAGGCCACCCGAGCCAACCTGCAGATCCTGCGTGAGCGCGGCGTGGAGATCGTCGAGCCGGGAGTTGGGCGGCTGGCATCGAAGGACGAGCAGGGGGTGGGGCGCCTGGCGGAGCCGGCGCGGCTACTGGAGATCTGCGAGACGGTGCTCGGTACAGCGGCGGCGCGAGCACGCAGGCCGACCTCTGATCGGTGGGGCCGCGAGCGCCGGCTGGCGCGGACTGAAGGTGCTCGTCACCGCTGGGGGCACGCGCGAGCCGATCGACAGCGTGCGGTTCATCGGTAACAGCTCCTCCGGGCGGATGGGCTTCGCGCTGGCGCAGGCCGCGCACGCCCGTGGCGCTGAGGTGACACTGCTGGCTGCGAACGTCGCGCTGCCGTGCCCGCTGGGCGTGGTCTGTCACGACCTGGGCACCGCGGCCGAGTTACTGCAGGCCTGTGAGCGGGAGTTCCCGGCGTGCGACGTGCTGCTGATGACGGCGGCGGTCGCCGACTTCAGACCACGTGAGCCGGCGGAGGGGAAGATCAAGAAGTCAGGCCGCACGAGCTTGGAGCTGGAGCTCGAGCCGACCGCGGACGTGCTCGCTGCTCTGGCGGCGCAACGGTCAGACGGTCAGACGCTGGTCGGCTTCGCTGCCGAGCACGGCGAGCGCGCGGTCGACTACGCCCGCGAGAAGCTGACCGAGAAGGGCCTCGACGCGATCGTCGTGAACGACATCTCGCGCAAGGACATCGGCTTCGACGTGGACATGAACGAGGTTGCGATCCTCGCTGTGGACGCAGAGCGGCGACAGACCGTCCAGCACGTGCCACGTGCCTCCAAGACGGAGGTCGCGAAGGCGATCCTCGATGTCGTCGAGCGTTTGCGCGGCGGGGCATGACGGCGCCCGACGCAAGCCGGTCAGGGTCATCGGGCGCCTCCCCGATGCTATGCTCGATTGAGACTTTCGTACCGCCGATCGGAGATCGGCCAGCAGACGCCGGTAGTTGTACCGAGAGTGGGCGATCGCCCGCTTTTTTTGCGTAAGGACCTATTTCAATGACCCCGCTACAGACAGATATCGAAAGGCGTCTCGCTCAGAGCGAGCCCGATGTCGAGGTGCTGCTTGCCGAGGTGCTCGGCGGTCGCTGCCTGCGCGTGTACATCGATCATCCGGACGGTGTCACGCTCGCACTGTGCGAGCGGGTCACCGCGCTGCTGAGCGAGGAGCGTGAGCGCTACTCGCTGGAGGTCTCCTCGCCTGGGAGCGAGCGTCCGCTGAGTAAGCCCGCACATTTCCGCCGGTTCGTCGGGCGGCGCGCGCGGGTACGGACCCGCCATCCACGTCCGGTCGGCCACCCGGCCGACCAGCGATCGGCCGCGCGCGAGACCGACGAGCAGCTTTACCGGGGAGCTGGTGGGAGCCTCCGAGGATGAGATCACTCTGGCCGCCGACGGGGGCATCATCGCGATCCCCTACTCGGAGATTCGTCGTTCGAACCTGGTCGAGAGAGTAACCCGCCCCATGTCACGCGAAATCCTGGAAGCCATGCACGCGCTGGCGCGCGAGAAGGGGATCGAGCCCGAGAAGCTGATGATCGCGCTCGAGGACGCCCTGCTGTCGGCTTACAAGAAGCAGCCAGACTCGGCCAAGTACGCACGCGTGGAGATGGACCGCGAGACGGCCGACTTCCGGGTAATCGAACTGATCATCCCCGAACGCTTGGAGGCGCACCTGATCGTCGAGACGATCGACGAGGAAACCACGGTCGATCCCGAGACGGGCGAGATGCGCGAGCCCGAGGAACCGGAGATCGATCCGAAGAAGTTCGAGGAATACCGCGATCAGATCGATGAACAGGACGTCACCCCCGACGACTTCGGCCGGATCGCCGCGCAGACCGCCAAGCAGGTGATCCTGCAACGTATCCGCGAGGCGGAGCGGGACATGATGTTCGAGGAGTACCGCGACCGCGTGGGCGAGCTGATTACCGGCATCGTGCAGCAGTCCGACTCTCGTTACACGCTTGTGCAGCTGCGCGAACGTGTGGAGGCGCTGCTGCCCAAGTCCGAGCAGGTCGAGGGTGAGCGCTACGACCACTCTCAGCGGATCAAGGCTGTGATCAAGGAGGTCTCCCCGTCGACGAAGGGCCCTTCGATCATCGTCTCCCGGCGCGACCCGGAGCTGATCAAGAAGCTGTTCGAGCTTGAGGTTCCGGAGATCGCCGATGGCCTGGTGGAAATCGCAAACGTCGCCCGCGAGCCCGGCTACCGCTCTAAGATCGCCGTCGTCTCGAACACCGACGGCGTCGATCCGGTCGGTGCCTGCGTTGGTCCGCGCGGCTCACGTGTGCGCATGGTCGTGAGCGAGCTGCGAGGCGAGAAGATCGACATCATCCCCTTCAACGACGAGCCCGCCAGGTTCGTCGCCAAGGCACTTTCTCCCGCGCGAGTGCGCGAGGTGCTCGTCGACGACGAGGCCAAGCAGGCGACCGTGATCGTGCCCGACGACCAGCTCTCGCTGGCGATCGGCCGCGAGGGCCAGAACGCGCGACTGGCGGCGCGACTGACCGGCTGGCGCGTGGATATCCGCTCGGAGAGCGAGTTCGCCGCCGAGGAGGCCGAGCACGGCTATGAGGAGGAGGAGGTCCAGGGACGCTGCGCCGCGATCCTCTCCAACGGACGGCGCTGCCCGAACGCCTCGCTGCCCGGTTCACGCTACTGCGGTCTTGAGACCCATCAGGCGCTGGCGAACATCGAGGGCGACCAGATCTCAGACCTGACCCCGGGGGGAGAGGATGCCCCGGCGCCCGAGCAACCGGCCGGCGGCGCAGAGCCCCCGGCCGCTGAGATGCCGGAGGCGCAGACACCGGCACCCGAAGAGAGCGACCAGTCGCTCCCCGGCGAGGAGCTCGCCACCACCACTGCGACGGCGCCGCAGGAGCAGCACTCGCTGACGCGCCGGTGGTAGAGAGGCCATCGAGGAGCAGACGCCATAGGGCCGCACGTGCCCCAGCGCCGTTGCGTTGGGTGCGGGCTCCTCGCGCCGAAGTCCGAGCTGCTGCGTCTGGCTGTAAGCACTCAGAGATCGGCCGGCGAGGGCGATGGTCTCCTCAGGCGGGCGGTGCTCGACCGAGCCGGCACGATGCCCGGGCGTGGAGCCTATCTCTGCCGCGTCGCTGCACCCGACAAGCCTTCCGTCGACTGTGTTGCCCTCGCCACACGACGTGGTGGTCTCGCCCGAGCATTGCGTTGCGCGGTGAAGATCGACCCCAAGCTCCTAGAATCGATAAGTCGATGACCAAGAAGCGCGTGCACGAGATCGCAAAGGAGCAGGGTTTATCCAGCAAGGAGTTGCTGGATAAACTGAAGGCAGCCGGTGTGGAGGCCAAGGCCGCGGCATCCTCGGTCGATGAGACGGTTGCCCTGCAGGCTCTGGGTTCCAACGGCACCGCCGGCAATGGCGCGCCCGCGGCGGCCCAGCTAAAGGGTTCGACCGCGACTGTTGCGCCGCCTGACCCCGTCGCCGAGGCGGCCAAGGCGACCGCGTCCGCAGGCTCGGGTAAGTCATCTGCGCCTGCCGCTGCTCCAGCTTCCGCTTTGCCTACCGGTCAAGCCCCCGCTGGCACTCCGACAGCCGCCCCCTCCAACGGAGCTGCGGTCGCTTCAGGCCGGCCCCTCGGGAGCAAGCTCCGCTGCCGAGTCGGGCTCCTCGCCCCAAGCGGCTGCCGGGGCCGCCGGTGAGCGCGTGCGTCCCACGCGCGATTCGCGCACGGGCGAGCGGACACCCGGCGGCGTCGGGCCGGGCGGGCGCAGGCGCGTCGTGATCGACTCACAGGCATCCCGTCGTCAGCAGGGAGGCCCGGCCAATCAACCCCAGCGCCGTCCGCGCCGTGGCCGGCGCAGGCGCGGCACCTATGACGACACGATCGCCCCGATCGACGCCGCCGCGATGGAGGCGACCGATGAGATCCGCGTCAACTCCGGTTCCACGGTGAAGGATGTCGCCGAGTATCTCGGTGTTCCGGTGCCGGAGGTGATCAAGAAGCTGATGACGCTCGGTGAGATGGCGACGCTCACGCAGACGCTGTCCGACGACGCGATCGGAGTGCTGGCCGACGAGTTCGACAAGAAGATCGAGATCGTCCACGCCGCCGACGACGTCGAGGTCGAGCCGGTCTTCGAGGACATCGAGGAGGACATGATCGAGCGTCCGCCGGTGGTCACGATCATGGGGCACGTCGATCACGGAAAGACCTCACTGCTGGACGCAATCCGCGAGACCGAGGTGGCCGCCGGCGAGGCGGGCGGGATCACACAGCACATCGGCGCCTATCAGGTCCACCACGGCGGCAAGGTGGTCACCTTCCTGGACACGCCGGGCCACGAGGCGTTCACCGCGATGCGCGCCCGTGGAGCACGCGTGACCGATGTGGTGGTGATCGTGGTCGCGGCCGACGATGGCGTCAAGCCCCAGACGGAGGAGGCGATCGATCACGCCCGCGCCGCGGAAGTGCCGATCGTGGTGGCGGTGAACAAGATCGACAAGGAGGGCGCCCAGCCCGAGCGTGTGCGTACGGAGATGACCCAGCATGGGCTACAGCCCGCGGAGTGGGGCGGCGAGATCGAGTTCGTGGACGTCAGCGCGAAGACCCGCGAGGGCTTGGATTCCCTGCTCGACACGATCCAGGTGGTGACCGACCTGGAGGAGCTGAAGGCCAACAGCGATACGGAGGCCTCGGGTACCGTCATCGAGTCAAAGCTCGACCCCGGCCGGGGTCCTGTGGTGAGCGTCCTGATCCAGCGCGGGACACTGCGCGTGAGCGACGCGCTCGTCGCGGGCGCGCATTTCGGACGGGTGCGCGCGATGCATGACTTCACCGGTGCGCGTGTGAAGGGAGCGACGCCGGGCCAGCCGGTGGAGGTGCTCGGTTTCGATGGCGTGCCGGAGGCGGGAGAACTCGTGCGCGTGGTCGATAACGAGCGCCGTGCGCGTCAGCTTGCCGGTGAGCGCGCAAACCGTCTCAAGACCGAGGCGCTGGCGCGGCGCTCGGGTCGGAAGATGTCCTTGGAGGACGTTTTCAAGCTCGCTCAGGAGGGCCAGGTCAAGGAGCTCAGCCTGGTCGTCAAGGCCGACGTCGCCGGCTCGCTCGAGGCGATCGAGGACGAGATCGCAAAGCTTCCCCAGGGCGAGGTCAAGGTCAACATCATCCATCGCGGCGTCGGTGGAATCAATGAGTCCGATGCGATGCTCGCCGCCGCCTCCAACGGGGTGATCCTGGCATTCAACGTGCGTCCGGTCGGCGATGCGCGCCAGGTGGCCGATCGCGAGGGAGTCGAGATCCGCTCCTACTCGGTGATCTACAAGGCGATCGAGGAGCTGCGCGCGGCGATGCAGGGGATGCTCGAGCCGGCCGAGGTGGAGAGCGCGCTGGGCCAGGCCGAGGTGCGCCAATTGTTCCGCGCTTCGAAGATCGGGACGATCGCGGGGTCGCACGTGAGCGAGGGCAAGGTCACTCGTGGCGCGAAGGTGCGAGTGGTGCGCGAGGGCACGGTGATCTACGACACGACGATCGCCAGCCTGAGACGCTTCAACGAGGACGTGCGCGAGGTGGCGGCCGGCTTTGAGTGCGGCATCCTGCTGACAAACTTCCAAGACCTGCGCGAGGGCGACCTCCTGGAGACATACGAGACGCGCCAAGTGGAGCGCGAGCTGAGCTGAACGAGGTCTCGGTAGGATGAGCTCGGGACGTATGCGCCGCGTCGATGAGGCGATTCGCCAGGTGATTGGCGATGCGGTGACAGGAGAGCTGAAGGACCCTCGTGTGGGATTTGTGACCGTGACAGATGTCAGAACAAGCGCCGATCTGCGCCATGCTCGCGTGTACGTGAGCGTGCTCGGCGACGACGCCACAGCGTGAGGCCACGATGGCCGGGTTGCGCAGCGCGCACGGCTTCCTGCAGGGCAAGGTGGCGGCGGAGCTGCACCTAAAGCGCACCCCCGCCCTGGAGCTGTACTACGACGACACGACCGACCGCGCGATGCGCGTCGACGAGCTGATCGAGGAGATCGGCGGCCGAGGATGAGCGAGGCGGAGAGCACAGAGGTGACGCGCGAGCGGGTGCTCGAGCGGATCCGCGAGGACTCCCGCTTCGTGCTCGCGGCACACGAGCGTCCCGACGGCGACGCCCTGGGCTCGCTGGTGGGAATGCAGGGTCTGCTGAGCGCGCTGGGCAAGGACTCGGCGATGTTCATCGCACCCGAGGACCTGCCGCTGCCTTTGGAGTACCGATTCTTCGCGCTGGAGGGCCTGATCGAGACGCCCCCGCTGGACATCGCCGAGCGTACTGTCGTGTTCTTGGACTGCGGCAACATAGACCGCAACTCGGCGAGTGTGCTGCACGACGGCAAGCACTTACTGAATATCGACCATCATCACGACAACACTCGCTTCGGCACGCTTGATCATGTTGTGCCCGACGCCTCCTGCACGGCGGAGATCGTCTGGGATCTGATGCGCGGTTTGGGCGTAGTACCGACGCCGGCGGTGGCGCAGGCGCTGTACGTCGGGCTGATCACAGATACCGGGCGCTTCATGTACGAGAACACCGGTCCACGCGCACACGAGATGGCGGCCGATCTGATCGGGGCGGGCGTTGATGTGCAGGCCGTGTACAGGAGGCTGTTCGAGGAGACGCCGGAGGGCAAGCTTGCGCTGCTCGCGCTGGGTCTCGGCCAGATGCGGCGCTTTGACTCGGGTGAGCTGACGCTATCGGCGCTGAGCGCCGAGGACTTCGCCAAGGCCGACGCCGAGGAGAGCTACTCGGAGGGCATCATCGACCATCTGCGCGCAGTGCAGGGCACGAAGCTCGCGGCGCTGATACGCGAGCTGACCAGTGGGGAGCGCAAGGGTCAGCACAAAGTCTCGTTGCGCGCCACCGACGACGATGTCGACGTGTCGGTGATCGCACGCGTGCAGGGGGGCGGGGGACATCGGCGCGCGGCGGGGTTCTCGACCACGCTCGAGCTCGACGAGCTGATCGCATTTCTGCGAAGTGCGCTCGCAGCGCAGTTGCACGCTGTCTCGGGCGGAGCGCCCACGCCAGTGTGAGCGCACCGCCTGTCTCGAGCTCCGTTCTGGACGGCATTCTGCTGATCGACAAGCCGGCGGGGATCACCTCGCACGATGTGGTCGCAGCGGTGCGACGCGCGCTGGACGGGGTCAAGACGGGGCACGCCGGCACGCTCGATCCATTTGCGACGGGCCTGTTGATCGTGCTCGTCGGCAAGGCGACGAAAGCCCAGCGCCAAATGATGGAGTTGCGCAAGCGTTATGAGACGGTCGCGCGGTTGGGAGCGGTGTCGAGTACGGGGGACACAGAAGGTGAGATAACCGAGACGGGACGCCTGCCGGGCGATCCACCAGCGCTGTCGACAGGCGAGATCAGACAGCGCCCGCCCGTCTACTCGGCTGTGAAGATCGGTGGTGAGCGTGCGTATAAGCGTGCTCGGCGCGGCGAGCAGTTCGAAATGCCCGAGCGGATTGTCAGCGTTTATCACTTCAAGCAGCTCTGGCGCGAGCGGGACGCACGGCCCGACCCATCCGACGCCTCCACCACGGCGCCGTCCGGAAGCGAGCCCGCGCTGGAACGGGCCGGCTATGAGATCGAATGCTCGGCCGGCACGTACGTGCGCTCACTGATCGCCGATCTGAACGACGCCTACTGCCTGGAGCTGAGACGCACCGCGATCGGCCCCTTCGACGTCCGCGATGCGGTCACCCCGCCGCGCCGAGGAGAGCCGTGGCCAGAGCCACCGCTGATCCCGCTTGACCACGCGCTGGCGAGGCTACCCAAATAGGCTTGCGGCGTGAAGATCACGCGCCTGGAAGATGTCGTGCAGCGAAACGGTGGGCGCAGCGTCGCTGTGGGCACCTTCGACGGCGTGCACCTCGGCCACAGGAAGGTGATCGAGGGCTCCGACAGTGTGCTCACGTTCGATCCCCACCCGGTCTCGGTCGTCGCCCCCCAGCACACCCCGAAGCTGCTGACGCCATTAGGGCGAAAGGCCGAGCTGATCGAGGCGCTGGGCGTGCGGGAGCTGATCGTGATCGAATTCGACGCGGAGTTCGCGTCAAAGACGGCCGATGAGTTTGTGGGAGACGTGCTTGTGGACTCACTCGGGGCCAAGCGGGTGGCGATTGGCGAGAACTTCCGCTTCGGCCACAAGGCGCAGGGCGACCCGCGGTTGCTCGTCGCGGATAATCGCTTTGACACCGTCGTGCATCCGCTGCTCGAGGTGGGCGGAGAGATCGTCTCCTCCAGCCACATCCGGGGCCTGGTGATCGCCGGCGAGGTCGCCGAGGCGGCAGCGCTCCTGGGTGCTCCGTACCAGCTGCGCGGCGAGGTGGTCCACGGGGACGAGCGTGGCCGCGAGCTCGGCTTTCCGACCGCCAACCTCGTTCCCGAGGAGGCGCTCGCCTGTCCCGGCCACGGCGTCTACGCATGCCTCGCCGATGGCGCTCCGGCAGCAGTGAGCATTGGCGTGCGCCCAACGTTTCAGACCGGTCGTGGAGAGCTGATCGAGGCCTACGTCCTCGATTTCGACGGCGATCTGTACGGGCGCGAGCTGCGCCTCGACTTCCTCGCGCGCTTGCGCGGCGAGCGTCGCTTCGAGACAGCGGAGGCGCTGATCGAGCAGATGCACAGCGACGTGCAACACACGCGGGAGATCGCACGGAACGCTTGAGGAGCCCGGTTGAGGTCTCGGGTCGTCTGATTGACAGCACGGGCTGTCTGCTACCGTGCCCGAATATGGCCGCGATAACAACTGAGCGCAAGCGTGAGATCGCCGGGAAGTTCGGCTCGAGCGAGAACGACATGGGCTCCACGAAGGTCCAGGTCGCACTGCTGACCGAGCGCATCAATCATCTGACCGAGCATCTGCGCGAGCAGTCCAAAGATCACCATTCGCGGCGTGGCCTGCTGATGCTGGTCGGTCGCCGTCGGCGCTTCCTCGACTATCTGCGTCGCCGCGACCTCGAGGGCTACCGCGCCCTGATCAAGGAGCTCGGCCTACGCAAGTAGGAGTGCCGATGACCTGCGCGCAGCGGCGTCCTCAGTCGCTCGTGTGCAGAGCACACTTCGCGTGGGCGGGTGGGCCTTCAGTCCTTGCTGCACTTGATCCTCGACCCTCCTACACAGTCTGATGAGCGTCATCGCCTCCGGCACACCGGCTCCCAACTTCAAGCTCGTCACCGAGGATGGGGACAGCTTTACAGAGAAGGATCTGCAGGGCGAGCGAACGGTCCTGGTCTTTTACCCGTTCGCGTTCAGCCCCGTGTGCACCGATCAGCTACAGCTATATGAGGCGGCGCTGGGCGAGCTCGAGTCCCAGGGCGTGACAAAGTGCTACGGCGTCTCCTGCGACTCGAGCTGGTCACAGAAGGCATTCAGGGAGAAGCTCGGCGTGAGCATCGAACAGCTGTCGGACTTCGAGCCCAAGGGCGCCGCCTGCGAGGCGTTCGGGGTGCTTCACGAAGGCGGCTTCCCCGAGCGTGCACTCGTCGCGATCGATGCCGGGGGGATCGTGCGCTGGAGCTATCAGGCGCCGATGCCGGGCGAGCTGCCCAGCGTCGATCTGCTGCGCGAAGGCGTGGGTATCGCCTTCGGTGATGCCATTCCCGCCTGACTTCGCCTAGCCGGAGCCGTCCCGAAGGTCTCCGATCAGCTATGCCTTGCCTTGCCCGCTGCCAAGCGTCCGCTAAGCTCCGTCCGTTCGGAATAAAGAAAAAGAAAACGGACCGCCGACCGACGGGCGGAACAGGAAGGCAGTGAATATGAGTAGTGATGCGATTACGCGGGTCTCCGTGGAGATTGCGGGCAGCGAGATTTCGTTTGAGACCGGCAGGATGGCCAAGCAGGCCTCCGGCGCCGTGGTCGTCCGCCAGGGCGACACGATGGTTCTGTGCACAGCCGTCGCGGGGAGCCTGCGCGATGTGGACTTCCTCCCGCTGACGGTGGATGTCGAGGAGCGCATGTACGCCTCCGGCAAAATTCCCGGCTCGTTCTTCAAGCGTGAGGGCCGTCCGGGCGAGAAGGGCACGCTGACCGCGCGCATGATCGACCGCCCGATTCGCCCGCTGTTCCCCAAGGAATGGCGCTATGACACGCAGCTGGTCGCGATCCCGCTTTCGATCGACCACGTCCACCCTTATGACATCCTCGCGATGAATGGTGCCTCGACGGCGCTGATGATCTCCGACATTCCGCTGCCGACGCCGGTCGGCGCCGTGCGGATCGGCAAGATCGACGGCAACTTCGTGGTCAACCCGCAGGAGGCCGACCTGTTGCCGGACGCCGAGAATCCCACGGACCTCGATCTGATTGTCGCCGGCACCGAGGAGGCGATCCTGATGGTCGAGGCGGGCGCCAACGAGATCCCCGAGGCCGAGATCCTCGACGCACTCGACATCGCCCACGCGGAGATCAAGAAGCTCTGCGCGCTGCAGCGCGAACTGGCCGACAAGGTCGGTAAGGAGAAGAAAGTCTTCGAGGCGATTACGGTCGATCCCCAGATCCTCGATCAGATCCGCGCCTCGCACGGCTCGGCGCTCGAGGACGCCACCCAGGTCGAGGATAAGCTCGACCGCCAGGACGCGACCAAGGCCGTCGAGGTCGCGATCCTCGAGCAGCATGCGACGCCGGCGCCCGAGGGTGCCTCCGAGGAGCAGCTCAAGAGCGCCAAGCAGCTCCGCAGCGCGGTGCAGATGGCGTTCGACAAGCTCGAGAAGTCGATCATTCGCGAGCGCATCGCAATCCACAAGAAGCGTCCGGATGGCCGTGGCGAGAACGAGATCCGCGACATCTCGATCGAGGTTGGCGTGACGCCGCGCACGCACGGCTCGGCGTTGTTCACGCGTGGGCAGACGCAGGCGCTGAGCGTCGTCGCGATGGGCACGCTCAAGGAGGAGATGCGCCTGGACACGCTCGGCCTGGAGACGAAAAAGTACTACTGGCACCACTACAACTTCCCGCCCTTCTCGGTCGGGGAGGCGGGCCGCATGGGTGGCGTCAAGCGTCGCGATATCGGCCACGGCGCGCTCGCCGAGCGGGCGCTGGCGCCGATGGTGCCGTCGATCGAGGAGTTCCCGTACTCGATTCGCGTCGTCTCGGACATCCTCGAGTCAAACGGCTCCTCTTCGATGGCATCGGTCTGCGGATCCTCGCTGTCGCTGATGGACGCCGGTGTGCCGATCAAGCGTCCGGTCGCGGGGATCGCGATGGGGTTGATCAAGGAGGGCGATGACTACATCGTCCTGACCGACATCGCCGGCGTCGAGGATCACCTCGGCGACATGGACTTCAAGGTCGCCGGCACCGAACGCGGGATCACGGCGCTGCAGATGGACATCAAGATCACGGGCGTCACGTTCGACATCCTGCGTGATGCGCTCGCGCAGGCCAAAGAGGCCCGCACATTCATCCTTGGAAAGATGGTCGAGACGATCCAGGGCCCGCGCACGGAGCTCAGCCAGTTCGCGCCGCGGATCCAGACGATTCAGATCGACCCGTCGCAGATCGGCCTGCTGATCGGCAAGGGCGGCGAAACGATCCGCGGTCTCGCGGAGGAGTTCGAGTCCCAGATCGACGTCAACGACGACGGCCAGGTGCTGATCTACTCCGCCAACGGCGAGCTGGGCGACGCCCTGCTCGAGCGGATCAGGATGATGATGAAGGAGGTCGAGGTCGGCGACGAGTACCTCGGCAAGGTCGTCAAGACGACGACGTTCGGCGCGTTCGTCGAGCTCGCGAAGGGCACCGACGGCCTGCTGCACATCTCCAACGTCTCGCCCGGCGAGCGCGTGGAGAGCGTCGAGGACGTGCTCAACAAGGGCGATGAGATCAATGTGCGCGTGGTCGAGGTCGACCGCGAGCGCGGTCGCATCGGCCTGCGCCTTGCTGAGGACCCGGATGTCGCCGGCAAGTCGGCGCAGGAGCTGGCCGGCGTCGGCAGCGGTGGTGGGGGCGGCGGGGGTCGCCCGCCGCGCGACCGTGACGGTGGAGGAGGACGTAACGGCAGTCGTGACCGTGGTCGCAGCCGCGACGGCGAGCGGGGCTCGGGCCGGCCGCGTCATGGCGGTAGCGACCGTTCCTGAGGCAGAGCACCGCATCACCACGCTCGACTCGGGCGTGCGAGTGGTCACCGAGCGCGTGCCGAGCGTGCGCTCGGTGGCGCTCGGCTTCTGGATCGGCACGGGCTCGGCGGCCGAGTCCGAAAATCAGGCGGGGATTTCGCATCTGCTCGAGCACATGCTGTTCCGCGGCACCGAGCGCTTCGGATCGGAGGAGATCGACCAGATCTTCGACGCGATGGGCGCGGAGATCAACGCGGGCACCGACAGAGAGACGACGACTCTCTACACGCGCGTGCTCGACCGCCACTCGGAGCGCGCGTTCGACGTGATGAGCGACATGCTCTGGCGCTCGCGCCTGGAGGAATTGGAGGCCGAGCGGGAGGTCGTGCTGGAGGAGATCGCGATGTACGAGGACGATCCCCAGGACAAGGTCTTCGACCTGCTCGGCGAGGCCGTCTTCGGCGAGCATCCGCTGGGGCGCGCGGTGATCGGCCGCGCCGAGGTCGTGCGCGCGGTCGACTCCGAGCAGCTGCGCGCCTTTCACGCCGAGCGCTACGTGCCGGAGAACGTCGTGATCGGCGCGGCCGGGTCGGTCGATCACGACCGGCTCGTGGAGCTGGCGATCGCGGCCGGAAGCGCGCCCGCGGCCACTGCCTCCCAGCCCGCGCCGCAACCCGCGCAGGGCGAGCCGGACTTCGAGCGGCGCGTGCGCTTCTTTGCGAAGGACACCGAGCAGTACCACTTCTGTCTGGGTGGACCCGGCTTGGCGCGCGAGGATGAGCGCCGCTTTGCATTGAGGGTGCTCGAAGGCGTGCTGGGCGGAACATCCTCCTCCCGGCTCTTTCAGGAGGTGCGCGAGCGCCGAGGACTTGCCTACTCGGTGTTCTGCTTCTCGAGCCTCTACGCCCACACCGGCGAGGTTGGTCTGTATGTCGGCACGCGGCCGGAGAATCTGACGGAGGCGCTGGAGACGATCGCGAGAGAGCTGGAGCGCTTCGTCGAAGACCCAGCGAGCGCGCAGGAGCTGGACCGCTCGCGCGAGAACCTGAAGGGGCGGATGGTGCTCTCGCTGGAGTCCACGGGTGCGCGCATGAGTCGCCTGGGGATCTCGGTGTTGAACGGGCTGCCGATCCTCTCGGTGGACGAGGTGATCGAGCGAATCGATGCGGTGGACATCGCGGCGCTGGAAGAGCTCGCGGGCGAGTTGTTCGTGGCGAATGGCCTGTCGGTCGCCTGCGTCGGCCCCGAGCGAGGAGGCCTTCCGCGAGGCGCTCACGCCGCTGGAGGGCGTGGCGGCATGATTCGCGTGGCGGTCGCCGGCGCGGCGGGGCGCATGGGGGAGACGGTCTGCGCGGCCGTGGAGGGCGCCGAGGACATGGAGCTCGTCGGGCGCGTCGATCCGTTGCTTGGGATCACGCTCGAGGAGGTTTTGACAGGAGCCCAACCACCCGAGGTCGTCGTCGACTTCACTAGGCCCGACACGGCGCTTGGGAACGCGCTGACCTGCGTGCGCGCCGGGGTGCACGTCGTGGTCGGCACGACCGGGTTCGACCCGGCGCCGCTGAGACAGGCACGGCCGGGGGACGGCAAGCCCAACGCGAACGTGCTGATCGCGCCGAACTTCGCGATCGGCGCGATGCTGATGATGCGCTTCGCCGTCGAGGCGGCGCGGCACATGGCGAAGGCCGAGATCATCGAGCTACATCACGACCAGAAGCTCGACGCTCCCAGCGGCACCGCCGCGCGCACCGCCCAGCTGATCGCCGAGGTCACCGGCGGGACCGAGCCGCCGATCCACTCGGTGCGGCTGCCTGGCATGGTCGCCAACCAGGAGGTGATCTTCGGCGATGTCGGTCAGACGCTGACGATCCGCCACGACACGATCGGCCGCGAGTCGTTCATGCCCGGCGTGCTGCTCGCGATTCGCCGCGTGGGCGGCCTGGAGCAGTCACCGGTCGTCGGCCTCGAGCAGCTGCTGTTCTGAGGAATGGCTGGCGTGAGCGTGAGATACTCCAGCCGATGAGCGCCCTGGGCACGATCCTGACGGCGATCGTCACCCCCTTTGACGCGGAGGGGAAGGTCAACGAGGAGTCCTTCGTGGCGCTGATGGCGCACCTCGCGGAGAACGGCTCGGATGGGTTCGTCGTGGCCGCGACGACCGGCGAGGCCTCCACGCTGACCGACGAGGAGCAGCTCGGGCTGATCGAGCTGGCAATCGCCGAGCGCCCGCCCGGCAAGACGATCGTCGCCGGCACGGGCACCAACGACACGCGCCACGCCGTTCACCTGACCGAACGCGCGACGGAGCTCGGCGCCGACGCGGTGATCTCCGTTACGCCTTACTACAACAGGCCCAGCCCACTCGGCCTCAAGCGTCATTACGAAGCGATCGCGAGGTCGACCGACAAACCGATCCTGCTCTACAACATCCCCAGCCGCACCGGCACGAACATAGGACCGGATCTGCTCGCCGAGCTCGCGCAGATCGAGGGCATCGCCGGCGTCAAGCAGGCCAACCCCGCCGAGCTCCAGCTGATCGACGGGCTCGACGTCTACGCGGGCGATGACGCGACGTTCGCGCGGACGCTGGACATCGGCGGAGCGGGCGGCGTTCTCGTCGCCAGCCAGATCGTCGGCAAAGAGATACGCCGGATGGTCGATGAGCCCGAGCGTCGCGCCAAGATCGACGCGTCGCTACGCGATGTCTATGAGACGCTGTTCATCACTTCGAACCCTACCTGCACGAAGGCGGCGCTGAACCTGCTGGGACACGACGTCGGTGGCCTGCGCCTGCCGCTCGTGGAGGCGACCGCCGAGGAGACCGAGGCGGTCAGGGCGATGCTCGAGCGCCACGGCCTGCTCGGTGCGGGTGGGGCTTCGTCGTCGACGGTCCCAGCCCCGCCTGTGGGAGAGGCATCGCACGCGTGAGCTCCACGCTACGCGTCCTGCCCCTCGGCGGCCTGGGGGAGATCGGCAAGAACATGACGGTGATCGAGCAGGACGGCCGGATCGTCGTCGTTGACGTCGGGCTTCGCTTCCCTACCCCGGAGATGGTCGGCATCGACCTCGTACTGCCCGACTTCTCCTACTTGCGCGAGCGCGCGAAGGACATCGAGGCGATCGTGATCACCCACGGCCACGAGGACCATCTCGGCGCGCTGCCGTGGGTGCTGCGCGAGCTCGGCGACGAGGGTGCCTTGCCACCGGTGTACGGCGGCGCGCTGACGATCGCGATGGCGCGCTCGAAGCTCGACGAGCACAAGCTGCGCGACGTCTCGCTGAACGAGGTCGCGGCGGGCGAGGTGTTCGAGCTGGGGCCGTTCGAGTTGGAGATGGTGCACATGACGCACTCGATCCCGGACGCGAGCGCGGTCGCGCTCGGCACCGAGCTGGGAACGGTGCTGGTGACGGGCGACTACAAGTTCGACCAGACACCTGTCGACGGCGCCCCCGCGGATATCTCGCGCTTGGCAGAGCTGGGTAGGGAGGGAGTGCTGCTGCTGTGCGGCGACTCGACGAACGTCGACCGCCCGGGCTTCTCACCGTCGGAGTCTGGGGTGGGGCCGCACCTGGAGGAGGTGTTCGCTCGCTGCGAGGGACGGATCGTGGTGACGAGCTTCGCGTCGAACATCCACCGCGTGCAGCAGGTCGTGGACGCCGCCGCGGCGCTCGACCGTAAGGTCGTGCTGGTCGGCCGCTCGATGCGCAAGAACGTGAAAATCGGCCGCTCGCTCGGGCACATCGAGGTGCCCGACGGGATGCTCGTGGGGCCGCGTGAGATCGAGGACTTCCCCGATGAGCGGATCGTGATCATCTCGACCGGCTCCCAGGGCGAGCCGCTGTCGGCGCTGCGGCGGATGGCCTACCGCGACCACCGCCAGGTGGAGCTGCGCCAGGGCGACACGGTCGTGTTCTCGGCCACCCCGATCCCGGGGAACGAGCGCGCGGTGAACGAGACGATCGACCGGCTCTACCACATCGGCTGCGACGTGATCACCACCAGTGACGCGCCGGTGCACGCCTCCGGGCACGGGTACGCCGAGGAGGTCAAGCTGATGCTGAACCTGACCAAGCCGCGCTACGTGATGCCGTTCCACGGCGACTTCAAGCGGCTGCGGCTGCACGCGCAGCTTGCAGAAGCGGTGGGGGTGCCGCCGCAGGACATCTTCCAGGGCGAGAATGGGCTGCCGTTGGAAATCGACGAGCGTGGCGCGCGCTTTGGCAAGCGCGAGCACGCGGGGATGATCTTTGTCGACGGCGTCGAGATCGGCGACATGGCCGACGTGGCGCTGCGCGACCGCCGGATGCTCTCAGCCGACGGGATCTTCATCGTGGTCGTGACGATTGCCGAGCAGGACGGTCGCTCGGTCGTCGACCCCGAGGTGATCTTCCGAGGTGTGCCATTCCTCGATCAAGCCGACGAGCTTTCAGATGAGATCAAGACGACCGTCGACGCAACGCTGGAGCGTGCGGCGAAGGAGGAGATCCGCGAGGTCGACCTGCTCCAGGAGGTCCTGCACGACGATCTGGCGAAGCTGGTCTATGACCGCCTCAAGCGGCGGCCGATGGTGCTGCCGGTCGTTGTTGAGGTCTAGGACGCCGCTGGGCGGCGCGCTGCGGCGTCCTCGGTCGCTCGTGTGCAAAGCACACGTCGCTTCCTGCGTCCTGGCATCGTTTGCCCATCGACGTCCTAGACAGGTGGGTTCGTTAACGCTGGCGTGAGTGATGGCGCGCGATCCGCCGCCGCCGGCAGGCGCACGATGAAGCGAGCGCCGTAGGGTGCCCCGTCACGCTCGCCCGTCGACTCGACCGTGACCGAGCCGCCGTGTGATTCGGCCACCGCGCGGACGATCGCCAGACCCAGGCCGAAGGAGCCGCCGCGGTCGCCGGCGCCGCGGACGAAGCGCTCGAAGAGGGTCTCGCGTAGGTGCTCGGGCACGCCGGGACCGTCATCTTCGACGACCAGGCGCGCCTGGCCGTCACTGTCCAGGCTGCTCGATACCCGGATCTCGGTGTCGGCGGGGGTATGGCGGAGCGCGTTCTCCAGGAGGTTGATCGTCAGGCGATGCAGTTCGTCGCGAGAGCCCTCGACGATAACTGGCCCCGTCCGCCCGACGTCGAGTGAGATCTCGTGCGCGGCGCTGACAGGCCCCAGCTCCGAGGCCGCCTCGACGATGATCTGATCCAGAGCGCACGGCTCGTGCGCGATCATGCGGCCGACATCGGTGCGCGCCAAGCAGCAGCAGATCGGCGACCAGCCGGCGCATGCGCTGGGAGGAGCGCAACGCCGAGCGTGCCGCCTCGCCCTCATCGCCGTGCAGGGATTCCGCCAGCAGCTCGAGGTTGACGAGCACGCTCGTCAAAGGAGTGCGCAGCTCGTGCGAGGCATCGGCGACGAAGCGGCGCTGACGGACGAGCATCGCCTCGGTCTCGCCGCGCGCGGCGTCGAGCTCGCGGAGCATGCCCTGCAGGGTGCGCGCAAGCTCCGAGACCTCGTCGTCGGCCTCTGACTGGGGCATTACGCGAGAGGGGTCGCGGGTGCGGGCGATCTCCTCCGCGGTGCTGGTCAGCCGCGCGATCGGCGCCATCGCGCGGCGCGCGATCGTCATGCCCGCGAACAGCGCGACGCCGGTCCCGATCAGCACCCCGATCAACAGGAACAGCTCCACGCGCGTGACGGTCGCCTCGGTGTCTGTGACGCTGCGGCCGTACTGGACGAACACCTGGCCGATCTGCTCGCCCGTGCCTTCGATGCTGACCGCGGCGGGATGGCTGAGCACGCGGTAGCCGTTGACGTTGCGCGGCTGGCTGGAGGCGGGACCGAGCGACGGCGCTTTGGCGGTCTCGGCGATCACGGCGCCGCCGAGCGTGAGAATCCTGATCACGGCCGAGTTCTCGGGCTGGGCGAGATCCTGCAGAGGCGGGTTGATGCCGACGATCTGGAAGGTGCGTGGGTTGACTTTGATGCTCAGCTGCGAGGGCAGCTGCGAGGCGGTGTCGGCGACCTCGCGATTGAAGTCCGAGCGGATCCGGCGCACCGTCAGCGAGCCGACGGCGACCGCGAAGCCGCAGAGGATCACGAACGTGAGCAGCGCCGAGACGCCGGCCAGGCGCACGCGGATCGGCAGCCGGTCGAACGTCGCTGTCAGGCGCTGGAGAAAAGAAATCCCTCCTGAGTGTCTCATGACCAAGCTGCGCGACGCGGGACGGCGCAGGTCCTACAGGGTTACGGCCAAGCCGGCACGTGGTGATCCAGCGCCGTGTCAGGAGATGCTCAGGCGCGCAGGACGTATCCCGCCCCGCGGATCGTGTGGAGCAGGCGCGGCTCGCCGTCGGCCTCGAGCTTGCGGCGGACGTTTGAGACGAACACCTCGATCGTGTTGGTCGTGGAGAAGGGGTCATAGCCCCACACCTCGTCGAGCAGGCGCTGGCGAGAGATCACGATCCGCTCGTTGCGCATCAGGTACTCGAGCAGCTCGAACTCGCGCTGCGTGAGCTCGACGGTGCGCTCGCCGCGTGTGACCTCATGGGTGTCGGCGTTGAGCAAAAGATCGCCGACGCGCAGGGGGGCCGAGCCACGCGGCGGCCGGCGGCGCAAAAGCGCACGCATCCGCGCGAGCAGCTCCTGGCGCTCGAACGGCTTGACGAGGTAGTCGTCCGCACCCGCGTCGAGACCCTCGACGCGAGACTCGAGCGCGTCACGCGCGGTCAGAATCAGGATCGGCACGTCGTCATCGGCGCGCAGCGAGCGGGCGACCTCCAGGCCGTCGAGCCCGGGCAGGCCGAGGTCGAGGATCACGAGGTCGGGCGCGAACGAGCGCCCGTGCTCCAGCGCGTCGGCGCCGTCGGCGGCGGCGCGCACCTCGTAGCCCTCCATCCGCAGTGAGCGCTGGAGTGCCTGTGCGATGTCCTCGTCGTCCTCGACGACCAGGACGCGGGGTGCGCGGGAGAAGTCGTTCATGAGCTGGGTCTTTATGTAACCGGTGGGGAGTAAAGCAAGAGTAAGGCTTGCAAGGGATGGCGCCGAGAAGGTGCTCGCGCAGCGATGTCGAAGTTGCGCGGGATGGCGAATACTCGCAAGCGCACCCCCGCACGGAAACCCACTGCCCGTAAGACCACGGCTCAGCGAACCCGTGCCTCCACACAGGGAAGATCAAGGCCCCGTCGCCGCCGCGGCAGCCGCGGAGGGCATCGTGGCTTCGCAGGTCTTGGTCTGACGCTACCTCGTGGCCTGCCACGACTACCGGAATTGGATCAGCGCCAACGCGACGTGATCGGGCTGGGTCTGGTGGCGGCCGGGATCTTTATGGGCTTTGTGTTGTGGGGACACTGGAACGGCGGGCATGCGGGCCATGGGCTAGCGGTAGGGCTTGGCTGGGCGGTCGGTAAAGCGCGGGTACTGGCGCCGATCGCGCTGATCGGCGCGGGCGCGGCAATGCTGCTGCGCCCGGTGTGGCCGGCGCTGAGTCCGCTGCGGACGGGGGCGATCTGCCTATCGGCCTCGATCGTGCTGGCACTGGCCGCCGGGACGCTCGGCGTGAGCTCGCGGGCGACCGAGGAGAAGGGCGCGTCGTGGACCTCGGCCTTCCTGCAGGCGCACGGCGGCGTCGCGGGCGAGGCGCTGTATCAAGGTTCGCGCCGGCTCGTACAGAGCGTCGGCGTGGACATACTCGTCGTGTTCCTGTTCCTCGTCGGCGTGATCCTGCTGACGGGAGCATCACTGGCGAGCGCGATCAGGGCGACGGGCAGCGGCGTGGTCGATACGACGCGAATGCTGAAAGCCCACCGGCCGCGAGCCGCCGCCACGGAGGCGCCGGCGCCGTTCGGGCAGCCTGAGTCGCTGCATCCTCCCGAGCCCGAGCCGGAGGAGCTGATCGTGCGGGCGACCCATGTGGAGGCCCCGCCCCTGGACGAGCCACCGGCGTGGGCATCCGACCCCGTGGACGATCCAGTGGATGAAGCCGTCGATGAGATCAAAGACGAGAACGAGGTTGAGGAGACCCATCCGGAGGCCCCGATCCCCGGAGTCGCCGTGACCGATCCAGAGCAACTGACCCCGCAGGGCAGGCTGAGGGGGGCGATCACCGACGACCCGGACTTCGTATGGGAGCTGCCGCCGGCCGAGAAGCTGCTGGCGCGCTCGACGGCCGACCAGACAAGGCCGGATACCGCCGGGCAGGAGCGCACGGCGACGAGCCTGACCGAGGCGCTGGGGCACTTCGGCGTGCAGGCGAAGGTGATCGGGACGGTCGCGGGACCGCACATCACGCGCTACGAGCTGCGGCTGGCGCCCGGGACGAAGGTCGGCAAGGTGGCCCAGCTGAAGGACGATCTGGCGTATGCGCTGGCGGCGACGGACATCCGCATCCTGGCGCCGATCCCCGGCAAGCAGGCGGTCGGGGTCGAGGTTCCGAACGCGCACCGCAGGATCGTGAAGCTGGGCGATGTCTTCCAGCAGCCGCCGAAGGACTGGTCGCCGCTGACGGTATGGCTGGGCAAGGACGTCGCGGGCAAGGCGATCGGGGCGGACCTCGCGAAGATGCCGCACCTGCTGGTGGCGGGCACGACCGGCGCGGGCAAGTCGGGGGCGATCAACGCGATGCTCTCCAGCGTCCTCTTGAGGGCAACCCCACACGAGGTGCGCCTCGTGCTCGTCGACCCGAAGCAGGTCGAGCTGAACCACTACGAGTCGATCCCGCATCTGCTGACACCCGTGATTACGAGCCCGCGGATGGCCGCGAACGCCCTGCAGAACCTCGTCAGAGAGATGGAGCAGCGCTACGGGATCATGTCGATGGCGAGAACCAGGAGCCTGATCGAATTGAACAAGGCGCGCGCACGGCGCAGCGAAGCGCCGCTGCCGTACATCCTCTGCGTGATCGACGAGCTCGCCGACCTGATGATGGTCGCGCCGGCCGACGTGGAGGACTCGATCATCCGCCTCGCGCAGAAGGCCAGAGCGGTGGGGATCCACCTGGTGCTGGCGACGCAGAGCCCGAGGGTGGACGTGATCACGGGCATGATCAAGGCGAACGTGCCGTCCCGGATCGCCTTTGCGGTCTCGAGCCAGACCGATTCGCGGGTGATCCTCGACCAGAACGGCGCGGAGTCGCTGCTGGGGCAGGGGGACATGCTGTTCAGCCCGGTTGGGACGTCGCAGGCTGCAACGGATCCAGGGGGCCTATATCGACGAGGCGCAGATCGCGAAGCTGACTGACCTGTGGCGCAAGCAAGGCGAGCCGGAGCTGCGCGAGGAGCTGCTGGAGGAGGTCGAGCCGGTCGAGGTAGAGTCGAGCGGCGACGAGCTCGACCCCGACGAGGACCCGATCCTGCGCGACGCGATTACGCTCGTGGCGGAAATGCAGACCGCGTCGACCTCGATGCTGCAGCGCAGGCTGCGACTGGGCTACACGCGCGCGGGCCGTGTGATCGACATGCTCGAGCGCCGCGGCGTGATCTCCGGCTACGAGGGCTCCAAGCCCCGCCAGGTGCTGATCACCGAGGCGGACCTGCCGCGGATCCTGGCCGGATTGGAATCGCTGCCCACCCAGCCGGCGACGGTCGTTAGCGACTAGCCTCTTGACGGATATGGCAGAGATCGGTGCAACGCTGCGCGCGGCGCGCATGAGCGCTCGCATCGACGTGTCCGAGATCGAGGCGCAGACGAAGATCAGGGCGAAGTATCTGAGCGCGCTGGAGAACGAAGAGTGGGACCTGCTGCCGGGGCCGACGTTCGTGCGCAGCTTCCTGCGCACATACGCGCAGGCGCTGGGGCTCGACGCGAAGGCACTCGTCGAGGAATATCGCCTGAACTACGAACGTCCGAGCGAGGCGGCGCTGGAGCCGATCGTCTCGACCCCGAGCAGCAGCCCCATGAGAGGACGCGTACCCGCGCGGCCCTCGCGCGGGTACATGGCGCTCGTGGGGGTCGTCGGGGTGGTGATCGTGCTGTTGGTGATCGGCCTGCTCAGCGAGGGCGGCAGCCCGTCGAACACCACGACCGGCACGACCACTGCGCGGGCCCACGACAAGCACGCCGGCACGCACCACGGGAGAGGAGCCGGCCATGCCGCCGCCCATCCCACGAGCACTACGACGCGAGTGGTCGCACTGTCATTGCGACCGAGCGCTGCCGTGTACGTGTGCCTGATCGACAACGATACGGAGAGCAAGCTGATCCCCGGGCTGGAACTGCAGCCGGGCACGAGCACGCAGACCTTTCATGCAAAGCACTTCACGATCACCTTGGGGAACAGCTCGGTGACGATGTTTGTTGACGGAACCCCGAGAACCGTGCCGCCGTCGAGCGAAGCGATCGGCTACTCGATCACGAAGGCCGGGAGGCAGCGGTTGAAGTCCGGCGAACTGCCCACCTGCACATGATCCGAATGTTCTTCGCGGCCGATAAATCCGCTTCGCGGGGTCGGCCGCGAAGAACATTTCGGACATGCTTTGCTGAATTGATGAGAGACAAGCACGCATGAGTGGACCGCCGCGGGCCGGGATCGTCGTCACCGGAACCGAGGTGCTGACTGGGCGGGTTACTGACCGCAATGGGCCTTGGCTGGCAGAGCGACTGAAGGAGCTGGGGGTGGATGTGGCCTACACGACGATCGTCGGGGATCGACCTGGGGACATGGAGGATGTCTTGCGATTCATGGCGGGGGAGGGGTTGGATTTGATCTTGACCAGTGGGGGGCTGGGGCCGACCGCGGACGATCTGACCGCCGAGGTCGTCGGTAGGGCGCAGGGGCGGGAGATGGTGCTCGACGAGGCGCTGGAGGAGCGGATCGCTGAGATCCTCTCACCGCTCGCGAAACGCTGGCCGAACCTCGATATGGACGCGATCAGAGAGAGCAACCGCAAGCAGGCGGTGATCCCGGAGGGCGCGACCGTACTGGAGCCGATCGGCACCGCCCCGGGGCTTGTCGTGCCCCCGCAGGAGCCCGCAGAGCAAGCCGACGGTGGTGGTGCTGCCGGGCCCGCCGAGAGAGCTGCAGCCGATGTGGAGCGAGGCGGTCGAGACCGAGTCGCTGAAAGCGGCGATCAAAGACGCGACCGAGTACCGGCAGACGATGCTGCGGTTATACGGGATCCCCGAGTCGGAGATCGCCGAGACGCTGCGGGCGGCCGAACGTGAGGGCGTGGAGCTGAGCAGGCTGGAGATCACGACGTGCCTGAAACGCGGCGAGGTCGAGGTCGTGACCCGCTACGAGCCCGCCGAGCAGGAGGTCTACGACGCGTTCGAGGCGGTCGTGGCGCGAACCCGCCACGCCGACACGTTGTTCTCAGATGACGGCAGCACGGTCGACGATCAGGTGGCGGGACTGCTGCGCGGGGAAGACGGGAGCCAGCCCGGCGGACAATCGCCACTGCTGAGTCCTGCACTGGGGGCCTGCTCGCTGCCAGGCTGACCGAGAAATCGGGTCGTCCGGACTACGTGAAGGGCGGGATCGGTCGTGTACTCCAACGAGGCGAAGGTCACCCAGGCGGGCGTGCCGGCAGAGCTGATCGAGCACCACGGCGCGGTGTCAGCCGAGGTCGCGGAAGCGCTAGCCGCAAGGAGCGAGAGCAAAGCTGGGCGCGGACGTGGGGGTGGGCGTCACCGGCATCGCGGGACCGGGCGGTGGCACCGAGGAGAAGCCGGTCGGACTCGTGTGGCTGAGCGTCGCCACGGCAGACGGCGAGCCCCTGACCCGCTCGGTCAACCTTCCAGGCTCGCGAGCCGACATCCGCGACCGCACGACGACGGTCGCGATGCACCTGATCCGCCGCGCGCTGCTGCATTCTTAGCACCCTGACTCGTCAGGACGATACGAACAAGTGTTCCGTCCGAAGCGACCTCTAGCTTTCTCGATTCCATCTTCGACAGGAGGAGTAAGGCCATGCCCGTTACCGACCAGGAGAAGGCTGCCAAGGCGCGCGATGCCGCCCTTCAGGGGGCGCTCACGCAGATCGAGCGCGAGTTCGGCAAGGGCACCGTGATGCGTATGGGCGACGAGGGCGCGCAGGTGCGCTGCGACGCGATCCCCACGGGCGCGCTGTCGCTCGACCTCGCGCTCGGGATCGGCGGCGTGCCGCGCGGGCGGATCGTCGAGGTCTTTGGCCCGGAGTCCTCCGGTAAGACGACTCTGATCTACCACGTGCTCGCGCAGGCCCAGAAGCTCGGCGGCGTGTGCGCGTTCATCGATGCCGAGCACGCGATGGACCCGTCTGTATGCGAAGGAGATCGGCGTCGATATCGACGAGCTGCTCGTCTCTCAGCCCGACTATGGCGAGCAGGCCCTGGAGATCGCCGACATGCTCGTGCGCACCGGCGCCGTCGACGTGGTCGCGATCGACTCGGTCGCGGCGCTGACCCCGCGGGTGGAGCTCGAGGGTCAGATGGGCGACCAGACCGTCGGCGCGCAGGCGCGGATGATGTCGCAGGCGATGCGCAAGCTCGCGGGCAACCTGAACCGCACGCAGACGCTCTGCATCCTCACCAACCAGATCAGGGAAAAGGTCGGCGTGATGTTCGGCTCGCCCGAGACCCAGCCGGGCGGGCGCGCGCTGAAGTTCTACGCCTCCCAGCGCCTGGACATCCGGCGGATCGAGACGCTCAAGGACGGCACCGAGGCGGTCGGTAACCGCGTGCGGGTGAAGGTTGTCAAGAACAAGGTCGCCGCCCCGTTCAGCCAGGCCGAGTTCGACATCGAGTACGGCAAGGGCATCTCCACCTCCGGCTGCCTGATCGACCTCGGCCTCGAGCACAACATCGTGAGCAAGTCCGGCTCGTTCTTCTCCTACAAGGACGAGCGCCTCGGCCAGGGCCGTGGCAACGCCAAGGCCTACCTGGACGAGCACCCGGCGATGGCCAAGGAGATCGAGGACAAGATCTACGCCGCGCTCGGCCTCGGCAAGGACCTCGTCACGCCGATCGAGCGAGACAAGGACGCCGGCGCACCCCAGCCAGTAGTCGCCAAACCACTCGACGGGCCCGTGACTCCACAGCCAGCAGCCGCACGCGCAGCCTGAGCGCATTTCGCTCCCACAGCCCTGCGGCGAAACAAAGTCGCCGCAGGGACCCGGTGGGGGATCAGAGCCGCGGGTACCCTGTGAGGTGATGAAGCGCTACCACCTCACGACTTTCGGCTGTCAGATGAACGAGCACGATTCCGAGCGGATGAAGGGGATGCTCGAGTCGCTCGGTTACGCGGAGGCGCCTGAGCGCGGCGAGGCCGACCTGATCCTGTTCAACACGTGCTCGATCCGTGAGACGGCCGACAGCCGCTTTATCGCCCATCTCGGCGAGGCCAAGCGCCTCAAGCGCGAACAGCCCGAGCGGATCGTCGGCGTCGGCGGCTGCTGGGCGCAGTCGGTCAAGGAGGAGGTGTTCGAGCGCTTCCCGTTCGTCGACGTCGCCTTCGGTCCCGGGCAGGTGCACAAGCTCGCGGAGTTCCTCACGAGCGACTCGTTGACCGCCCAGGGCTACTTCGAGTTCGAGGGCTTCACCGGCCACCTGCCCGCGCGGCGAGCCCGCCAGTTCCAGGGCTGGCTGCAGATCTGCGTCGGCTGCAACTGCGCCTGCTCGTACTGCATCGTTCCCTCCACGCGCGGCCGCGAGGTCAGCCGGCCGCGGACGAGCTGGTCGCGGAGGTGCGGGCGATGGCCGCCGACGGCGTGCGCGAGGTCACCCTGCTCGGGCAGAACGTCAACTCCTACGGCCGCGACCTCAGATCGCAATGGACACGCAGCCGGCCACGTTCGCGGGGCTGCTCGCGGCCGTCGACGGGATCGACGGGATCGACCGCATCCGCTACACGAGCCCGCACCCGAAGGACATGCGCGAGGACGTGATCCGCGCCCACGCCGAGCTGCAGAGCGCTCTGCGAGCACATCCACCTGCCGCTGCAGTCGGGCTCCTCGCGGATCCTCAAGGCGATGCGCCGCACGTACGACCGCGAGCGCTACCTGGATCGCGTGGCGTTGATCCGCGAGCACGTACCCGACGCGTCGCTCACGACCGACATCATCGTCGGCTTCCCGGGGGAGACCGAGGCAGGACTTCACGCAGACGCTCGAAGTGGCAGAGCAGGTCGGCTACGACAGCGCCTTCACGTTCCTCTTCTCCCCGCGGCGCGGGACCACGGCGGCCGAGCTGACCGAGGGCCTCGTCCCGCACCCGGTCAAGGTCGAGCGCATGGAGCGCCTGCTCGAGGTGGTCCAGCGCCGCGCCCGCGAGCGCGCCCAAAGGTTCGTGGGCCGGACGGTCGAGGTGCTGGTCGAAGGCCCGTCGCGCACCGACCCCGAGCGCCTGCGCGGCCGCACCCGCCACAACAAGGCCGTCAACTTCAGCGGTCTCGCCGCGCCGGGCGAGCTGACCGAGGTGGAGATCACCGCCGCCACCAGCCAGACGCTCTCCGGGGAAGAGCGCCTGCTGATGGAGATCGATGAGATTCCGATCGGCCAGCAAGAACGGTCGTCGGCTGAGGACCCTCCGCGTCGCGCGAGTGCTTCCCCGCGACGCGGCCCGGGCCTCCATCGGCCGCTGGGCGGTATGTCTTTACTACTGGGCGCTCGCCCCGGCGGGACTGCCCGGAACGCTCGCGCCCGAGCTGGACCCCGATCCCGAACTGGAGCGACGGAACTCCCGCTCGGGCCGGAGCCCATACCCGGGCACGAGTGCTTCCCCGGGGGCGCTCCCGAAGGCGGCGTCGTCCCGGTCTTCGCGCCCGCGGGCGGGGTCGTGGGCGTCGCGGGCGTGGGCGTCGTCGGGGTGGTGGATTGCGTCGTGGCAGTCCCGCTGGTCGTGGAGCTTGACGCGGCGCCGGCACTGGAGATGCCGGCAAACGCGCCGCCCGTGGCGAGCGCGCCGGCGACCATCGTGGCGCCGAGTAGCTTTGACGTATTCATGCGATCGAACCTCCGTCTGTGGGGTCGGGTGGATGTGTCGATCGATCGTCCGTCACGGGGCTAAGGCGATCCAAAGGCCCGTGTAAGAGTGGGCATAGATGTTTGTAGGGGTGGTGTAAGAGCCAGAGACGGCGGATGGGCAATCGCCGTCGTGCAAGAGGGCGTCCGCTGGTATGCGAACATATGTTCGTGCGCTGGAGCAACCTTTCGCTGGGAGACGAGGAGCAGCGAAGGCTGCCGGGCTATCGCGACGAAGCCGTGGTGCGCCACTTCGACGCGCCCGAGGCGCTGGAGACCAACTTCTACGAGGTCCGCGCCAAGTCGGTCCTGAACCGCGTACCCGGAAAATCCCAGATGCCGTTCCGCTGGACGATCAACGTTATCGAGGCTGTACGCATGCGTGCGTTTACTGCTTCGCTCGTCCCACCCACAAGTACCTCGACTTCGACGCGGGGCGGGACTTCGAGCGGGAGATCGTCGTGAAGGTGAACGCGCCCGAGGTGCTGAGGGTGGAGTTGGCGA
The DNA here is from genome assembly GCA_963818545.1 of uncultured Solirubrobacterales bacterium. Classification (GTDB taxonomy): domain Bacteria; phylum Actinomycetota; class Thermoleophilia; order Solirubrobacterales; family Solirubrobacteraceae; genus Palsa-744. The sequence goes on along the minus strand of CAWFSI010000001.1, from coordinate 150,370 downwards.
AGCCATCGTGGAAAGGAGAGCACGTGGCCCTCGGGACGAACACCGATCCGTATCAGTGGGTGGAGGGGAGATATCGACTGATGCAGGGCATCTGGGAGGCGATGCGGGATTTCGCCAATCCCTGCTCGGTGCTGACGAAGTCGCCGCTGTTGCTGCGAGATCTGCCAGCTGATGCTGCAGATCGCAGAGCGAACCAGCATCAGTGCGTGCCTGTCGATCCCGACGCTCGACGAGAAGGCCTGGCGGGCGACCGAGCCGCACACGCCGAACCCGCGGGCGCGGCTGGAGGCGGTGGCCGAGCTCAACCGGGCGGGGATCCCCACCGGAGTGCTGATCGCCCCATTGATGCCGGGCGTGAACGACGCCCCGCACCAGATCGAGCCGCTGCTGGAGCTGGCGACCGCGGCGGGCGCCACGAGCATCGGCGGCGTGGCGCTGCACCTGCGCGGCGAGGTGAGGGGCATCTTCATGGACTGGCTGCGCTCCCAGCGCCCCGACCTGATCGAGCGCTACGAGGAGCTGTACCGCCGCGGCGCCTACGCGCCGAAGGAGGAACGCGAGCGCCTCTCGCGACTGGTGCGCCGAGGCCCGGGTCGCGCGAGGGGCTTCACCCGCACGCGGCCCGTGATCGACCCTTCCGCCGACGAGGTGTCCGAGGCAAGCACAGCAACAAGCGCTCTTCTAGCCCCTCAGCGTTTGGAGGTACTGCCCGCAGCCAGATCCGACGCGATCTTATGGGCGCCCATCTTGCGGCTCGCGGTGGCCGCGAGCTCAGGCGCAAGGCCGGAGAAGGCGGCGCCGAGGCGCAGCGGCAGCGGCGCGACGTCGATCTCGCCGCGGTTGCGCTCGATCGCCTTGACGACCGCATCGGCGACGTCCTGCGGGGAGCGCGTGCCGACGCCCGGCGGGAGCTCTGTGCCGGAGTCCGAGAACATGCCCGCTTCGCGGATGAAACCGGGGAACACGGCGGAGACCTCAACGCCTTCCTCGCGCAGGTCGGCACGCAGCGCGCCGGCGAAGCCACGCAGACCGAACTTCGTTGCGTTGTAGATCGCGGTCTGCGGCGACGGCGACTTGCCCGACAACGAGGACATGAACGAGAGGTGGCCGCGGCCACGCCGCACCATGCCGGGCACGAGCGCGTGCGCGAGCGCGATCGGAGCGCGCAGGTTGACGTCGAGCGCGCGGTCGATCTCCTCCATCGTGAACGACTCCAGCCGCCCCGTGCCGGGCAGCGCCGCGTTGGCGACGAGGATGTCCACTTCGCCGGCCTCGGCGACGAGGCTCTCGACGGCGGCCCGATCGCTGAGATCAACCGCGAGCGTGCGCGCGCCACCGAGCTCGTCCGCCAGCGGCTCCAGCACGTCCACGCGCCGCCCGGTGAGGATCAGCTTGCCGCCGCGCCGGTGCAGGGAGCGAGCGATCGCTTGACCGAGGCCGCCGGTGGCGCCGGTGAGCAGAACGGTGGAGCCGGAGATCTGCATTAGATGCGAGCCTACGACAATGCAGATCATCGCGCTGTTCGGCCCGACGGGCGTGGGTAAGACGAGCATCGCTGTCGCGCTGGCGGAGCAGCTGCGCGCGCGCGGACGAGGAGGATCCCCTCGCGAGCCCCGTCGCGGTCTCGGCCGACGCGCTGCAGGTGTACGCAGGGCTGGAGACCCTGACCGGCGTGGCCTCGCCGGCCGAGCAGGCCAAGCTCGAACATCGCCTGGTGTCGTTCCTGCCGCTCGATGCGACCTTCAGCGCCGGTCAGTACGCCGAGCTGGCGCATGCCGAGATCGACGGCCTGCTCGCGGCCGGGCGGCGGCCGCTGGTCGTCGGCGGCACCGGGCTGTACCTGCGCGCGGCATTGACCGAGCTGAACCTGCGCCCGCCCCCGCCGGAGGGCGCGCGCGAGCGCTGGACCGCGGCGCTCGAGAGGGAAGGCGCGCCCGCGCTGCACGCGACTGCTCACCCGCCGTGCGGCATGGGCGGCGGAGGGGATCGACCCGAACGACCGCCAGCGGATCGTGCGCGCGCTGGAGTTGCTGGAGCAGGGAGAGCTCGAGCCGCCCGAGGGACCATCGCAGCTGTGGAGCGAGGAGCTGCGCCATCCGACGCTTGCTCGCGGGGCTGACGATGGAGCGCGAGGCGCTGTACGAGCGGATCGACGCGCGCGTCGATGCGATGCTCGCGGCGGGGGTCGCCGAGGAGGTGCGCCGCGCGCACGCGGCCGGGGCGTCTGAGACCGCGCGCAAGGCGCTCGGCTTCGAGGAGCTGCTGAGCGGGGACGTGGAGGCGATGAAGCGGCGCACGCGCAACTACGCAAAGCGCCAGCTGACGTGGATGCAGCAAGCTCGCGGGCGTGCGCGTGATCGACGTCACCAGCGCGACCCCGGCGATGTGGCCGAGGAGATCCTCCTAGACTCCGCCGCCGTGAGCCCCACGAGCGAAGACCCGGAGCGGAGTGAGACCAGATGAGATTCGAGAAGTGGCAGGCACTGGGCAACGACTACCTGATCGTCGAGCACGACGAGCTGCCGTTCGAGCTCACGCCCGCGCGGGTGCGAAGGCTCTGCGAGGGCCACTTCGGCGTGTACGCCGACGGTGTGCTCGAGCTGTCCCGGCCAAAGGACCAGGCGAATGTGGCGGACCTGAGGATCTTCAATCCCGACGGTACGGAGGCCGAGCTGTCGGGCAACGGCGCGCGCGAGGCGATCATGTACCTGCGCCGTCACTGGACCGACAGGGACGAGTTCTCGATCCACACCGCTCGCCGGCGAGATCCGCCCGCAGATCACCGGACCGGATACATGCCGCGTGGACATGGGCGCGCGCGAGCCTCACCTCCAAGGACTTCCCCGGCGGACCGCCCGACGGTCGCGGGGAGCTGCCGATCGATAACCCGCGAGCTGGCCACCTTGAGCTTCCAGCACGTCTCGATCGGCAACCCCCAGTGCGCTATCCACGTCACCAGCAGCACCGCGCTCGACGCGCTCGACCTGGCTGTGATCGGGCCGCAGATCGAAGGCCATGAGCGCTTCCCCAATCGCACCAATGTCTCCTGGTACACCGAGATCGAGACGTCAGACCCAACGGCGCGGGCGGGCGGGCGGGCTCGAATCAGAGCGCGGATCTTCGAGCGCGGGGTGGGGGAGACCCTGTCTTCGGGCACGGGCGCCACCGGCGCCGCGGTCGCCTATCTGCTCAGCCGGCGAGGGGCCGGTGAGCAGGGCGCGCACGTGACGGTCGTGCTGGATGGCGGCGAGCTGGAGGTCGAGGTGGGGGAGGATCTGCGCGTGAATCTGACAGGCTGGGCAAGACCCGTGTTCGAGGGTCGCCTGAGTGAGGACTTCGAAAAGGAGCTGAATGAGACCGAGTAAGCGATTGGAGCGCATCCCGCCGTACGCGTTCGCCGAGCTGGAGCGCAAGATCGCAGCTAAGCGCGCGGAAGGGGTGGACGTGATCAGCCTCGGGATCGGCGACCCCGACCGCCCGACCGTCACCGCTGGTCGTGGAGGCGATGCAGGAGGCGGTGACCGAGCCGGAGACGCACAAATACCCGACCAACCGCGGCCGCGCGGACTTCCGCGAAGCGGTGAGCGACTTCTACGAGCGGCGCTTCGACGTCGAGCTCGACCCCGAGCGCGAGATCATCCCGGCGATCGGCGCGAAGGAGGCGATCTTCAACCTCAACCTCGCTTTCCTCGACCCTGGCGATTACGCGCTGGCGGCCGATCCGGGCTATCCGGTCTACACCGCCGGCCCGTGGCTGGCGGGCGCGGAGCCGGTGCTGATGGCCTTGGAGCCGAAGCTGGGCTTCGTCCCCGACCTCGATGCGATCGACGAGGAGACGGCGAAAAAGGCGAAGCTGATGTTCCTGAACTACCCGAACAACCCGACCGGCGCGGTCGCGCCGGCGGGCTTCTTCGAGCGGGTCGTCGAGTTCGCCCAGGAGCACGAGATCCTCGTCGTCCACGACAACGCGTATTCGGAGATCGTCTTCGACGGCTACCGCGCGCCCTCGTTCCTCGCGACGCCGGGGGCGAAGGAGGTCGGGATCGAGGTCTTTTCGCTGTCGAAGGGCTACAACATGACCGGCTGGCGCTGCGCGGTCGTGGTCGGGAACGCGGAGGCGATCGAGACGTATTGGCGGCTGAAGACGAACATCGACTCGGGCCTGTTCGAGGCGGTGCAGCTGGCGGGCGTCGCGGCGCTCTCACCCGACACGGACGCGGAGGTCGCCTCGATGAACGAGCTGTACCGCCGCCGGCGCGATCTCGTCTGCGACGCGCTGAAGGGGATCGGCGTCGACGTGCACCCGCCGCGCAGCACGATCTACGTGTGGGCGCCAGTCCCGGCCGGGTACGCGAGCTCGGAGGCGTACTGCGAGCACGTGCTCGAGCAGGCCGCGGTCGTGCTCTCGCCCGGCGCGATCTACGGCCCGGCGGGGGAGGGTTGGTTCCGGATCTCGCTGACGACGCCAGACGAGCGTCTGTTGGAGGCGGTCAAGCGGCTGGGGGCACTCAGCGGGTAGGGAGGAGAGCCATTTTTGGGAGACCGTCGAGCTGAGTGACCCGCAGGCCGGTCCGTGTCGCCGGTCACCGAGCGTCGTTCCGCAACGAGCTTTAACAACGAAGGTTCAGGGTGGGCCTAGACTGAACCTGAATGCATCGGAGCCAAAACGGCCGCACGGGAGCCACCCCGCAAGCCTCGTGGACCCAATCGGACGGCGCGCAGCCCGAACAGCGCGCCGCCCAGCGGGCGTTCTGCATCGCCGCGCTCGAAGAGGACGATGACCTGGAGGAGCTGGGCGAGCTGCTGAGGACCGCGGGGGTGGCGGTCGTGGGGAAAATGGTGCAGCGCCGCGAGCAGCCGCACCCGAACACCTATCTCGGCCCCGGCAAGGTGGCGGAGGCGAAGCAGGCGGCGAAGGAAGCCGACGCGAACCTAATCGCCTGCGACGACGAGCTGACCCCGCGCCAGGAGCGCAACCTGGAGGAGGCGCTCGGCATGCCGGTGGTCGACCGCACGACGGTGATCCTCGACATCTTCGCCGCGCACGCGAGCAGCGCGGAGGGCAAGCTGCAGGTCGAGCTGGCGCAGCTGGAGTACAACCTCGCCCGCATGCGCGGACTGTGGACGCACCTCGAGCGACTCGGCGGCGGGATCGGAACAAGAGGACCGGGGGAGAGCCAGATCGAGACCGACCGCCGCCTCGCGCGCGATCGGATCGCGGCCTTGCGGAGACGGCTGGAGCACGTGAAGAGCACGCGCAGGGTGATGCGGGCCGAGCGCGAGCGCGCGGCGCTGCCGACGGTGGCGCTCGTGGGGTACACGAACGCGGGCAAGTCGACGCTCTTGAACGCGCTGACCGGGGCGGAGGTGGGGGTGCGCGACCGGCTGTTTCACACGCTCGACCCGACGACGCGGACGATGGCGGACCGATCGCAAGCAATGGCAACGGAACGGTCACCGGACAGAGCCAGACGGGAAGGAAGTATCTCGTGAGCGACACGGTCGGGTTCATCAGCAAGCTGCCGCACCAGCTGGTCGATGCGTTCGGCGCGACGCTGGAGGAGACCCGCCGCGCCGACCTGCTGGCCCACGTGCTCGACGCCTCGGCGCCCGAGGGTCAGGCCGAGGCGATGCAGCACGCGGTCGAGCAGACGCTGGAGGAGATCGGCGCCGGCGAGCGCCCGCGGATACTGGTGCTGAACAAGATCGATCTGCTCGACGAGCGGGAACGCGACGAGCTGCGCCTGCGCTACCCGGACGCGGTGTTGGTGAGCGGCGTGACGGGCGAGGGCCTGGAGGCGCTGCGCGCGCGTTTGGAAGGCGAGCTCGAGCACTGCTGTGCAAGGTCGAGCTGCTGGTGCCCTACGCGGACGGCGGCAGCCTGGCGGAGCTGCACGAGCTGGCGGGCGATCTCACACGCAAGGACACGCCCGAGGGCGTCCGCGTCAGCGCATTGGTCCCGAAGCGGACGGCCGAGCGCTTCGCAAGATTCGCGGTCGCGTCCTAGCGGTCGTCGCCGCTACCGGAGAGGACGCCCCGGCGCTGGCGTGAGAGCAGCTTGTCGAGGTTCGCTCTGGGCGATCTCGTCGAGGTCGATCTCCAGCTCGCTTGCAAGTTGGGCGACATACCAGAGGACGTCCCCGAGCTCCTTGGCCATCGCTTCAAGCGCGCTCCTCGGTGACCTGACCGCCGTCGTCACGAATCACCTTCTTCGCGTGATCGGCGAACTCGCCCGCCTCACCCGCCAACCCGAGCGCCGGATAGGTGAGCGCCTCGTTGCGCGGATACTGCGCGGTGCTTCGCGAAAGGCGCTGGTACTCAGATAGCTCCACGGTCGAAGCTTAAACGACTCGACCCGCCGGAGCGGGTCGGGTTCAGGTGCAGGAGGAGCTACCTCCCACCGGTTGTCACCACCCGAAATAATAGCAAGCCCGACCGGACGATCAAGGCGGGCGCTACCCGCGAACGCATGTCAGGGCGCTCTGTCCGGTCGGGCTCAACATATGGCGGTGGGCGGGAGACTCGAACTCCATCCGGGGAGCTATCCCGAATTCCCGGGTGACAACCGCTTGCGCCACCTCGACGCTACACCCACCGTACGAAAAATCGTACTCACGGGTTGCGACGTTTTACGAAATCAGACCCCGGCGGCGCGGCGCGCGCTGAGGTGCGCCGCCACTCAAAGGCGTCGTCGAGCGGCGCGAGCTCCGACGGGTCACGCCGTAGAGCGGTGGCGATCAGCCAGTCCGCGAACCAGGCGTTCTTGGGCAGGAGGGGACCGTGCAGGTAGGTGCCGATCGTGTTGCCATGCGCGCGCCCTCGAAGCCGCTGCGCCCGTCGTTGCCGTGGCCCTTGAGACACGACCCAGGGCATGAGCGTCGGGTTCGAGGTAGGTTCGGCCCCCGTGGTTCTCGAAACCGGCAAATTGAGTCAGCACCTTCGGCGGCACGCCATCTTCACCGAGCGAGACCTCGATCGCGACGTTGCCGATCAGGCGGGGACCGTCCTCGCGCACGGTGCGCACGTCGAGCAGGCCGACACCGGGGATCTCGTCCTCGCCCAGCGTGTAGGAGTGACCGAGCAGCTGGTAGCCGCCACACACCCCGAGGATCACCGCGTCGCGAGCGGCGGCGGCGTGGAGGGCATCGCGCTTGGTCTCGATCAGGTCCTCGGCGCAGAGGCGCTGGTCGCGGTCCTGGCCGCCACCCAGGTAGTACAGGTCGTGCACATCAGCGTCGAGCGACTCCCCGAGGCCGCTGGAGGAGAGCTCGAAGCCGATTCCGCGCCACAAGCAGCGATGTTCGAGCACGAGCAGGTTGCCGCGGTCGGCGTAGATGTTCATCAGGTCCGGGTAGAGCGCGCAGACACGCAGAACGCGGCCAGTTGACAGGACGGGCGGCGTGGGGAGGGGGGAGGCGGACTCAGGCACGCAGCATCACCACCACGCTGCCGACATGCTCATCGGTGGGCTCGATCACGAGTGCGGGTTCAGGATGAAATCCGACTTGTGAGCCCTCACGCTCGAGCTCGGAGGCGCTGACACGGGCGAGCTCGATCACGTTGCGCTCAATGGCCGACTCATCGAGAGGGTGCCCATCTGATTCATGGGTATGGGAGGAGATAATTCGCCGGGAACGCTCGATCACGACGCTCCGAGGAAGCACCCGTACGCTCTCGGCCTGGCTTGACGTAGAGGGTCTCACCGACATGCGCCGTCTCAGGCGAAGGACCGGGCGAGCCGTCGGCGACGTCGAACGGATCCAGCTCGGTGACGATCGCGCACGCGAGCAGCCCACCGGGGCGCAGATGGGCGAGAGCACAGCGCAGGAACGCGGCCCGCTCGGCGGCGTCGCTGAGCAACTGGAGGGTCTGCATCGGCACGAGGCATAGCGCGAAGTCGTGGCGGTCCAGTTCGAACGACCGCGCGTCCGCGCATACGGTCTCCAGACTTCAACACCACCGGCCCGGCCTTGCAACGCCCCAAGCAGATCGGGGTCGAGGTCGAGCGCGGTCACACGATGGCCCGCATGGGCGAGATCGAGCGCCACCCGGCCGGTCCCGGCGCCGATATCGAGGATCGGATCGCCGTGTCGCTCGGCAAGCTCCCGCCATACGGGTAGGTCGGCGCGGTAGGAGCCGCACTCCAGGTCGTGCCAGATCGACGTCGGCCGAGGTCGACGACCATGCGCTGCTCGCCTCCCCGCGCGCGACGAGCAGCTCCCGCAGGGCGAGCATCGCGGTGTAGGTCGGCAGGGCGTACAGCGGCGTCTGCGGATCGGAACCGTCAGCGGCCGCCTCGCGCAGGGCGCTGGGGAGGTCGGCCTGGACGCGGATGCGTGCGGGGTCGATGCCCGCGTACTTCAGGCGCAGCGCGAGCTCGGGGGCGCGAGAGCCGCTGCAGGTGGCCCGGCGCACGCGCCCGGCGAGCAGCTCGAAGTCGGCGTCCCAGATCCAGGAGACGTCGCGCCCGTCGGCGATCTTGTCGTTGAGGACACCGAGCAGGTCGTGCTCGCCCGGCTCCAGAGCGAGCGTGCGCAGCACCTCGTTGGCGCCGGCGGGATTCTTGACGAGCAGGATCCGCATCTCGCGCCCGCCGACGTGCACGGTCTCGGCGCGGCCGAACGCGGCCTTCGTGGCCTCTACCCCGCGACGATCTCGGGCAGGCCAACCTCCAGCGCGGTGGCCAGCGCGGCGGCGGCGAGCGCGTTGTAGACGTTGTAGAGGCCGGGCAGCGCGAGGGCGACCTCGGCTTCGCCCGCAGGAGTCTGAAGCGTGAAGCTGGCCGCCCGGACGCCCTGCAGGGTGACGCGCGTCGCGGTGACAGTGGGCGCGGGACGCGTCTGACCGCAGCTCGGGCAGTGGTAGTGGCCGAGATGGCCAAGGTAGATCGCCTCGAACACATAGGGAGCCCCGCAGCGGCGGCAGTGCTTCGCATCGGCGGCATGCGCCATCCCTGCCAGCGCGAGCGAGTCGTCCTCGACGCCGAAGTAGAGCACCGGCGCGTTGCGCTCACGGCCGAGGTCGGCGATCGCGGGGTCATCGGCGTTGAGCACGAGCGTCGAGTCACGGGCCGGCCCGGTGTGCACGGCCGCGGCCCAGCGGTCGGCGATCGTCTCCAGCTCGCCGTAGCGGTCGAGCTGGTCGCGAAACAGGTTGCCGAGCAGGATCGCGCGCGGGTGCAGTTGGGCGGCGAGCGAGTCGAGCCACAGCTCGTCGACCTCGAACAGGCCGAGCTCGCCCGCGATACGCCCGCCCGGGCGCGCGGCGGCAAGCAGCGTGGAGGCGATTCCCCCGGCCATGTTCGCCCCGGACTGGTTGTTCACGAGCGACACACCGGCCCGCTCGAGAATCCCGGCGAGGATCGCCGCAGGTCGTGGTCTTGCCGTTCGTCGCCGACACCAGCACGCTGCCCCGCGACAGGCGCGCCCCGAGCTCGCCGATCGCACCGGGATCGAGGCGCATGAGCACCTTTCCCGGAGCGCTGGACGCGCCACCGCCACGCAGGCGCGAGACCGCGCCGACTGCCCGCGCCAGGGCGAGCTTGGGTGCGAGCGGCCCCGCCATCAGTCGCTCGTCGTGTGCTCGGACCGGCGATGCGATCCACTACCGATGGAGCGGGGAGGGGAGGCGAGGAGAATGCCGACTCGCCCGCGGTCATCGGCGGGCACGAGCACCGAGACTGCGCCGCGCACAGCCCGCACCTGCACCGGCAGATCGCCGATCGGATCGCCGTCGGCATACATCGCGAATGGACGGTCGGCGCTGATGGATACCACCCGCTGCGCGAAATACACTGACGCACGGCTCATGAACGTGCGTGCCGCTTGAAGACTCTCGGGAGGATTCTTCGTCAGAAACCTGAACTTGCTGATGCTCTCGAGGACCACAACGTCCAACAGGCCGTCGTCGAGCATGGCGTCCGGCGCCGCGCGCATCCCGCCGCCATAGGTCCTCGAGTTGCGGCTCCGATCGTGTAGGCCGCTGAACACGTGTCGCTCGCCGGGGGGGTCGAGCTCGATCTCAAAACGTGCCGGACGCCAGGCCGCGAGCGCGCGCAGCGCGCCGTAGGCGTAAACGAGGTTGCCGAGCCACGCGGGCGCTTCGTTTGCGATGCGGTTCGCGTCGCTGTCAAAGCCGACCGAGGCGATCCCGACGAACGCCTGCCTGGCCTCGCCTCGGCCTCCCGGGCGCCTCGGCCGCTTCGACCCTGTTCGCCTACCTCGCCGACATCCATCGCGCGAGGGACGCCGTCGGCGATCACCGCGCACGCCGCGATCGGATCCTGGGGGATGCCGAGCACGCGCGCGAGGTCGTTGCCGCGACCGCCCGGGAGCACGCCGAGCACGGCGCCGGGAAAATGCCGCAGCACGTCGGCTACGACGCCGATCATGCCGTCGCCGCTGAGCACCACGACCGTCTCGCCGGCGCGGGCACCTTCCTCAGCCAGCTCGCGCGCGTGGGAAAGATCGCGCGTGTCGACGCGGCGTACCTCCAACCCGTGCTCGCGCAGGGCCCGCTCGACCTCCGGTGCGACCCGTCCGGCTTTGCCGCCTCCGGCGGACGGGATTGACGATCAGGCAGACGGGAGCGGGCACTGGGCCATCGTATTGGGGCTCAGGCTCGTCGAGGCCTCGGGCGCGTCAAAGCTCACCGCGTCCACTCCTGGTCGCGCATGAACTCGATCACCTCGATCAGGCCGGTCGGTGACGACGTAAGCGTCGATGATCGCGCCGTCGACGTTGATCGTGATCGAGAGCCCGGAATCGACCTGACGCACCTTCGAGATCGGCGCGACCGGACGCCCTGAGCCCATGCGCGGCTTGACGCGGCCGGTGGCGACGCTGTGGACCGCCTCGTGGTCGGCCAGGCGGTCGAGCAGGCGGCGGTAGTCCTTGCGCGAGGAGTGCTTGTGGTGCGTGCGTTTCGCCACAGGGAACATCTTGGCGCACCGCGCACTGCGAGCCGCGGAATAGTTGTGCAGCCCGGGGAGAAACAGAACAGCTAGCTTCGCGGCGGCCTTCTGCGCCCGGTCTCGGCGGCGCCGGCCGACGGCCGCGATCACACCGAAGACGGCGAGCACGAGGAACAGGCCGAGCAGCACGCCCGGCGCGAGCCCGAGCCCGCCGAACGGCAGCGAGATCAGCTCGACCAGGCCGAGGCCGATCGCGAGCAGCACGATGATCAGCGCGATGATCAGCAGAATCCCGCGGATGCGCGCGAGGATCCCCGCGGAGTTGGGGGGGACGAGCAGCCCCATCGCGCGCAGCGCAAACATCTGACGGCCGCTCGGGGGGGTCTGACCGAGACGCTCGACAGCGTCCTTGAGATCGCCCGCGCGGCGTTCGGCGAGCGCGAGCGACGCGTCGGCCATCCGGCGGATCTGCATCCGCTCCTGCGGGCGGGCGGCGGCGATCGCGCGCTGGAAGTAGGAGCGCGCCGCCTCGGCGTCGAAGCGCTCGGACGCCCGCGCGCCGAGGATCGCCATTGCGGCCGACTTGTATTTGGTCTCGGCCTCGAGCTCCTCGTCGGAGCGCTGTTCGAGCGCCTGGATCGCATCGAAGGCGCCGCGCTGCTCGATCCTGACCTGACGTTGCTTGGGTGGCATCGGTCGCTCATTCTACGGTCTGGGCAGGCGCATGCCGTGCGCGTTGCAGGCGGTATGCTCGCGTCAGTGTCGAGCCGACGTATCGCCTCTCTATCCGTATGCGCGGTCCTGGCGCTCGCGCTGGCCGCACCGGCCACGACGTTCGCCGCGCTCGGCGGCTCGAGCGCGTTCAGCGAATTGACCGAAGGACAGACTCAGACCGAAACGACGCCAACCCAGACGACCGCGACCAGCGCTACGACGGAAACCACAAACTCGAGCTCGAGCGGCGTGCTCGTGATCGCCGGCGGCGCGGCGCTGTTGCTGCTGGGGGGCATCGCCTTCCTGATAATGCGCGACGCGCGCAGGGTGGCGCCCGCGGGCGACGGCCTCTTGGGTAAGGGAGGCTCCGGTCACGACACGGCCGCGATGATGCGCAAGCGGCGGGCGAAAGCGAAGGCCGCTCGCAGGCAGCGCAAGCAGAACATCAAACGCGGCAAGTAGCCGGCTCGCCGCGAACGCCGCGGGTAGGCGGCCGCGCGAGTCTCTAGCGGGAGATCTTCACGCCCCTGGCGCGCACGGGCGTGCGTACGCGGGCGGGCGCGGGAATCGCCGGCGAGCCATGCGGGTCGCGGCGCGGGGAGCGGGGGAGGGGCATGCGCGGGTGGGGATCGATGGGACCCGCAGGCAACGTGTGGCTGCCTCCATCCTCCTCGGAGGAGTCGGAGGAGTCCGTGAGATCGGAGGCGATCATGGCCTCGTCGTTGCGAAAGGGCATCCACAGCATCAGCCCGATCAACGGGAGCTTGATCAGCGCGAGTAGCACGAACAGCATCCACAGCGACATTGCCCGAGCAATGCTACTACTGCGCTGTGGAGTCGTCTCGAGAGAAGAGACTTGGCGGCGTTGGCCGAGGAGATCAGCTGCTGCCGGCGTTGCCCGCGCTCTGGTGGAGTGGCGCGAGCAGGTCGCGGATGAGCGCCGTGCCGCGTTCGCGCACGAGGAGTACTGGGGCCGGCCGCTGCCCGGCTTCGGCGATCCGGCGGCGCGTCTGCTGGTGTTCGGACTGGCCCCGGCGGCTCACGGCGCCAACCGCACCGGGCGCATGTTCACGGGCGACCGCTCGGGCGATTTCCTGTTCGCGGCGCTGTGGCGCATGGGCTTTGCCAATCAGCCGACCTCCGTAGCGCCGCGACGACGGTCTGCGACTGCACGGCGCATGGATCGGCGCGGCGGTGCGCTGCGCGCCGCCCGCGAACCGTCCGACGCCGGCCGAGCGCGAGGAGTGCCTACCGTGGAGCGTGCGGGAGCTGCGGCTGCTGAGCGGCGTGCAGACGATCCTCTGCCTGGGCGCCTTTGCCTGGGATGCCGCGCTGCGCTTGACCGCCGCGCTCGCCGATCCACCGGCATCGCTGCCGCGGCCACGGCCGCGGTTCGGCCACGGCGCCGAGTTTCAGACCGAGCGGTACACGCTGCTCGGCTGCTACCACCCGAGCCAGCAGAACACGTTCACCGGCAAGCTCACCGAGCCGATGATCGACGCCGTGCTGGGGCGAGCGCGGGAGCTGGCCGAGGGTGCCTCGTCCGAGCGCTAGCCTTGGAGATGTGCACAGGTACCTGGCAGGTCCGATGAGAGTCGCTCATCCCGGCGACAGCCGTCACCGTGATCGCGCTGATCGCCGCCGGCATGCTGGGCGTCGCCTCTGCGGAAGCGCCGACGACGGCCTCGCCGCCGCCCACCGTCAGCGTGCAGGGCGTCGCGACCGAGCCGATCGAACAGAGTGCGAGCTCCGCGACGGCGACCACGGTCTACCGGCAGGGATGGCCGCCGCGATCACCGACGGCCAGGCCAAGGCGCAGTTCTTGGCGAGCTCGGCCGGTGTGACGCTGGGGGCGGTTCAGAGCATCGTCGAAAACGGCGGCTACATCGGTTGCACAGGCAACGAAATCGAATATCTGGGCGAACAACCCGACTTCGGCTCACCCGGCGTCGGGGTCTCAGGGGTCGCAGGTGAGCGTGCCGCGCGCCGCCAGCGAGGCAGCTCCGGCGTGAGCAAGCCGGCCGCGAAACACGCCAAGAAGAAAAACGTAAGGCTCCCGTCGCGAAACGTGCGAGCGTCGCCGGCTGCACGCTAACGGCGCAGGTCTCGCTCACTTACGCGATCAGCTGACCCGGCAGCTTGCAGTTCTCGCGCGGCTGACGTGCCCAGCCTTCGCCTCGAGTCGGGTCCGGATGCGGGGAGGACATCGCGGCAGCCAGTTCTTTCAGGTGCGGACGAGCGAGAGCACTTTGCCACCTGTCCTTCATCCAGATTTACATAATATACATTATCGAGCATTGACAGATTGAGCGGGTCTTTATGGACCGATGTCGCGGCGTCTGATCCATGAGAGACCCGTCGGCCGCATCACCTACTTTGTGGGCGTGCCGGACGGAACACTGCAACGCAGCTACGGCAAAGTCTTCAATCAGGTGGCGGCCGAGTACGACCGGCACCGCCCAACCTACCCCGAGCAGCTGGTCGACTTCGCCTGCCTCCTCGCCGGTCATCGAGCGCGGCGACCAGGTGCTCGAGATCGGTTGTGGGACCGGACAGCTGACCCACGCCTCCTGGCTCGGGGCTTGCGCGTCACAGCGATCGAGCCGGGCGCTCAGCTGGCGGGGCTCGCCCAGCAGCGCCTTGGAGGCACGGGCGAGCTGGAGCTCGTGAACGCCCGATTCGAGGACGCACGACCCCCCCACGAGCACTTCCGGGCCGTCTTCTCGGCTTCTGCCATCCACTGGGTCGATCCCGATGTCGGCTGGCAGCGCGCAGCAGACGCGCTCGTGCCTGGCGGAACGCTTGCGCTCATCCAGTACTTTGGACTGCACGAGCCGCGCAGCGGCGATGACCAGCAGGCGCTTTTGAGCGCGATGACGGCGATCGCGCCCGAGATCGCCGCAAGCTGGCCACACTATCGGGATCTCGAGACCATTCTCGCGGGCGTTCGCGAGCGCCGCGAGAGCATCTCAGAGGTCTGGGCCTGGCTTGGCGGCTACGAGGTGGCACGCGAGTACGCAGCCCATCTGTTCGACGACGCGCAGATCGCCGTGGCGCCGACACTGATGGAACACACGGCCGCCGAGGTCAACGCCCTGCTTGGCACGATGTCGTTCTGGTCACGACTCTCGCCTGAGCAACGCGCGGCCATGGAGAGCACGAATCGGACCCTGCACGAGCAGCTTGGGCGACCGATCCGCTCGAGCATCGTCGCTTGTCTGATTACGGCTCGGCGCAGGGATTCCAGACGATCTCCCACAGAGCGGCGCGCCGGGCTCCTCAATGGTCGCGAGCACGAGTAGCCTTAAGCCCAGAGCGGCATGACGGTGCGTCGCCTCACGACACGAGGCCGCAAGGCGACGCAAGCCGTGGACCTCTCAGACGATGAAGCCCGTGCCTTCGACGGCCTTCAGCACCGCGGCGGCGCTCAGCGGCGTGTCGAACGGGCCGCTCGGCGTCATTTCCGTGCCAGCCGGCGAAGCGCCTTCGTTGAGCAGGCCGATCACGCTCGCGTGACGCGCCTCGATCGTGAGGATCGACAGAGCGGCCTTCACATAGGCGGCTGACTTGATGTTCAGCGCCTGACCGGAGTACGCGTGCACGCCCGTGTTCTCGAGTACGGCAGCCGTCTTCATGAACATTTCCGTGCTCGTGTTCGCGCCTTTGAAGTTGAACGTCGGTTCCTTCGCGGCCTTCGAACCGAGCGCCTTCTTCAGGAACGCCACGTGCGCGTTCTCGTCGCGGGTGGCGATTTTCAGGAACGCACCCACCTGCGCGCTGACCGGCAGGTTCGCCGCGGTCGCGCCATTGTAGAACGCCGCCTCCAGGTACTCCAGCGTGAGGGCGTAGTTGAGGATGCCGATGTCGCCCTTGCCGAAGCTCTTCGGGGGACGGCCTCCGCCGGCTGCCAGCGCGCTCGGGGCGGCGATCGCGCCGAGCAATGCGCCGCCGCTCACGGCAGCTCCACCGGCGATCGCGGACTTACGTAGGAAGCTCGCCCTGGTATCGCCCTCGGGCAGACCGTCGAGTGCCGCTTCGCGGGCTTCGGCGACGGCGCCGTCCGGGTTGATCTCTTTTAGGTTGATCGAATTCTTCATGATGATTCTTCTCCTAGGGTCATCTGCGGATGGTTGGATGAGCGGCTCCTTGTCCAACTCGCCCAATGACTTGCTGGGAACTATTCGCAGATGGGCCGTTCCTGGATCAACGGCGAGCGCAGTGATGGAGACAGCACCTGTGCTACTCGGGCATCTCGATGTTCAGCAGTTCGCGAGGTTGGTGGTCGACCTGGAGGGTCGTGTGGTGCAGATCGAACTCGTCGTGCAGCATCCGCTCCAGCCCACGACGCGCGGCGTGGCAGTCGTTTTCGCGGCCGACGAGCACGTGTGCCGAGAGCGCAGGGAAACCCGAGGTGACCTCCCAGACGTGCAGATCGTGAACCTCGACCACACCGGGCTCGCGCACCAGCGCCCGGCCGATCTTTTCGGGATCGAGTCCCTCCGGCGCGGCCTCCAGGAACACTCGCCCGGACGCCATCACCAATCCGTACCCCGAGCGCGCCATCAGGCAGGCGACGAGGAGCGAGACGATTGCGTCAGCCCGCTCAAAGCCGGTCAACAGGATCACCCCGGCGGCGATTGCGGTCCCGATAAAGGCGTACAGGTCGGTGAGAATGTGCTGGAAAGACCCCTCGACGTTCATGCTCTGACGGTTAGCCTTGGCCAGCGTCCAGGTCGCGGCGAGGTTCACGGCGACCCCGATCAGCGCCACGACGAGCATCAGCCCAGCCAGCACGTGCGGGGGGTCGAACAGACGGCGAATCGCCTCATAGGTGATGAATGCCGCAAGGATCAGCAGCGTCACGCCGTTGGCCTGCGCGGAGAGGATCTCCACCCGCTTGAAACCGTAGGTCAACGCGCCCTTCGCTGGTCGAGCAGCCAACCGTGCGGCCAGGAGCGACAGGCCGATCGCGGCGGCGTCGGTGAGCATGTGCCCCGCGTCGGAGAGCAGCGCCAGGGAATTAGCGAGCACCCCCATCGTTACCTCGAGGACCATCAACCCCAAGATCAACCCGAGCGCAACCACCAACTTGCTCGCATCCGCATCAGTGCTCACGCCGTGCGAATGTCCAGCGTGCCCCTCAGCCTGGAAGCTCACGCTGCTCGGCAGCCGGATGATCGAGGTCGGCGTATGGCATGGCCCACCATTCGAGCGGAACGAGCGCACGAGCCAATGCACGCGTGTCGATCTCCAGTTCGGCGGCGCGGCGGATGATGATGATCAGCGTCGTGCGCATCGTGGTCTCGAGATCGGCTTTCGACTGCCCCTGAACGACGGCCCGTCGTGTGGCGCTCAGTCGCCGGGCTCGCGCAGCCGGATCCTCGAGATCGTCCAGTTCGGCATCGTCGGGGTCGTCGATCATGTAACGGAGCAGCTGTACTCGCCCGTAGAGCTCCACGTGGCGCTCGATCAGCGCCGTGTAGGGTCGTGCGCCGAGCATCACCGGACCCCAGGCCGCGAGTGAGTCGCGACCGTCGTCGAGCAGTCGTTCGACCAGTTGCGTGAGCCGGTGGCGCCACTCGCTATCGGGCATGTGCTCGTCGACGAGCGTCGCGACACGATCGGTCCCCGCCGGGCTGCAGATGAAGTTGCGCACCTCGATCGTGCGCCGACTGGCGGTTTCGTCGACCTCGAGCAGCTCGCCCAGCCCGACCCATGTGAAGCGCGCGGTCGCGGCGAGCTCGAGCAGTGCGTTCTGCGCGAACACCCGCCAGCGTGCGCTTTCGCGCCGCTCGAGCACCTCGTTGATCACGGCGACGGTGATCCCGACCACCACCAGGCTGGCGAGGATCGAGGATGTCATCTCGTGGCGATCCCAGAAGCTCGTCTCGAAGTCGGACACGACCAGGCCCGCCAGCACGAGCACGCCCGTCGCGGCCGCGACGCGCAATCCCCAGCGCTCTAGAAATGCCCCTGTCACAGTAGGTTCAGCACGATAGCCTTCGCAAGGACGGCATGCGCGCGATCGACGGCATCCACCACATCACCCTGATCACCGGCGATGCGCCTCGCAACGTGGACTTCTATGCGCGCGTGCTCGGTCTGCGGCTGGTCAAGAAGACGGTCAACCAGGACGATCCGAGCGTTTACCACCTCTTCTATTCCGACGAGCGGGGCTCTCCCGGCGCCGACATCACCTTCTTCGAGTACCCGGGCGCGCAACCGGGCCGTGCCGGCGCCGGGATGATCTACCGCATCGTCCACCGCGTCTCGAGCGAGGCGGCGCTCGACTTCTGGAGCGAGCGCCTCTCGGGCGAGGGCGTCGAGGTCGTGCGGGAGGCGAGCCTGCTGCGGTTCGCCGATCCCGAGGGCATGGGCCACGAGCTCGCAGTCGATCAGACCGGCGACGCGCCGCTCACAGCCCGTTCGAACGAGGTCCCGGACGAGTTCGCGCTGCGAGGCTTCGACTCCGTCCACGCGCTCGTCGCCGATCCGGCTCGCAGTGAGGCTTTGCTGGGAGACCCGCTTGGCTTCTCCGAGCGCAGCGAGCATGTCTGGCAGGCACGCGGTGAGCACCGCGGTGGGCGGATCATCTTCGAGCAGAGCGATGAGCGCGGCGTCCCCGGCGCCGGCACCGTGCACCACATCGCCTGGTCGGTCTACCGCGCCGAGCAGGAGCAGTGGCGCGAGCGCCTGATCGAGGCGGGCGTCCACCCCACTCCGGTGATTGATCGCTTCTATTTCGAGTCGGTCTACTTCCGCGAGCCCGGCGGCATCCTCTACGAGCTGGCGACGCTCGATGGCGCCGGCTTCGCCGCCGACGAAACGCCCGAGACGCTCGGTGAGAAGCTCGCCCTACCCCCGCGGTTGGAGCCGCTGCGCGAGCAGATCGAACCCGGACTCACGCCGCTGCCGGACACAAGCCGCTGGCGCGCGGCGCCGGCCGCCGACTAGACGCATATCCAGTTTGCCCTTCGCGAAGACCTGGTAGGCAATAGGGTCGTGTCCTCGAGCATGTCCTCAGCAGCCCCAGCCACGTCGACCTCGCCCATGACTCGGTCCGCTGGGATCGAGCTCGCGGGACTGACGAAGTCCTTCCACAGCCCCCAGGGCGAGGTGCGCGCGGTGCGTGGCATCGACGTGTCGATCGCCGTCGGCGAGACGGTCGCGCTGCTCGGGCCCAACGGCGCCGGCAAGTCGACCACGATCGACATGATCCTCGGGCTGCTCGATCCCGACAAGGGCACCGTGTCAGTGTTCGGTCGGTCACCGAGTAAGGCGGTCGATCAGGGCGCCGTCGGCGCGATGCTGCAGACGGGCGCTTTGATCAAAGACCTCTCGGTGCGCGAGCTCGTCACGATGATCGCCTCGCTGTATCCGGCGCCGTTGGAGGTCGAGGAGGCGCTCGAGCTGACCGGTACGAGCGCCTTCGCCGACCAGCGCACGAACAAGCTGTCGGGCGGGCAGACCCAGCGTGTGCGCTGCGCGGTCGCCTTGGTGAGCAACCCCGAGCTGCTCGTGCTCGACGAGCCGACGGCCGCGATGGACGTCGAGGGCAGGCATTCCTTCTGGGCGACGATGCGTGCGTTCGCCGCGCGCGGAAAGACGGTCCTGTTCGCGACCCACTATCTCGAGGAGGCCGACGCCTACGCCGACCGCGCCGTGCTGATGGCTCACGGCCGGATCGTCGCCGACGGACCCACGAACGAGATCAAGGCGATGGTCGGCACGCGCACGATCCGCGCGACGCTGCCAGACGTGCAACCGGACACGCTCACTACGCTCCCGGGCGTGAGCAGCGCCGAGCGCCGTGGCGAACTCGCGACGCTGAGCTGCACCGACTCGGACGCGGCAATCCGCGCGCTGCTCGCCGCGTATCCGGGAGCGCGCGACATCGAGATCACCGCCGCGGGGCTGGAGGAGGCGTTCCTCGAGCTGACCGGCGACGGCGCCGAGGACCTGTGAACCCGCTCGTCTACACGCGTTATGAGCTGCTGAGGACGCTGCGCAACCGGCGCTTCTTCCTGCTCTCGCTCGGCTTCCCGCTGATCCTGTACTTCGTGATCGTCAGTCCCAATCGCCATGTGCAGAACTTCGACGGGAGCGGCATCTCCTTTGCGCTGTACTACATGGTCGGGCTCGCCTCGTTCGGGACGATGAGCGCGATGCTTTCCAGCGGCGCACGGATCGCCGCCGAGCGCGCGGTCGGCTGGAACCGGCAGCTGCGGATCAGCCCGCTATCGACGCGCAACTACTTCCGTGCGAAGGTCGTGACCGGGTACGTGATGGCGCTGATCAGCCTGCTCGCGCTGTATCTCGCGGGCACCTCGCTCGGCGTCAGGCTGGCGCGAGCGAATGGCTCGAAATGACAGGGCTGATCCTCGTCGGCCTGATCCCCTTCGCCGCGCTCGGGATTCTGCTCGGGCACATGCTCACGCCCGACTCGATCGGCCCCGCGATGGGCGGCGGCATCTCGCTGCTGGCGCTACTCGGAGGCACGTGGTTCCCGATCACAGGCAACGGCTTCCTACACGACATCGCCCAACTGATTCCCTCCTACTGGCTCGTGCAGGCAAGCCACGTCGCTCTCGGCGGGCATTCGTGGGCGGCGAAGGGCTGGATCGTGATGATCGCCTGGACGGTCGTGCTGAGCGTGCTCGCCGGGCGCGCCTACCGGCGCGACACCGGCCGCGTGTAGCCCCCTCTCTCCCAGCCTTTCAGCCTGCGACCGCGGGCTCCGCCGCCGTGCCACCGCGCTGATCGCCCACCGGCGATCTCAGGCGAGCCGCGAGCGGCAGCCCGAGCAGCGACACGGCGGCCATCGCCAGGAACGCGGCCAGCGAATGGTGGACAAGGATCTGCACGAGCAGCGCGACGACCAGGCCACCGAGGTTGCCCGCCATCCAGACGATCGCGCCGGCCGTCCCGGCGGCGGCGCCCGCGAGCTGCTCGGCGGCCGTGAGGATGATCGGCAGCGCCGGCAAAAGGACGATGCCGATCGCCACGATCGCAAGCGCCTGCACCCCGAGCCAGGGCGCCACGCCCAGGGCGACGCAGCCACAGCAGCCGATCAGCACCGCGCCGCGCATGAAACCACGCTCGGCGTGCCGGGAGGCGACGAGCGGCGGGAGCACCGCGCAGGCGACGGTACCGGCGATCACCATCCCGACCAGCAGCCCGCCCGCCGCCTTTTCCGAGACGCCGGCGGGCGCCAGCAGCGTCTGCAGCCAGGTGGCGAGCGCGACGAAGATGCCGAAGCCGATGAACACCAGGCCGCACAGCGTGCGCATCGTTGGCAGCGCCCACAGGGCGCGCGCCGCGCTGCCCTCGATCGCCGCGTGCTCCTCGCTCTCCTGCCCCGGACGGCGTAGCACGATCGCCAGCCCCACCGCCGGAATCACCGCCAGCATCGCCTCGAACACCAGCAGGCGCTCGAGCTGCCCATGCGCCCCGACCGTCGGGCCCAGCAGCAGCGCGAGCAGCATCCCGACGAAGCTGCCCGCCGAGCCGACCGCGATCCCCGTCGCGCGCTGCTCCGCGGGCAGGTACTCGCCGGCGAGCTTGCTCACGCCGCTGAGGACGACCGGCTGCGCGACCGCGACGATCACCTGACCGGCCATCGCCCAGGCGAACGTCTCACCGCCGAGACGCACCAGTCCGCCAAGCGCGACCAGCCCTCCCCCCGTCGCCAGCGCCGGGCGAAACCAGCGATCGAGCAGGATGCCCGCCGGGATCGCGAGCACCACGTAAAGCAGCGGAAAGATCTCCGCGAGCCATCCGACCGCCGCGACGGAGACCCCGTAGCGCCTGGCCGTTTCGGTCGTGATCGCCGCGTAGGTCAGCCACAGCACCTGCGTGGCCGCGCACACGAGGCTGTAGGCGACGATCACCCTCCAGCCGCCCGCCTGCTTGGAGTTGTGGCTCATATGTGCATTCCGATTGCGCGCCCAAGGGCGATGGCGCCAACGCCGACCACGAGGCTGAGCAGAATATTGAACGCCGCGACGGAGATCGCCCCGTCCTCGGTGAGACGCTCCGTCTCGAGCATCCAGGTCGAGAAGGTCGTGTAGGAGCCGAGCGTGGCGGCGCCGAGCAGGACCAGCGCATCCCCTTCGACGGCGAGCCCCGTGAGCAGACCCAGCAGCAGGGCGCCGGTGATGTTGACGACGAACGTGCCGAGCGGGAACGTGCCCGCGGCGCGCGCGCTGACGAGCGCGACGAGCAGGAACCGTCCGATCGCGGCGATCCCGCTGAGCAGCGCGACGCCGATCCAGACCCAGACGCTCATACGTCTTCCCCTCGCTCGCGTCGCACCAGCTGCGTGCCGAGCCTGATCGCCAAGTAGCCGGCGAGGATGCTCGCGAGCGCATATCCCGCCGCGAGCGCGTAGCGGTCGTGCTGGAGCAGCACGAAGATCTCCAGCTGCATCGTCGAGAAAGTTGTGTAGGTGCCGCAGAAGCCGATGGTCCACAGCGGATGATGGAATCTCGATTCCGGCGGGCGCTCGGTGAACCAGGTCGCGATGCAGGCGAGCATGAACGAGCCGGAGATGTTGATCGCGAAGATCGCCCACGGCCAGTCCGTCGCGCCGCTGGCGAAGGACCGACTCAGCCAGACCCGCAGCAGCCCGCCGACGGCCCCCCCGAGGAAGATCGCCACCAGCTCGTGTCTATGTAGGTCCGGCCACAACTCTTGCGGGCATGTCTGGCGCTCCTCTCGCGTGGCTTCGGTTTCGCGAAAGGAGCCATCAGCCCTTCAAGAGCGGGCGGTTCGGAAGGTATGGCCTCCCGCCAGGGCTCCATCTTGCGTCTCGCAAGATATCGCAGTTCGGCATGACGGTTCTGGAGCGCTAGATTTGCCCGATGCCCAGCGAGATTGCGATCCGGGGCGAGATGATCAGGCTCGGCCAGCTGCTGAAGCTCGCCGGGATCGTCGACAGCGGCAGCGAGGTCAAAGGGCTCCTCGCCACCGAGCGGGTGCTGGTCAACAATGAGCCCGAGGCCCGCCGGGGCCGGCAGCTGCACCCCGGCGACACCGTTCGCGTCGGCGCTCACGAGCTGCATCTGATCGCGCGTCCTGAGCCGTGAGTTGAGAGTCCCCGCCCCGCCGTCGCCACTCGCTGATATTCATTGGGTAGCGCTATGGGCGAATCGATCGAGGGCCGGGATTGTTTCCGACAGATACGCGCCAAACCAGCGTTAAAACACGGCCCATAGCGGGTAAAGGGTCTACAGATCCTCCTTTCGGCTCTCGTCGTGGTGCCCGCGCGTCGAGCATGGTTCTGGCAGATGGCTCGTGTAGGTCTGCGGTGCGGTTGGTGTGGGTTGTGCTCCAAAGAGCAGGTTTGGCCGTACACAGTGTCGAACGAGTGTTTTTAGAGGGCCTGGTCGGGTATACAGAAAAAATCATTGACAACGCAACTATCGAGGAATATAATCCCGACTCCAAGCATCGGATTAAGAAGGACAGCCATGTCAGACGCCAGCATCACACCCATCACCCCAATCGACTCCATCGCCGCCGCGCGTGAGGAGAACGCCACGCCCGCCCGCGGGCCGCGCGCCGTCGAGCAGCCTCGTGCGAAGCCCGAGCGGCTGGACAACCCCGCTCCCGAGACGATTGCGCTCACGCCCGCGGAAAGCTTCATCCCCGAGGCGGTCGATCAGCTGCTCGCGCACTCGCGCCGCTATCCCCTGCTCACGCCCGCCCAGGAGATCGATCTCGCCCAGCGCATCGAGCGCGGCGACCTGCACGCGAAGGAACTGCTCGTCAACTCCAACCTGCGCCTGGTCGCCTCCAACGCACGGCGCTACCAGAATCAGGGCCTGCCGCTCGCCGACCTCGTCCAGGAGGGCCTGCTCGGCCTGATCCGGGCGAGCGAGAAGTTCGACTGGCGCAAGGGCTTTCGCTTCTCCACCTACGCCACTCTGTGGATTCGCCAGGCGATCCAGCGCGGCCTGGAGAACTCGGGGCGCACGATTCGCCTGCCCGTGCACGTCGCTCAGCGTTCGCGCAAGGTCGGGACGTGTCGAGCGTGAGCTGTCGGTGCGCCTCGGGCGCGAGCCCACCGTCGAGGAGCTGGCGCAGGAGACCGGCCTGGAGATCGAGCAGGTCGAGGAGGTGCGCCACCAGCGCGCCGCCCTGGTCAGCCTCGATCAGCAGATCGGCGAGGACGGCGACACCGCACTCGGCGACCTGCTGCCCTCAGACCAAGAGGCGCCGGAGGACACGGCCTGGGACAACGAGCGCGAGCGCATCGTGCACGAGGCGATTGAGCAGCTGCCCGAAACCGAGCGGACCGTGCTGACGCTGCGCTTCGGCACCGGGCCGGAGGAGCCCCAGACGCTGACCGCGATCGGCAAACGGCTCGGGTTCTCCGCCGAGCGGGCCTCCCAGCTGGAGCAGCGCGCCCTGAAGAAGCTGGCCGAGCTGCCGGAGCTGGTCGCCCTGCGCGAGGCCGCCTGACGGCGTCCTACGAACTGATCTAATCACTGGCTAAGCTAGTCGCTTCGCTGACCCTCGAATCGAGGAGGAGTAGATGGACAAGTCAGTGTGGGAGCGGACGGTAGATCTGACGATCGCCGTGGGCGAAAGGGTGCTGGCGCCGGTCGAGCGGTTCATCGGGAAACGTTCGCTGGTCGGCGAGGCGACCTTCTTTCCAAATGACCGCTTTCCCTGGATCGCGGAGATCGAGGCGAACTTGGACGACGATTCGCGACGAGCTGGAACGGTGCTCGAGGATCGCGAGGCGCTGCCGAACTTCCAGGACATCTCCAAGGACCAGATCGAGATCACCGACGACGACCGCTGGAAGACGTTCTTCCTTTACGGATATGGCTTCGAGGCGAAGCTCGGCACCGAGATGTGCCCGCAGACGGCGGCGCTGATGCGGCAGATCCCGGGGATGACGACGGCGATGTTCTCGATCCTCTCCCCGCGCAAGCACATCCTCGACCATCGCGGCCCCTACAAGGGCGTGCTGCGCTACCACCTCGGGCTGATCGTGCCGCGCGACGCGCAGGCGTGCCGGATCAGGGTCGGCGAGGACTTCCGCCACTGGGAGCAGGGCGAGAGCATGATCTTCGACGACACCTACAACCACGAGGTCTGGAACGACACCGACGAGACCCGCGTCGTGCTGTTCGTGGACGTACTGCGCCCCCTACCATCCCCCTGGTCGCAGATCAACCGCGCGATCGTCAAGGCAATCGGGTATTCCCCCTTCGTGCTCGACGCCAAGCGCAACCAGGAGGCCTGGGAATCCCGCTACCGGGCGCGCAAGCGGGCTCAGATGTTCGAGACGTTCAGCCCGGTGCCCTGAAGCAACGTGTTGGCCTTGGCGTTGAGGATCGTGAACTCTCCGGTCAGGATCAGCAGGCCCAGCCCGATCATCACCACGCCGCCGATTCCGATGATCACCGGGAAATGGCGCTTGACGACCGTGAGCGCGTTCGGTCATCCGCTCGAACGCGAGCGCGATCAGCAGAAACGGGATCGCCAGGCCCGCCGAATAGAAGGCGAGCAACAGGGCCCCATGGGCCGCCGAGCTGGAGACCGCCGCCTGCGTGAGGATCGCGCCGAGCGTGATGCTCGTGCAGGGCGTCCAGGCGATCGCAAACGCGGCGCCGGCGACCACCGGACCGCCGCGGCCGGCCAGGCGCAGCAGCGTCTCGGAGTGCCACTCGCGGTTGAACATGCCGACGAACGGCGTCGCAAGGAACACGACGCCCATCAGGATGATCACGACGCCGCCGACCTTCTCGAGCTCTTGCTTTGTGCGTGGTGAGCGCCGATCCGATCACCGTCGCGCTCAGTCCCGAGCAGGATGAAGATCGCCGAGAAGCTCGCGATGAACAGCAGGCTCGGGACGAGCACGCGGCGGGCGCCGACGCCGCCCTCTTCAGATCCAGCCGGCGTGACCCCGATCACGGTCGACAGGTAGCCGGGCACGAGCGGCAACACGCAGGGCGAGAGGAACGACACGAGGCCCGCGGCGAGCGCCAGCGGGATTCCCACGCCGGTGGCGGTATCGGATGAGGCGACGAGGACCAGGTGGGCGTGGCTCATTGCCATCCCGCGCGAGCAGGGCTCGTGCGATGGCAGCTCGCCGGCCGTATCGGTTCGAGGACACATCCGTCCCTGTCGCTGCCTGCGCAGCTTCACCCGGCGCGTAGGACGGCGACCTCGCGTTCCAGCCGAGCCACGCGCTCCTCCAGGCCGTCGACCGGCTGGGCGGCGGCGTAGGGCCTCGAGGAGGACACCTCCGGTGACAATGCGGGCCGCGCGGCGATGGCGGCGCCCCTGCTGTCAACCTGCGCGTCCTGGTCCTCGAGCAGCTGTGTGTAGCGGTCCTCCTTCTGTCCCGGCCGGCGCTCCAAGCACATCGACCAGCCCGCGCTCGATCAACCGAGAGAGCGTCTCGTGCACCGCGGACAGGTCGGCGAAGGGATGCATGCGCTCCGCCCGCTGCTTCAGCTCTCCGGGCGTCTGCGGGCCGCGCAGCATCAGCACGCACACGACCGCCTGCTCGTCGCTCGGCCATCGGCAGCGCCTCCGCGAGCAGATGCCGGTACTTCGGCGGCGCCACGACCGCTCGCCAGGCGCGTGAAGCCGCGGCGCTCGAGATGGTGCAGCGCGTCGCGCAGGATCGCGTCGTCGTACTCCACGACGGGGTCGCGGTTGGTCGACTGGTTGCAAGCCAGACGCAGGCTGTTGAGCGTGAGCGGGTAGATGTCGGGTGTCGTCAGCTGCTTTTCGAGCATGCAGCCGAGCACGCGCGTCTCCGAGGCGGACAGGTTCATCGCCTTAAGCCTACGACCCGGCGGCTAAAGTCAGCCCAGTGAGCAGTCAGCCCTTCGCCCAGGGACACGGCGGCGGCGGCAATGGCCGCCGCCCACAGCAGCCCCGGAGCTTCGCCCCGAGGACATCCCCGACCGGCAGGTTTCGCTGCGGCGCATCGCCCGGCTGTTCATCCCCTACCGGCTGCGCCTGGGCATGCTGCTCGGCGCTGATCGTGATCGGCTCGATCCTGAGCGTCGCTTCGCCGTTCTTGCTGCGCGAAGCGATCGACAAGGGCATCCTCGAACACGACCTGGAATTGCTCACGTGGATGGTCGCCGGGATGATCGCGCTGGCGGTCATCAACGGGGTGCTCAGCGTCGCGCAGACCTTGATCTCAAACCAGGTCGGCCAGCGCGTGATGCACGACCTCCGCGCCGCCGTCTATGCCCATCTGCAGCGGATGTCGCTGGCGTTCTTCACGCGCACCCGCTCGGGCGAGGTGCAGGCGCGGATCGCCTATGACATCGGCGGGATCGACGATGTGGTGACGAGCACCGCGACCTCGACCGTCTCGACCGTCGCCACGGTCACCGCGACCGTCGTCGCGATGTTCGCGCTCGAATGGCGCCTGACGCTGTTCTCGCTGTTTCTGCTGCCGTTCTTCGTGTGGCTGACGCGCCGGGTCGGTAACGAGCGCCGGCGTATCCAGTCGGTGCGCCAGGGACGCCTGGCGGACATGTCGACGCTGGTGGAGGAGTCGCTGTCGGTGTCGGGCATCCTGCTCGGCAAGACGATGGGCCGCTCGCACGAGCTCGTCGACCGGTTCTCCAACGAGTCGAGCGAGCTCGCCGACCTGGAGGTGCGCGCGCGGATGGCGGGCCGCTGGCGCATGGCCTCGGTGCAGATGAGCTTCGCGATCATGCCCGCCGCCGTCTACTGGTTCGCCGGCTACACGATCATTCACGGCGATAACGCGATCTCGATCGGCACGCTGGTCGCCTTCACGACGCTCCAGACCCGTCTGCTGTTCCCGATGCAGCAGCTGCTGTCGGTCGGCCTGGAAGTGCAGACCTCGCTGGCGCTGTTCGGGCGGATCTTCGAGTACCTCGACCTGCCCGTCGACATCGTCGAGCGGCCGGGCGCCCGCGCGCTGAGCGGCGTGCGCGGCGACGTGAGCCTGGATGACGTGTGGTTTCGCTATACGCCGGAGGCGCCCTGGACACTGGAGGAGATCGCCGCCGAGATCCCGGCGGGAACGCGCACGGCGCTCGTCGGAGAGACCGGGTTCGGGCAAGACCACGCTCGCCTACCTGGTGGCCCGGCTGTATGAGCCCCAGCGCGGCCAGTGTCGCGATCGACGGGGTGGACATCCGCGACATGACGCTCGATTCGCTGGCGGCCACCGTCGGGCTGGTCTCGCAGGAGACCTACCTGTTCCACTCCTCGATCCGCGAGAACCTGCGCTTTGCCTGCCCCGATGCGACCGACGAGCAGATCGAAGACGCCGCGCGTGCCGCGCAGATCCACGAGCTGATCGCCTCGCTGCCCGAGGGCTATGACACCCAGGTCGGCGAGCGCGGCTATCGCTTCTCCGGCGGCGAGAAGCAGCGCATCGCGATCGCCCGCACGGTGCTGCGCAACCCGCCGGTGCTGGTCCTCGACGAGGCCACCTCGGCGCTCGACACCGAGACCGAGCGCGCCGTCCAGCTCGCGCTCGACGACCTCTCGCGCGGGCGCACGACGATCGCGATCGCTCACCGGCTCTCGACGATCAGAGACGCCGACCAGATCCTGGTGCTCGACGACGGGCGGATCGTCGAGCGCGGCACCCACGAGGAGCTGCTCGAGCTGGGTGGGCGCTATGCGGCGCTGCTCAGCGGCGCGGCTGTCGCCGAGGACCGCCCTGCCGCGGACGCCGGCTCGCCGGCCGCGCTGGCCTGAGACCGATCTGGCCAAGCGCGTCGAGCGTCGCGAGGCCGGCGCGGGTCTTACGCCGTCGCGTCGATGTTCAGCCGCACATAGTCGACGACGACCGGCTCGCCCAGCTCGATCATGACCTCGTCCATGAACGGGTCCCGCAGCTGCTCGGGCAGGTGCTGGACGTGCGGGCCGAGCACGATCGTGGCCAGGAACTCGCGCGGGTGCTCGGGCTGCGTGGGCGCCGGCGCGAGCCAGCACTCGGCGGCGGCGAACCCGGCCGCACGCAGCCGCGCCTCGGTGTCGGCGGCGTTCGCGTAGTTCCACGGCGCGCGCCAGTCGCGGAAATGCTCGGCGTACGGCGCGCGATCGACGACCGCGGCCGCCCTGCCGCGCAGCTTGGTGATGTTGCCCTCTCCCCCACACTGCGCGACTCAGGCGCCCGCCGGGACGCAGCGCGGCGTGCAGGCGGCGAAAGAGCAGCTCGTGATCGGCGATCCAGTGAAACGTGGCGGTCGACAGGATCGCGTCGACGGGCTCGTCCAGCTCCAGCTCCAGCAGATCCGCTCGGCGGATGTCCGCGTCGGGGCCCAGCCGCTCGCGGGCGGCAGCGACCATCGACTCGGACATGTCCACCGCGATCACCCTTCCGCGCGGCAGCCGCTGCATCAGCGTCTCGGTGATCCGGCCCGAGCCGCAGCCGGCGTCGAGCACCGTCTCGTCGCCGGTGAGCGGCAGCCGGTCGAGCACGGCCTGGCCCAGCGCCTGCATCGGCCCGGAGATCCGGTCATAGCTCTTGCCCGTCCCAGTTACGCACCTCTGACATACATCCGTACGCTATCACGTATGTGTCACACGGCGCGCGCAGCCAGCTCGGAGAGCACCTTGGAGAGCTGCCCTCCCTGCCAGGCGATCGGCGAGCGCGGCGGCTGGACCCGCATCCTCGACCACGAGCTTCGCCCCGGGATCGTCCGGGCGTAGCGTTCGCCCACCGCCAGCGGATGGCCCGGGTCCGCCTCGTCGCGGCTTGCCACCACGACCGTTGGCGCCTGGATGCTCGCCAGCTCCCGTAGATCCTCGAACGGCCGCGAGCGCGGAACCACTTCGAGCGCATCGGCCACCGCCTCGGGATGCTCGTGGCCGGCGAGCCGCTGGCGCATCACCTTCTCCACGGTATCCCGCCACTGGGCGGGCACCTCGGAGAAGTCATAGGCGTCCACGAACCCCTCCACCCCACCCTCACGCAGCCCCTGCGCCAAGGCGTCCCACCCGGCGAGGACCGTCTCGCTGAGCGACAGGTCGGGGTCAAAGGACGGCGTGATCAACCCCAGCCCCGCCACGCGCTCGGGGTGGCGCAGCGCAAAGCGCAGGGCGGTGTGCGCGCCCATCGAAGCGCCGGCCAAGACCGCGCGCTCCAGCCCAAGCG
Source organism: uncultured Solirubrobacterales bacterium (assembly GCA_963818545.1). Lineage (GTDB taxonomy): Bacteria > Actinomycetota > Thermoleophilia > Solirubrobacterales > Solirubrobacteraceae > Palsa-744. The sequence goes on along the minus strand of CAWFSI010000001.1, from coordinate 120,620 downwards.
CTGTCGAGTACCGCCTCCAGGTCGAGGGCGAGGCGCTCGTAGCCGTATGCGCTCGGATCGGGGGCCGCCGTCGAGCGCCCGTGCCCACGGGCGTCGTAGGCGACGTCCGATATCCCTCGCGCTCCAGCGTCCGCGAGCCCATCACCACATAGCGACGCGTCGCCGTGAGGCCGTGGAGCAGGACGATCGGCGGGCCCGGGCGGGCCGGATCCGCCTCTTCACCGGCCAGCTCGACCCCATCGTCGGTGACGACGCTCAGCTCGGCGGTGGCGTCGACGCTTCAGGCATGCACGGCTGCGTGCTCGCGCACGAGCTCGGCCGAGCGCTGCGGGCTGCTCCAAGAAGAACAGGTGACCGACCCCGTCGAGGATCTCCAAGCGCGAGTCGGGTATGCAGCGCCGCGACGATGCCGACCGTTGCTCACCGGGAATATCTGATCGTCGTGCCGTGCACGACCAGCGTCGGCAGCGTCAGCTCCGGGCAGGCGGGCAGAGGTGTCGTGCGCGGCGATCGCCTGCACCTGCGCCATGATCACCGCGACCGGCCACCCTCCGCGCCAGCCCGATCTCCATGGAAGGCCGCGTATGCGTCCGCGTTCGCGGCGAAGCCCGGCGGAGACGTTGCCTCCCAGGAGGCGCGGATCGCGCGCTCGCGATCGCCGGAGGTCCTTCCCTCGGCCATCCGCGGATCACCTCGGGGCTGGTCAGCGCGCTGCCCTCGCCGCCGCAGTAGGTGCAGCCGAGGGTCGAGCGTGCGGATCGCGCTCGGGGTGGGCGAGCGCGAGCTCCTGAGCGACCATCCCGCCCATCGAGATGCCCAGCACGTGGGCCGAGTCGATCTCCAGCGCATCGAGCAGCCCCGCCGCATCCTGCGCGAGCTGGGCGGTCGTGAACGGCTCCGTCCAGCACGGCTGCTCTCGCCGATGCCGCGATTGTCGTAGACGATCGTTTCGAAGTCCTGGCGCAGATGCATCCAGGAAGCGGCTCGTCCCCAGCGTCAGGGCGGTGCCGCTCATCCCCATGATCAGCAGCAGCGGCGGACCCGACCCGCTGCGCTCGTAGCTCAGCTCGACCTCTCCGGCGCGTCACGACGGGCATCGGTCGATCCTATACGGGCAGCTGACAGCTGATCCAGCTGAGCTTCGTGACTGCGAGCGGCGCCGGAGGGCGAGGCACTCCCAGCGCACCTCGCCGGCTCCGGCTTGGCGAGCCGGCAGCGGCAGCGCTGGACAGCCCGGCGACCCGCACGCCGAGCAGCCGCACCGGCCGCGCGGGCGCGTACTCCTCGAGCAGCCGCAGCGCGACGGCCGTCACCTGCTCGACGTCGCAGGTGGGCTCGCTGACCGTATGGGCGCGCGTGACGGTCGGTGAAGTCATCGAGGCGGACCTTGATCCCGATCGTGCGGCCGCGGCGCCCGTGCGCGAGCGAGGCTCGCGCACAGCTCGCCGGACATCCGCTGCCAGCGCCTCGCGCAGCGCCGACGGGTCGCGGACGTCCTCGTCGAAGGTCCGCTCGCGCGACTCGGACACAACCTTGCGCGCGGCCCCGACCTCGCCATCGTGCTCGAAGCGTGCGCGGCGGCGCAGCTCGCGCCCGAGGTTCGGGCCGAAGCGCTCGACGAGCACGCTGCTCGGGTGCGGCGCCGACGGCCGGCGAGCGTGGTCAACCCCAGCTCTGCCAGGCGCGCCGCGGTCTTCGGCCCGATGCCGGGCACGAGCCCGGGCGGCAGCCTGCGCGAAGCGCGCGCAGGCCTGCTCGCGCGTGAGCACCACGAAGCCCGCGGGCTTCTCGGCGTCGGAGGCGACCTTCGCGACGAGCTTGTTCGGGCCGATGCCAACCGAGCACGTCAGCTCGGTCGCCGCCCTGATCTCGGCGAGCAGCCGGCGCATCGCCGCGCGCGGCGAGTACAGGCCGGTCAGGTCGAGATAGGCCTCGTCGAGGCCGACGACCTCGACCCGCTCGACATGCGCGCGCACGATGTCCATGACCTCGCGCGAGGCCTCGCGGTAGGTCGCGAAGTCCGGCGGCAGCACTACCGCCTCCGGGCACAACCGCCGGGCCCTCGCCGCCGGCATCGCCGACCCCACGCCGAAGCGCCTGGCCTCATAGCTGGCGGTGGTGACCACCGCGCGCGGGCCGCTCCCCGCGACGACCACAGGCTTGCCGCGCAGCTCCGGATGGCGGCGCAGCTCGATCGAGACGTAGAACGCATCGGCGTCGAGGTGCGCGACGCTGAACTGGGCAGGCTCTACGGACACTGCACCCGAATCTAGCGCCCCCTCCGGCTGATCTAACTGCTCAGACGCCGAGCTCGGCTGCGACTTCGCCGGCGGCGACCATTTCAGCCAGCTGTCGATGGTCGCGCTCGTTCTGATCGGCGTAGGCCATCGAGAAGCGAGCGATTGCCTGATCGAACTTCGAACCCGCCCCGAGGTATGCGGCGATCGCGAGCCTGTCGCCAGAGCGGGCGTGGGCGCGCGCCAGCGACCATCCGCAGGCGCGCGTGTAGGCGTGCAGGCCCGCCTCGTTCAGGGTCGACAGATCGGCGGACGCCTTCCAGTCCCACAGCTGGCGAACGTAGAAGTCGTGCTCCTCGCCGTCGAGACCCGTGCTGCGCTGGAAGCCGAGGAAGATGTCGCTTGCGGCTTGGGAGATCTGCTGGCCGCGGACGACTCGCTCGCCGTGGTTGGCGAACTCGCTCGCGCCCAGGTACGGCTCGAGCACCGAGGGTTGCGCCTCCTTTGCCTGCAGTACGAGCGGGTCCTTGCCTTCTCGACCAACCAGAAGGAACACCCAGGCCCGCGTGCCGACGCTCCCGACACCGACGACCTTGCGCGCCATGTCGACGAAGCGGTGCGTTCGAAACAGATACTCGCGGTCGGCGTCGAGGCTCTCGGCATATTGATCCAACACCTTCTGCACGAACGCGGACTGGTCGCGAGCCTCGACCGGGCCGACAAGCTCGCGAATGGGTACGAGCAGTGGCGGCACGTGGCTGAATCGCAGCTCGCCGTCGACGCGCTCGGTCAGCTTTTTGACGGCCCGCAAGCTCGTCTTCCGCCGCGCCCTCGCGAACGGTCTCGCGAACTCCAGCCGACCCTCCGCGCCCAGCTGCCCACCGAAGCGATCGACCAGTTCGCTGGCGGTCAAGCGCTCATACCAGACCTCGAGGTGGCTCCTTTTTGAGAAACCGCGCATGCCCTCCCGATACTCCCGCACGCACTCTTCGACGATCCACCGACGGCGACCCGCCGGGAGCCCGACGTCGCGCCCGGCGATCTCCGCGCTGGCCGCCATCCGCTTTACATCCCACTCCCACGGCCCCGGCAGCGTCTCGTCGAAGTCATTCGGGCTGAAGACGACTCTGCGATCGGGGGTCGCAAATCCGCCGAAGTTCGCGATGTGAGCGTCTCCGCACGCCTGCACGACGATGTCCGAATCGGGTGTGCCCGCCAGGTCGGCCGCCATGATCGCCGCTGCGCCACGGTAGAACGTAAACGGCGAGACGAGCATCCGGCCGTAGCGGATCGGGACGAGCTCCTGCACACGTGAGGCCGCCTGGGTCGTGAGCACCGCGACGGGATCGGGCCGGTCCGGCGCCGGGGCCCAGTCGCCGTGAGCCGACCTGGGCGCACTCCCGCGGGCCGCAAGACCGCGCTCAGCGGACTCCCCGACTGCAGCCTCGCGCGGGGCGAAGCGGTCCCATGAACACCAGGGCTCACATCAATAGCCCGTCAGCCGGCGACCGGCACGTCCGCTCGCCGCGCCAGGATCGCGGCGAGACGCGCGCGGTGGCGCCCCGCGCCGCCCAGTAGCACTGCATCGATCTGCGCGCGCTTGAACAGCCAGTGTACGTCCGCCTCCCACGTGAAGCCGATGCCGCCGTGCGCCTGGATCGCGCTCGCCGTCACCTCGCGTCCGGCGTCTGAGGCCGCAGCCTTTGCCATCGCCGCGGCCTCTGCGAGGCCTTCAGGGTTCGCGTCCGCGCTCCACGCCGCGAAGGCCGTCGTCGAACGCGCCTTCTCCGTGTCGAGCAGCATCTGCGCGCAGCGGTGCGAGACGGCCTGGTAGGCGCCGACGGGCACGCCGAACTGCTTGCGCTCCTTGACGTACGCCAGCGTCATCTCCAGCGACCGCTCGCACACACCGACGAGCTCTGAGCTGACCGCCACCAGCGCGCGCCCGAGGCCAGGGCAGCCGTGCTCCAGAGCCTCGCCGGCACTCTGGCCGGCGCTCACGCGCGCGGCCGAGCGCGTCGGGTCGATCGCCGCGACCTTGCTCACCTCGGCGTCCTGCGGCGTCAGTAGCCGACCGCTACCGTCCGCTTCGACGAGCACGATCACATCCGCCTCGGCGCCGCCCACGACCAACTCCGCTGTGCCATCGACCGCGCCCGCCAGCGCGCCGATCGCCTCACCCGAGGCCAGACCTCCCAACCAGCGCCCGCGCTGCTCGGCGGAGCCCGCCTGCTCGATCACGCATGCCGCCATCGCGCTTGCCAGGAACGGCACGGGCGCGACCACGCGCCCCAGCTCCTCGCACAGGATTGACAGCTCGATCGTGCCAAGGCCCTGGCCACCGTGCTCCTCGGAGATCGCGATCCCCGGCCAGCCCAGCTCGCACAGCTCCTTCCATAGCGTCTCGTCGGTCGTGCCCGCCTCCGCGTGCTCGCGTACCCGCTCCGGCTTGGCGCGCTCGGCCAGCATCTCGCGCGCAGTGCGCTGAATCTCGCGCTGGTCGTCTGTCAGTCCGAAGTCCATCAGCTACGCGACCATGGACACGCAGGGCAAGCCGGGCAAGGACGCAGGGAGCGTGGCGTGCTTGGCACGCGAGCGACTGAGGACGCCGATCCGGCGCAGCCATGCGTGTTCATGCGGCCACTTTCAAGCGCGGCAGCCCGAGCACGCGCTCGGCGACGATGTTCTTGAGCACCTCGGTAGTGCCTCCCTCGATCGTGTTGCCGCGTGCGCGCAAAAGCTCATAGCTCCAGGTCGTGCCACTGATCAACGCCTCCGGGCCAATCACATCGACCGCCAGCTGTGTCGCGCGCTGGTTGGTGTCCGACCACAGCCACTTCACAAGCGATCCCTCGGGCCCGGGCTGGCCGTAGCGCTCAGCGTCGGTCAGCCCCTTCCACGCAAGCAGCCGGATCGACTCGCAGCGAACGTGCAGCTCCGCGATCGCATCCGCGATTAGACCCCCACCCGCCCCCTCCAGCAGGCCCTTCTCGGCGGCCGCTGCGATGATGTCGTCGAGCAGCTGGCGCAGACGGATCTGCAGCGCGAAGCCCAAGCCCGCGCGCTCGTTCATCAGCGTCGTCAGCGCGACCTTCCAGCCGTTGCCAACGCCGCCCACGATGTTCGCGTCCGGGATCCGCGCCTCCTCGATAAACAGCTCGTTGAACTCCTCCTCACCCGTGATCTGGCGCAGCGGGCGGATTTGCACGGCATCCTGCTCCATATCCATCAGGAAGTACGTAAGGCCCTTGTGCTTGGCCACCTCGTTGTCGGTGCGCGCCACGAGCATGCACCACTTCGAGTACTGCGCGCCGCTCGTCCACACCTTCTGACCCGTGACGACCCATTCATTGCCGTCCTTGACAGCGCGCGTTTTCAGAGCCGCGAGGTCCGAGCCCGCATCCGGCTCTGAGAAGCCCTGACACCAGATCTCCTCCGCCGAAAGGATCGGCGGCAGGTGGCGCTCCTTCTGCTCCGGCGTGCCCCACACCATCAGCGTCGGGCCGCCCAGCAACAGTCCGAGCGTGTTCGCCGCGAACGGCACGCGCGCGCGGCCGAGCTCTTCGAAGTAGATCGCCGACTCGCTCTGCGAGGAGCCGCGCCCGCCGTACTCCGTCGGCCACGCCGGCGCCGCCCAGCCCGCGTCATACAGGCGGCGCTGCCAGTCTCGCCGGTAGGCGAACTGCGCGTCGTCGCCCGCATCCGCCGCGGGCTTGGCCTCGGGCTGGTTCTCCACCAGCCAGCCGCGAAGCTCGTCGCGGAAGGCCGTCTCTTGATCGCTGAACGTCAGGTCCATCGGCTCCTCCCCACTTCGGGTGACACAAGGACGATAGCTCCTACCCAGCGAGGCGCTCGCAAAGCGTCAGCTCGCGCCGTAGGGCATGATGGACGCATGCCGACTCCCCCCTCCGTGCGCAGCGTCAAGATCGGCGCTGACGAGCGCGGCGGGTGGACCACCGAACGTCCACGCCGCGAGGGCGATGGGCCGCCGCGGCCGGTCGATGTCTCCGCGCGCTGCCGCGTGCTCTCTCCGTCGGACCGGATGCGCTACTCGCCGGGCAGCCTGTTGCTGGTCGTCTCCCCCGACGCCGCCGAGTCAGCGCGCTTTGCCGAGCGAGTCGTGGAGGAGCGTGGCGCCGTGCTTTCGCTCGCGAAGGTGCGCACCCTGCTGGCAGGACGTGTGGCTGAGGAGGAGATCGAGGCACGGGCGCGTGAGCTGCTCGACGCCGCCGTCGTCAAGCGCCTCGGCGATCGGCAGACGATCGTCCTCACACTCGAGGGTCTGGACGCGAAGGAGCGCGAGCGCTACGTGCGACTCGCCCACGGGCTCAAACGCCCGCGACACCTGATCCTGCTCGAGGTCCCGCGCGATCAGGTGCCCGAAGATGAGCGCACCACGCTCAACGAGCTGCGCCGGGCAATCGACTCCGGTGAGGTCGGGCAAGAGGGTTTCCAGACCGCGCTACGTCTCGGTGGCGGCGCGACGGCCGAGCTGAAGCGCATCGTCTTCCAGCCGCCGCCACGCGAAGACTGACGCCGCCGCACAGCGCTCCGCGGCCGCATTCATTGCGAGGAGCAAGCTGTCTTTTCAGCGGGCGGCGGTGGACAGCGAGCGCCCTGCGAACGTGAGCATGCTCGCCAGATGCGCTTCGATCGTTTCGAGATTGTGTTCGCCGGGGTAGACGGCGCTCCTGGCGTCCGCGCCGGCGCCCCGCAGCGCCGCGGCGAACGGCGCATCCTCGTCGGGGTTGGCGATGTGATCCTCTTCGCCGCCGTAGATGAACGCGTGCAGGCCGAGTCGCGTGATGATCGGCCGGTCGGCGTGCAGATCGCCTTCGAGCCCGTTGAAGAAGCTCAGCCAGCTCTCCACCACCCCGAAGCGGTACGGGTTGGCAAGCGCGACGTTCATCGCGCCGTATCCGCCCATCGAGTCGCCCACGATCGCGCGAGCATTGCGCACGGCCAGCGTCGGCAGCGTGCGGTCGACGAGCTGCTGCACTTCGAGAATGTAGCTTTCGTAACGGGCGGCGCCCTGGTTGCGCCAGTTGTTCGATCCTGGGCCGCCCTGGATCATCACGGCGATCACGGGCGGGATCACGTGGTGTGAGATCAGCTGATCGAGCTGGCTCTGCAGGCCGATCTGCAGGAACGCCGTGTTCGACTGATCGTTGCCGGTCAGCAGATACAGCACGGGGTAGTGGCTGGTCGTGCTCGCATAGCCGGGCGGCAGGTAGGTCAGGAACGACCCTTCTTTACCGTGCAATGCCGCCGAAGGGTAGCTCGCCGCCTCGATCGAACTTCCGGCGGCGTCTTCGCTCACTCCCCTGAACGTGAGTAGAGGCTGTGTTGGCGTGTCCGAGTTGATTGTCGTCGCTTGGAGTGCGGTCGATCCTGACGTACGAACCCCGATCAGGTGCTCCACGGTCAGCTGCCCGTTCAGAGCCAGCGTGGTGCAGACCGCCGCGATGGCGCAAAGCAGCACGCCCGTGATCAGCCTCTGCGCCCGCGCGCGTCCGGGCTGGCGCACGCCCGGCATCGCCGGGCCGACGGTCGCTGCTTCCAGGCGTGGTGGAAACGTCGGCACCCAGGCCGGAGGCAGCGCTTCCACGGCTTCCGCGCGCATGCCCGGCCAGCTCCACTCGCCGAGGCTCTCCAGCCATAGGTGTGCTCGCGACGTGCTCATTCCCGCAGACATTTCGGCAGATTCAAGGCGCCGCGACAGCGAAAGCCAACCCCTGCATGAACACGCCCATCTTGCAGGCAAAAATGCAGATCAGCGCGTGCTCCACACCTCGCCCACGCCGCCGAACCCGAGCGCCTGCTTGGTTGCTTCGGTCAGATCGAATTCGCGCCCGGCGACGTACGGCCCGCGGTCGATCACCGCGACCCGTACCGAGCGCCCGTCATAGCGCAGCGTCACCTGCGTGCCACATGGAAGTGTCTTGTTGGCCACGCCCATCGTCGCGCTCGTCAACTCGCCGCCACACGCCAGATCGCCGCCGCCGCCGTACCACGACGCCTCGGCCAGGCGGTAGACGTTCAAGCGGCCCAGCCGCCGGTGTGCGCCGAGGTCTTCGGCGTCGCCCGCGAACCGCAACCGCACCTGCTCGCTCGCGGTCTGGAGCGGCATGTAGCGCAGTCGAAAGCGCCCCTTTGCGCCGGTGCGCGTGTGGGCCAGAGTCCGCCAGCCGTGACTGCCGAGCGCCTGTAGCAACACCTCGCGACCCGGTAGCGCCGCCGCGTGGTCGACCGATTGCTCGGCGGGGACAGTGCCGCCGCCCTCCAAGCTGTGTGCACCGGTGGTCAACTTGCCGGTGACGCTCGTCGTGTGGCCCTCGAGCACGTTCAGCTCGGTGCGGGTCACGCTCAGAGATGTATGCGCCGGCATCTGGAGCGGTGGTGTTGTGCTCGCCGATATCTCGATCGGAGCAAGGGCGCCGGCAGGCTGCGCCAGCGTCGCGGGGACGTACATTGTGTTGGGAACCTCCTTGTTTCCGCCTACGGGGTTAGCTGTCGGGCTCACGCGCGGCGGGACGCACGAACCAAACGCGCGCCAACCGGGCGTTACGGCCACAACAGCGGCCGATTCGCCCCATCCGGGTCGTCTAATGCGACGACCTGGCAGTGGGTCCCCCGCTCGCCTCCATTCACGGAGACGACTCGGCAGGGTCGAACAATTGTTCGTAGCTTAAGCGCTCTTTGCGACCGTTATCTGTGACGACCATCACACTTACACCAGCACGCAATGAGCCAGAGGGGCTCTAAAAGTGCCCTCACGTTGACGCGCGCCCCTGAAGCCGCGACAATCAAATCGATGGCCAACCCCGACCGCCTGACCGCGCTGGACTCGACGTTCCTGCATCTCGAGGACCACTCGAGCGCGCACATGCACGTCGCGATGGTGATGGTCTTCGAGGGCAAGGCTCCCACGCCGCAGGAGCTCGTCGATCACATCCTCAGCCGCCTGCACCTGGTGCCGCGCTATCGCCAGCGGCTGGCCTACGTCCCCCTCGGACAGGGCCGGCCGGTGTGGACCGACGACCCGCACTTCAACCCGCGCTATCACATCCGTCACACAGCCCTGCCGCGACCGGCCGACGATGCCGCGCTGAAGCAGCTCGCCGGTCGCCTCTTCTCCCAGCGCCTGGACCGCTCCAAGCCGCTGTGGGAATTCTGGCTGGTGCAGCACATGGCGGGCGGGCGCTTCGCGCTGATCGCGAAGACGCACCATGCGCTGGTCGACGGAGTCTCCGGCGTGGACATCACGACCGTTCTGTTCGACACCGCCCCAGAGCCGGTTCCGACGTCGCGTCCCCCCGCGCCGTGGACCGCTCGGCCGCTGCCGGGATCGGCGAAGCTGCTCGGCGAGGCGCTGCTCGAGCGCACAACGGTGCCCGGCGAGATGACCCGCGGCGCCCGTGCGCTGTTGCGCGCTCCGCGGCGGGCGGCGGCACAGCTGAAGGATGGCCTCGTGAGCATCGGCGCCACGACCCTCGCCGGCATCAACGCTCCGGCACCCCCGAGCCCGTTCAACGTCGACATCGGCCCGCACCGGCGCTACACCTTCCTCGACGGCGATCTCGCCCAGTTCAAGGCGATCAAGGACGCGCTCGGCGGCACGCTGAACGACGTCGTGCTCGCCTCCGTCAGCCTCGCCCTCGGACGCTATCTGCGCGCTCAGGGCCAAGACACCGAGGGCCTGGTGCTGAAGGCGATGGTGCCCGTCTCGGTGCGCGCCGACTCCCAGCGGGGAGCGCTCGGCAACCAGGTCGCCGCGATGTGGGCTCCGCTGCCCGTCGGCGTGGAGGATCCGGTGGACTGCCTGCGGCAGATCAGCGGCGAGATGCAGAACCTGAAGGAGTCCGGTCAGGCCGTGGGCGCACAGGTGCTGACCAACCTCGCCGGGTTCGCGCCGCCCACGATCCTCAGCCAGGCGGCGCGGCTGCAGGCACGCCAGCGCTTCTTCAACCTCGTCGTCACGAACGTCCCCGGCCCGCAGTTCCCGCTCTACGTGCTCGGGCGGCGCCTGGAGGTCCTCTACCCGGTCGTTCCGCTCGCCCAGCGCCAGGCGCTGGGGATCGCCGTGATGAGCTACGACGGCCATCTCGGCTTCGGTCTGCTCGCCGACTACGACGCCCTGCCTGGCCTGGAGGGGCTGATGCAGGACCTACGCTGGGCGATCGCCGCGCTGGCTCGCGCGGCGGGGGTTCCGGCTAAGCGCTCGAAAGCTCCTAGCGCGAGCCACACCGCCAACGGCTCCCGAGCCAACGGCCCAAAACCGCCCCGCAAGACCGCCGGGGCCGCCGGCAACGGCCGCTCGACGCTCACCAGGTCACGCTAGACCTCCCCCTTGGCTGTCATTTTTCGCGCTCACGTGCCGCGAACTGCTCGTGCATATGCCAGTGCCACTGTTCGCGAAGCTCGAGAATCGAGGATGGCTCTTCCTGGTCCCATCCCCGATGTAGGACCACAGCGGCGAACAGAGCCTCGACGACGATGTTTGGATTTTGCCTGACCGCCAGATTGATCAGCGTGTATAGATCTCCGGGCTCTCTGAGCTCATAGAGCTTCTCGAGGCCAGCCTGGCCGGCATCCAAAACCTGGACCAGGCCCGCCTCCGACGTCGCCTCTCTGGCCTCCGCGAGGGCGAGGATCGCTTCGCGGTCCGCCGGCGGGAGTGCGTCGATCGCGGCGTCGCGCTCCTCCTCCGAACGCGAAGCGAAGTCGCGCAGGAATCCCACCAGCCAGTCCTCTGCAGCCATCAGGCGCCACCTCCCTCGAGTACATACGATCCTGCCATGGCAGCCCCGCACCATACCCGACCGCTTCCGTCCCTCAACGAGACCACATCCTCACCCTGGGAGTCGAAAATTCCTGCAAAGAAGACATTGTGAGGCTGGCTCTCTGCCAGATGAATCCCACGGTGGGCGACATCGCCGCCAACGCGGCGCGCATCCGTGCGGGCCTCAGCGGTGCTCGCGAGGCCGGGGCCGATCTCGTGCTGTTCGGAGAGCTTGCCCTCACCGGCTACCCCCCCGAGGATCTGCTGCTGCGCGAGCACTTCCTCGCAGACGCGCAAGCCGCGCTCCTAGACCTGGCCGCAGAGACGCACGGCGTGGTCGCGATCGTCGGCTTCCCGGAGCACGCGGAGCACGTCTACAATGCCGCCGCCGTGCTCGCCGACGGCGCGGTTCAGGCGATCTACCGCAAGGTTCATCTGCCCAACTATGGCGTGTTCGACGAGCGGCGTTACTTCCAACCGGGAACCTCGGGAGCGACGATCGAGATCGGCGAGCGCCTGATTGGGGTGACGGTCTGCGAGGACATCTGGCTGCCCGGGCCCCCGGCCTCGCAGGAGGCGGCTGACGGCGCGAGGCTGATCGTCAACATCTCCGCCTCCCCCTACCACGCCGGCAAGGGCGCCGAGCGAGAGCGCATGTTCGCCGAGCGTGCCCGCGAAGATGGCGTTCCGATCGCGTTCTGCGGGCTCGTCGGCGGCCAGGACGAGCTGCTGTTCGACGGCCACTCCTTCGTCGTCGATCACACCGGTGAGACGCTCGCCCGCGCCGCGCAGTTCGAGGAGGATCTGCTGCTGTGCGACCTCGATCTGGATCGGGACCTGGAGGCCGCGGGGCCGGACGATCTCGATCCCGACGATCGCCGAGCCGTGCGCAGCACTCGGCCACCCCTGGCGGTACTGCCGGGGCACTCCTACACCCCGCGAGCCGACGCTATCTCCCCGCGTCTGACCGAGCCGCTCGCACCCGAGGAGGCCGAGATCTATGCGGCGCTGATGCTCGGACTACGCGACTACGTCGAGAAGAACGGGTTCTCACACGTCGTCCTCGGCCTCTCCGGGGGGATCGATTCCGCGCTCGTCGCCTGCCTGGCCGCCGATGCGCTCGGAGCCGAGCGCGCGAGCGCGGCGATCATGCCCTCCCCCTACTCCTCCTCGGCCACGCAGAACGACGCGCGCGCCCTGGCCGCCGCGCTCGGCGTGCGCACGCACGAGCTGGAGATCGAGCCTGTGATGGACGCCTACACCGAGACGCTCGACGCCGAGCTCGCCGGCCACGGGGTGGTGGGGGCCCAGACCTCACCGAGGAGAACCTGCAGGCCCGGATCCGCGGCAACCTGCTGATGGCGCTCTCCAACGAGTTCGGCTGGCTCGTGCTCACGACCGGCAACAAGTCGGAGATGTCGGTCGGCTACACCACCCTCTATGGGGACCTCGCCGGCGGTCTCGCCGTGATCAAGGACGTGCCGAAGACGCTCGTCTATCGCCTGTGTGAGTGGCGCAACTCACCCGCCGCCACTGATAGACCCGGAGGTGCGCAGCTGAGGGCGCGCGTGCATGCCCCGATCCCACCGTCGATCCTTGCGCGCGCACCCTCGGCCGAGCTGCGCCACGACCAGCGCGACGAGGACTCGCTGCCCCCCTACGAGCTGCTCGACCGCATCCTCTACGGCTATATCGAGCTCAACCAGGGCCGCGAGCAGCTGATCGCCGAGGGTCTGCCCGAGCAGGAGGTCGACCACACGATCCGGCTTGTCGATCTCGCCGAGTACAAGCGCCGCCAGGCGCCGCCGGGTATCAAGGTCACCACACGCGCCTTCGGCCGCGACCGCCGCATGCCGATCACAAATCGCTACAGAGGCTGATCATGCGGGGACTTCGCCTCTCGCCGCCTCGGCTCGCCGCGCTGTTCGCGCTGGGCCTTTGCACGCTCACCCTCGGGGCCTGCGGCGACACCCTTCAGGATCAGCCGATCTCCCATACGACCCTCGAGAGCCTGCTCCTGGCTCGCTACCCCGTCTATTGGCTCGGCGGCTCCTTCCAGCACATGGCGATCACCGAAGCCTCCGAGGATCCCAGTGGCGCGTTCACCGTCCAGTACGGAGACTGCGCCGAAGGCGGCCAGAACACCTGCGTCCCGCGCCTGCGGGTGGTCACCTCTCCCGACAACAGCTTCATCCCGTTTGGCTCCCGTCCACACCGCACGATTCGCATCCGCGGCGTCACCGGCGTGGCGGCGCAAGGAGACGACACGATCGAGCTTCCCACCGCCGGTGTGGTGGTGGGCATCTACGCCGACAGCCCCAACCTCGCTCGCACTGCCGCCGAGACGACCGTACCGATCAACGACATCGGCGCCCCAGCCACCTCGCTGCCCGCGCCGCTTCCAAACACAGGCTTTGCCGAGCAGCCTCTGCCCGGACAGACGCCAACCCCCCTGCGCGCACCAAACTAGTGTCGCGTCAGGCCACGTTTTCGTCTACGCGCTCGTCCCCGGCCGCCGGCTGGGTGAGGACTCGTTCAGTGCCACGGCGGCGCGAATAAGCGCCTCGAGCGCTTTTTCATCGATCTTCTCGCCCTCATGGAGATCGATGGCGCGCCTGGTGTTGCCCTCGAGGCTGGAGTTGAAGAGGCCTGCAGGGTCCTCCAGCGAGGCGCCCTTGGCGAAGGTCATCTTCACCACCTTCTTGTACGTCTCACCGGTGCAGATGATTCCGGCGTGCGACCAAACCGGAACCCCTCTCCATTTCCACTCCTCGACCACCTCGGGGTCGGCCTGCTTGATCAGGGCTCGAACCTGAGAGAGCGTCTCTCCCCGCCAGTCACCCAGCTCCTCGATTCTCGCATCGATCAGCTGAGAGGCAGAATCTCCTCCGTTTCCCTCCTCCGAGCCGCTCTTGCTCTTCTTCATGGTCCTCGTCGCTTTCTTCATGGTTGTCATCGCTCGCCCGTCACTTTACGCTGGCGTCGTGACGCCGGAGGAGCTCGCCAACCTCGCGCACCTGCGCCGCGCCCGCGATCTGATGGACCGCGAGTACGCGCGCCCGCTCGACGTCGCCGCGCTGGCCCGCGCTGCTTTGATGTCGACCGCACACTTCTCGCGACAGTTCCGCGCGACGTATGGGGAGACGCCCTACGCCTACCTGATGACGCGACGAATCGAGCGGGCGAAGGCGCTGCTGCGCCGCGGCGAGGTGTCGGTCACCGAGGTGTGCATAGCGGTCGGGTGTACGTCGCTCGGCTCATTCAGCGCTCGCTTCACCCAGTTGGTGGGCGAGACGCCGACGACCTACCGGGCCCGTGACCACAGCGTGCTCATGAGCGTGCCGGGCTGCGTCGCCAAGGAGCTCACCCGCCCGACCGGCAAGCCGGCCAGCAAGCCGAGCAGGATCGGAGAAGCGCGCGGGGCGCTGGCTCCCTAGTGTTGGGGGTATGAATCTAACTCTTTCCACATGCTTCGTCCTAGTCCATGACCCCGACGTCGCGCTTGCCTTTTACCGCGACACCCTCGGCCTCGAACTGCGCAACGACGTCGCCCGCGAAGACTTCCGTTGGATCACTGTCGGCGCTGCCTCCCAGCCCGGCGTAGCGATCGTCCTCACGAACTACCTGAACGGCGGCCCCGCCGATCAAGACGCGCTTGCCGCGCTCCTCGCCAAGGGCGCCCTGAACGGCGTCCACTTCCACACCGACGACCTCGACGCCACCTTCGAGAAGGTGCGCTCCTTGGGCGCCGAGATAGTGCAGGAGCCCACCGACCAGCCGTGGGGCACGCGGGACTGTGCCGTGCGTGACCCGTCCGGCAACCTGGTGCGCATCGACCAGCCACCCGTCGCGTAGTCGTGCAGCGGCCCGGAAGGCCCGGCCGGCAGCGTTGTTATCTTCCACTCAGGCCGCCGGCGCGGAGCGCACGGCGATCGTCATCCGCGTCACCGCGCACAGGTGGCCGGCGTCGTCGCTGAAGCGCACGTCCCATACCCACGTGGTGCGGCCGCGGTGCAATCGCGTCGCGTGAGCATGCACGGCGCCCTCGGTGACCGGGCGCAGGAAGCTCGTGCTGTTCGACAGGCCCATCGCGACCTCACCGCGTTCGAGCACCCCCAGCGCCGTGGCGAGCGAGGCCAGCGACTCGGCGATCGAGGCGTAGACGCCTCCGTGGAGCAGGCCCATCGGCTGCTTGAGCTCGTCGCGCAACTGCACTCGGGCGCGGACCTCGCCGTCGGAGAAGTCCACCAGCTCCAGGCCATACAGACGGTCGAACCCGACCCGAGCTCGTTGAGCTGCTCTGCACTCGGCGTGGCCATCCCGGCGCCACGATAGCCTACGCACCCCTCCCCCATGAGCCGACTAGACGACCTCCCCCCCGATCAGCGCGCGGTGCTGCTGCTGCTGGTGCGCCAGGGCAAGAGCCACGCCGAGATCGCGGAGATGCTCGGCATTCCCCAGCACGCCGTTCGCGACCGCGCCCGCGCGGCGCTCGACGCCCTCGCGCAGGAGCCGAGCGAGCTGCCCCGGCCGCAGCCCGCGCAGCCCAGCACCAGGACACCAACTTCTCCAGTTCCCCGCCCAGCTCCAGACGCGGCGGCGCGCTGCTGCTCGCGGCGCTCGTCGTGATCGTTGTGGTCGTCGTGATCCTGATCACGAGTGGCGGCGGCTCCCACAAAGCGTCGAGCACCCAGACCGGTCCACCGCCAGCGCCACCACGACCCCGAGCACTCCGAGCACCTCCACGCGCAGCACGCCACCAAACCGACCCTCGACAAGCAGATCGCCCTCACCTCGCCGGAACCCAACAGCAAGACGGTCGGCTTGGTCGAGGTCCTCTCCGAAGGCTCCAAGCGCGCCTTCTACATCGCGGCCGAACACCTGCCGCCGTCGACCGGCTTCTTCTACGCCGTGTGGCTCTACAACTCCCCGACGAGTTCCGCGCCGCTGGGCAAGATCCCCCCTGTCAGCTCCAAGGGCCAGGCGCAGGGCGGCGCGCTGCTACCGGCCAACGCCGGCGACTATCACGAGATCCTGCTGACGCGCGAGACCAACAGCCATGCGACCCAGCCCGGGCCGGTCGTCCTCAGCGGCGCGTTCAGCCTCGGCGGGCACTGAGCGGCGGACCTGCAGGAGGGCCGCGCGCTGTGCCTCAGACCTCCAGATACCGCAGCACGACCCGCCCGAGCACCAATACGTCGCCATCGCTCAGATCCGCCTGCGTGACGCGGCGGCCGTTGACGAACGTGCCGTTGGAGCTGCGGTCGTCGAGTATGCGGGAGCCCGAGCTGCGATATACGAGGATCGCGTGACGCCTGGAGACGGAGTCCTCATCCAGGCGCAGATCGGCGGCGAGGCCCCGACCGATGTGCGTTACGCCGCGCCCGAGTCCGTATCAGCAGCCGCTCGTCAGATCCCTGAACCTCGATGTAGCAGCCCGTTTCGCTGGGTTGGGACGGCATCTGGAGGGGGGCCGCCATCGCCTGGCGGCGCACGCGCTCGTCGAGGCATGCGATCCCATCGAAGAGCTCGGTCATGCCCTCTGCGGCGGCGGGACGGGTGAGCGTTTGAGTAGCCATACCTGTAGCTAATCTCAGGGTACTCAGGCGAACCTCAACAGAGGTGAAGAAATCTCGAAGCGTTCAACCATCGTTGCGTGCTCCGGGCGCTACATGAGATCGCTACTCTGAGGACATGTGCGCAGGTTGTGCAATGGCAGCGGCGTCGTGCGCGACGGGCTTCAGGTCGTGGTTGCAGGCCCACAACGTCGACTGGCTGACCCCGCGCCGGCTACGTGGTCTGACGGTCGGAGCGATGTGCGCCGCGGGTCTCGTCTCGACGATCGGCGTCAGCGGCTCGACACCGGCGCCGGCGACGAGTCAGCCGCCGGCAACCGCGGGCAGGATCGTCAGCTCGGCGCCGTCCGGCACGGGCGTGGCAAGCCCATCCAGGAAGCGGATGTCCTCGCCCGCCAGGTAGACGTTCACGAAGCGCCGCAGCGAGCCATCCTCGTTACAGATGCGCTCACGCAGCTCGCCATAGCGCTCATATAGGCCGTTCAAAGCCTCGGCCACGGTCTCACCCGAGACCTCGGTCTCGGCGGTGCCCTCGGCGGCGGCGCGTAGCTGCGTCGGGATCTTGACGAGCACCGCCATCAGGCCGTCACGGCCTCGGGCACGCTGCGCTCGAACGCCTCCACGCTGGGGTCGATCTTGTAGGTCTCGAACGTAGTCGCGCACCGCATCGAGCGTCTTCAGACCATCGCCGGTGATCACCAGCACGACGCGCTCGTCGGGATCGATGTCACCGCGCGCGGCGAGCTTCGAGAGCACGGCTGTCGTGACGCCCCCGGCAGTCTCGGTGAAGACGCCGGTCGTTTCGGCCAGCAGTTTGATGCCCTCACGGATCTCCTCGTCGCTGACCGCATCCACCGAGCCGCCCGTGCGGCGCGCCAGATCCAGCGCGTAGGGGCCGTCGGCGGGGTTGCCGATCGCCAACGACTTGGCGATCGTGCTCGGCTTCACTGGGCGGCAGACATCGTGCCCAGCGGCGTATGCGCTGGCCACGGGCGAGCAGCCCTCGGCCTGGGCGCCGTTCATGCGGGGAAAAGACTCCCCCTCTATCAGCCCGAGCTCGGTCCATTCCTCAAAGCCTCTGGCGATCTTCGTGAACAGGGATCCCGAGGCGACGGGAACCACGCAGCGATCGGGCAGCTCCCAGCCCAGCTGCTCGGCGATCTCGAACGCCAAGGTCTTTGAGCCCTCGGCGTAGTAGGGGCGCAGGTTGATGTTCACGAACGCCCAGTCACGCTCGGCGGAGAGCTCCGTGCAGAGGCGGTTGACGTCGTCGTAGCTGCCCTTCACGCCGACGAGCTTGGTCCCGTAGATGCCTGTGGCGAGGATCTTCTGCTCCTCCAGATCTGCAGGAATAAAGACGTAGGAGTCCATCCCCAGTGCCGCCCCGTGGGCAGCCACCGAGTTGGCGAGGTTGCCGGTCGAGGCGCATGCGATCGTCTCGAAGCCGAGCTCGCGAGCACGTGTTACGGCGACTGACACCACCCGGTCCTTGAACGAGTGGGTCGGGTTGGCGGCGTCGTTCTTGACCCACACCTCGCGCAGCCCGAGTCGCTCGGCGAGCCGGTCGGCGCGGATCAGCGGCGTGCAGCCCGCCGGCAGACCCACGCGTGATGCCAGCCGACCGGACGGTCCGGGAGGACCACCGGCGAGTGGCAGGAAGTCCGCGTAGCGCCAGATGTTCTGCGGACCGCCCTGGATGCGGCGGCGCAACTCGCCGACGTCGAGGCTCGAGCGGCTGTGATCGTAGGCGACCTCCAGCGGCCCGAAGCACTGCTCACAGACGTACAACGCCTCCAGCGGATACTGGGTCTTGCACTCCTTGCACTGCAGATGACTGACAGCCATTTAGGGACTCCTTCGCTTTAGTCTTCGCCGTGTCACGTGTGGCGAAGAGCGCGAAGCCCGCCACACATCTCCTGGAATTGGCACCTTCCCGCCTGTGACTTTGACGGTGGTTGCCGGGGTTTCGTAGGGCCAGGCCCTCCACCCCTCTGGATGTGTCCAGCTATGTCTGCTCGGGGATTATAGCGAGCATCCGGACGAATACAAGACCCGGGTGACGGACGAATATAAGACCCGGTAACGCTCCCTTGGACGTGGTGTAGGACCTTGCGATGAGCTCACCCGTGCACGAGGACGACCTCGACCGCGCCGCGGGACTTTGAGCCGCTGCGGGCGGCGAGCAAGCGGCGCATGCTGATCATCGTCAACCCCTACGCGACGACGGTCTCCGATCGCCTGCGCCATCTCGTGGTGTACGCGCTGCAGGGTCGCTTCGAGGTCGATGCCGTCGACACCGAGGCCCGTGGTCACGCCACCGAGCTGTGCCGGGAGGCCGCGCACGAGGGCTACGACGTGGTCGTCGCCTTTGGCGGCGACGGCACCGTCAACGAAGCCGCCAACGGACTGCTCGGCTCCTCCACCCCACTCACCTGCCTGCCCGGCGGCTCGGCGAACGTGTTCGGCAAGATGCTGGGGATCCCGGGAGATCCGGTCGACGCAACCGAGCATCTGCTGGCCATGGCCGATGACTGGCGGCCACGCAAGGTCGACTTGGGCGTCGTCAACGGGCACTGCTTCACGTTCTCCTCAGGCCTCGGCCTGGACGCAAGCGTCGTCGAGCGGGTCGATTCCAAGCCACACATGAAGGCCCGCTTCGGACCGTACTTCTTCACCTGGGTGGCCGTCACCACGTTCATGCGCCGCTACGTCGTCTCTCCACCGCGGCTTGTCCTCGAGGCCAGCGGCAAGACACACGATGGTGTCACCGCGATCGTCCAGAACGGCTCGCCCTTCACCTACTTCCAGAACCGCCCGATTGAGATCGCCGACGGAGCCTCGCTGGACTCGGGCGCGCTGGCGGGCGGGGTGCTGCACCGCGCTTGCACTCGGCGCGATGCCGTTCATCGCGTGGCGCGCCTTCTCCAGACGTGCACGCGTGGCCAACCACCGCCAGATCACAGGTCTCGAGCAGATGACCGAACTGACCGTGCGCAGCGCCGACGAGCGTCCGCTGCCATTGCAGGTCGACGGCGACTACATCGGCGAGGTCGCCGAGGCTCGCTACTCGATCATGCCGCGCGCACTGCACGTCGTCAGCTAACGCTGAGCGCTACCCCACGCCGGGCGTGACGCGGTAGGCGTCGAACACCGACTCGATGTTGCGCAGGCGCGTGACCGCACCCTTCAAAGTGTGCGTGTCGGCGACCTCGACGACGAAGCGGTTCTTGACCATCGGCGGCGTGGACAGGCAGCGCGCTTCGAGAATGTTCGCGCCGGACTCGGAGAACACGCGCGAGAGATCCTCCAGCAGACGGTGGCGATCCCACGCGTCGATCTGGATTTCGACGACGAAGGCGGTCGTCTGGTCGCCCTCCCAGGAGACGCTCGTGAAGCGCTCGGGATCCTTGCGCAGGACCACCGAGTTGGGGCAGTCCTCGCGATGAATCGTGATGCCACGGCCGAGCGAGATGTAGCCGACGATCTCGTCGCCCGGTACGGGACGGCAGCACTTGGCTAGGCGCAGCATCACGTCCTCGACGCCGTCCACCCGGATCCCGTACTGCCCGGAGGACTTGGTCGGGCGTCGCCGTGCGCGCCCCACCCTCAACAGGTCGGCCGAGCTCGCCTCGCCGTCGGCAGCCTCGCCCTGCTTCAACCGCTGCATCACCTTGTTCACTACGACCTTCGGCGAAACCTTGGCGGCCCCCAACGCGATGTAGAAGTCGTCGGCCTTGCGATAGCCCATCTCCCTGATCACGTCCGCTAAAAGCGCCGAACCGGTGATCTTCTGCGCGGGGAGGCCCTGCTTGCGCAGGTGCTCCTGCAAGATGTCACGCCCCGTGTGCTCGGTGTCCTGGCGGGACTCGGCCTTGAACCAGGCCTTGATCTTGTTGCGCGCGCGCGTGGTCTTGACCGTCGCCAGCCAGTCGCGCGAGGGGCCACGCTCGCGCTTGGCGGTGAGGATCTCCACGATGTCCCCGGAGTGCAGCTCGCAATGCAGCGGCACGATCTTCCCGTTGATCCGTGCGCCCACGCAGCGGTGTCCGATCTCGGTGTGCACCTCATAGGCGAAGTCCAGCGGCGTGGCGCCGGCCGCGAGCGACTTGACCTCGCCCTTGGGCGTGAACACGTAGACCTCGTCCTCGAACAGGTCGGTGCGCAGCGTCTCCATGAACTCCTGCGGGTCGAGCAGGTCCTTCTGCCAGTCGAGCATCGAGCGCAGCCACTGCAGCTTTGCGTCCTCTCCGGTATTGATCGGGGCACCGCCCGCCCGGCTGTCATTCTCGCCCGGACCGCTCTTGCCGGGGCTCGTCTTGTACATCCAGTGCGCGGCCACACCGAACTCGGCCATTTCGTGCATCTCCTGGGTGCGCAGCTGGATCTCCAAGGGCCGCCCCTCGGGCCCGATGATCGTCGTGTGCAGCGATTGGTACATGTTGAACTTGGGCATCGCGATGAAGTCCTTGAAACGTCCGGGCAGCGGCTTCCACAGCGAGTGGATCACGCCGACGGTCCCGTAGCAGTCCTTCACCGAGTCGACGATCACGCGCATCGCGGTGAGGTCGTAGATCTCGTTGAACTCGCGTCCCTTCTTGGTCATCTTCGAGTAGATCGAGTAGAAGTGCTTGGCGCGACCCGCGATCCGCGCCTCGATCCCGAGCTCGGCCAGTTCGCGCGCCAGGTACTCGCCGGCCTCGGCGACGTAGCGCTCGCGCTCGTCACGCTGCTGGGCGACGAGGCCCTTGATCTCCTGGTACTTGCGGGGGTGCAGGGTCGCGAAGGCGAGGTCCTCGAGCTCCCACTTGATCGCGTGGATCCCCAACCGGTGAGCGAGCGGCGCGTAGATGTCGAGCGTCTCGCGCGCCTTCTCGATCTGCTTCTGCTTGGGCATCGCGTCGATCGTCCGCATGTTGTGTAGGCGGTCGGCGAGCTTGATCAGGATCACCCGCACGTCGGTGGCCATCGCCACCATCATCTTGCGGTAGTTCTCCGCCTGTGCCTGGTCACGCGACTGGAAGACGATCCCGGTCAGCTTCGTTACGCCGTCGACGATCTGTGCGATCTCCTCGCCGAAGCGCTCGCGCACCTCCTCGATCGAGGCCGAGGTGTCCTCCACCGTGTCGTGCAGGAGCGCCGCGCACAGCGTCTCGGTGTCCAGACGCATGCCCGCGCAGATGCGCGCCACGCCGACGGGGTGCACGATGAAGTCCTCGCCGGACTTGCGCCGCTGATCCGCGTGGTGCTCACAGGCAAACACGAACGCGTCGTGCACGCGGTCGCGGTCGATTTCAACCGCGGAGTCCTCGGCGTGCTCGGAGACGATCGCGAACAGGTCTCCGAGCAGCCGCCGCTCGAGCTCGTTCAGATCCAGATGCTCGGGGGCGCCGGCGGCAACGGCCTCCTCAGACAGAGCGAGATGCTCGTCGAGTGCAGCAACAGGCGTGCTGATGGATGAATCCTTTGCGATCGCCATGGTCTAAAGGGTAGGGGACCGACACCCTGAATTGAAGCGGTGCAGGCACCACGGGCGGATCCCACGCCGTAGGAGCGCGACACTCAGGAAACGGCAAAGAGCGTGAGCGCCTCCTGCGAGTGCTCCTGTGCATGCGAAACGAGCGTCTTGACGGGACGCAGATCCCGAACCGCCAGCGGCTCGATCGCACGCTCCTGAGCCTCTGGCCGCTGTTCGGCGGCCCGCGCCTGGCGCAGCAGCAGCCGGGGTTCGGTGACGCCGTTCCATTCGTTGATCTCCAGCGTGAAGGTCGCTTCGGCCGGCTCCCCCGCGGCGACCGGCAGGCGCCCTTCGGTACCGAAGGCGACGCCGCGCGAGCGCGCGCCGCCGGACTCGACGGTGAAGCGAACGTGCTTGCCTTCCCCCATCGGGCGCAGGTCTCTGAACACGGCATCGGCGACGAGCAGCGACACGCCCGGGTTGCCGCGCCCGAACGGCGCCAGCGAGAGCAGCTCCTCCGCGAGCTCCATCCCCAGCTGGTCGCAGCCGACGACGGCGTCGACCCGCTCCAGGGGGGCCGTGTCCGCGAGCGAGAGCACCTCCTCCGTATGCGCGCAGAATGCCTCGGCGAACCCCTCGACGCGTTCGCGCTCGATCTCCAGGCCCGCCGCCGCGCGGTGGCCGCCGAAGCGGTGCAGGTGCTCCGCCACAGGCGGTGAGACCCGCCGAGCAGGTCGAACGCGTCGATGCTTCGCCCCGACCCCTTGCCAACGTCCCCGTCGAGCGCGATCAGCACGACCGGGCGCCGGTGGCGCTCGGCCAGGCGCGAGGCAACGATCCCGATCACGCCTGCATGCCAGTCCTCGCCCGCGAGCACATAGGCCGCCCGCTCGCCAAGCGCGGCGATCTGGGCTTCAGCCTCGTAGCGGATGCGTGACTCCACCTTCCGGCGCTCGTGGTTGGCGCGGCCCAGCTCTTCGGCGACCTGCGTCGCGCGCGGCGCCTCCTCGGTCAGGATTAGCTCCAGGCCCGCGTCGGCCCGGTACAGGCGCCCGGCGGCGTTCAGGCGGGGCGCCAGCGCGAAGGCGACCGAGCGCTCGTTCAGCTTGCCCGGATCGACCCGGGCGACCGCCATCAAGGCGCGTAATCCGGGCTTGGCGGTGCCCGCGAGCGCGCGCAGACCGCGCCGCACGAGCGTGCGGTTCTCACCGACCAGCGTGACGACGTCGGCGATCGTCGCCAGAGCCACGAGGTCGAGGTCCTCCTCCAGCGCACGCCCACCCGAGGCGTCGCCCGCACTCGCATGTGCGGAGCCGGCCGCGGCGGCGGCGTGCTCGAGCGCCACGGCAAGCTTGAAGGCGACGGCCGTGGCGCAGAGATCCAGGCACGGATAGGAGCAGATCGCTGGATGCACGATCGGCGCCTCGGGCAGCACCCCGTCGGCGCGGGGTGCGTGGTGGTCGGTGACCACGACCTCCATCCCGAGCTCGAGCGCGCGAGCGACCTCATCGACGGCGGTGATCGCGCAGTCCACCGTCACGAGCAGGCGCGTGCCCCGCGCGGCGAGCCGCTGGACCGTCAATAAGTTCAGGCCGTAGCCATCGGAGGCACGGTCGGGCAGGTACCAGTCGACGTTCGCCCCGAGCCGGCGCAGCGATCGTACGAGCACGGCCGTGGAGCAGATTCCGTCGACGTCGTAGTCCCCGTGGATCGTGATCCGCTCGCCGCTTGCGACGTGCCGCAGGATCGGCTCGATCGCCCGCTCGATGCCCGCAAACGCGGTTGGCGGATGCTCCTCGTCAGCCGCGAGAAACGCGCGCGCCAGGGCCGGCTCGGCCAGCCCGCGCCGCACCAGGATCTGCGCGAGCGGCTCGCTGATCCGAAGCTCCTGCTCCAGCAGCTCGACATCGCCCGGCGGGCAATCGGGAATCTCAAAGCGAGGTCTCTCCACCCAGCCAGGCTAAGGCCCGCCTAGGACGGAAACCTTTCTCGCTGGGCTCGCTCTTCGTCTCAGCCGCGCTGTGACGCGCGCCTGATGCCCTCGAGATACACGGGGCGATGCCAATCAGCGCCCCCGGGCACCGCGTACAGCACGACCTCGATGTCCGTCGCCTTCTGCCCCGGGATCTCGAGGGCGGAAACTTTCACGCCGTAGATCAGCAGGCCGACGACGACCGCGCCGACGAGCGAGCCCACGAACGCGCCGACGATCCCACCCCAGAAGCGGTCGGGCAGGAAGATCGTGAAGTGCCAGATCGCGAGGCCCATCATCACCCAGCCGAGCATCCCCATCAGCGTGATCTCCCGTGCCGTTTGTTGCGCGGTCGTTTGGTGCGCTCGCTGCGCTTCGGCGCTTCCTTCAGCACCAGATCCTCCGGGGTCAGGTCCGCCGCCGGGTCGCGCGTCTGCCCGGGGCGTCTCCCCAGCATCGGGCTGCTCCTGCCCGGCGCCGCGCTGCGCGACCGCTGCGCGACCCTTCTGCTGCTGCTGCTGCTTGGGCTCGGCGTCGACGTCCAGGTCCCTCACCAATTCCTGGAACTCGTCGCGCGAGATCTGCTCGCCCGGCTCCTGCGGAGCGGTGATGCTGCCGCGCCGCGTCCGTTTGCGATCCTGCGCCGGCTCCACGTCGACGGGCTCGCCCCCGAGCGCCGTCGCGTACGCCGGCACGGCGCCGAGTTCGCGCACGATCCGCGCCCGGCGGGAACGGTAGGAGCCCTCGCGTTCCTTCCATTCGGTCAGCACCGGCGAGGCGATGAAGATCGAGGAGTACGCGCCCGAGGCGATCCCGATCATCAGCGCGAAGGCGAAGTTCTTCAGCGTTTCCCCGCCGAACAGAAGCAGCGCGATCACCGGCAAGCAGCGTGCAGAAGCTCGTCGCCAGCGATCTGGTCAGCACCTCGGACATCGAGCGGTTGACGATCTGCGAGAACGCCGCGCGTGGCATCCGCGGCACGTTCTCTCGCACACGATCGAACACGATGATCGTGTCGTACAGCGAATACCCGAGGATGGTCAACAACGCCGCGACCGTCGCCGTCGTCACTTCGCGGCCGGTCAGCGCATAGACGCCCGCCGTGATCAACAGGTCGTGCATCAACGCGATCAGCACTGGGACCGCGTACTTCCACTCGAAGCGCAGCGCGATGTATGCGGAGATCACGAGCAGCGAGGCGATGATCGCGATCACCGCGCTGTTGGCGACCGTTTTGCCGAACGTCGGCCCGATCGAGGTCGAGGAGAAGTCCTTGGTGCCGAGTTCTCGCGGGCCGTTTCCGAACTTGGTGTCGAGGGCGGCCTTGATCTTCGTCACCTTTTCTGGCTGCAGCGTCTCGGTCGAGATCTGAAAGCCTGTGCCGCCGACGCTCTTGCTCGTGAACTTCTGGATCTCCGCGTTGCCGTAGCCGTTGGCCTTCATCACTTCGCGGATCTGGTTCTCGTTGACGGACTTGATGAACGCCGTCTGGATCCGCGTCCCGGACTTGAAGTCGATTCCGAAGTTGATCCCCTTCCCGCCGATCGCCAGCGCCCCGATCAAGAGGATCGTGCCCGACAGCGAGAAGAACCACTTCGAGGCGCCCATGAAGTCGAACGTCCAGCCTTTCCCGCGCCGCGCCGCGCCGAGCGCCGCCGGATGGGAGACCAGCGGCGAGCGGCTCATCGCGCCGAGTGCCGCCTGCGTGGCGAGCACCGCGGTGAACAGCGACAGCGAGCGTGCCGATTCCGAGCGTGAAGGCGAAGCCCTTGACTTCCGCCGTCGCCAGCGCGAACAGGATGAAGGCGGTCATGAACGTCACCACGTTCGCGTCGACGATCGCCGCGAACCCGCGCCGGTAGCCGGTGGCGATGCCGGAGACGATCGAGCGCCCGCCGCGGATCTCCTCCTTGACGCGCTCGAAGATCACGATGTTCGCGTCCGCCGCGATCCCGATCGTCAGGATCAGGCCGGCGATCCCCGGCAGCGTCAGCGTGATCGGGATCAGCTTGATCAGCGCGAAGTAGTAGATCCCGTAGATCACCAGGCCGCCGATCGCGATCGCGCCGAGCACGCGATAGAAGATCAGCAGGAACAGGCAGACCACGGCGAAGCCCAGCAGACCATCGCCAACAGACCCTGGCTGAGCGCCTGTTTGCCGAGCGTCGCCGACACCTGCGACTGGGAGATCAGGTTCAGCTTGATCGGCAGCGCGCCGGACTGCAGCTCGTCCGCGAGGTTTTCGCGCGGAGGTCAACGTGAAGCCGCCGGAGATCTCAGAGCCGGTGGAGGCGTCGATCCCTTCCGGGTACTTCGTGTAGTCGATCGACGGCGCCGTGATCACCTGCCCGTCGAGCACGATCGCGAAGTGCTGCTGCGCCGCTTCCTTGCTCACGCCCGGCAGCTGCGCTTCCTGGCCGCGCTGCGCGATTTCCTTGGTGACCTTCTGGAACACGCTCTTCCCGTGCGAGTTGAAGCCGAAGGTCACGTCCGGCTGGCCCGATTCGCTTTCGGAGCTCTCCTGCGGGTTGGTGATGTCCGAGCCTTCCAGCACCGGGTCGTCGTTGAGCACGTACCAGCTGTTCGGCGAGGCCTGCGTGACCTTGCCGTCGGCTCCTTCCACCGGGCGCGCCTGCACGAGCACGGTGCCGGGGTTGACGCGCACCGCCTTTAGCTTTGCGCCCGCCGGCGCCTTGAAGCCTTCGGAGTACAGGTTCGCTTCGGTTTCCTCGGGCCCGCGCAGGACCTTTTCGTGCTTGGTGTCGAGCAGGTACCAGGTCCCGTAGATGCACCCTTCCTTCTGTTCCGGGGTGCAGCCGGGGCTCAGCGTCGTGTCGTTCTTGCGGATGATCGCCGGGCGTTTGGCGGCGCGCAGCACCGCCTGGTACTCGAGCAGCCCGGCCTCCGAGGAGGCCGCCTGCTCCCCGCCGGTGACGGTCGATTCGCTCGGCGCCGGCTTGCCGTCGGGGCCGATCACGTTCGGCTCCCAGTCGTAGAAGTACAGCAGCGCGGTCTTGCCGACCTGCGCCTGCGCGCGCCCGGCGTTGCTCACATTCGGCAGCGCCACGTCGATTTCGTCGTGAGCCCGGTTCGCTGGATTTCCGGCTCGGCGACGCCCAGCTGATCGACGCGCTTGCGCATGATGTCGATCGCGCGTTCCAGCGATTCGGCGTCCACCTTCGACTGGGCCGTCGGGCGGCCCTGGTAGGTGAGCTCGACGCCGCCCTTCAGGTCCAGGCCGAGACGCGTTTTCTTCGCCTTCACGACGCCGGGAATGCCGACGATCACGAGCAGCGACAGGATCACCAGCCCAAGGACGACCAGCAGTACGAAGGTGTTGCGGCGGCGGTCGGTCATGTCGTCTCTTCAGAGCCTACTTGTCGGGCGTCAGCACTAGCAACAGCCCGCCGTCGTCGTCGTAGGCCGGAAACATGTCCGCCTTCGCGCTCGCCGCCACGTCGCGTTCGCCCGAGACCTCGACCGGCACCTCCAGCGCCCTGACCCCCCACTCGAGCACCGTCGCGACCGGATCGTCGCCGTTTTGGAAGCTCAGCCCGAGCACCTGCTCCACGCGCTGGCCGATCACCTCCTCCTCCTCGAGACCCGTGAAGGCGAAGGAGTTCTTGCCGCAGCCGACCACCCGGCCCTGGCCATCGCAGACGAAGAACGCCGCGTCCGGCGCCGGGTAGTAGTCGTCGAGCAGTTCGAACAGGAACGCGAACCCGCACTTCGTGCAGCCTTTGCGCTGACGTGTGAAGCCGAGGTTGCGGTCGAGCTCTGAGGTGCGGTGACCGCAGTTTGGGCAGATGAAGGGGTGGGCCATTGACCGACAGAGTAGGGAAGCCGGGACTAGAACAGCGCCGGGTCGACCGCGGCGGCCGGTGGATCGAGGCGCAGATGAACAAAAGCCGCCGGCGTCGCCGCGCGGCCTCGCGGGGTGCGCTTGATCAGGCCCTGCATGAGCAGGTACGGCTCGTACACGTCCTCGATCGTGTCCTGCTCCTCCCCCACCGCGACCGCCAGCGTCGAGAGCCCGACCGGACCGCCGTCGAACTTCACGCAGATCGCTCTGCAGGATCTCCCGGTCGAGCCGGTCCAGCCCGCGCTCGTCGACCTCCAGCAGCTCCAGCGCCGCCTCCGCGGCCGCGGCCGTCACGACCCCCTCCATCCTGACCTCCGCGAAGTCGCGCACCCGCTTCAGCAGTCGGTTCGCCACGCGCGGGGTCCCGCGACTGCGGGCCGCGATCGCGATCGCACCGTCTTCCTCCAGGCCGATCTCGAGGATCCCGGCCGAGCGGCGCACGATGCTCGCGAGCTCCTCCACCGCGTAGGGCTCCAACCGCGCCTGGATGCCGAAGCGGTCGCGCAACGGCGTCGTCAAGCAGGCCCGTGCGCGTGGTGGCGCCGACGAGCGTGAACGGCGGCAGCTCCAGCGTCACCACGCGCGCGCCCGCACCCTGCCCGACAGTGATCGGCAGCCTGTGATCCTCCATCGCCGGGTAGAACGTCTCCTCCAGCGTCCGTGACAGGCGGTGAATCTCGTCCACGAAGAACACGCTCCGCGGCTCCAGGGCCGTCAGGAACGCCGCGATGTCGCCCTTGCGCTCGAGCGCCGGGCCGGCGGTCTGCACGAACGGCACTTCCAGCTCCGCCGCGACGATCTGCGCAAGCGAGGTCTTGCCGAGGCCCGGTGGCCCCGCCAGCAGCAGGTGGTCGAGCGCCTCCCCGCGCGCGCTCGCCGCCTCGATCGCAACGCCGAGCTGCTCCAGCAGCATCTTTTGCCCGACGAAGTCCTCGCAGGCGCCGCGGGCGCAGCGAACGGTCGAGCTCGTCCTCCTCGACCAGGTACGGCGTTTGGATGCGGGCGGTCTCGGCGCTCATCGTGTCGCGCGCCGTCCGCAGCGCCTGGGCGATCAGATCCTCGGCGCTGTCTCCCTCGGCGCCCCGCAGCAGCTCCTCGGCCTCGCGGGCGTGTAGCCCAGCTCGATCAGCCCGTCGCGGGCCAACGCCATCGGCCCGTCCCCCCTGCGCGCGACGATCGGACCGCTCGGCGCGGCGTCCGCCGACCTTCTCGCGCAGCTCGACGATGATCCGCTCCGCCGTGCGCTTGCCGATCCCCGGCACCGCCTGAAAGCGGGCTGCGTCCTGCCCCGCGATCGCCGCCTGCAACTCGCGCGGCGTCCCGCCGGAGAGCACGGCCAGCGCCACCTTCGGACCGACCGCCTGCACCGACAGCAGCATCAGGAACAGATCACGCTCCTCCTCGGAGTGAAA
Organism: uncultured Solirubrobacterales bacterium; assembly: GCA_963818545.1. Lineage (GTDB taxonomy): Bacteria > Actinomycetota > Thermoleophilia > Solirubrobacterales > Solirubrobacteraceae > Palsa-744. Next base: position 91,324 of record CAWFSI010000001.1, on the reverse strand, counting down.
GCCGTACAACGACAGGGCATCGTCGCGCACGATCAGGTGGGCGTGCAGGGTCGTCTCCTCGCCCGGCCGCCGGGACGTGCCGCAGCGTCTCCGCCGAGACCGCGGCGCGGTAGCCGACGCCGGCGCAGAGGATCACGACGTGATCGGTCCGCCTGACCGCCACCTCGCCCCTCAGCATCCCGATCATCCCGCGACCCCCGCGAGTGCGGCCGACAGCGGCGCGCGGTTGGCATGGCAGATCGCGACCGCCAGCGCATCGGAGGCGTGGTCCGGGGTGGGCGCCTGGGGCAGGGCCAGCAGCGTCTGCACCATTCGCGCAACCTGTTCCTTGTCCGCGCGACCGTTGCCGCAGACGGCGGCCTTGACCTGCTGGGGCGTGTAGCTCGTGCACTCGATCCCACGCTGTCCCGCGGCGAGCATCGCCACGCCACGACCGTGACCGACCGCGAACGCCGTTTTCACGTTCTGTCCGAAGTACAGCTCCTCCAGCGCCATCGCATCGGGCTCGTGCTCGGCCAGCAGCGCGTCCACCGCTGCGTGGATGTCGGCGAGACGCTGCTCCTGGGAGGTGCCCGCGCGCGTCTCGATCACGCCGCCGTCGAGCGCCACGAGCCGTCCAGCGGTGCTTCGCACCACGCCGTAGCCCGTGTTTGCCAGGCCGGGGTCTATTCCGAGAACGATCACGGTCAGTGATTCTGCGCCCTGCCTCGGACGCCTGCCTTCCATGGGCTCGATCGTCCGGCTCTGCGGCCCTGGTGGTCGCGGAGCCCCAGCAGGTAGGTTCTGGCCAGTGTCCGAACAGGCCCAACCCAGCACCACCGAAGGGTCCCAGATCGACTTCGCCGCCGAGGGCCTGCTCGACGGGCTCGGAGGGCGAGCAGCGCGCCGAGCGGCAGGCACTGCTTCGGTACCTCGCCGCCGACGGAGTACCGCTCGAGCGACCTGCAGCGCGCCACGGCCTCGGGCACGCTGATGTTCCTGCCCGCCGAGCGCGTGATCGGCGGGCGCGCCCGCTACTCGGCCCGCGAGATCGCCGAGGAGACCGGGACGGAGCTCGACTTCCTGATCGCCGTGCGCCGCGCGATGGGCCTGCCGATTCCCGACCCGGACGAGCCCGTCTATACCGAGGGCGACCTCGAGTCGGTGCGCATGACCGAGGTCTTTCGCGCGGCCGGCATCTCCGACGAGGAGATCCTCGACCTGCTGCGCACGCTTGGGCGTGGCCTGTCGCAAGCCGCCGAGACGATGCGGGCGTTGACGATGCGACTCGTGCTGGAGCCCGGCGTGAGCGAGCGCGAACTCGCCCAGCGCTACGCCTATGCCGCCTCGCAGCTCTCGCCGATGCTGGGGCCGCTGGTCACGAACCTGCTGACGCTGCACCTGCGCGAAATGGCCCAGAGCGAGGCGCTCAGCGCCGCCGAGCGCAGCGGTGGACAGCTCCCGGGCTCGCGTGAGATCGCCGTCTGCTTCGCCGACCTCGTCGGCTTTACCCGGCTCGGCGAGGAGGTGCCCCCGGACGAGCTCGCCCGCAAGGCAGTCCGTCTGGAGGCGCTCACGAGCGAGGTGATCGACGCGCCCGTGCGGCTGATCAAGACGATCGGCGACGCCGCGATGCTCACCTCCTTGGAGCCCGAGCCGCTGCTCGACGCCGCGCTCACGCTGCTCGATGCCGCCGAGGCCGAGTCCGAGGACTTCCCTCAGCTGCGCGCGGGCATCGCGATCGGGCCGGCGCTCAGCCGCGCCGGGGACTGGTTCGGTCGCCCCGTCAATCTCGCCAGCCGCATCACTCAGATCGCCCGCCCCGGCAGCCTGTTGGCCGAGCGCGAGGTGCGCGAGTCCGCGCGCGAGGCCTACCGCTGGTCCTATGCGGGCGAACGGCGCCTGCGCGGCATCCGCGAGCCCGTGCCGCTGTTCCGCGCGCGGCGGCTGGCTCCGACCCGAGCCCGGCCTAATCCCACAGCTCGCCAGGGCGCCTTGCCCGACGCCCACAGGTCATTCAGCGCGACCGCGTCCTTGTAGGTGTCCATGCACTCCCAAAAACCCTCGTGTCTATATGCGCGCAGCTCGTTCTTCTTGGCCAAACGCTGAGCGGCTCGCGCTCCAGCACGCTGTCGCGTTCCAGATAGTTCAGCGCGTCCCGTTGCATACAGAAGAAACCTCCGTTGATCCAATGCTCCGAGCGTGGCTTCTCGCGGAAGCCCGTCACCCTCCCGTCCTCTCCGTCGAGCTCCGTCACCCCGAACTGCAGCTCCGGGCGCACCACCGTCATGCTCGCCAGCGCGCCGTGCCCCGTGTGGAACTCCAGCAGTGCCTTCAGGTCGATGTCTGCCACCCCGTCGGCATAGGTCGCGCAGAAGCGCTCATCGTCCCTCGAGTCGTCCCTCCAGCAGCTTGATCCTGCCGCCCGTCGGTGTCTCCAAGCCTGTGTCCGCGCACTCGACGCTCACTCCATCCGGCCGCCGATCGGAGATCGGCCAGCACTCGGCGACAAACTGCTCGATCAGCTCGCCCTTGTAACCGGTGGCGAGCATGAACCGGCGGAACCCCTGGACGGCGTACAGCTGGATCACGTGCCACACGATCGGATGACCGCCGATCTCCACAAGCGGCTTGGGGATCGCCTGCGTGTGCTCCTGCAGGCGCGTGCCGCGCCCGCCGCAGAGGATCACGACCAGGGGGCGGTAGGCCGTCTCAGGGGTGCTCATGCAGCGGGGATTATTGACACACCGGGCGGGCGCCCTCAGCCGGCGACGCGCTCGAGCACGTCGGCGGGCACGTCGAAGTTAGCGTTTACGTTATCGACGTCGTCGAGCTCTTCGAGGGCATCGGTGAGGTTCATCAGCTTGCGCACCTGGCTCTCGTCGATCGGCACGAGGCTGGTCGGCCGGTAGGACATCTCGGCGCTGTCGGTCTCAACACCCGCCTCGGACAAAGCGCCGATCACGCTGGAGAAGTTGGCGGGCTCGGCCAGCACCTCAAAGGAGCCGTCGTCGTCGGTGACGATGTCATCGGCACCCGCCTCGACGGCGACCATCAGGTCGTCTTCGGAGTAGCGCTCGGCGTCGATCACGATCGTGCCCTTCTTCTCGAACAGGTACGCGACCGAGCCCGGCTCGCCGAGGTTGCCGCCGTGCTTGGAGAAGGCGTGGCGCACGTCGGCGCCCGTGCGGTTGCGGTTGTCGGTCAACGCCTCGACCAGTACCGCCACGCCGCCGGGGCCATAGCCCTCATAGAGGACGGCTTCGATCGCCTCGGCCTCTCCCCCCTCGCCCGTGCCCTTGGCGATCGCGCGTTCGATGTTCTCCTTCGGCATCGAGGATTCCTTGGCCTTGCGGATCGCCAGTTCGAGCGCCGGGTTGCCGACGGGGTCGCCGCCGCCGTCGCGCGCGGCGACCGTGATCGAGCGCGCGAGCTTTGTGAACTGCGCGCCACGGCGCGAGTCGACGATCGCCTTCTTGTGCTTGATGCTGGCCCACTTGGAATGACCTGACATGTACGCCAGTCTACGAATCCTCACGCCCCACATGCGCGCGCATCGTGGCAACCGGGTTTCGTGGAACCTCCGATCAAGCCCCCGCAAGCAACCCGTAGGATTGCGCGCAATGACCCCCTCCCCCACACCCGACATCTTCAAGGCCTACGACATCCGCGGTCTGTACGGCGAGCAGATCGACGGCCCGATCGCCGAGCAGATCGGGCGCGCCTTCGCGCGCGTACTCGCGGATCTCTCCGGCAAGCCCCTCTCGGAGCTGCGCGTGGGCCTCGGGCGCGACATGCGCCTGACCGCGCCCGAGCTGTCCGAGCGCTACCGCGCCGGCCTGCTGGCCGAGGGCGCGAACGTGCTCGACGCCGGCCAGGTGGGCACCGAGATGCTGTACTACCTCGTCGGCTCGCGTTCGCTCGACGGCGGGTTGATGTGCACGGCCTCGCACAATCCGAAGGCCTACACCGGCGCAAAGCTCGTGCGCGAGGGCGCAATCGCGCTGTCCGGCGACAGCGGCATCCAGGACATCCGCCGGATGATCGAAGCCGGTCTGCCCGACTCATCCAGCGAAGGCTCAATCGAGCAGGTTGACCTGTACGGGGAGTTCCACGAGACGGTCCTCGAGTTCATCGACCCGTCGGTGATCCAGCCGCTGAAGGTCGTCGTCGACGGCGGCAACGGGATGGCCGGCCCCGTCGCCGGGCCGCTGCTGGAGAGCTTCGGACTCGATCTGATCGAGACCTGCTGGACGCCGGACGGGAACTTCCCCGAGCACGAGCCCAACCCGCTGCTGCCGGAGAACCGGCAGTTCATCATCGACCGCGTGCTCGCCGCCGGCGCCGACCTCGGGATCGCCTGGGATGGCGACGCCGACCGCTGCTTCTTCATCGACGAGACCGGCCGCTTCGTCGACGGAGACTTCCTCACGGCGCTGCTGGCCGAGTCGCTGCTCGCGAAGACCCCAGGCCAGGCGATCCTCTACGACGTGCGCGCCTCTCGCGCGGTCGCCGACACGGTCACGCGCGCAGGCGGAACGGCTCACGTCAACCGCGTGGGGCACGCGTTCTTCAAGACGCGCATGCGCAAGGAGGGCTCGCTGTTCGGCGGCGAGGTCTCCGGGCACTATTACTTCCGCGACTTCTACTGCGCGGATTCCGGCACGATCCCGGCGCTGCTCGTGCTGGAGCTGCTCTCGCGCACCGGTAAGTCGATGTCCGAGTTGCTGGAGCCCTACCGCTCGCGCTACTTCATCTCCGGCGAGATCAACTCCGAGGTCTCAGACGCAGACGGGAAGATGCGGGAGATCGCCGCGCGCTACGCGGACGCCGAGCAGAAACAGCTCGACGGGATCTCGATCGACTACCCCGACTGGCACTTCAACGTGCGCTCCTCGAACACCGAGCCGCTGCTGCGCCTGTGCCTGGAGTCGCTGGTCTCGGTGCAGGACATGGAGCGCCGCCGCGACGAGGTGCTCGAGATCATTCGCTCGTGAGCGGACAGGCCTCGCCGGACCCACCGCCCGATGGTCCCACCGAGGAGGACCTCCTGGCGCGGGCGGCCGCGCAGGGCATCCACCGCCTGGCGATTCCCACGCCGTTTCAGGTCGGGCGCGTCAACGCCTACCTGATCGAGGACTCGCCGCTGACGCTCGTCGACTCCGGGCCGAACTCGGGCAAGGCGCTGGACGAGCTCGAACAGGCGCTCGCCGCGCACGGGCACGCGATCGAGGAGATCGAGCTGCTGGTGATCACCCACCAGCACATCGATCACTTCGGCCTGGCCTCGATCCTCGCGCGGCGCTCCGGCGCCGAGGTAGCGGCGCTCGACTCGCTCGTCCCCTACCTGCACGACTTCCGCGATGCGGCCGAGCTCGACGACCGCTTCGCCGAGCAGACGATGCTCCTGCACGGGATCCCCTCCGACGTCGTCACCGCGCTGCGGGCCGTCTCCGCGAGCTTCCGCGCCTGGGGCGCCGCCGTCGAGGTCACCCGGCCGCTGCGCGACGGCGAGCAGTTGCAGTTGCGCGACCGCACGCTGCGCGTGCTCCACCGCCCCGGCCACAGCCCCTCCGACACGGTCCTCCACGATGAGGCTCGCGCGAGCATGCTCGCCGCCGACCACCTGATCAAGCACATCTCCTCAAACCCCCTGATCGCGCGACCGCTCGACGCCGCGCCGGACTTCACGGGACCACGCCCCCAGGCGCTGGTCGACTACATCGCCTCCCTGGAGCGCACACGCGCGATGGATCTGTCGCTGGTTCTACCGGGCCACGGCGAGCCGATCGACGACCACGTCGCGCTGATCGATAAGCGCCTGCGCCTGCACGAGCGCCGCGCCAAGAAGATCCACAGCCTGATCGCCGCCGAGCCGCGCACCGCGCACGAGATCGCAGTCGAGCTGTGGGGCAACATCGCCGTCACCCAGGCCTACCTGACGCTGTCGGAGGTGCTCGGGCACGTCGACCTGTTGCTTGCCGATCACAGCGTCATCGAGCGGAAATCCGGCGGCGTGGTTCGCTTTCACACCGCCTGAGCGACGCTGCTCAGGAACAGCCGGTGCAGGCGATTGTCCTCACCGAGCTCGGTGTGAAAGGCGACCGCGAGCATCCTCCCCTCCCGCGCGGCCACGGGATGACCATCCACCTCCGCGAGGATCTCCACGCCGGGGCCGTGCTCCGCGATCCACGGCGCGCGGATGAACACCGCCCGCAGCTGGCGGTTCGGGCCCGGGTGGGTGGGATCCTCGTCAATACCGCGCACCTCGATGTCCGCCTCGAAGCTCTGCAGCTGGCGCCCGAACGCGTTGCGCTCGGCACGGATGTCCATCAGGCCCAGGTGGTCGCGGTCGAGCATGATCAGCCCTGCGCACGAGCCGAGGACCGGAACGCCCTTCTTTGCGAGCTCCCGCAAGGGCTCCGCCAGCCCCTCGCGCTCGATCCCCAGAGTCATCGTGGTCGACTCTCCCCCCGGGATTACCAATCCTTCCAAGTCATTCAGGTCCCCGGGCACCCGCACCTCCCGCACGCGGGGGGGAGTGGGACCCAATTTCCGCAACATGCGTCCGTGTGCCTCGAAATCACCTTGCAGCGCCAGCACCCCGATCAGCGGAGAGGTGCTCTCCTCGGGCGCTACTGGCATGTCTTTTGAAGTGCGGGGTTCGCAGGGCACTTCAAAAGACATGCCAGTAGCGCCCTACCAGCCACGCTGTGCGAGGAGCTGCCCATCATCGAGCTTCGAGCTCTCCAGGCTGACCATCGCCGGGCCGAGCCCGCGCGAGGCCGCCGCCACGCGCTCGGGGTCCTGCCAATGCGTCGTCGCCTCGACGATCGCGCTCGCGCGGGCGGGCGGGTCATCGGACTTGAAGATGCCCGAGCCGACGAACACGCCCTCGGCGCCGAGCGCCATCATCAGCGCCGCGTCGGCCGGCGTCGCGATCCCGCCGGCGCAGAACAGCACGACCGGCAACCGCCCCTCGCGGGCGATCTCGCGGACCAGATCCAGCGGCGCGCCCAGCTCCTTGGCGGCGGTCGCCACCTCGGCGTCGTCGAGCGTCTGAAGGCGGCGGATCGCGCCGTTGATGCTGCGCATGTGCCTGACGGCCTCGACGATGTCCCCCGTGCCGGCCTCGCCCTTGGAGCGGATCATCGCCGCGCCCTCGCCGATCCTTCTCAGCGCCTCGCCGAGGTTCGTCGCGCCGCACACGAACGGCACCTCGAACGCCCACTTGTCGATGTGGTTGGCCTCGTCCGCGGGCGTCAGCACCTCCGACTCGTCGACATAGTCGACCTCCAGCGCCTGCAAGACCTGGGCCTCGACGAAGTGGCCGATGCGCGCCTTCGCCATCACCGGGATGCTCACCTCCTCCTGGATGCCCGCGATCATCTCCGGGTCGGACATCCGCGCCACGCCACCGTCGCGGCGGATGTCGGCCGGCACGCGCTCCAGGGCCATCACCGCGGCGGCGCCGGCATCCTCGGCGACCTTGGCCTGCTCGGGCGTGACCACGTCCATGATCACGCCGCCCTTCAGCATCTCCGCAAGGCCGCTCTTGACCCGAAATGTCGCCTCGTCACGCATGCGACCTAGTTTAGCCTGAGACGCGAAGCGCTACTTGAGGCGAAACGCCTTGATGCGGTCGTCATATTGCGCCGAATCCTGCGCATAGACGCCGTACGCCAGGGCCTGGATCAGGCTGAGCAGGGCCGTGTGCGAGCGCACGTAGGCCGGCGAGTTCGACGAGTAGTAGAGCTTGATCTGCCCCAGCTTCGCCACCTCCGAGAGCGTCGCATCGGTGATCGCGGCGGTGCGGGCCTTGCGGTGGCGCGCGAGCTTCATCGCGCGTACGACCAGCGGGTGGGGTCGGCCGGCGGAGAGGCCGATCACGAGCGTGCCCTGATCGATCCGGCCCAACCGGCTGAGTGCCTCCTGCGAGGGGCTCGCGACAACGTCCACGCGCAGGTCCAGCAGCATCAGGAGATGACGCAGATAGCTGGCGAAGAACGCCATCTGGTCGGTGCCCGCGACGAGCACCTTCTCGGCTGAGACGATCGCCTCGATCAGCGCCTCGACCGAGCTACGCGAGACCTTGCGCGCGGTCTCCTCGACGTTCAGATGATCTGCGGTGAGGGCGGTCTCGAACTCGTTCTGGTCGAGCGAGAACAGCGGCGTGGAAGAGCCCACCGCCGCGGCGCCGGCGCCGTTCTTCGACTCGGTCTTCGTGTGCACGCGGCGGTATTCCTCGCGCGCGGCGGCCTGCAGCTCGGGGAAGCCCTCGAACCCGAGCGCCTGGGAGAAGCGCACCACCGTCGAGCTGGAGGTGTTTGCGCGGCGAGCCAGCTCCTCCGCGGTCTGGAAGGCGGCCTCGTCGAGGTGGTCGACGATGTACTGGGCGACGTCCTTCTGCGAGCGCGAGCACTCCTCGAAGCGCGCCTGGATGTACTTGGACAGACTCTGGTGGTCGCTCGTTCCGTTGGCCGGGGGGCGATCCTGGGTGGGTGTGCCAACACGCTTCATCGGCGCTCTTGTTCGACGCCCCCGGCCCGCACTCCTCCCCGCCTTCTCGCGATTGGTAGCTCAAAACAGAAGAATCGACCCGAAATCGACCCCCAGGGCTCCCGTCCAGATGATCCACGCGCCCGCCGCGAACGCACAAAGACACAATGCGAGCTGCGATGCACCAAGACGAGATTCCTGCCCACGGACCGCTGCTATGAGGATCGCGATCGTCGGCGCGGGCGTCTCCGGACTGGTTGCGGCGCATCTCTTGGCGCGCGAGCACGAGGTCGTCGTCTACGAGGCCGGCTCCTACGCAGGTGGGCACACGAACACCGTGCGCGTCGACACCGCCCACCACACATACCATGTCGATACTGGTTTCATCGTGATGAACGATCGCAACTACCCTAACTTCACGCGACTGCTCGATCAGCTCGGGGTCGAAACCCAGCCGACGAACATGAGCTTCTCCGTGAAGGGCGAGGACGAGGACTTCGAATACGCCGGCACGCCGCGCGGGCTCTTCTGCCAGCCCCGCAACCTTCTCAGCCCACCCTTCCAGCGGATGATCGCCGAGATGCTGCGCTTCAACCGCGAGCTGCGCCGGCTGCTTGCGCACGATCAGATGGGCGAGTCGGCCCTGGACCGGTCGTTGCGTGACGAGGCGGCGCGTGACCTCTCGGCGCGGGACGAGTCGCTGCAAGACTTCCTCGTGCGGCGGCGCTTCTCCGAGGTTTTCGTCCGCCGCCTGATCGTCCCCCAGGTCTCCGCCGTGTGGTCGGCCGATCCACGGCAGATCTCCTCCTTCCCCGTGCGGTTCCTCGCCGAGTTCTTCTCAAACCACGGGATGCTCGGCTTCCGCGACCGCCCGCGCTGGGCCACCGTCGCGGGGGGCTCGGCGCGCTATGTGGAGGCGCTCACACGGCCACTGCACGAGTGCATCCGGCTCGACTCGCCCGTGCGGTCCATCACCCGCTCGGCGGATCGCGTCGAAGTCACCGCCGAGGACCGTGGGGGCCGGCGGGGCGGATGGGATACCCAATCGTTCGACCAGGTGGTGATCGCCGCCCACTCCGACCAGGCGCTCGCGCTGCTCAGCGACCCCTCTCCGCACGAGCGCGAGCTGCTCGGCGCGATCCCCTACCAGCGCAACGAGGCGGTGCTGCACACCGACTCCACCCTGCTCCCCCGCCGTCGCTTCGCGCGCGCCGCATGGAACTTCCACCTGCTACGCGAGCCCAAGGGGCTGAGCACCGTCACCTACTACATGAACCACCTCCAGCGCCTGCGCGCCGACCGCGACTTCTGCGTGACGTTGAATCGCTCGGAGGCGATCGACCCGGAGAAGATCATCCGCACGATCCCCTACTCCCACCCCGTCTTCACCCCCGCGGGCGTCGCCGCCCAAGCTCAGCACGGGGCAATCGGGGGTTTCGAAACCCGCACGCACTACTGTGGCGCATACTGGGGCTGGGGCTTTCACGAGGACGGCGTCGTGAGCGCTTTGCGGGCCTGCGAGCCATTCGGGGTGACGCTGTGAGCACCCCGCCGGTAACTCCCCCGATCAATTCGTGCCTGTACGAAGGTTCGGTTCGCCACCGGCGAATGGGGAAGGTGAAAAACGAGTTTCGCTACCCGCTGTTCATGGCCTACCTCGATCTTTCCGAGCTGCCTTCCTGCTTTGACGGGGCCCAGTTCTGGTCGGCCCGCCGGCCTGCCTTGGCCTGGTTTCGCCGCTCCGACTATCTCGGCGATCCCGACGTCCCCCTGTCCGATGCCGTCCGTGAACTGGTGAGGGAACGTACCGGGATCAGACCCGATGGACCGATTCGGCTACTCACGCACCTGCGCTATTTCGGCAAGTCCTTCAACCCCGTGAGCTTCTATTACTGCTTTTCAGACGATGGTTCCCAGGTGGTCGCGGTCGTTGCCGATGTGACGAACACACCTTGGGGAGAGCATCATTCCTATGTGCTGGGAGTCGATCACTCCACCGATCACGGAACCGTAAAGCTGATGCGGGCCAGGTTCGACAAGCAGCTCCACGTCTCGCCCCTGATGGGAATGGATCACACCTACGACTGGCGTTTGACGGTACCTGGTGAACAGTTGCTGGTGCACATTCAGTCAGACCGCAAGCGGACCAGGGTCTTCGATGCCACCCTTTCGTTGCATCGCCGTGAGATGACCCCGCGCGCTATGCGCGGAGCCCTCCTGCGGTATCCGTTTCTGACGGCGCGGATCCTCGCACGGATCTACACCCACGCTCTGCGGCTGAAGTTGCGCGGGGCCAAGTATTTTCCTCACCCGCATAAGGGAGCACTGCCGACATGAGCAGCACGATCGGACCGCTGAGGAGAACGCGGGCGCTCGAGGCTCCCGTGCGCCAAACCGAGGCGAAGGCGCGCTGGCGCGACCGGCTGGCCCGTCGCCTCGTGCTGCGCCTGCTGAGTCGCATTCACGATGGTGAGCTGACCCTCGTCGAGGGCTCCGAGCGCCACACCTTCGGCGACACGCCGGCCCTGCGCCCGTTGCGGGTCACCCTGGAGGTGCGCTCGCCGCGCTTCTACCGGGCGCTCTTGCGCGGCAGCGTCGGGCTGTGCGAGTCCTACATGGACGGCCTGTGGGAGTGCTCGGACCTCGTCGCGCTGACCCGCATCGCCGCTCTGAACGTTCGTTCGCTGGACACCCTGCGCCGCGTGCTCGCGCCGGTGTTGATCCCGGTGCAGCGCTGGATGCGCTGGTTGCGCAGCAACACGATCGGGCGCTCTCGCCGGCAGATCGCCGCGCATTACGACTTGGGGAACGAGCTGTTTGGGTGCTTCCTCGATCCGACGATGATGTACTCTTGCGCGATCTTCGACTCGCCGCGAGCCACCTTGGAAGAGGCCTCGCTCACGAAGCTGGAGCGGGTCTGCGCAAAGCTCGACCTTTCTCCCGCCGACCACGTGCTGGAGATCGGGACCGGCTGGGGCGGATTTGCCGTCTATGCGGCCGAACGCTACGGCTGCCGCGTGACGAGCACGACGATCTCCCGCGAACAGCACGCCTATGCGACCGAGCGCGTGCGCACGGCGGGGCTGGAGGACCGGGTGACGGTGTTGCTCGAGGACTACCGCGACCTTCGGGGCTCCTACGACAGGCTCGTGTCGATCGAGATGATCGAGGCGGTCGGCTGGCAGAACTTCCCGACCTACTTCCGCCGCTGCTCGGAGCTGCTCGCCGACGACGGGGCGATGCTGCTGCAGGCGATCGTGATCGACGACCGCGCCTATCAGGTCGAGAAGGCCGGTAAGAGCTTCATCAACACCTACATCTTCCCCGGCGGGTGCCTGCCCTCGCTGGAGCTGATCTCGCGCCAGCTGCCGCGCGTGACCGACCTACGGCAGGTGCACCTGGAGGACATCACCGCCCATTACGCGACGACGCTTCAGCGCTGGCGCGAGCGCTTCCTCGACGCCTCCGACCGCCTCGCCGAGCTCGGCTACGACGAGCGCTTTCGCCGGCTGTGGGATCTCTACCTGAGCTACTGCGAGGGCGGTTTTCGCGAGCGGCGGATTCAGGACGTGCAGCTCTTGCTCGCGAAGCCGGGCTATCGGGGAGAGCCTTCGCCGGTAGTGTCCCTCGCTGCATGAAGCGCAACCTCTACGACGATGTCCACGAAGACTTTCGCGCGAGCTTTCGCACGTTCTTGGAGCGCGAGGTGCTCGGCGAGACGGGCCGCTACGGCGAGTGGGAGCGCAATGGGATCGTGCCGCGTGAGGTGTTCGCGCTGGCCGGGAGTGGCGGCTTCCTCGGCATGGCCGTGCCCGAGCGCTACGGCGGCGCGGGCGTGGAGGATTTCCGCTTCAACCTCGTGATCGGCGAGGAGGCGCAGCGCGCGGGCGTCGGCGGCTTCGGTCTGGGGATCACGCTGCACAACGACATCTGCCTGCCGTACTTCCTCACCTACTGCGACGATGCGCAGAGGGAGCGCTGGCTGCGGGGCATCGCCTCGGGCGAGCTGATCACCGCGCTGGCGATGACCGAGCCCGGAATCGGCTCGGACCTCGCGAACATGTCCACGCGCGCGCGGCGCGACGGAGACCATTACGTCGTCGATGGCGCCAAGACGTTCATCACGAACGGGATCAATGCCGACCTCGTGATCGTCGCCGTCAAGACCGATCCGTCCGAGCGCCATCGGGGCATCAGCCTGATGATCGTCGAGCGCGGCATGGACGGTTTCGAGCGCGGGCGCAACCTCGAGAAGATCGGCCAGCACTCCCAGGACACCGCCGAGCTGTCGTTCTCCGATATGCGCGTGCCGGTCGAGAACCTGCTCGGCGAGGAGGGCCAGGGGTTTCGCTATCTCGTCTCCAACTTGCCCCAGGAGCGCCTCTCGATCGCGGCCTCGGCCGTGGCCGCCGCCGAAGCGGCGCTGGGCTGGACGCTCGACTATGTGCGCGAGCGCAAGGCCTTCGGTCAGCCGATCGGCTCATTCCAGAGCTCGCGCTTCACGCTCGCCGAGGTGAGCACCGAAACCGAGATCGCGCGCGCCTACGTCGACCGCTGCACGCAGGCTCTGAACGAGGGCGATCTGACTCCAGAGGATGCGGCGATGGCGAAGTGGTGGTGCACCGACCTGCAGGGCCGCGTCGTCGACCGCTGCCTGCAGCTCCACGGCGGCTACGGGTACATGACCGAGTACCCGATCGCGCGCGCGTACGCGGACGCGCGCGTCACACGTATATATGGCGGGGCGAACGAGATCATGAAGGAGATCGTCGGTAGATCCATGGGCCTCTAGGACGCTGCGTGCTCAGCCTCTGTGGGGTTACGTAAACGTCTCGGCCAGTTCGACGAAGTAGTCGAGTGAGCGTGGGTTGGCCAGGGAGTCGACGCTCGCGGCCTGCTCGGGGGCGGTGCCCATCAGGATCTTCTTCACCGGGACCTCCAGGATCTTCCCCGACAATGTCCGTGGCACCTCCTCGATCTGCAGGATCTCGTTCGGCACGTGGCGCGGCGAGCAGTCCTCGCGGATGCGGCGCTTGATCGTCTTTTGCAGGTCCTCGTCCAGCGTTGCGTCGTCACGGAGAACCACAAACAGTCCCATCCACAGCTCTCCTTCACTCCCACCCTTTAGAACATCGACGACGAGCGCGTCGAGCACCTCCGGCACGGTGGCGACCGCCCGGTAGATCTCGCTCGTGCCCATCCGCACCCCCTGGCGGTTGATGGTGGAGTCCGAGCGGCCGTAGATCACCGCGCCGCCGCGGGGCGTGATCCGGATCCAGTCCCCGTGGCGCCAGACGCCGGGGTACATCGCGAAGTAGCTCTCGCGCAGGCGCTCACCGTCGGGGTCGTTCCAGAAGAACAAAGGCATCGAGGGCATCGGCTCGGCGATCACCAGCTCGCCGACCTCGTCGGTGAGGCTGTTGCCCTGCTCGTCCCATGCCTCCACCGCGCAGCCGAGCGCGCGGCATTGCAGTTCGCCTTCGTAGACCGGCAGCAGTGGGCACCCAGCCACGAAGGCAGTGCATACGTCCGTGCCGCCACTCGTGGAGAACAGCCAGACGTCCGGCTTGACGTGCTCGTAGACCCACCTGAAGCTCTCCGGCGCGAGGGGCGAACCGGTCGAGCCGATCGCGCGCAGCGCGCTCAGGTCGTGGTCGCGGCCGGGCTCGATCCCCGCCTTCTCCGAGCTCGCCAGGAGACCGGCGCTGAGACCCATGCAGGTGATTCCGGCGCGCTCGGCCAGGTCCCACAGCATCCCCAGATCGGGGTGGCCGGGGCTGCCGTCGTAGAGCACGATCGCGGCCTCGGAGAGCAGGCAGCCGACGAGGAAGTTCCACATCATCCAGCCCGTCGTCGTGAACCAGAACATGCGGTCCCCGCGGCGCAGGTCGAGGTGCAGGCTCTTCTTCAGCTGCTCCAGCAGGATCCCGCCGTGCCCGTGCACGATCGCCTTTGGCAGGCCGGTCGTGCCGGAGGAGTAGAGCACCCACAGGGGGTGGTCGAACGGAACCTGCTCGAAGGTCAGCTCGGTTTTAGATCCCCCCTCCAAAAGCTGCTCCCAGGTGAGCCCCCCGGCCAATCCAGATGCCTGGGCGCCCGGGTCGAGGTACGGCAGCAAGACCGTGTGCTCGACCGAGGGCAGCTCCGCGAGGATGCCCTGCACGACGGCAAGCCGGTCGAAGTCCTTGCCCCCGTGCCGGTAGCCGTCGACCGCGAGCAGCACCTTCGGCTCGATCTGGGCGAAGCGATCGATCACGCTGCGCGCCCCGAACTCGGGCGCGGCGCTGGACCAGATCGCGCCGATGCTCGCCGTGGCGAGGAACGCGATCAGCGTCTCGGGGATGTTCGGCATGTAGGCGACAACGCGATCGCCGCGACCCACGCCGAGCGCCCGCAGCCCGCCCGCGGCACGGGCGACTTCGGCGGCCAGCTCGCCTCGGGTCAGCTGTTTTAGCTCGCGCAGCTCCGAAACATGCAGGACCGCCACTTCCTCGGGATCGCGGCCGGCGCCCGATCGAGGACCGAGCAGCAGGTTCTCCGCGTAGTTGAGCTCCGCCCCCTCGAACCACTGCGTTCCCGGCATCTCGTGTGAGCTGAGGACGTGCTCATAGGGGATTGACGCGCGCACCCCGCAGCTCCCAGATGCACGCCCAGAACTCCTCCAACTCCGCCACCGACCAGCGCCACAGCTCGTCGTAGTCCGCGAACGCGCGCCCGCGGCGCTCGCCGGCGAAGCGCATGAAGCGCGTCATCTCGGTGCGCTCGCGATCCTGCGCAGTCGGTTCCCACAGGGGCATCTGCCGATCCGCGCTGGACATGCGGGTATTCTCGCGGTTTGTGGATCTCACCGGGTTACGTGCCGAGTTTCCCGTCCTCGAGCGGCTGGCGTACCTGAACGCCGGCACGGACGGTCCGCTGCCTGCGCGCGCCGTGCAGGCGGCCACGCGCGAGCTCGAACGCGAGCTGAGCGAGGGGCGCGCGACGGCGCACTTCGAACGCCGCTCCGAGCTGAACGCCGAGCTGCGCGCCGCCTACGCCACCGCGCTCGGCGCCAACGCAGCCGACGTCGCGCTCACCACCTGCACCAGCGAGGGCATGGCCCAGGTGATCGGCGGCCTGCAGCTGAACCGCGGCGATGAGATCCTCACCAGCGACGAGGAGCACCCGGGCCTGCTGGGCGCGCTCTCAGCCGCGCGCGAGCTGCACGGCGTGGACATCCGCGAAGCGCCGTTTGCGGAGCTCGCCGAAGCCGTTGGCACGAGCACGCGCCTCGTCGCCTGCTCGCACGTCGGCTGGGTCAGCGGCTCGCTCGCGCCACCCGAGCTCGGCCGGCTCGACGTACCTGTGCTGCTCGACGGCGCCCAGGGCGTCGGCGCCGTCCCGGTCGATGTGCACGCGCTCGGCTGCGACGCTTACGCCGGTGCCGGGCAGAAGTGGCTGTGCGGCCCCGACGGCACCGGCATGCTGTGGGTCAGCCCCGCGCTGCGCGAGCGACTGAGCGTCTCCAGGCGCGGCTACGCGAACCTCGCCGACCCCAACGACGGACTCGATGCACATCTGCACGAGGACGCGCGGCGCTTCGACACGATGTCGCAAAACGCAGAGACCGTCGCATGCGCGCTCGCCGCGATCCGCCTGCTCGAGTCCGCCGGCTGGGCTGCCGTGCACGAACGCGCGCGGACGCTCGCCGCGCGCCTGGTCGAGCTGCTGGCCGCAGCCGGGCGCGAGCCCGCGCCGCGCGGGCCCACCACCCTGGTCTCCTTCCCGAGCCCTGACCCGCCCGCCGAGCGCGAGCTCTTGGCCGAGCATGGCGTGATCGTGCGCAACATCCCCGACCGGCCCTGGCTGCGAGCCTCTGTCGGCGCCTGGAACGACGAGAGCGACCTGGAACGGCTGATCGGAATGCTGACCCGGTGACCGTCGGCATGCTCCCCCGATGAGCAGCGCCTCTCCCCCGGCCGCCGCGCCGGGACTCGCGGATCTGGAGCGCGAGCCATTGGAGCGAGAACGCGGACTGGCTCGACTCGCACCGCAGCACCTGGCGCTCGCGGGAGTGCTCGCACTGTCGGCCGTGCTGAACGTCAACAAGCTGTCCCAGAACGGCTACGCCAACATCTTCTACTCGGCCGGCGTCAAGTCGATGCTGCGCTCGTGGCACAACTTCGTGTTCGTGTCGTTCGACCCCGGCGGCCTGGTCACCGTGGACAAGCCGCCACTGGCGCTGTGGTTGCAGGCGGCGAGCGCAAAGCTGTTCGGCTTCTCCCCGCTCAGCCTGCTGCTGCCCGAGGCGATCGTCGGCGTGCTCGCGGTAGCGGCGCTGTACTGGGTGATGAGCCGCCGCTTCGGCGCCTGGGCCGCCGTGGCGGGCGCGCTGACGCTGGCCGTGTTCCCATCGTTTGTGGCGGTCTCGCGCGAGAACGGCGTCGACCCCGTGCTGATCCTGCTGCTGATCCTTGCCTGCGGCGCCGGGCTACGAGCATGCGAAACCGGCCGCTGGCGCACGCTGGTGGGGTGCGGCGTGCTGATCGGGCTCGCCTTCAACACGAAGACGCTGGCCGCCTATCTCGTTGTTCCTCCGATCGCGCTCGGCTACCTCGTGTGCGCCCCAGGGTCGATCCCGAATCGCGTCTGGAAGCTCGCGGTCGCCGCTCTCGCGATGCTCGTCGTGTCCTTTGCGTGGATCGCCTCGGTTGAACTCACGCCCGCCTCCCAGCGCCCCTACGTGGGCAGCTCGACCAATAACACCGAGCTGGGGCTGACGTTCGAATACAACGGCTTCGGGCGCGTCGAAGGCCAGGCCGGCGGCCCGGGCCAGGTGGTCGTCCGCCCCGGCGCCTACGTCCCCGCCGCGCAGGAACGCGCCGTCGCAGCGAAGGCTGTGCACGCGGCGAACGTCCCGCCCGCGCCCAGCACCGCTCACGAGCCCGCGCCCACCCTCAAACCGATCGTGACCAAAGGCCGGGAAAAGGACCCGATTCCCTTCGGCGGCCCTCCGGGTCCGTTGCGACTGTTCCACATCGGCCTCGGCGATCAGGCCGGCTGGATGCTCCCGTTCGCGCTCTTCGGGCTGTTCGGTGTGGCGCTGCTGGCATGCCTGGATCGCAGGCGTGACCGTCGGCTGGCGGCCATGCTCGTGCTGGGAGGTTGGTTCCTGGTCGAGGCCGTCGTGCTGAGCCTGTCCAAGGGGATCGTCCACCCCTACTACGTCTCGGCGCTGGGCCCGGGCACGGGAGCGATGGCGGGAGCGGGTGCGGCGGCCTTCGTGGGGCTCGCGCGCGGGCCCGGCGCGCGCAGGATCGGCGGTATCGCGCTGATGGGCGGCGCGGTCGCCAGCACCGTGGTGGCGCAGGTCGTGCTGCTGCACCGAGAGCACTACCTGGAATGGTTCATCCCCCTGCTCGTGGTGGGAGCCGCCGTGGGCATCTGCGCGCTGCTGGCGTTGCGCCGCCTGGCGCTGCCGGCGGTCGCCTGCACCTTCCTGTTGCTGCTCGTCGCGCCGACCGCCTACTCGGCCACCACCTGGCTCGCGCCGGCCGAGGGCACCTTCCCTGCCGCCGGCCCCAGGCACGATCCCGGCCCCGGCGCTTATGGCGTCAACGCGCGCGACGAGGGGATCGACCAGGCGCTCGCCGACTACGTGAGCACGCACGATCCCGGCTCGCGCTGGGCGCTGTTGACCGTCGCCTCCGACACCGCGTCGCCGATGATGCTGTTCGGCCTGGACGCGGGCGCGCTGGGCGGCTACAGCGGCACCGATCCCGCCGTCGACGGGCCGCGACTCGCACGCCTGGTGGCCAACCACGAAGCCCGCTATGTGCTGCTCGGCGGCGAGTACTCGCTGCGCGGCGGCAACCTCGCCACGCGCGCGGTCCTGCGAGCGTGCACGGAGCTGGCGCCGTCGGTCTGGCACAGCCCGGTCTCCTACCCGTACGGCCTGGCGCTGTTCGACTGCGCCGGCCACGAAAAGGCCCTCGCCGCGGTAGGCTGAGTCCTCAGGCAGCCACGGACAGGTCGTGGTGAAAAGCCCGCGCAAACAGCTCGGTCTCGCGGCTCGCCGCCCAGCGGGGTACGGCCGCCTCGCCCTCGGCGATCACGCGCAGCTCGACCGCACCCTCCCCGTCGGGCTTGCCGTTCAGCAGCGCGAGGTCAACGCCGCGCACGAGCTGGTCGCGCGAGCGCTCGAGGTCCTCGGCCAGGCGTAACAGCACCGCACAGCGGTTCAGGCGCTCCGTGTCCTCGGCTGCGAACAGGGCCGCCAACGGTCCCGGGTCTGGCATCCCCTTGCGGTGGTAGCGGGCGGCCTGAGCGATCGTCGCGACCTCGATCGGCGAGAAGCCGGGCAGGCCACCGTTGAGGATCAGGTAACGCGAGTGCTTGTGGTGGTCGTCGTAATCGACGGACATACCGATGTCGTGCAGCATGCAGGCCGCCCACAGCAGCTCGCGCTCGCGCTCGTCGCCGTCGTGCAAGCCGAGCCGGGCGAGCTCGTCGAACATCCCGAGTGCCAGCGCGGCGACGTGGCGGGTGTGTGCGGCGTCGACGTTGTAGCGAGCCGCCAGGTTCATCACGCTCGTGCGCCGCAGATCCTCGAATAGCGGCTCCTCGTGCTCTGCGAGCAGGCGCTCGAAGAACACCCCCTCGCGCAGCCCCGCCTCGGTCGTCTCCAACCCGTCGAAGCCACCGGCCTGCAGGACCCCCTGCACGACGATCGCCCCGGCGAGGATCAGGTCCGCGCGGGCCGGCTTGACGCCGGGGATCGTGCTGCGCTCGGCAGCGGGCAGCGCCGCGAGCCGCTCCACCAGCTCGTCGAGCGCCGCGCGCTCGATCACCATCCCCTGCACGCCGTTGGAAGGCAGACCCGCGGCGCGCTGCGCGGCCGTGGCGAGGCTGCGCACGGTCCCCCCGAGGCCGACCAGACGCCGGCCGGTCTGCGCCAACCAGGAGGCCTGCTCGAGCTCGCGGGCCACATGCTCGCGAAGCTCCTCCAACTGCTTGCGCTTGGCCGGCCCGTTCGGTGGCAGGAAGCGCTCGCTCATCCGCACCGTGCCCAAGCGCCACGAGCCCGACTCCCGCGCGAGTCGGTCGGCGACACGCACCAGCTGCAGCGACCCGCCGCCGAGGTCGAGCACGCATCCATCCGTCAGGGTCGTGGAGTTGACCGCCGCGAGGTAGCCGTAGCGCGCCTCCTCCTCACGGCTGAGCACGCGGATCGGCAGCTCGATCAGCTCGCGTGCGCGGGCGAGGAAGTCCGCGGCGTTCTCGGCGTCGCGGATCGCGCTCGTCGCGACCGCGTCCACGGAGCCGCCGATCGGGGACGGGGATCCCCGATCGTGGGCACAAGCCTGGAGGGCTGGGTCAGGCCCGCGGCGTGGCAGAAGTGGGCGAACACCTCCAGCGTCGCCAGCGCCCGCTCCATCGGCTTCTCCCCCAGCCTGCCGCTCGCCGCCAAGCCCTCGCCGATCCGCACCGGCTCGTAGATCTCATCCGTGCGCTTCCACCAGCCGTCGGCCGCCATGAAGACGACGAGCCGGAACGAGTTCGAGCCGAGGTCGATCACGGCGAAGCGCTCCTCGGGCTGCATACCATGAGCGTATTGGCCGGATCGGCGGTCTCAGGCGTGAGGCTGCTTCTCAAGCGCACGGCTCGCACCGCCGACATTCATCGCATGGAGCTCCCTCCCTGGTGGGCCGATAGCCGCCTGAGGTTGGGCTTGCTGCTCGCCGGGCTGGCAATGGCGGTACTGGCTCTGCTCGCGGCAAAGACCGAACTCTTCAACCGCGGAAGCGCCACAGCGCAAACACGCGGGACAGTGTTCGCCCCCGGATGCCCCGGCCAGGGCGCGCCGGAAGTGGAGAGCATCCCTGCACAGAACCTCGCTGCCCTGCGCGACGCGGTCTCGCGGATCATGCCGCCGCGAGTCGGGCGCGTCTATCAAGCGGGAACGATCACGACGAGCAACCTATGGACGGATGACTCACCGCAACAGTTGCCCTCATCGAGCTCGCAGGCGGGCTCGATGCCCGCGGGCTACGAGGTGCGCTGGTGGGCGCTCGACCGCCAGGGCCACGAAGACGATGTCGTGGCCGACGTGCTCGAATTCGGCACGGAAAGACAGGCTCAGAACGCCCTCCTGCGGGCCGCAAGCCCTCGCTGCCGCAGTGATGGCGCAGCGCATGCGGCACGCTTCCCGTCAGGCGCCGGCAACCTCTACTGGGTCAATCCAGACAGCGCCCAGCAATGGGATGTGCTCTTCGTACGAGGTCGCCGCCTCTACCGTGTCGATGACGTTCCGCCAGGCTATCCCCCTGCAACGGGACCGGCCCAGCGCACGCTCGAGCAGCATCGCGCTGACAGCACCGTGGACGTGCTGGCCTGCGCCTTGCCGGAGGCCGGCTGCCAGACGTCTGCCATCTCCGCTTCCGCCACCAACCTGGCGACCCTCACGGCCGGCTCCTCATCTGATCCCGGTGCCCCTCGACCGATCACCCGAGCGCAAGCGGGTACCTATGCACACGCAGTGAACCTGCGCGGCTACGACGTGCCCGGGATGACACAGGTGGCGCCGGAAGGTCCGATCGAAGACGGTGGCGACTGGGAAACATTCGCCCGGTGTACCGGCGAGCCGCGCGCCACGCACACGGTCGTGACGATCCACTCGCCCACCTTCAGATACCGCGGTCGACTCGAAGATCAGTCGGTGTACTCCACCGTCGCGGTATTGCCAAGTGAAGGAGATGCCGACCGGTTCCTGGCCATGGTCGCAAGCGCGCGCGCCGACACGTGCATCAGGCGTGACTACGGCCGATCGTTGCTCGGCCACGCCGCCAAACGCAACCCGCTCCGTCTCGACGGGATCGTGGTTACACCGCAGCCAACCCCGGCGCCCAGCAGCTACCGGGGCCTCGGACCGTACCGCGCAACCGCACTGCGACTGACGATCCAGGTGACCGATATCACTCGCCGGGGGAGGCACGTGCAGTTGTCCGTCTACACCGAAGGCTTCGCATTTACCCACGGACGCGCCGTGATCTACTTGACCACCGAGAGCTTCTTCCGCCCCTTCCCGCAAGCCAACGAGCAGTACCTGATGAAGATGCTCGTAGGGCGAGCTGAGGCCAATGAAGCTTAACTCCGGCCACTCTGTCGCACTCAAGCCCGAATCTCGCCGAGTCGATAAGTCCGGGTGGAAGCGCAATACGCATGGTCGCCGTCAGCGGATCCTCTGCCAATCGGCGAAAGTGTGCCGCCAAGCTATTACCTTGCCCACTGGTGGCCACGCGTGTGGGCGACGCTCCTGGATGGACTCATTCTTTCGCCCGTGAACATCGCGCTCGCGTTCAGCTTTCATCTCTTCACGGTCACTCACCAGCTGGACGCCAACGGCACGAGCGTTCCCAGGCTTGAAACCCACCCCCTTGTCTTTCTGTTGTTCGCGCTGGTGTTCGTGCTCTACACGGTCGTCTTGACGTGCCGTGCGGGCGAGCACAACGGGCAGACGTTTGGTAAGCAGAGGCTTGGGCTGCGTATCATCCGCAACGACGGGAAGCCGGTGGACGCCAAGACGGCCCTCGTGCGCGAAGGCCTCGTCAAGACGCTCCCGGGCGTGATCGGCAGCCTCTCGGCGCTCCTGAGCGTGGCGAGCACGTTCTTCTCGCTGCTCGACGACCTCTGGCCGATCCCGGGCAAGAACAACCAGGCGATCCACGACCTCGCGGCCGAGACGCATGTCGTGCAAACCAAGCAACAGCCTGCGCACACGCCCAATACCTTCCAGACGGCACTGGCGAGCGCGAGATCTGCGCAG
The DNA here is from genome assembly GCA_963818545.1 of uncultured Solirubrobacterales bacterium. Taxonomy (GTDB): domain Bacteria; phylum Actinomycetota; class Thermoleophilia; order Solirubrobacterales; family Solirubrobacteraceae; genus Palsa-744. The sequence continues at coordinate 69,042 of CAWFSI010000001.1, read as the reverse complement.
GAGCCGACGGCGGTGGCTGACGCCGGCGGCAGCACGCTGCTGCGGGAAGTGTCGATCGGGGCCAACGTGTACGTCGCATTGAGAGACATCGCCCCAGACACGGCCGGCGCCTGCTGGATCGACCCGGCGGCACCGGTCCGCAGCGCCGCGGATGACATTCACGTGGTACGGGTGTCCAACGCACCGGAGGGACTCTTCGTGAGCGTGCCCGCGGCCTATGAGTCGCTGCTGGCGAGCAACCCGCCCGAGGCCGCCCAGCACAAGCAGGCCGGCTGGCGACGCGCCACTCTCAGCTTTTCTTAGTGCAGCGTTCCCGAAGTTGCTTGTCGATTCGCGGCGTGAGTGACGATCGCTCGACGCCTGCTTTTCGTCCGGAGCATCAGCGCTGCGGGGACCGACGGTTACACGTGGCGCGTCGAGGTCGAGGAGGTGGCATTGGCTCCCGGCTGCGCCAGGGTCGTCCCAGCGGCGTCCATCGAGGCGAATCAGATGATCGGCGCCGGATTGGGTCGCGCCCATTGTGGGAACGACTGGTAAGCCTTCTGAGCGAGCTCGTCGCTTTCAGCTATCAGAGCCTTGGATTCGGTGAACCACACGTCGCGTTCGGCTTCGGTGTAATCCCCCGCTTCCAAGGAGTGCATGCGGAGGCTCAAGCCGCGGAGGTGGATGCGCATCGCTTGGAGCATTTCGGCGTTAGCCGTCTTGTAGACCGCCGGGACAGAAACGTGCGAGAGCGATTCGCCGAGTCGTCCCATGGCCTGAGCGACATGGAGGTCGGTTTCGTGACACGCTTCCTTGGTGCTGCCTTTGTTGCAGGCACCCGGTGAGGTTGCGGTTGGGATGTAGGGCGCCGACGCGCGTTCCACAGCGATCCAGCCCGTGCGCCACGCCGCGAGATAAGCGCCGTCGTTGGTAATGACCCCAGCACTGATCGACACGGACGCACCGCATCCGCTCAGCAAGAGCGCGCCGACGACGCCCAGCACTATCCACCAGCGTCCCACCCAAGTCTTATCGGCGCTGGCAGTTGCTTGCTTGACGAGGAGCGTCTCGGGATCTTCTCGCTTGAGCGCAAATAAGGCGGGTGGCTCACGCTTGCTTGCCGAGCGAGCGTCCGAGTTGGAGCTGCGCTCACGCCCGCTTGGGACAAAGCAGGTGTGCGAGCAGATCATCACCCAGCGCGACGAATCGACAAGCCACTTCGGGAACGTTGCACTAGAGCTTGTTCTTGCTCGACCGGCCAGTATCTGACTAAAGCACCGAAAGCGAGGCGCCGATGGGATCAGCAAATGTCCAGTCCTCGTGCGCGTTTGTGTGGCGCTATATTTGCGGTGCTCATTCTCGGGGGCGCTAGCGGATGCGGGGCTAGCGTTTGGGTCGGGATCCGGACGACCACCAGCACTACACAAACGCCAGCCGAGGCTGCCACGCCACAGAGGCCCGGCACCTGCCAGATCGCTGGACCCCAGGTCCACTTCCCGACTGGCGAATGGACGTCGACGGAGACGATCCTGACCACCAACGCCATCGATGGGTGTGTCGGGGAGCGGCTCGTGCGTCCTCTGGACTTCCGACGCCTCTGCAAAGCCGGCACATGCAAGACGTATCTCTTCAGCGCCACCGAGTACGGCGCGGCCATAGCGAAGATCGTACCCGACGGTCAGGGATACGTCGCGGTCTTCAACCCGCATACCGTGCCGTGCCCGCACCGCCCCGGAGAAGACGCCGGAACCAACCGGGACTACTCAACCATGACCCTGTTCTGGTCGCCGCGCATGCAGGCCCTCCACGGGCTGTTGCGGGATCACCAGGTGGGCCCCTGCGGCAGCGGCTTCACCGAAACCACCAGCTACGTGGCGACACGCACGAATCCGACCGCAAATCCCCCCGCTGAAGGCCCCTAGCACCCCGCCTTGATCGGCCGATTATTGACGTTGCTTTCTTTTACCCCATAGCCCAAATACCAGACCAGTCGAGCTACCAGCGACTACACCAAAGGCCAAACCATAAACAAAACCGTACCCATTCACCAGGATACCGGTGACCACGACGACGCCCACCATGACGATCGTCCCGGACCGACCGAATGGCCACTGCGAAACCGACTTTTGTTCGTTCATATTGCTCCTCGACACCGTCAACTATGCCCAACCTTCAGCACTCGAAGCTCGCTCACTCATTCCCGCGCTCGTGACTTCCAATAGTACATTGGATTCGTGGGACAACAGCCCGACTCCGAAGATGACCTGCTGCGACGTTTGCTCATCGAACGCCGATATCCCCTGACGTGGAAGGGGATCTCGAGCTGCGGCTTGGTGGCGGTGGTGGGACTGGTCCTAGTGCTCGCTAAGGTCGGCGGCTTCTGGGAAGTGCTCTCCGCATTCTTATTCGTCATGGGAACATTGCTGACCCTGAAAGGCTTGCTACGGAAGGCTTGGCTGCGGCTTGGGGGTAAGGATGAACCCCTTATGACGCAGCTCAGCAAGCGACTGGGAGATTTGTTCTGATACCCGACCAGCCAGCGAAGACGACCGGTGAGCAGGACCGCGTTCCTGACCTCCGGCACGCTCGGGCCTGACCCGCCGCGGGGTGCTGTGTCCGGCGCCGTGCTGCTCGGTATCGGCGCAGGCCTCGATCACGTGATCGCCAAGCCTCCGCATGAGACACCTCGCCGCCAACGACGCGCTCAACCACCACACCCTACACACCTCCGATCGCAATCTTCGCCTGCCCACCGAGAGCATCACCGGGCGGATTCATCGGGACACGCTGTTTTCCTAACGCCGCGCTCGACCTTGCTATTCGATCCGAGTCAACGACCCAAGAAAATCCGCAACGCGAATAACCAAGAGGAAGAGGATCACGGCAAGCAGGCCCACCCAATACCACAGCGCCAGGCAGGCCACGATGACCAGGAGAGTCTTTCTGAACCACGTGGGCATGGGGAGCAATCATCACACAGTCAGTGCTCTGCGTCGAGGCGCCTACACAACGCTTCCTACGACGACCACGCACTTATGACCGCTTGACCTAATCCAGAGCATCACCGATGCGTGGCTGTCACCGCGAAGCACGGTATGCGAGTTGTGCCGCAATCGCGCACACAATCAGCAGAACAAGGCCCGGCACTAACCCGAACTGACGCTCTGTCCAGCCAGCGGCGCCTACAATCGTCCACGCCACCACTTGCCATCCCCAGCCTGTCCAGCGCAGCATAGATCAATCATGGCACACCCATCAACGGCCATTAAGCTACATCGGAGATCCAATAGTCAGGACGAACCGGGTTACAAGACGAGCGACCCAAGCGTTTCTGAGCTTTTCTTCATTTTGACTTCGGTCATCTGATCCGCGTCATTGTAGTTGAGGTACATTCGTGAGACCACATCTTAACTCGAATAGCGATCCGTCAAAGGCACTACGCAGCGCGACTTGGAAATGGACCGCGCTGCTTCCTGGTCGCAATGTCTTTTTCAAGGTGGCCCTCCACAGCTGCCACGACTTCGCCCCAAGGCATCGCCAGCAGATCGATAGAAAAATCTACCGTTTCTGTTGGCACACGCGAAGTCCATAGACCGCGTGAATCCTCAGTCGAGGGCCGGTCCTCCCGCCTCACTGTGATGACAAGATGGTGATACTCCCCAAAGACACCTTGGCGCTTCGTCACGTGAACGTCACCAATACTCGTCCAGCGAATCATCTGTCCGATCCGCACTCCCGAGAGGCCATCGGGATCGATAACGATCACAGGTCCGCGTCTAACAAAGCCCCGGGCATAATAAGCGAAACCACCGCCGAACAGAATGAGAATAATTGCCGCTACCCCAAAAGATCCCGCCGATATCTCACGGGACAGAGTGCCGATACCTACCACCCCAAAACCCACAGCCGCCAAGCCAAAGAGCTTGCGATTGACGTGGATGCGAACAGCCTCGTTCATACTTCTCTTACCAGACAAGCCCGAAAGCCGCATTGACCGCGCCAGCCACACCAGAAGCGCTTGTGCCGGGTACCAAGCCAGTTGCCAGCTCTCCACGAAGACCTCCTAGAGCATCGATGCCAGTCTCAATGCCCTCGCCAAAGGTAGCCCCAGCCTCTAGCTGCACGTCTAGGCCGCCGATTTCGCGAGCCTCCTTGATATTCTGCCGAGCACGTTTCGAGACCGCCGTTCCAGCCCAGCCAGCCGCGTAGTTCGGCTGTGCCTCCGAACACAGGTTTGGTGAATCCATCAAAGAAGCCGACCAGGCGGGTACCGACCTCCGACCACGACGGCGTGCCCGCTATGCCGAAGATCATCCCACTTGGATCGACGCCGTTGAGGGGGTTATCATAGGTGTAGGTGTATGGCGCTTCGGTGATCGGCACGAGTGGGTCGACGGTGAGGAATTGTGCGGTCGCTGGGTCGTAAACCCGCGCCCGCATGTAGATGAGGCCGGTATCTGAGCTCGTGTACTGGCCGTCATAGCCTAGCGGGGTTGTGCTGGTGCCTTCGCAGGTGGGAGTTCCGTAGGCGCCGTAGGTGCATTTGCCGGTGACGGTGCCCGTCGTTCCGGTGAGGAGGCGTGTTGAGCCTTGCTGGTCGTGGTGCAGGTAGGTCACGGTACCGCCGCTTGAGATCTGCTCGATCGGGAGACCGTCGAGGCCGTAGATATAGCTGTTCGTCGTGTCGCTCAGAACCAGCGGAAGGCCTTCGGCTGTGTCCCACGTGAGATACGTGGTCGTACCGCTGATCGTTTGTGAGGCGCGTAGGCCTTCTCCGTTGTAGGCGTAGGTGTCTTTGATTTCAGCGGTTTCGCCTTCTTTGGGGGGTTCCAGAGACAAGGTTACCTATCTGGTCATAGCAATATGAAATCGAGGTCGATGTAACCCCGCCTCATGAGTCGCGGCGCATCGCCCGCTCCTCTGCGAGGTGTGTCTGAAGATCGTCAATATCCCCAGCCAAAATAGCTAGCCAAGCCGTTTCTACCACCCACGCTGCGTTTGTAAGGCTAGTTTTTATTTCGACAGCCCCATAACATGCACGTTGACGAAGTTGGTTGATGATTACTGCCACAGCATAAGCCACATCACGTGGTATGTCCTGTACGCCGTGGGTGAATTGAGACGGAGTGGATCCGTTGACTTCGAGGTTTAGTAGCGCAACAACTTCGACCAAATCAGCCATGGCGATCTCCAGGCGTTCACTGGAAACATCCTTAGACCCCAAGCACCAGGATACCGAGAGAGCAGGATGCAGCTCATCCTCAGCGCCGCCAAACCCTGCATGGCGACGGAGTCGATGAGTCGTATCCACGCTAACCATCACCATGGTTCTGTGCCAAGTTCGACCGGTACATGACCACCTCGCCCTGCTCCAGGCAGATGAACATGAGGTTCCGGATTTGCTTTCCAATTCGATGGAGATGCCACATCATTCGGAGTCGTAGTAACGCAAGGCCGCCTCTAGCTCGGCGGGACCGGCATCGACAACCCCTTGGCCGACATACCGCTCCAGCTCGATGTGTTCGTCGGGAAAGAAGTCGATCTCCCAACGCTCTCCGGGTACATCGAGCGTGACTCGGATGGCTTCGGGCCGATCTACCGAGAGCTTATATGACGCGCGCCGCTCATTCAATTCATTACAGAAACGCAGGACATCCTCAGCACTGTCATGGCTTGTTGTACTTCCCTTCCGTCAGCAGCTTGAGAATTGTTCTTGAACCCTGGCTCGTTAGCCTTTGCCGCCGCTCGGACGTCAGCGATCGACATCTCTTGGATGTCCGCCCACGACGGGGAGCCTGGAGGAAGAGGTGCCCTCGTGATCGAACCTAGCTTGCCCTCAAGAGCGTCGCTGACAGTGATATCTGCCTCATCGGCACCCTCGCCTCCAGCGAACAGAGCGGTCCCGGCAATCGCTCCCTCTAGCCCGTGCGCTACCGACGCAAAATAGCCGCAGCCGTTTTCGTAGCTGCTGACCTCTTCTTCGTAGTAGGGGATGGGTTGAGTGGGCTTTCGGATATGAAGTTGCCTTCGGTCCAAAAGCTTTCGCTGAACGGTTCCAGCTGCTCAGCCCCGTAGCGTCGCCGCGATTCAGCGGGTTGTCTTCGCGCGTAGTTGTAGGGCGCCCGCGTGACCATCTCAGCGGATCGACCCGAGGAACTGCGCTGTCGCTGGGTCGTAGACCCGGTTGCGCAGGTAGATCGAGTCCGGTGTCGGTGCTGGTGTATTGCCCGTCATAGCCGAGCGGGGTGGTCGCGGCGCCTTCGCACGTTGGGGTGCCGTAGGCGCCGTAGGTGCATTTGCCGGTGACGGTGCCGGTGGAGCCGGTCAGGAGCCGTGTTGAGCCTTGTTGGTCGTGGTGGAGGTAGGTGACGGTGCCGCCGCTCGAGATCTGCTCGATCGGCATGCCGTCCGGCCCGTAGATGTAGCTGTTCGTTCCGTCGCTGAGGATCAGCGGGAGTTCTTCGGCCATGTCCCATGTAAGATAGCTGGTCGTGCCCGAGATCGTCTGTGAGGTGCGCAGGCCTTCGCCGTTGTAGGCGTAGCTGTCTTCGATCTTCGGCGGTTTCGCCTTCTTTGGGTCGTTCGACCGAGGTCAGGTTGCCGGCCTGGTCGTAACCGTAGGTGGTCGCCGGTCCTGTTTCGGGGGTCGTTTTTGTGCGCTCGCCGAGTTCGTTGTAGGAGTATGTCACGCCGGTGCCTTTTTCGAGCTCGTCTGCGTTGTTGTAGGTGTTTGTGCTTGATGCCCTCTTTGGTGGGGTTGTTGGCGGCGTCGTATTTGTATTCCGTGCCGCCGTATTTTGTGAGACGGTTGTTTTCGTCGTAGGTGTCTTCCGTGATTTCTCCGCCGGGCAGTCCTTTGGCGGTGGTCTTTTTGACCTGACCGTCGTTGTCGCGCGTGTAGACGAGCGAGGCGAGGGTTTCCGCGCTTTTGTTCATCTTGACTTCGGTCATCTGGTCGGCGTCGTTGTAGGCGTACTTGTCTTCGTCTTTGGTTTCGCTCGGGAAGGCAGTCGCTTTCGAGATCAGAGTCTGGGTCGTAGGTGAATTTGGTGTCGTGTTCGAGCCAGTCCGTGACCTTTTCCAGGCGCCCGTCTTTGTCGTACGCCCGTGTTGACGTCTTTGCCGTTGGGTAGGTGATCTTGGTCTGCTCGTTGGCGAGGTTGTATTCGTATTTGATGACTTCTTTGTGACCGTTTTCGCTTTCGGTCAGCCGGTCGAGCTGGTCGTAGGTGTATTTGGTGGTCCCTGTGCCGTCGACCATCTTTGTGCGGTTGCCGTCTTTGTTGTATTCGTATTTAACCGTTGAGGGTTTGCCGCCGGAGTAGCTGACTTCGGTGAGTCGGTTCGCAGGATCGTATGTGTAGGTTGTGGTCCGTTTCGCGGCGTCCGTCAGCTTGACGAGGTTGCCCGGCGCCGTCGTATTCCTTGGTCGTCTTCGTGCCCAAGCGGGTCGATGACTTCGGTGACCTCCTCGAGCACGTTGCGTTTGTATTTGGTCTTGTGTTTGTTGCCGTCGGTTTGGCTGTTGACCTGCCCGCATCGAGTCGTATTCCGTTTCGGTGATCGCTTTGTTGGGTGCTTCGGTCTTGGTCAGCTCGTTGTCCGCGTCGTAGGTGTATTTCGTGGTGTGTGTTGTTGGGGTCGGTCATCGTTTCGACGTTGCCGTCCCCGTCGTATTTGTATTTCGTTTCGTGACCGAGGGGATCGGTGATCTTTGAGCGGGCGGCCCTGCGCGTCGCGTTCGGTTTTGGTCGTGAATTTTGCTTCTTCCCCGCCTTTGACGTGCCCGCGCGGGCTGACCGTCGCGGTCTCCTGCGAGTCTTCGTTGTATTCCCATGTGCGCTTGTTGCCTTCCGGATCGATTTCGGCCTTGTCGCCCGTGCAGTCGTATTCGTATTTCCACGTGCGTTCCAGCGGATTGGTCATGCTTTCCACTTCACCGTGGGAGTCGTATTTGTATTTCGTGTTCTGCGTTTTGCTGCCCGGTGCAGGCCGTTCGATCACTTCCGGGTCGCCGTGCGCTGTTGCGTTTGATCGTCGTCGTCTCGCCGTCCGGCTTCGTTTCGGTTTCGACGTCGTGCGTGCTGTCGTATGTCCATTTGGTTTCGTCGCCGTCCGGGTCCATTTCGCTCGTGCGGTTGCCGTGCGCGTCATAGCCGTATTTCGTCGTGTGTTTGTTGCCGTCGGTGAGGCGTCAGAAGATTCCCGGCGGCGCTGTATGCAAGATTCAGTTGTCGCGCTAGTCGTGCCATACCCGTGCGTCAGCGCGGTCGGCAGACCACTGCTTGTTGAAGTACTCGCACCGTCTCGGCCCCGTTGTGGTTCGGTTGATAGTCGTTTCGTGTGGTAGACGCCGTGTATTCCAAGCTTGCGTTTCGTTTCATGGGGTCCGTTTGGGAGACCACTTGGTGGAGCTGTTGTATTCGATGGTTGATCGTATGTTCGCGCCCGTCGGTCATCTCTGTCAACTCGATGCGAAGCGTTGTACTTGAACTGCCATCGGAGCGCTTTCGCCGGGCTGTGTCACGGTCGCAAGGTTTCCGCTTTCATACGTGTATTTGACCACGTGTTTCATCGGGTCTTCGGCGCTTTCAACCTCTCCGCTACCATTGTATTTGAAGGTAGTTTGCGCCCGGCGCCGTCGGTCGCCGATTCGAGTTGTTTTTCGGAGTTGTACGCCAGTGTGATCGAGTTCCCGTTGCGATCCGTTTCCTTCGTCAGTCGCCCTTCGCTGTTGAATTCCAGCTTCGTCTGGTTCGGCAACGTATAAATGTAGGCGCTTCCTTCTTTGACCAGCGTCGCCTGCACCAATTCACCCACTGGAACATACGATTCATGAGGATGGTCGAATTCCCACGGTGCTCCCATCATCTTGGTGCACCGCAACTGCTTCAGCGGCACCAAAAGTAAGGTGAGCGCTGTATGGGCCAGTCCAACCATACCCAAAATGGACCACGTTCACTGTGTTCACCCTGCGTGACCGCCAGTTGGGAATTATATGTGCGGGTTAGACTCAACCCCGGACCTCGGCCTCCGACCGATAGGTCGGACTGGGTCACGAACTGGTCACCAGTCGCACAGTTCACGGGACGCCCAAGCGAGCAAGTAGGCCGATTTGGCTCGCCCGGATTATTCGGAACGAACGTTTCAGGTTGTGGAACGGCTTTTATCGCTTCGCTCAACAGGATCGCTTCGACCGAAATAGACGCACTAACGGTTACCGGTTTCTGTTTTGCTTGAACCTCACCCTCGATGAAACCCAAATCAATATCATCTTCGTCGTGGCATTCTTCGCTAGAAGAAGTTCTCGGTAGCACTTCTACTCGTGATGGCGATTCGTACGCTGCAGCTCCGGCTCCGCAAGCGTTCACAGTCCAGAGAACGGCTTCTTTTTCTTCATGCCCTTCTGATATCTGACGGCTTGACGAAGAGATGCCATAAAACTCGACTCTCGCGTACGTCGTTCCCGGAGATTCCCATTCCCAACCCCCATTTGCAAGTTCTGTATTCCTACGGGGTTCTTCACAGCGTGGTTCCTTAGACAACGGAAAACTTACTTCCGGGGACGTAACCGTAAGAGGCGGGCCAGAGTCAGAAAATTTCACTGATGGTCCGCAGCCACGAATAGTTTGGGAGAATTTCCATCCAGAAAGACTTTCGGTGATATTGATGACTTCAGGATCGACTAGAACTGGATAAGCGATGCTAAGACCACGATGCGGAATACTCAGTACCAGTTCGTCACCGGCCACCCCCATCCGCACAGGCACGGCACTACCTTGAGCATCTCGCGCGGTCGGCGCAGGCACACGGGCCAAAGTAACGCCCGCCCGCGAGATGACCGCTCCACCCCCCACCGCCTGCAACACCGCGCCAGCCGGCAGCCCAACACGATAACGAATCTGTTGCGGGCTCAAACGCGACCGCAACACGGCAAACAGCTCCGCCCCACCCAGCTTCGGAGCTATCACTGCATCCATATCGCGGCCAACACCCGGAAAGAAAACGCTGTGACTCCCGATCGGACTTCCAACCACGTTCGCGCCCTGCATCGTGATCCGCACGCCACCCGAGCCGACCGCTACCCCTCCACTCGAGTCTTGCCCAATCGAGACACCCGTCAACGGCCTCACAGGCTCAAACCGACGACCATGCTCCACCAAACGCAAGTCGACCGGCTGCTTGCCGCCAGCACCATCCGCTACACGCAGCGGCACCGTCGAACGCTCGACCTGCAAACCATGCGATGTCCTCACCAACACGCGATAATCACTCAGATAGCGGACAACGTGACCCAGCCCTGCGACAGTCGCCGCCGGATTAGCGCTCACCTCAGCAAGCGCCGTCCCATCGTCGTGCACCAGAAGCCGCTGCGCCGCATACGCAGGCAACCCATGAAACGCCATCTGCGAAGCAGCACGCTGCGCCCGCGCCCCAGGACTCCCAAGCCAACGCTGCCGGGCTGCTTGTCGCGCCTGTGCCTGCTGCCGCGCACGAGCCAACGACGCTCCATCGCGTGACGCCTCAACCCGCGACGAGCCTCCCAACCGCGCCACGCGAGGACTACCAGACGTAGCGGCACGCACTCCCACCAATGCCACCGTCGGCAAGGCAAGCACTGCGATCACAGCACCAGCCACCGCCATAGAACGCAACGGAACCACGGCCCTGGCCCGCAGTGCCATCCGATCGGTTATCGAGAGATCAATCGCCGTCTGTGCAGAACTGGCCGGCCCGAGCATATGCACCCCTCCCATAGGTTTGAGGTTTGCCGCGCTTTGGTGCGGGCTGCAGAGGATCGTAACTCTAAGCACAGGTAGGTCTTCTATATTCGCGAACTATATTGCCCGCATTTTGCGACTCTTTTGCTGTGCTGCTGAGTGGCGCCCGACGCCGATGCTGACCGTGTGAGCAGTCGTTTACTTCGGCCTGTGTGCCTGAAGAACGTTTGTACCGTGTGGGTTCTATGCCTGCAACGATCAGCACGGGTGACCTGGGAGGACAGACGCCCCAGGCCCCCGACCGTCGCCGCTATCTGATCCTCGCGATCTGCTGCATGAGCCTGTTCATCGTCGGGCTCGACAACACGATCGTGAACGTCGCGCTGCCCTCGATCCGACGCGAACTGCACGCGTCGGTGCCACAGCTGCAGTGGACGATCGACTCCTACACGCTGGTCCTCGCCAGCCTGCTGATGCTGTCGGGCTCGATGGCCGACCGTTTCGGACGCGCTCGTGTCTTCAAGCTCGGGCTGGTGCTGTTCACGCTCGGCTCGCTGCTGTGCAGCCTCGCCCCGACCGTGCAGCTGTTGATCCTCTTCCGCATGGTGCAGGCCGTCGGCGGCTCGATGCTCAACCCGGTGGCGATGTCGATCATCCGCAACACCTTCACCGACGCGCGCGAGCGCGCACAGGCGATCGGCATCTGGGCGGGGGTGATCGGCATCAGCCTGGCGATGGGCCCGGTGCTCGGCGGCGCGCTGGTCGATGCGGGCAGCTGGCGCTCGGTCTTCTGGGTGAACGTGCCGGTCGGACTGATCGCGGCCGCGCTCACGTGGCGCTTCGTCCCCGAGTCCAAGGCGCCGCGCGCGCGGCGGATCGACCCCGTCGGGCAGCTGCTGGTGATCGTGCTGCTGGCGAGCACCGTCTACGCGATCATCGAGGGGCCCTCCCACGGCTGGCTCTCGGGCGAGATCCTCGGCCTGTTCGCGCTCGCGGCGCTCGCGGTCGGCGCGCTCGTCCACTACGAGCGCCGGCGCGTGGACCCGCTGATCGACGTGCGCTTCTTCGCGAGCGTGCCGTTCTCGGGCGCGACCCTGATCGCGATCGCCGCCTTCGTCGCGCTCGGCGGCTTTCTGTTCCTGAACACGATCTACCTGCAGAACGGGCGCGGCCTGTCCCCCTTCCACGCCGGCCTCTACACGTTGCCGATGGCCGCGATGACGGTCGTCGTGGGGCCGTTGACCGGACGGCTGGTCGGCGCCCGCGGCGCGCGGCCGTCGCTGGTGATCGGCGGGGCAGCGATTCTGATCAGCGGCCTGATGCTCACGAGCCTGACCGCGACCACCTCGCCCGCGTGGCTGATACTCAGCTATCTGATCTTCGGGATCGGCTTCGGCTCGGTCAACCCGCCGATCACGAACACCGCGGTCTCCGGCATGCCGCCGGCGCAGGCCGGCGTCGCCTCGGCCGTGGCTTCGACCAGCCGTCAGGTCGGCCAGTCGTTGGGCGTCGCGCTCGTCGGGGCGATCGCCGTCGTGGCCACGACCGACCCGGCGGTGCTGGCGACGGGGACCCACCCGGGCTGGTGGCTCGTCGCCGGCTGTGGGCTATTGATCGTGGCGCTCGGCTTGATCACGACGACCGCTTGGGCGCTCGACACGGCGACCGCGACCGCCGCGCGGCTGTGCGAAGACGAGCCGGAGCCGGCGCGGGGCGACGGCGCCCTCAGCCCTCGAGAAACTCCAGTAGCAGCTCGTTGACGCGCTCGGGGTCGTCGTGCTGGACCCAGTGCGTCGCCTCGGGCAGGTGCTCGACCCGCACGTCCTTCACCCAACGCGCTTCCGGTTCGGCCAGCTCGGAGCCCAAAGCGGTGTCGCGATCGCCCCAGATCACGAGCGTGGGCGCATCGATCGGGCGCATCCGCGCAGTCGCCGCGCGCGGGGTCTGGCGCAGCGCGGCGCGGTAATAGTTGAGCATCCCGGTCAGCGCCCCGTCATAGGACCATGCCTGCACGTAGCGCTCGAGGCTCCTCGTCGCTGAACACCGTCGGGCGGCCGAGCTTTGCTCCATCGGTGCGCAGCGCGCGCTTGATCGGAGCGTAGCCGTCGCGCCGCAACAGCCACTCCGGCAGGAATGGGATCTGGAAGAAGAACATGTACCAGCTCTTGCGCAGCTGTTTGAGGGTCCTGAACCCAGCGAGCATGCGCGCCGGATGGGGCACGTTGAGGATCGCCAGCCGCCGCACCGACTCGGGGTGCAGCGCCGCCACGCCGTAGGCGACCGCGGCGCCCCAGTCGTGACCGACGACATCCGCCCGCTGCACGCCGAAGTGGCAAATCAGCGCGGCCACGTCGCCCGCCAGGAACTGCATGTCGTAAGAACGCCAGCCCTCGGGCTTGTCCGACAGGTTGTATCCGCGCATGTCGGGCGCCACGACGTGGAAACCGGCGTCCACGAGGGGCTGTATCTGATGGCGCCAGGAGTACCAGAACTCCGGAAAGCCGTGCAGCAACACGACCAACGGTCCCTCACCCGCCTCCACGTAATGGAGGCGAACACCGCCGTCGAGAACGGCCTCGCCGTGGCTGACCACGTCCTCGAGTGATGCCGTCTCGCTCATCGCCTGGGTCATCGTATGCGCTCGCCCGAGTCGATGCTCGCCTGCCGGCGCCCTTACCTGAAGCTCTCCTCCACACCGCTGAACACGGCGCCGTTGAATTCGAGCATCGTCTGCACGATGCGGGCGTCGAAGAACGGAAGGACCTGCGTGAAAATCGCCGCGGTGACACCGGTGGCCCGGTCGATCCAGTAGTAGCAATTGAACAGCCCCGCCCAAGAACCGGTGCCGGCGCGGCGCATACCGGGTATGTCCACGAGCAGGAGGTTGAGTCCCAGACCCCACCCTTGAGGTACCGGCAGCGTGGGCACCTCGTTGGTCAGCTCCGGGAGCGCCGAGCGCATGATCTCGGGCAGCGGCAGGCCGTCGAGATGGTCGGTGAAGGCGAGCTGGACGGTCTCCGGGCGAAGGATTCGCTCACCGTCGAGCTCGCCGTCTCTGAGCAGCGCCCGCATGAAGCGCAGGTAGTCACCGGCGGTCGAGTAGCAGCCACCACCGCCTGAGAAGAACTCGGGGTCCCTCGGCAGCTCGATCGATGAAAGGGTGAGACCTCCGTCGGGGCTTCTGGCGTGTAGCGCCATCATCCGCTCGCGCTGGTGCTCGCTGGGGGTGAAGCTCGTGTCGGTCATTCCCAGCGGGGCGAAGATCTGCTGCTTGCAGTAGGCGTCGAAATCCTGGCCGCTGACCGCCTCGATCACCTGCCCGAGCCAATCGGTGCTCGTCCCGTACTCCCAACGGACGCCGGGGTCGCCGACCAGCGGCACCCCGTCGAGCGCGGCGCGCTTGCAGGTGATCGGGTCGGGCAGGCCTTCGACCTCGTGGTAGCGCAGCAGGTCGGCGTTGCTGAACCAGTATCCGAGGCCCGAGGTGTGGGTCAGCAGCTGGCGAATGCTCGCCTGGCCGGCGGGCGCGCGCAGCCGCGGCGTCTCACCGTCAAAGCCCTCCAGCACCTGCAACTCTCCAAAGGCCGGCAGCACGCTCGCGACGGTCTGCTCGAGCTCCAGGCGGCCCTGCTCGATCAGCTGTAGCGCGGCGACGCTCGTGATCGCCTTGGTCATCGACGCGATCGCGAGCATCGTGTCCGTTCGCGCAGGCTCCTCGCCCTCGACGCTCAGCCGCCCGAACGCCCCCTCATACAGCGTCCCGTCGCGATCGCCGACGACGGCGATGACACCCGGGAGCGCCCCGCCGGCCACCGCGTTCTCGAGCAGTCCGCCGATTGCCTCGCTGTCGATCATCTGCCTCCCCCTTCAGAGCACCGCCCGAGAGCACCACTCGACGATTAGAACCAGCCATTTTGTGTCTCGCTCGTACCAGTTTATGTTGATCTGAGACCTGTGTCCCCGCGGCGTTCGGAAAGGCCTCACCGGGTTTCTTCGGCCTTCTTGAGAAACCCTTTCGAAAGATGCGCTTACCTGGGTGGTGGAGATGGACGGAACCAACCCAGCCCTGACCCGCAGGCAGCTACTTCGCTCCGCGGGAATCGGCGCGGCCGGGCTCGCGGTCGCCGGCAGCCTGGGCGAGATCGCCACCGGCGCCTTTGCCTCATCGGGGCCCAAGCCGCCCAGACCACCGCAATGGCACACCAGGCCGGATCTGCAAATCCCGGCGCTGACGGTGACCCGTCGCGAGCAGGGCGTCTCGGAGGACCCGATCTTCATCGCTCCGTACAACGCCCCCGTCGGCCAGGTCGGCGGGGTGATCGTCGACAACGACGGGCAGCCGATCTGGGAGAACCCACTCGCGGGCAAGGTGACGACCAACTTCCAGGTGCAGAGCTACCGCGGCAGCCCGGTGCTCACGTGGTGGGAGGGTTTGATCGAATACGGCCACGGGGTCGGCGAATACGTGATCGCGGACGCGAGCTATCGAACGATTCGCCGCGTGCAGGCGGCAGGCGGACTGCGCGGCGACCTGCACGAGTTCGTGATCACGCCACGCGACACGGCGCTGCTGACGAGCTATGTGATCAGAGACGCCGACCTGTCGAGCGTCGGCGGCTCCCGCAAAGGCACGATCCAGGACGCGATCTTCCAGGAGATCGACCTGGCTACCGGCAGGTTGCTGCTCGAGTGGCACAGCCTCGATCACGCCCCGCTGGAGGAGTCCTATGCCCCGGTGGAAGCGAACTGGGACTTCTTTCACATCAACTCGGTCGACCTCGACGGCGACGGCAACCTGCTGATCTCCTCGCGCAGCATGCAGACCGTCTACAAGCTCGATAAAGCCGGCAAGATCCTGTGGCGTCTGGGCGGGAAGAGCAACGATTTCGCGATCGGAGCAGGAGCCGACTTCGCCTGGCAGCACCACGCCCGCCGCCAGCCCGACGGGACGCTCACGATCTTCGACAACGGCGCGACGCCGGCGGTGGAGAAGCTCTCCCGTGGTCTGATCCTCGAGCTCGACGAGCAGGCGATGACCGCCAACCTGCTGCGTCAATACACGCATCCGAAGATCCTCTCCGGCAGTCAGGGCAGCATGCAGCTGCTGGGCAATGGGAACGTGTTCGTCGGCTGGGGTGAAGTCCCACACGTGTCCGAGTTCGATTACTCGGGCCGGATGCTGTTCGATGCCGTGCTCGGTGAGAAGTACCAGTCCTATCGAGCCTTTCGCCTGCCCTGGACAGGTCTTCCCGCGCAAGCGCCGGCGATCGCCGTGGCCGAGCGCGGCCGCCAACGAACCGTCTATGCGAGCTGGAACGGGGCGACCGGCGTCGCGCGCTGGCAGTTGCTCGCCGGTGAGCAGGCCGGCGATCTGCAGCCGGTGTCGAGTACGCGCTCAGACGGATTTGAGACCGCGCTGAGCACAACCACCTCGGACGGCGGACCCAATGCCTCAGGCGGGCCATATCTGGCCGTGCAGGCGCTCGACGCCGGCGGCGCACCGCTGGGACGGTCGAACACGGTGATGACCTAGAACTCAGGCTAAGCTCGCTGATTGATGCTCGTCTTCAGTGACGTCCTCGTACGACTGCTCCGACAACTATGAGCGCACGCGAGGATCAGGACGCCGCTGCGTCGCCCGTGCTGAGCCAGCACCAGCTCGCGGAAGTCGCCGAGTTCGGCGTTGAGCAGCCGATCGAGGTCGGGCAGCTGCTGTTCCAGGCGGGCGAGTCCTCCTACGACCTGTTCGTCGTGCTCGAGGGCGAGGTCGAGATCGTGGCGGTCGTTGGCCCCAACGACGACGGCTCCGATCACGAGCCGATCTTCGTATTCGGGCCGGGCAACTTCGTCGGCGAGCTGAACCTACTGACCGGCCAGCGCCGTTTCCTCACCGCCCGTGTCAGCCAGGCGGGCAGAGTGCTGGTGATCCCCCAGCCGGACTTCCGGCGGCTGATGAGCCTGCGCCCTGCCCTTGCCGGCGTCATCTTCGGCGCGCTGCTCGCCCGCCGTGAGCTGCTGCGCACCGGCGAGGGCGCCCAGGCGATCCGGATCATCGGGTCGCGATACTCGCCCGAGGCGATGAGCCTGCGGGCGTTCGCCGAGCACTCGCGGTTGGCCCACACGTGGATCGATGTCGAGGACGCCGAGGACATCGAGGCGCTGCTCGGCACGATGGACCTGTGCCCGCCGGATATGCCGGTGGTGATCACACCCACGGAGATCCTGCGCCGCGCGACGCCCGCCGTCTTCGCCGAACACCTCGGGCTGACCTACCAGCCGAAACCGGGCTACATCTTCGACCTCGTCGTCGTCGGCAGCGGCCCGGCCGGCCTGGCCGCATCGGTCTACGGAGCATCGGAGGGCCTGCGCACCGTCTCGCTGGACGCGATGGCGATCGGCGGGCAGGCCGGTTCGAGCTCGCGAATCGAGAACTACACCGGCTTCCCCAACGGCATCTCCGGCGGCGATCTCACCGCCAGGTCCGCCGTGCAGGCGATGCGGCTCGGGGCGCGGCTGAACGCCCCCTGTGAGGTCGTGGGCCTGCGGGTCGAGGCGGGATTCCACGTGGTCATCCTCAGAGACGGCAGCGAGATCCCGACCCGCGCCGTGATCGTCGCCTCCGGCGCCAGCTATCGACGCCTGGACGTGGAAGACCTGGAGCGCTTCGAGGGCGCCGGCGTCTACTACGCGGCGACCGATCTGGAGGCGAGAGTTTGCGACGGCAGGCCGGTGCTCGTCGTCGGGGGCGGCAACTCCGCGGGACAGGCCGCGATCCATCTCGGCGAACACAACTGCAGCGTCACGATCGCGATCCGGCGCGACGACCTCACCCAGAGCATGTCCCAGTACCTGATCGAGCGAATCGTGGCCGATCCGAAGATCAACCTCCTGACCGGCGTCGAAGTCCACGCGCTCACGGGTAAGGATCATCTGGACGAGGTGACGCTCCATCACACCGCGACCGGGGAGCGGCAGACGATTCCCTGCTCGGGGCTGTTCTGCTTCATCGGCGCGCAGCCCGCGACGGGCTGGCTGTGTGACGGAGTGCTGCTCGATCGAGACGGGTTCGTGCTCACCGATCGCCAGCTGGCGGGGCCGATCGCCCCGGGAACATCGAGCCCGCTGCCGTTTGAGACCTCGGTGCCGGGAGTGTTCGCCGCGGGCGACGTCCGCAACGGCTCGATGAAGCGCGTCGCCGCCGCGGTGGGCGAGGGCTCGAGCGCCGTGCGCTCGGTGCACGAGCGTCTCGCCACCCAGACCTGAGGCCCGGTGAGCGCCGGAGGGGCCCCCCGGCACGAACATGCGACCAGCTGCTGTTGCCGCGCCGTTTGAGCTGACGACGCCGATCAACAGTCGTCCAGAATGACGGCTCCCCGTTCAGCTCGTGCGAAATATGTCGTACTCAAACACTGTGCCAATCGTCGGTGAGGACTCCCTGGCAAGCTCGTTGCAATTCCGGTTGAACGAGCTTCTAAGCGGGCATGAGCTCCCCGAGTCGCGCTCTGGGCCCCTCGGAGCGACGCCTTCTTCTGGTCCAGCTGCGGCCCGAAAAGCTCCCCTGCGGCAGGCCCAGAACCGCGCGTGACGATGCCGCGTCACCTCAGGAGGTATCTGCCGCTGTCGATCTTTGTCACGCTTGCTGTGATCGTGGGACCGGTCGCTCTCGTGTCCCTGCTCGTGCCCGACCGCGGGATCCTCTGGCAGCCCCTGGCAGTTGTCACTGGCCATCCTCGGTTCGCTGGCATTCGCATCGGTGGGCGCCTGGTTGTGGAAGCGCTGGGCTCGTTCGCAGGAGATGATCTTCTCCGAACTGATGCTCTGGGGCTGGGTGCGACGGTTCTGGGTCGGAGCGACGCCTGGCAGCACACGCACGACCTCTTCGAGTCGGCTCGCGAGACACGGCCCGACCGTCAGCATCGAGATGCTCACGCAGCTCAGCGACCTACACCAGAGCCTCGACCCGTATGTGCACGGGCACAGCCGTCGGGTCGCCTCCTATGCGGTCAGGATCGCGCACGAGCTGCATCTCTCGGCCACCGAGGTCGCGAACGATCGAGACCGCCGCGCTGGTGCACGACATCGGGAAGATCTATACACCGGCGGAGATCCTGCACAAGCCCGACCGGCTGACCGACCATGAGTTCGCGATCGTGAAGCTCCACGCGCCCGACGGCGCGAACATTCGTCGCGGAGGCCGGAGACCCGGAGATCGCCTCGATCGTCCGCCACCACCACGAGCGGCTCGACGGCAACGGCTACCCCGACGCAATCGCCGGACCGAGATCTCGCTGGGCGTCTCGGATCATCGCGGTGGCCGACACATTCGACGCGATCACCTCGGTCCGTCCCTACAGGCCGCTCACGTACCCACAGGGAAGCCATCGAGATCCTCTCCAAGCAGTCGGGCAAGCAGCTCGATGCGGACGCCGTCGCGGCATTCATCGCCTGCTACGCCGGCCGCCGTCTCGTTGCGGCGCTCTGCCTTTGCGAGCGCTGTGCCGGAGCGGATCCTCACCGCACTGAAAGCCTCGTCGGCAAACCTCGCCGGTGGTTCGATCGCCCAGACGATCCCCGCGCTCGGAGCGGCGGGCGTCCTTGCGCTCGCCCCCGCACTGCACCAGAAGGGCGAGATCCAGCAGGTACACAGGGCCACGGTGGCGCGCCTGGCATCGAACGGCCCACCCGTCAGCGTCGACGAGACGCAGAGCTCTCTACCGCCGACCGGCGGGCGCCTTCGCTCGCGAAAGACCCCTTCCACGATCCTCCCTTCGCACGCGATAAGGACTCCTCCGAATAAGAGCCCGACAACGAGGACACACGAGTCGGGGCCCTCCCCGCAACAGCCCGGCAGCGAACAGGAGCCGACACCGGCATCGCCGGGCTCGGCGTTCAAGCCGACATCGGGCACACCGGACCCGCCGGCCGGGGCGCCGAGCCACCCCACGGTGATCCCCTCGCCCAAGCCAACGTCTCCCCCTGCCACGGTCCAAGCGCCGGTCGCAGTCACGATTCCCCCTTCCGTGAATGTCCCCGTGCCAAGCGTCCCGGTGCCGGCCGTCTCAGTGCCGAGCCTCTCCACCCCAACCGTCTCCGTTCCCAGCGTCTCCACCTCGAGCGTCAGCCTCCCGGCAGTCGAAGTCCCACCGCTCACGACCCCGAGCGTCAATCTGCAGGTGGGAGGCTGAGGATTCGCAGACACCGAGCGTAGGTTCTAACGCTCAAATGGGCCCGCCAGGACTCGAACCGGCGCAGGATCCGGATCATTCGTCCTGTCGGCCCGAGACCAAGTCCCTCAGCCGGGAGGTGGCGGGCCTTATCGGCCGGACGAAGACCGGACCTGCTAGCCGAGATGGAAAGACATTTTGGAACAGTGCCTCACTATGGGCCCGCCTGGACTCGAACCAGGGACCTACCGATTATGAGTCGGCAGCTCTAACCAACTGAGCTACGGGCCCGCGACGTGGCAGACGCTACCAGCGTGTGGAATGCTCTCGCCGGATCTACACCACGACCGGGGAGGCAGCATGGCAGAGCGCGCGGCGATCGTCACGGGAGCATCGAGCGGGATCGGGCTGGCTGTCGCGAAAGTGCTTGGCGAGGAAGGCTATGGCGTGACGATGGCCGCGCGCCGGGCGGACAAGCTCGAGGCGGCCGTCGCGGGGCTTGCCGGCGAGGGATTGGACGACGTGCACGGGGTCGCGGCGAACGTGGCCGACGAGGGGGCGATCCAGAACGTCGTCGCGGCGCACCGCGAGCGCTATGGGCGGCTGGACGTGCTCGTCAACAACGCCGGCGTTGGCTTCGGGGCGCAGGTCGGGGAGATCCAGACCAAGCACCTCGACATGCAGCTGTCGATCAACCTGCGCTCGATCGTGCTCTTCTACCGCGAATGCGTCCCCATGCTGGCGGCCGCCGCGGCCGAGCACAAAAACGCGCTCGTCGTCAACACCTCCTCGATCTCCGGCAAGTTCGGCCAGGGCTGGCTGTCGGTCTACTCCGCCACCAAGCACGGCGTCGTCGGCTGGACCGAGGCGATGAACAAGGAACTCTCCCCCCAGGGCATCAAGTCCACGGCGCTGTGCCCCGCGTTCGTCGACACGCCGATGACCGAGTTCGCCAAGCAGCACGTCCCCGCCGAGGACATGATCCGCCCCGAGGACATCGCCGAGGCCGTGCGCTACCTGCTGAAGGTCTCCCCCGCCTGCATCGTCCCGGAGATCATGTTCACCCGGCCCGGCGACGCCCTGTAGGGTCATGACGATGAAGCTCGGCGTTCACATCGGCTACTGGGGCCTGGGCCTCACTTCGGAGGACCAGCTGAAGATCGTCCAGGAGGCCGAGCGCCTCGGCTATGACTCGGTCTGGGCGGCGGAGGCCTACGGCTCGGACACCGCGACCGTGCTCGGCTGGCTCGCCGGGCAGACCTCGACGATCCGCCTCGGCTCCGGGATCTTTCAGATGCCCGGGCGCTCCGCGGCGATGACCGCGATGACCGCCGCCACGATCGACCAGCTCTCCGGCGGGCGCATGATCCTCGGGATCGGCTCCTCCGGCCCGCAGGTCGCCGAGGGCTGGCACGGGCAGCGCTTCGGCAAGCAGCTGCAGCGCACGCGCGAGTACGTCGCCGTCGTGCGCATGGCGCTCGCGCGCGAACGCGTGAGTTCGACGGCGAGACGCTGACGCTGCCGCTGCCCGACGGGCCCGGCAAGGCGCTCAAGCTCACGATCTCCCCCGTGCAGGAGCAGATCCCGATCTACCTCGCCGCGATCGGCCCGAAGAACACCGCGCTCGCCGGCGAGATCGCCGACGGCTGGATCCCGACGCTGTTCTCGCCCCGAGCACGTCTCCGAGCTGCGTCCGCTGCTGGAGGAGGGCGCCGCGCGCTCGGGCAAATCGCTCGAGGACTTCGACATGGCGCCGACCGTGCAGGTGTTCGTCACCGACGACCTGCAGGCCGCGCGCGACGGGATGCGCCCGTTCATCGCCCTGTACGTCGGCGGCATGGGCTCGCGCAAGCAGAACTTCTACAACCAGCTCGTCTGCCGCTACGGCTTCGAGGCCGAGGCCGCGAAGATCCAGGATCTCTACCTCGAAGGCAAGCGCGAGGAGGCGATGGCCGCGATCCCGGACGCGTTGATCGACTCCGTCTCGCTGTGCGGGCCGCCGGACGTCGTGCGCGAGCGCCTGGCGATCTACCGCGACGCCGGGGTCGGCACGCTCGGGGTCACGCCGATCGCGTTCACCGCGGCGAGCGGTTGGAGCAGTGCGGCTCGTGGCCGAGCTGCCGCCGCTTAGCGCCGCCGATGGCCGCGGCGCGAGTTGGGCGCTTTTTCTGGGAGACGGTCGCGCGTCCTTCCCGTAGCAGGCTTGCAACCGGTCTCGACGTCGTGTCGCCCGTGAGGCCCGTTGCGCGTGCTGCTCGGCGCCTTCGGCGACCCCGGGCACGCGTTCCCGATGATCGCTTTGGGACGCGCGCTCGCCGCGCGCGGGCACGACGTGACCGTGCAGACGTGGGAGCGCTGGCGCGCGCCGATCGAGGCCGAGGGCCTGACGTTCGCGGCGGCGCCCGAGTACCACGTGTTCCCCTCCGGGCCGGAGCCCTTGGACTTCTACGAGGCCGTCGTCCACGCCACGCGCGACACGCTGCCGCTGGTCGCGGCGCTCGAGCCCGACGTCGTCGTCGCCGACATCCTCACGCTCGCCCCGGCGCTCGCGGCCGAGATCGAGGGCGTTCCCTGCGCGACGCTGATCCCCCACGTCTTCCCCGAGGGCGAGCCCGGCCTGCCGATCTACTCGCTCGGCGCGCGGTTGCCGCGCACGGCGGCCGGTCGCGCGTTCTGGCGCCGCGCCGGCCGTCCGCTGGAGCACGGCCTGCAGCTCGGGCGCGCCCAGCTCAACGATGTCCGCGCGCGGCTCGGCCTGCCGGCCTTGGATTACACCCACGGCGGCACCAGCCGCGAGCTGGCGCTCGTCGCCACGTTCCCCCAGCTCGAGTACCCGCGCTCGTGGCCTTCGCACGCCCACGTCGTCGGGCCGCTGATGTGGGAGCCCCCGGCCGCGGACGTCGAGCTCCCGCCGGGCGATGCGCCGCTCGTGCTCGTGGCGCCCTCGACCGCGCAGGACCCCGCGCACCGGATGCTCCATGCCGCTCTGCGGGGGCTCGCCGACGCGCCGGTGCGCGTGCTCGCGACCTGGAATCGCCGCCTCCCCCCTCGCTCGCTGCCGGTGCCCGCGAACGCCAGGGTCGTCGACTGGGTCTCCTACTCGCGCACGATGCCCCTGCTGCGACGTCGTCGTCTGCCACGCCGGGCACGGCACGCTCGTGCGCGCGCTCTCCTCGGGGTGCGCCGTCGTCGCCTGCCCGGCGATCGGCGACATGAACGAGAACGCCTCGCGCGTCTCCTGGGCCGGGGCCGGGGTGCGGGTGCCGCAGCGGTTCATCTCGCCGCGGCCTTTGCGGCTGGCGGTCGAACGGGCGCTTGGAGGAGCCTTCGATCCGGGCGCGGGCGCGGGAGCTGGCGGCTTGGGCCGAGCTCGCACGATGCCGGGGCTGCGGCGGCGGGGCTGGTGGAGGAACTGGCTATGCGCGGAGCCAACAGAGGTTGGTTGAGCCGAACGCTGCTCAGATGTCCGTCGCGCCCAGGTCTTAGAGCTGGACGCGACGGACTTCCAAATAACCTCAAACAGCTCCCGGGGTGGGGCTCGAACCCACAACCTCTCGATTAACAGTCGAGCGCTCGGCCAATCGAGCTGCCGAGGACCGCAGGCAGGATTCTACGCAAGCCCGCTTCGGATTGCGTCCGCCTCGAGAGTCGCGATCCCTGCCTCCACCTCCGCGTGGCAGTTGGCGCACAACAGCACGCACTTCGCCATCTCTGCACGCGCAGAGGCAATCGAGCGAGCGGCGCCCGTCGCATGCTCAAATCGAAACTGCTTGCTGCTGGGATCGAGGTGATGGAAGTGCAGCGCCGCAACGCAACGGTCGTAGCCACACAATGCGCAACATCCACCGGCCTCGGCCACGAGGATCTGCTTCACCTTGCGTCTGCGCTGACTCACGCGCTCCAAACGGCAGCGCTTGCAACGGTAATAGCCACGACCCTCGAGCCAAAACTCGGTGATGCCATGCTTGCGGCATTTTCGCATGACCGTCGCCTTCCCGGCTCTTCTCATTGCACGCGTCGATTCCTCTCCGATCCAGCGTTGCGCCCGGGTTTTCAGT
This sequence comes from uncultured Solirubrobacterales bacterium, assembly GCA_963818545.1. Taxonomy (GTDB): domain Bacteria; phylum Actinomycetota; class Thermoleophilia; order Solirubrobacterales; family Solirubrobacteraceae; genus Palsa-744. The sequence continues at coordinate 45,117 of CAWFSI010000001.1, read as the reverse complement.
CCATATTGCCTGAGCCAGTGCCGTACGGTCCCCTTGCTGCACTCGACTGCCTCAGCGATCTGCGATCGACATGCCCTGCTCAATCAGCGGCTCCAATCCTCACGAGCAAGGCCACCACGGGCCACGTGCTTGTCATGGTTGACCGCCTGCAGGCCATATTTCTCGACCCAATATCCGACCGTCGCTTCATGCCTTCCGAACCGCCTGCCGATCTCCGCCAGCGACAACCCCTGGCCCAAAAGCTGCTTCAAAGATGCGCGATCCATGCACCGCATTGTCTCAGGTCTCGTGGGCGACAATGCGCCGATTTGCAGCCCATTCTGTGCCAATTCTGTGTCCTCAGCACGAATGCTCCGCCGCCCGCGATCCTAGACTCGACATCCGATGGCCGGCCCAGTCAAGACCGAGGCGGTGGTGCTGAGATCGATGCGCTACGGCGAGGCCGATCGCATCCTGCACGTGTACACCCCCCACCGCGGGCGGATCAGCGCGATCGCGAAGGGCGTGCGGCGCACGCGCAGCCGCTTCGGTGGCCGTCTGGAGCCGTTCTTCCGCCTGCGGATGGACCTGCACGAGGGACGCGGCGAGCTGTTGACGGTGACGGGCGCACAGACGGTCGACGCCTATCCGCGCCTGCGCGGCGACGCCCGTGCGCTGGACAGCGCCGCGCGCGCCTGCGACGCGGTCGGCCGCCTGTTCGAGACCGGCGAGCCGCACCCGGGGGTGTTCAACCTGCTGTGCAGGCATCTGGGACTACTCGACGAGCAGGTCTCCGGCACTGGTAGACCCGCCGGCCAACCCGCGGCCACCGACGGAGACCTGTCAGATCTCCCCGCGGCCGACAGCTCGGCCAGTGGCCGCGCCGGCGCCCTTGCATTCCGTCTGAAGCTGCTGCTCGCGGCCGGCCTGGCGCCCCAGCTCGGCGCATGCGCCTGCTGCGGGGAGCGCGAGCACCTGGTTGGGTTCTCCGGTTCGGCGGGCGGAGTCGTGTGCGGGGCGTGCGAGGCCGCGTCATTCCCGCTGGACGAAGCGGCCTACAGCTTTATGACCGAGGCACTCGGTCGCCCTCTGACGGAGATCCCCGAGGCGCTCGCGTCGGCGCTTGGCCAGGTCGAGCGGGCGATCGCGGAGACGCTCGAGCACCACGCGCACCTGCGGCTGATGCCGGCCGCGGCTCGTGCCTGAAGAGCGCGCTGTATCGTGACCGCCATGGACGAGGGTCTTCCAATCGCCTATGGGCTGCTTGACAAGAATGTGCCGGTGCTCACCTCAGATGGCGAGCAGGTGGGTACGGTCCACCACGTGGTGGCAGCGCCCGAGCAGGACATCTTCCACGGCCTGGTGATCTCCACCCCGGGACACGGTCTGCGGTTCGTGGAAGCCGCGGATGTGGCGTCTCTGCACGAACGTGGCGTGGATCTGCGCATCGACGCGGCGGCGGCGCAGAGTCTGCCCCAGCCGGGCGGTGGTGCCCCGGTGTTCGACGAGGACCCGGGCGAGATGAAGGGCTGGCACCACTGGGCGCACAAGGCGACCATGCGCGGCGACTGGAAACGCGAGGGCTGAGCGCTCCGCCGCACTGGATCGAAGTTCGCCCGGCGCCCTTGATCGCCGAGCCCGCTGCCACAATCGAAGGATGAGCCTCGCCAAGCAGACCGACACGGTCGCGAACGTCTTCGCCGGGCGCCAGCGCGAGCTGGAGGAGCAACTCCTCTCTCCACTGGCGGCGCACTCCTACCCCGCACGCCGCGCACGTGCGGAGGACGACTGTGCGCTGCGCACCCCGTTTCAGCGCGACCGCGACAGGATCGTGCACTGTAAGGCGTTCAGACGGCTGAAGCACAAGACCCAAGTGTTCGTGGCGCCGCAGGGCGATCACTACCGCACACGGCTGACGCACACGCTCGAGGTCACCACCATCTCCCGCACCGTGGCCCGCGCGTTGCGCCTGAACGAGGATCTCGTCGAGGCGATCGGACTCGGCCACGACCTCGGGCACCCGCCCTTCGGCCACATCGGCGAGGAGGTGCTCGACAACTGCCTAAAGGAGCGCTTCGGGGTGGGCTTCCGTCACTACGAGCATTCGCTGCGGGTGGTCGAGCACTTGGAGCGTGATGGCGCCGGACTGAACCTGACCGAGCAGGTGCGCGACGGGATCGCCTGTCACTCGAGCCGCGCGCCGAAGCCGCAGACGCTCGAGGGTCGGATCGTGCGAGTGATGGACCGTGTGGCGTATATCAACCACGACATCGACGACGCGGTGCGCGCGGGGCTGCTGCGGGAGGACGAGCTGCCAGAGGAGCCGATCGCCGTGCTGGGTGCCAGCGGTTCGGCGCGGATCGACGCGCTGGTGCACGACATGGTCGAGCACTCCGAGCTTGCGGGCGACATCGTCCAGGGCGAAGAGGCGGGCGCGGCGATGAGCACGCTGAGGGACTTCATGTTCGAGCACGTCTACCTTGGTCCCGCCGTTCGCGCCGAGCACGCACGGATCAAGGGGGTCGTGAGAACCCTGTTCGAGCATTACGTCGATGAACCCAACCATCTCCCCGCGGTAGACCGAGCGCACGAGGAGGATGATCTGGCGCGACGCGTGACGGACTATCTGGCGGGCATGACCGACCGTTATTGCATCAGGGAGTACACCGACCTACAGGTCCCCAAAGCCTTCGCCCGGTAGCCTCGACGGCAGTGGCTTTTTACACCCGTGAGTCCAAGGACCGTGTGCGCGACGCGGTCGACTTCGTCGAGCTGGTCTCGGCACGCACCGAGCTGCGCAGGGCCGGACCGGCGCGGTACGAGGGGCTGTGTCCGTTCCACGAGGAGCGCAGCCCGTCCTTCGGGATCGACCCGGGACAGAAGGTCTACTACTGCTTCGGATGTCAGGCCTCGGGCGACCTGTTCACGTTCGTCCAGGAGACCGAGGGCGTCGACTTCAAAGGGGCGCTGGAGTTGCTGGCGGATCGCTTCGCCGTCGAGCTGAAGCTCGAGGAGGAGGACCCGAAACAGGCCGAGCGCCGCCGCCGGCGAGAGCGACTATTGGAGCTGCTCACGCGCACGGCCGCCTACTACGAACGCTGCCTGTGGGAGGCCGAGGAGGCGAAGGCGGCGCGCGAGTACCTGGAGAGCCGGGGTTTGGGAGAGGAGATCCTGCGAGAGTTCCACGTCGGCTACTCACCAAGCGCCTGGGATCGAGTCCTGCTGGCTTCCCGCAGGGGCGGATTCACCGAGCAGGAGCTGTACGCGACGGGACTGGCGCAGCGCTCCAAGGAGAACGGGCGGCCCTACGACCGCTTCCGCGGCCGGATCATGTTCCCGCTCGCGGACGTGCGTGGCCGCGTGCTCGGCTTCGGGGCGCGCGCGATGCGCGACGAGCAGAAACCGAAGTATCTCAATACCTCCGACAACGACGTCTACCACAAGGGGCAGCACCTCTACGGCTCAGACCTCGCGCGCGCCCACGCGGCGCGTGCCGGACAGGCGATCCTGTGCGAGGGCTACACCGACGTGATCGCGCTGCACCAGGCAGGGCTGCGCAACACGGTCGGGTCGATGGGGACGGCGCTGACCGCCGAGCAGGTCGGCGAGCTGTCGCGGATGGCCCAGACGGTGCTGCTGGCGCTGGACGCCGACAGCGCCGGCCAGGAGGCGATGCTGAAGGCCGCGGGACTCGCGGCGAAGCGCAAGCTCGAGCTGCGCGTGGTGACGCTCCCGGCGGGTACCGACCCGGCAGATCTGGTGCAACGCGATGGGAGCAAGGCAGTGCAAGAGGCGATCGACCGATCGGTCGAGTTCGCACGCTTTCGGGTTGAGCGTGTCCTCGCCAGCGGGGACACATCGGATACCGAGGTCCAGGACTCGATGCTCGATGAGTTGCGCGGAATCTTCTCCACGTTGCCGTCGCGGAGCACGGTTCGCGACGAGCTGACTCGCCTCGTTTCGAGTCGCTTCGCTAGACCCAACGACCTGGTCGAGAAAAGATTGGCTGAACCCGACGAAGGGGTCGCCAAGTACCCAGGCGGCGAGCCAGACGACAGCCAAAGCGCGCGTGGACCTCTCCCGCCTAGACAAGACCGAGCGTGAATTTCCTCGCATTGTGCATCGCACAGCCCGAGGACGGTCTGACTGCGCTCCGAGGTCTCGATGTTGAGGGGCACTTCTTCGAGCAGCCTTATGCGTCGAGCCGCTCGATACCTGATGGACAATGGCCTGCCGGTCTCGATGTCTGCGCCCGACCTACACGATGATTCGGACCTGCATGCATTGCTGGCCGAGCTGATAGTGCAAGCCGGTAGCGAAGAGCCCCGTTCAGAGATGTTGGACGTTCAGCGCCTGCAGCTGGAGCTGGCGAAGGTCGACCGTCAGATCCAGCGCGCGCGCGGGCAGGAAAGCGGCGATGTGAGCGAGCTAGCGACGCACCGCGGCGATGTCAAGCGCGAGTTCGACCGCGCCCAGGAGCGGGCGTTGGAGAAGACGGTGTAGGAACACCAGGCGCACCTGGAATAAGCGCCTGAATCCCAAAAAAGCCTTGCTATACTTTGTGAAGTAATGAGCAATGTCACCGTATACACGACCGAGCCGTGCTCTTTTTGCGCCCGCGTGAAGGGCCTCTTGAAATCGCGTGGTGTGGAGTACGCCGAGGTCAACCTGTCGAAGGACCCCGAGGGCCGGGTCAGCTCGCTCGAGAGACCGGGATGATGACCTTCCCCCAGGTGATCATCGACGACGAGCTGGTGGGTGGCTTTATCGAGGTCCAGGCCGCCGCCGAGTCGGGTCGCCTGGACGAGCTACTGATCGAAGATCAGCCAGCCGCCTGAGCACCCTGCGCGCGAGCACGTTTGCGCCGAGGCCGCGGCTGGCAGGTCTCACACACATAGGTTCCACGCCCTGCGACGACCATCTTCACGATCGTCGTGCCGCACGTCTCGCATGGCTCCCCCTCGCGACGGTGTACGAGAAACTGGTTCTGGAAGGACCCGCGGACGCCGTCGACGTGACGGAAGTCGTCAATCGTCGCTCCGCGCGCGTCGATGCCGGCCTGCAGCGCCGCGATCGTCGTCTCCCTCAGGCGCCCGTACTGCTCGCTGGATAACCGGCCGGCAGGGCGCAGCGGGTGGATGCCCGCGCGGAACAGCGCCTCGTCAGCGTAGATGTTGCCGACGCCGGCGATGCGACGCTGATCGAGCAGGAACGCCTTGACGGGCGCGGTTCGCCCGCGCGCCTGAGCGCGCAAATGCTCGGCGGTGAACGACTCGTCCAACGGCTCCAAACCAAGCCGTGCGGCAAAGAACGCGTCGAGCGCCTCGTGACCGGTCAGCAACTCGCCGGTGCCGAACCGGCGAGGATCGACGATCGCCAACCGGTGTCCCTGGCCGAGATCGATGCGCACGCGGGTATGGGGTGGCTCGGGGTCGGGATCGAACAGCACGGCACCGGTCATCCGCAGGTGCTGAACCAGGTGAACCTCATCCTCCAGGTTCCACACCAGGTACTTGCCCCGCCTGCCGAGCGTCTGTACCCTCCGTCCCTCCAACGCATCAGCCAGTTCGCGAGGCTCGAGCGGCCGCGACCAGCGCCAGTCCAAGATCTCGACGCGCTCCAGCCTGCGGCCCTCAACCAGCGGCGCGAGCTGGCGTCTGATTGTCTCGACCTCGGGCAGCTCGGGCATTGCCTCAGCTTATGGACGCCGGCAAACGTCCGCCGGCTCACTCACTCCTCGTGAGAAGAAGGCAACAGCTGCCCGACGCCCGTTGACTTGGCTCGCGGGTGCGCCCGGAAGTAGACGTCCTTCAGCCGCTCGGCCGACAGGTGCGTGTAGACCTGGGTGGTCGCGAGGTCGGCGTGACCGAGCATCTCCTGCAGCGAGCGCAGATCGCACCCACCCGCGAGCAGATGCGTGGCGAAGCTGTGGCGAAGCGTGTGCGGGCTCATCTTCTGATCGAGGCCGGCGCCGCGAGCGTGGCCCTGGACGATCTTGTAGAGGCCCTGACGCGTCAGGGCACCGCCGCGACGATTGACGAACAGCTGCGTCTGCACCTTGTAGCCAACCAGCGCGGGACGCCCACGCTGCTCGTATGTGCGCAGCGCCGCGACCGCCTGTCGGCCCACCGGAATAACCCGCTCCTTGGAACCCTTGCCGCGCGTGCGCAGCATCCCCTCGTCGAGATCGACGTCGCTCGCCTGCAGCCCGATCGCCTCCGAGGCGCGCAAACCGCACGCGTACATGACCTCGAGCAGTGCACGGTCGCGCAGCGCCCCAGGCTCGGTTCCCTTCGGCTCGCTGAGCAGCTTGGCGACCTCCTCGCGGGAGAGCACCCGCGGCAGACGCTGCGTCTTGCGCGGACCGCGCAGCTCGGCGGTGGGATCGTGCTCGATCAGGTCCTCGCGGCGCAGGTGACGGTAGAACGAGCGCAGGCACGCGGCCTTGCGCGCCAGCGTGGCAGCCGCCACCGGAGGGCGCTCGCCGGTGCCCACAGCCAGCTCGGACAGGAACGCCGCGAGGTCGCCGTGTCGGATCTGCATCACGTTCAGCTTGCAACGGTCGAGAAACTCGCCGAACTGGAATAGGTCGGAGCGATATGCCTCGAGCGTGTTCCTCGAGAGGCCGCGCTCGAGCTCGAGGTAGGCGAGAAAGTCGAGCGTCAGCCGCTCGAGCCCGACGTTCGTTCCAGCGGCGGAGTGGACGGTTCCCGGCGAGCTCACCCCTCCAGCTTCGCCTACTGCTCAGCTCCTCCCTGGCGATGCAACCGACCGTTCAGCCTCCCCCACCCCGTCTTTGCCACGATCGGCGTCCTCTGCGAGCTGCGCCAAGGTCGTGCCGGCCGCAAGCGCCGCCCCGAAGAACAGCGGATCCTCGGTCAACCCGCGACCCATCGTCTCGGCCGGCAGATCGGCGGCGGCATAGGCCGGAAGGTCGACGATCGCACGGCGCCAGTCGTGGCGGGTGATACGCGCTGGCCGATCTGCGATCGGTCGCTCGACGTCCAGCTCCAGCGCTGGCCGATTTTTAATCGGTCGGCTCGGGAGCGCTCCACCGAAGACCGCGCCGAGACCGGCGCGCAGGTCGGCCCCCACCGGAGAGCGCATCCCGGCGGGCAGCGCAACTGTGACCGGCTCGAGCAGCAGGTCGAGCACCGTGAGCGTGTGGTGGGAGATGCCGCGGTGGCGCGCGCGAGGGTCGCCCGAGGACATCCGCGCCACCAGCAGCGTGGAAGCGCCGAGCGCGAGGGCGGCATGCGCCGAGTCCAGAGCTGACATGCCGCCGTGTCCGAGCGGGGAGCTGGACCCCACGATTCCGGGACCGGGACCGCAGATCGCCGCGTCCCAGCCGAGCCTGCGCAACCCATGATCCAAGGCACCGAAGGTCGTGATCGCCTCACCCTCTCCGCCGAAGGCCGCGCCCGCGGTCAGGTGCCCGGCCAGCAGACCGCGCTCGCGCAGTGAACGAACCGTGCGCGAGTGCCCACCGGGCAGCGCGCCTCCTGCAGTCTGCACGTACCCGAGGCGGCTTCCGGGACGGGCCTGCGAGAAAGCCCAGGCGACCGCCGCAAGCTGACCGTGCAGGGCGAGCACGGCGACTGGCCGTCCCACAACACCGATCGGATGTTCGGAGGCATTGCCCAGCTCCTCGACCGGCTCGACGGTGTGCTGGAGGCTCGTGTAGTTGAGCTTCATCACGTTCGGGCGGCCGGGGCGGGCGGGATCCCAATCCTCCTCACCGTCGAGACCGCGGGTGAGGTTGACATGCACGATGTCAAAGCCACCCGAGCCCAGGCCGAGGTCGCGAGCCTGCACGTTGACCACCAACTCGTCGCCCATCTCGGCGCGGCCGACGAGCGCCACGTCGGCGATCGCCCGCCGGCGCCTCAGCTCGCCCCCGGTATCGGCTCCTTGTTCCTGAGCCCCGCCCTCCTCGTCGTGCGCCTCCTCCACCAGCTCGATCACGAGATCCTGCTCCCCCCCGCTCCCAGGGGAACCGGCGTCGAGGACGATGGCGCGGCGCAGCTTCAGCATCGGGGCTCGAACGCTATCGCTCGGCGGTGCGTCCGCTGCCCGGCAGCGCCTCGCCGGAGTCTGCGGGTTCCTCAGGCCGTACCCACTCGACGCTCACGTCCACGTCGCACTCGCACTCGGGCGAGTTGGCAAGCTCGTGGGCACGGTCGATCAGCTTTGCCGCGACAGCCTGCCGCTGCGACTCGTCCGCGAGGTGGAAGACCGTCTCCACGCGCAGCAAACCCCCAGTGGGGGATGCCACACCGCGCAGTGGCAGCTCGGTCGAGAGATCGGTGCTCACGATCTGTCGGCGAGCGTCGCCGGATGCTCGCCACGTGTGTCGCCCTCGTCATTACGGGCGCAGTCTGCGTCGCCACGCGTACCGGCTCGCTCCAGAGCGGCGGCGATGAAGTCGCGGAACAGAGGAGCTGGACGCTCGGGGCGGGACTTGAACTCGGGATGGAACTGCGAGGCAATAAAGAAAGGATGCCCACCCTCCCCGCCCTCGAGCTCGACGACCTCGACCAGGCGCTCGTCGGGAGAGGTTCCGGAGATGCACAGGCCGGCGCTCTGCAAACGCTTGCGTAGGAGGTTGTTGACCTCGTAGCGGTGGCGGTGGCGCTCATAGATGACCGCCTCACCGTAGATCTCCCGCGCTCGCGTGCCGGCGTGCAACTTGATCGGGTCAGCACCCAGGCGCATCGTGCCGCCGAGGTCGGCGACCTCCTTCTGCTCGGGCAGCAGGTCGATCACGGGGAACGGCGTCTCGAGGTCGAACTCGGTCGAGTTGGCCCCCTCCATGTCCGCCACGTTGCGGGCGAACTCGGCCACTGCGATCTGCATCCCCAGACAGATGCCCAGATAGGGAATGCCCTGCTCGCGCGCCACACGTGCCGCCGCGATCTTGCCCTCGATCCCGCGTCCACCGAAGCCGCCGGGAATCAGGATGCCGTCGGCGCGGGCCAGCATTTCGCTCATAGATCGACCGTCGGTACGATCGACACCGCCGCCGTCCTCGCCCACCGCGTGATCATCGGATCCCTCCAGGCGCTCGGAATCGATCCAGTCGATCTCGACCCTGCCGTCCTGCAGCGAGGCGGCGTGTCGAAGCGCTTCGGAGACCGACAGGTAGGCGTCCTCGAGCTGGATGTACTTGCCGACCAGTGCGATCCGCACCGTGCGGCTGCTGCGCCCGGCGCGCTCGATCGGCTCCTGCCAGTCCGACAGCTCGGGTGCCGGCGCATCCACACCGAAGTGCTCGAGGATGAAGTCGTCGACGCCCTGCTCGTGGAAGGTGAGCGGCACCTTGTAGATGTTGTCCACGTCGCAGGCCGAGACGATCGCCTCCGCGGGCAGGCTCGCGAACAGGGCGATCTTCTTGCGGATCTCCGCCGACAGCGAGCCTTCAGAGCGGCACATCAGCATGTCCGGGGCAATCCCGATGCGCCGCAGCTCGTTGACCGAGTGTTGGGTTGGCTTCGTCTTCAGCTCCCCCGCGTGACCGATGTAAGGGACGAGAGTTAGGTGGATGAACATGCAGCGCCGGCGCCCCACGTCGACTGGAAACTGGCGAATCGCCTCGAGGAACGGCAGCGACTCGATGTCGCCGACCGTGCCGCCGATCTCTGTTACCACGAAGTCCACGTCCGAGGACTCGGCGATCAGCGCGACGCGCTGCTTGATCTCGTCGGTGATGTGCGGCACGACCTGGACCGTGCCACCCAGGTAGTCCCCCCGGCGCTCGCGCCGGATCACGGTGTCGTAGATCCCTCCGGCGGTGACGTTGGAGGCGCGGCTGGTGTTTGAGTCGGTGAAGCGCTCGTAGTGCCCGAGGTCGAGGTCGGTCTCGGCGCCGTCCTCGGTGACAAATACCTCACCGTGCTGGTAGGGCGACATCGTGCCCGGGTCGACATTGATGTAGGGGTCGAACTTCTGCAGGCCCACGGTCAGCCCGCGCGAGACGAGCAGGCGGCCGATCGAGGCCGCGGCGATCCCCTTGCCCAGCGAAGAGACGACACCACCGGTCACAAAGATGAACCGGGTCTTGGGCGGCGCGACGGCGTGGCGGTCGGATGGGCGCGGAGTCATGAAGGCCTGCCCCAGGAGTCTAGTGTGCGCAGCCCCGGAGTCCGTTCCACGAGCGCGGAGATCGACCGCAGCTCGCCGTAGAGCGTTATCCCGACGAGCAGCGCGAGCGCGATCAGCTGGCCGCTCTGAGACAGCGTAAGCACCAGCCACAGGCCCGCGAGCGCCCCGAGCAGGTTCGCGCCGGTGTCGCCGAGCATCGCTCGCTCGCGCAGGTCGTACAGGCCGGCCACGAGCGCGGGCGCGGCGAACAGGCCGAGAGACCACAGTGGCCGGGCATCCAGCGAGCCGAGCGTCAAGCCGGCGCCGAGCAGCACGAACGCCTTGATCGCGCGCCCGGGACGCAGATCGAGCAGGTTGAAGACGTTCGTCGCCAGCACGAGCACACCGACCGCCAAGAGCCATCCGGGCCTGGAGAGACCCTCGAAGCTCATCGCGAACAGCGCCAAGCCGAGCGAGCCGGCGGCCTTGAGCGTCCCCGTGGACAGTTCACCGCGCAGCGCCGCGCGAGCATGGCCACGCCAGCCGCGCGGGGCCGGCTGAGCAAGTTCCTCGAGCGCATCGCTGCCGGACAAGGCCGGCAGGTCGATCGCGCCAGAGGCGACGGACAGACCGGCGCGAGCCTCGCCGAGCGTGTCGTCGATCAGGCCCAGCGCGCGCGACTCCGAGCGCGTAGAGCGCGATCGGGAGCAGCTCAGGATGAAACACTTCCGAGCTCGCCAGCCGCGCCAGCAGCACAAGCGGGATCAGCGCGATCAGCGCCGCGGCCACGATCAACACCCCGAAGGGAAAGGGGAGCGGGCGCTCACGGTAGTTGAGCTCGTGTGTGAGCGCCCTCTGTGAGCGTGCGCAACACCGCGGGGGCGAGGACCGCGGCGCTCAGGAGCGCCAGTAGAAAGGGCAGGGCGTGCATGAGCGGAAGTTAGCGAGAAGAGCGGACGCGCTCAGGCGCCTCGCCGGCACGTGCAGGACTGCCGGACACACCCGGGACACCTCCACAGACACCTCGAGAGTCTCTCGCAGAGAGCCTCTTCTCCAGAGGTCGATCAACTGCCGGCGACATCCGGCAACAGCGAGTCCGCGGTGGACTTGATCCCGTAGGCGCCCTGGGATCCGGCGAGCGCGTAGACCAACGCCGCTTGACCCGCGAGCGCGTCGAGATCGTCGACGCTGGAGATGCCCACGCTCTTGTACCAGGGCACCTGAGAGGGTTCGGTGTTGCTCAGCTCGACGCCGACGACGGGGACCCCGACGGCGGTCACGCCGGCGATCAGCCCAGACTCGAAGGCGGCGCTCGCCTGGGCCTGTTCGGTGCTCATCCCGGTCGGTTCGGAGCGCATCACGACGAGCCCTTCGAGCTTGCCGAGCTGACCGTCGAAGGCGCTCAGCAGGCTTCCGCGCACGCGGCTGAGAAGCTCCCGATCCACCTGCGCTCCACCGCTGACGAGCTGACGGCCGGCGAGCCCGCCGAACTTGTGCACCAGTTCCGGATCGCTCGCAAGCCCCGCGTAGCTGGTCCCGCTTGCCGCCTGTGCGAGACCGGTCAGATCCAGGGGCTCGCGTACCGCCACGACCGTCGCCAGATTGCCCCCGGCCTGGGTGACCGCGTCGCGCACGAGGCCGTTGACCCTGTCGGAAGAGCCCCCGAAGAACACCAGGCCGACATTGCGGCCGGTGAGCAGACCATGGACGGCGAGCGGATAGAGATCGTTTGCGAAGGCTTCCTCGGCAGCTCAGCCGCGTGTGCAGCTGGTTCGGCCTGTTGCTGCGCACCGCTGACTTCCGATTCGAGGTTGTGGACGATCCCGCTCTTGGCGGAGGAGACGAGGTTCGAGTCGCCGATCGCCACGCCGATCACCACGCCGACCGCGAGCGCGAATAGAACAGCGGCCAGCGAGAGCGCGTGATAGCGGAAGTCGAACATCGGACTGCCGGGCAGACAGACGAGCAGCGCTGGAGCTTGAGCCACAGCAGATCGACCACGTCGCGCAGCGCCGGGGTCATCCAGACGACGGCGATCATCGCGATCAGGCCCGCGACCATCACGAACAGCAGCGGCGTCAAGGCCCGGTCGCGGGTGATACAGACGGCTCACACCCTTGGCGTCGACGAGGATCTCGCCGATGCGCAGGCGCGTGAGGAACGTCGAGGACATGCCTTTGCGGTTGCGGTCGAGGAACTCGACGAGGTTGAACTGGGAGCCCACCGAGACGATCAGCCGGGCGCCCTTCTCGGCGGCGATCAGCATCGCGAGGTCCTGGCTCGTGCCCGGCGCCGGCACGAGCTTGAAGGGCAGGCCGAGTCGCTTCCAGGCGCTCGCGGCCGGGGGCGCGACCGTCGGGATAGGAGTGCACGACGAGCTCGGCGCCGCAGTTCGCAGCAGAGCCCCACCGCCGCTCCCGCCCACCCGGCAGCCCGCTCGAGCTCCTCAGGCCGCCTCCCCGGCCGAGTCCATGTCGCCGACGATCATGTCCGGGCTCAGTCCCTCCTCCAGCAGCGCCTCGGCGCCACCGTCGACGGCGACGATCACCGGGCGCATGTCACGGATGAACGGCCGCAGCGCGCGCAGGTCGCGCTGATGGCCGACGCCGCGCACGACCACGAGCGCCGAGCGGTCGCGAAAGTCGGTGGCGAAGCGCGGCAGCTCGATCCTGCCGGCGAGCAGCTCGCGCTCCTCGCGCATGTGCTCGATCGTGTTGTGCGCGAAGCGCTCGAGCGCCTCGCCGATCTCGCGCCGGCGGGCCTCGGTTTCGGCGCGCACGCGCGCGAGGTCGAGCACCTCGCCGCGCGCGAGCACCTCTCCCTTGCGCGTCACCTCGCCGTCGCCGCTACGCGTGGATCTCCTCGCCGTCGCCCAGCGCGTCGAACAGCGAGTCGTCCGGCAGGTCGACCAGCAGGATGCCGGCCTCGACCAGCAGCTGCGGGCCGAGGTTCGGATAGGAGCCGCTGGAGGACGCGCGGCAGTTGAGCACCGCGACGGCGCCGGCGGCGATCAGCTCCTCGGCCGAGACTCGATCGATGTCGAGATGGTCGATCAGCGCGATGTCGCCGCGCGCGAGATGCTTGACGAGAAGCTTCGTGCGCCGGCCCGGGCGCACCGGGCCGCTGACGGTGCGCCCGGGCGCGACATCGCCTCCCGGCAGAGGGGCGGGCGCAAGCGCGGGCATGGGCACGTCGCTCGTGTCCTTAGACGCGGGCTCCCGCGGGCTGCGTGGGTTCGCGGCCATCGCATCGAGAGTAACGGCCGCGCGCGCGGCGCGCTCTGCCTGCGAGCGCTCAGGCCGCGCGGCGCAGATCGCGCGCATGGCGGCGCGCGGCGCGTATCGCCGGCCTCGGCGCCGAGCATGCGCACGAGCTCGGAGACGACCTCGCCCTCGGCGAGCTGGACGACAGTCGCCCGGGTCGGGTGGCGGCGGTGTCCTTGGCGATCGAGAAGTGGCGGTCGCCGAGCGAGGCGATCTGGGGCAGGTGGGTGATGCACAGCACCTGCCTGTCGCGTCGCCGAGCTCGCGCAGTCGCGCGCCGACGGCGCGCGCGGTGTGACCGCCGATGCCTGCATCCACCTCGTCGAACACGAGCGTCGCCTGCCGTCGAAGAACAGCGGCGGCCGCATGGGCGCCGCCCCGAGCCGGAGAGGGACGAGCGGGCACCGTGGCGAGGCCAGCATCACGCGCGAGAGCTCCCCGCCGGAGGCGATCTCGCGCAGCGGACCAGCCGGCACGCCGGGGTTGGGCGCGATCATGAACTCGACCGCGTCGGCGCCGGGAGGACCGGCCTCGCGCTGGCTGAGCACGACCTCGAAGGTCGGCGTCGCGCCATCGCCAGCGCTGCAAGCTGCTCGCGCACCGCGAGCGCCAAGCGCGGAGCGGCAGTTCGCGCGCGGCGCGCAGAGCGCTCACGTGGCCTTCGAGCGCCGCGTGCCCTCGCCCAGGCGCGCAGTCCTGCGGCGAGCGCCACCTCGGCGCCGGCGAGCTCCTCGCGCCGCGCGCGCGCATCGCGGCGTGCTCGAGCACCGCGGCGAGCGTGCCGCCGTGCTTGCGCACCAGGCGCTCGATCCTCGCGAGGCGCTCTTCGACGGCTCGAGCGAGCCGTCCTCGCCTCGCTCAGCCGCTCGCCGTAGCCGCGCAGCTCGCCGGCCACGTCCTGCGACTCGATCGCGAGCGCACGCAGACGCTCGGCGAGCGCGTCCAGCCGGCCGTCGACGCCGGCGAGCGCGTCCAGCCCCGCGGCGGCGCCCGCGATCAGCTGCGCGGCGGCCGAGCCCGTCGGAGCGTCTTCGGGCGCCAGCGCCGCCGCGCCGGCGCGCCGCGGCGAGCGCAGCGCATCGAGGCGGCGCAGGCGCGCGCGCGCGAGCAGCAGCTCGTCGTGCTCGTGCTGGTCGAGACCGGCGGAGTCGATCTCTGCCAGCTCGTGCTCGAGCAGGTCGCCCTCGCGCTCGCGTGCCGGGCGAGCTCGTGCAGGGCGTCGAGCTGCGCTGCGAGGCGCGCGGATCTGCTCGAAGGCCTCGGCGCATGCGCGCAGGCGCGACGCCTGCTCGGGGCCGCAGAGCTCGTCGAGGATCTCGAGCTGGGCGCCTGCGAGCGTCAGCTTGCGGTGCTCGTGCTGGCCGTAGAAGGAGACCAGCCGCGCGCCGAGCGTCGCGCAGCTCGGCGACGGTGGCCGAGCGGCCGTTGAGGTAGGCGCGCGTGCGCCCGTCGGCGCCGACGCGGCGGGCGAGCACGATCTCCTCGGCGCCCTCGGGGAGCCGCTCGCGAGCTCGGAGCGCAGCGCCCTCGGGCAGCTCGAAGACGCCCTCGACATAGGCCTCGGCCGCGCCGGGGCGCACGATCCCCGCGCGTCCGGTCCGCGCGGCCTCCGAGCAGCAGGTCGAGCGCGTGGGCGAGCACCGTCTTGCCCGCCCCCGTCTCGCCGGTAGCACGTTCAGCCCGGGAGCCAGCCGCAGCTCCGCCGTTCGATCAGCAGGAGGTTCTCGACGCGAGCTCTGGGAGCACAGAGGCAGGTGTAGCAGCGCACGGCGACGGATCGCCGTCGCTGCGATGCTGACGCGAACACTGACGGATGGCACGATGATAAGGACATCTGCGGAGACCGGCAACCTGGATCTCCGCTACAGACCCGCTCCCGCCAGGGATCGATCGTGTGCCTGACCGGCAGCGGCGCTGGCAGCGCGCGATGGAGGAGGAGATCAACCGCGCCGTGCGCCACGGCACCCGCTCAGCTGCCTGCTCGTGGCGATCGAGAACCTCGACGAGCTGCGCACGAGCCACGGCAGCGAGCTGACCGAGCAGACGCTCGCCTACGTCGGCGCGGCGCTGCGCCCGAGCTGCGCCACTTCGACCGCGTCGGACGGCCGAGCGACGCTGAGCTCCTGCTCGTGCTTCCCGGCGCGGACGGCCCGCGCGGAGAGATCGTCGCCCGTCGCGTGCTCGAGCGGCTGCGCGCGATCAAGGTCGAAGTCGACGGAGAGCGCCAGCCGCTGCGCATCGCCGTCGGCCTCGCCGCCTGGCGGAGGATCGAGCGGCGAGGACCTGCTCGCGCAGACGCGCGGGCCGCCGCGCGCCGCCGGGCAGACACGGCGCTCGCGACGATCGACCCGACATAATCCCGGCAGATGCTCCCCGGATCAGAGCTGTGGCTGCTGCGCCTGATGGCCGATCGCGGTCTGGCGCTGCTCGACGCGAGCACGCTGCTGGTCGTGATCGAGGAGCGCGGCGAGCTGCGCGTGGCCGCCTCCAGCGGCGAGGAGACGTGCGCCTGCGAATCGTGCCGGTCGAGGGCAGCGCGCTGGGCGAGCTGTACCGCCAGGGCGAGCCGGTGTCGCTGGACCGCCCGCGCGGCAAGGAGGCGGCGTGGCTGCACGAACTCGGGCTCGAGGCTCGCGCCGCGCTGGTCGAGCCGCTGAGATGGAGGGCCACGGCGGCGGCCTCGTGATCGCCCTGCGCAGCGACGGCGGCTTCCGCGGCCCCGACCTCGATGCGCTGAACGCGTTTGCGACGAGCGTCGCGCAGCGCCTCGCGGCAGAGCGCTCGGTCGAGATCAAGCGCCTGCGCTACGGCATGGAGGCGCGCGAGCGCGAGCGCACGCGCTGGGCGCGCGAGATCCACGACGAGAGCATCCAGGGCTCGGCGCACTGCGCCTGCAGCTCGCCAACGCCCGCGACCTCGACGAGCCCGCGGCGCTGCCACAGCGGTCGACGTCGTGCTCGAGGGCCTGGGCCACGAGATCGACGGGCTGCGCCACCTGATCACCGAGCTGCGCCCCGCGGCGCTTGACGATCTCGGCCTCGCGGCCGCCCTCGAGGCGCTCGCGCGGCGCGCGCAGGCGATCGACGGACTCGACGTACAGACCGAGATCGACCTCGGTCCGGAGTCCGATCACCCCGGCTCGAGACGGTCAGCGCCGCTTGACCCCGAGCTCGAGAGCACGATCTACCGCATCGTGCAGGAGGCGCTGACGAACGTCAGCCGCCACGCGCAGGCGACCCAGGCGACGTCAGGATCATCGAGCGCGACGGAATGCTGCACGCGTCGGTGACCGACGACGGTCAGGGACTCCCGGACGCGGACCGGCTCGGTCCGCGGGGCGACGGCCTGGAGGGCGGGTTCGGGATGGGCGGCATGCGCGAGCGCGCCGAGCTGGTGGGAGGCGAGCTGGAATTCGGTCCCGGCGCCGGGCAGGGCACCGATCGTGCGTCTGTCGGTGCCGCTCGCGGGCCGGCCCGCGCCCGGTGACGCATCGAGCGATGCTGATCGGGAGCGGCCGTCGGCCGCTGAAGCGGCGCGCCGACGCCGCGCTACTCGACCAGGCCGATGCGCCGCACGTAGGCGGTGATCTCCGCGCGCGAGGAGAAGCCGAGCTTCTCGATCGCACGGGCGCGGTAGGTCTTCACGGTGCGCTCGGCGACGTGCAGCTGCTCGGCGATCTGGGGGTTGGTGAAGCCGTTGGCGATCAGCCGCACCACCTCGCGCTCGCGCTCTGACAGCGCGACGCCATCGCTGGGGGTCTCATCGCCGGTGGCCATCAGCGCGCCCAGCCGCGGGTGCAGGTAGTTGCCGCCGGCCACCGCCAGCCGGAACGCCTGCAGCAGCTCGGCCGGCTCGGCCTCCTTGAGCACGTAGCTGCGCGCGCCGGCCCGCAGCGCCTGGCGGGCGTACTCGGGGTCCTCGCGCATCGTCAGGATCGCGACCGCGAGCGTCGGGTGGGCGATGAAGCAGGCCGGCAAGCGCCGCCAGGCTCGAGCCGCCCGGCATCGTCAGGTCGAGCGTGAGCAGGTCGGGCTTGTGCTCGCGCACCGCGCGGATCGTGGCGGGCACGTCGGCGGCTTCGGCCACGACCCTGAACTCGCCCTCCTCGCGCTCGAGCACCATGCGGATGCCGTCGCGCACGACCGCGTGATCGTCGGCGATGATCACGTCGATCGGTCGATCCACCCCTGGCGGGCCGGCCTCCATCGCGTGCACAACCGTAGCGGCTCGGCGGCTGTTTCGCGGCATCGGACGCTAACCGCACAAGACCGACCTCGGGTACGGCCTGTCAACAAGCTCTTTGACGTCCCGGAAGGTACTACACAGATCGGCCCCTTTGGGACCACACGATCGGCACCACTCGCCCACAGACAAAAGGACTGCAAAGGCCCATCATGTGGCTATGCCGCATGAGATCCCATCCGCGACCCCGAAGGAGTCCGCATGATCGCCCTCAGCATCGCGATGACCTGGTTGGCCCTTACGGCCGCGGGTTTCGCCGCGCTGTCCGCGCTCGGTCGCCTCGAGCTGCGCAAAGACCGCGAGGCCGACCGGGCCTCGCGCGGGCCGGAGGAGATCGCTCTCACCGACATGTGGCCCGCGATCGGAGGAGTGTCGCCGCTATGAGCCCGACCCAGTCACCCCTCAGGACGCGCTCGCATTCGCGGACGCCCGCGCTGCGCCTGCTACATGGTCAAGGATTCCCCCACTCTGAGCCGCTCCGAGGACAGGAGGCCCCCGTACCGGCGTTGCGCGTCGTCGATCGACCCACCCGTGTCCTGCTCGCCGGCGCGGACGCCGGCCGGCGCGCGCGCTGCTCGAGGAGCTGACCCAGACCATGCCGCCGAACACCGTGTTCGAGCAGGCCGGCGCGGTCTGCGAGGTGCTGGAGCATGCCCCGGGCAGTCGCATGGTGTTCTTCACCGGCGACTTCGACGACGTCCCCGCGGAGTCGCTGATGCAGATGCTCGCCCACCGGCATCCGGGGCTGCCGGTGCTGATCGTGGACGCGCCCGGGAAGGACGACGGCGGGCGCTTCGGTCGTGACGACGAGCTTCGCCTCCGGCACGTGTAGCGCGGAATACCTCCGGGGGCCGGAACGGTCTGAATACCGGCCGGATGATCGTCGGGCATCATGATTGCCCCCGTCCCGCGCGCGAGCTTGCAACGCTCGCTCCCGTCGCAGGCAACCGTTAGCGTGGCGGCGTGCCATCACCGCTCAAGTCCTCCCGGCTGCGCAGGATCCTCTTCGCCTACACGGTCAACCGGCTGGGCACCTGGTTTGGCCTGGTTGCGCCTGCTGCTCGCCGTCTTCGACCACACGCACAGCGCGTTCGCGGTCGCGGCGTTGATGTTCGCCGCGCAGGCGCTGCCGGCGTTCCTCGTCCCCGCGCTCGTCGCCCGGGTTGAGGCATCCTCCCGCCGCCGCGAGCTGAGCGCGCTGTACTTGTTCGAGGCGATCGTGACCGCCGCGCTCGCGGTGCTGCTGTGGCACTTCTGGCTGCCGGCGGTGCTGCTGCTCGCGGCGCTCGACGGGACGGCCGCGCTGGCCGCCAGCGCGCTGCTGCGCGCGGAGGTGGCGCAGGCCGCGCGCGATCAGGTCGAAGCGCAGCCGGCGACGAAACGCGACCGGACGAGAGTCGCGAGGACCGTGCCCAGGAGGCCGAGCGCAGGGCGAACGCCGCGCTGAACGTCGCCTTCTCCGCGACGTTCGTGCTCGGCCCGGTGCTCGGCGGCGTCGTGGTCGCCGCCGCGGGCGCTCCCGCCGCGCTGTTCATCGACGTCGGCTCGTTCCTGATCTGCGGCGCGCTGCTGCTCGACCTGCACCCCCACGTCGAGGAGGCCGGCGACTCGGTGCGCGCCCGCCTGCGCGCCGCCTGGCGGCACATCAACGAGGCGCCCGCGCTGCGCGGGCTGCTGCTGGCGGAGGCGGTTGCGCTCGTCTTCACCAACGCCGCCGGGCCGATCGAGGTCACCTACGCGAAGGCGACCCTGCACGCCGGCGACGGTGGCTTCGGCCTGCTCCTGACCATGTGGGGAGCCGGCGCCGTCCTCGGTAGCCTCGTCTTCGCGCGCTCGCTGCGGCGCCCGCTGGGAGCGATGCTGAGCGCGGGCACCCTCGCGGTGGGGCTCGCCTACGTCGGCTTCGCGGCGGCGCCAACGCTTGGCCTCGCGTGCGTCGCCGCGTTGATCGGCGGCGTCGGCAACGGGGTCGAGTGGCCGTCGCTTATCAGCCTCGTGCAGCGACTGAGCCCCAGCACCTGCACGGCCGGCTGATGGGCGCGGTCGAATCGCTCGCCGCCCTGTCTGTCGCGGTCGGCCTGCCGTTGGGCGGAGCTCTGGTCGCGCTCAGCTCGCCCCGAGCGGCGTTCCTCGTCGTCGGGATGGGGACGCGTCGGAGCCGCGGCTGCGCTGCTTCACGTCTCACGACGGGGACCAACACCAGCGGTTGAAGATGAGGAGTCCGCGCTCGTGGCCGCGAGCCCTGTGAGTGAGTTGCACGAGCCGTCGCTGCATTAGCGTCCTGTACCGACACCGGCACCGCTGAATGGGGCCGATTGAGACCAATCAACAGACGTCGGGGCACCGTCGGCACCTTAAGTACCACACGGCGTTGGTCGATAAGTACGGCAGATATGCACCTGCCCACTCGCCAGCGGCGGCCGAAGGATCACGTCGACCTCGAGGTCGGGCACCGGCGGGTCTTCGACACATTCATACACAGCGTTCGCGACCTGCTGACGCCCAACCTCATAAGACGTCTCTTCTGGACAGCTGAGTTCCTGCTGCTGGCGGGTACCCTTGTTGCGGCTGCCTGCATTTCCCGCCCCGAGGAATGGAGCCCCCCGCTACTCCTCGCGCTGTTGCTCGCGCTCGCACTCGTCGGTGAGTGGTTCAGTGTCGAGGTCAGCGAAGGAAAGCTGAGCGCTTCGCTGGTTGCGATCGTATTGGCCATGGGCCTTGCTCGGGCCGGCTCCGGCTGCGGCCTGTGGTATCGCAGCAGCGATCTTGCCTCCTCCCGGAGACGCCTTCGCCCTCCTGTGTGGCTGAACAATCTCACGGCGTTTGCCGTCGTCCCCTTCGCAGGGGGGTTGATGGTGCGCGCGCTTGCGGGCGACGTCCACGACGCTCGCAACCAGCACCTTACGCAGAGCGTCATCTTCGGCTTGATCGTCTTCGGCGTCTTCATTGTGACCCTCGGTCTCAACTTCGTCCTGTTCGGGCTAGAGTGGCGTATCAAGGAAGGTCGTTCGCTCCCCGCACCAGGCGCGCGAAGTTCCTCCCGCTGCTCCCCGGCGAGCTCGCGGCCGGTGCGCTCGCGGCGATCCTCGCGCTCGCCTATACGAACCTTGGCCTGCCGGCGCTGTTCGGCGCGGTCCTGGTGCTCTTGATCTTCCACTACCTGACGGTCGCGCTCCTGCGCTCAGAGGATCGCGCCGACCAGCTCGAAGCGCGCTCGATCCAGCTGGCCTCGCTGCAGTTCGGGGTGCTCGCCACGTTGATGGACGCGCTCGCGCTGCGCGACCGCTCGACCGCTCGCCACGCCGCCGCCGTCGCCCGCTACGCAAAGGCACTGGCGATCGAGGTCGGCTGCAACGAGGACGAAGCAGGAAGTCGTCCACACCGCGGGGCTGCTCCACGACATCGGCAAGTTCACCTGGTCGGACCGCATCCTGCACCCCGAGTCTCTGACCGACGAGGACTGGGCAGTGATCCGCCGCCACCCCCAGGACGGCGCGACGCTCGTGGGCAAGCTCGACGGCTACGGGCCGGTCGCCGACGCGATCCTCTACCACCACGAGCGCGTCGACGGCGGCGGCTACCCGGCGGGGCTGATCGGCAGCGAGATCCCGCTCGCCTCGCGCATCGTCGCGATCTGCTCCACCTACGACACGATGACCGCGCGCGACACCTATCGCACGCCGATGACGCCCGAGGACGCGATGGCCGAGCTGCAGAAGATCGCCGGGCGCCAGCTCGACGCCGAGCTCGTCGAGAGCTTCATCGCGCTGCTCGAAGCGCGAGGGCCCCACGTTCGGTCAGACGCCGACTTCGAGACCGAGCTCGCGTTCGAGCAGCGAGTGCGGAAGATGGCGCAGCCCTCGCATAGCTGACGCTCTGCAACGCGACAGGCGACATCGACCTGTCGCAGACGCGATTACGTCAGAGGCCTCTGTCTAAAAGAACGAGGACGCCTCGCGTACTGCAGGGCGCCCTCAAACTTTGGTCCACTATGGCTACTAACTTGACTCTTAGCTTATGCGGTGTTCAGCCATTTGGTCTCCACTCCGATCTCGGGGGCCACTTAGCGAGGCAGCAACCGTTTGTCTCCATCCACAGGACAACCGCCACCTTTGAGTAGGTTCGACCACCATAGTAACGAGATTGGACGGAATGTCCAGTTTACGTCGCCCTTTGCACGGTTGCTTGCAGACGAAGGGGTTCGAGGGCACCTCAACGTCGGAGCTGATGGGGATTTCGCCGCCGCTTTCTCGGCCAAACGTCCACAAAGTGGGCGCTCCTTCAGCCTGCCGAGCTCAGCCGGACCCATCCAGCCGACCATCGCCGCAGCCGCCACCAACCACCCACGATGAGGCCACCATGCACCCCACTCCAAGCCCCAAGCGACCGGCAGCTCGTCTTCACGAGCTCCCAGGCGGCCGCTACGTCGGCGTCTCGCTCGCGACGATCCGTCGCTGGACCGACGCCGGACACATCCACTGCTACAGGACGCCCGGCGGCCAGCGGCGCTTCTCACGCGACCAGCTCGAAGACTTCGTCACCTCGATGCAGAACGCCGGCGAGATCCACGGCCCGCCCGCCGCAAAGGTCGCCTGAGCCCGAGTCCCCTCAGCTGGCCAGACGGCCGAACTTCTCGCGCAGGCTGCGGTAGAACGAGGAGCCCGGCAGCTGCGCGATCGTCCCCACCGCGTCGACGAATCGCGCGTCGATCGCCTCGCCGGGCGGGATCTCGCACGCCGGGCGCCCGTCGACGGCCACGTCGAGCGGCTCGCGCGAGCGGTTGTAGATCGTCAGCCGGTCGCGGGGCGCGACCACCAGCGTGCGCGCCGCGAGCGAGTGGGGCGCGATGAACGACACCACGAACCCCTCCACCCCCCACGCCATCACGGGCCCGCCGTTGGCGAGGTTGTAGCCGGTCGACCCCGCCGGGGTCGCCACGACCAGCCCGTCGCAGCGCACGCTCCCGACCTCCTCGCCGTCCAGCGCGTAGGCGATCTGCGCCACCCGCTCGCCGACCTTGCGGTGGATCGCCACGTCGTTGAACGCCGTCAGCTTCCCGATCTCCGAGCGCCCGATCTCCGCGACCCCCGCCCGTCGCCCGGGCGTCGCCCGGCACGTCGCCCGACCCGCCGCCCGGCACGTCCAGCACGATCCCCGGCAGCCGCAGCAGCTCGAAATCCCCGTCCAGCGCGCGGCGGATGCCGTCCTCGCTGTCCTGCGGCTCGACCGTCGCGAGAAATCCGATCTCGCCGAAGTTGATCGCGAACACCGGCACGTCCGTGCCCGCGTAGCGCTGCAGCGCACGCAGGATCGTCCCGTCCCCACCCAGCACCATGCACAGCTCGACCTCGTCCTTGACCGGCGCGTCCAGCGCGATCCCCGGCCCGGCCTGCAGGCCGTGCTTGCGCGTCTCCTCCTCGTCCAGCCTCAGCGTCACGCCCGCATCCGCCGCCGCCGCCGCGAGCAGCCCCAGCGCCGCGCTCGTGTCCTCGGGACGGCGGTGCGTGAACACGGTGATCTCTCTCATGGCTCCACCTTGCGCGCCATCAGTCTCGAGCTCCTCCATCGTTCCGCCCGCGCCGGCACGCCCGGGCTCGGCCAGCCACATGAACGTCTCTTTGTTGCCCTTCGGCCCCGCCAGCCCCGAGGAGTGGTACCCGAGCACGCTGGCGCCGAGTCCGAGCGCCGCCTCCCCCACGCCCACGAGCGCGCCGCGGCGGTCGGCCGGGTCGCGGATCACGCCGCGTCCCTTGCTCGCGAGCGCGCGGCCGACCTCGAACTGGGGCTTGACCATCGCGAGCACGTCGTAGATCGCGGCCAGGCACGCGAGCACCGCGGGGAGAACCTTCGCGAGCGAGATGAACGACACGTCGATCGTCGCCAGGTCCGGCGTGTACGGGAGCATCTCGGCGCTCAGCGCGCGCGCGTTGAGCGCTCGAGCACAGTCACGCGCGGATCGTTGCGCAGGCCCCAGTCGAGCTGCCCGTAGCCGACGTCCACCGCGATCACGCCCGCCGCGCCCCGTTGCAGCAGGCAGTCGGTGAACCCCCCGGTCGAGGCGCCCACGTCGAGCGCGCGCCTGCCCGCCACGTCGAGCCCCGTCGCGGCGAGCGCGTTCTCGAGCTTGATCCCACCGCGCGAGACGAACACCGGTTCGTCTCTGTGATCAACATCACACATGCCACCCCCACGCTGGGCATCATGATGAACGACCCGAAGCACTGCAGCATCCCTCCTCCCCGAAACGGCCCGCTTCCCTGCAGCGGCACGATGGCCGGCGCATCTCTGCGTCCTCGGTCGCTCGCGTGCCAAGCACGCCACGATCCCTGCGTCCTTGACCTGCTTGGCCCTCGTGCCGGTCGGCCCAGACTCGACGACGAGATCGCGCGGATCACGAGTGGTGATCGCCGCCTGAACGCGCTCGGCGATGCGCTTGCCCGTGAACCCGACCTCCTCGTGCAGCAGCGCCGGCTTGCCGTGCGTCACGTAGCGGTCGGGCAGGCCCACTCGCAGAATTCGCGGGATCGTCGCGCCCGTCTCGTTCAGGGTCTCCCATACCGCGATGCCGAAACCGCCCGCGAGCACGCCCTCCTCGACCGTCACCAGCAGGTCGTGCTCGGCCGCCAGCTGCGCCATCAGGCCCGCGTCGATCGGCTTTGCGAAGCGCGCGTCGGCGACCGTCACCGCGATCTCGTGCCGCGCCAGCTCCTCGGCGGCCTCGCAGCGCCTTGCCGACGCCGCTGCCGTAGCCGATCAGCGCCACGCGCCCGCCCGCGGCGGGCGCCCGCGCCGCCCTCGCGCAGGATCTCGCCGGTGCCGATCTCGATCGCCCGCGGCCGCTGCGGCAGCTCCACGCCCGTTCCCTCCCCGCGGGGATAGCGCAGCGCGATCGGCCCGTCGTCGTAGGTGAGCGCGGTGTGCAGCATGTTCACGAGCATCGCCTCGTCGCGCGGAGCCATCAGCACGATGTTCGGCAGACAGCGCAGGTAGGCGATGTCGAACGCCCCGTGATGCGTAGGCCCGTCATCGCCGACCAGCCCCGCGCGATCGAGCGCGAACACCACGTTCAGCTTCTGCAGGCAGACGTCGTGCACGATCTGGTCGTAGGCCCGTTGCAGGAACGTCGAGTAGATCGCCGCGACCGGCTTGACCCCCTGCAGCGCCAGCCCGGCCGCGAACAGGATCGCCTGCTGCTCGGCGATCCCCACGTCGAAATAGCGGTCGGGCAGCGCCTTCTGCAGGATGTTCAGCCCCGTGCCGGAGTTCATCGCCGCGGTGATGCCCACCACGCGCTCGTCGCGTTCGCACTCCCGCACGAGCGCCTCGCCGAACACCTGCGTGTACTGCGGCGGCGGCGGTGCCACGGCCTGCTTCGCCTGGCCGTTACGTGAGACGGCCGGCGCCGGCGACGGCGGCGGGTGGGGACGCCGTTGAGGATCGACTTCGGCTTGGCCGCGTGCCACTTCTCCATCCCCTCCAGCCCACCGTCCTCGGCCGGCGCAAACCCCTTGCCCTTGACCGTCGCGGTGTGCACGACGACGGGGCGTTCGGCCGCGAGCGCCTCACGCAGCGCCTCGCGCAGCGCGCGCACGTCGTGGCCGTCGACGACGCCCATGTAGGCCCAGTCGAGCTCCTCCCACCACAGGCCGGGCGCCCAGAACGCCTTGATCGACTCCTTCAGCTGCGGGCCGATCCGCTCGAACGCGGCGCCGATCCCGCCCGGCAGGCGCGTCAGCCCGCCCTCGACGCCCTCGCGCGCGTGCCACAGCTTCGGGTTCAGCCTGACCCGGTTGAAGTATTTGGACAGCGCTCCGACGTTCGGCGCGATCGACATGCCGTTGTCGTTCAGCACGACCACGATCGGCGTGCCCAGGCCACCCGCCTGGCCGATCGCCTCGAACGCCACCCCTCCCGTCATCGCGCCGTCGCCGATCACGGCCACGACCTTGCCCTGCTCGCCCGCGCCCTGGCGCATCCCCTCCTTGATGCCGACCGCGTACCCGATCGAGGTCGAGGCGTGCCCGGCGCCCATGATGTCGTGCGGAGACTCCCCGATCGAGCAGAACGGGGCCAGGCCGTCGTACTGGCGGATCGTGCTCAGCTGCTCGCGACGGCCCGTGAGGATCTTGTGCGGATAGGCCTGGTGCCCGACGTCCCACAGGATCTTGTCGTTCGGGCTGTCCAGCACGCGAGTGCAGCGCCACCGCCAGCTCGCACGTGCCGAGGTTCGCGCCGAAGTGCCCGCCGATCTCACCGACCGTATCGATGATGTGCTCGCGCACCTCCTGGGCAAGCTCGGCCAGCTGCTCGTCGCTCAGGCCGTGCAGGTCGTGCGGCCCGTCGATCCCTGCCAGGAAGGGCTTTTGGGGCTTTTGCTTGGCTTTGCTCATGAGGTGCGGGTGTAGATGAAGTCGGTGATCTGCTCTAGCTCGCCGGTCGCTGCCGCTTGACTTATCTGCGTCCCGGCCGCGGCGAGCGCCTGGCGCGCAGTCCTGTGGGACTCCGCCGCCAGCTCCCTGGCCCGCTCGATCCCGAACTCGCTCACATATGTGCGCTTTCCGTGGCGCTCATCGCTGCCTCGCGGCTTGCCGAGCGCGTCGTCGGTGCCCGTCACGTCGAGAATGTCGTCGACGATCTGGAACAACACGCCCAGCTCGGCGGCGAAACGGCGAAACTCGATTGTCGCAGGTCCATCCTCGATTCCCCCCAAAAACAGCACGCACAGCACCGAGGCGCCGATCAGACGGCCCGTCTTCAGCTCGTGCAGCCGCCGTAGCGCCTGCGGCCCGCCGGTGTCCGCGGGCTCACGTCGGCGTACTGCCCGCCGACCATGCCGTTCACGCCGGTCGCGGCCGCCAGCTCCGCGGCCGCGGCCAGGACCCGCTGCGGCGGCGCGCCTGGCCGGCTGAGCAGGTGATGAAACGCCTCCGCGTACAGCCCGTCGCCCGCGAGGATCGCGACGTCCTCGCCGAACTTCACGTGACAGGTCGGCTGCCCGCGACGCAACGCATCGTCGTCCATCGCCGGCAGGTCGTCGTGGATCAAGCGAGTAGGTGTGGATCAGCTCGATCGCACCCGCCAGCGGCAATACCTCGCGCTGCTCCAGGCCCGACCGCGCGCGCGCTCGCCAGCGCCAGCACCGGGCGGATGCGCTTGCCGCCCGCCAGCAGCGAGTAGCGCATCGCCTCCTCCAGGCCGGCCGTCAGCGCCTCCTCGGAGAAGCGCATCGCCTCCAGGTAGCGCTCGACCTCCTCGCGCAGGTGCTCGGGGTAGGCGTCGGTGCTCACAGCCTCGGCGCCTGTCTACAGCAGAGAGTCCTGGCCCGGCGCGGGAGCGAAGGCTTCGGCATGCGCCAGCTGCTCGAGCTCCGCCGCTGCCTGTGTCGCCAGCGCCGCGCAATCCTCGACCATCGTCGCGGCGGCGTCGGACGAGAGCTCGCCGGAGCGCAGCTGCTCGGCAGCGCGCTCCAGTTGCGTGATCAGGTCCTCCAGATGCTCGGCGCCGCTCATGGGATCGGTTTAGACGCTATCCGAAAACCTCGGCTTCCCCTCTGGGTGTGTCACGACGCGCTCCGAGGGGTTCTCAGATGGCTCGCTCTCGTCGTTCTCTCGCATCTCGCGCAAAACCGCGCCCAGCACCCCGTTCACGAACCCCGGCGCGTCCGAGCCGCAGAACGTCTTCGCGCTCTCCAGCGCCTCCTCGATCGCTCCCTCCGGTGGAATCGGCTGCTCCCCCGGGGCGACGTCGGGGTGCAGCATCTCGATCAGAGCCACCCGCATGATGCTGCGCTCCAGCGGCTGGATCCGCTGCACCGACCAGCCGTGCGCGTGGCGGTCGATCACCTCGTCGAGCTCCTCCGCGCGGTCGGCCGCGGCGTAGGCCAGCGCACGGGCGAAGATCGACGCGTTCGGCCCGAGCGTCTCCAGCAGCGGCCGGCCGGTCAGATCGTGCTGGTAGAGCGCCACCACCGCGGCCCTGCGCTGATCCGAGCGCCGCACAGCGCGCCCCTACGCCCGCGAGACGTATTCGCCCGAGCGCGTGTCCACGCGGATCAGCTCGCCCACCTCGACGAACAGCGGGACCTGCAGCGTCGCGCCGGTCTCGAGCGTCGCCGGCTTCGTGCCGCCCCCTGAGACGCTGTCGCCGCGCAGGCCCGGGTCGGCCTGCGTGACCTCGAGGTCGACTCCGCTCGGCAGCTGGATGTCGGCGGCTCGTCGTCGATGAACAGCACGTCCACCTCGCTGCTCGGCTTGGTCCAGCGCAGCATCTCCTGCAGCGTGCCTTCGGCGATCGCGATCTGCTCGAAGGACTCCGTGTCCATGAAGTGCGCGTCCGTCCCATCGGCGTACAGGAACTGCATCCTCCGCGCCTCCGTCCGCACCGAACGGAACTTCTCCCCCGCCCTGAACGTCCTGTCGATCACGTTGCCGTCGGAGGCCCTGCGCAGCTTCGTGCGGACGAACGCGCCGCCCTTTCCCGGCTTGACGTGCTGGAAGTCGAGGATCTTGAAGACAGTTCCGTCGACGTCGATGTGGTTGCCGTTCTTGAATTGGTTGGTGCTTATGATGGTCGATCAGCCCTTTCTAGAGCCAAATTTCAATGTGGTTCGGCCGTCGTTTGGCTCGCTGGCTGCTCGATCACAATAGCTGCCAAGAAGCGGGAAGATCACACGCGGGAGGGGTCGGGGGTGCTGGGTATGGTCTCCCCCCCGATGTCTAGCAAGCCAGAACGACGAACGCGAGTGACGCTCCGCTGCCTGCGTGAGGATCTCGAGGTGGAGGTGCCTCCCGTCGAGGTCGACCTCGGCGGCCTCGACCACCCGCTCCTCGGTGAGGCGCGGCGTCTCGCGCCGGCGGCGCCACGCGGGCAGAAGCGCATCCTCTCGATCGAGCATCCGCTCGTGTACCGGCTGCGCCACGGACGATGGCGTGGCGCAACGTGGCTGGAGGCCGAGGCCGCCCGGTTCTGGCTCTGTGCCGGCGCGCAACGCGAGGAGGGCTCCGGCGAAGACGCCTATGAGATCTTCGCCGCACTGCATCGAGCCGGGCGACTCCTGCCCGATGACGATGACCGGCTTCGTGACGAGCTCGAGCGCAACGCGCGCATCATCGACGATGCCGCCGACTCGATCCCCTCCGTTCTCGCCGATGCCTTCGCCCATCGAGACCGCGATGTCGCGGTCTGCTTCGGTGGACTGGTCGACGCTCGTCTGCATGTCACCGCGCCGGGCGAGGAGGTTTGGGTTGCGATCGCTACTCAGGCGACCGACGGGCGCTTCGTCGAGGAGCGCCTACGAGACGTCCTCTTTGGCTTGGTCCTGGACGCCGCGGAAGCGGAACTGTGGGAGCCCCGCGCGGACTGGCCCTCGGGTGAGCTCGCCTGGTTCGAGGTCGCACGCCTCGGCCTGCGCGGCGAGCCACCGAGCTGATCGGAAGCGACCCCGCCGACCCGCTCGACATCGGCCTCACCGACGCCCACCGAGTATGCGAGCGCGGATGTCTTGCCACCCAGCAACGCCTTCTGCGCATGCTCCATGCGCTGCGCAAACAGCTCGCGATGATGTTCGACGTACTCATCGACCGCACGCTCGACGAGCTCAGCCTGCTTGAGGCCCGCCATCAACGCCGCATAGCGGACCTTCTCCTTGGTGGCCTCATGAACCTTGATCGGGGACTGTGCTCGCATAATGGATTACTCGGTACTTCGGTACCGCTGAGGATACCATGTTGCGCTGGCGGCCCGGCCAAATACCCACACCACACGGCCTCCTTTGCAAGATACGTTCTAGACACCTTCTTGAATTGGTTGGTGCTGATCACGGCTTCGGAGGGTAGCGGGCGGCGCGCGTGGCTGTGCTCAAGCAAACCCCGAGCAGCGCCGATGCCAAACCATGAGGCTCCGAATACGAGAGAACGCCCTGTGCGCGTTCCTGGCGGCGGCCGGGACCGCGACGATGGCGTGGCTCGGGTTGTACGGCTTTGCCTGGAGCGACTACGAAACCGAGGTGCGCCCGGCGTTCGACGCGCTCACGCACGGGCAGGTGCTCGAATTCCTGCGCCTCGCGCCCGCCTACGGCGGCTCGCTCGTGGAGCGCGCGCCGTTCGCCCTCTTGCCCGGGCTGTGGGGCGGCGGGCAGCTCGCCGTCTATCGCATGGTCGCGCTGCCCTGCCTGGTGGCCGCCGCCGTGCTCGGGGTGTGGCTTGTCGCCCAGATGCGTGCCGCTGGAGCACCAATGCTTTGGCGAGCGGTCACGCTGGGAGTCTGCGTGGCCAACCCGCTGACCCTGCGTGCGCTCGAACTCGGCCACCCCGAGGAGTTGCTGGGCGGCACGCTGTGCGTCGCCGCGGTGCTGCTCGCTGGCCAATCTCCGATCGGTCGCGAGCGCCCACTGTGGGCCGGGCTGGCCCTCGGGTTGGCGATCGCCAACAAGGAGTGGGCACTACTCGCAGTGGGGCCGGTGCTGCTCGCGCTGCCCTCGCGCCGGGCGCTGTGCATGTTGAGTGCCGGAGCCGTGGCAGGGCTCGTGCTGGCGCCGCTCGCGCTCGTCGGCTCGAGCGGGTTCGTCGCCTCCACCCGCGGCGCAGCCGCGCCTCCCAGCGCGATCTTCCAACCGTGGCAGGTCTTCTGGTTCCTCGGCCATCACGGCCCGGTTGTGCGCGGCCTGTTCGATGTGGTCAAGCCCGGCTATCGCACGGCGCCCAGCTGGGTCGGGGCCGCCAGTCATCCGCTGATCCTCGCCGTGTCGGTACCCCTCACGGCGCTGGCCTGGGGCCGCGGACGACGCGGCCAGTCCGACGCGCTGCTGCTGCTGGCACTGCTGCTGCTGCTGCGTTGCGTGCTCGATACCTGGGACACCGTGTACTACCCGATCCCATTCGTGCTGGCCTTGCTCGCGTGGGAGAGCCTCCACGAGCACCGCCGTCCCGTGGTGCTCGCGCTGGCGAGCACCGTGCTCGCGTGGGTCAGCTTCATCTGGCTCCCCCAACACGTCTCGGCCGATGTCCAGGCAGCTTTCTTCCTGGCCTGGACCGTGCCACTCGCGGCGGTGCTCGGTGTGTGGTTGTACGCACCGGGGTTGCACTCGAGACTCTCACGGAGGGCCGCTCGGGAGAGGACCGTGAGCGCCTTGCCCGGCTATATCGACGCAGTGGTGGCCGTGGCGATGCTGGGAGTGCTCTATTACCTCGCGATGCGCGTGATCATCTGGCGGGACTTCTTCAACGAAGTGGGCCCGGCGGTGGAACATCTGAGCGCAGGCAATCTGCACGGCTTCCTCGCGCAGGCGCCCATCTACGGAGGGTCGCTGGAGATGAGCGCACCGGCATTGGCGCTCGGCGGAGCGCTCGACGGATTGAACGGGGCCTACCGGCTCGAGGTGCTCTTTTGCGCAACGACGCTCGCCGTGCTGGCGCTCGCGCTGGCGCGACTGCAGCGCTCAAATGGTAGATCGGCGCTCGGCCGTTGGCTTTTGATCGGCCTGCTCGTGGCAAGCCCAGCCGCCGACTGGGCGCTGAAATACGGCCATCCGGAGGAACTGTTGACGACCGCGCTGTGCGTCGGCGGCATGTTGCTCGTCGTCCGCGGGCGGATCACGACGGGCGCGATCCTGCTGGGGCTGGCGGTGGCATCCAAGCAGTGGGCGCTGCTCGCGCTGCCGATCGCCCTGGCCGTGACCCCGCGCGGTCAGCGGATCCGTCTCTCGGCTTTCTCGGGCTGCGCCGCGTTGGCGCTCTTCGCCCCGCTGGCGCTCTCCAACACCGGCCATTTCGTGGCGGCCAACAAGGGCCTCGCCAGTGCGGCCGTCTTCTTTCGCCCGCAGCAGATCTGGTGGACGCTGCACCTCGATTATCTCCGTCATCTGGGGGGCACGTTCTACGAACGTGCCCCGATCTCCCTCGTGGCGCGCTACAGCCGCCCGGTGACCGTGCTGAGCTCGATCCTGCTCGGGGTCGCGTACTGGCTGCGACGGCGCCAGCTGCAGCCCAGCGACGCCCTGCTGGTGCTTGCGCTCGTGATGCTGCTGCGCGGCATGCTCGATCCCTGGAACGAAATCTACTATCAGCTGCCGTTCCTCGTGAGCCTGGGCGCCTGGGAGGTCTGCAGCGGCCGGCGCGCTCCGCTGTTTACGCTGGCGGCCTCGGTCCTGGTCTGGCTCAGCTTCGAGCCGGTCAACTTCACCTACGGCGGCGACATCACCAGCCTCTTCTACCTCCTCTGGGCGATCCCGGCGGCCGTGCTGATGGGCTGGCGCTCGCTGCGCCTGCCCCGGCCGGTCCTGACCCGAACGCGCTATACGACGACCGTCAGCTCCTTGGAGAGCCGCGTCAGCACCTCCTGACCGTCCGCGGTCACCACCACGAGATCCTCGATCCGCACGCCGAGGCGGCCGGGCAGGTAGACGCCGGGCTCGACCGTCACGACATTGCCGGCCAGCAGCGGGTCCTCGCTTGCCAGTCGCGACAGGCGCGGCCCCTCGTGAACCTCGATCCCGACGCCGTGGCCGAGACCGTGACCGAAGTGCTCGCCCTCCCCAGCCCCCTCGATCAGCTCGCGTGCGACCGCGTCGAGCTCTTTGCCGTTCGGTCCCGCCCTGACCGCTGCGAGCGCCCGTTCCTGGGCGGTGAGGACAAGCTCGTAGGTGTCTCGCGCGCGCGAGGAGATCCGCTCTCCCGTTGCGTACGTGCGCGTACAGTCCGAGCAGTAGCCCTCGTGCAGGGCGCCCCAGTCGATCGTGACCAGCACGTCCTTGCGGATCTCGCGTGCGCGCGGCGCGGCGTGCGGGAGGGCGCCGTGAGCGCCGGAGGCGACGATCGAGGGGAAGCTCGGGCCCTCGGCCCCGAGCCGGCGCATGCGCAGCTCCAGCTCGATCGCGATGTCGCGCTCGGTGCGACCGACGAGACCGGCTTCGAGCGTTTCGCGCAAGGCCTCGTCGGCCAGTCGGGTCGCGGCGCGAATGCAGTCGATCTCGCCGGCGTCCTTGACCGCCCGCAGTCCCTCGACAATGCCCGCGCACGGGACGAGTGTCCATTCCTCCCCCAGCAGCTCTTCCAGGCGCGCGTGCTGCTTGACGGTGAGGCTCGCGTCGTCGAACCCCAGGCGCTTGCGCGTGGCCTTCCCGGATGCGGTGAGCACCTCGACCAGGCCCTCGAGCATGTCGCCCGCGACGATCTCGCGCCCGAACACATCCGGCACCTGCGCGGCTGACTGGGTGGCGTAGCGAAAGTCCGTGAGGAATCGGTGCTTGGGCCGGCGAGAACCTCGTCGATCGGCATAGATCAACGCCAGCCCGTTGGTCCCGGTGAAGCCGGTCAGGTAGCGCACGTTGACCGGCGTGGCGACGAGCAGCACTTCGATCTCGCGCTCGGACAGTTCGGCCGCGAGGCGCCCCGCACGCCCGGCGCCCGCACCGGCACTTTCACGAGCGCCGGTGCTCCGATCGACACCGACCCCCTCACGCGGCCCACTCACGAGCCGGACAGCTCCTCGCGCAAACGCTGGAGCGCGAGCCTGTAGCCCTCGGGCCCCTGGCCGGAGAAGGTCGCGAGGCAGAGATCGCCGATCACCGATAGCCGCCGCCACGGCTCGCGAGCCTGGACATCGGAGAGATGCACCTCCACTGCCGGCAGGCCGGTCAGCTCCAGCGCATCGTGGATCGCGTAAGCGTAGTGCGACCACGCGCCGGGATTGAGGATCACCCCGTCCGCCGCTCCTCGTAATGAGTGCAGGCGCTCGACATACTCGGACTCGGCGTTCGTCTGAAAACAGCCTACCT
Organism: uncultured Solirubrobacterales bacterium; assembly: GCA_963818545.1. Lineage (GTDB taxonomy): Bacteria > Actinomycetota > Thermoleophilia > Solirubrobacterales > Solirubrobacteraceae > Palsa-744. The sequence goes on along the minus strand of CAWFSI010000001.1, from coordinate 11,781 downwards.
GTAGGTCCAGCTCCGTCGACCACGCGGCGATTTGCCCATCCAGCTCAGCAAGCGTCAGCGAACCGTAGTGCAGTGGATCGCGCGTCCCGAGCATGTCGAGGTTGACCCCGTGCAGCACCTCTATGCGATCCCGTGCGTCCGTCATCCGAGCAAGAGCCTAGTGCAGCATCAGAACAGCTCGGCGACGGCCGCGCGCAGTTCCAGATCGGAGACCTCGCGGCCGCTCTCCACCTCGCCCGGCGCGTGCACCAATACGAACGGCACGTGGGCGCCGACACGCTTCTTGTCACGAGCAGTCGCGGCGACGATCCGCTCGACGTCGACATCCGTCCCCACGAGCGTCACGGGCAGCCCGCGAGCGAGCAGCAGCTCGCGCACTTGCGCGCGCAGGTCATCTTGCCCAGAGAGGCGCAGGGCGGCGAGCAGCCCCAGACCGACGGCCTCGCCATGGCGGTACCGGGCGTAGCCGGTCGCGGTCTCGATCGCGTGGCCGACGGTGTGCCCCAGATTCAGTACTTGGCGGCGGTCACCGTCGCGCTCGTCCGCGGCGACGATCTCGAGCTTCGTGCGCACGCAGGCGAGGATCATCCGCTCTTCCACCTCATCGCCTGCAGCTACGCGCTCCCACAGGTCCCCACCGGCGATCAGGGCGGTCTTCAGCACCTCGACCCAGCCCGCGGCAAGCTCAGCGGCCGGCAGGGTCGCGAGCGTGTCGGGATCGACGAGCACCCCCGCGGGCTGGTGGTAGACCCCGACGTAGTTCTTCGCCTCGCGCAGGTCGACGCCGGTCTTGCCGCCGTAGGCCGAGTCGACCTGGGCGACGAGCGTCGTGGGGATCTGCACCACCGGCACGCCGCGTTGATAGGTGGCGGCGCAGAAGCCGGCCAGATCGCCGACCACGCCGCCGCCGAGCGCAACCACGTGGTCGGCGCGGGTCATACCGGCAGCCACGAGCTCAGCCCACACGCGCTCGGCGCTCACCAACGTCTTGTGTTCCTCGCCGGGCGAGATACTCACCGTCGCCCGCATCTCACCCAGCCGATCGGAGTAAAGAGCGGCCACGGTCTCATCGCTCACGCAGAACGGGCGTGAGGAGGCGCGATCCAGAGGCCACAGCTGTGCCAGATCCTCTGCTCCCCCGGCGCGTATGAGGCCACGGCCGATCAGCACGGGATAGTCGCCCGAGGCGCTACGCGCCCACACCAAGTGGGTGCCGGCAGGCGCCGCCGAAAGCGCGCTCAGCGCTTCGAGCGCTCGCGATGCCGTGCCTCGGTCGACCATCGGCAGGTGGGCATCGGCGAGCTGGTCATACAGTGGCCGGCGTTCTGCGTAAAGCGCCAGGAACGCCTCCCGGTCACGCGCCAGCGGGCGCTCCGCCGTGCCCCCGGGAGCCCTACCCGTGGCGCCGCCAACGCGCTCCCAGGCCGGCTCCGCTTCGATCTCGAGCAGTACGACGAGATGCGGCTCGAGTGCTTTGCGGACTCGCTCGGATAGGACGCTACCGCCGCCGAGCGCGATCACAGAACCAGCGCCGGCAGTCGCCAGCAGCTCACACACGAGTTGCTCCTCGGTGGCCCTGAATGCCTCCTCGCCACTGAGCTCGAACTCCCGGGCGACCGGGTGGCCGAGACGTTCTTCCAGCAACTTGTCGCTGTCGAGCGCGGTGACCCCCAGCGCCCTGGCCAGCTCTACGGCGGCAGTCGACTTGCCGGCTCCCATAAAGCCGATCAGGACAATCGCCCGCTGTGGCGTCATGCCCACCATGCCGATGCCAGCCCGCCCGTGGCCTGCACTACCGGCGCCACCCGATCCGGGGACCCTGCGCTAACGATGCCATCCGATCCGCTCCTCGTAAGCGCGGACGGCCTGCAGGACATCGTCGATGTGGTCGCCGCCGAACTTCGCGCGATAGGCATCGGCCAGCACAAGCGCGACCATCGCCTCACCGACGACTCCCGCAGCCGGGACCGTGCAGGAGTCCGTGCGCTCACGCAGCGCCTGCGCGGGCTCGTGGGTCGCGGTGTCGACGGAGCGCAGCGGCTTGGTGAGCGTCGGCAGTGGCTTCATCGCGCCACGCACGATCAGCGGCTCGCCGGTCGTCATCCCCCCCTCCAGCCCGCCGGAGCGGTTGGTCTCGCGGTAATAGCCGCGCTCGTCCGAGTAGAAGATCTCGTCGTGCGCTTGGGAGCCCGGCACGCCCGCGACGGCGAAGCCGTCGCCGATCGCGGCGCCCTTGATCGCCTGGATCGAGCAGATCGCCATCGCCAGACGGCCATCCAAGCGCTCCTCCCAGGAGATGTGCGAGCCGAGTCCGGGAATCAGCCCAAAGGCCTGCACCTCGAAGACGCCGCCGAGCGACTCGTTCGCCTTGCGCAAAGTGTCGATCTCACGGACCATCGCCTTCGAGGCCTCCGCGTCCAGGCAGCGCACGGGTGAGCTGTCGAGCTCAGCGAAGTCCGCCGGCGCGAGCTGGCGCTCCCAAACCGGCGCGTAGACCGAGGCGATCTGAATCACGTGCGAGTAGACCTCGACGCCGAGCGCGCGCAGAAACGCCTTGCACAGCGCCCCCCCGGCCACGCGCGCGGCGGTCTCGCGGGCGGAGGCGCGCTCGAGGATGTTGCGCACGTCTGACTGCTTGTACTTCTGAGTGCCAACCAGGTCTGCATGACCGGGCCGAGGCAGGTGGACCTCCGCCACATCAGCCTCCACCGGCCAGGGGCTCATGCGCTCCTCCCAGTTGGCGTAGTCACGGTTTGCCACGTGCAGGGCAATCGGGCCACCGAGCGTGCGCCCGTGACGCACGCCGGCCGTGACCTCGGCCGCGTCGCGCTCGATCTTCATGCGCCCACCGCGGCCATGGCCGAGCTGGCGGCGCGCCATGTCGGCGTTGAGATCCTCCGGGCGCAGCGTAAGGCCCGCCGGCAGACCCTCGACGATGCAGGTCAGGCCCGGGCCGTGCGACTCGCCGGCGGTTATCAAGCGGAGCGCCATCTGCGCTCTAGCTTATTTGCTGGGGAATCGGGACCTGTCTCTGCAGGCCCACACCCATCTCGCGACCATGCTCGCGCGAGTTTGGATCTCGACGCTCAGCGGTGGTACTGCCGCGCCACGTGAGCGCGCGCGGCGAACGCCGGGTGAGCAGCGAACACGAAACCGCCGCCCCAGGGCGAGTAGCGCAGCTCGGACAGCTTCGGCGCCCGGTGCGCCAGTTCGCGCGCGGCCTTCGCCTGCGCGCGGAACGCGTCGCGGACGCGCGCCGTCGAGGCGGTGCTCGTCGTCTTGCTGATACTCGTGAGCTTCAGTTCGTAGGTGACGGTGCTGCCGTCGGCTTCGAGCACTTCCAACGTCTCGCTCTGGCCGACCTGCAGGTCGATTGCCTGACACTGTGTGGCGCTCGGCTGGCAGGTGCCGCTCCCGCGCAAGATCGCCGCGCCCGTGAGCCCGAACAGCGCTTCCTTGCCGGTGCGCAGCACCACGCCGAGGAACACCAGCTGCGGATTGGCCTCGCCGGGGAGCGGTTCGTCGAGCGCCATGTCTTTGTAGGTCTTCAGCACAGCCGCAGGCGCCGGGGCGCCTTCGGCCACCGCGGGCACGACGCCGAGCTGCGCGGTCACGTGGTAATGGACGTAAACCTTCGGCTTCGCGGGCGTCGTTTCCTTAGGCGTCGTGGGGGTTGTGCCGCCGGAGCTGGGGCAGAGGGCGTCGATCCCGCCGAAGTCGTGGTGGACGGGCTCGAGGAGGAGGATGCGGTGCTCGGGGACGATGCTTGCTTGGCTACCTGCAGCGGCGTGAACGGATCGTGTGCGATGCCGTGATGCTGCTTGGAGACGCCGTTGGTGGTCTCGGAGATCGGCTCGTTGGGGTTCGCCGGCGCTTGCGTGACGGCCACGTCTCCAACTGCGGCGGAGGCGCCGGTGGGCACAGACGCGGTCACCGGGGTCGGCGAGGACGAGGAGCCGCCACCGAGCACGGCGTAGGCCAAGGCAGCCACGAGCACGACGCCGAGCACGACCAGGAACGGCAGCAGGCGCTTGCCAAACAGGTCCTCCTTCAGTGAGGAGAAGAAATCGCTGACGGCGTTCATCGTGCTGCTCCGATCACGGCGGGGGTGGCAGGGCTCGACGAAGCCGAACCCGAGGTGCTCTGCGCGCCGGTCGGCGATGTCGCGGTCGCGGTCGCGGTGACCTGGCTCGCGGGGAGCACGTACGCAGTGGCGGTGATCGTCCCCGTCAGCCGGCTGCTGGACGTTCCAGAGCCAGAGGAGGACGCCGCCTCCGGTGCCAGCTGGACTCCCTGAATCGTGAGCAGGCGACCACTGACCTGCACGCTTCCGGAGCTGGTGCGCAGGGTAAAACGGTTCACTTGCTGAAAGAGTTTGTAGAGGTCGAAGAAACTGCCACTGAACACGAACGTGAACGGCATCTGGGTGAAGCCGGCGGCGGCCACGGCCGGCGCCGCGCTCGAGCTGGAGCCCCCGCCGGAGCTGATCGAGGAGAATTCGACCTGCTTGCGGTTGGACGCCTGTTCCAGCTGGAGGATCAGCGAGGGTACTTCCTGGCCGGTCGGCACGGCTTTACCGAGGCTGACGAGCGAGGTGTACTCCGCCGGGTAGCCCGCCTCCGCGCTGCGGGCAGCGTTCACTTCGCTTTCGGCGGTGGCGAGCTGGGTCTGCGCGGTGCTTACTTCGGCGCCCACCTTGGACGCCTTTTCACGCTCGGGGGCGAGCACCAGCAACCAGGCCGCCGCCACCACGGCCAGCGCCGCGAGCACGACGATGACGATACGATCGCGACCGGTCATCGGGCGCCTCCTGTAGTCGTGGGCTCACCGGTGGCAGGCGTCAGCGCGCTCGTGGAAGTCGTGGGAGAGGCGTCGGCCGCGGAAGCGCTCGGTAGCGGGTCGAAGGTAATCTGCATCGCGAACACGGGTCCCTTGCAGGCGCCGCTGCTGCCGCCCCCGGCCGCCTTGGTCGAGCTCTGCAGCGTGACTTCGCTGACCCCGTCGATCAGGCGCAGGCGCTCTAGCGTCAGCGCTACCACTGCCTGGCTCGTGGCGCAGCCGCTGAGCGTGAAGGTCGGGACGCTGCCGGGCGGGGTCGCCGAGGCGACGCTCGTGCTTGACGCCGTCGCGGCGCTTGACGCCGTCGCGGCGCTCGAGCTGCCCGTGGCCGCCGTCGTTGCACCGGTTGCGGCGGAGGCGGCTTTGCTCGCGCCCGCGGCCGTGTCGGCGCCGGCCGAAGTCGAGCCGCTGCCCGACCCGATCGTGCCCGACAGCGAGGTCAACGCGACCTCCAGGGGCAGCACGCGGCCGAGTTCGTGGAAGGCATGGGCCCAATCGAAACGCGAGTCGACGAGCTGATCCACCGCCTGCACCCGCTGTTCGTGCAAGGTCTTGAAGCTGACGTAGGGCGCCAGCCTGGCAGCCTGTGCCTGGGCGGCCTGCGCCTGGGTGTTGAGCGTCGCAATCTTGGCCGTCTGGCTGGAGATCTGGCGGCTCGCCTGGCCGTAGAGCAGTGCGAAGATCGCCAGCAGGCCGAGCAGGCCGAGCACGACGAACGCGCTGCCACCGGACTTGCCGGCGCCGATGCTGGCGCCGCTGCGCTCGTCGGCGGGGATCAGGTTGAAGGCCCTCATCGGGGCGCCTCCTCGACGGCCAGGCCAGCGGCGATCGCGAGGCGGTGGGCGGAGATCCCGCCGAGATCCTGTCCGTCCAGGTGCACGGACTCGCTCTCGACCTCGATGCCGAGCTGCTCCTGCAACGCCTCGGCGAAGCCGGGCAGATCGAGCGCGGCGCCGCTCAGCACGACGCGCGCGACCTCGCCGCCGCCCTCCTGGGAGCGGTGGAAGTCGAGCGAGTTGCGCACCTCGCCGGCGATTTCGCGGATGCCGTTCTCGAGCACCGTACGTACGTCGGCCTCGGGCGCCTGGGAGGAGCGTACAGGCGCAGGTGCAGGTGCAGGCGCAGGCACAGGTGCAGCATCGACCGCTGGCACGACATCGGGCTCGGGGGCCTCGGCCGCCGGCTGTCCGACGTTCGCCATCTCGGCGTAGCTCATGTCCCGCTCGTGCGCGTCCTGATCCTCGACGCTCGCGACCGCATCCGCGGGCGCGATCTCGTCGACGATCGCGGTCGGCGCCTCGGGATCGACCGCGTCGTGCGGCTCCAGATCTAGCTCCAGCTCGGCTTCAGCTTCCGCCACCGCCGTCTGAGCCACCGGCTCGGACATGGGTTGCACGGTCAGGTCCACCGCGGCGATCAGCGAGCGGGCTTCGACGAGCGGGATCGAGCGACGCTCGGCGAGCTGGCTCGCCATCGCCTCGATGCCACCGCCGACGACGCGAGTGAAGCGGCAGAGAGTCCCCTCGGCAATCGCCATGTTCGTCAACCCGTCGACGTTCAGGTACAGCACGCGGCCCGCGTGCTCGGGGTCCGGCCGATAAAGCGAGCGGATCAGCGCGAAAGCGGACAGATCGATGCCCTCTGGGCGCAGGCCGGCGTCGCGCACCGCGGCGAGCAGGCGCTGGATCATGTCGCGCTGGGCCGCCACGAGCACGACGCGCTGACGCGGGCCCTCGGGCGTCTCGACGATGCCCAGCGCGTGAAAGTCGAGCACCGCGTTTGAGAGCGGCATCGGCACCTGGTCCTGGGCCTGGAAGCGCACGGCCGCCTCGATCTCCTTGCGGTCGTCTACCGGCGGCAGGTCGAGCGTGCGCAGCACCGTGCGCTGGTTGGCAACACCGAGGCGCACGCGCCGGTCGAAGCTACCGTCCTTGAACAGCTCACGCAGCGTCTCCGCGAGCACGCCCTCGTCGAGTACCTCGCCCTCGCGCACGATGTCGGCCGGCAGCGGCGCTCCGACAGCGTGCTTGACGACGATCGAGCCGTTCACGTGCACCTGCACGGCGGCGACGTGGCCGGGCTGAATGTCCAGGCCGACGACGTCCGCGCCACCCCGGCGGCCGAGCTTGATGTTGAAGTTGAAGGAGGGAGCTTGCATCTGATTTGGATGCCCGAAGGAAGTTGGGCGCTTCAAGAAAGAGCGGGCCGGTTCGCCCGCACGGGGGGTATCGGCGCGAAGGCGACGGCGCTTTAGTGGAGAAAGTTGTTGACGTACAACTGCACGATGTCCTGGCCGACGAACACGGCTACCAGCGCGCCGAAAGCGAGGAAGGGACCAAAGGGGATCGCGGTCTTGCGGCCCTCGGCCGTGCCCTTGCGCGCGACAACGACGGCGCCGACGGTCACGCCCGAGAGCAGCGCGATCAGGATCGCCGGCGCGACGGCGCTCCCCAGGAACAGGCCCATCACACCCGCGAGCTTGACATCGCCCATCCCCATGCCGCCCGGGTAGGCGAGCGCGGCCAGGAGCAGGAAGCCGCCGGCGGCGGCGCCCGCGATCAGGCGTGTGGGCTCACCGGACGGATCGAGCGCGGTGCCGAGCACGAGCGCGAGCACGGCGCCGAGCGCGGTGATCTTGTTGGGGATGATCCGGTGTTCGAGGTCGATCGCCGCGGCGGGCACGACGATCAGGATCAGCGCGACGCTCAAGGCGATGCTGGACACGGAGTCGTGCGCGAGCACCGCGCCGACGCACAGCGCCGCGGTGCCACCCTCGACGAGCGGGTAGCGCGGCGAGATCGGCTCGCCGCAGCTGCGACAGTGGCCGCGCAGCAACAGCCAGGAGAGGATCGGGATGTTGTCGTAGGGCCGCACCGGCATGTCGCAGCCGGGGCAGTGCGAGGCCGGGGAGACGACCGACTCGTGCCGGGGCAGACGGTGGATGACGACGTTCAGGAACGAGCCGAAGATCGCGCCGAAGACTCCGGCGAAGGTGATTGCCTCCATGAGGTCTGATCGACCGTCTCGGAGCGACGCTTGAGCCGGAACGCAAGAGAGGCGACCCGAAGGCCGCCTCTCTGTGACTGCTTTGATCTCGTCTAGAGACTAACTAGCTCGAGACTGAGTGCTACCAGCTGCTGCTGGAGGCTGTGTGGCCTGGGCAACCAAGCACCGTAGCGGTGCTTACACACAGGTGTTCCACTTCGCCGTTTGCTTTCCGGAGAACTGAGTATTTATCGCCGGTGTTGGCGGCAACCGCCGTGACCTTATATTCGTTGGTACCCGTGATCACGGTTTCTTCCAACTTGGCTTCGTTGGTTTTCGTGGTGTTCAGCGAAGGCTCGATTGAGTTCAGCTTCGCCGCTGTCCCACCGGTGTATTCGCCGTTGTTTTCGGTGGCATACGTCTCCATCGCCGTCTGAGCGGTCTGAGCGACCGTCTTCGCCGATGAGTCATAGGCCTTGCTCTTCTGGCTGAGCAGCGCAGGGATCGCGATCGCGGCGAGGATGCCGATGATCAGGATCACGACCAGAAGTTCGATCAGGGTAAAACCACCCTCATCGCTGGTCCGCTGGCGTAGTGAATGCAACATTTGAATCCTCCTAGGATCCGATTTGGCGCCAGCCCCTGGTTCCCCGCCTCAATTGGCGATACGTCCCTCTTGCGAGAGCCGCCGGCTTTGCTACACACCCTTATGGGAGCGCTTGCCTTGGCCTTGACACTGGCTTTGTCAGACCCTGCATCGGCCAACCTAAAGAGAAACTGAATAGCTGCATAAGACCTGGACGGATGACCATTTAGCCCACTGAACACAGGCAGTACGCAGCAGACCGTCAGGCACTCCAGCACGCAAGCCTGCAGGCCTACAAACCACCCGTCGCGTCGGAGGCTCCGTCGAGCCACTTGGCCTGGGCGTCGACGTCGCTCTGGCGCAAGCCCTCGCCGCCGCACCAGGGGCAGATGACCGTGTTCTGCTCGCCACCGAGGCCAGAGATCAGCTTGCCGGTGCCCCGACAGGGCATACACTCCCGCGGCCCATGGGCCGCCACCTCCACCTCGTTGTCGTCTTGCTCGTCAGCCATGGCGGGCGAGGTTAGCGTTCCTCCGATGAAAAGGCCTGCCGGATGGCTCACCTGGATCGCGCTGGCGCTGATTACCGCCGGGGCCGCGGCGTTGCGCCTGATCCACATCGGCCAGGTGCCGCCCGACCCGTTCTACGACGCGGCCGTCAGGAGCATGGGGCTCTCCTGGCACAACTTCTTCTTCGGCGCGTTCGAGCCCGGCGGCAGCGTCTCGATCGACAAGCCGCCCGTCGACCTGTGGCTGCAGGTCGCGAGCGTCAAGCTCTTCGGCTTCTCCGCCACGACGCTGAAGCTGCCCGAGGCGCTCGCCGGCACGGCCGCGGTGCCGCTGCTGTTCCTAGCCGTGCGGCGGATGTGGAGCACCCGCGCGGGCCTCGCCGCAGCGATCGCGCAGGCGGTGTTGCCGATCGAGGTGATCACCTCGCGCAGCGACACGATGGACGGGGTGATGATGGCGCTGATCGTGCTCGCGCTGCATCTGATCGTGCGCGCGAACGAGAGCGGCTCGAGCGCCTGGCTGTTGGCGGCGGCAGCGGCGCTCGGGATCGCTTTCGACGTGAAGCTGCTCGAGTCGCTCATCGCGCTGCCGGCTCTCGCGGTGCTCGCCTACCTCGGGCTGCCCGGACTCGACACGCAAGCGGCGCCTGCTGCAGCTGCGGCCGCCGGGGCGGTGTATGTCGTCGTCGCCCTCTCCTGGCTTACAGCGACGCTGCTGGTCCCTGCCCACGACCGTCCCTACGCGATCGGCTCGACGAACGGCAGCGCCTGGAACGCTGCATTCGTGTTCAACGGCACCGACCGGCTGGAGGGCAAGTCGCTCGAACCGCAGACCGTCTACCAACCCGGCCACCACTACCCGATGGCGACCCAATCCGAGCGCGACCACATCCCGATCGTCCCGCCCTCCCCCACGCGCCTGCTCGCGCGGGTCGGCCCGCTGTCCGGCGAGCGCCTGGGCCTCGAGGTGCTGCTCGCGCTGCTGCTCGGGATGCCGGCCCTGCTGTGGGGTCCCGCGAAAAACCTGCCCGCCGCCCAGGGCGACCCTCGGCGGAGGAGGCAGAGGCCGACCCAGACGCCGCGGACCCTACGGATGCGGCGCGCGGTCGCGGCAGGGCTGGCGGTGTGGCTGCTCTCCGGGATCGTGCTGTTCAGCCAGATGGCGCGGCTGCATCCCCGCTATGTCGAGGGCTTCATGCCGGCCGTGGCCGCGATGCTCGGCATCGGCGTGGCGTGGGCCGCCTCCGCGTTCGGGCGCGCCTGGCGGCGCTCGCGGTGCGCTGGTGGTACTGATCGTCTACGCCGAGCGCCTGCTGTACGGGCGGCCCGGAACCTGGTGGGTCGCGCTGCTGGCGGCGCTTGGCGCACTCGCCTTCGCGCTGCTGGCGCGCATTCCCGTGAACCCGTCGACGCGCTCCTCGGCGCTGCTCGCGAACGGGGATGCTCGCGCTGACGCTGCTCGCGATCGCTGCGATCCCGGTCGGCGCCGACGTCACCGCGATCGAAAACCATGTCACCGACGCCGGCTATGTCGGCGCGCTGCCAGGCGAAGAGCAACGCGCGCTGAGCTCCTACCTGCGCGCCCACCAGGGCGGCGCGCACTACGAGCCCGCCGCCGAGTCCGCGACCGGCATCGGCTCGCTGATCGTCCAGGACGCGCGCCCCGTGCTCATGCTCACGACGTACGAAGGGCGTGTGTTCACGACCGTCCCGAAGCTGCAGGCGGCTGATCGCCGCAGGCGACGTGCGCTACGCCTTCTTCAAGAGCTATTGCCCCAACCACGCCTCGACGACGAACCCCGCCTGCTCGGCGCCCGCCGGGTGGGTCCGCGCTCACGGCACCGACGTTTCCCGCCGGGCGGGTCTCAGCCAGGACAAGACCCTGTACCTGCTCCCGGAGCGACGGCGTGAGCAACACGGCGAACACGGCTCCGGCGCTGCGCAGGCCGCGCCCGCGCCGCGGGGCGGTTCGCGCTGGATACGGAGTTCATGGGCGAGGGCCGCTACCGCACCCTGCTGTGCCTGATCCAGCTTGCGATACCCGACGGCCCGCCGGCGCCGAGACCGAGCGCATCGAGCTGCTCGACCCGCTCGCCGATGATCTCGACGGCTCGCCGCTGGCGGGATTCTCGCCGACCCCGCGATCGAGGTCGTCGTGCACGCCGGGCGCCAGGACGTCGCGCTCCTGCGCCGGCGCTTCGCCACCGACGTCCCCAACGTGTTCGACACGCAGATCGCGGCCGGCTTCGCCGGGCTCGGTGCGCAATCCTCGTATGAGACGCTGCTCGCCGAGATGCTCGGCCTGCGCGTCGCCAAGAGCGCGAGCTTCACGCGCTGGGACGCGCGCCCGCTCTCAGCGGAGCAGCTCGCCTACGCACGCGAGGACGTCGTCCACCTGCTCGAGCTCGCGGCTGAGCTACAGCGCCGGCTGACCGCGTACGGCCGGCTGGACTGGGCACGCGAGGAGTGCCGCTTCCTCGAGCAGTCAAGCGACGAGCGCGACCTCGACACGGTCTTCGCGCGCCTACCTCGGATTCGCGTCTTGAGCCCCACCGCGCACACGATCGCGCGCGCGCTCGTGGCAGTGGCGCGAGCGCACCGCCGCCACGCCGACCGGCCGGTTCAGAGTGTCCTCGGCGACGCCCCGCTCGTGGAGATCGCCAAGCGCAAGCCGACCTCGACCAAGCAGCTCGAGCAGATCCGCGGTGTCAACCCAGGGAGCCTGCGCCGGCGTGGGTCCGAACTGCTCGACGCCATCCATCGCGGCGGCGAACGCGCATCCGAGGCGCTCCCCCAGGAAGGCCGCCCGCCGGTGCCGGACCCCGAGGACGGGCCTCTGATCGCTCTCTCGGAGGCCTTTGTG